>NZ_RPDJ01000015.1 GCF_004023625.1 Streptomyces cavernae | reverse complement strand
CGCGACCTGATCGGACGCTCATAGTGACAGGACCCCTAAGTCCCCAGGGGCGTCGGCGTTTTCCTGCCCGTCGCGGGTGGTCGGCTCAGGCCATGACGACCCGCAAGGCCCCCTGTGCGTACTGCTCGCGGAGCGCCTTCTTGTCGTACTTGCCGGTCGAGGTCACGGCGATGGCCGGCAGGAAGGCCCAGCGTTCGGGCAACTGCCAGCGCGCGATCCGGTTCTCCAGGAAGCTCTTCAGTTCCGAGGCGTCGACTGGGCCGTCCGCGAAGACCACACACGCCATGGGACGTTCGCCCCACTTGTCGTCGGGCACTCCGATGACGCAGGCCTCCAGGACGGCGGGGTGGTCGGCGAGATGGTTCTCCAGCTCGACCGAGGATATCCACTCGCCTCCGGACTTGATGACGTCCTTCATGCGGTCGGTCAGTGTGAGCCAGCCGTCGGGGGAGATGCGTCCTACGTCCCCAGTCCTCAGCCAGCCGTCGCTGAACCTGTCGTCCTGCGTCCCGGTGTCCTCACCGTAGTAGGAGCCGGTGACCCAGGGGCCACGGACCTGGAGTTCGCCCACCGACTTGTCGTCCCAGGGTAGTTCGTGGTCGTGGTCGTCGATCAGCCTGGCCTCGACCTCCGCGCAGAAGCGGCCCTGGCCGGTCGGGTGAGAGATCGACTTCTGAGTCCGGGCAGCGGCGGACGAACGGGCGAAACTGCCGAGCGGCGAGGTTTCGGTCATGCCCCAGCCCTGCATCAGGGTGATCCCGTACCGCTCGGCGTAGGCACGGATCATGGACTCGGGCGGCGCCGATCCGCCGGCCATGATCTCCCCCATGGAGGAGATGTCGATCTCCGGATGCGCTTCCAGATACCGCAGCAGATTTCCCCATACGGTAGGTACGCCCACGCCCTTGGTCGGGCGGACAGCGGCGATGAACGCGGCCAGCGGTTCCGGCGCGAGAAAGCGGTCCGGCATGGCCAGCGAAGTCCCGGTCATGAACGCGGCGTAGGGCAGGCTCCAGGCCAGTACATGGAACTGCGGCACGACAGCCAGAGCCAGGTCATGGCGCGACAGGGCGATGGCATCCGGCAGGGAAGCCGCCATGCAATGCAGGTAGATCGAACGGTGGCTGTAGACAACGCCTTTGGGATCACCCGTGGTTCCGGAGGTGTAGCACATGGCCGCCGCGGACCGTTCGTCCACCTCGGGCCACGGATAGCTGTCCGGTTGGCCGTGAAGCAGTGCCTCGTACGCATGCACCTCGACTCCGGGGGCGCCCAGGCCGGACACATCGGCGAGCCCGTTGACGATGACGTGCCGCACGTACTTGAGCGCGGGAAGCAGCGGCAGGAAGGCGGGCAGCAGCGAGTGGTCGACGATGACGATCTGGTCCTCGGCGTGGTTCGCGGTGTACACGATCTGTTCCGGAAAGAGCCGGATGTTCAACGGGTGGATCACCGCGCCCATCGCCGGGACGGCGAAGTACGCCTCCACGTGCTGCTGGTTGTTCCACATGAAGGTGGCCACACGGTCACCCTCCCCCACCCCCAAGTCACGCAGGGCACCCGCCAGCCGGGCGGCGTTACGGCCGGTCTCCGCGTACGTGGTTGTCGAGTGCCCCTCCGGCCCCGCCGTCACTATCGTGCTGGTCGCGTGAACACGAGATCCGTGCTCCAGTAGGCGACGGATCTGAAGTCCTGTGTCCTGCATGGTGCTGCGCACTGGTCCCCCAATTCGAGTGAGGCTGGGATGGGTCGGGCGCCCGCCGAAGGCGGACGGGAGGATGGCAATCGCCCGAAGTCGGCGGCGCTCCCCGTTAGCGCTACGACGAGGATGTCGGCCTGGTTCAGCGGAGCTTGATGAAGCGTAGGACGGCGGCTGCGGCAGGATTCTCTCCCGGTGAACCAGACTTCCCAGTCCCTCGTAGTCCTCGAATGGCGGGTGCCGGGTCCCCATGCCTGAGCATTCCCCAAGAGACCGGAAGGGCCCCCGAAGCGGCGCCCCGCACTGATCTCCACCTGCCTTCAGACTACGCAGAAGAGAAACACATGACCTCCACTGCAGAATTCGATCACGCCATCTCGCTCACTCGAGCCGAAGAATCACCGGTCCATCATGCCGAACTGCGGGATGACTGGAGTATCGGTGAAGGTATTCATGGTGGTCTACTGATGGCCTTGGCAGGCCGCGCCCTTGCGGACGATCTTGGGGAAACGTCAGGCCACCGTGACCCCATATCCGTCAGCGCTCACTTCCTGTCCAGGTCACTGCCCGGCTCAGCGACTGTGCACACGGAGGCGCTCCGCCGCGGACGCACGGTCTCGAGCGGCATGGCATCCATCAGGCAGGGTGATCAAGAATGTGTGCGCGTGGTCGCCACGTTCGGGGATCTGTCCGGCAAGACCACGACCAATCCCTCACGGGTGTTTTCGGCTCCCCCGAGCATGCCGCCGCCCGAGAAGTGTGTGCCGACCGATATGGCGCCGCCGGAACTCCTCAAGGAACTACCGCTACTTCAGCGCATGGACCTGCGACTTTCTCCTGATTGCGTGGGGTGGGCCGTAGGGGCGCCTTCAGGGCAGGGAACCATGGAGGGCTGGCTGCGCTTTCCGGATGGTCGTGAGCCGGACCCGATGATGCTCCTCTTTGCCGTCGACTGCCTCCCACCGGTCAGTCTGAACCTGGGCATCACCGGCTGGGCACCGACGCTGGAACTCACCACGCACATCAGAGGGCTACCTGCCCGAGGTTGGCTGAGGCTGAAGCACTCGACGCGCCTTGTCGACAACGGGTATATGGAGGAAGACGCCGAAGTGTGGGATTCGGCCGGCCGCCTGGTGGCACAGTCCCGCCAGCTCACACGCCTGGGGCGGCCGGACTCGTAAACCCCCCTCGAGGTACAGGGGCGCACGGACGACTCGGCACGGCAGGTGCTGCTGGTGCCGTGCGCCACTCATCACAGCTTCACGGCTCGATCCGTCGCACCGACCTCCACGGGTCGACAACCCCGCTTCCACGCAACCGTGACGTCGCCGGCCCCTTCGTACGTGAATGTGAGCGGTAGCTCCAAATGCCGCAGGAGGGCCGGGATTGCCCTGTTGCTGTGCTGAAATACTCCATAGATCTTCTCGACAGGAACTCCGGAGAGCTCCGACTGCATGTGCCTCAAGAGAAGACTTCCCACTCCCTGATTCTGCCATCGATCTTCTACTATCAGAGACACCTCCGCGGAACACCCGTCGACAATGAACTGCCCCATGCCGAAGAAGGCGTCGCCGCCTCCGTCCTCAACACCGAAGGTCGTTGCGCTGGGATGATCCATCAGACGCGTCACATAGGGGTCAGGATCACGAACAGGACTGTGAAAGCGGCGCCATAGAGTTTCCGCGGAACAACGCCTGTACATCGCCTGAGCAACTTCCAGATCGCTCAGGCCGATTTTTCGAACGACAAACTCAGCAGGCATGGTGGGACTCGGATTCGCTCGATTGGGCAGCAACGCGTGCGCCAGAGGTGGTTTTGGGGTGCGAGTTGCCCGGCTTCGCGGGTCAAGAGCGGTCCCGGGAGTGGGTCGCACCGTTATGAGGCACTACGTGAATTCCGCAGAAGGGGTTCACTCGTTACAGCGATAGCCCACAACGGATGGCCGCAGCGGCAATTGGCGATCCTGGGAGTGAAGGGGTGACCATCATGTGCGACTACGACACCTTTGCCGTCTACGGCTCCGTCTGCCTGCGGAGCCACCGGTTCAAGGACAGTGTCTGGGCCGAGGACCTGCCGCAGCTCACAGCAATCTCCAACGGGCTCGTCGCCGCGGTACCGGATGCCGTGTGGATCGCGACGGGCCGCACGCACGGCGATGTGCGGATGACTCTGGAGGTTCTCTCGTCCGCTCCCGGGCACGCTGCGGACGCCCTCGAGGACTGGGAAGCCGTGGTCGAGGTCAGCCTCTTCGTCACCAGCCCCACGTTGGAATATGAAGAGGATCCGGACGTACGCCTCGCCCTGCCGGAGCCCGGCTGGTACCGGCTGGTACCGGCTGCGAGCCTGCGCCCGCGGCCGAGAAGCCGCGCAGGAACTCCAGTACGACCTGTGCGCTGTTGGGAATGCCGAGGAGTACCGCCTCGTCTGCTGGCCCGCCCCGCCCAGCGCCGAGCGGATCGTCAAGAACGACGGCCTTCATCATGGCGCTGCCCTGCGCACGCTGCCCGCGTTGGGCCCCGACTCTCATCCCGTCGACCTCCACAGGTGCTGAAACTTTCGCCGCCTGCCGTGGAAGCGTGACATCAAGCGCCTCGTCGCCTGCCGCGTCGCATCTGTCCTGAAGACACCGATGAGCCATTGTGGACATAGGTGATCAGGACGTCAGGCGGGGTTATGAGCAGTCGCCTGCGCCACCTTGGACCCGATCAACGTGCTCCCGGCAAGAACGGGGCGCCGGGCAGCCCCCGGCCCGATGTCAAGCGACCGAGGCCAGGAGAGAACAACGTGCATCAGTCAGTGCCCCGATCTTACGAGTTGGCTGCGACGACTTGTCGCTCCCGCAGGCGCCGCCGAGCTTGCCGTGATCGCCCACGCAGCGCCCACAGCGGCTCAGGCGGAAACCCGGCAGTAGGAACCCATTCGGAACGTGGCTTCCAGCGGGCTGGTCTACCGCCTCATCAATCGGGAGGGGACAGCACCCTCAATCAGGGCGGACGCGTGACGCGGGGGTGCCGGGATTTCCCGGCACCCCCGCGTCCTTGAACTTGGGACGTGCGCTTTTACCTGGCGTCCACCACCGTGCCGGTGAGCACTTGGCCCCCGGTTGGCTCGCCGTCCTCGCCCCACGGGATCAGCTGGAGCCGCACCGTCTCGTCCGGCTCGCTCACCCCGTCCACGGCGGTGGGTACGGTCACCTCGGCGGTCAGCTCCCCCGCGGGGATCTGCGCGTACACGGGGAGCCATGCCACCTCGGACAGCGGTCGGGACGGGCTCGGCGAGTCGCCGTGGCTCCTATCCTTGAACCAGTCCGGGGGGACATCCGTGGTGGACAGTTCGCTTCCGTCACCGACCGGCAGGAAGACGAGCTCGGACGTCATCTCAAAGTCGGCCACCTCGGACAGCGTGACCCGCCAGGTCAGGCTCTGCCCCTCGGTGACCCGGTCCGCGACCGGAGTCGCAGTGACCTCGGGCGCCGGGTCGTCTTCCTCCACGGTCACGCCGCCGCGGAAGGAGCCGACCGCGGCGTTGTGGACCGCCTTCACGAACACATTGTGTGATCTGTTCACCCCGAAGCGGGTATTGCCCTCCACCTCGACCGGCACATCGATGTCGCTGCTGCCGGGCCGCACCGTCACCACCCGGGACGTGACCTTGTCCGCGACGGGATCGGCGACGAAGAGCCGGACCTGACCGCTGCCCTGCCCGGAGACCCGCACCGGCACCCGATAGCCCCGCACTCCGGAATCGCCTTCCTGGACTGTCAGCCGGCCGATGTCGACGCGCGGCAGCATGGCCGGCCGCACGACGGGCGTGCCGGGGCGCCAGCCCCAGGCGTCCATCAGCCAAGCCTGACCGGACCGGCTGCGGGGGGTCAGTTCCAGGGTGTTCACCTGCTTCAGGTCCAGTCCGGCCCGGGTCGCGGCGGTCAGCGGGACGCGTACCTCCCGCCCCCAGTACGAGGCGGTCAGCTCGGTCCCCGGCAGTCCGTCGAGGCTGATCCGGCCGAGGGTCACCCGCCGGCCCGAGGTGTCGGAGAGGGACACATCCAGCGTCGTTCCGGTGGTGTTCGGCGGCACGATGACCCGCAGGCTCAGGTCCTCGGCCCCAGCGAGGGAGACCGGCTGCGCGTTGCGTACCCGTACCGCGGAACCCGGCGTCGACCAGTCCAGAGCCACGGCGTGGCGGCCCGGCTCCGGCGTGGTCTCCCAGTAGGCGAAGTGCGGCGACTGCCCTGGCTCCCCGGGGTCCAGACAGGCGGCGGCCGGGTCGGGATCCACCTGTGCGCACAGCCGGCCGCCGGGCCCGTCCACCGTGACCGAGGAGTCCGGCAGGAACGCCTGGGTGCGCTCGGCTCCGACGGCGTGCGTGAACACGCGTGCAGGGTCGGCGGACGGTGCCCGCAGGTTCGAGCCGTCCAGCAGCGGACGTATCCCGTCGTCGCCCGCGGCGAACAGCCGGGCCGCGGCGGCGATGTACGTGGCACCGGCAGTCTGCTGCTGGACAGCGGTCAGTCGGCTCGCCGTGCCCGGTGAGCACACGGGGTCGGCGGCCCCGGGCGCACGCTCCTCCCAGTCGTCCACGGCCGGCGCCTCGGCCTGACCCGGCGTCCACTCACTGTTGAAGAAGTTGTGGTTGGCGCCCACCATGTAGACCGCGCTGTGCAGGGCGGCACCACGGCTGACACCGCGGGTGCCGTCCACGTAGATCTCTCCCTGCAGATCGGACACATCGCCGTCGCAGCCGGGCAGGATCGTCATCGACGGCACCTCGGGTGCCGGGTTCTGCCCGGAGGCGGTGGGGCCGATGAGGACGGTTCCGCGGATGTTCCAGCGCACCGGTCCCCGATAGCCGTCCTGGGCGGCGGGCGGCGGCAAGAGGCTGTCCAGTGCGGCCCGGTTGACGCCCTCGCCGCCCCGTGAGTGTCCGACCAGGAGCACTCGGGACAGGTCGGCGCGTGACGTGTCCCGCACGATCTCCGGAACCGTGGCCCGGCCAGTGCCGGCCCAGTCGGCCCAGCGGGCGAGGTGCTGCCGCACCAGGGAGGAGCGGGCCTGATCCCCGAAATCCTCCGTCAGGTTGCTCTGCGCGTTGATTGCGTTGGCGGCGATGGACACCGTCACATATCCCTGGGACGCCAGTAGTTGCTGGGCGCGCAGATAGCCGCGGTGGCTCGGTACCGGCTTCGAACCGGTCGGGCAGGGCCAGCTGCCGGGCTGATCACCGTCGGGAGTGAAGCAGACGGAGTGGCGGCCGTGCAGGAACAGGGCCAGCGGCCGGCGGCCCGGAGCCCCGGTCGGTGCCACCACCACGGCGCGCATCTCCACCGGCTCCGGCAAGTCGGGCAGCTTCACCGATTCCAGCGCGTACTCGCCGGTCCGCGTCGGGTACGGGCCGGGGACACCGGGGTCCACGCGGTTGGCCGGCAGCAGGGCCGACGGCTTCACCGTCTTCGTGGAACGCCGCCGTTGCGGGCCCGCCTCGGTGCCTGCTGCGTCGAGGCGGCGCCCGCCGGCACGCACCTGCAACTCCGTCACCGGGCCGAGCTCCACGCCGATCAGGCTGAGACGGAACGTACGTTGGTCCGCAGCGACCAGCGGCCGACCGAGGAGCCTGTCTCCGGAGTAGAACTCAACGGCGGCGTCGACCATGGGCACCGGTGCGGTCGAGCGCCAGATCAACTGCTGCTCGGCACCTGTGCCGGTGACCTGCCAACCCGCCGGAAGCTGACCGCCGGGGCCACCCTCGGCGCCGTCCGACGGCGCGGACGGTACTGGTGCGGCAGCCTGGCCTGCGTATGCCGGCCCTGGCAACCCCGCAAACACCGCGAATAACGCGGCAGCGGCGACTATTGTGCGCCGGATAAGGATCACGCGCTCTCCTGCTCCTACTCCTGCCCCTGCTAGATCGCCTTTGCTACGGGCACATCCCGGGTCCGGTTCACCCGCAACGGTGAACCGGACCCGGAAGAAGGTTGGGGGCGAGGTGCGTGGCGTGAGCGCCGTCGATACGAAGTGCGGTCGCCGCGCATGTGCGGACGCGTGCCGGATGGCTGCCCCGGCCGAAGCGAACCGCCGCCGGCTTCCCCCGGCCGTCAGCCGCCGTGTTCCGACGGCAGCCTTGCCGCCAGGGGGTGGATCGGTGGCGAGTGCCGCATCCTCGGTGCCGCGGGGAGGGGCGAGCACGTCAAACGCATAGCCGCAACCAAGCAGTTGCGGACATAGGTGATCAGTATTTCGGGCGGGGTTGTGAGCAGTCGCCTGTGCCATCTTGGACCTGATCAACGCGCCCCCGGCACGAACCGGGCGCCGGTAGCCCATGGCCCGATGGTGAGCGACCGAGAACCGTCATCGAGCGACACACCGGTGTGGGTTCCGACGAGCCCGGATCCTCTCGCCTCACTCCCGTGGCCGGGGCGTCTCGATGCGTATCCGACGTTCCCGTGGAAGAGGAGCAAACAAGATGCATCAGTCAGAGCCCGGAGGCCTTACGAGATGGCTGCGACGGCTGGTCGCTCCCGCAAGCGCCTCCGCGCTTGCCCTGACCGCCCTCGCCACGCCCACAGTGGCTCAGGCGGAAACCCG
The DNA here is from genome assembly GCF_004023625.1 of Streptomyces cavernae. GTDB lineage: Bacteria > Actinomycetota > Actinomycetes > Streptomycetales > Streptomycetaceae > Streptomyces > Streptomyces cavernae. The sequence goes on along the minus strand of NZ_RPDJ01000015.1, from coordinate 285,135 downwards.
GCAGTCGGAATCCATCCGGAACGCGGCTTCCAGCGGACCGATCTACCAGCTCATCAATCAACAGACCAATCAGTGCCTGAACTCCGTGGCCGAGACGGAGCCGTGCTCGAACAGCGCCGGCCAGCGGTGGTGGTGGGACAGCAGCCTCAAGCTCTGGGTGCACGAAGAGTCTGGCGGCTGCCTGACGAAAACCCGGCTCAGCAAGGGTTTTTGGATCCAGCTGGCGCCGTGCAGGCATCCGGACACCGGTGAGCGCTATCCCCCCATTATCAACCACGTCGAGCTCGGGGGAGGCTTGGCGATGATCAGATGGCCGGAGGACAACATGTGCCTCGACGCCAACGAGACCGGTGCGACGTACGCGTCCAACTGCTGGAAGGAAGATATCGGCCAGCGGTGGATCAGGAAGGTCGTGGGCTGAGCGGAGGCGTCTTTCCCGCTCAGCGATCCCTCGTCACCGTCGGCGGAACCACCGCGAGTCACCGTCCGACCGGCAGCGCAGAGGCCCTCGTCCAAGTCAAGGGCGTGGGCCGGGGCCGACAACGTCACTCGGCGTTGCGTGCTGCTTCCTGGGAGAGTGACGAGCTCTCTCCTGACAGCGTCACCTCCCGCTGCCAGAGCAACTCCACCACGCGATCGATTCCCTGCGCCAAGTGCCGTCGATAGGTGCTGAACGGAATGCCGAGGAGAGCCGCCGCAGCCTCCTGAGTCCGGTGTTGAACCGTGTAGGTAGCCCTGAGGGCCTGGTACGCCTTGGCCTGACGAGCATCCCGCCGAAGGCTTTCCACCGTCTCCAGCAGCACGTGGCGCAGCTGCTGAGCGGGCGTGCCGGTGTGGTGGGCTCTGTCAGACATGAGCAGAGTGGTGACCAGGGGGTTCTCCTGCAGCAGTTCGGAGCGATGCAGATCACGCAGAGCGGCGCGTATCGCTTCCGCGAAGGCGCCTTTCTCCAGCGCAGGTTCTCTCCCGTGTCCCACGCTCTCGGGCTCGGCCGGGGGAAGCAGTGACCATGTCCGGTCGAACCATGACCCCAGTGATTCGGTGCGCCAGTCGTAACCAAAAGTCGTCCAAACGCGCCCGCTGTCCAAAACCGTCTTGCTGACCTGCCGATGGCTGTTGAAATGCATCAGATTTCGCCACAGGTCGGCATGGGCCGTGGTGATGAAGGTCCACGCCATACCTACCGCCCGCAGCCAGTCTTTGACCACGTGCAACTGCATAAGGTGTTCCACGGACGAGATACCGCCATAGGAACTCTCGCCGACGAAGAAGCGCCCTATGCGCAGGTGCTGCCCGGTGCGCAGGGGGCCATGGCTCTCGGCATGCTCCCAGGCCGCTGCAACGACCGGGTCCATCAGATCGCTCTCCTCGCGCCGCGTCAGACGCAGCCACGCCATAAAACCTTTGGGGGCGCCGGTTCGGGTATCTCTGTAGAGCCAAAAGGCTTCCGGCTGCCGTTCGAGCCAGTAGCGTCCGATGCGGACGGACTCTTCGTCTTCGACCTGAGCGATCATTTTGACGACGATGTCGTGATCATCGGCGTGGAGGCGTTCCTCCCAGACATCGCCTTCCTGCTGGGTACTTTCGAAATACGCCTGCATAGGGCCATGACGCTTCAGATACGTCAGCTCCCGCACGGCCTGTATGGACTCGGCCTCGCGCGTCGCCCGCGTTCGGTCCAGGAGGTAGCGTCCCGCCCTGTGATGCATGAGGAGATAACCTTCGGGATCACGCCATCGCATGTCGCGGTCCAGGATCTGGGCCACGAGATCGTGAACGGACACCCCCTGGGGCCCGAGCTCGGTGAAGGGCAGTCCGCACAACCAGTCGAACATGGGACCGGCGCTCGCTTCGCCCATGACCGCAGCCAACAGGTTTCTGTTCAGCGTCAGGGCATGCGCCGCGGTTTCCAGAGCGGTGCGGTGTTGCTGCGTGGGCAGAGAACCGACCAGATCGGCGAGAAGTGCGCTGATGATGTGGGGAGTTGGCTCCCAGTCCGCCTGCGTATCACCGTCGGCCGACATCAGCGATGCGGCAATACGCAGAGCCAAGGGGTGGCCGCCGGCGAAGGCCATGATTTTCTTACGGAGCGCCGAAGGGATCCCGTGCCGCGTGAGAAGAGCCTGTGCGTGCTCCTCATCCAGGGGACACATCTCCAGGACTGCCAGTGCGTCGGACCATGCGATGTCGCATATCCATTGGGAGCTCGGCGGCTGACGGCCTGCCACCACGACCGGCACCGTCTCGGGCAGGCCGGGCAGAAACTGCTCCCGCAGCCAGCCTTCAAGGCCCTGGCAGTATTCAAACGAATCGACCAGCAGAACGCTCTTGGCGTCGCTGAGCGCTCCGGAGGCCGCTTGCTCGAAGCCTCTCGGTGAGGGGTCAACGCGCCTTCCCTCGATCCGCACCACCGCCCGTCCGGCCTCTCGCGCCTTGGTCGCCAGTCGCTGCAAAAGCGTCGTCTTCCCCACGCCGCCTATCCCGTGCACATAGAGAACAGCCGGCGAGTCGGCCTCCTGCCGAAGCATCGCGGCGAAACGCTCGAGCTCGGCCTCACGGCCGACAAACGCTCTCTCCTCCGCCGCCACAAGCCGTGCCGCCAGAGAGTTTGCCGTGCCGTCCGTCACTCTTACCTCCCCAGAAGATGTGCCTGCCCATGATGACACCGTGAGCAGTGCGCTTCTTCGAGGAGCACGGTCATGCGCGTGCATGCCCTGAAAAACCCACATCCATCCGGCCGGAGACCCATTCACTCGCAGATGACCAACGGACACATGCACCGCACCTTGCGGGTGCACTCGAACCGTATTGCCGGTTTCACCGTTGTTCTGGGCTGAGCAGTCCCGCAGGGGAGGACAGGGTTCAGGGGGAATCATGAGCGATACGTTCGCCACATATGCCGAGTCTGTCGGCGACGAACGCCGACGGAGCTTCGGCAGCCATCTCGCCCACAGGAGGAAGCGGGTGTTCGTCGGTCGGCAGGAGGAACTGGCGCTCTTCCGCGCTGCCATCGGGGATGGAGGCCACGCTGCGGTGCTGTACATCCACGGCCCGGGCGGCGTCGGTAAGAGCACCCTGCTCCGGCGCCTGGCCGACGAGGCCGTGGACAGGGGGCGGCACGTCATCGAGGTCGACGGCCGGACAACCGACCCCTCGCCGGAGTCGTTCCAGGCAGCGGTCGGGACGGTGCCCGAAGGGTCCGTCCTGCTGATCGACACCTTCGAACGGTGCCAGGGGCTGGAGGAAGGGCTGCGTGAACGCTTCCTGCCTACGCTTCCCCACGACACCACCGTGGTCGTGGCGGGCAGGGAGGCGCCCTCCACGGACTGGTACATAGACCCCGCATGGGACGAGACCCTGCACGTCCTGCCCCTGGGCGACCTGGCGCACGATGACGCGCTCGCCCTGATCCGAGCGCGCGGAGTGCCGCCGGGGCTCTACGAATCGGTGACTTCCTTCGCAGGCCGCTATCCACTGGCCTTGAGCCTTACGGCCGCCGTCGTGTCCCGGCGCATGTCGTCGTCGATGGACTGGACACCGACTCCGAACATCGTCGAGACGCTGCTGCGACACCTTGTCGGCAGCACCCCCTCCCCCTTGCATCGGCATGCTCTGGAAGTGTGCGCCCACGCCATGACAACCACCGAGGACCTGTTGCAGAGTGTGTTCGGCGACGAGCATGCCGGGGAACTCTTCGACTGGCTGCGCGGTCTGCCGTTCGTCGAGTCCGGGCCCGGCGGCGTCTTCCCGCACGACGTGGTGCGTGAGGCGCTCGACTCGGATCTTCGCTGGCGGGACTTCACCGGCTACCAGAAGATGCACCGCAGGGTACGCGAATACGCCATCGAGCAAGTCCGGCGCGCCTCAGGCCCTTCGGTGCTGATGGCCGCACGCGCGGCGAATTACCTGATGCACCATGGGCCGTTCAAGATGGCCTACCACTCGTGGCGGGGCAACGGAGAGGTGTACGAGGCGCCTTATCGTCCTCAGGACTGGTCGGCGGTGGTGGAGATGGTCCGAGTACGGCCTGCGTTCACTCATCCCGCCACCCCGGCAGACCACCGGCTGCGGACCGAACCGCCTTATGAGACGAGAACTGCACGGATCTGGCAGCCGATGCCTGGGACGGCGAGAGGGCCACTGCCGCCGCGAACAGGGCGCTTACACCCGCCTGCACGCTGGTCCTCCGGTTGAGAACTTTTTCTCCCACCATTCCTGAGCACACGCACACGCTGCTCTGCTGAATCAGCGGCGAAGTGCCGGAACCTGCTCCGAAGCCGCCGCCCGCACAGCCGGCCTGGTGACAAGTCACGTCACCGTCTTGCTGCGGGGGCATCCCCGGGTCCGGTTCACCCCCCAACGGCGAACCGGACCTGGAAGGAAGTGGGGGTGAGTGGCTCAGCCACGACTGCGTTCGGCGGCTTCCTTCAGCGCATCGAGCCATGCCAGGAGCGAGCCTTCGAGGGCAGCGCGCATACCCTCCGGGTCGGCGTCGACCGGAGCGCCGGCCCAGGATTCCTGGGTCGTGACGACGGTTCCCTCCGGGGTCGGCTCGAACGTCCAGACGTGGACCCCCTCGATGCCGTGGGCAGGGCCGCCCCAGACGGTGCGGCGCTGCGGCTGCACTTCCATGACGGTGGAACTGATGCTCAGGCCTGCCGTCTCCCAGTCGAAGACGCTGCCCTCGGCGAAGTCACCGCGCAGCAGTGCCTTGTCGATCCCGGGGTTCCAGGTGGGCCATTCGTTGACGGCAGTGTGCAGGTGCCAGAGAGTTTCAGGGTCGGCGTTGATGGTTGTCTGGAGCTCGACGATGACGGGGGCAGTACGGTCGATGTCCTTCATGGTGTCTCCTTGATGCGTTTGAGTATGCGTGGGCGTGGGTGTCGGGGTCCGGTCAGGTTCGGTCGGCGATCCAGGACCCGTGGATGCCGGCCACGACCCTGCGGGGCAGGTGAACGGTGGCGACGGGGTCGGCGCGAAGGTCGGTGGCGTCCAGCACCAGCAGCTGGGAGGCGTCGGCGTGCAGGTCGCTGAGGACCGTCAGCAGATACCCCTCGTCCTCCCCGTCGCTGCCTTCGGCGGGCACGAAGACCGCCTCGCTGGGCAATTGCCCATCGCCGACATGCCTGACGTGTCGGGTTCCGGTGGTTCGGTCGTACTTGACGATGCCGAAGTTGCCGATGCCACGGTCGTCGGGGAAGGAGATCGCGTACTGGTAGCGGTGTTCCCGGCCGACCCGGTCGTCGTTGATGGTGGGGAACTCCACGACCAGGTCGTCGATGATCCGCTCGCGCACCGTGCCCGAAACCAGGTCGATCACCCACTGCCTGTTGAAGGAGCGGGAGTTGGGGACAGCGCCTCTCTCCGGGGAACCGACCCACCAGTTCCAAGAGGTGTGGAAACCGTCCCGGTCGACCGTCGGCCCCTCCAGCACGATCCTGCCTCGGTCGTCCTCATAGGCGTTCGCCGCGTGCAGCATGGACCCCGGTTCGATGTCGAACCACCTGACCGCCGCGGCTCCGCCCTTCCCTCGCGGCATCACGCCGATCCGGGCGGGCTGCTCGTCCTTCCAGGCGTAGGGAATCCCCGAGGCTTCGGTGTGGTCGAAGGTCACCGTTCCCTCGACGAAGATCACGTACCGCTCGGTGAGGGCGAAGTCGTGCTTGAGTGAGGCACTGGCGCCCGGCACCTCTTCGCTGCGGATCAGCTCTCCCTTGTCCGAGGAGACGTGGTAGGTCAGGTACGGCGGGAACGGCGAGGAGCTGAAGAAGTGCAGTTCGCCGGAGACCGGGTCCTGCTTGGGGTGTGCCGTCATGACGTTGGTGAGCTTGCCGTCGAAGTCGTAGGCGCCGACCGTCTCCAGCTCAGGCGTCAGTTCGAAGGGAAGGTTGGACTCACACAGCGCCAGCAGCCGGCCGGCGTGCTCGATGATGTGGGTGCCCGCGGTGCTGGCTGTCAGATCGGGACCCTTCTCCGTCATGTACGGCGCGCCCTCCAGCGCCGGCGTCCTGACCCAGCGGTTGCGGTACCACTCGGCGCGTCCGTCCCGCAGCCGGATGCCGTGCACCATGCCGCTGCCCTTGAACCAGTGGGTGGGGGTGATACCCGGCTTGGGATTGTGGCCGTTGCGTATCAGTCGACCGGACAGTTCGAGAGGCAGATGTCCTTCCACGAGGAGGTTGTGGGCGGTGACTTCATCGACGTGCGGGGTGTAGTGACCCGTCAGGTAGGGCTTCATGACTGCCATTTCTGTTGAGGTGGAGTTGGTGCGCCGACCGGGGGGTTACTGAGTCGTGCTCACAGTCGCCCCCCGACTTAGAGCTCCGAACGAAAGGGGAGTCCGATCAGCTCGCGGCGTCATGGGGGTCCCCCCTGCTCGAGCGGAGCCGATAGTGGGGGGGAGGAGCTACTAGGGGCTTTCGGCAACGCGGCATGGGGGTCCCCCCTGCTCGAGCGAAGCCGAGAACTTGGGGGAGTGCGTGCCAGACGCCGCGAGCCGGGCTCCCCTTTTGTTCGGAGCTTTTAGTGAGTGGTGCTCACCGTCGGCCGTGACGTACGGCGGGAGCCGCGGCGCGCATGGACGCCGGCGCCGATGGCCGCCAGAAGGGCAATCACGGCTGCCCCTATGAGAGCGCGCCGGTATCCGTGCGCCAGGGCAGCCGGGCCAACCCCTTTTCGGACGACGGACATTGAAGCGAGCGAGGTGAGGATGGCAAGGCCCAGCGCCCCGCCCACTTGCCGCGTGGTGTTGATGAGCCCGCCCGCGACTCCTGCGTGCCGGGAGTCGACGCCACTCACCCCAAGGGCGGTCAGCGGTACAAAGGCCAGGCCCAGACCCAGGCCGATCAGGATGCTCGGGCCCAACAGGTCCGCGAGGAACGTGCCGTCGAGGGGCAGCCGTGCCAGCCAGAGCAGCCCGGCGGCCAACACCACGAGACCGGGTAGGAGTGTCGACCGCAGCCGTCCTGCCGCCGCGGAAGCCGCCATCAGCGCGCCGGCGAGGGGAAGTTGGGTGAGGCCGGCGGTCAGTGGCGAGTAATCCAGGACTTTCTGCTGGTATAGGGGCAGGAAGAAGAAGGTGCCGACCCACACCATGCCGAGCAGCAGCATGAGGAGGTTGCCCGCCACCACGGACCGGTTGCCGAGCAGGACGGGCGGGATCAGCGGATCCGTCGCGCGGCGTTCGAGCGGTACGAGTGCGAGCAGCAGGAGAATCCCTGCCGCCGGGACGAGGAGCCTTTCCGCACCGGACCCGTCACGTGAGCCGAGGCCGTACACCAAGAGCGTGAGACCGGCGGTGACGGCGAGCGCGCCCGGCACATCGAGCCGGGCGCCGCGGCCGCCGGTGTCGCAGGGGATCAGGACCGGCACGGACAGCAACACGGGAACGCCGACGGCCACGCTCACCGCGAAGATCGACCACCACCCCAGGGCGCTCGTGAGGAGACCGCTGAGGAGTACTCCTGCCGCTCCCCCCGCCGCTGAGGCAGCCCCCCAGATGCCGAGCGCCCTGCCGCGGTCCGGCCCCGGCGGGAACCGGGACAGCAAGATGGCCAGGGCCGCCGGTGACGCCACGGCGGCGCCGACGCCCTGCACAGCACGCGCAGCGATGAGCAGCCCGGCTCCGGACGGAACACTTGCCGCAAGTGACCCACCGGCGAACAACACCAGCCCGGCGACGAAAGTGGTGCGGTTGCCGAACAGGTCGGCCAGCCGTCCGCCCACCGGCAGCAGTGCGCCGAAGGCTATGAGATAGGCGTTGACGATCCACGTCAGCCCGGTCTGCGAAAGGCCCAGATCCCGGCCGATGGCGGGCAGCGCCACGTTCACGATGGAGGTGTTGAGTACGACGAGGAACTGCGCGGCGGTCAGCAGAGCGAGCGTGACACCACGGCTGCCCGAGTACCGCGAAAGTGTGTGGACTCGCATGACAGCGACCTTTCAGGCTTCTGCTGGGACCGGGGCACACCCGGTGGAGCGACCGGGTGCGTACCACCCGGCGGTGTTCTCCCCCGCGCCGTCGTTTCCGTCGGCACGCCCCATGCTGTCCGCTGTTCGGGCCGAGGCCCAGGCCGGTCCTGTGCTCACTCCTGCTCACTGGTGCTCACCCCGCCCGGGGGTGGCCGTACCTACCCCGCGCCGGCCGCTCGAGGACGGATCAAGCCCGTTTCATAGGCGAGGATCGTTGCCTGGACTCGATCACGCAGCGCGAGTTTCGTCAGTAGCGCGTTCACATGCGACTTGACGGTCCCGGTCGTCACCCCGAGTTCAAGCCCGATCTCGGCATTCGTCAGACCGGATGCGATGAGTACCAGCACTTCCCGCTCACGGGCGGTCAGCCGCTCAAGAGCACCGGTAACCGTGGGAGGCAGCGGGGCGCCTTGAGCGAACGCCGCGATCAGACGGCGGGTCACGGCCGGGGCCAGAATGCCGTCTCCGGATGCCACCACACGAATGGCGCTCAGTACGTCTTCGGGCTGGGCGTCTTTGAGCAGAAACCCCGACGCCCCGGCGCGCAGCGCTTCATAGACGTAGGCATCCAGGTCGAACGTGGTGAGCACCAGCACGCGCGGTCTGCTGTCCAACGCGGTGACCAGCCGCGCTGCCGTCAGCCCGTCCATGCCGGGCATCCGGATGTCCATCAGCACCACATCCGGCGCCTCCTGCTTCGCGAGCTCCACCGCCATCGCGCCGTCGGCTGCCTCTCCGACCACTGACAGGTCGGGTTCGGCGTCGACGATCGCGGCGAAGCCCGCGCGAACCACCGCCTGGTCATCAACGACCATCACTCGTATGGAGATGGGGACGCCTCCTCAACAGGGGCCGGCGCGAGTTCGGCCGGCAACGACACCCGCACCGTACCGGCCCGGTCGAAGGAGATGCGTCCGCCCGCCGCATCTGTCTGCACCCGAAGACGCTCCGAAACCGGGCCGGCGACCGCCAGCCGGACCCCGCTCACCACGATGAGCAACTCGTCGCGCCGACGGCGCAGCACAACCCTGGCCGCCTCTCGGTCGCCCGCACCGAGCGCGGCCTCCACTACGCGATATGCCGCCAAGGCCACGGACATCGGCAGTTCCCCGGCCGGCTCGGGCAGGGACTTGAGCGTCACTCTCCTACCGCCGTTCCGTAGCGTCCTGCACAGCCCTTCAAGTTCGGAGAGGGTCGGCTGCGGCGCGTGCTTCCACTCCGTCTCGCCCTCGTCACTCAGCCGGTGCAGCAGTTCCCGCATGGCTTCCAGCGCCGCACGCGCCTCACAGGCCACCTCATCCAGCCGCCGGTTCGCCGCACTGGCCACAACCCGTTCCGTGTGCTCCAGAACGGCCTCCCGCAGGCCGTCGGCGACCCGACGTCTCTCGGACTCCGCAAGAACCGCCGCACGCCGCACCGAGTCCGTCACGGCCGTATCCTCGCGGGCCAGGACGCGAAGGCGACGGGCGCGCACCCCGGCACCCACCCCCCACACACAGGTCAGGAAGATCCACGCGGGCACCGCCAACGCGCACAGCAGCAGGACGGCATCGAACGGCGACACCTCAACACCCCACAGCGTGCCGTCGGCCACCGCCGTCATCGCCACCACGGCCGCGAGGGACGTACCTGCGACGGTCGGTGCCGGCCAGGTTCGCCGGGCACCCGCCCCGTAGGCGGCCACCGCGTACACCGCCACGGCCTCGGCAACCGCGCCACCCATCAGGCAATAGACCATCGGCGAGGGCAATAAGCCCGAGACACGCGCCAGGGGCCACAGCCATGCGGTGGCGGCCACTCCTATCAGGGCGGCCCAGGGCCGGTGGCGCCGCCACAGCAAGGGAAGCGCATGCACAGCGACCAGCACCACCAGCACGGCTGGGCCGCCCGGCCCAGCCACGTCGAGACCCTCCTGCGCGGCAAAAAGCACGAACATCACGGGCAGCAAAGCGACAGCGGCTACGAGCCAGGAACTGGTCAACCACGCACTCCGCAGGAAACGGCTCCGTCGGGCAGACACTTGTCGGCGCGGACCGGCGGAGTCGGGCAGGCGGGCCCACACCCGCCATCCACCGTCCTTACTCGGCCCCGCCGACAGTTCCCCGCCGACAGCGGCCGCGCGCTCCCGCATCCCCGCGATCCCACGTCCGGAGCCGAGACCGCTGCCGTCTGCGCGCCCGACGTTGCGGGGAGCCGCGTTGTCGATCGTCACCTCGAGCACACCGTCGTCCCGCCGTACCTGGACGCGCACTGCGGCGCCCGGCGCATAGCGCAGGGCGTTGGTCAGAGCCTCCCGCGTAATGCCGAAAACCGCTTCGGCCGCAGGCCCGGCCACATCGGGGGGAAGTTCGAGCTGGATCGGACGTCCCAGCAGGCCGAACCCGGCGACAAGCTCCTCGATGCGCCCCGACATCAACTGCGGATCCGGCTCGTCCATGGTGCGCATGATCTCCACCAACCGCTGCAGGGCGGTGCGGGTTTCACGTCCTGTGCGCTCGGCGAAGGAGAGCGCCTCGTCGGCCAGTTCGGGCCTGCTCTCACCTAGTCTGCGGGCCGCTTCCACCGTGACGACGACCGAAGTGAGGTGGTGGGCACTGATGTCGTGCAGTTCGCGGCCCAACCTGTGCCGCTCGGAGTCGGCAGCTCGCCTCCCGCCGTCCTCGGCCTGGGCCAGCCGCCGCACCGCCGCCCAACGGCCAGTTGTCCACTGTCGCCATGCCTCGCCGGCACCAGCACAGGCGCTGACTATGAGAGCCGTGACTGCCAGGTCCGTGACGATCCCGGAACTCATGCCGTCTTGCGTCACCATCAGCAGCTCTTGATGGAGGACGACCGCGCCCGTGGCCCACGCGGTGACCCTGCTGCGGCACCGCACCGCTACGGAGAAGAGCGCGACCAGGATGCCGATGTCGGGGTAATCGCCTTGGACCGTGAGCTTGCCCAGCAGCGAGGCCGCGAGAGTTCCTGCCAGCGCGCGCAGCGGCCTGCGGCGTCGCCACCCCAGCGCTGTGCATTCCACGGCGGTGGCCGCCAGTACAAGGAGAGCGGTCTCGGTGCCGGACAACGGTCCGCCGGTGAGGTCGGTGCCGGCCCATAGCAGCGTCATCTGACCGACGGCCAAGGTCAACGGCAAGAGCCAATTTCGTATGGTGTCCATGGTGGACACGAGCGTAGATCCACAGTTCGCACGGGGGATCTGCCCGGGGCAGGAGACACTCTCCACCCAGAGATAGACGTCCCGTTCATGCCGCAGCGGGACGCGATCGCGGACAGCCGCCCAGAACCTTGAGTCATGACCTTCTCAGCGCCTGCTCCCTCCCCGCCGCCCGGTGTCTCCGCTGCGGACGGCTCTCACCTCTACCATCGGTTGGCCCACGCCACCGGCCGCCACCGCTGGTGGCGGTCTCTTGTCGGCACCGTCATGCTGATCGGGGGCTGGCTCCTGCTGTTCATCGTGGCGGACGCCTTCGCCTACGGTTTCGGCCAGGCCAAGGGATACCCCGAAAACCGTGACGGCAGTATCGACTTCGGCCCCGTCGTCGGCGTTGCTCAGGATCTTGCTTATCTCGCCGTCGCGATACCAGTCGTCCTGCTGACGGTGCGTTGGGCCGGAAGACGACCTGCCGGCACGGTCTCCTCGGTGGAGGGGCGACTGCGCAAGCGCTGGTTGGCGCTGTGCGTGCTGGTGGCCGTACCCGTGGTGGCGCTGGCCATGGCAGGCATGCTGTTCCTGCCCGGCGCCGGGGCGTCCGGGGCCGGCGATGACGTCTGGATCGGTCTCCACCGCTACCTGCCGATCCTCGGGATGCTGGTGGTACTGGTGCCCCTACAGGCAGCCGCCGAAGAGTATGTGTTCCGTGGCTGGCTGCTGCAGGTGGTAGGGGCATTCTTCCGTTCACCCTGGATCGCTGTGCTGCCACAGGCGGTGCTCTTCGCCGCCGCTCATGGCTGGGGCACCACTGCGGGCTTCATTGACCTCGCCGTATACGGAGGGGTCGCCGGATGGCTGACCGTGCGTACTGGCGGACTCGAGGCTGCGATAGCGCTGCACGCGTTGAACAACCTCACGTCGTTCGCGGTGGGCGCGGCCGTCGTCGGCGGGTTGGACTCCGACGAGACGGCGGCCGACCTGCCGTGGCAGCTGGCGGCCCTCGACACCACGATGACCGTCGTCTACGCCGCGGCAGTGCTGTGGCTTGCCCGGCGCCGCCGGCACAATGGAGCGTTTTCCTCCCCCTCCACTCGACCTGCTGACAAGTCTCCGCACCCCTACGAAATCGCCTGTGCGCCCCAGACAGCGGAAGGACAACAGCACGCGGGCAGCGCCGGCGAACCGGCAGCTCCGGTCGTAGCCGAGGCGCACCCGCAGACAGCCTGGTCCGCGACGAAGGGCACGCGGCCATGAGGACGCACACCGTCTGCACCCTCCACCTGGCCGATCGGGCGAGCACAAGGGCGTCCACGGATCTTATGGGCCACGCTGACCTGCGGTTTTCCGTTCTGGGCCCAGTCGCGGTCAGCAGCGATCGCACCCCTCTCGAACTGGGGCCGCCTCAGCGCCGCGTACTGCTCACGCGCCTGATCGTCGCGTACGGCCGCCCGGTCAGCATGGATACGCTCTGCAATGACCTGTGGGCAGGCAACCCACCGCGGGGAGCAACCTCCGCCGTCCACGCCCATATCAGCCGCCTGCGCCGACTGCTCCAGCCGCAGGGGGCGACATGCGCGCCCCATCAGCCGCTGACAAGCGGGCCGCACGGATACGTTCTTCTCATTCCTGAACAAGCCGTGGACGCTGTGCAGTTCGAGCGCAGCACGTACCGGACACAGGAGCTGTTGGACCAGGGCCGGATATCCGAAGCCCGAGAGACCGTCACCACAGCACTCGGCTACTGGCGCGGTCCGGCCCTGACGGATGCCGCCGACCACCCCTTCGCCGCAGGCGAGATCGCGAGACTGGAGGAACTGCGGTCAGCCGCCCGGGAGCTTCACATTGCGGCCCTGTTGCGGGCCGGAATCCACACCGCCGCGGTGACAGCCGCCCAAGACCTGACCGCCGACCAACCCCTGCGGGAGACAGCGTGGGAGATGCTCATTCACGCCTTGCGCCTGGTGGGTCGACCCGCGGAAGCGATACAGGCCTACGAGCGGGTGAGCCGACTACTGATGATGGAACTCGGGCTTCAGCCGGGCCCTGCGCTACGGGCGCTTCAGCTGGCGATCCGCAGCCGCAACTGTCCCGCCGTGAAGCCGCGTGTCAGCACCACGCCGCCACCCTCGATGCCGCCTTCCTCCAGGCGCGTAACGATCTGAGCGGGAGAGCGAGGACGTCGACTTCCGGCTGCCAGTGCTAGGGGGTGTTGACGCGCAGCGAAGAAAACCCGCGGCTGTGGAGACACGCACACGAGGTGGTTCTGCGTCTCTGTGCCATGGGCATGCTCCCGTTCCTCTCCCGGGTGGCCCGGCCCGGTGGCCCCGTCCCGACAGGGAGGCGGATCGCCGGCGGGAGCCGACGCGAGTCACCTGGGTGTCACCATGGCGCCGGCCAGTCCCAGCAGGCCGAGCGCCAGACAAATCCCAAGGTTGGCCACCTTGTGGGACAGGAAGACCGCAATGAACTCACGGATCGTCGCGCTGGGCCAGAAGTACGCGGCGGTGGGCGCGCCGACGACCTGGCCTCTGACACCGGTACGGCGAGCCGTGAGCGCGGCACGCAAGACATGGAAGTTGTTCGTTACGACGAGGCACCGGTAGTCCGGCTTGAGTTCCTGCATGATCGCCTTGCTGAACCGCAGGTTCTCCTCAGTGGTGCGGGAGCGGTCCTCACGTTGGATCCGGTCTTCGGGGACACCGCGTTGGACGAGGTAGTCGGCCATCGCGTCGGCCTCCGGTAGATCCTCGTCAGTGCCCTGACCGCCGGAGGTGACCAGCACCGGGGGGTTGCCGCGCGCGGCCTGCGCCTCATACACCTTGCGCCCCCGGTCCAGCCTGTTCGCCAACAGTCGCGGTACCCGGGAGCCGCCGATGAGACCGGAGCCAAGTACGACCACGAAGTCCACGTTCCGCCGGATCGGCAGTCGGCCGTAGAGGAACGCGTAGCCGAGGAAGCTGAGGAAGAGGAAGGAGACGTAGCCGACCACCGGTATTGCGACGCTCGCGATGCGGACCAGCGTGGGCGAGTCGTAGACGAGGGCCGTGCCGAGCAGCGCGATGAAACCCAGGGTCGCCAGCCCGGTCAGAAGCGAGAGCAGGTTGGCGGGGCTCCTGCCCTCCTTGCGGACCATCTTCACCCCGTTCGCGATCAGGAAGAACGCGAGCGCGCAGGCACCCAGGCCGAGGAGTGCGCAGGCTCCCAGCACCGTGATCGTTAATGGCATCGACCGCTCGTCGGAGTCCACGAACTCGTACATGGGCGGGAGGATGAGGGTGATGCCGAGAAGGATGGCGTTGCTGAAGCGGCGGGGGTCGCGCAGGACGCGGACACAGAAGATCAGAAAGAGCAGTGCGGTGACATGAGCGAACATCGTCCGGACTCCCTGGGAAACTCAACGAGGCTTCGTCACCTCGACGTCGGACCTGCGCCGGCACTCCTGCGAACCCAGGAACGCGGGCAGCCAGGGGCGACTACGCGCAGGTGACGGGCTGACTCGAGCGCCGGGGGACCGGCTCATGGGTGTCAGACGATGCGCTTGCGGGCCCGGATGAAGACGAACACCACTACGGCTGCAGTCAGAGCGAAGAGTATCGATGCGCCGAGCCACTGCATGATGCTCATCTGCGAGATCGGCAGGTAGTCCACCGACCAGCCCACGATGTCGTACTTCTGAATGCAGACCTTCTCCGACGTCTCGCGCACGCAGGTGCCCCAGCCGTAGGTCTGCCCCGAACCCGAGACGAACGACCGGTCGATCTCGAAAGCGGCTTCAGGCAGGCTCGGGAAACTCGTGTCGCCGATTCCCTTGCTGGTGGTGATCGTGGTGACCTGACCGAGGTTCTGCCGCTGGTAGTGCCAGACCACCTGGACGACGACGGCGAAGCCGAAGGTGACGACCATGGAGATCAGGGTCCGGCGCAGGAGCATGCCGATCGCCACGCCGCCCACGACGGTGAAGAGTGCGAGCGCGACGGGCACCGGGCCGGTGTTGTCGAACGCGGAGCCCTCGCTCCACGCCAGAATCTGGCTCTGTTTCCTGACCGGTTCCCACCACCAGCCGAACGTGACGGACAGCGCCGCCGTGCACACGATGACCACCAGAGCGCTGATCCCAAGCTTGGCGGCCAGCCAGCGGCTCGAACTGACGGACTGGGAACTGACGAGTTTGGCGGTGCCGCTTTCCAGATCGCCGGCGAGGAGAGGGGCGCCGAGGAAGACGCCGAGCAGGATAGGGATGAAGCCAAGGCCGTACCCCACCATTTGGAACCTGGAGGCGTACGGGAGTGCGCCCTCCATCCACTTGTCGGGCGCCGCGTCGGGCCAGCCATGGGCGGCAAGGTCGTCCATCAGGCCGGTGCGCTGATAGGCGATGAACGCCACGGAGAAGGCGGTGGCGGCGAGGACGGTCCAGAAGCCGGCCCGATGCTGGCGCCAGATGAGCCAGACCAGGCCGCCGAGCCGGGGGCCGCGGGTGGCCATGCGGGACGCGGGGGACGCAGTCGGCCCGTGGGGTCCGACGGCGGAGGTGCTGGTCAGGTTGCTCATGCCGCCACCGTCCGCGAGCCGTCGGAGCCGTAAGCCCGCCCCGGGACGTGGGCTTCGGACGTGATCAGAGGTGGCGCGTCAGGGCAGCGCAGATAGGAGAGCAGGAGTTCCTCCAAGTTCGGCGTGTGGGCCTGCCACCGGCCGGTCACCGGGCCTTCGGGGCGGATGAGGGCGGTGACCTCGCGTCCACTGGTTCGGCATTCGACGACGGTGTGGCCGGCGAGCTCCGCCGGAACACCGTGGGCGTGGCCCTGCCACTGACTGTTTCCCTCGCCGCTCTCGAAGCCGTGCAACAGCAGGTGAGCGCTCCGGAGTTCGCCCACATCACCGGCCATGCGGAGGCCCCCCGAGGAAATGACGAGGAGGAAGTCGCAGACACTCTCGAGCTCGGAGAGCATGTGGGAGGACATGAGGACAGTGGTGCCGTGTTCGGCGGCCTCGGCCATCAACGTGCTCATGAGTTCGTGGCGTACCAGCGGGTCGAGGTCGGACATCGGCTCGTCGAGCATCAGCAGGTCCGGGCGCTTGCCGAAGGCGAGGGCGAAGGCGACCCGGGTGCGCTGCCCGCCGGAGAGAGTGCCGATCTTCGCCTCCATGGGCACATTGCCCGCGCGGACGATGTTCTCGGCGGCCCG
The DNA here is from genome assembly GCF_004023625.1 of Streptomyces cavernae. Classification (GTDB taxonomy): domain Bacteria; phylum Actinomycetota; class Actinomycetes; order Streptomycetales; family Streptomycetaceae; genus Streptomyces; species Streptomyces cavernae. The sequence goes on along the minus strand of NZ_RPDJ01000015.1, from coordinate 268,830 downwards.
CTGGTCCCAGGCCGGGTTCAGTTCGCGGCCCATGCGCAGCGTCTCGGCCACGGTGAAGCGGCGGAACAGCGGCTTCTCCTGGGCGAGGAACGCGGTACGCCGTCTGGCCTCCGAGGATTCCGGTGCCTCGCCGAATACCTTGAGGGTGCCGTTGGTCGGCTGCAGCAGATTGGCGGCGATCCCCATCAACGTCGTCTTTCCCGCGCCGTTGGGGCCCACAAGCCCGCAGATCCGGCCGGCCGGCAGCCGGAACGAGCAGTCCTGCAGGGCCCAGCCCCGACGGTACTTCACGCCCACCCCGTAGGCCTCAATCGCCGACGCCTCCGCCGGGCCCCCGACGCCCATGGCATCCCTGGCCTTACTCACTGGTACCTCGATTCTGGAATCACGTTGTGCCGACGGCCGCCGTGGTCTCGGCGTACCGCTCCTTCTCTTGTGAAAGTGCGCTGGTCTCCGCGACCTCTTTGGCGGTGGGCACCCGGTCCCACGGCGTCAGAAGGCCCAGCCGCGGGGCGCCTGCTTGGTCTGCTGGACGATCGGCCGTGGCTTCAGCGGCACAGCTCACTCACCCACAGCATCCAGCGGCGGCTCGGCACCACTCCTGGCCCCACGCACGACGGGCCGCTTGCCACCGGACGTTTCCATGTCTCGCCAACTGGCGTGAAACAGTTCGACGAAGCCGGCGAACTCCTCCAGCTCCCCGTACTTGGGCTCGTACAGGTAGGCAGCCCATTCGCCGTCCGGACCGGTCTGCGTAGGGTCGAGCAACCAGAAGTCTTCGCCACTCGCGATCTCGAGCGACAGCTGGAACAGCTTCAGGTACTCGTCGTCCTCGTCGGAGAAATCGCGGTAAGTGCCTATGAGGTCACTGCCCCCGTCGGTATCGCGCATCCAGGAAACGCGCTCGCACGGGTAGACGAGGTCAACCCAGCCACCGACACCACTCCACCCGTTGCTGGTCAGCAGAAAGCTGCGAAGCATCGGCGGGAATCGGACCCCGAGTCGTTGCTCGGCCGACAACACCGCTTCCTCGGCGGCCGGCTCGTGGCCCATCCAGCGCGTCGCCTCCTGCTCGGGCTCAAGCGCCCGACGCTGATATTCGTCAGCAGTCCGCAGATACAGTTCGCTGTACTCACGCAGGTATTTGCGCCACTCCTGCGGTGTGGTCAGCACAGGAGCCGCCGGGACCGCGCCGCTGTCACTGGTGCCGCTCATGGTCTCCCTCTCCCATCAACTCAAACGTCAAGCTCAGTTCCCTCCCCCGGCCAGTCGAGCGGAGTCGGGATGACGGCCCAGGCGAACTCGCACATCCTGCCCCGCCACTCCTCCCGGCGAGCTGGGTCCCAGTCCGTTCCGTGGTGGTCCCACAGGACGCACGAGGGCGAGTCGAAAATCGTCAGGGGGTCGGCACAGCACTCCACCAGATCTGGCTCGTCCGCCCAGTCACCCGTGTCGCACCAGTACTGGAGCCGAAGTGCCGCCCGCTCCCAGTCCTCGTCGTCCTGCGGATGTTCCTCGCACTGTGACTGCCGGTGACGCCGCAGCCCCTGAGGCAGCGGTTCACCGACCGCGTCCTCCAACAAGAACTTCGGGAGACTCACCTTGTGTTTGACGAGCACGCGTCATCAATCCTCTCCAGTAGGACCGTCGCATCCGTCCCCTGTCAGGAACATGTCCTCGGGCAGGAGTGCCGCGGCTTCCGCCCGCCGCCCCGAAATCGCCGGCTCTGCCCAACGGCCAACCCCTCTGAGCAGTGCCATGCCCGAGGAACCGTCCGCCGCGGTCCTGACGGCCAGCACCTGGTTCACTCCCATCGTGTTCCGCTCGAACCCGAGTGCCGAGGCAGCCATGTACAGACGCCATATCCTGGCCCGCTCGGGCGAGGTGAGCCGTACCGCCTCATCCCAGTGCCGCTCCAGGTTGGTCACCCACGCGCGCAGTGTCAGCGCATAGTGCTCTCGCAGGGCCTCGACGTCACGCACCTCGAATCCCGCTTCCTCCAGCAGCGCCACGGTCGAGCCCACCGGGGCCAGCTCACCGTCCGGGAAGACGTAGCGGTCGATGAAGGAGTTCATCCGGTACGCCTTCTCGCCGGGGACGGGACGGCGGGCGATCTGATGGTTGAGGAGGCGGCCCTCGGGTTTGAGCAGTCCGTGCAGTATTGCCGCGTACCCGCGATATGCCTGCGTGCCCACGTGCTCCGCCATTCCTACGGAGGAGATGGCGTCGTACGGGCCGTCAGAGATCTCCCGGTAGTCCTGCACACGGATCTCGACCTCATCCGTCAGACCGGCGCGCTCAACGCGCCAGCGGGCCAGGTTGGCCTGTTCTGTGGAGATCGTCACGCCCACCACATGGACTCCGTGATGCCGCGCGGCGTGCAGAGCGAGTGAGCCCCAGCCACAGCCGACGTCGAGCATGCGCTCTCCCGCGCGGAGACCGAGCTTCCGGCAGATCAGTTCGAGCTTGGCCTCCTGCGCCTCCTCCAGAGTGGCTCCTTCGTCCGGGCCGCCCTGCCAATAGGCGCACGAGTACACAAGGCTGGGCCCCAGGACCAGACGGTAGAAGTCGTTGCCCACGTCGTAGTGGTGGCTGATCGCCGCACGGTCGCGGCGCAGCGTGTGGGCCCGGCCACGGCGACCGGCCACTTCCTCCGCGGGCGGGGTGGGCGGCAGCCCGGGACGAGCCAAAGCAACCGTGTCGTACAGGGCTCGTACACCGGTCGAACTGCGCAGGAACGCGGGCAGGCGGTGCGCCGCGTCGTCGCCGCCTGCCGGCTCGCGCTCCCACAGCAGTCGCGAGATCCGGTCCAGCGCCTCGTACAGATCGCCCTCGACATCGAGTTCGCCGGCCACCCAGGCACGGGCGAGCCCGAGTTGTCCCGGCCGCCACAGCAGCCGCCGCAAGGCTTGAGGGCTGCGCAGGACGAACGCGGGGCCGTCAGCCGGCCCGGCCATGCTGTCGTCCCACGCCTTGATGGCCACGGGCAGCCGTGTGCCGGTGACGGCCTCGGCACATCGGGCCAGCACGGTGGCGGCTCCGGTCATCGTTTCCTCCCCGCGAGCGGGCCATTCGGTACGTGATGTGCACAGTGCGGTACTGCGTACGGTTGTCCGCGCCGTTCGCACCACTTGCGGCTGTCACCGCACACGATGTGCGGTGACAGCCGTTCGCGGTCTCCGCGTCCCTGGCAGGGGGTTCAGGTCCGGAGAATCAACTGGCACCGGAAGGCGTTCGAGTCGCCTTCGGTCCGTACAACGAGCTCTTCGCCTGAACGGTTCACCGTCTGCCCTCGCGCTGTGCTCGGAGGCGAAGAGCTTCGCCCGACAACAGCACGGCACGGGAAAAACAAGCCGCCCCAGCCATGCTGCGACCTCGCAAGGCATTGACGTACAGGAAGGCTCTGGAGTGAGTGAGCAGCGGCGAGCTGTGGTGATGGGTGCAAGCATTGCGGGACTGTGCACCGCACGCGTGCTGGCGGACAGATTCGACCAGGTGGTGGTTGTCGACCGTGACAACCTCCCCGCGGGTCCGGAGTTCCGGTCAGCGGTGCCCCAGGGGCGGCACGCCCATGGGCTCCTCGAGGCCGGTCAGCAAGCGTTGGAGCAGTTGTTCCCCGGTGTCACGGCGGAACTCGTCGCGGCCGGTGGGGCGCGTCTGGACCATCTCGCCGATTCGAGGGTGTTCCAGTACGGTCACCCGTTTCATCACACCATCTCCGAGTGCCACTTCCTCAGTGTCACGAGACCGCTTCTCGAATGGTCGCTGCGCCAACGTGTTCTTGGTCTACCGAATGTGACGATCCATCAAGGTCGCGCAGCTTCCGGTCTGTTGGGCGACGCGCGCCAAGTGACCGGGGTGACGACCGCCGACGGCGAGGTGCTCACCGCGGACCTCGTCGCCGACTGCACAGGCCCGTCGGGACGTTCCGAAAGGTGGTTGGCATCCCTGGGAGCTTCCTGGCCCGACGTGTCACAGGTGAAGATCGGCGCGGGATACTCCAGCCGGATGTTCAGGCGGCTCCCGGGCGATCGCGTCGGTGGGGCAGCAGCTGCTTACATCCTGGCCTCCCCTCCCAAGAGTCCGCAGGGGGGTAATGCGGTGCCGGTTGAAGGTGATCGCTGGCTCATCAGTCTGCACGCGCTGCACGTGGGCGGCCTTCCTGACGACGAGGCCTCGTTCCTCGACTTCGCCAAGAGGCTGCCCGATCCGTCGATCGCGGAATTGGTGGCCCGCGCCGAGCCGATGAGTGACATCGCCCTGCATCGCTTCCCGGCAAGCCGACGACGGCACTTCGAGCGCCTGGCGGAGATTCCCGTGGGCCTCGTCACGGTCGGGGACGCGCTCTGTACGTTCAATCCCGTCTACGGGCAAGGCATGACCAGCGCCGCCCTCCAGGCGCTCGCCCTGGGCAGGGCCCTTGACCGGTTCGGGCCCCGCGGGCCCCTGACGGCCGCCGTCTATTACGCCGCAGCAGCCAAGGTGGTCGAGGTTCCCTGGGCTCTGGCGGCCGGAGGAGACTTCGCGTTCCCCCAGACGCGCGGCTCCAAGCCGCGGGGAACCGACCTGGTCAACCGCTATGTGCGCAGGGTCTCCCTGGCCGCTCAGGTCTCTCCCCCGGTCGCCAAGGCCTTCGCGTCCGTGGCCCACCTCGCGAAGCCGCCGGCGCTGCTCTTCCGCCCGTCGATGGTCGCGCGCGTCGCAGCAGCGGCGCTCCGCTCCCGGACGTAGTGGCGGATCGGGGCCGGCTGTCGCCGAACGAACCGGTGCGCAGGGCCGCACGACCAGGCCCTGCGCACCTGTTCATACTGCTTGGCTACTCCGATCCGAGCATGTTCCGCACGATCGGCCCCGCAGCGTCGCTTCCATGACCGCCCTGCTCCACGACGGCCGCCGCGGCGATGTCGTTGCGGTAGCCGGTGAACCAACTGTCGGACACGGCGTCCCCCGCGACCTCGGCTGAGCCGGTCTTCGCGCCGATGTCTCCCTGCAGCCCCCGCATGGCCTTGGCCGCCGTTCCCTCCCTTGCCGTCCTGCGCAGCATGTCGCGCAGTTGCCGCGCGACATCATTCGGCAGAGAACGCTGCGCCTCCGCAAGGGTTCGGTCGTCCACATCCGGCGACACCAGGTTCGGCTGCCGGAATGTCCCGGTCGCGGCGGTCGCAGCGACCGAGGCCATGTTCAGCGGGTTCATCTGCACCTGGCCCTGCCCGATCATCGACGCGGCCCTCTCGGCCCCGGTCGCCTCAGGGACGCTGCCGTCGAAGGTGGCGACTCCGCTCTGCCACTCGAGGCCCACGCCGAAAACCTCGCGTGCCTCCCGGGACAGGGTGTCCGCGTCGATGTCGTCCGCGAACTCGATGAACGTGGTGTTGCAGGAGCGGATGAAGCCGTCCGAGAAGGTGCCGCCGGGCAGCTCGAAGTTGTTCAGGTTGTGGAAGGTCGTTCCCGCAATACTCGAAAGCTTTGGGCAAGGTGCGGAGCCCGGCGCGGTGACCAGCCCCTTCTCCAGCAGTGCAGCCGCGGTGATGATCTTCATGGTGGATCCGGGGGCGAGCTTGCCGAGGAAAGCCGCGTTGAATCCGTCCTTGCGGTTGTTGGCCACCGCGAGGATCTCGCCGCTGCTGGGCTTCACCGCGACCGCAGAGGACTCCGGGAACTCCTTGACCGCTTGCTCCGCCGCCCGCTGAACCTTCGCGGACAGGGTGGTGCGCAGCTTCACCGGTTTGCCCGCCGAAATGACATGCAGAGACTCGGCCGGCCTGCCACTCGACGTTGTGAGCCGGACCTCCACTCGTGGCGTTCCGCCCAGCTTGTCTCCGTAGCGCTCTCCCAGCGCCGGAAGCACGCCGGCGAGAGAGGGAAACTCCTTGGTCGTCAGTTTCTTGCCGTCCCTGTCAACGGCTTCGACCGCGGGTGTTGCGGCCTCGGCGACCGTCAGGGTGTCGCCCTTTCGAAGCTTCGGATGCACGACGGACGGCAACCACGCGACGCGCGGCTCCCCCGTACCCGGGTCCCGTACCAGCCTCATGGAGGAACCGTACGTCCAGGTCGATGCACCACCGTCGTGACGGAACCGGAGGGTGACGGAGAAGTCCACACGCGCGGCGCTCTGCCGTTCCGCCTTGAAAGAGACATCTGCCCCGGCCCCTCTGCGGAACTGAGTCAGCGCCTGTCCTGCTGCACTGCCATCGTCGGTGAGCATGGCCGCGGTCGTCAGATCTCCCTTTCCCCATGCATCGAGGAAGTCCTGTGCGGTCGAGTGCACCTCGTCGGTCGTGAGCGGTCCGGTCTTCTTCAGCAGCCCAAGGGCATCGACCGCACCGTAACCGCCCACACCTGTCAACAGCACAACCGCCCCGGTGACACCGAACTTGACTCTCTTGCGCATGGTTACCTCCGGGCACAGCACCCAGCAGTGCCCTTGTCTCGAAAGGCGATCAGTTCTGACACGAGTTGTCTGTGCGGGCCGAGCGGCCCCGCCCTGGACACGACGAGAGGCCCGCAGCCGATGTGGAGCGTGCTGGGGCCCTCTTCGGCTCGCGGCCTGCTGTGGCGGCTGACTTCGATATCCACCGTCGTCGAGGGACAGGCCGCTCTCGGACCCGGTGTGGACGCCGCGGAGTACTACGACTGTCTCTGCGTCGACGAGGCCTGCGGAGCCTGAGACGACTCAGTTCAACTCAGACCCGGATCGGCCTGTGCTCCAACCGACTTCATGTCATTGCTTCAGCCGGCGGGGGTGGCGTCCGAGTCGCTTCTCCTGAAGCGGGTGCTGCCCATGTAGTCTGCCAGGGCATCTTCGAGACCGGGCACGCCCTCCTTGGGCAGAGACGCGAACCACGCGCCGCCCACTCCTTCGCCCTTGACGTCACCCGGCTTGGTGTCTTTGGCGTAGCGGTAGACCGGCGTTCCCGCCACCGTCAGCTGCTTTGTACCGTCCGGCCGTGTCACTGAGCCGATCAAGGCAGGATCCAGGGCCGACGGCAGCGAGGCGCCGCCCGCAGGTACTGGGGGCCAAAGCTTCGCGCAGTCCTCCGCACAAGCGGACTTGGGGGGCTTGGAGCTGTCCTTGGTGTAGCGGTAGAGGGTGAAGCCGGTGGAGTCCGTGACGATCGGACCGAGTTTGGCGTTGCTGGCCAACGTAAGCGTTCCCGCCGGAGCCGAGCCATTCGCCTCGGGGGCCTTGGTCGTCGGAACCGTCACCTGCGCCGAAGCAGTCGCCGATGCACGGGACTTGGGCTCGCCGTCACCAGTACTGGCCCCGCAGGCAGCGGTCAACATGAGCGCGACGGACGTCAGAACGACTGCTCCAGAACTCCAGGTCTTCATTACATCTACTTTCTCGTAGCTCCGGCGGAGCATGTGTCCGGACACTGCTACGAGCAAAGGGAAAGGGAGGTTCATCCGCCGCCCCGAACTCAAGTCGGGGCGGGGAGAGGTGACTTGCAGGCCTGGGGCGGTCAATCGGCAGCACGGGTACGAGGCCCGCGCTTGCCCTTGCCGATGAGGAGACTCAGTAGTGCGGTGACCGCGCCCGCCATCGCCAACCGTATGCTCCACTCGCCTACGAACCCCTGTCCGACTTTTGCGAGTTGGGGCATGGCAAGCAGCCCAGTGCTGAGCGGATAGGTGATCAGACAGACGACCAGCACCATCCAGAACGGTGGCTCAGTGGACATCGACACGGCTGTGGAGGCGCAGATCACGACGATGCTGAGGACGATGATGAGTGAAGTGAAGGTCATGGCGACCAGCATTCCGGTGACCGTACGCCCAATCATCAGCCGCTGGCAGGACTGGCATCTCTACCCGCAGATGGAGAAGGCTCAGCCGATGCCGGGCTGGTCCTGTAAGGGGTCCTTTCACTATGAGCGTCCGATCAGGTCGCGTGGTCTGGTGCCGTGCATCGCAAGGCGCCGGAAGGTCCTCGTAGCGGAGCTACTAGGACCTTTTGGCAACGCGGCGATGGGGGTGCCCCCTGCTCGAGCGCAGCCGAGAGCTTGGGGGAGCGGTGCCAGACCACGCGACCCGGGCGGGCATAGTGAAAGGACCCCCAAGGGCTTGCCGGGAAATAAATCGTCGGCGAGCATCTGTCCTGAGCTGCAGTGTCAAGACCCGGAGCACGCAAGTTGTATCCCGGCAAGCCCTAAGTGAACGCGGGCTCTGGCTCAACTCGTGTCGCTCGCGGACGGGGACTACGGCCGCTCGGTGGGCGGGTCCTCCCTGGTCCCTTCTTCGCCCTCGGTCACCTTCGCGCGAGGATCGCGGACAGGCCGAACTCCAGGAGCTCGCCGAATGATTCCGCGTCGAGATGACCGAGGACGCGATGGAGGGCGGGGCAGGCCGTCTCGGAGACCGCGTTCGTCAGACGGGCGTCCGGGGACCGGTGGGCCGCCGCCCGCCATGCAAGATGAGGACATCAACGCAGCCTGACGTTCATCGAGCCGTCGGCTTCCCCGCCTGCCGGGGGTGCTCCGGCCCTCCATCTGACAGGTGTCCCGCATGGGGTACCTGCGTGAGCATCTGCACCGGACGGGTTCAACGGGACGTGCAGGCGCGCAGCCTCATGTACGGCGACGTATCCATCTGTGGCAGTGGTCGGCATCCCGGTGGCCGTTCCTCGCGCGGACGTTGACGCAGCTCCGGTCGCGGCGAAGTCTCCCGACATGCGGAGCGGAGTCGTGGGCTTGGCCCTGGCGATCGCGGGCTCGGCGGTCGCGGAGCTACTGGCCTTCCGGTATGGCTGGGCCGGGACCGAGTCGCCGGTGTGCCGAGGCATCGTTGCGCCCCCACCAGGGGCCTGCCGTCTCCCGTGAGCCCGGCGCCGTGGGCGGTGGCACTGGCCGCTGCCGTCGGCGCGGTGGCTGGACTATTGCTTCGAGCATGCCGCGAGCCGCTTCTTCACCGGCTCCCGCCAGCCGATCGCTTCGGGTGCCTCGGTGGAGCGCAGCGTGCGGCCCGCCAAGGTGGCATCCCTCCCGGTCGCCCGGGCGACCGCGAGCCCTGCGCCGGCAGCCGTGCAACCCACCGCCCAGCTGCGTAGGCGAGCGGGTTGACACGGGCGCGTCGAGACGGAACAGTAAACCATATGGTTCACCATCAGTTCGCAGCCCTGGGTGACCCGACCCGCCTGGCCATCGTCGAGCGGCTCGCCCGCGGGCCGACGTCCGCCGGTGACCTCGCGGCGCCGACGACGCTCTCGCTGCCCGCCGTGCTCAAGCACGTCCGCGTGCTCGAGGAGGCGGGCCTGGTGACGACCGTCAAGCGCGGCCGCGTGCGCGAGTGCCGGCTGCGCGACGACGCCCTCGTCGCCGTGGCCACGTGGACCGCACAGCAACAGGCGCTCTGGTCGACCCGGCTGGACGCTCTCGGCACCCTCCTGGAGGACACGTGACCGCCACCCCGCTCCTGTCGTTCGACCTCGAGCGCACCTACCCCGCGTCGCCCGAGCGTGTCTGGGCCGCCTGGACCCGCGCCGACCTGCTGCAGCGCTGGGCCTGCCCCGACCCCGCCTGGCGCGTGTCGACCTGCGAGGTCGACGCCCGCGAGGGCGGGGGCTACCGACTGCGGTTCGGCCCTCGTCCGGCCGGCGACGCGTACAGCGAGACGGCCACCTTCGCGGTCTTCGAGCCCGTGGAGCGGCTCGTGCTCGACGTGCTCACCGCGGGGGAGGACATGGCCGAGCGCTCCCGCTGCACGATGCTGCTCCTGCCGGTCGAGGGCGGGACCCGGCTGGAGCTCACGGTCGAGGGCCTGTCGGACGCCCTGACCGCCGAGCACATGCGCGTGGGCTGGACGTGGTGCCTGGAAGGCATCGCCGCGCAGCTCGACGCCGCGGCCTGATCACGCCGTCTCGTACACCAAGCACTCCACGACGGTCACCTGGCCGCCGGCGACACCCACCGACGACGCTGGCCCCATGACGCCACAGCACACCGCCCGCCGGCCCAGCGCAGGACTCGCCCGAGGGCCCGAGCCCCATGACCTCCGACACCGCAGCCCCCGCCCTGGCCGCGACCGCCCGCAACGTGCTGGACCGGATCCGCTACATGGTGCTCGGCACGATCGACGAGGACGGGTATCCGCACCTCGCCGGTGTACTTCGTCCCTCACCGATGCCGAGATCTGAGCGACGGTGTCAGCTCCCACGTGCCAACCCATCGGTCGCCGTCACCTCGAGGCGCCGGCGTGTCGTTTGCGGGGAGGTCAAGCGGCACGATGTCGTCGTGGTACGGGACATAGGTGTGTCGCCGCCACGCGTACCAGTACACACCGGCGCCACACCGGAGCACCGCGATGAAGCCGCGGATGAGCACATTGCCAGTCATGAAGTCCCTTTGGTCGAAGGTGATTTGACAAACCGCTGTGAGCGGCCCGCTAGGCAAGCAGCGTTGGCACAACACCTGGTCCGCGAAGGGGTGGGGCGGAGTAGTCCGCGCGGAGCCAACGAGCAGTGAGCGATGGGACGGGAAACCCGGAACCAGGTGGTCCAGCACCGCGCCGGAGCCGCTGTGGCGCGCAACCTCACCACGTTCCCGGGCGCGCCGCACAATGGCGTCCAGGCGGACGACGCAGGGGCAACGACGGTTCTGCATACGGCCGCCGCCAAGAGCGGATCGCTCGAGCAGGCTTGGCTCAGGCCGGTCAGAACTTCGACGTACTTCTTGTCCTGCCTGGCAAAGAGTGGCGGCGAAAGCGTGCACGTCCGAAGCGAGGGAACCGGTGTCGCACCGGTCTCTGTCCTCCTGCGTCAGGAGGTCCGACAGGCAGGCGTCGAGAGCAGCGATCACCAGCTGAGCCTCGGTCGCCCACAACCGATACAGGGTTGCCTTGCTGCAATGGGCGCGCGCGGCCACGGAGTCCAACGTCATGACCTCGTAGCCGAGGGTCGTGAGTTCCTCCGTCACCGTCGTCAGGATTTGGTGGCGCCGTTGTACGGACAACCGTGAGCGGCGCAAGGCGTCAGTGGCAGTGTCCTGTGCCATGCGCGGGAAACTCCTGTTCGCCGGGACAGATATCCGGGGATGACAAGCGCCTTAGGGGTCCTTGCACCATGCCCGCCCGGGTCGCGCGGCCTGGCACCGCTCCCCCAAGCTCTCGGCTGCGCTCGAGCAGGGGGCACCCCCATTGCCGCGTTGCCGAAAAGCCCAGGTAGCTCCTCCCCCAAGCTCTCGGCTCCGCTCGAGCAGGGGGCACCCCCATCCAGGGCTCTCCGGCGCCTTGCGATGCACGGCACCAGACCACGCGACCTCATCGGACGCTCATAGTGCAAGGACCCCTTAGTCGCGCCCGGCGCGCAGCGGGAACAATGTTTCCGGCAGTGGACTCATCGCAGCTGCGTTCCGGACGCGACCATGAGGGGGCGGGCTCTGACACCTCGGGGTGGGATGCCAGAGCCCTGACGGGTTGCGGGCCCGTACACACCGCAACGGTCGCTTCCGTGCATTGGTTCACCACCACCAGCCCGTCATCCGGCCTCAATCCCGTGCCGCCCGCCGGTCCGTGTCTCCACCGCCGGCAAGCACATGTCGATCCCGTCCCGGCAGTGGTCAGAGGTGGACAGCAGCCTGGACTGGGAAGTGAGCAACGGCGGCCTCGACGCTGGTTCACGTCGGCCATCAGCGACCGACAACGACATGAACGAGTAAGGGAATGCCGCGTGAGCGAGATCTGGATCAAGGAAGCAGAGCGACTGGGGGACGGCACCATCGGCGGGGCAATGGACCTCGTGGTGGCTCCCGCACGCGCCGTCTGGCACACCACGGAGAGCGGTGCGGGTGACGAGGCGTTCCGCGCCGTCGCCGCGCACCTGATCCGCAACAGCGCCGAGCCGCACCTGCTGTACGACCCGACCACCGACAGGCTGGGCCAGTTCGGTCCACTCGACATGAGCGCCCGCGCGCTCCGGAACGACGGGAAGGCGCGAACGAACCGGGTCGGAAGGGCCTGTGTGCAGATCGAAGTACTCGGCCGAGCGTCCAAGCCGTTCACCGGGTACTGGAAGCCGGGGCCCAACTTCAGGGGCCTTATGCGTGCCATCCGCTCCTGGCACATCCCGGACACCTGGCCGGCAGGCCGGCTGGCGACCTCGGCCGGCGATGCGGACAACCGCTCCCGCTCCGTGTGGCTGAACAAGGGGGGCCACTACGGCCACGCCAATATCCCGGGCAACGACCACTGGGACCCGGGGAACATCGACCAGTCCGCCCTGTTCAAGGCAGCTCCGACCACGAGTCCCGGCTCGGGATCGGGTTCCGGCTCCAAGCCGACGGTCGACCTGAGCAATGTCGTCGCCGCCGCCCGTCGCGACCCTTCCCTCCCCCAGGGCGGTACGACGCACAAGGCCGATGTACTCCTCGTGGAGAAGGCCCTGGTCGCCGAGGGCCTCCTGCCGTCGCATCGGGCCGACGGCTCCTTCGGCACGACGACCATCGAGGCCTATGCCGCCCTGCAGCGACGGTACGGGTTCACCGGAGCCGAGGCGGACGGCATCCCGGGAAAGAGCACCCTCACCAAGCTCGGTGCGAAGCACGGCTTCACCGTCCGGGGCTGACGGGATGCAACTGGCTTGCGCGTTGGAAGAAGAAACAGACATGGCCGCGTCGACAGCGCTCGCATCGCCCCCTCAGACGGCCCCTCGTCGCTATACCGTCTCCCTCACGAGGGACGAGCGCGACATACGAGCGGCCCAGCGGCTGCGCCACGAGGTCTTCGCCGGCGAGTTGGGCGCCTCACTCACCACGCCCGAGGCCGGTCTGGATGCAGATGCCTTCGACGACCACTGCGACCATCTGCTGGTCCGTGAGGAAGGCACAGGGGCGGTCGTCGGCACGTACCGGCTGCTGCCGCCCGCTCAGGCTACCGCCGTCCGGGGCCTGTACGCGGAAACCGAGTTCAACCTCGGTGGTCTGACGGGGATCCGACACGACCTCGTCGAGGCGGGCCGCTCCTGCGTCCACCCCGACCACCGCGACGGGGCAGTCATCTCCCTCATGTGGGCCGGTATCGCGCGCTACATGACCCAGGCCGGGCACGACTGGCTCGGTGGGTGCTGTTCGGTCCCTCTGGCGGACGGCGGGGCACTGGCCACCAGTGTGTGGGAGACCGTGTCCGCCAAGCACCTTTCCCCAGAGGAGTACCGCGTCACCCCTCGCCTCCCCTGGCGTCCCACCTCCGCTCCCTCCGGGCGTATTCCGCTCCCGCCGCTCCTGCGCGGCTATGTGCGCCTGGGCGCCTGGGTGTGCGGAGAGCCGGCGTACGACCCTGACTTCGGGGTGGCCGATTTCTACGTACTGCTGTCTGTGCGGCGCGCCGACCCGCGTTACCTCAGCCGTTTCCTCTCCCTGGCGTCCGCGCCGTGAGCGCCCCTGCCGGCGTCCCCGCCAGCGGCGCTCACGGCGCGTCGCCCCACGAAGCTTCGGCCAACGGCCCCCTGCCGACCAGCATCTGGCTGCCCAGCGCCCCATGCACGCCCGCCCTTTGTGTTTCCGATCCCGGGCCGTCCGTGACGCGGCTGCTGCGCGCGGCCCGACTCGTGACGGGGATCGCCGTCATCGCCTTCGGTGTTTCTCTCATCCCCCTGATCCGGCGCTTCTCCCGGCCCTTCCGCGACCGGCTGATCAGGCGCTGGTGCCGCACCATTCTCTCGGCCTTCGGCGTACGGGCGAGGATCACCGGGACCGGCGACGGACGGGCGGCACGGCCGGTGACGGGCAGGCTCGTGGTTGCCAACCATGTCTCATGGCTGGATATACCTCTGATCGCCGCCGCCCTGCCTGGCCGGATGGTGGCTAAGCAGGAGATCGCGTCCTATCCGGTGCTCGGGCGAGTGGCCCTCTCCGGAGGCACGTTGTTCGTGGAACGCGACCGGTTGCGTGTCCTGCCCGCCAAGGTCGCCGAGCTCGCCGCGGCACTGCGCGCCGGCTCATCGGTGATCGTCTTCCCCGAAGGCACCACCTGGTGCGGCCGAGAGCACGGCCCCTTCCGGCACGCCGCCTTCCAGGCCGCGATCGACGCGTCGGTCCCCGTGCAGCCGGTACGCATCCGCTACGGCCTCGGGCACCGGCAGCCCGCCGAGGCGGCGGCGTACGTGGGTGATGACACCCTGCTGTCCTCGCTGCGCAGGGTGTCCGCGGTCCGCGGTCTGACCGCCGAACTCGCCGTCCTGCCACCCATTCCGCCGGGAACCTACACCGACCGTCGGTCGCTGGCCCGCGCGGCCCGCGAGGCCGCCGTGTCCCGGAGCGAAAATCGAACGAGCAGCCATCCACCGACCGTCCCGGCGGGGGCACTCCCGTGACCGACACACCCTCGCCCCGAAAAGCTCCCGCCTTGTGCTGAAGGACTGAAGCCTGTAACCCGCGCATCGGCCAGTGGCTCGTGGGACCCGGTCACCAGGCTCGGCACAGGCGCCTCAGCCGATCCGCAGGCGTGCCGCGTAATACCTCATGAGAGTGGATCATGACGAATCTGCAATACGACATTCTTGATGTGTTCGCCGATCGCCCCTACGCGGGAAACCCGTTGGCAGTGGTGCACGGCGGCGAATCGCTGACCGACACGGCGATGCAGGCCATCGCCCGTGAGTTCCACCTCTCCGAGACTGTGTTCACGCTGCCCCCGACTGTCCCGGGCGCCGATTACCGCGTGCGCATCTTCACTCCGACCGTCGAACTATCATTCGCCGGCCACCCCAGCATCGGCGCCGCATGGCTGCTGGCCCGCAGAGGCGTGATCGGACACGGCAAGGTCCGGCAGCAGTGCGGCGCGGGCGTCATCCCGGTTCGTGTGGACGATGACGGCGCCCGGATCGCCGGTGGCCGACCGGAGATCGGCAAGGACCTGGATGCCGCACCGTTGGCCGCGGCGGTCGGTCTCACAGTCGATGACGTGGACGTCGCAGGCGCTCCCGGGGCCGCCGCGGCCGGCGCATGGTTCGCTTTCCTGCCGGTCCACGATGAGGCCGTGGCCCGGGCCCGCCCCGACGCCGCGGCGCTCATCGCCCGGACCGTCGGCATGGTCGGGCTCGTGCTGTTCAGTTACTCACGGGAGTCGCGACGAGCACACATACGGATGTTCGCTCCGGGCTCGGGAGTTGCCGAGGATCCGGGCGGGGGTTCCTCCGCCGTCGCGTTGGGCGTCCACCTCGTCCACCGCGGCATGCTGAGCCCCGACGGCCGTTCGGCGTTCATCATCAGCCAGGGAGCCGAAATCGGGCGGACATCGACCATGGACGTCGAGGTACGCGCCGAAAGTGGTCGGGCAATGGAGACATCGGTCCGCGGTGCGGTCATCGCGGTGGCCCGCGGCGAACTCACCTGCCTGCCATGACGCCCGGTCACTCAGCAGCGCGGATGCTCCGCGGCAACCACACGCGAGCATGCTTGACTCTCACTCACCGTCATCGGTTTATCCTCGCAGGCTTGACTGTCCCATCGCCCCCGGGCGGCATCGGCGTCGGCGCTGAGCCGGTCCAGCACGTTGGAGGTGATCCGGTCGACGATCGGGTCGTGCAGTGTGCTGCCCCAGTTGATGGTGGCGGCATTGCAGACGGTGCCCCTGCCGAGTCCGCAGACGCCCATGGTCGCCATGCCGCCCTGGCCGAAGTGACGCCAGTGACCGAGGTCCGCAGTCGCCAGTACCACGAACGACGGTGGGGTTCCGTCTCTTCCAGTTGCTTGAGGGACACCGTGCGTCATGTCGAGGTGCGCGGCATCCGTCTCATAGCCGAGCGCCCCCGGGCGAAGCAGTCGCCGTCCCGGATCCGCAGCAGTTGCTCTGGCTCCACGGCACGCGGTATCCGCGATGGTTGTACAACTCCCGTGGTACCGCAGAAGATCCTTTTGGGTGTGCTGTCCCGGGAGACTGGTTACGGCACAGCGCCGGTGGTCTCGGGCGCTGGCGGTACAGGTTCGTCCTCGAAGCCCACCTGGTGCCGCCGTCACGGGATGACCCAAGCTAGCCCACATGGACTGGTTGCCACTGCTCTCCACCTTGGCCGGGGCCGCGATCGGCATCGTCGCCACTCTCATCGCCGATCGGAATCGATGGAAGCACGATGAGGCCAAAGAAGCTCTTCGGCTGCGGCTCGATATCTACACGCAGTACACCACCGCCGTGAAGGTCCTCGGTGAGACTCTGCGGACCTTGGCCGAGCGAGAACACCCTTCCGACGACGAGCGGGCGGTTACGCTGCGCGAAGCCTTTCGGGATTCAGGCATAGCCATCGCATCAGAACGGATGTGGCTCATCGCGCCCCAACCTGTCGTCAAGGCCTCCAACAGCGTGTACCACTGCCTGCAACGCATCTGCGACGGCTACATCGACGGGACCGTTGTCAGCAGTCCAGAGGATCACGCCCGCTGGGAGGCCCGCGGCAAAGCAGCTGCCAGGATGCGCCAGCTCATGCGTGAAGATCTCGGCGTTGGCCCGCTCACCGAACGCCACAGCGCCCTTCTCAACGACGGCAACAACCCCGGCGCTCAGTGATCACGACCGTGGCACCAACGTCATGAGACACCACAGCTGATATGGAGAACCTGGGTGTCAAGGGACGTGCGGTGTCCGGCTCGACACTCAGGTGCCGGGCCTGCTCTTCGTGCTGTTGGGCCGGTGGGAGAGAGGGTGCGGTGAGGCGTGTCGGCTCGACGAGCGGTCAGACTGATATGCATGGGTTGGTTACCGCATGACCGGTTGTGCGTCGGGAGTGTTCCGCGGGTCCAGGGCCGAGCGTGGCCGCACCGATCCCCGGCGGGGCTGCTCATCGGTGTGCCGCGGGTCCTCCTCGCGCTGCCCGTCCAGCGCCGGTCTGCCACCGGCGGCTTGTGGGCCGGCTGGTGTCAGGACGGTTCGTCCATCACAGCCAGGCTCCAGCACCATCCGGCCAGTTCACGGGCGACGGCCACGGCGGCGATGGTGGGCCGTGTGTCGCGGGCGTCGAATCGCTTCCACCGCTGGTTAAGGCGCCGGTTGCCCCGCTCGGCCCGGTCCCGGACTGCGGGCGGCTGACCGGCCTGGCGGCGCATCAGCTCGCGGCCCAGACGGTACCGCTTGCGGTGGTGCCAGGACGCCTCCACCAGCAACCTGCGGGCGTGGCTGTTGCGGTCTTGGTGATCGGACCCTGCATCCGGCGCTCGCCGCCAGAGCCCTCCGACGGCACCAGCCCCAGATAGGAGCCGATGGTGGCGCCGGTGAACCAGTGCCAGTCACCGACTTCGACGGCCAGCCCGAAGGCAGTCAGTGTGCTGACCCCGCGCAGGCAACCCAGCCGCCCCACCACCGGCACGAACGGCGAGACGGCGGCCATCTGCTCGATGGCCCCATCCAGCCGCCCGCGGCGGGCATGACAGTGCAGCACGGTGTCGAATGCCTCGTCGAAGGCCAGCTGCGCACCGAGCCGGTCGAAACAGAGAGAGCGCAGCCGACTCTCGTGCTACTGCGTCCGGGCCGGGCCCTGCCACACCAGACCCTGGCGCAGCAGTAACTTGGAAAGCCGGTGCCGCGCACGCAACAGACCTCCGCGCGCGTCCGCGCGGGGCCCGCACCAGATCCCGCGCGGCATCCTCCTCGGTAGGCACCCGCACGGCCGGGAGTTCCCCGATCCGCAACAGCCTCGCCGGCCGCTCCGCATCCCGCCGGTCTGTTTTGACCCGGTCACCCGGCAGCCGTTCAACCTTCGACGGCGCGACCACCACACACCGCGCACCCGCCGCCGTCAACGCCCTGGCCAGTCCGAACCCGGTCGGCCCGGCTCATAGGCCGCCGCCACCGGACCCCAGGCGGCGGCGAGCTTGGCCACGTCGACGGTTTCGCGATGGAGGTGATCCAGGACCAGGCGGCGAACTGTGGCGACGTAGACGGGCAGCGCCTGCTCCAAACGGGCGCACCCGGCGTCGGTGAGGGCGGCGTTGAACGACCGCGCGTCGTGCGGCGACTGTTCACGCAGGAGCAGGCCCTCAACCGCCAGGGCCTGCACGGTGCGTCCCGGAACCGGGGGCGAGGCGTGACACAAGCCGGCCAGGTCACCGAGCTTCGGCATCCACACCTGCCTCGGCGCGCCACTGGCCCAACTGGAGACCCGGGTCGTCCTGGAGCAGTTACTGGACCACTCCCCCGAAGTATTTTCACCCGATCTATCACCTTTCCCGCATCCCGCTTCTCGACGGCACCCACCTGAGGATCGAGTGCACACCAGCCGTGATCACATGTTTCTGTCGATCCTCTAGACAGACCCTGCACCGAAGCCCGTTATTGGAAGAACACGTTGTCAGAGCCGATGCGGCACCGAAGGAACGCTCGCCGGCATTGCGGTCCGCCGAGGGCGGGCTTCGCCCTCCGTCGTACCATCTCCGTGCAGGAGCTCCTGATGCCCGGCGTGCCGTGGTGCTTGTGCCGGCCGCCTGAAAAACTTCGTGCCGGTATCTCACGACTTGTGCCGGAGGAAACCCAATCCGACGTGGCGCTGACGTGCAGGTCGCGCCTGTACCTGGTTCGCGTTGAAACGCAGACGCCTGGAAGGCCAAGCGCCGCGCCGGGAACAGCCGGTCCGGTCGGCACGGTTGCATCGACCGAGGGACCGGCGCCGCACGGGCCGGGAACTCGGCGACCACAAGGTTCCGCCCACCAGGGTCGCGGTACACCCGCCGCGCACTCGGACCAAGACGCAACGTAGTTAGTTCTGCAGGAGGACTGTTTCATGACTGACCGGCCTTTGACGCTCATGGCGGTGCACGCCCACCCCGACGACGAGGCCACCGGAACCGGAGGGGTCCTCGCACGGTACGCGGCGGAAGGCATCCGCACGGTTCTCGTGACGTGTACCGACGGCGGTTGCGGTGACGGACCGGGAGGTGTCAAGCCGGGCGATCCCGGGCACGATCCGGCGGCAGTCGCATTGATGCGCCGTCGCGAACTTGAGGCGAGCTGTGACGTCCTGAAGGTCAGCGATCTGGAGATGCTGGATTATGCCGACTCCGGGATGATGGGCTGGCCGAGCAACGACGCCCCCGGATCCTTCTGGCAGACCCCCGTGCAGGAAGGCGCAGCCCGACTCGCGGAACTCATGCGGCACTACCGCCCTGATGTGGTCGTCACCTATGACGAGAACGGCTTCTACGGCCACCCCGACCACATCCAGGCCCACCGCATCACGATGGCGGCGCTGGAGATGACCGCGCTGACACCGAAGGTGTACTGGACCACGATGCCCCGCTCGATGATGCAGCGGTTCGGCGAGATCATGCGCGAGTTTCATCCGGACATGCCGGAGCCGGATCCTGCCGAGGCCGCCGCAATGGCCGAGATCGGCCTCCCCGACGATGAGATCACCACGTGGGTGGACACGACCGCGTTCAGCGGGCAGAAGTTCGACGCGTTGGCCGCGCACGCCAGTCAGGGCGAGAACATCTTCTTCCTCAAGATGGGCAGGGAGAGGTTCGGCGAGTTGATGGGCATGGAGACCTTCGTACGTGTCCAGGACGCCACCGGCGCGGCCATACCCGAGAACGATCTCTTCGCCGGATTGCGCTGATCCGCCCACCGACCGCGCGTTCCGCTCCGGCAGCCCGCGTCCAGGCCCTAGGGGGTGTCGGCACGTGCCCGCACTGCCGACCCGACACTGCGCTTCCCCGAACCACTGGCAACCGCGCAGGTGGGAGAGGTGCGGGCTACTAACTCGGAAAGTGCGCGACAGCCCTGGTCACAAGCCCGGCACAGGTGAATAGCCCGACACAGGTGAATGAACCCGACACAGGTGAATGAAGAAGCAGGTCCCGGTGGCGGGTCTCCGACACCAACCGCGAGACCTTACAGGAAGTCCGTCTCGGGCAGGCCCGGCGCGGCTCGTGCATCGTGCCCTCATCAGCCAGGCCCGCGCCCCTGAGGACGTCTCCTCCCCCGGCCAGGACCCAATCGACGTGGGAGTGGAGGAGACCCTCTTCGACCGGCGCGTCACCGCCGCCATGTTCCGCGCCTGGGGCGTCCTCGAGGAAAGGGCCGGCAGGGGCGGACGACTACATCACCAAGCCCTTCAGCCCCCGCGAACTGGTCCTGCGGGCGGAGTCGGTCCTGCGCCGCGCCGGAGCGGTGGCGGCCTCACGGACGGCACCCGCCGGGGCTTGGCTGCGGGCGGGACCGCTCGCCCTGGAGCCCGCCGCCCGTCGCGCCACCCGCCACTGGCATGAACTGGCCCTGACCATCCGGGAGTTCGACCTGCTGGAGTTCTTCCTGCGCAACCCCGGGCGGGCCACGAGCCGGGAGGAACTGATGCACAGATCATTGAGGCGTGCAGGTGGAGACTGGCGAGGTAGCTGTCGGGAGTCTTGTCGTACGGGTGTCTCACCGTCCCAGTTCCGGCCTCCTGGTACGTCACGCTCTGGGGCGGGTGAGGCACGTGGAGCCGACGTGAGCCGACCGGTGCACTGATGTCCGGGCGGGGACTCATGGGACATGGCCCGGCACCCAGCTCAGGTTCCGGGGAGGATACGGCGCGTTTCGTAGGCCCACATCGCGATCTCGACCCGGTTGCGGGCGCCGAGTTTGGCCATCAGGCTGGCCAGATGCGTCTTCACCGTGCTGAGGCTGATGTGCAGCGCGTCGGCGATCTCGGTGTTGGTCAGCCCGCGGGCGACGGCGAGGAGCACCTGCTCCTCGCGGGCGGTGACGGGGGAGACCGGCTGGGCCGCGGGACGGCCGGCGGGCAGGTCCGCGAATGCCTGGAGCAGACGGACGGTGACGCTGGGCGCGATGAGCGCCTCACCGTCGGACGCCGACCGCACGGCCTGCGCCAGAAGTTCTGGTCCCGTGTCCTTGAGGAGGAATCCGCGGGCGCCGGCACGCAGTGAGCCGTAGACGTACTCGTCGAGGTCGAACGTGGTGATGACGACCACGGCCAGCGGGTCGGCGACGCCCGGGCCGGCGATCAGCTGGGTGGCCTCGAGCCCGTCGAGTACGGGCATGCGGATGTCGAACAGGCAGACGTCGGGGCGCAGTTCGCGGGCCAGACGTACCGCTTCGCGTCCGTCGGCGGCCTCGCCGACCACCTCGATTCCGGGCTGGGCGTTCAGCATGATCCGCAACCCGGTGCGGATGATCGTCTGGTCGTCAGCGACGAGGACGCGAATGGACACGGTCGCTCCTCGCTCTCGGCAGTTCGGCGTCGACATGCCAGCCCTGGTCGGCGCCGGGGCCGGCTTGTAGTTTGCCGCCGAGCAGGGTCGCGCGCTCGCGCAGTCCGGTAAGTCCGTATCCGTCGCGACCCCGGCCGGTGCGCCGGCCGTTGTCGCGCACGCTCACGCGTACCGTGTGCCGTTCCGCGGCGACCCGTACGACGAGCTCGGTCGCGTCGACCGCATGGCGCATGGCGTTGGTCACCGACTCCTGCACGATCCGGTAGACGGCCGCGTCCACGGCCGGGGGCAGCGTGTCCAGTTCGCCGTCGAGCCCCAGGTCGACCCTGAGGCGGCCACCCGGGGTGCGCACCAGGCGCTCCAGATCCGCGACTCCGGCGGGGGGCGCCAGCTCGGCGCCGACCCCGCGGTCGCGCAGCGCGGCGACCATGGCGCGCATTTCCTCCAGCGTGCGCGCCCCTTCCTCCTCGACCCCCTCCAGCGCCTCGACGGCGGCGGACGGGTCGGTGTCCGCGAGCACTCGGCCCGCCTGGGCGATGATCACCATGGCCGACACGTGGTGGGCCACCGTGTCGTGCAGTTCCCGGGCGAGCTGCTCACGCTCGCGGGACCGTACCTGCTCCAACTGCCGCTCGCGAGCGGTCCCCCAGAACCGCACGGCGGCCCCGACCACGCCGGGCAGCAGCAGGAAGACGAAGCCCACGACCTTTTCGACGACCGGGCTCTCGTACGTGACGACACACAGCGCGCCGACCGCGAGGATCACCGCGCCGCCCAGCACGATCTCGCGTCCCGATCCCCACCGGAGCAGCGCGTACACCAGCACGAGCACGACCGCGCCGGTGTCCAGGCCGACGGGCTCGCGCGGTGCGGCGACGAGCGAGGCCACCGGGAGCAGCACCACCGAACCGAACGCCAGCGTGACCATCGCCAGCGGGCGGGTCCGGCGCCACAGGGGCAGCAGGCACAGCCATACCGCCAACACCACCGCCACCGGCCGCCACACGACGTTCTCGCGCAGGGTGGCCTCCAGCACCACACCGCCCAGGCCCGCGGCGAGCAGCGCCCAGTCCCGCCACACCCGGGCGGGCGCGTCGGGCGGCCGGGGTTCGGTCCACAGGGTTCGCAGGTCGTCTCTGAGCACGGTTCTCAGCCTAGGGACCGAGCCGTGCCGCGCATCGGCCGAAAGGACGGGGCGTCACTCCGCCCTGGGGCCGATGGATCCGCGGCCCGCGAGCCGATGCCGCAGAGTCTCGTGGCGACGAACCTCGGCATCGGCGGCCGTACAAGGACGGCCGACGAGGTGGTTGGAGGACCCGATGCTCTCGAAAGCCCTGTTGCGCCTGGGCGCAAGTGCCGCCCGCCATCCCTGGCGGGTGATCGCGGCATGGCTGGTCGCCGCCACGCTCGCCGTCCTCGCCGCGATCGCCATCGGCGGGCGGACCGCGGACTCGATGACCGCTCCGGGACTGGACTCCCAACGGGCCGCGGAACTGATCGAGCGGGCCGGCACCGGCCAGGAGGGGATGACCGCCCAAGTGGTCGTCACCCCCCTCGACGGCGCTGCGACGTTCTTCGACCACGACAGCGCGCGCACCGCTCTCACGCGGCTGCAGACCGAGGTGAAGCGGCTGCCGCACGTGCTCGGCACGAGCGACCCGGCTGGGGCACTCGACGCAGGCGGGGGAAAGGCCGTGCGCGGCGGCCTCGTCTCGGCCGACGGGCGGATCGCGGTCGTCCGGGTGCAGTACCCCGACCAGAGCCGGCTGTCGGCCGAAGACCTCGACGCCCTCGTCGGTCTCGGCGACCGGCTGCGCGCCGAACTGCCCCTGCGCATCGAGATGGGCGGGAACCTCTTCTACGCCTTCTCCGGCTCCGACGGCGGCGTGAGCGAGCTGATCGGCCTCCTCGCCGCGGCGGCGATCCTGTTCCTGGCGTTCGGTTCGCTCGTCGCGGCCGCGCTGCCGATCGGCATGGCGGTCTTCGGGCTGACCGTCGGGGTTGCCACGATGACGGTACTGGCGGGGGTGACGGACGTCCCGACCTTCGCCCCTGTCCTGGGCAGCATGGTCGGGCTCGGAGTGGGCATCGACTACGCGCTGTTCGTGCTCGCCAGGCACCGGGAGTACCTCGCGCGCGGGCTCGATCCCCGCGAGGCGGCGGGGCGAGCGGTGGCCACGGCGGGGAGGCCCGTGGTCTTCGCCGGCGGCACCGTCGTCGTATCGATCCTCGGCCTGGCGGTCGCGAACGTACCGTTCATGACGGTGGGCGGGCTCGCCGTCTCGATCGTCGTTCTGACCATGGTGGTCGCGTCGGTGACGCTGCTGCCGGCCTTCCTCGGCGCCGCCGGCCCACGCCTGGCCCGGGCCAGCCGGGTCGGCCGGGCTCTGCAGACCAGGAAGCTGGGCCGACTCGCACGGCGGCAGGACCCGGCGGCAGGCGCCGCCGACGCCGCCGGGTGGCGTCGCTGGATCGGGCACGTCAGCCGGTACCCGGTGCCGTACGCGGTCGGCGCGGCGGGGCTGCTGCTGACCGCGACGCTGCCCGTGCTCGGTCTGCGCGTCGGCCTGCCCGACGACGGCTCACTGCCGCAGAGCCGTACCGAGCGTCGGGCCTACGATCTCGTCGCCGAGGGCTTCGGCCCGGGCACCAACGGTCCCCTCGTCATCGCCGCGGACCCCGCCGGTGATCCGGGAGTGCTGGACCGACTCGTCGGGGCGGTCGCGGCGGATCCGGGCATCGCATCCGTCGCGCCGACGCACATCGATCGGGCCACCGGCATCGCGACCCTCGTGGTGTTCCCGACCACCAGCCCTCAGGACAAGGCCACGGCCGACACCATCGCCCGGCTGCGCACGGACGTGCTGCCCGCGGCGATCGGGGACGGCCCGGCCAGGGCCCACGTCGGCGGCGCCGCCGCGAGCCTGTCCGATGTGGGCCAACGCACCAGCCAACGCCTGCCGGTGTTCGTCGCCGCCGTGCTGGCGATGTCGTTCCTGCTGCTGATGCTGGTCTTCCGCTCGATACTCGTACCGCTCAAGGCGGTACTGCTGAATCT
Organism: Streptomyces cavernae; assembly: GCF_004023625.1. Lineage (GTDB taxonomy): Bacteria > Actinomycetota > Actinomycetes > Streptomycetales > Streptomycetaceae > Streptomyces > Streptomyces cavernae. The sequence continues at coordinate 244,644 of NZ_RPDJ01000015.1, read as the reverse complement.
GCTGAGCATCGGCGCGGCCTACGGCATCATGGTCGCGGTCTTCCAGTGGGGCTGGGGAGGCGCACTCATCGGGCTGGAAGCGACGGTTCCGATCGTGTCGTTCATCCCGATGTTCCTCTTCGCCATCCTGTTCGGCCTGTCGATGGACTACGAGGTGTTCCTCCTCTCCCGCGTACGCGAGGAGTACCTGCGCACCGGCGACAACGGCACGGCGATCGTTGAGGGCGTCTCGGGCACCGCCCGGATCATCACCTCGGCCGCCCTCATCATGGTGGCGGTCTTCTTGTCCTTCGCCGTCGCCGAGGACCCCTCCACCAAAATGTTCGGGCTCGGCCTGGCCACCGCGATCTTCATCGACGCCACGGTCGTACGCATGGTGCTGGTACCGGCGACCATGACACTCCTCGGCCGGACCAACTGGTGGCTGCCGAAGTGGCTGGACCGGATGCTTCCCCGCGGCCCGGTCGGCACCGACGCGGAATCCACGGGTGAGGCCCCGCGTCCACGGCTGGTTGACCGTTGACTCAACTCCTGCCCGCCCTTGGCGTCCGGCCTCAGCGCGTCACCTAGGGACATATCGAGTCGTGATCATCGGGTGGTCCTGGTGAGGTCCTTGATCCAGATCATCGAGGCGCGCAGGTGGAGACCGGCGAGGTAGCTGTCGGGAGTCCTGTCGTATCGGGTGGCGATGCCTCGCCATGCTTTGAGCTTGTTGATCAGGCGTTCGACGGTGTTCCGCTCCTTGTAGAGATTGGCGTCGTGGCTGACGGGTCGGCCACCTCTGGAGCCCTTCTTCTTCCGGTTGGCGGCCTGGTCCTTCTTCTCCGGGATGACCGCCTTGATACGGCGTTTGCGCAGGTGGGCGCGGTTTCCGCGGGACGAATACGCCTTGTCCCCGGCGACCGCGTCCGGCCGGATGCGGGGTCGACCGACGGGCCCGCGTGCCCGTACCTTCTTCAGGACGGGGATGAACTGCGGGCTGTCCGCTGCCTGGCCTGTGGTCAGGATGAACGCCAGCGGGCGGCACTTGCGGTCGGCGGCGAGGTAGACCTTGCTGGTCTGCCCGCCTCTGGAGCGTCCGAGGAGGGCGGCCTTCAGCCGGAGTTTCCGCCGACGCCGGATGCGTCGTCGTTCTTCCAGCGCGGGATCACTTTCGGTCTCTTGCCCGTTTCACTCTTCGAGGCCGCCCCCTTTGACCTGGCCTTCTCCTCCTCGGCCGCGGCTTTCTCCAGGGCGGTGACGACGTCCTCGGCGAGGTGCATCCCGGCCGCGTCGTGGTGGGCTCGGGCGGTGGTGGAGTCGATGCTGACCAGGGGCAGGTCCACCTCACCCCGCTTCGCGGCTATCGTGATCAGGCCCTCCAGCAGGGCCTCGAAGACGCCGGCGTCACGCCACTGCCGGAAGCGGTTGTGGACGGTCGACCAGGCGCCGAACTCCGTCGGCATCTCCCGCCACTGCCCGCCCGTCTTGAACCGCCAGATCACGCCCTCGAACTGCTGCCGCAGTCGCTCGGGGTACGGGCCGTACTCGCCGATCGGCAGGTACGGCTCGATGAACTCCCAATCCAGATCGGTCAGTTGCACTCGCGTCACGTAAGACCGTCTATCGGACCGGACCGTGCCACGAAGGCACATCCCGCAAATTGATCACGACTCGATACGCGCCCTAGGGCTTTTCGGCAACGCGGCGATGGGGGTCCCCCTGCTCGAGCGCAGCCGAGAGCTTGGGGGAGCGGTGCCAGACCACGTCGACCCGGGCGGGCATAGTGCAAGGACCCCTTACGAACGTGGCCGCCGCCGGATGCGGCTGATTGCCCGCACGGCCAGCACGAAGACCGTCGCCACCGCCACCGCCACCAGCGCCAGGAGCCAGTTGCGCGGGTAATCCAACGGCAGGGCCGAGGAGTTGGCCGGCTTCCCCGGGCGCAGCAGCACCGGCAGCGCCACCGCCGTCAACGCGCCCGCGACCAACAACGCACCCCGCAGCGGCCCACGCGCACCAACCCGTACCAGCACCAGCCCGACGAGCAGGACCAGCGGCGCGATCAGCGCGTCGTGCAGCACCACGGCCCCGCCCAGCCAGACCAGCACACCCGTCAGGTCGCGCACGTCCAGCAGCAGGCAAACGCCGACGCCCATCAGCGCCGCACCGGCCACGCCGGACAGCACGCGCACGACGCTCACGGCTCGGCCAAAATCAGTCCGACCCCGGCTGCGGCGGCGGTCCGGTTGACCGGCAGACCTTGCGGGCCGTGGTCCGGATGGCGCGGCGCGAACAGAACGAGATCCTTCAGAGGGGTGAAGGACTGGCCCACCGTGGTCACGGTGACCGCCCCCACCGCGGCGGCCACCGCGGTCAGCAGCGAACGCCGGTCGGCCGCCTCCTCCGCCGGCAGGGCCAGTGTGCCCGGTGACCGGCGGTTCCAATGGGCCAGGATCTCGGGCGCCTTGACCGCGATGTGCAGCATCAGCGCCCCCGCCAGCAGCCAGGCCACGGCATAGTGCACCGGCACGAAGGAGAACGGCCACGGATACCACTGGACGGTGTTCAGCAGGCCGGTGGACACCTCGAAGACAGCCGCGGCGACCAGGACAGCCACCGACAACCGCTTGGCGAGGCAGGCCCCCCGACGGCTCAGCGCGTCACGGTCACTGGCACTCCCGGCCGGTGTTGATGCACTCGACCATGGTGTTCATCAGCTGCTCGTCGAAGACGTTGACGAAGTCTCCGTGGTCGGTGATCGGCTTGTGCATCTGCTCCGGGAAGCCGTCCACCGCGTAAAAAGCGCTCGACCGGCCGTTGTCGTTCATACTGGGCGCGTCCACGTCGTACACCAGGCGCTGCACCAGCTGCGGAATGGCCTTGAAGCCGTTCGGGCAGGCACCGGTTGCCGGGTCGGCGAACGCGACATGATCACGGTGGTTGGCGCTGTCGACGTTCTGGCCGTCCCAGCAGCTCTGGAACTTGGATGTCCGGACGACGCTGCTGCCCTCGGGACAGATCGGGTACTTGTCCGTCAGCTGCCGGTCCTCGAAGCCCGTGCAGCTCCATGCGGCGTTGGCATTGGCCGTTCCGTTGGTGAACGCCTTGGCGTCTCCGGTGATGATCCGCAGGAACTTGGGCATCGCCACGACCTCGCTGCTCGGATTGCCCACGTACTCCAGCGTCACCTGCGAGGCCGTGAGGATCCTGCCGGCGTTGCCCTCGGCGCCACCGCCCGGCTGGTCGGCGTCGAACTCCCGGGTGCCGTCCTGCAGCCGGAGAACCGGCCAGTAGTAGGACGACTTGTCACCCTGGTTCTGGCAGGTCGTCTCGCCCGCCGCGAAGTCCTCGTTGTCGGCGAAGGCATCGTTCGCCTGGTTACCGACGTAGTCGTGCGTGTGGTGCGCCCCGTTCTCCACACCGGGGGCGACGATGATGTTGTCGGTGTTGTACAGCTTGTTCGCGTTCACTCCGCAGTCGGTGGTGAACTTGCCGAGCGAGGCGTTCTGTTGCCGCTGCGAGCTGTTGACGTTGGGCTGGACGGTGGTGATGTCCACGAAGTCGGCGGCGACCGGACCGTTTCCGGCCTGCCCGTTGTTGCCGGGCTCCTCTTGCCCGTTCCCCTGGTCCTGGCCCTGACCTTCGCCCTGGCCTGGGCCCTGCCCGTTCTGACTCTCGCCGCCCTCGCCGTTACCGGTGTCCGCCTGGTCTCCGGCGGCACGGAGCGTGCAGGCCGCGAGGGACTCAAGGCCCTGCGGCCGGTCGGCCGTACGGCCGATGGCGATCGCGATGCGGTCGATGGTCGCGGTCCGCTTGTCCTGGAGCGGGCCCATGATGGCGTTGTCGGCGAAGTTGCCGTCCTGCCGTATGGCCTGGGCCGAGTTCTGCAACCGCTGGTAGGCATCCGCGACTTGCTGGTCCAGCAGCGCGAGCTCCCTGTCGACCTCGGCCCTGGCTTGGTCAGGCACCTGCCGCAGCCGGTTGCCGACATCGGGACAGTCGATGGTGGTGGCCCCCGCCGCAAGGACTTGGTTCGCTTGGTCCTGGGGCGAACTCTTGGTGGTGTTGCCACCACCGTTCTCACCGGCCGAGGCATACACATTCGCCGCCACCAGTCCCCCTGCCCCGAGGGCGGTCGCCGCCAGAGCGGCGATGGCCCGGCGGGTCGTCTTCGATCGCTTGCGCGTGTTGCGTCGCATTGCCGACTCCTCTGAGATTGCTTGCCTGCCGAAGTCACGGGCACCTGCGCCGGCATCGGATCAACTCCGGGTGCGGCCGGCGTGGGGCGTCCCGGGCGAGCCCGACAGAGAAGGCTCGACGGGGTTCGTGGAAACCGGCCCAGTGCTGCACTTGATCACTGATGGTTCGCAGGAGTCCTCAAGTCCCGCCACCCTGGTGTGACTTCGTCACCAGAGTTACGGATGGGACAAGCGCGTGAGAGGACTTGGGGTGCCTCGTCAGGGTCTCGTAAGGATTCGCGGCGTCGGCCCTGTCCGCCTCTTCGGGGCGGCTGCCCCAATGACCTGCCCGTCGAGGTGCCGGGGCGTCCGCCTCCGGACCGGATGACGTGCCCCCGCACCACAGCAGGGCGGCCGGAGGACTCACTCCTTCGCCGGACTGGTGCCGTGCATCGCAAGGCGCCGGAAGGTCCTCGTAGCGGAGCTACTAGGACCTTTTGGCAACGCGGCGATGGGGGTGCCCCCTGCTCGAGCGCAGCCGAGAGCTTGGGGGAGCGGTGCCAGACCACGCGACCCGGGCGGGCATAGTGAAAGGACCCCTAAGGGCTTGCCGGGAAATAACCTGCGTGCTCCGGGTCTTGACACCGCAGCTCAGGAGCGATGCTCGCCGACGAATTATTTATCGGCAAGCCCTAAGCGGCGCCCCTCCTCACTCCCGAACCAGGCCATGGCCTCCTTCGGGTCCACGGATGCCCCGGTCCGGAGGTGGAGCGTGAGCCCACGAGGCCCATCTCCCAGCCGATGCCGACCGCGCCGGGGCCGAACTCCGCCCAGCGCGCGTTGTCGTCCACACGCATGATGTGGTCGAGCTCGAAGCGGGTCCCGCCCTCGGGGGCCTCGGTCAGCCGCGGCTCGATCCAGCTGACGTCACCGTCGTACTCCCACGTCGCACCGAATCCCTCGGGCGGATCGCAGCGTTGAGTAGCCGCGGCGACGTCGCCGCACACACCCTCACCACCCTCCACCGCAACGTCGAATGCCCCTCACTCTCGCCCGACGGTACCCGGACCGCGTACAGGAAACGCCTCAAGGGAGCCTCGCCCGACGCCCCCTGGCGGCTGTACGTCCTCAACGTGCGCACCCTGAAGGAGACCCCGACCGCCGAGCAGCGCAACATCGACGACCAGGCCCGGTGGGCCGACGGCTCAATCCTCGTCTACGCCCTCCCCGGCGACTACGGCTCGGACCTGTGGACCATCCGCGCCGACGGCACCGGCACGGCCCGCCGGCTGATGACTTCGGCTGTCGCCCCCGCATACCTGGGGTGACAGGCCGGGGCGGGGTACGGCGAGTGCCGGCTCACCCCCGCTCAGAGACGGCGGGCTGACGGACACCCGCCAGGACTTCCGCCGCCGCCACCCCGGAGGCGGTCGTGGCGCCGTGCGTGAAGATCTGTACGACTCCCGGGACGGGGGTGCCGGGCAGGCCCATCTCCACGACGATCGCGTCGGGACGGGCCGCGACGAGGTCCCCGAGGGCCTGCGCCATCCAGGCGTGGCGGGAGGCGTCCCGGACGACGACGACCAGGGGACGTCCCGAGGCGGGCCCCAGCGCCTGTGTCCGCAGGGCGGTGGCCCGGGAACTCAGCTCCTGGTGCACCCGGACGGAGGTGGTTCCGGGCAGTCGCTCACCCAGCGGGCCGGCGACACCCCAGGGGGTCTCCTTGCCGATGGCCAGGTTGGTGGTGGGCACCAGCTCCACCACGTGCGGCGCGGCGGACAGGGGCAGCGCATGCTGTGCGGCTCCGGCCAGCCGGATGGCCCGGCGGGCGGCCGTAAAGCCGATGTCGGTGGGGGTGGCCGTAAGGCCGGTGCCAGAGCGGTCGGTGCCGTCGGTGCCGAGGGGGCCGGTCGTGCCCAGGCCCGACGACCAGGACGCGAACTCCCGGACGCGGCCGGCCGCCTCTTGGAGTCGTTCCTCGGTGAGCTCCCCGGATCCGACGGCGGCGACGAGAGCGTCGGTGAGCATACGGGCGGTGGTCTCCTCGGCGTTCTCGCCGCCGACACAGACGGCGTCGGCACCGGCGGCGACGGCCCTCACCGTGGCCCCGCCGATCCCGTAGCGGTCGGCCACTGCTCCCATCTCGATGGCGTCCGTGACGATCAGGCCGTCGAACTCGAGCTCCTCGCGCAGGAGTTGGAGCAGGATGCGCCGGCTGAGCGTGGCGGGCAGGTCGGGGTCGTAGGCGGGGACCAGGAGGTGGCCGGTCATCACCGCGCGCACGCCCGCCTGCACGGCGGCGCGGAACGGGGGCAGGGCCTCGGCGGCGATCTGTTCGCGGCCCGCGCCGTAGGTGGGCAGACCATGGTGGGAGTCGACAGCGACGTCGCCATGACCGGGGAAGTGCTTGGCGCAGGCGGCGACCCCGCCCGACTGGAGGCCCCGGATCCAGGCGGCGGTATGCCGGGACACCACCTTGGGGTCGACGCCGAAGGACCTGACCCCGATGATCGGGTTGTCGGGGTTGGAGTTGACGTCCGCGCTGGGCGCGTAGTCGAGGCTGATCCCGGCCGAGTGCAGCTGGCGTCCCAGATCGGCGGCCACGGCCTCGGTCAGGTCACTGTCGTCGACCGTTCCCAGGGCGAAGTTGCCCGGCCTGGTGGAGCCGGTCGCGGATTCGATCCGGGTGACGTCGCCGGCCTCCTCGTCGATCGCGATGATCAACTCGGGGTTCTCCGCACGAAGTTGTCCGGTCAGCCGGGCAACCTGTTCCAGCGAGACGATGTTGCGGCCGAAGAGCACGACGGATGCCAGCCCGTCACCGATCTTTCGCAGTACCCACTCCGGCGCCTCGGTACCCACGAACCCCGGCTGCAGGACGGAGAGCGCCAGCCGGCGCACCTCCTTGCTGTTCTTGCTGGAGAGCATCGAGTGCGCCTTTCGGATAGAGCTCGCGCGTCCATGCCGCGGACGTCTCGGGTCGACGGCATGGGGTTCCCATTTGGTACAGACCAATCAGTCTCCGCTCAGGCTAACCGGTCATGTCAAGTTGGTCCGGTTCCAGCCAACTTGACAGCGACACGCGCTCAACTCGCATGTTTGACAACGCGAGTTGGTCTAGTCCAAGTTTGCGGTACGCGAGTTCGAAGGGGCTGGTGTGGCACGTGGTGCAGCGACCCTGCGGGAACGTCCACCACCCTTCGGGCGACGAGGCACCCGTCGTGTTCCTGCCAACAACCCCCCTGACACCGCGCAGTTGGTGACTCCCGGCCGGGAGTCACCGGTACAAGATCAAGGCCTGGAGCAACAGCAATGCCAATGCCTGACCGTTTCCTCCATCGAGCCCCGTCGGACGTCCCCTACTTCAGCTCGGACGGCGAAACCTACCTGGCCCCCACTCCCCTGCGGGACCTGAAGAAGACCCGCCCGCTCCGAGTCCTGTCCGAGGAGGACTTCGCCTTCTGGCAGACGTACGGCTACGTCGTGGTGAAACAGGCGATCCCCGCCTCGTCGGCCCGACGTCTGCTGGACTTCGCCTGGGATTTCCAAGGGCTCGACCCCGACCGTCCGGACACCTGGTACGAGGACCGCGAGTACCGCTCGGACCTGGACCGTGAACTGCACATCTACGGGTTCGTCGAGGCCTACCACCACCAGCTCATGTGGGACAGCCGCCAGACACAGCGGGTCTACGACGCGTTCGTCGACGTATGGGACTGCGAAGAACTGTGGGTGACGCTCGACCGGCTCAACCTGAACCCGCCCAACGTCAAGAACCGTGACCGGGCGCTGATCCCGCGCACGGAGGAGGGGTTCGACATCGAGCTCCACTGGGATGTCGACACCACGCTCGGGGTACTGCCGCAGCGGGTCCAGGGGATCATCGCCCTGAACGACACCAGGCCGGAACTCGGCGGATTCCAGTGCTGCCCCGAACTGTTCAGGCGGTTCGACCGGTGGAAGGCGCTCCAGCCCGACGACCGCGACCCGATCCGGCCCAGGATCGACCGCGCGGAGTTCCCGGTGGTGCGACCGGAGCTCCAGGCCGGCGATCTGCTGATCTTCAACGGTCTGCTGGCGCACGGCGTGGCGCCCAACACCTCCGAGAACGGGGTACGAGTGGCCCAGTACCTGTCGATGATGCCGGCTCTGGAGACCCATCAGCAGCTCAGGCGTTCCCGGGTCGAGTCCTGGCGCACGCTGAGCACGCCGGACTGGAACGCGACTCTGCTCGGTGACGCCACGCGGCACGAATCCCTGCGGTACGGCAGGGCCGAACTCGACGAACTCGGTGCGCGGCTGCTCGGGCGGACGTCCTGGCGCGGTGCCGACCTGGACGAGGTGGTCGATCCGGTGGGGGAAGAGACATGCGCCGAATATGTCTGACCCTGCCCACCAACCGGCCGTGCTCCGCGACGATCGCGGCTGTCGGTGAGGAAGCGGCCTACGCCGCCGAATCCTTCGACGTCGAGGTCCACCTGCTGATCCTCGACTCCTGCGACGCGCCCGCCTACGCCGAGCATGCCGAGGCCGTGCGCCGCCTTCCCAGCAACCCGCGCATCGTGGTCCATCACTTGAGCGAGGTGGAGCAGCGGGACTTCCTCCAGCGGGTGATCGGCGGAGCCGGGGCCATGAAGCCCGAACTGCTGCTGGATCTGATGCTTCCGGTCGACGTCTCCTACGGCGCCTGCACCAACCGTGCCTTCCTGATCGGCGTCGCGCTCGGCTGCGAGTCCGTTCACCGCCGGGACTCCGACAGCCGGTACCAGGTCGTGAACGGCGAGACGATCTTTCCCGTCCATCACGAACTCCTGTCGCTCGGCAGGCGTGCGGGCGACGCCGCGCACGACGTCACCGAGAACGGACTGGCCGCGCGGCACGCGGACAAACGCGTCGCGATGGTCGGGAGCTCCTTCGTGGGTGAACTCTCCGTGGACATCGCCGAGATCCACCGACGAGACAACGATGTCTACCACGACATGGTCAGTCTCTGGGCGCCGTTCCACTGGTCGGACGAGCAGAAGAGGCAACTCGTCGAGGAGTCCTTCCGGGGAGCGGGCTCGGAGGCGTTCGTCCGCGACCACAGCTCCCTCAGCCTGGTTGACCCCATGCGCGTGGACATGTGCAACATCAGCTTCCACGGGGTGCACGAACGCGTACCGCTGCCACCCGCGACCGACACGATCGGCAGTGACTACTTCCTGATCCACCTGGTCCACGACGCCGCGCTGCCGGGCGTTCTGCACAACCGGAACATCGTCAACTACTACACCGGTGAACGACGCACCGACTCCGGGTTCATGGCGTACCAGATGCGCTTCGTCAAGTTCCTGCTGTCGATGCTCTACTTCAACTTCATCTACGACGGGATGGGCCGGGCCGGTGCGTCGTTGCTCGACGAGCGTGGGCAGGTGAGTGCCCTGGCCGTCGCCCGGCTGGCGCGGGAGAGCACACGTCTCGACACCGGCGAGAACGTCCAGCGCCTGGACGTCCTCGACGCCGCGTACCGGAAACTCGGCGGCAGATACGCCACGTTCGCCGACCTCCTGGCCTGGCGCCGCGAACGCCTCCTCGACGAAGCGCGCAGCGACATCGAGGACTTCGCGCTGCTGGTGGAGGCATGGGCGTCGCTGGTCGGCGCGGCCCGGCTCGCTCCCGTACACCCGGCGCCCGGGCAGCCGGAATGAGCACGGCCATGACACAGGGGTCCTCGCCCTTGCTCGCCGCACTCGCGGCCGCCACCGAGGACCGGATCGTCTTCGACCTGACCGGAATCGAGGACCGCTACGAGGCGCTGCGGCAGGAACTGCCCGGAGTCGCGGTCCGTTTCGCCATGAAGGCCTGTCCGGTGGACGAGGTCCTCTCGTGCCTGGCCGGGAAGGGCGCCGGAGTGGACGGGGCGAGCCCCCGTGAACTGGAGCAGGCGCTGCGGGCCGGTGTGCCGGCCGCCAGGATGCACTACGGCAACACCGTCAAGTCCGACCGGGACATCGCCGAAGCCCATCGTCTCGGGATCAGGGACTTCGCGACCGACAGCCTGGAGGACGTGGCCGCCCTCGCGGTCCACGCCCCTGGTGCCCGGGTGTTCTGCAGACTGGCGACCAGTGGGGAAGGGGCGCTCTGGGGCCTCAGCAACAAGTTCGGCTGTTCGCCCGCCGACGCGGTGCGGGTGCTGGAATCGGCACGGGACAAGGGGCTTGAGCCGTCGGGCCTGTCCGTGCACGTCGGCTCCCAGCAGATGACCGCGGACGCCTGGCACGACGCCGTCGAGTCACTCGCCGACGTCCTGACCGCCCTGGGCCGGCGGGGGATGACCCTGGACCACGTCAACCTCGGCGGCGGACTGCCGGCACTCGGCTACCTCGACCGTCACGGAACGCCGCTGGACCCCCCGATGGACAAGATCTTCGCCGTGATCCGCGAGGGAATGCGATACCTCAGGGACGTCCATGGGGACCACCTCGAGTTCGTCATGGAGCCGGGGCGTCATCTGGTCGCCGACCACGGAGCCATCCGGGCCCATGTGGCGCGGATGCCCGAGCGGCGGCGACCGAACGGCGAGCGTCAGTACTGGCTCTACCTGAGTTGCGGCAAGTTCAACGGCCTCTACGAGATGGACGCGCTGCAGTACCCGCTCGTGTTCCCCACACACCGTGACGCCGAAGAGTACGTCCCCGCCGTCGTCGCGGGTCCCACCTGCGACAGCGACGACGCCTATCCGCATGAGCACGGTCTCGTCCAGGTACCCAAGGACCTGGCGTCGGGGGATCCGGTCTGGGTGTTGTCCAGCGGCGCCTACGCGATCAGCTACATGACCCAGGGCTTCAACGGTTTCGACCCGCTTCCGTACACCTGGGCGACAGAGGGGCGCCCGTGAGCGACGACATCCGCATACGCCACATCGCCGAGGCCGACTGGGACGCCATCGTGGCGATGGAGTCCCGTGCCTACGCCGGTCTCGGCCTGTCGGAGGGCCGTGCGGCGCTGAGGTCCAGGGCGGACGCCTCGCCGAGCACGTGTTTCGTCCTGGACGTCGGTGCACGGCCGGCCGGATATCTGCTGGCACTGCCGTATCCGGCCTTCCGGTACCCGGACCTGCAGCGGGTGGAGGAGACGGCGGCGGAGGAGGCGGCGGCCTCCTCGCCTCCCTCGCGCAATCTGCATCTCCACGACCTCGTCATCACGGAGCGCCTTCGGGGCAGAGGGCTGGCGCACCACCTGCTGAACCACCTCACTCTGACGGCGAGTTCGCGTGAGGACGAGCGGATCTCACTGATCGCCGTCGGCCGCACCGAGCCGTTCTGGTCGGCGCGCGGATTCACCGCGCACCCGGGGATCTCTCCCGGCGGATACGGCACGCACGCCGTCTACATGTCCAAGGCGACGAAGCGAGCTGATCTCCTTGTTCCGTGTCCATGACCCCTTCCTTCGCGGGCAGTTGGCGATCGCCGCGCTCTTCTGTTCTCTCGGCTTCCAGTACGCCACCTGGGCCGCACGGATTCCCGCGATCAAGGCGGACCTCGGGCTGACCGCGGCCGAGGTGGGGGTGCTGCTGATGGCGGCGGGGATCGGCGCGGTCGCGTCCTTTCCCCTGGTGCCGGTACTGATGAGACGGCTGGGCTCCGCACGGCTGGCGCTCGCGTCGACGCTCTGCCTGACCTTGCTGCTCCTGGCCCTGGGCACGGCGCCCAACTATCCGGTCGCCTTGCTGGTTCTCCTCGCCGACGGCGTGTTCGTGGGGTGTCTGAACGTCGCCATGAACGCGCAGGGAGCGGCGCTCGAGACCCGGCACGAGCGCAACGCCATGGCCAGACTGCATGCGACCTTCAGCGCGGGGTCCCTGCTCGCGGCCCTCCTCGCGTCCGGCATGAACGCGGTGACCTCGTCGGTGGTGGGCCACTTCGGCGTGGCGGCCGTCGTTCTCGTCCTGCTGGCTGTCTGCGCCCGTCCGAGTCTTCTCGCCGAGGACGCGCCTCCCGAGGCTGCCGCCGCGGAGAAGAAGCGCCGGAGATGGACCCTGCCGCCCCGCATGACGTTGTGGATGTGCTGTGCCATGGTGTTCGGCACCGTGACCGAGGGCGCCATGAACGACTGGTCCGCCCTCTATCTGAGGGAAGTCGCCAAGGCGTCAGCGGAGTTGGCGCCCATGGGCATCGCCGTGGTCTCGGGGATGATGGTGTTGGCCCGCCTCTTCGCCGACGGCTGGCGCAGCCGCTGGGGCGACGGGCGCGTCGTCTTCCTCGGCAGCGCGCTGGCCGCCGCGGGGCTCGCCTTCGCCCTGGTGGGCGGTGGAGTGGCCACCGCCCTGATCGGGTTCGCCCTCGTCGGACTGGGCTGCGCGGCCGTGACTCCTTGCGTCTATGTGGCCGCGGCGAAACAGGGCTCGGACGCACTGGCCCTGGTGGCTGCCATGGGCACGGCGGGCCTGCTGGCCGGACCGCCCCTCATCGGCTTCGTGGCGAACTCGAGCAGTCTGGTGTGGGGTCTGGCGGTGGTCGCGGCAGGGGCGGCCGTGGTCTCCCTGTGCAGCACACGGATCCGGTGGACGCCGGCGACTGGCTGGCCCGTCCCTGCTGGGCCGGTGGGACCACGGATGGCGGTCGACGCACCCTTCGCATACGCCGGCCCGTGCACTCCCGGGCTGCCACCCGTGCGCTGTCGGGCCACCCTGCGGTTCCACGGTTCACTAGCCTGACCACGGCTCATGACCCGGACCGCCGCTGAGGAGCACCATGGCCAAGCAGACCGTTGCCGAGCAGTACGTCGACCTGCTGGCCCGCGCCGGTGTGCGCCGGATGTACGGCGTGGTCGGCGACAGCCTGAACCCCGTGGTCGACGCGGTCAGACGGCATGACGCCATGGACTGGATCCAGGTCCGCCACGAGGAGGTCGCGGCCTTCGCCGCCGGCGCCGAAGCGCAGCTCACCGGGAGGCTGGCCGCCTGCGCGGGATCCTGCGGGCCGGGCAATCTGCACCTCATCAACGGCCTGTTCGACGCCCACCGCTCGATGGCACCCGTCGTCGCCCTGGCCGCGCAGATCCCCAGCAGCGAGATCGGCACCGGCTACTTCCAGGAGACCCACCCCGACCGGCTGTTCCAGGAGTGCAGCCACTACTCGGAGCTGATCTCCACGCCTAGGCAGATGCCACGGGTGGTGCAGACGGCGATCCAGCACGCGGTCGGCCGGCGCGGTGTGTCGGTGGTGGCCCTGTCAGGGGACGTCGCCGCCGAGCACTCCCCGGACCGGGGAGCCGAACTCGCGATGCCGCTGGAGCGCCCCGCCGTCCGCCCGGGCGACCAGGAACTGGCCGGGCTGATCCAACTCGTGGACGCCGCCGAGAAGGTGACGGTCTTCTGCGGCCGGGGCGTCGAGGGCGCCCACGCGGAGGTGATGGCCTTCGCCGAGAAGGTCAAGGCCCCGGTCGGACACGCCCTGCGCGGCAAGGAACACATCCAGTACGACAACCCGTACGACGTCGGCATGTCCGGACTGCTCGGCTACGGTGCCGCGTACGAGGCGATGCACGAGGCCGACCTGTTGCTGCTCCTCGGCACCGACTTCCCGTACACCGACTTCCTGCCCCGCGACGTGCGGACCGTGCAGATCGACATCCAGCCCGAACGGCTCGGCAGGCGGACCCAGTTGGACTTCGCGGTCTGGGGGGACGTACGCGAGACGCTGAAGTGTCTGACGCCCGCGGTGCGTGAGAAGCCCTCCCGCCGGTTCCTCGACCGCATGCTGGACCGCCATGTGCACGCGCTCGAAAGCGCCGTAGGCGCCTACACCCGGGGCGTCGAGAAGCACACCCCCATCCATCCGGAGTACGTGGCTTCGGTGCTCGACGAAGTAGCCGCGGAGGATGCGGTGTTCACCGTGGACACCGGTATGTGCTGTGTGTGGGCGGCCCGTTACCTCACTCCGAACGGGCAACGCCGCATCCTCGGCTCCTTCGTGCACGGCTCCATGGCCAACGCGCTGCCGCAGGCCATCGGCGCACAGTTCCTCGAGCGGGGCCGGCAGGTGGTGTCCCTCTCCGGCGACGGCGGGTTCTCCATGCTGATGGGCGACTTCCTGACGCTCGTGCAGTACGACCTGCCGGTGAAGGTGGTGGTCTTCAACAACTCCACCCTCGGCATGGTCGATCTGGAGATGATGGTCGACGGCCTGCCTCCGCACGGCACCGCCTACCCGCACACCGACTACGCGGCCATCGCCGGCGCGGCCGGAGCCCGCGGCATCCGGGTCGAGAAGCCGACGGAGGTGCGTGACGCGTTGCGCGAGGCGTTCTCCCACGACGGGCCCGCGCTGGTCGACGTGGTCACCGACCCCGACGCGCTCGCCGTCCCGCCCAAGATCACCACGGAACAGCTCACCGGCTTCGCCCTGTCGGCGAGCCGTGCCGTCCTGACCGGCGGAGTGGGCCGCATGGTCCATCTCGCCCGGGCCAACCTGCGCAACATCCCACTTCCTTGAACGCGTGCGTGCCCGGCGCCACACGCACCATCCTCGGTCGGGTGTTTGCTTCCTGACTCTGGCCCCGGGGACATACCGAACGGTATACAGACTCAGTCGCGTCTGAAGCCCGCACTCGCTGCCTGCTCCGCGCGACGGCCAGGCCTCAGGGGGGAGGAACGCGATGACGGACGACATGTTTCCGACAGGAGCGTCAGGAGCGTCAAGGGCGCTGACACGTCGTCGGCGGGCTGTTGCGGTAGGGGCGGCGCTCGGCGGCTGCGCCCTCCTCGCGGCCTCGACGGTGCCGGCCGCGGCGGACGGCGCGCACTCCGGCCGTCACACACGCTATGTGTCGCTCGGGGACTCCTACACATCGGGTCCGCTCATTCCGAAGCAGGTGGACGCGAACTGCGCCCGCTCCGACCACAACTACCCCTCGATCGTGGCGGCGGAGCGAAACACGACCGCGTTCAAGGACATGAGCTGCGCCGGAGCCACGACCGAGAACATGTGGAAGGCCCAGGGCACCAACGACCCCCAGCTGAACGCGCTGCAACGAGACACCGATCTGGTGACGGTGCAGATCGGCGGCAACGACATCGGCTTCAGCACCATCATCGGCACCTGTGCCCGCCTCAGCTCCCAGGATCCGACGGGCAACCCGTGCCAGCGGTACTACACCTCTTCCGGGGTCGACCAGCTGGCGGTCAACATCGTGCAGACGGCGCCCAAGGTCGACCGTGTGCTGAGGGCCGTGCACGCCAGGGCGCCGCACGCCCGGGTCCTCGTCGTCGGCTACCCGGACCTGCTGCCGGACGACGGCAGTGGTTGTTACCCCTCGGTGCCGTTCGCGGCCCAGGACTTCCCCTATCTGCGGGACACGGCCAAGCGGCTGAACCTGATGCTCCGTCTGGTGGCCGCGTGGGACCGCGCGGAGTACGTCGACACCTACGGGCCCACGCTGGGCCATGACATGTGCAAGCCGCCCGCGGACCGCTGGATCGAGCCCCTGCGGCCGACCTCCCCCGCGGCCCCCGCACATCCGAACGCCAAGGGCGAGGAAGCCATGGCTCAGGCCGTACTGGAACGTCTGGGCAAGGGGCACGGACACGGCTGAGGGTGTGTCGGCATTGGTGTGACACCGCGCCGAATACGTACAAGATCACCCTGCCCGACAAATTGACACCGTCTCCGGGCCCTTAACTTCGAGGCATTGGGTGATCGCCGCCTACGCCCAACTCCGACTCGCCCGCCCGCTGGCTACCGATCTGCGGCATCCCTGGAAGAAGCCGGCGAGTCGAGCAGGCTCACCCCCGCCTGTGTCCGGCGGGGGTTCAGAAACCCGCGCAACGAAGACCGGCTCCCAGCCGGTGCACCGAAACCGTCCCGTCCCGGCCCCGGTCGACCGCCGGGCTCGAAGAACCGTCACCCTGCCACCCGCCATGAAGTGGGCAGAGTCCTCGTGACCGGCGAAACATACAGCCGCCCGACCCACCACAAGGTCCGCACCAACCGCGCCGCACGGGGTGGGCGACAAGCTCAGAGCCAAGCTGATGTGGCCGGGAAGCGCTGCGGGAAGCAGGGCCCGCGCCGTCTCCCTCAGCCACTGGCATCGCTGCCCGAGGCCCGGGCTGCGGTGGTCGGCCCCGGTGATGATGCCGGGGACATGGGCGTGATGTTCCCGCTCCGCGTGTCGAGGGACCTGGCGTTCAGGAGACGGCGGTACGGGCCGTCTCGCCCCATGAGTTCGACATGCGTGCCGCGCTCGGTGATTTCGCCGTCGTCGAGCAGCAGGAGCAGATCGGCCTGGCGGACCGTCGAGAGCCGGTGGGCGACGATCAGGCAGGTGCGCTCCCGGAGGAACGGCTGGAGGGCCGTCTGCAGACGGTGTTCCGTGGCGTTGTCCAGATGTGAGGTCGCCTCGTCCAGGACGACGATTTCGGGCTCCTTCAGGAGCATCCGGGCGATGGCCAGACGCTGGCGCTCGCCGCCGGAGAGCTGGACGCCCCGGTCGCCGAGCACGGTGCCCAGGCCATCGGGCAGTTGCTCGATCAAGTCCCGGATCTGGGCGGTCTCGCAGGCGGCCAAGAGGCGGGCGTCGTCGGCGTCTGCCCGGGCCATCAACAGGTTGTCCCGGATGGTGCCATGGAAGAGGAACGGCTCCTGGGTGACGACCCCGATGTGCTGGTGGAGACTGTGCAGGGTGAGGTCGTGAACATCCTGGCCACCGATCTCCACCCGTCCCCCGGTCGACTCCCAGCAGCGGGTGAGCAAGCGGGTCAGGGTGGATTTTCCGGAGCCCGAGCCACCGACGATGCCCACTGTCGTCCCGGGCTCGGCGGTGAAGGTGACGCGTTTGAGAACATCACGCGGAGGGCCACCGGAAGTGCCCGTCTGCTCGCCCGGTTCGCGGGCGGACTGGAGAGAGGCCGGGGCCGTCGTCTCCTGCGGGGGGTAGGCGAAGGACACGTTGGTGAAGGTGACCCCGCGTCCGGTGGCGGTACGGGCGCCCGGCCGGTCCGAGATCGCGGGTTCGAAAAGCATGACCTCCCGGATCCGCTCGAAGCTGACCAGCCCTCGGACGAGTTCCAGGCGACAACCAGGGAGCGCGGTGATGGGCCCGTAGAGCACGGTGAGCAGGCTGGCCATGGCGATCATCGTGCCCACGGTCATGTCGCCGCCGATGACCATGGCGCCTGCGGTGACATAGACAGCCGCAGTGGCCGAGGTAGTGACCACGGCCAGTGCCGCGCCGAGCCTCGCGTCCAGCAACATGCCCCGTACGGTTGTGTCGCGCACACGCATGGCGGCACGGCGGAAACGGTCGTTCGTACGGGAGGCCGCGCCGTAGAGCCGGATCGTCTCCGCGCCGGCCGCGCTCAGCCCCTCCGCGGCGAGGGAGTCGACGTCCGCGGTGGCGGTCAGCACGTTTCGGGCTATGCCGGGGAGGATGCGGGCGGACCGCAGGGTCAGCACGTAGACAACGGGGGTCACAGCGACCGCCGCCAGGGCGATCCGCCAGTCGAGCAGCAGCAGCGCGATGACGCCGACGCTCAGGGTGAGCAGGGAGGAGACAGTCGTACGGAGCGTCCGCGCGATCAGGTCGCGTACACCGTGTACGTCACCGTGGAGGCGGGAGACGATCGCCCCGGAACGCGCGCCGCTGAAGAAGGCGGCGGACTGGCGCTGGAGGTGGGAGAACATGTCACAGCGGACGCGGGCCGTGACATCCTCGGCGAGCCGGGTCACCAGCCAGCGCTCGCCGAGTGCGGAACCGGCGGCCAGCAGGCCGGCGGCGAACAGAGCCGCGCTCAGGCCCCACAGGCGGGTTCGGTCGCCCGCCAGAACACCCTCGTCGATGATTCGCTGGGCAAGGAAAGCCGGCACGACAACCGTCCCGGCGTTGACCGCGATGAGCAGGACCGAAAGGGCGGTCCGGGCGCGGAACCGGGTGAGCAAGCGGGGCAAGGACGTATAGGACGAGCAGTTACCGGGTGCCATGGTCGGTCCAATCGAAAGTGCGGAGCCATGGCGGGAGGGAGGGTGTGCGACTCACAGGACCGTGAGCCACACACCCTCCCCGCCAGGGATCAGTGTTCGGGTATCACGCGTGTTCAGCAGGCGATGGAGAATGTCCATATACGCCTGCACCTGATCAGCCTTGAGCACTTGTGCTGGTTGCCGCGGGGTTCATGCCGGTCGGTCCTGGAGACGGGTGCGAGCGGCAGGAGAGTGTCGGTGTTGCAGCGTTGCCGCAGGCCGGAGCCCTGAACCGACCTTCGGCGGGAGATCGGTTCCGGGAACCATCCAGAAGATGGATAGGTGAGATCTACCAGTTGAATGGCGTAGGGGGTAGGCAACAGGGAGCGACTTGCCCGATAGTCGTGCAAGTCCAGACGCCCCCTCATTCCTCCGGGCGTTTCCCTTTGGTGCACTGGCGCTCCGCGGTGGGCACAGCCACGCGGCAGCTTGCCGCGTGCCCTGTCACCGCCCACGTGGAGGCCTTGCGTGCCCGGTTTCACCTCCTCGCCCGTTCCCACCGACGGTTTCGCCGTCCGGAGCACCGAGCCCGTGCCGGAATCCGGGGGCAGTCTGCGCTTGACGCTCCTGATGAGCGGGAGTTGTCTGCCGGTCCTCGGCGCAGTGCTACTCGCTCCCGTGCTGCCGAAGCTGCAGGAGCTGTTCAGGACGGTGCCGGACGCGGACGTACTGGTCCCGTTGATCCTCACGATTCCAGCGCTCACCCTCGCCCTGGTCGCCCCCCTCGCGGGTGTTCTGCTCGACCGCCTGGGACGCAGGATTCCACTGGTCGTCGCGACCGGCCTGTACGCGCTGTTCGGCACCGCTCCGCTGTGGCTGGACTCGCTCGGTGCCATCGTGGCCAGCCGTGCCCTCCTCGGTGTCGCCGAAGCCTTCGTCATGACCTCCTGCACGACGTTGATCGGCGACTACTACGCGGGCCGGGCACGCGACCGCTACCTGGCCCTGCAGACGGTGTGCGCCACCATTTCCGCCACCGCCCTCTTCATACTCGGCGGGGCGATGGCAACCTCGGATTGGCGCGCCCCGTTCCAGCTCTACGCCGTCGGGCTGCTCCTCGCCCCCGCGATGGCCGCATTCCTGTCCAAGCCCGGGCCGGGCGCCCCCGTGGACGAGGCGCTCACCGTCGGGCATCGGCCCTCCTCGGCCGGCCGGCTGGCCGGCATCTGCCTGCTCTCGGTGTTCGGTGGCATCGTCTTCTACGTCGTCCCGGCCGAAACGGCCTACCTGATGAACGGCCTGGGCATACAGTCCAGCGCCCTCATCGGCATGGTCACCGCGATCGCCAGCACCGCCACGGTCATCGGCTCCGTCATCTTCGCCTCGATGATCGGCCGGCCGGAGCGCAGACTGGCCGCGATCTTCGCCCTGTGCGCAGCAGGGTTCGCGCTGATCAGCCTGGCCCACAACGTGGCGATTCTGATCCTCGGCACCTTCCTGAACTGTATCGGCACCGGCTTTCTGCTGCCCACGCTGCTCACCTGGGCCATGTCAAAGCTGGAATACCGCAAGCGCGGCCGGGGCACCGGACTGTGGATCGCGTCGTTCTTCCTCGGGCAGTTCCTCTGCCCGCTCTCCCTGCTCGCCCTCGAGTCCGCCACCGGCCACCTCACGAAAGCCGTCGGCGCCCTCGGCCTCGCCTCCGCTCTCGTGGCGGCCGGACTGCTGCCCCTCCTCCGGAAGACCAGCCCGCAGAAGACCCTGCAAGCGTGAGCCGGGCCGGGCCATCCAGCACCGCGCGGCACATTGTCGCCACGACCTGCTGCGATGGCAGGTTCGCGAGATGAGGGGGCGGACGCCGGCCCCAGCCTGGTGGTGCTCGACACCCAGAGCAGGAGCGGGACATCACGGCCGAGGCCGGGGCGGCCCAAGAGCGCATCGCGGAGCTGACTGAGCTGCTGGACGAGTTCGACAAGGCCGCCGAGGAAATCCGGATCACCAGCAAGACGCTGCTGGAACTGCCCGATCCGACTTCGCCCGCGCCGCCGGCTGCGAAGCTGCCGGACCGTCCGGCCTACCAGCAGATCATGGCGGAGTTCGCTGCCCCCCGCTCCCCCGCTGCGGGCGCGGGCGCGCTCATCCGGCGATCACTGACCATTCGCGACAATCCGCAGGTCACAGGCCATGGATAGGGTTCTCGGCACCCGCAGGGCGACCGGGTCGGGCAGCCCGCTTCAGGCTGTCGTCTCCCGGCTTTCCGCCCCGTATCCGGCAACGTCTTCTTCGTGCCGCCTGCGGCTGATCGCCCACGGCGCAAGCAGGGCGACCACGGTGGGAAGTGACAGGTTGGCGACCATGATGAACAGCTCTTCCCGCCAGGTGTAGCCGGCGGCGAACACGCCGAGCAACGCATTGGCGCCGCACACGAGCAACCACAGCGGAAGGAAGGCCGCGGCCGCGGCTGCGGCCCAACTCCCCGCCCCGTCCGCGGCGCCGGGAGCCAGCACAGCGACCAGGAGTGCCACGGCTGCCCAGAGCACCATGCCGGCCGTGAGCATCACCGGCGTGCGGCCCGTGGTGAGGACGGGACCGCCCTCCCACTCGCTCGCGCTTACCCACCACATCACCAGGCTCGCGGTGGTCGGCAAGGAGAACGTGGTCCCGAAGACGACGATCTCGTCGGCGCCTCGGATCCCGTATGCCATGCCGAGCCCCGCATGCACCGCGGTCAGGCAGTACCAGAGAGGTACGAACACAGCCGCCGAAGCTGCGCCCACCGAGCGGGAGGCGGGCTGCGCGAAGAGGGCCGAGAGCAGGAAAACCGTGACGGACAACAAGATCCCGGCGATCAGAAGTCGTGGCAGACGCATCATTGGTCACCTTCGTGGTGTACGACGTGCGGGGCGTGCAGTCGGCGCGCAGAGGAGGGGCGACCGGGAAGTCCCGGTGGCCCCACGCGGAGAGCCGGCTGCGCCATCGCCCGGGCGCGCTGTGAGCAAATCGGCGAGCCCCACGCGGGTGAGGAACTCGCCGGATTCCTGCGGGGCGACGTCGAGTTCGAGGGAGCGCAGGTTTACTCCGTGGTCCTTGCTGTAGGCAGCAGCGGCTTCGGCCTGCGCGGCGTTGCGGGGGGTGGTCTGGCGCATTCCGGCTTGGATGATGTGCCCGGCGTCCGCGAGGGTGCGAGCGATAAGGGCGCCGAAACCGCTGGAGGCAGGGGTGATGACGACGATGTTGCTCATGATCTCTGTTTGGTGGGTCTCGAGGGTGGGGCCTGGGCTTGTCGCCGGTGGCGGCGACGGCCGCTTCAGCGCGTGAGGGGCAGGCGATGCCGCCGTTGGCGTAGAGGATCTGGCCGTTGATCCACCGGGCCGGGCCGGCGAAGATGGCCACCGCCTCGGCGCGCGTGGTGGCGCTGTTGAGACAGCACTGCTCGACCTGGGCGGCGAGGTTGCCCTCGCTGACCGTGCCCCCTTCCGTGTCCCAGGCGATCTGGGAGGTGCCACCCGGCAGGGCTTCGAAGCCTGACAGCCCGTGAGCGCGGAGCAGCCCGCGCCCGGTGTCATCGCCGCCGTGTGATTCTCGGTGAGGTCTGGTCGGAGGCGGCGGGTGGATCATGCGGACGTGCCCGACGGCGTTGGTCAGCGCTGTTCCTGATCGGCTCATGTCCGTAGTCCCGGGCCGATTGCCCGCTGTTTCGTTCTGGGGCCCGGTCACCGCTCTTGCTGGGACATGACGGCCGCAGTGATCCGTAGCCTCTCAACGACGATCCGGGCAGGTGGCTGACCGGCCACCGTGTGCCATCAACCACCGCGTTCACCGTGGTCACGACCGCCCTACGTCGGGCGGACTCCGTACAGGAGGTTGTTGACGAGCGCCACGATGAAGTCGTCGGTGACAGGTTCGTCGGGGATGAGCAGTCGGTGGTAGACGGCGCCCCAGAGCTGGTCGACGAGGACCTGTACGTCGATGCCGGTGCGGATCTGGCCGAGTTCCTGAGCCCGGTGGAGGCGTTCTCCCGCCAGCCGACGCCGGTGCGAGGAGTACAGCTTCCGGTAGGCGGCGGCCAGGTCCTGGTCGGTCTGTGACTCGCCGATCAGCTCGGTCAGTACGCGTCCGCCCGGGGTCTGGGTCATCAAATGGGCGAAGGCGCGAAGTTGGGTGAGCAGGTCGGCGTGGATGTCTCCGGTGTCGGGGAAGGCGAGTGTTTCCTCGACGGCGTGGAAGTAGCCGTCCAGGGCGAGCGCTCCTTTGGAGGGCCACCATTTGTAGAGGGTGGTCTTGCTGACGCCCGAGGCCCTGGCGATGCGTTCGAAGGTGAGGTCGGCGATACCTTCGGTGAGCAGCAGGTCGCCTGCGGTGCGCAGGACGTCTGCTCGGACCTCGTCCGCGGGCCGGCGCCCTCGTCCGCGGCCGTTGCCTTCCTTGGCGGCGGGGCCGTTCGCCTTGTTCGCCACGTGTGCTCCTGCTCGGTTGCCAGGGGTCATGTCAGTTTCCGTCGTGGCAGTTTCCGTCGTGGCCGGTGTCACGGAGTGATCCGCAGGCTTGCGATCAGCCCGTCGCGCAGGCGGAAGGTCATGGGGCCGGTGCCGTTGTGGCCGTTGCCGGTCACAGTCAGGGTCGCGACATAGGTGTCGGGGGACGAGCCGGGCTCGATCGCGTCCAGGTCGAAGTGTGCCTGGACGCCGATGTTGTCGGTGCGGTCCCAGGCGCGCACGCCGTCGCGACCGTGATACGCGCGGCCCCAGTCGTTGAGGTCGGCGTCGTGGGTGAACGCGGCGGCGAATGCCTCGGCGTCGCCGCGGTTGGTCGCCTCGATGAACGTCTCGATGGCGGCCGGGGTTTCGATGGTGGTCATGGTGACTGCCTCGGTGGTGTGGGGAGCCGGGACGGGAGGGGGCTGACGTCCTGCGCCCGTCCCAGGTCCAAAGTTTCAGCGCTGGACGGTGAGCAGGTCGGCGAGGTCGATGCGGGTGAGGAATTCACGGCGGATGCGGTCGGCGACCTCGGAGACCTCCTCGGATCCGTCGTCGGCGGGGTCGATGTGAACGCGGTAGGGGCGCTGTCCGGCGGGCAGGGCGATGATGCGGGCGATCTCGTCGGAGACCAGCGACGCGGACGCGCCCTCCGGGGCGAGAGCGGCAAGCTTGGTCGCCACCTGATCCATCAGGCCGGCGTACCTGGTCTCGTACTCGGCCTCGACGGCGGTGTCGTCGGGGTGGCCGGAGTGGGCGAAGTGGTTGGTGCCGCTGGTGAACGAGCCCGGGACGATGATCGAGGTCTCCACGCCCCAGCGGGAGAGTTCGCCGGCGTAGGACACCGCGAGGGAGTCCATGCCGGCCTTGGCGGCGAAGTAGGGGGCGAGGTAGGGCGGGGTGCCGCCTTTGACGCTGGTGCTGGACACCCAGACCACCAGTCCTTGACCGCGCCTGCGCATGCCCGGCAGCGCGGCGCGGTTGACGCGCTGGGTGGAGAGCACGTTCACGTTGTAGAGCTCGGCGAGTTGGTCGGGGGTAAAGGCCTCGGCCGGCCCGGTCACCATGTGGCCGGCGTTGTGGATCAGCACGTCGATGTGGCCGTGCTCGGCCTCGATCCGCTTGATGGCGGTGTTGACCGAGTCCTGGGAGTTCACGTCGAGCTCGATGGAGCGCAGGTCGGCGTTGTGCTCGTGGGCGTAGTCGGCGGCGGCCTGGACCTGGGGCGCGTTGCGGCCGGTGGTCTGGCGCATGCCGGCGTAGACCGTGTGGCCTGCGTCGGCCAGCGCGCGGGCGGTCAGGGCCCCGAAACCGCT
This sequence comes from Streptomyces cavernae, assembly GCF_004023625.1. Taxonomy (GTDB): domain Bacteria; phylum Actinomycetota; class Actinomycetes; order Streptomycetales; family Streptomycetaceae; genus Streptomyces; species Streptomyces cavernae. The sequence continues at coordinate 220,756 of NZ_RPDJ01000015.1, read as the reverse complement.
GGAGGCGCCGGTGATGACGATGACGTTGCCGGTGGTGGACATGGACGTGGTTCCTTTCAGCAGTGTCAGCAAGGCGGGATGGTGCGGGGGCGGCGGGGGTCAGGCGAGGCCGCCGTTGGCGTAGAGGATCTGTCCGTTGACCCAGCGCGCGGGGCCGGCGAGGAACGAGACGACCTCGGCGATGTCCTCGGGCCGACCCAGCCGCTCCAGCGGGGTCGCCTTGGCGAACTTCGCGATGGTGGCGTCGTCCTTGCCGTCCAGAAACAGCGGTGTGGCGGTGGGGCCGGGGGCGACGGCGTTGACGGTGATGTCCCGGCCGCGCAGCTCACGGGCCAGGGTGAGGGTCAGACCCTCCACTGCGGCCTTGCTGGCGACGTAGGCGCCGTAGGCCGGCAGCTGGGTGCGCACCACCGAGGTCGAGAAGTTGACGATCGCGCCACCCGGGCGGACGCTGCGCGCCGCCCGCTGGGAGACGACGAATGTGCCGCGGATGTTCGTGCGGTGCATCCGGTCCAGGTCGGCGAGGTCGAACGTGGCGATCGGGCCCAGGATCATGATGCCGGCGGTGTTCACGACCACGTCGACGCCGCCGAAGGCCGACTCGACCGCGTCGAACGCCGCGCTCATCGCACTCTCGTCAGCGACATCGCCTCCCACCGCGAGGGCCTTGCCACCGGCTGCGATGATCGCCTCAACGGTTTCCTCGGCCCTGGCCTTGTTGCCCGCGTACTGCACGGCGACCGCGAGACCGTCCTGGGCGAGCCGCTCGGCCACGGCACGGCCGATGCCGCCCGATCCGCCGGTGACCAACGCGACGCGGTTGGTGGTGGACGTATTCATGGTTGTTCTCCTTCCGGTCCAGCAAATGAACGACACGTACATATAAGCACGTAATGAACGCGGCGTCCATATCTGTGGGTAAGATTTCTCCGAACGAGCAGCTCGGTGACCTCCAGCATCAGCTCCGGGAAGCCGACCTTCGGCAGCATGCCGCTGGCCATCTGCCTGAACGGCGCACGAGCTTGGACTCCTCCGCCCTGCCGAGCTTGGCCGGCTTCAGCCTCCCGCCCACCACCTCCAGTGCCGTGTTCCCCGGCAGCCCGCCGGCGACAGGGACACTGGCTGTGCCTTGGCTACGGCGCCTTTGTGCCCGGCGGCGCAGTCACTGCGGGACCGACCCTGAGCCGAACATTGATTCGGTCTCTCAGGAGTCAACGCTCGGCGGGAGGTCTGTGTTGGCTCCTGAGATGACGACCGTTGCACCGTCCGGGAAGTGGTCGGAGTGGGCGAGCACCGCGGCGAGGGAAGTGGCTCCGCCGGGTTCGGCCACGATACGTAGCCGCTGCCAGAGGAGTTCGCGGGCGACGGCGATGGTCTCGTCCGACACGGTGAGCGTTTTCATGCCGAGCGCGAGGCCGACGGCGGTGGCGATACGGCCCGCCCGGCGGGCACCCAGGCTGTCCACGGCGATTCCGCCGACCTCGACGTCCACCGGTTCTCCTGCCTCCAGTGCCGCTGTGAGCGAGGGCGCGGAGGACGGTTCGGCTGCGATCACGCGGTTACGCCCCGCCAGCGCCAGGGCGGTCCCTGCGTACAGGCCCCCTCCACCACACCCGACCAGGACGGGCTGCCCCTCTGGTACCTGCTCGGCGAGCTCCAGACCGAGCGTGCCCTGCCCCGCCACCGTCAGCGGATCGTCAAAGGCGTCGACATGGAAGGCGCCCTCCTGCCGGGCATGGTCCTGGCTGGCCGCGAGTGCATCGGCGTAGAAGCCGTCGACCCGGCGCAGGCGCGCGCCGAGCGATTCGATGATGTCGGTCTTGGCCTTGGGTGCGAAGCCGGGCACGAACACGGTGGCGCGCAGGCCGGCTTCGCGCGCCGCCCAGGCCACGGCCGCCCCGTGGTTGCCCCCCGAAGCGCAGCAGACGCCGGCGGCCGGTGCACCGCATTCCGCGGCGATCAGGAGGGCGAGCACGTTCGACGCGCCGCGGACCTTGAAAGAGCCGGTGTGCTGGAGGAATTCCAGCTTCAAGGTAACGGGGACGGGCACGTCCAACTCCCCGGCCGCCACCTGCAGCACGGGTGTGCGGCGCACTACGGTGCCAATCCGTCTGGCCGCATCCGCGATGTCGTCCAGGGAGGGGATGCTGACGGGCTGTGCATTCATGGGCGGTGTCCAAACGAGCCGGAAGGCCTCGGAGAGGGGATGGAAGTGTCGGTCGTGCCGTCGGGCGCGGCACGCGATGAGGCGGACTCGCTCGGCAGATCGTCCGAGAGACATACGCTGCTGAGGCTGTCGCTGGTCGGTACGGCACGGCGGCTTGTGGTGTCGACGTGGAGGCGGAAGATGTCGGGGCGCGCGTAGTGGCCGACGGCGTCGAAGTCGTAGCGAGCCCACGGGATCTGCCCCATGTCGAGGTCCGCGGTCAGCAGGACCTCCTCATCCAGGACAGGCCCGGCGAGCACCTCGCCCAGCGGGCCGATGATGCTGCTGCCACCCCGGGATATGAGGTGCTCCGGGTCGTCGCCGTACGGCGTGGGGTGGTCCGGGGGAAAGTCCTTCGTGCGCAGGCACTGGTTCGCCGCCAGCACGAAGCATCGGCCTTCCATGGCGATATGACGCATGGTCGCGTGGTGGCTTTCCCTGCTGTCCGCCGTCGGCGCACAGTACAGTTCAATGCCTTGCGCATACATGGCCATCCGCGTCGCGGGCATCATGTTTTCCCAACAGATCACGGCCCCGAGCCGGCCGAGCTTCGTACGGTGCACCTCAAGGGTCGAGCCGTCGCCGAACCCCCAGATCATCCGCTCGGCGCCGGTAGGCATGAGCTTGCGCCGCTTCCCGAGGAAGGCTCCTGTGTCGGAGAAGAACAGGACCGTGCAGTAGAGCGTGCCCAAGTCCCGTTCGACGACGCCTATGACCAGGTGCGTTCGGGCCCCGGCCGCCAGTTCGCCCAGGCGGTCCGTGACAGGGCCGGGCACCTCCACGGCTCCGTTCCAGTACCGGGCGAACTCGTCTCGTCCGGCAGCGGTGCGGTCGCCCACCACTCCCCCGAACGCCGATCCCTTGGGGTACCCGCCGATGAACGCCTCAGGGAACACCACAAGGTCCAAGTTCCGCTCGGCCGCCTCGGACAGCCACCGCTCCACCACACCCAACGTGGCCACCGGATCGAACGGAACCGCAGCGGCCTGCACCACTCCGGTCCGAACGACTCTCGCCTGGCCGGAACCTGTGTCCCGGCCGCTGTAAGTGCTCTCGTCACTGGTCATGCCCGCCAGAGTGCCGATGGCGACGCAGTCAGGGAAGCCACTGACCCATTCAGCGGGACACGCAGGGCACCGGCCGGCCCGGACCGTGACAAGACGATCGGCCCGGTGCATGGCGCATCACGCCGAGACGGCGTCGCTCAGCCGCGAAAGCGCCCGGGCAGACGCACGGACCTGGTCCGCCAAGGGAGACAACGGACGGGACGCCGGGACAGACACCGACAGCGCCCCGGTGATGGACCCGCTGCGGGCGATGACAGGCGCAGCGGCACAGCACAGCCCAGCACTCACCTCCTCGTGGTCGAAAGCCACGCCGGAGCGGGTGAACCCGTCGAGGGCCGCACGGGCGCCTTTCGCGATCTCTCGGTCGGTCACGGCTCCCAGTACGCGCTTGCGCTGTTCCCAAGGGAGACCCGCGATGAGGACCCTCCCGACCGCGCTACCAGCCGGTGGCTGAAGGACTCCGACTTGTGAAGGCGCAACATCCCCGTCACGCCCCACGAGCTTGGACACATAGCAAACGGCGTCGTCCACCAGGACCGCGAGGTGCACGGTCGCTCCCGTCCGTCGGTGCAGCTCAGCCAGGACGGGTTGCCCCACCGCGGCCAACTGCGCCCCCGACCAGCGCGATCCGAGGCAGAACAGGCCGGAGCCGAGCGTGAAACACTCGCCGACCCGAGCCACGGCACCGTACACCTCCAGCTGTGCCAGCAACCGGGACACCGTCTGCTTCGGTATCCCCGTCGCGCGCGTGATCTCCGCGCAGCGCACAGGGGCACCGGAGGCCTCCAGAGCGCCGAGGATCGCAAAGGCCCCGTCGAGGACCCCGCGTCCGAGTGACCGTCCGCTCATCACTTCGCCGTCCTTCCCGTGCACCCCTGCCAGGCGGGTGGCCCAGGCTCCGGGCCAGACCTGGAGCCCCAGGACGAGTGGAGTCGGACCGCCGGCATTTCCCGCGCTGTGGCTGTCCTGACGGTATCGGTCCAGGAGCTTGCCCGGAACCCTGGTCGGAACCTGCCGTCGACCCCGCCCAGGTCGCGGTGACCATCGACCGCCTGACCGTCGAACGATCGCAACTGCCCGACGGTACGCCCGTGGTCAACGCGTACGCACCGGGACTCCGGGAGTCGACCAAGCCCCTGGCCGACCACCTGCCGGAAATCATCGACTTCCTCTCGGACAAGTTCGGCCCCTACCCCTACTCCTCGGCCGGCAACGTCTTCGTGAACGTGAATGACGACGGGCCCGGAACAGCGCCGGCGACCCGGCCCGTCTATCTCGGCGCAGGCAACGCCGAGTTCATGACCCTCGACCAGGTCGTCCACGAGCAGGCCCACGAGTGGTACGCGAACGCGGTGACCATCGCCGACAGCGAGGACTCCTGCCTGAACGAGTGTTTCGCCTCGTATGCCACCTGGCTGTGGGACGAGGAGAAGGACGGCACCGATCTCGACTCCCGCTACCGCGAGCAGGTGGAGGAGCACAAGGACGACGCCGACTGGTGGCCAAGGCTCTACCAGCCCGGCAAGGCAGCGGGGATCACTACGTACACCAAGGGGCCGCTCGCGCTCCACGCACTGCGCCGTCAGGTCGGCGACGCCGCGTTCAACCGGATAATCAAGCAGTGGCCGCAGAAGCAGCGTGGCACCTACGCAAGTTGGCCCGACTTCGAGTCCTTCGCCGAAAAGACCAGCGGCCAGGACCTCACCGGTTTCCTCAAGGCCTGGTTCCACGACGAGGGGGTTCCCGCGGACGAGTACCTGTGGCCGGGAGAGCTGAAGCCCTGACCTTGACTCTGCAGCTCCTGTAGATCGTCAAGTGGCCGAAGATACCGATGGTCTGCTCCTGAAGCCGCTGCTGAGATCGTGGTAGACCTCGCGCGCGACGAATCGCTTGAAGCGTCTGAGGATGTCCTTCGTCTTGAACCCTTCGAGGGTGCGTCGTGCGACGTAGTCGCGGGTGCGTGGGTCGTGACGCATGCGGACCAGCACGATCATGTGCAGCGCACGGTTGGCCTGCCGGTCGCCGCCGCGGTTGAGTCGGTACGATGCTGACCAGGGACAGATCGATCTCACCCCGCTTCGCGGCTTCCGCGATCAGGCCCTCCAGCAGGGCCTCGAAGACACCGGCGTCACGCCACTGCCGGAAGCGGTTGTGGACGGTCGGCCAGGCGCCGAACTCCTGCGGCATCTCGCGCCACTGTCCGCCGGTCCTGAACCGCCAGATCACGCCTTCGAACTGCTGCCGCAGCCGCTCGGGGTACGGGCCGTACTCGCCGATCGGCAGGTACGGCTCGATGATTCCCATTCCTTGTCCGTCAGTTGCACTCGCGTCACAAAAGACGGTCTACCGGTCCAGACCCCGCCACGTAGGCGAATCCCACATATTGATCGCGACTCGATACGCGCCCCAGTGGACCGTGGCCGCGCTCGGTACCCTCGGCGGCCGCACCCTGATGAAGCACGTCCCGCTGCACCTGCTCACCAGGATCGCCGCGGTGGCGATGCTGGCGCTGGCCGCCACAGCTGGTACGCCGCCATCGCGGCATGAGCTGGTGCCGCTGGAGCGGGATGCAGCGATGCACGGCGCTCCGGGGTCGTCACTGTTTTCCGCCTCGGTGCCACTCGTCCGACTCAGGCGACTGGTCGTATGCGCCCAACAGCCGTTCGATGCGAAACCGGCCGCCTGGTACGACCGCCCGTCGGCCCGGCCTGCCGGGGCTCACCTCCGGGTCGGGGTGAGCACCACGAAGTCCGCGTTCGACGGGTCGAGGCAGACGGCCAGCCGGCCGACGCCCTCCGCGTCCTGTGGTCCCATCTGCACGCTGCCGCCGTTCTCAGTGACCGTGGCGACCGCGGCGTCGCAGTCGGTGACGTTGAAGACCGGGTGCCAGTACGGTCGTCCGCTCGCCAGGGCGAGGTTCTCCTTGGGGAGCTCCATGAGGCCGCCGTGCATGCGCTCCGCGGGGAGTCCGGACGGGGTGATGAGGGCGTACGTGCCCCCGCCGCCGGGCAGTTCCATGTCGCTGAACTGCCAGCCGAAGATGCCGCCGTAGAACTCCTTGGCGGCCGCGGCGTCGCTCGTGTACAGCTCGGTCCAGGACAGCGAGCCCGGTTCGTCCACGAGTTCGACGCCCTTGTTGGTGCCTGGCTGCCAGACGGCGAACTGGCCACCCAGGGGGTCGCTGTACTGCGCCATCCGGCCCCACTCGTCGAGGTCCATCGGCGCCACCCGCACCGTGCCGCCCGCGCGCTCCACGGCTTGGGTCGTGGCGTCGGCGTCGGTGACGCTGTAGTAGATCATCCAGGCCGAGCGCGCGTCTTCCTCGGTGAGCTTGCCGAGTCCGGCGACGATCTTGCCGTCTTTCCGGAACATGCCGCCTTCCATGTCCTTCCCCTCGCCCATGGACTGGTAGTCCCAGCCCAGCACGGCGCTGTAGAAGGCCGCGGCGGCTCGGACGTCGGGAGCGCCGAGATCGAGCATGCAGGGGGAACCGGGTGCGAAGTCCGTGGTGATCATGGCGGTGATTCCTTTCCGCAGATCCTGTACGAACCCAGCGTGGCACCGGGCAGTGGCCGTCGCCCGCCGGGCCCTTTCCGCGGACGGATGCAGCAGGGCAGGTTCAGCCCGCCGCAGCGGGGCGGTCACCGTTCTCGGCCACGACTGCCGCGGGGCCGGCGGGGATGGCGGAGGAACTGCCCCGGGCGAAGGCCCGAGCTCCGCTACTGCCATCGGCCACAGACGAGACTGCCCAAGCGCCGACACCCGCACGACCAGGACCTGGCCGACCGTTCGGCTCGACGAACAACTGAAGCGGCCTGCCGCCCGCTGCCACCTGGCAAACAGCCGCCAACGATCTTCTCCCGTCTGTCCTCCCCCGCCATGTCACATACGGCCGCCCCATGCCTCGTCCCAGATTCAGGGACAGACTGGTGGAATAAGGAAGGTGATGGCCATGCGAGTGTTCGTGGCAGGCGGGAGCGGGGTCATGGGGCGGCGGCTGGTGCCGCAGCTCGTGGCTCGTGGCCACCAGGTGACGGCTACGACGACGAGCGCGGCCAAGCTGGGCTTGCTGGAGCAGCTGGGCGCAGACGGCGTCGTGATGGACGGGCTGGATGCGGTATCGGTCGGTGAGGCGGTGGCCGCGGCCCGACCGGACGCGATCGTCAACCAGATGACCGCCATTTCCATGGCGCACGCCGGCAAGCCCGATATGAGGCACTTCGATCGATTCTTTGCCACGACCAACCGGCTGCGCAGCGAGGGGACGGACCACCTGCTGGCCGCCGCCCAGGCGAACGGCGTGTCCCACGTCGTCGCGCAGAGCGCAGGCATCTGGAACGGCACCCGCGAGGGCGGATGGGTGAAGACCGAGAAGGACCCGCTGCCCTTCGAGACGGGCAAATTCCGCACGGCGGCGGAGGCGATCCGCCACCTCGAGGAGGTGGTCGTCAAGGCCGGCGGCGCGGCCCTGCGCTACGGAGGGCTCTACGGGCCGGGCGCCACCGACGACATGGTCAACCTCGTGCGCAAGCGGATGTTTCCGCTCGTCGGGGGCGGCACCGGCTACATGTCATGGGTGCATCTCGACGACGCGGCGAGCGCTACCGTCCTGGCCGTGGAGCAGCACGCGACGGGTGTGTTCAACATCGTCGACGACGAACCGGCGCCGGCCAGCGCGTGGCTGCCCTGTCTCGCCGCGTGCGCGGGGGCGAAGCCGCCGATGCGGGTCCCCAAGTGGCTGGCCCGGCTCCTGGCCGGGGAACTGGTGGTGACGATGATGACCGAGGGGCGAGGCTTCTCCAATGCCAAGGCCAAGCGCGAGCTCGGCTGGCAGCTGCGCCATCCGTCGTGGCGCCAGGGCTTCGAGGAAGAGCTTGCGTGACCCGTGCCGAGGAGTTCGGCCGGGCGGCCGGCTGATCTCTCAGCACTGCTATCCGGGTCTGCTGCTCCCGGGTCCGGCTCTGCCGGTGCGGCCGCCGTCGACACTCGCGCCTGTTGCCTCACGCACCAGCGGCAAGAACGCCCGGGTCGGCAAGGCGGGCAGCGGGCCTACGCCCTGCGGGGACGGGTACGGTGCGCGCTGTGCGCCAATGGTGACTCCGGCCGGCAGCAGGTTCATCAGTGGCCCACATCGCTGCCCAACAGGCCCCATGGCCATTAGTATGCTTACGGAGTATCGAGGTGCCGGCTGCGCGCCAGCGGTCCGCAATGGACAGGACTCGGTCTCCAATCCGACATACTCCGTGTACGTTTTCCACCAGGACGGAGCTGAGGACGTGGTCGAGTCGGTTTCAGCGGGAGCGGTGAGGTTGCGCGACCCTGGACGCGCCGTCCGGCGAGCGCCCGCGCCGGTACCCGTCGTGTCGCCTACGACCGCCCCAGGGCACCTTCTGCGCCTGGCGCAGCAGGTACACACCGAGCTGTGGGGCTCACGAATCGACAGCCTCACGGGACCGCAGTACGCGACGCTGGTGGCGATCGCCGGATGGGACGACGTCGACCAGCGGCGCGCCGGGCAGCTGGCCTCACTGGACAAGTCGACCGTCGCCGCAGTTGTGAGCCGACTTGTCGGGAAAGGGTGGGTGCGGCGGGTGCGCCATCCGGATGACGGTCGGCGCCGTCTGTTGACCCTCACCAGCGGATCATTGGATCGGCTGGCCGAGGTCACCGAGGTTGCGCGCTCGGTTCAACAAGACATCCTGACCCCGCTTCGCCACTCCGACCGCCGGGAGTTCATCGAACGACTGGGCCGGGTCGCACGCATCGAGGAGGCCGACGTCGCCGGACAGCAGCACGAGGACGGCGTACTGCTCATGCGCACCACCCCCGGATACCTGATCCGCCGCGCCCAACAGGTGCACACCGCACTCTGGAGCGCCGCCGTCCCCGACGTGACCGGGCCGCAGTACGCCCTGATCGCCGCGGTCGCACAGCTGGGCGTCGCCGACCAGTCCCGAATCGGCGAGGCCGCCTCGCTGGACACGTCGAGCACCGCCGACATCGTGGCCCGGCTCAGCGCCCAGGGATGGGTCACCAAGGAGACCGCGGCGAACGACCGGCGAAGAACCCAGGTCCGGCTCACCGCTCCGGCGAGGACAGCGCTGCACGCCCTCGCGGAGCCGGTGAAAGCAGTCCAGTCCGACGTCCTGGCTCCGCTCGGACCCGACGAGCAAGCGGTGTTCATCAGCCACCTCCAGCAAGTGGCGTTCGCCAGGCGGCACATGTAGAGCTTCGCCCCCACATTTGGACGGTCTGTCCGGACCCGTTGACACACCTCGACCATTCACAGCAAGCTAATACTACGTGTACGGAAGATTAGCGAGGTGAACGATGTCCACTTGCCGGTTCAGGTCAGACGAGCCAGCGCTCGACTCCTTCTACCTTGAGCTATCTGCCAAGCAACTTCAGCCACTCTGGGAACTACACGGACTGCTCACTCCGACACCCCGTGTGCGGGCGATTCCCTATCGTTGGTGTGCGGATGACCTTGCCAAGCTCGGCCGCCGGGCCGGTGATCTGGTCCCGATCGACCGGGGCGGCGACCGGCGGGTGCTGGCGATGGCCAACCCAGGCTTGGGCGGCGCGCCGTTCATCTCGTCGACGCTATGGGCGGCGATTCAGTACCTTCAGCCTCACGAGTCGGCACCCGCGCACCGGCACACACCGGCCGCGCTACGGTTCGTCCTCGACGGGGAGGGCGTGTACACCCTCGTGAACGGCGACCCGATCGCGATGGCCCGCGGAGATCTCGTCCTGACACCGTCATGGGCCTTCCACGAACACCACAACCCCGGCGACATGCCGATGATGTGGCTGGACGTGCTCGACCTTCCGGTGGTCGCGGCGCTCGACGCGGTCTTCTTCGAACCGGGCGGCGACTCCGAAGCGGACCGGACCGGCATCCCCCGTTCGACCGCCGAGCGCCGCTGGGGTGCCGGAGCCGGTCTGTCCCCCGTCGGAACACCCGATCTGCCCCCGCACTCCCCCCTGTTGGTCTACCGCTGGCAGGACACCGATGCAGCGTTGGACGACCTGCTGGAGGTCGAGGACACCAACGACGTCACCGTCCGGTTCCAGGATCCCTCCCGCGACCGCGACGTCATGCCAACGATGCGCTGTGAGATGCGGCGGGTGAATCCGGGCACGACGACGCGCCGGGAACGCCAGACCGGAACCCGCGTCACAGCGGTGCTCGACGGGTCCGGCACGGTCGTGCTCGGCGGCGAGTCGTTCGACCTGTCTCCCGGTGACGTGTTCGTCGTGCCGTCCTGGTGCACCCACCAACTGCACGCGCGCACCCGCCTGGACCTGTTCACCACCAGCGACAGCCCGGTACTGGAAGCCCTGCACCTGCACCGGTCCGAGGAGGTTGACTCATGAGCGGGCACGACACACTGGTCGTCGGCGGCGGCATCGGGGGGCTCGCGGCGGCACTGGCCCTGGCCCGCGCCGGCCGTCGGACGCTGCTGACGGAACAGGCCCCGCAGTTCGCCGAGATCGGTGCCGGACTCCAGCTGGGGCCGAACGCGATGCGGGCCTTCGACCGGCTCGGCGTGCTCGGGCCGGTTCTCGAAACCGCCGTACTGCCCGCCCGCGCCGTGATCCGCGACGCCGTCACGGGCGATGAGCTCACCGTGCTCGACCTCGGGCGCCCGTTCCGTGCCCGGTACGGCTACCCGTACGTCGTCGCGCACCGCCACGACGTGCTGTCCGTCCTGCTCGACGCCTGCCGGGCCGAACCCGGCATCGAGCTGCGGACCGGCCGCACCGCCGCCAGCGTGCGTGAACGGGACGAGCACGCCGACGTCACCTTCTCCGACGGCGAGGTGCTGACCACACAGCTCCTGGTCGGGGCGGACGGCCTCCGGTCCCAGGTGCGCCGCCTCATCGACACGAGCCCACCCCGGTTCAGCGGTCATGTCGCCTACCGGGGCGCGAGCGACCGGTCAGAACTCGGCAGGGGCCTGGCGCCCGACGACGTGACACTCTGGATCGGCCCAGGCATCCACCTGATGCAGTACCCCGTGCGACGCGGCGAGCTGTACAACCAGGTCGCCGTCTACGAGCGCCCCCCAGGTGCGCGGGAGCCGCGTGGCGATGCGGAGGAGTTCCGCGCCGCCTTCGCCATCGCGCACCCGAGTGTCCGCGAGTATGTCGCGCTCCTCGATCCCCACCGGGACTGGCCTGTGTACGACCGGGACCCGCTGCCGACCTGGACGACGGCACACACGGCGCTGCTCGGCGACGCCGCACACGCCATGCTCCAGTACCTCGGGCAGGGCGCGTGCCAGGCCCTGGAGGACGCGGTCGCGCTGGGCGACGCCGTCTCGGGCCATCAACACTCCCGGGACCGGGCGCTGAAGCAGTACGAGGAACGGCGTATCGCCCGAGCCTCCCGCTGCCAGACCGTGGCCCGGCCGTGGGGCAACCTCTGGCACACCCAGGACCCGACACTGCTCGCCCTGCGCAACCGCGTGTTCCGGTTGCGCCGGCCCGACGACTACTCCGATCTCGACTGGCTCTACACCGCTTCCTCTGAGGACACCGCATGAAACTGCTCAGCTTCATCAGGCCGGACGGCATCGCCACCGCCGGACGGCTCGACGACGACCGCGTCGTGGACCTCGGCAGGCCGTTGCGGACGCTGCTCGGCGATCCCATACCGGAAGGAACGCCGCGCGGTGCGGACGTTTTCCACCCTGAAGAGGTCACTCTCCAGCCGGTCGTTCCCGAGCCGTCGAAAATCATCGCTGCGCCGGTCAACTACCGCGACCACCAGGCCGAGATGAACGAGGCCTACCACATCGACGCTCTCGGCATCTTCCTCAAGGCCCCGTCGTCGGTCCTCGCCCACCAGGGCACAATCCGACTGCCGTACACCGACCGGCGCTTCGACCAGGAGGGCGAGCTCGCACTCGTCATCGGCCGACCCGGACGCGACATCACCGTAACCGACGCCCTGAAGCACGTCGCCGGATACACCTGCCTGCTCGACATCACCATGCGCGGCGGCGAGGACCGCTCGACCCGCAAGTCCTTCGACACCTTCACCCCGGTCGGCCCCTACCTGGTCACCCCGGACGAGGTCGGCCCGTTGGAGTCACTGACCCTGCGCACCTGGGTCGGCGACGAACTGCGGCAGGACGCCGACATCAAGGACCTCATCTGGAGCGTTCCCCGGCTGATCGCCTACGCGTCCTCGGTCATGACCCTCCGCACGGGCGACATCATCACCACCGGGACCCCGGCCGGCGTCGGCACCATCACCGAGGGCGACCGCATCACGGTCGATATCGGCCACGTCGGCCGCCTCGAATCCACGGTGAGCACGCAAGGCGCTGTCCCCTGCCCCACCAAGGGCGCACACCGCGGCCCCGTACCACCGAAGACGGTGACGCCCGTCCGTGTCACACCAGCCGACCCGAAATCCCTATGACCGACGACCGCGGCGAACGGTTCATCGGCGGCGTGTGGACGGCGGCCAACAGTGACAACACGACCGCCGTTCGGTCCGCCGACACGCAGCAGGTGATCGGTGCGCTTTCCAAGGCCACGACAGCACATGGGAACACCGCCACCGCCGTGGCCCGGTGCGCATACGACGCCCCCGCGGTCAGGGTCATCTGGGATCCGAAGCGTCAGTTCGAGGCCTTCTTCACAGCACCAAATTGCTGCACGAGCGCCTCCTGGTGATGCGGGAGCAACGTCCCGACGAGGTCCTCCAAGATCCGGCCCGCGAGATCGGAGTGGGCGGAGACCACACCGCGGTGACGAGGACGGCGACCCGCACGCCGCTGCCGTCCAGGCCGCGCGCCTTGAGGCCGTCCGCGTTGATCTGGTCCACCAGGTCGGCGACCGCCACATCCCCCGCCCGGGGTGGTTTCCGGCTCGTCCGCCGCGGAGGGTCACGCCGATGTCGGTCTCTCGACCGGGGTGTCCAGCCAGATCTTTCCGACGGCGGGCGCGAGTGCGGGTGTGGTGTCATCGGCGTCCGCGGTGAGGGCCCGCCACAGCTCGCCCGGTCGTCGGCCGGGCGAGTGACCGCGCCGGCGCCGATCGATTCCAGGGCGACGGTGTCCGCGGCGGCGATCTCGGACCGGGCGGCGGCGGGCAGCCTCTTGCCGTTGTGCCGGATGATCAGCGGCAGGCCGCCGGCGTGCTCGGTGCGGTCCGCCTCGTCATCAAGGCCGAAGCGAGCCAGTGCGCCGGTTGAAGAACTGTTCGTCGACCTGGCCCGAGGCGGGCAGCGGGGCCGCGTCGGTGGGGATGACGTTGAGGTCGTCCCACGGTGACGACGTCACCGGTGAGAAGGGTGAACCGTTTACCGAGGAGGGCGGTGGGGCTGTTGGGGGTCTCAGCACTGGCGGCCGTGCGGACGGTCGCGGGAGGGGAGGCCGACGATGTGGCGTTCTGGGTGGCGACGAGTAAGGGGTCCTTGCACTATGCCCGCCCGGGTCGCGCGGCCTGGCACCGCTCCCCCAAGCTCTCGGCTCCGCTCGAGCAGGGGGCACCCCCATCCAGGGCTCTCCGGCGCCTTGCGATGCACGGCACCAGACCACGCGACCTCATCGGACGCTCATAGTGCAAGGACCCCTAAGGGCTCGCCGATAAATAATTCGTCGGCGAGCATCGCTCCTGAGCTGCGGTGTCAAGACCTGGAGCACGCAAGTTATTTCCCGGCAAGCCCTAAGACGGCAGCGAGCGCACATATTGAGCCCGTTCATGACATGACACCCTGTCGCGGTAACTCCGTTCGAGGTGGGAGGCACTTCGGAGCGAGAGAGGTGGTGGTGCCACTCGCGAGGCCAGAGCCACCTCAATACCTGTTTTCCCAAGGCACAGTAAAACCAACGGAGTTCAACAATTCCGCCGGAGCCGTCGGCGCCGACCGATGCGGCCTCAGGCAGCGGCCAGGGCCAGGCGCTCGCTGATTTCCGCCGCTGTGGTCAGCAGTTTCTGGGCGACCTCGGCCTCCGCCTCGGGGTAGAGGCGGGAAGCCAAGGCCGCCACGCTCACCGCCGCCACGACCTGTCCACCTTGACTCCGGATCGGCGCGGAGACACCCACGACGTCGAGGTCGAGTTCGCCGCGGGTGACGGAGTAGCCGAGTCTGCGGATGCGGCCCATACGTTCGATCAACGCATCGACATCGGTGAGGGTGGATGGAGTGAAACGGCGCAGCTCGGCAGCCGCCAACAGCCGGCGAGCCTCGTCCTCGGGGCTCCAGGCCAGCAGAACGAGAGCCGCAGCTCCGGCGTTGAGGGGGAGGGTGCTGCCGCGTTCGTAGGAGATGCGGACCGCGCGGGACTCGCTCTCCGCGCGGTCGACGCAGACGACGAGGTCGCCGGCGCGGCGGGTGAGCAGGACGGTCTCCTGCACCTCGGCCGCGAGTGCCTCCATCAAGGGCAGGGCGACCTCGGAGAGGCCGTAGCTGCGGCGGGCCAGCCGGGCGATCTCCAGGACCCGCAGGCCGAGCCGGAAGCCGCCGCCGGGCGCCTCTTCGAGGAAACGCCCGGCGACCAGGCTCTGGAGGTAGCGGTACGCGGTGGAGCGGGCCACACCCAGCCGCTCCGCCACGGCCGTTCCGGAGACGACGAGTTGGTTGTCGTCGAACATGGTCAGGATGTCGAGGGCCCGGTCGGCCGTGGAGTTACGCTCGCGGTAGCTGGGGGACACTGTTCCTGACATGCCGGACACTCTAGCGGCTGGGGGCGGGTCGGTGGGGGGCATGTCACCGGTGGTCCTTGACAACGGTGTTGCGCAGTTCCCCGATGTCCTCGACGGTCGTGACGAGTTCCTGCCCGGGGCGCAGGAACACCTTGGGGTCCCGGCCCGCGCCCACGCCGCCGGGGGTACCGGTGAGGATGAGGTCGCCGGGCAGCAGCGTGATGATGGTGCTGACGTAGGCGATGATGTCGGCGACGTCGAAGAGCAGGTCTGCGGTGTTGGACTTCTGCATGGTCTGGCCGTCGACGGCGCACTCGATGGCCAGCCCGGAGGCGCCGGACGGGAGTTCGTCCGGCGTGACGAGGACGGGCCCTACCGGAGTGGTGCCCTCGAAGGTCTTGCCGGCGAGGAACTCCCTGGTGCGGTGCTGCCAGTCCCGGACCGTGACGTCGTTGGCGACCGTGTACCCGGCGACGTGCTCCAGTGCTTCCTCACGCGACAGATGGCGGCCTCCCAGGCCGATGACGACGCCGAGTTCGGCCTCCCAGTCGACGTCGTCGCTGACCGGTGGCATGTGAACGTCGTCGCGGGCACC
Organism: Streptomyces cavernae; assembly: GCF_004023625.1. Taxonomy (GTDB): domain Bacteria; phylum Actinomycetota; class Actinomycetes; order Streptomycetales; family Streptomycetaceae; genus Streptomyces; species Streptomyces cavernae. The sequence goes on along the minus strand of NZ_RPDJ01000015.1, from coordinate 205,221 downwards.
GATCAGGGAGCCGTCGTACTTGGCGAAGAGGGTGGGGTGCGCCGGGGTCGGGCGACCCATCTCCCTGATATGGGTGGCGTAGTTCAGTCCCAAGCAGACGATCTTGTTCGGGTGCGGGACGGTCGGAGCGAGGGAGACGCTGTCCCGCGGGATCCGGTCCCCGTTCCAGGAGGCTCGTTCCCGCCAGTCGGCTCCAGAGGCGAGCAGCGTGCCGACGTCGGTGTACGGAAGCAGGACGAATTCGTCGCCGTCCTGACGAGCGGCGGTCGTGGTGCGGTTCCCGTCGTCGAGACGGACCGTGCTGAGCCTCATCGGCGTACTCCTTGGGATTGCGGTGTCTCGGGGGTGGCTGGGCGGGAGGCGCGGGTGCCGGTCGAACGCCGTAGCTCCACCTCGACCCGGCCCGCCTGGTCGGGAGGGAAGACGGCGGCCACCATCCGGTCGGGACGTACGAGTACGAAGTGCCCGGCCAGGTCCTGGAGAAAGGACCGGGGGCCACCGTCGGCATCCGTGATCGCGGGCCGTTCGGTGGCGCGGCCGAGTGCCAGGTCACCGATGACCACATCAACCTCGGTGCCAGGTGGGAGGCCGACTTCTCTGACCGAGGTCCAGTCGGCTTCGGTGAGTCCCACGCCCAGGAGACTCCAGCCAGTGCCGAGGACATTGTCGAGGAGGACGAGTCGGTAGCTGGGACCGAGCAGTAGGCGCGGCTGCGGAAGCACCGTGCCGACGAGCGGGTGAACTCGTTTGCCGGGCCGGACGACGGCTCCGGTCCGTGCCCGGGTGTCCGGACGGTAGCGCATCTCGGTGAGGTAGCGGCGTCCAGGGCCGGTCAGTAGTGCGGCGCGCACCAACAGATCCCGCAGGTGTGCACGCGGGCGGCTGGTGGTCATGACGGTCCGGCCGAGCCGGACGGACAGGTCGATCACCGCTTGGGCGTGCGGTCGGCGTTCCACTTCGTAGGTGTCGAGGAGGGCGTCGCCAGCCCGCTCGTTCAGAACCTCCGTCAGCTTCCAGCACAGATTGGCAGCGTCCCGGATGCCGGAGTTGAGGCCCTGTCCGGCGAACGGCGGCATCATGTGCGCGGCGTCGCCCAGCAGGAAACAACGGCCCACCCGCAGTCGCTCGGCGAGCAGCGCGTGGAAGCTGTAGGCGACGGCCCGCTCCATCTGCCTCGGAGTGATCTCCCGGAAGGGCTGGAGGAGCCGGCGCACGAGATCGAACGGCGGCTCCTGACCGGCCGCACTCTCGCCGGGCCGCAGCAGGAACTCGTAGCGGCAGCGGCCGTCGCGGCCGGGCACGATCACTGTGGGGCGAGAGGGGTCACCGATGTGCATGCCGTATCGCTCGCGGTGCGGGTCGTCCAGGGTGTCCAGCACGAGCCACACGTCGTCGGGGAAGCTGCGCCCCCGCATGGGAACGGACAACAGCCGGCGCACGGTGCTGCGTCCACCGTCGCACCCGAGTACGTAGGAGACGTCCAGGTCCTCGGCGGCACCGCCGGTGCTGAGGGAGACGCGGACATGGGTGGCGTGCTGTGCCAGCCCCACCAGCCGGGTGCCGAAGCGGGCCTCGACGTGCCGGTGACGGGCCAGTTCTGCCTGGAGCACCCGCTCCAGGTCCGGCTGGGCGAACGGGTTCTTGAAGGGGTGGCCGAAGCGCCGATCACCGCTGCCTCGGGCGTGCACCAGTGGGCGGCCGCCCACGCCGAAGTACCTCGTGCCGGTACCGGGCACGATGATCGGGTACACCGCGGTGGACAGGCCCGCGGACTGCAGGGTGCGCAGCGACTCGTCGTCCAGGCTGATCGCCTTGGCCGCGTCGCTGGTGGTGGTGTTGCGCTCGACCAACAGGACCCGTACACCCAGCGAGCCGAGCAGGTGGGCCGCGGTCAGGCCGACGGGGCCCGCGCCGACGATCAGCACGGCGGGGTCGGCGGTGGTCTGCGCCTGACCCGGTGGAGGGCTGGTTCCCGATGCCGGTTCACTCATCAAGTGGGGCTCCGTTGTGGTCGTCGGGACGGGGCGGCGAACTCACTGGACGGGCTGATACGCGGGCCCTCCTTCGGTCAGTAGCCGCTCGGACTCGGCGAGGATCTCCTCGGGCGGCAGGTCGAGGTCGATCGTTTTACGGAAGGGCTGGCGCACGTCCCGCTCCAGCCGCAGGTAGACCTCGTTGCGGTTGCCCTCCGGATCGAAGAAGTAGATCCCGATCGCGTTGCCGTGGGTGACCTCCTGTTGGACCTCGATGCCCTCGGCACGAAAGCGGTGGTGGAAGTCGATGACCGACTCCAGGGAGTCCACCCGCCAGGAGACCTGGTGTGTGAGTTTCGCTCCGTCGGGTGCCGTGCGACCGCGCTGGAGCACGAACTCGTGATGCTCCTCGTCGGGGCGGGCGGACAGGAAGACGATCCCCCGTTCCTCGTCCTCGTCGGTGACGGTCAACCCCATCACGCGGCTGTAGAAGTCGCGCATCAGCTCCAGGTCGTACACCCAGAAACCGGTGTGCCCGAGGCCAGTGATCATTTTCGGTATCTCCCTTTCAGGACTGGATTGTCTGTTGTCAGGACGGGTTCTGGTCGAGTGGTGACAGGCTCAGGTCCACCGCGGAGACACCGCAGTCCGCCATGAGTACGGCGCCGGTGACGACCGCCGAGCGCGGCCCGGCGAGGAACGCGATGGCCTCGGCGATCTCCGACGGTTCCGCTGCACGGCGCAGCGGCACCAGCGATCCGGCACGTCGGTAGGCGGTTTCCCGGTCCTGGCCGGACCGGGAGCCGAGCTCGTCCATCACGCGGTCGAGCATCGGGGTGCGCACGGCGCCGGGACAGATCACGTTCGCGCGGACCCCGAGGGGGCCGAAGTCGGCGGCCAACGACCGAGTGAGTCCGATGAGGGCGTGTTTGGAGGTGGTGTACGCGGCGGCGGCGGGCACGGCGAGCGTCCCCGCGAGTGAGGACACGAGCACCACGGCACCGCCGGTGTCGATCAGCGCGGGAAGCGCGCTGCGGGTCGTCACGTAGGCGGTGTCCAGGTTGGCCCGCAGCGTGTCCCGCCAGCCGGGCTCCGAGTCCAGGACTGTGCCGAAGGTACCGAGGCCGGCGCAGCACACCACGGCGTCGAGTCGCCCACCGTCCAGGAGCGCGGTGTCGACCGCGCGCCGTACGTCGTTCTCGTCGGCGGCGTCGCCCGGAACGGCTGTCGTCCGGGGCAGACCTGCGACCCTTTCGAGACCCGGATCGTCCGGCCCCAAGGCGACCACGGTGGCCCCGCGCTCGGTCAGCAGCTCCGCGGTGGCGTACCCGATACCGCCGCCGCCCCCGGTGATCAAGACGGTACGACCGGTGAACTCCCCGGTACTCATGCGAGGTCCACGGCGAGAGGCTCGGTCCCCGAAGGGACGGTTTCTTCCTCGTCACCGCGGTCGGCGGTCGGCCGACCGCTCGGGGAGCGTCGGCCGAGCAGTCGTCGGGCGACCCTGCACAACATCGGCCACACGCCCTGCGGGGCGAAACGAACGATGAGGATGAGCAGGACGCCCTCGATCACCAGAGAAAGCGTCTGCTCATTCTGCAGTCCGCGGGTGAGGCCGTAATAGACGACGACCACGCCCAGGAGCGGGCCCAGCACGGTGCCGGCTCCGCCGACCACAGCCATCAGCACGGCGTTGAGGCTCCAGGACACGCCGGCCACACCGTCCGGGGAGATGACGACGAACTGGAAGGCGACCACCGCCCCGGCCAGTCCGGTGATCGCGCTGGAGAGGAGCAGCGCGGCGAGCTGGTGGCGGCGGACGGCAACACCGAGTCCGGCGGCGGCCGGTTCGTTGTCGCGGATCGCGGCCAGCCGGAGCCCGAAGTCACTGTGCCGCGCGTGCAGAGTGAGGGCCATGGCCAGCGCCGCGACGATCACGGCGAGTTGGAACAGGTTGCCGCCGCTGGGCACGGAGTCGACGGGCAGGGAGACACCACTGGCACCGCCCGCCCAGTCCCAGTTGCGGATCAGTGCCTGGAGAGCGATGGCGATGGCCAGGGTGCCGATGGAGAAGTAGTCGCCGCGCAGGCGCAGCAGCGCGGCGGACAGCAGAAGGGCGAGCAGCATGGCGGCGACCGGCGCCGCCACTACGGCCAGGGGCCAGCTCAGGCCGGTGTGGACGAGCAGCAGCGCGGCTGCGTAGCCGCCGGCCGCGACGAAGGCCGCGGCACCCAGCGAGACCAGGCCGCCGAAGCCGGCGAGCACGTTCCACGCCTGGGCGATGGCCAGGTAGCACAGCAGGGTGACGCCGAGGTCGAGGGCCCCGTGGTCGAGCACGCCTCCGAGCGCGAAGCAGACCAAGGTGGCGAGAAGCAGGGCGAGCGCGGGCCACCAGCGCCGCAGGGTGGGCGTGGGTGTCATGCGGCATGCGCCTTTCGGAACAGGCCCTGCGGGCGGACCGCGAGGACGAGGAAGAAGGCCAGGTAGACGACCACGTCGCGCCAGCCGCCGCCGAAGAGGCTGACGCTGACGGACTGGAGAACGCCCAGCGCCACGCCCGCCGCCAGCACGCCGCCCACGCTGCCGATGCCCGCGAGGGCCATCACGGCGAAGCCGGTGAGCAGCAGCGGCAGGCCGCTGCTGGGGGTGAAGCTCTGCGCGACGCCGGTGAGCACTCCGCCGGCCGCGGCGAGCGCCGCCGCACCGGCGAAGGTCATGGCGTAGACGCGGTTGACGTCGATTCCTAGTACCGCCGCGGTGCCGGGATCAGCTGAGGCCGCCCGCACCGCGCTGCCGGCCCGTGTCCTGGTGAGCACCAGGTGGGTCGCGGCGCACAGCACGACGGTGAGCCCGAAGGCGATGACGTAGACGGTCTGGACCCGTACGCCGAGCATGGACAGACCGGTGTCGGCGTAGGAGGCGGGCAGCGCCTTGGGGTGGGTTCCGAAGGCGGCCTGAAAGAGCGCCTGCCCGAGCAGTGAGAGGCCGAAGGTGGCCACCAGCGGGGCGCTCTTGCTGTCCCTGAGCAGGGGCGTGAGCAGATAGCGCTGCAGCGGGTAGGCGATCAGCGCCATGGTGGCCATGGCGAGCGGCAGCGCGGCGAGCGGATCCCAGCCGGCGTCGACCACGAGCAGCGAGGCCAGGTAGGCGCCGCCGATGACGAGTTCGCCGTGGGCGAGGTTCATCAGTCCGAGCACCCCGAAGACCAGGGAGATCCCCAGGCCGATCAGGGCGTACAGACCGCCGGCCAGAATGCCGGCGGCCAGCACGTCCAGGCTCATGTCTCGATTCCCTTCTGCCGTTTCGGCGGACGGTTCAGCGCAGGCCGGAGAGGGACTTCAGGGGGATGGCACCCTTGGCCGGCCAGACCTGCTGGATCTTGCCGTTCTCCCACTGCCCGATGAAGGACGGTGTGGTGCTCTTGTTGTCCGTGAACTTCACGGGGCCCAGAGCGGACGACATGTCGGTGATGGCGAGGGCCTTGTTGATGGCGGCGGGGGTGGCGGTGCCGGACCGGGAGATGGCGCTCATCAGGAGTTCGGCCTCGTGGTAGCCGAGCGCGACCGAGCCCAGATCGTTGAGGGCGGGGTACTTCGCGGCGAACTTGTCGACGATCATCCGGGTGTCCGGCAGTCCCGCGGAATCCGTCCAGTTCAGCTGGACGAGGGTGCCGTCGCCCAGCGAGCCCAGGGAACTCCAGCCAGGGGTCTGGGCGCACTGCAGGCCGATGGCGAGCTTCGGCTTGTACGCCAGCGCCTTCATCTGCTTCCACATGGCGAAGCAGTCCGGTGGTGTCATGTTCGCGATGAGTATCTGAGCACCGGTGGACTTGCCGGACTGGATGACGTCGGAGAAATCCGTGGTGCCGCCCGGCACCGCCTTGCTGGAGGCGACGGTGAAACCGGCCTTCTTGCCCAGCCCGCCCCACAGCTGTCCGGTGGCCTTGCCCTGGGCGTCATTGGTGCTGACCATGAGGATCTTCTTATTGGTGGACGCTGTGGCGGCGAGTTCGTAGAACTTGTCGGCGCCGTCAGTCAGGGACTGGAAGGAGTTCCAGGCGTAGCCCTTGCCCGCGGGCAGAAGTTCCACAGGGAGGGCGCCCATGATCAGGGGGGTCTTCAGCGCGTCGGCCTGACCCTGCATGTCGATGTTCTGCTGACAGCAGGAGCCCAGCAGGGCGACGGCGTGGTCGCTGAGCACCAGGGAGCGGACCTGCTGCACCATCGTGTTGGTGTCGCTCCGGTTGTCCAGCACGACCAGCTTGATCTTGCGCTTGACCCCGCCCACCTTGACTCCGCCGGCCGCGTTCACCTTGTCGACGGCGAGCTGGTAGCCATCCTTGATCGAGGTCAGCACCGTGGTGCCGGACAGGGAGATGCTGGTGCCGATCACGATGGGGCCGCTGCTGCTCGCGCTGCTCGCGCTCGATGTGTCGTTGCCGGCGCAGCCGGCCACGAGCAACGCGGCGCAGGCGGTGGCGCAGGCCAGGCGCAGGGACGGTCTGACTGTTCTCATGAGGGTTCTCCAGTGGTGCGTGCGGGCGAGCCCGAGTGCGAGGCTCCGGTGGAGGCAGGGGCATCCGTGGTGTCGGTGCCGAAGTAGGCGGCGTCCAGGTCCGCGTCGTCCAGCAGGCCGGCCGATCCGCCCTGGTAGGAGACGCGTCCCCGGGAGAGGACGACCGCGTGGTCGCAGATGCCCAGGGCACGCTTGACGTTCTGCTCGACGAGCAGGATCGCCACGCCCTGGGCGTTGATCTCGGCGAGTGCCCGGTACAACGCGTCGATGGCGACAGGGGCCAGGCCCAGCGAGATCTCGTCACAGATCAGCACGGACGGATCCGCCATGAGGGCGCGTCCCACGGCGAGCATCTGCTGCTGCCCGCCGGACATCGTGCCCGCGCGCTGCCCCGCGCGTTCGGCGAGCACGGGGAACACGGTATGCACCCGCTCCATCCGGCCTTCCACCTCGCCCCTGCCCAGCGAGAGCGGGGCGCCGAGTCGCAGGTTCTCGGCGACGGTCAGATCGCCGAAGACGCGGCGGCCCTCCTGGCAGTACGCGATGCCCAGGCGGGCCCGCTCGTGCGCCGGCAGGCGGGTGATGTCCCGGCCGAACGCCGTGATGCGGCCGGTACGGGTGGCGACGGTGCCCATGAGGGTGCCGCAGAGCGTGGACTTCCCCGCGCCGTTCGCCCCGAGCACGGTGACGATCTGTCCGCGCCCCAGGCGCAGTGAGAAGTCCCGTAGGGCCACCATGTCGCCGTATCCGGAGGTGACTCCGTCCAGGACCAGCACGTCGTCGGTGCCGCGCTGAGAGGCGGTGACTGCGGTGTCCTGCTCTACGCTCCGCATGTCCTGATTAGCGCTAGGAGAACGGGCGGTAGCGCTGCCGCCCGGTGAAGAGCTGTCGCCGAGGTAGACCGCGCGCACCTGCTCGTCGACAGCAATCTGCGCCGGAGTGCCGTGCGCTATCGGACGCCCCCAGTTGAGCACCAGAACGCGGTCGACGATCTCGCGGACGACCCGTTCGATGTGCTCTACAAGGATCACGGTGGTGCCTCGCTCATGGACCTGGCGAATCAGGTCGATCGCCTCGTCGAGTTCGCGGCCCACCAGCCCCGCGGCCACCTCGTCGAGCATGAGCACCCGCGGCCGGGTGGCCAGCGCCCGCGCGACCTCCAGTCGTTTCAGATCCAGGACGCGCAGCGAGTCCGCGGAACGGGCTGCTTTGGTGTCCAGACGGCACAGGGCCAGCAGGTCAGCGATTTCCGGCCCGCGCATGGGCGGCCCTGCAGCCATGGCCCCGATCCGCACGTTGTCGCGGACGGACAGGCCATGGAAGGGCCGGGGGACCTGGTGGGCCAGAGCCACGCCCAGCCTGGTGATGCGGTGCGGCGGCAACCGGTCCAACCGGTGGTCTCCGAGATGGATGCTTCCCGAATCCCGCCGGTGCACCCCGGCGATCAGCTTGAGGAGGGTGCTCTTTCCGGCCCCGTTCGGCCCGATGACCGCCACGGCCTCGGCACGGCGCACGGCGAGGTCGACACCTTCGAGCGCCGTCACACCGCCGAAGTTCTTTCCCAGTCCCCGCACGGTCAGCGCGGTGTCCGAAGTACTCACCTTCGCGACTCCTTCCATGTCGTTGACCGACGTGTGGACGCAGGTTAGTGTCCCTCCCATCGAAAAACCAGTCCTAAATAACGGGACTTCTAAGAGTTGAGGAGCGGCCGATATGTCCTTCGCTGGGCTGACCGGACGCGTGGCGCTGGTGACCGGCGCCGGCAGCGGGATCGGGGCGGCCACCGCGCGGCGCCTCGCCGACGAGGGCTGCTCGGTCGCCCTCGTCGACCGCGACGAGGACGCCGTGTCCGCCGTCGCCGCACAGTGCGGGCCGCAGGCACTGGCCATCACGGCCGACGTGTCGCAGGAGCCCGACGCTGCGGTCTACCTCCGGGCCGCCGTCGACCACTTCGGCGGTGTCGATCTGTTCCACCTCAACGCGGGGATCTCCGGCCCCTTCGGATCGTTCGCCGATCTCGACGCGGCGGACTACGACCGGGTCGTCGCGGTCAACCAGCGCGGTGTGTTCCTCGGTCTGCGCGACGCGTTGCGTCACTTTCGTGCCACCGCCCGGCCCGGCGCCGTGGTGGTCACCAGTTCCCTGGCCGGGCTGCGGGCGAGCGCCGCGATCGTGGCGTACACGGCGAGCAAACACGCCGTGATCGGCCTGGCCCGCAGCGCCGCGATCGAGGGAGCCCCGCTCGGGGTACGGGTGAACGTCATCGCACCGGGGCTGATCGAGACACCGATGCAGCAGCCCCTCACGGAAGCACTGGGTGGCGAGCCGGCGCTCACCGCACTGCACAAGCACGGCCCGCTCGGGCGCATGGGCACGACCGCCGAGGTCGCCGCCCTGGTCGCCTTCCTGCTGAGCGACGAGGCGCCGTACATCACCGGCGCCGTCCACGTCATCGACGGCGGCGTCGACGCCAGCGACCCCATGCAGATCCGCCCCTGAACCACTCGGCTCGAAAGGCACCGGCATGAACGTTTTCGACGTACGCGACGTCGTCAAGGAGCCCGACGCTCTCCTCGCGGTCACGGAGAACCCGCGGCACAGGGCGATCCTGCTGAACTTCCGCAGGCACGCGCTGCTGGAGGTCTCCGGGCGCTGGCGGGAGATCCTCCAGCCGGACATGATCGTCGACGAGCCCGTCTACCGCATCAACGAGAACGGCACCTCGCTCCACCTACGCGGCAGGGCCGAGATCGGCGCGTTCTACGCGGGCATCACCGACGCGCGCGCCAACGTCTTCGGGCCGATCACCGACCACGTGGCCGTAGCGGACTGGGGCCTGGCCATCGAGTCCTTCTTCGGCCACCACCTCCCCGGCCGTGTCCTGGCCGAGCAGGGCGAGGACATCGACGACCCGGACGCCTACTATCAACTCACCCACTACATGGCGTCGTTCTGGCCGTACGACGCGGACTGCCGCCTGATCGGCGAGCACATCTACGAGGACACCGGAAGCCGCCGCATCGAGAAGATGGACCCGGCGGACGTCATCACTCCGGAACGGGCACGCGAGCTGCTGGCTCCCTTGTTCGACCGCGCCCCGCTCGGACCCGCCCCGGCCGCACACGGATGACCAGCAGGATCCCGCGGGGTGCCGTGGCCAGAGGATGATGGACTGCGGATGAGCGAGGCGAGCGAGGTGGCCGTCATGACGAGCGCGGGTGAGTGGCTGCTGGGATTGCGGCCGGACGGCGACACGCTCGGCCCGGCACCGGCCTCCTCCCCCGCGACCGTCGCCGAGGCCGAAGCCGATCTGGGCCCCGGTCCCGTGGCCTGGGCGGTGGAGACGGCCGCCGGGGCCGCCGAGAAGTTCGTCCGGCAGTCTCCCGAGATCGCCGACGGACCAGTGGGGCTGCGGACGGCACGCCGGTCGGCGGAGGCGTGCTGCATCGCGATCCTGCGGGGGCTGCTCCACGACACTCCCCCGGACCTCATCGCCGTCCCGCCCGAGGCGGTCGACGGCAACCGTGATCTCGTGCACCGGGGCGTATCGCTGGACCGGATCCTGCGGGCCGTGTGGACCTCTCACGTGCACACCTACGAACGTCTGCTCGCCGCACTGCGGCTCCTCGTCGAAGCCGACCGCCGGCCCGACGAGAGCGAGCGTGTCGCACGCCTGTCCTTCGCCTACGTGGAAGAGCTGACCACGGCGTTCACCACGCAGTACGCGGCGGAGCGGGAGCACTGGGCGGGCAGTCGCACGGCGGCCCGCCGCAAGCTCGTGGAGGACCTGCTCGCCGGCCGACCCGCCGACCCCACCGCCGTGGAGAACACCCTGGGCCTCGACCTCGGCCACCACCATATGGCCGCCATCCTGTGGACGGCCGACGGGGAGGAGGCGCAGGTCTCGTCCGCGCCGCTGCACCGGCTCGCCACCGATCTCGTCGGCGCGTCACAGGCCGTACGCTCCCTCGTCCTGCCTACCGGCACGTCCGAGGTATGGGTATGGCTGAGCTGGCCCGGGCAACCGCCGGCGGATCTCGCCGCCCTGATCCGCGAAGGTACGGCGCCGACAGCACGCTGCGCCGGCGGTGTCTACACGGCGCTGGGGCCGCAGGCCAGGGGCAACCAGGGTTTCCGCGCCAGCCACCTGGCGGCCCGGGAGACCCAGCGGGTGGCACAGGCACTCGGCAACCCGGGCACGTACGCCTACGCCGACATCGCTGTGCTGTCCCTGCTGACCGCCAACGCAGAGCACGCCGAGCGTTATATGCGCGATGTGCTGGGACCGCTGGCCGTCCCCGACCCGAAGGTTGCCGTGATCCGGGAGACGCTGCGTCTGTACCTGGCGCACGGACGGAGCCGCAGCCTGGCCGCCGAGGACCTCTTCGTGGCGCCCACCACCGTCGCCTACCGGGTCAAGCGGGCCGAAGAGCTGATGGGCCGCCCCCTGCCGCAGGACCATCTGCCGTTGCTCCTGGCGCTTGAGATCAGCCGGGTCATCACCCCCTGACCGCGGGCCCCGACTGCTCCGCGACGACAAAGCCGGGGCGCGAATCTGTCGTACGGCGCCGAGGACACGCGCAGGACGACATCCGAAGATGACCGGGCCGGGCACGAAGTGGTGCCCACCGGGCAGCGGAGCGGCCCATGAGCCGAAGAGCCCCGGCGAAGAGGCTGTTCCCCGCCGAGGGGGACTTCATGAAAGGGACTTCATGAGCACCCCGTCCGTCCCCGTGGTCGCGACCACACCGATGTCCGTTGCGCCGCAGGCTCAGCCTGCCGGCCCCACCCAGAACTGGCCGACGGAGAACAAGTGGCTGCACGGCCCCTTCTCCCCGTGGGCGGAGGAGAGCCACGGCTACGACCTGCCCGTGAAGGGCACCATCCCGGACGATCTCGTGGGCGCGCTGTTCCGCATCTCCTCCAACCCTCGTTTCCAGCCCCGCAACCTGGACCGCTACCACTGGTGGGAGGGCGACGGGATGGTGGCCGCGCTCTACCTGCGGGACGGCAAAGCGGCCTTCCGTACCGGCTGGGTGGCGACGGATTCGATGAAGTTCGAGGTCGAGCAAGGCGAGGCCGTCTACAGCGGCTTCGTCAACGGCGGCACGCCCGGGCGACTGCCCAAGGGCGCCCCGCCCGCGAAGAACGTGGCCAACACCAATGTGGGCATCTTCGACGACCACCTGCTCGTCTACTTCGAGGGCGGTCTGCCGACGGCGATGCACCCGCAGACGCTGGAGACGTACGGCGCCTACGACTTCCACGGCGGCATCGACGTCCTGTGCACCGCCCACTACAAGACCGACCCGGCCACCGGCGACCTGCTGTTCTTCGCCGCCACCGGCCCCGTCATCACCTGGTACCGCGCCGATGTCCGGACCGGGCAGGTCATCGACTCCCACACCATCGACATCGGCATCCCGGCACTCATGCACGACTTCGTCGTGAGCGAGAACTACGCGATCTTCTTCGTCGCGCCCAACCTGTTCCGTCTCGACCTGATCGCCCAGGGCCGCCCCGGCGTGGTCTGGGACGAGTCGGTGCTGCCGCACGGCACCCAGATCGTGCTCATGGACCGTCGTACCCACGAGGTGAAGTGGTACGAAGCCGGCGGCATGCTCGCGCCCACACACTTCTACAACGCCTACGAGACCGGTGACGAGGTCGTCATCGACATGCACCGGATCTCCCGCATCGGCAGCCCCGCCGACGCGCTCACCCCGCTCGGCTCCCACGAGTGGTTCCCCCCGGGCTACTCATGGCAGTGGCGGATCGACACGGCGACCGGAAAGGTCAGTGACCGCCGCGTCTCCGGCGTCGCCGGCGAATTCCCGAAGATCAACGACGCTTACGTCGGCCGCCGGCACCGCTACGGCTACTTCGTCACCACCCGCGACCTGGCGCCGCAGACCATGACCGACGGCCTGGCCGTACACGACTACCTCAAGGACTCCACGACCGTCGTCGAGGGACCGCACCCGCTCACCAGCCCCAGCGAGCCGGTGTTCGTCCCCCGTGACAACCCGGCCAGTGAGAACGACGGCTATCTGCTGACCCTGTGGTGGAACCCCGAGACGGGTCTGAGCGAGTTGCTGATCCACGACGCCTCCGACCTCGTCGCAGAGCCGCTGGCCCAGGTCCGGTTGCCCGTGCGGGTGCCGTTCGGCTTCCACGGCAGCTGGGCCGACCAGGCCGTCCTCGACAAAAGCGTGTCCGCCCTCAGCGACAGGCACTGAGCCGCCCCCTTGAGCCGCACCGACCCCGGAGACCACCTTGACCACGACAGTTGAGACCTCGTCAGCCCCCGACCGCCTGCCATGGGACGGCAGGATCTTCGACGGCACCTGGATCCAGGGCCACGGCGGGACCCTCGAAGTGACGGCACCGGCCACCGGCGGGCCGCTCGCCACGGTCGGCGCCGCCTCCCCCGCCGACGTCGACCGAGCCGTCGAACGCGCGGCTAAGGCCCAGCGGGACTGGGCCCGGTTGCCCTACGACCAGCGGGCGGAGGTATTCCGCAGGGCGGCGTTCGCCCTGGAGAGCGACCCCGACCGTCTGGTGCGCTGGCTCGTTCCCGAGGCCGGGTCGGGAGCGGGCAAGGCCGCCTTCGAGACAGGTCTGGTGGTCTCCGAGCTCTTCCAGGCCGCCGCCCTCGCCGCGGAGCCCTACGGCGAGTTGCTCCGCAGTACACGGCCACGGATGTCGCTCGCCCGCCGGGTCCCCCTCGGGGTGGTCGGGGTCATATCGCCCTTCAACTTTCCCTCCATCCTCTCCATCCGCTCGGTGGCACCCGCGCTCGCCCTGGGCAACGCCGTCATCCTCAAGCCCGACCCGCGCACCCCGGTCTCGGGAGGACTGGCTCTCGCCCAGCTCCTGGCCGAGGCAGGGCTACCCGAAGGGCTCCTGCACGTACTGCCAGGCGGCGCCGATGTCGGTGAGACGCTGGTGACCCATCCCGGCGTGCCCTGCATATCCTTCACCGGCTCGACGGCCGCAGGCCGCGCGATCGGTGCCGCCGCCGGGCCCCTGCTGAAGAAGGTGCACCTGGAACTCGGCGGGAACAACGCCCTCCTCGTGCTCCCCGACGCCGACCTCGACGCGGCTGCGTCGGCCGGAGCCTGGGGATCCTTCCTGCACCAGGGACAGATCTGCATGACCACGGGGCGCCACCTGGTGCACGCCTCCGTCGCCGAGCAGTACGTGGCCAAGCTCGCGGAGAAGGCCGGGGCCATCACCGTCGGCGACCCGACCGATCCTCAGAACATGCTCGGCCCGATCATCGACGAGCGCCAGCGTGACAGGGTCCACGACATCGTCACCCGCAGTGTGTCCCAGGGTGCGCGTCTGGCTGCGGGCGGAAGCTTCGACGGGCTGTTCTACCGGCCCACCGTCCTGGCCGACGTTCCTCACGACGCGCCCGCGTACACCGACGAGGTCTTCGGCCCGGTCGCCCCCGTCTCCGTCTACGAAACCGTCGAGGAGGCCATCGAACTGATCAACCGCTCCGAGTACGGCCTGTCGGTCGCCATCCTCACCGAGGACGTGTTCGGTGCGTTGGAACTCGCCGAACGCATCGAGTCCGGCGCCGTCCACATCAACGACCAGACCGTGGACGACGAGGCCGTGGCGCCCTTCGGCGGCGCCAAGGCGTCCGCGGCCGGCGGTCGCTTCGGCGGCGGAGCCAACCTCGACACCTTCACCGAGGTGCAGTGGGTGACCGCGCAGGCGAAGATCGAGCGGTACCCGTTCTGAGCGGGAGCCGGTCGGAGCCGCCGTCAAGAACGGCAACTTGGGCCATGACGCTTCTGCGGCCTCTGCGGTCCGGCCAGGAGTACTGGCCGGACCGCAGACTCTTCCCTGCTGGGCGACACGCTCTTTTTCGTCAACGGTGCCGGACTCAACGGCCCTGGAGTCGACGGGCCGTCATGCGCCGACCGGTGCGGGTGACCCAGCCGGCGCAAAGCCGCGCGGACACTCGGTCAGCGACTTGAGGGGGCGGCGATGCATGCCGTTCAACATGGCGGGCACGCCCGCCATGTCCGTGCCGGTGACGGCCGACGCCGAGACGGGGCTTCCGATCGGTATGCAGTTCTCGCCGCCGGATACGGCCAAGAAAGCCGCCTCTTCCGTCTCGCCGGCCAAATCGAACAGGCAAGCCCATGGGCGGGCCGAATTCCCCCGGTGTGGGCAGGGAATCGCACGGGCCACTGAGGAGCGCTCCTGGAGCCGAGAGCGCAAGCCGTTCGGCCACACCCTCGACGGACTCGCCTCGAAAAATGCTGGGCGAGTTCACCGAGCTCAGCGCCACAACGGCCACCCGGCGCAGCGAGGTGCGCGACGAGGGGACCGGGCAGCGCCTGCCGATGAACGTCGAGGACCAGATCGCAGTGACCGGAACCCTCGAATCGGGCGCGGTCGCCTTCGTCCACTTCCGCGGCGGGCTCGCCCGTTCCACCAACTTCCTGTGGGAGATCAACGGTACCGAGGGCGATCTGCTGGTCACCGGGGACACCGGACATTGCAGTTCGGGAACTGACCGTCGACACCGGGCTGCAGGTCTACTTCGCCGACCCGCACAGCCCCTGGCAACGGGGCACCGACGAGTTACACGAATGGCCTCTTGCGCCAGTACTTTCCAAAGGGCAGGGACCTGCCGCGGTGGGAAGCCGACGAGCTCGAGGCTGTTGCTCTGGCACTCAACAACAGGCCCCGCAACAAGGTCCGCGCTGTCTGCCAGGGCGGCCGGGGCCAGATCCGCCAGGCGTACCGCGAGGGCCAGGAAGATCAGTTGGCCAGTCTGGGGCTCGTTCTCATTGCCGTCGTGCTGTGGAACACCAGCTACCTGGACGCTGCTGTTGCCCAGCTCCGCGCCGAGGGCCCACGGCATCAGGGACGAGGACGTCGCCCGGCTCTACCCGCTCAAGGACAGGCACATCAACTTCCTGGGCCGCTACCTGTTCAACATCAAGGCCAGCGGCCCCGGTCAGGGCCTGCGTCCTCTGCGGGACCCGGACGCGGTCGAGGACGACGAGGACGAGGAGTGACCGGCGCATCCGCCGTCCGGGGCGGTCGTTGTACTTCCGGAAGACCGCGGCCGACCGGCGGGAGCGGGGACAGAGGCCGCAGGCCACTCGAAGCAGGAAGAACTCCCTGGCCATGGCCGGGTACTCGGCGGGGCTCAGAGGAACTCGCGGATGTCGCACAGTAGGAGCAGTCAGCGCCGCCTGACGGCGGTCGGTGTTTCGCCGAAGTGCTTCTTGTACGCCTTGACGAAATGGCTGCCGTCGGCGAAGTGCCAGCGGGCGGCGACCTCGGACACGGTAAGGCGTGTGGAGACGAGTTCCGCCCTGGCACGTTCGAGGCGTCGTTCACGGACGTACGCCATGACCGACGACGTGGCCTCCTGGGCGAACACGCGGTAGAGGGTGCGGACGGACACATGGAGCGCCTCGGCTATGGCTCGGGCATTCAGGTCGGGATCGTCGAGCAGACGGTCCTCGATGTAGCCCGTCGCCGCTTCGAGAAGCGCCGGCGTGAAGTCCGCGTCGTCCATGACCTGGTCGTTCACCAGCCCTTGGAACAGCTCGAGTGTCGCGTTGCGTGCCGCCGTGGCTTGTGCGGGCCTGAGCTCGTCCGCCACCTCCGCGAAGAGACGGAGCTGGGCGAGCAGTAACCGCGCGGCGGGGGACGTCTGCTCGGCGGTGATGGCGAGGGTGTTAGACGGGAAGCGGATCGCGCTCGCGGGCAGGCCCACCGCGACCGCTCGCGTACCCCGGACGGCCTCCATGTCCCACGGTTCCTCGTTCCTGCGGACACACAGTGTCCCGGCTGCCGCCCTGGACCGCGTGTTGCGCGAGGTGAAGCGCCACTCGCCGCTGAGCACGATGTGCGTGACGATCAGGTCCCCGTGGTGGCCGTCCGGACCGCCGGTGCCCCCGGCGACTGCGTCGCTGTACTGGTCCTCGACGGGGATGTCGAGCAGCTTCTGGGCGTGGATACGGACCCGGTACGTCCCTTCGCTGTACCGCGGCAGCGACAACGGAGGGGCCGGTAACGATTCGCCGGCCTGGCGTCGCCATTCACTGAGCAGCACACGGTTCCGCTTTTCGTCGGCGTAGGGCACGGCGATGTCGACCGCGGGTGGCGAGGCGCCACCCACCCGCCAGAGTGATGTGCTGACTGTGCTGTCCACCGCAGCAGCGTACGTGCGCGGGCCTCGACGACAGCGAGGGTGCCCGCAACTCCCTAAGTTGGCAAAGAAGTACAAGACGGGTGGCCAGCAGGAACAGGACTTCGACGGCCTGAGCGCACGAGAGTGGCCGCAAGGGGTTCTGCCATCCCGCCGGGACCGGCAGGCACCGCCATCACGGGCCCTCCGGGCCGGGCCACGCCCGGGCACCCGCTCCGCGTGGGCCTTCCTTCACCAACGGGAGAAGGTTTCATGACCGAGTCCACGGTCTCCCTCTTCGAAAAGCTCGTCCAGGCCGACCCGCCCGACTGCGTGCGCGTGCTGTTCGACACTGCATGTGTGATCGGCGGCAGCATCGCGGGGCTCCTGGCGGCGCGGGTGCTCTCCGATCACGCACGCCGGGTCGTCGTCATCGAGCCCGACGACATCTCCGCGGAGACCGAGGACACCGGGTCGCGTCCCGGCGTGCCTCAGAACCAGCAGGTGCACACGCTGCTCCCGGCAGGCCAACAGTGGGCGGAGCGGTGGATTCCGGGGATCACGAAGGAAGCGCAGGACCGCGGCGCGAACTTCGTGCCCGACCAGGGGACCACCCTCCTCAACGGCGTGCCCCAGGTGCCGGACGGCGAGGGCCGCCACCTGCTCGCGATCGGGCGCCCCCTGCTGGAGGCCCTGATCCGGAACCGGATCACGTCCCTCCCCAACGTGACCGTCCTGCGCGGGCGGGTGACCGGGTTGCGGTACCGCGACGACGCCGTGAGCGCCGTCCGCTACGTCGCGGCCGCCGGCAAAGATCAGGGCGACGGGGGCGCGGGGGTGCTGGACGCGGACTTCGTCGTGGACGCCATGGGACGTTCCAGCAGGCTGTCGAGCTGGCTCAAGGAGAGCGGTTACGACCAGCCGAGGCTTGAGCGGCTGGAAGCTCCCATCAACTACGCGACGGCTCTGTTCGATCGGCCGGTGAAATTCGCCGACCTCGAGACGGCCGGCGCCCTGGCACTCTTCACGCCGCAGTACCCATCGGACGGGGTGTCCGTCGCGGCGGCGCAGCCGATCGAGGGAATGCAGTGGATCGTCATGCTGATGGGGTACGGCGACAGCCGACCCGGCCGGACGGTCGCCGAGTTCCGTGCGGCCTGCGCCAAACTGCCCCCGGTTTTCGCCACGGCCACCGCCGGCGCCGTTATGGGCGACGTGGTGACCTACCACCAGGCCGAGAGCCGACGGCGCCACTTCGCCGAAGTGAGCCGCTTTCCCGCACGCCTGGTCAGCGTGGGGGACGCCGTGGCCTCGTTCAACCCGATCTACGGCCAGGGCATGAGCTCCGCCGCGCTGCACGCTTCCTGCCTGGCCTCGTACCTCGGCGGTGGCCCCGATCTCGGCACGGCCGCCCGGGAGTTCTTCCGTCTCCAGCAGGTGGTCGTGGATGCCGCCTGGGCTGTCTCCGCCGGGGGTGACGCGGCCCGCCTCGACGCGCAGAACGGTACGGAGGTACCGAAGGACATACGGCAGCAGCGGTGGGCCATGGAACAGATCACGGCGGCCACCGTCCTCGACGGGGACGTCACGCGCGCGTTCAACAATGTCTCCTACATGCTGCGCCACCCCGCCACGCTGGCCGATCCAGAACTGCTGGCGAGGGCGGTCGCCGCCAACGAAGGAACAGCCATGGCCACATGACGGGCAAGACCATGCGCGGAAGTCGGCAAGAACCCCGTTTCAGGGGTGCAGACAGGTAAGGGCGGAGGCTCTGGGGCAGTACCGCCCCCGTCGCGCTCCGCCAGCAGCCGCAGCAGCTCGGATCAGCGAGGTCAACGCTGACATGAGATCGGAGTCTTCAGCGTGGGCCGATCTGGACCGGCCGCAGCGGTCCGGCGAGGCCGCAGCCGTTGCGGGTGGGGACCAGGTACACCGGCCGGGCGCCGGCTGGCAGACGCTGGCGATATCGACGGTGCCGCCGCCGGTCCGGGGCAGCAGCCGACGCTGCAACGCCAGCACCTGCGTGTGCTCACGCTGGTGCTGACGGGCTACCCGGGAGGCAGGAGATCGACGAAGGGACCCCAGGCCACGGCCCATTGAAGTGGTCGAGGAAGGTTTGTGGGTTCCTGGCACAACACGGACCAGCCGCCAGGAGGTTACATCACTCACTCAAGCGAACGAGATCACGGTGGCATGGCTGCACGATGAGCTCGTCGGATGCGTGCGGATCCAACAACTCTCCGATGGTTTCTGCGAGTTTGGCATGCTGGCTGCTGCTCCCAAGCGACGTGGCATAGGGATCGGCAGGGAACTGGTGCGGTACGCCGAACAGTACGGTCAGGAAGCCGGACTCGATGTCAGCTGCAGTTGCTTGTTCCGCGTGAGTGGTCGCATCCCTCCAAGGAATTCCTGGCCGCCTGGTATGAATGCATCGGCTACCAGGTGGCCCGCACAGGTTCGATCGACGAGTCCTATCCGGAGTCGGCTCCCGGCCTGGCCACTCCTTGCGATTTCGTGATCTACCACAAAACCCTGCACGCAAAGTCGCCTTCTCATGAAGAGCGTACGGTCAGTGCAGGGTGGGGCCGAAGACGGCGAGGTCGTTGACGTGCACGTAGCGGATCTTCGCCTCGGTCCGCGGGCCGGGACGTCGCTGGCTGAGGCACGGAAATGCTGGGCCGCGGTGCCTGTCAGTGATCAGGATGTTGACGCGGTCGCGACCGGCGAGCATGACGGAGAGCACGACCGCGGCCCGCGCGGCGTTCGCCCCACCAACGATCTGGTGATGTCCGCGTCACAGCGACGTCCTGTTCGGCTGATCGGGTCTGCGCCGGGTACGACGAAGGCGTTCAGGAAGCGGCTTGCGGTAGTCGGGCAGAAGGCGCTGGGCACGGAACGCGGACTTGAGGAAGATACGGACGACACGCTCGCGACGGGGGCTCATCCAGCCGATGCGGTGGAGGCGGCAGACCCGCTCGCCGGCGAGGTAGCGGGTCACGTCCCTGCCGAAGCCGCGCAAGGGTGCGGGAAACCAGCGGTCGGCGAAGTGGTCCATCATCGAGGTCGCCACCCGATGGCCGAACTCCGTCTGCTCGTACGGCCTGGAATCGAACTTCACGGCGAACTCGGTCATCGCGTCCCAGTCTTCGGGGAACGCCTCACCGGCCAAGGGGCCGGACTCGCGTACCAGGAGGCGGAAGAGCGCCTGAGCCCAGTGGTGCCACGCGGTCTTCATGTTCTCGCTCGTACCGGGCAGGCCCAGAGAAGTCTGCAGGCGGTCGCCGAACGTGGCCAGCAGGACCAAGGGGTAGACGAAGTCGTCGATGTCATCGAAATTGCCGGGTAAGTGCGGGGTTCTGCGGGCGACGGTCATATGGATGCGGTTCAGGCGCTCGGCCGCTCCGCGGCCCGCCGCGGTGGACAGGCCGTCCACCATCCAGGCCATCAGGAAGTCGTTGCCGTCCTGGAAGCGCCTGTGCGGTCTTGTCTCCAGCTTCGAGGTGTGGGCCAGGGTGGCGGAAACCGTTCCTGGCTGCATCATGCGCATGGTGCCGGGATAGATCATCATCGCCAGAGCGAACTCCGGGACGCGGTGGCCGACGTAGAGCGAGATCATCCGCTCCCAGTCGGCCTCCGGGTCCATGTGATCCAGTTCGCGGCCCACCCACCGGTACCCACGGCTCAATGTCGGTTCCTCCTGCCTCGAAGACGATGGTCGGGGGGTCGACAGCGGTCGACCGGACCCGTTCGGCCACTACAGGTCGTACGCGGTAAAGGCGAGGCAGACGATCGTCCCGCCCTGCTCGATCGCTCTTAGGGGTCCTTTCCTCCGCCTCGGCCGGGAAGAACCGAGCGTCGACACCGCGCTCCGGATCGGTGGCGTTCTCGGCGTAGTTGGCTCGGCGGCCCTCACCGTCTCCATCCACGATGACACGCTTGACCTCGCGGAGATCAGCCTCGGCGTCGCGTCCGCCGATCTTCACTGGGCCCAACGGCTCGCTGCACAGGACGGCGTAACCGTCCCGTGGCTCCGGTTCGCAGCGGCCGTACCCCTCGTCCTCCCACTCGGCCGCGGTGATCCGGGCGGGATCGCCGACGGCAGGACGACCACACCGGCCCGGGCCACTGGTGGCCCGGAGGGCAGGTTGCCGTGGACCCGCCTGCCGACGGTCGCCATCCCGTACCAGGTGATCTCTTCCCTCACCGCCAACTCTCCGGCGCTCTCGAATTATTCCGTCCTCGCGACGGAACCCGCAGACCCGGCCGAGCACTTGACCGATATCATGGCGCACAGCATGGCACGGGGTGCCGGCTGAAGGCGTCCGGGTCCGCAGGGTCGAGCGTGTCCTCCAGCGGGAGCAGCGCGTGGTCGATCAGTGCGAAACTGATACCAGAACTCACAGGCGAAGGCGACCCGCTCGACGGGGTCGGTGGAGCCGACGACCGGTGCGAGCGCCTCGGCGGCCGACAGCCGGACACGTCCAGGGCAGGATGGACTCCACACCCACTCATGACGAGCTGCCGTGTGCCGCTCAGCCCTCGACGGCCCGCCGTACGCGCCGGGACGGGCCGAACTCGTACAGGTCGAGGATGTCCGGCGGTTCGGCGAGCCCCGGCCCGCCGGAACGCACCCACGCCACGATGTCGCCCCTCGCATCGCGGTCGTTGACCAGCCCGAGCCAGACCGGCCTCCCGCCTGCGGCCCGCCCGGCCGATGAGGGCTGCACGACGATGACGTTGGCCTGCTCGCACGCGTCGAGGCAGTTCACCGCCCGGACCTGGGCCACCGGCCCCAGTTCGGCCTTCAGCACGGCGAGTTGGGCGGCGTGGTCGACGCCGGGGATCTTGGCCGTGCCGCAGCAGCACCCCCGGCACACGGTCACCGTGCACCGGGGCGCCGCCTGTGCGGGAGCCTTGCGGCGGCTCACTCGGCGGCCCGCTTCCAGGCCGCTTCGCGCAGCAGCCGCAGTCCGTTGAGGCCGACGATGACGGTGGAGCCCTCGTGTCCCGCGACGCCGAGCGGCAGCGGCAGGTTGCCGGCCAGGTCCCAGATCACCAGGCCGGTGATGAAGACTCCCGCGATGACCAGGTTCTGCACGACGAGCCTGCGGGCGCGCCGGGACAGGGCGATCACGGCGGGGACGGTGGCGAGTTCGTCGCGGACGATGACGGCGTCGGCGGTCTCCAGAGCGAGGTCGGAGCCCGCCCGGCCCATCGCGATACCGGTGTGGGCGGCTGCCAGCGCCGGGGCGTCGTTGACGCCGTCGCCGACCAGCATCACCTTGCGGCCGGAGTCCTCCAGCTCCCGGACCGCGCTCACCTTGTGCTGGGGCAGCAGCCCGGCCCGTACGTCCTCGATGCCAACCTCGGCGGCCAGGCGTGCGGCAGCGCGCGGGTTGTCGCCGGTCAGCAGTACGGACACGGTCCCGGTGAGCGACGTCAGCGAGGTGACGGTGGCGGTGGCGTCGGGGCGCAGCCGGTCCGCGATACCGAGCACGCCCATCGGCGTACCGTCCACCGTGACCAGGACCGCGGTCCGCCCGCCGTCCTCCAGCTCACCGCCAAGCACCGCCGCACGAGCGGAGCCCGCGTCCGCCGCCCCAGCGAGGAGCCGCGCCGGGGCACCGACCGCGACCAGATGCCCGTCGACGGTGGCGGTCACCCCGACGCCGGGCGTGGAGTCGAAGTCCTCCGCCACCGGCAGCGCGAGCCCGCGTTCGCGTGCCGCGTCCACCACGGCACGGGCCAGCGGATGCTCGCTCGGGTGCTCCGCAGCGGCCGCGAGGACCAGCAACTCGCCATCCTCCAGCCCGGATCCGGCCAGCGGACGGACGTCGGTGACCCGCGGCATGCCCTCGGTCAGCGTGCCGGTCTTGTCGAGCGCCACCGCGTCGACCTGTCCCAGCCGCTCCATCACCACCGCCGACTTGACCAGCACACCATGCCGTCCGGCATTCGCGATGGCCGACAGCAGGGGCGGCATCGTCGCCAGGACGACCGCGCATGGCGAGGCCACGATCATGAAGGTCATCGCCCGCAACAGGGCGTCGGTGAGGTTCACGCCGCAGGCCAACGGCACGAGGAACACGGCCAGCGTCGCGACCACCATGCCCAGTGAGTAGCGCTGTTCGACCTTCTCGATGAACAACTGGGTCGGCGCCTTGGTCTCGGACGCCTCCTCCACCATCCGCACGATCCGGGCGATCACCGTGTCGGAGGCATCACGCTCCACACGGACGCGCAGGGCGCCGGTGCCGTTGAGGGTGCCCGCGAAGACCTCGTCGCCCTGCTCCTTGGCCACGGGCAGCGGCTCACCGGTGATGGTCGCCTGGTCGACGTCGCTCGCCCCGTCGAGCACCCGGCCGTCGGCGCCGATGCGCTCCCCGGGCCGTACGAGGATGGTGTCGCCGACGGCCAGCTCCTCCACGGCGACGGACGCCTCGCTGCCGTCGGCGTCGACGCGGGTGGCCGTGGCCGGCGCCAGGTCGAGCAGGCCGCGGACCGAGTCGGCGGTCCGTGCCGTGGCCAGCGCCTCCAGGGCACCGGACGTGGCGAAGATGACGATCAGCAGCGCGCCGTCCATCACCTGCCCGATCGCCGCCGCACCGAGAGCCGCGACGACCATCAGCAGGTCGACATCGAGGGTTTTATCCCGCAGCGCCTGCAGGCCCGCCCACCCCGGCTCCCAGCCGCCTGCCACGTACGTCACCGCATACAGCGGACCCCACGCCCAGGCCGGGGCGCCGGCCAGCTGCAGCGGCAGCGCGAGCAGGAAGAAGACGGTGGACGCGGCCGCCGAGCGTGCCTCGGGCAGGGCGAGGACGCGGGTACGGCGCCGGGGCTCGGCGCCTTCGCGTGGAGAGGTGGCCCGGTCGGCCGGGGCGGGAGCGAGGGTGGAGGTCATCGGAGCGGAAGTCCTTAACGACGGCATGAGGGCACAGCGGTCGGCCGGAATCCGGCTCCGCTCCCTCCACCGTACAGGACTACATGAAGAGGTATTCATGTGTTCGTGGGTTGCACTCCGTAGGATGAAGACCATGGGCCATGCATCTGACGCCAAGAACACCGCCACCGCGCGCGAGCGACTCGAGACCGTGGGCGCCGCCGACGTGGCCTCCACCCTCCAGGCCCTGGCCACGCCCTCCCGACTGCGAATCCTGGCCCGCCTTCAGGAGGGCCCGTGCGCGGCGACCGAACTCGCCGACGCCGTAGGCATGGAACAGTCCGCCTGCTCCCACCAGTTGCGCCTGCTGCGCAACCTCGGCCTCGTCACCGGCGAGCGCCGGGGCCGCTCAGTCATCTACGCGCTCTACGACAACCACGTCGCCGAACTCCTGGAGCAGGCCCTCTACCACGTCGAGCACCTGCGCCTCGGCCTGCGCGACACCCCGGCCGCGGTCCCGGCCGCCGTGACCGGGGCTCGCTGAGCCGGACGGTTGCGTCAAGTCCCGGCACCGACAGCGGAACCGGCCGCGAAGGCCGCCCAGGCAGCCACCGCACGCCCGTGTCGAACCGTCCCCCGACCGCCGCGTTCCCCAAGGAGATCGCGATGCCAGAGGGCGTGTTGTGGGCGCCGTAGTACGTCGCGACGAGGCTCTGCAGACCCGACAAGGTCCGCTTCGCCGACGCGGTCATCGTGATCGCTACTGGTCCGATACAGGCGGCTGGTCGTAGGCGCTCAGGGGCCCTTCGATGTGTTGGTTGTTGATGGGCTGCCGGTCATGGAGGCACTTCGCGTACCGGCTCAGCAGGACCTCGACGCTGTTGCGAGCCCGCTGGGCGACCTCGGCCGGGTCCGCGCCCGCGCACAGCCAAGTGGACAGCGCCGAGTGCCGCAGGTCGTACGGGCGCTTCGCGAGCGGTGTGTTGGTGAGCGCGGGCGGCAGGGCCAGGTCGCGGGTCTCGAGCGACGACTCGCCCGCTACCAAGCAGCCCTCGAAGCGGGAGCCGACCCAGCCGTCGTCGCCCAGTGGATCAACGAGGCACAGAGAGACAGGGCGGCGGCGCGCAAAAATCTCGACGCGCTCCCCACCGCCACTCGGAAGAAGGAATCCCCACTCGACGCGCAACAGATCCGAGAAATCACTGAGAGTCTTGGAGACATCGCGCAACGCATCCAGGCAGCCGACGCAGAGAAGAAAAAGCCCCCTCTACGAAGCCCTGGGCATCACCATCAGCTACGAACACGCGTCGAGGACCGCGACCGTCAGGTCGAGGCCCTCGTCTCCGTATCGTCAGTGGTTGTGTCCGAGGGGGGACTTGAACCCCCACGCCCGATAAAGGGCACTAGCACCTCAAGCTAGCGCGTCTGCCATTCCGCCACCCGGACTTGGTGTCTGTCGCCTGGACAGAGGTGCTCCGTGCGGCGACAGGGACAAGAATACCAAGGTTTCGGAGTGCCCTTCACCTGCATATCCCGGCTGCGGGCGGGCACGGCCGGGCGGGGTTCGAGGGCTTACCAGCAGCAGTCGGCCCACTACCGGACGGTCACGTGGAGTCGTCGGCCCCCATGATCCCCGCGTCCAATACCCCGGTGGCGGCACAGGCGGCGACGCTGCCGCACCCCGGCTGACCGTTCTGATCCCCACCCGCGACGAGCAGGAGAGCGTTCCGCTGCTGCTCGACAAGCTCGGGCGCGAGCTGGCCCCGCTCGACGCGGAGATCCTTTTCGTCGACGACAGCGACGACGGCACGGTGCACGAGATCGCGTCCCTGGCGCCCGGCTGCCCGGTCCCCGTCCGTCTGCTGCACCGCCCGCCGGGCGAGCGAACAGGAGGTCTGTCGGGCGCGGTCGTGGCCGGTACCCGGGTCGCCCGCGGCGCCTGGGTCCTGGTCATGGACGGTGACCTGCAGCATCCGCCGCATACCGCCGCTCTCCTCGCGCACGGCGATGCGCGAGGGTGTGGACATCGCCATCGGTACCCGCTACGCCGGCACCGGCCAGCCCGAGGGGCTGGCGGGCCCCGGTCGGCAGAGGACGTCGACGCCCGCGACCCGCCATCCTGGTTCGGGCCGTCCTACTGGGCGCAGCCGGGCATGCGCATCCCGCTCCTCGGCACGGTCGGCAACCACAGCATGACGGCCACCTATCCCTCGGTGTGGAAGCAGTCGGCGCTCGCGGCCTCGTCCGGCGGTGTCTTCGCCATGGTCGACTATCCGTCGTACCTCGGCTCCAACCCGGTCAGCTACCCGACCACCTACTACGCCTTCACCACCGGCGGTATCCGCTTCTACGTCCTGGACACGGCGTGGGGGAACTCCAACACCGGTGCCGCGACGGGCGGCACCTGCGGATCGCACTGTGAGATCTACGAGCAGGACGCGCACTTCCACTGGCAGGACGGGTCCGCGAAGTACGAGTGGCTGAAGGCCGATCTCGCGGCACATCCGACCGGGCCGAAGTTCGCCTTCTTCCACTTCCCGCTGCACTCCGACAGCGCGAGCGAGCCCAGTGACACCTATCTCGCGGACCTCGAGCGGACGCTCGCGGACGCCGGGGTCGACCTCGTCTTCAACGGGCACTCGCACATCTACCAGCGCAACACGACGACTCCGGTGTCGTATGTGACCGGCGGCGGTGGAGCCGACGTCAGCTCCGTGGGCGCCGCGGGATGCTCCAGCACGGACGCGTACGCCCTCGGCTGGTCCTACAGCCGCAACCTCGGCTCGGCCTGCGGCGCCGCACCCGTCCCGACGGACGATGCTCGGGTCTACCACTATCCGAAGGTCTCGGTGAACGGCACCTCGGTGACGGTGACGCCCACCGACGCGCTGGGCGAGACCTTCGATGTGCGGACGTACACGGTCACCCCGTGACCGCACCGCAGTGGCGGGCGGCGCCCGACGCCGCCCGCCGAACCGTTACGGCATGAGCTGGTACTCCGGGAAGTTCCCCGGCAGCCGCTCCCCCGCCGCGCCCTGGGTCACCGCGCGCACCAGCAGTTCGCCGCCCACGAAGGCCCCTCGCCAGGACGCGCCGAAACCGCCGAACAGTTCCTCGCGGTCGCCCCGGGAACGCGGCTTGCCGTGACCGGTCTTGAAGGCACGGATCTGCGGGGCGAGGCGCTGGTAGGTCGCCGGGTCGTCGGTGGAGAGCGTGGCCACGAGCGCGCCGTTCGACGCGTTCATGGCGGCCAGCAGCTCGGCTTCCGTGTCGACCAGGACGATGGTGTCGACCGGGCCGAACGGCTCCGCGTGGTGCAACGGCGAGGACCGTGGCGGGTTCAGGAGCGTCACCGGCTGGACGTACGCCGAGGTGTCCTGGCCGGGCAGGAAACGGGCGTCGGCCGGCCGGCCGCGGTGCAGCGGTACGGCGCCGCGGTCGATCGCCTCGGCGACCTGGTCATGCAGTTCCTTGGCCTTGGCCGCGTTGATGACCGGGCCGAAGTCGAGCTGCGGGCAGGGGTCGTCGGGACGCTCGACGGCCAGCGGGTGACCGATCCGCAGGGTGCGGACCGCCGGGAGGTACGCCGCCAGGAACTCGTCGAAGAGCTCGCGCTGGACGACGAAGCGCGGGTAGGCCGTGCAGCGCTGCTTGCCGTAGTCGAAGAGCTTGGGTACGACCGCCGTGAGCGCGTCCCAGTCCGAGTAGTTCCAGATGCCCCAGGTGTTGAGCCCCTCCTGTTCGAGGATGTGCCGCTTGCCGAGGTCGGCGACGGCGGTGGCCACCGCGGCGCCGGTGTCCCGGCCGCCGACGAAGGAGACACAGCCGATCTCGGGCGCGCGGACGAGAGCCTCCGACAGTTCGCCTCCGCTGCCGCTGACGAGGGTGACGGGAATCCCTTCGCGTGCGGCGAGCGCGCAGGCCAGGGTGAGGCAGGAGACGCCGCCGTCGGTCGGGGTCTTGGCGATGACCGCGTTGCCCGCCAGGGCCTGTACCAGCATCGCGTGAACGAGCACGCTCATCGGATAGTTCCAGCTCGCGATGTTGGAGACCGGGCCGTCCAGCGGGGACCGGTTCTCGACCATGGGCTCGATGCCGTCGACGTACCAGCGGACGCCGTCGATCGCACGGTCCACGTCGGCCTGCGCGAGCCGCCAGGGCTTGCCGATCTCCCAGACGAGCAGCAGGGCGAGCAGTTCCCGGTGTTCGGTGAGGGCGTCGAGGGTCGCTGCGACCCGGGCCCGGCGATCGTCGAGGGGTACGTGGCGCCACGCGCGGTGCTGGTCGAGGCCGGCCCGGACAGCCTGCCGGGCGGTGGCGGCGTCCAGCCGGGGCGGACCGGCGATGGGGCTCCCGTCGACGGGGCTGGTGGCGGGCAGCGCCCGTCCGTCGGCCTGCCAGGAGGCGTTCCACAGGTTACGGACTCGGTCGTCCTGGAACGCCTCGGGTGCGACGGCGAGGCAGCGCTGCCAGGCGTCGGCCCAGGCGGTGCCGGACTTGAGGGTGAGGGTGGGACGGTTCGGGGTGAGGGTGGATGCCATTCGATTGCTCCGCTCTCGGTGCACAGTCGAGAAGGATGGAGGCCCGGCCGAGGAGGAAAGGGCTCGGCGTCGCGCCTTCCTGGAGGGACGGTGGCGGGTGACGGGCGGGAGGGTCGTCCATGGCTCGTCCCCGTACGACGTGCTGACCCGGTGGCGTACGAGGACGTCGTACGGACGACGGTAGTGAGGTGTCGTGACGACAGAACGTCACGACACGTCAACTATCGGTTACTTAATGTCGTGTTTCGAGGAGTTCCAGCACGAGTCCGGCGGTCTCGGTGGGTGTTCGCCCCACCCGCACACCGACCGCCTCCAGCGCCTCCCTCTTGGCCTGCGCCGTGCCGGACGAGCCGGACACGATCGCCCCGGCGTGTCCCATCGTCCTGCCCTCGGGGGCGGTGAAGCCCGCGATGTAGCCGACGACGGGTTTGCGCACGTGCTGCCGGATGTAGTCGGCGGCCCGTTCCTCCGCGTCGCCGCCGATCTCCCCTATGAGGACGATCATTTCGGTGTCGGGGTCGTCCTGGAAGGCGGCCAGGCAGTCGATGTGCGAGGTGCCCACGACCGGGTCGCCGCCGATGCCGACGCAGGTGGTGAAGCCGACGTCGCGGAGTTCGTACATGAGTTGGTAGGTGAGCGTGCCCGACTTGGAGACGAGGCCGATGCGGCCGGGTTTGGTGATGTCGGCGGGGATGATGCCGGCGTTGGACTGGCCGGGGGTGATCAGGCCGGGGCAGTTGGGGCCGATGACGCGGGTGCCCCTCGACCGCGCGTGGGCGAGGAAGGCCACCGAGTCGTGGACGGGGATGCCCTCGGTGATGACGACGGCGAGTTCGATGCCGGCGTCGGCGGCCTCGACGACGGCGGCCCGGGCGAAGGCGGGCGGCACGAAGACGACGCTGACGTCCGCGCCGGTCGCGTCGATGCCCTCGCGCACCGACCCGAAGACGGGCACGGCCCGCTCGTCGAAGTCGACGGTCCGGCCCGCTTTGCGCGGGTTGACGCCGCCGACGACGTCGGTGCCCGCCGCGAGCATGCGGCGGGTGTGCTTCATGCCCTCGCCGCCGGTCATGCCCTGGACGAGGACCTTGCTCTCCTTGGTGAGGTAGACGGCCATGTCGGGGCTCCTCAGCGTGCGGTGGCGAGTTCGGCGGCCCGGCGGGCGGCGCCGTCCATGGTGGTGACCTGCTCGACCAGCGGGTGGGCGCGGTCGTCGAGTACGGCGCGTCCGCGTGCGGCGTTGTTGCCGTCGAGGCGTACCACCAGCGGCTTGGTCAGCCGTACGGTGTCGAGGGCCTGCACGATGCCGTCGGCGACGGCGTCGCAGGCGGTGATGCCGCCGAACACGTTGACGAAGACGGATTTCACGGCCGGGTCGGAGAGGACGACGGACAGGCCGTCCGCCATGATCCGGGCCGAGGCCCCGCCGCCGATGTCGAGGAAGTTCGCGGGGCGGGCGCCGCAGCCGGCGACCACGTCGAGCGTCGACATGACCAGCCCGGCGCCGTTGCCGATGATGCCGACCTCGCCGTCCAGTTTCACGTAGTTGAGGCCCTTGGCCGCGGCGGCGGCTTCCAGCGGGTCGTCGTGCGCGGTGTCCCGGTCGCCCCAACGGGTCTGCCGGAAGCGTGCGTTGTCGTCGAGGGTGACCTTGCCGTCGAGGGCCAGGATCCGGCCCTGCCGGGTCCTTACGAGGGGGTTCACCTCCACGAGCAGGGCGTCCTCGCGGGTCAGCACAGTCCACAGGCGGACCAGGACGTCGACGGTCTGCGCCGGTAGCCCGGCCGCCTCGGCGATCTCGGCGGCCTTCGCGGAGGTGACGCCCTGCGCCGGATCGACGGGGACGCGCGCCACGGCCTCGGGCCTCGTCGCGGCCACCTCCTCGATCTCCATGCCGCCCTCGGCGGAGGCGATGGTGAGGAATTGGCCCGTTGCCCGGTCGAGGACGTAGGAAACGTAGAACTCGCTCTCGATGTCGATGGGTTCGGCCAGCATCACCTTGCCCACCGTGTGGCCCCGGATGTCCATGCCGAGGATCTGACGAGCCGTGATCTCGGCGGCGGCCGGGTCGGCGGCGAGTTTGACCCCGCCCGCCTTGCCCCGCCCGCCGGTCTTCACCTGGGCCTTGACGACGACCCGGCCGCCGAGCCTGCGGGCGATCTCGCGGGCCTGCTTGGGCGAGTCCGTGACCTCCGCCCGAGGCACCAAGATGCCGTGTTCCTCGAAGAGTTCCCTTGCCTGGTGTTCGAACAGGTCCATCCCGGCTCCTGCCTGAAGAGCCGACGCGACCCCTTCTGAAGAGTCGTCACCGGCTGTGTGTGGACAGTCGTCGGGAGGCCGATCTCCGACGACCTAAAAGTGCCGCACGCCCCCTGGACACCACCCGTCGGATGCGGGATAACAAGCTTCATACAGTATTCGTCGACTGTATGCAATCTACCGCGAGAGCGTTCCAACCCCCTACGAAGGGACAGGACTTCGCCATGCCTGACGACAGCCGCGACCAGAACGAAGAGCTCATCTCCGGTGGACATCTCGTCGCCAAGGCACTCAAAGCGGAGGGTGTCGACGTCATCTACACCTTGTGCGGCGGCCACATCATCGACATCTACGACGGCTGCGTGGACGAGGGCATCGAGGTCGTCGACGTTCGCCACGAACAGGTCGCCGCCCACGCCGCCGACGGCTACGCCCGCATCACCGGCAAACCCGGGTGTGCGGTCGTGACGGCGGGTCCCGGCACCACCGACGCGGTGACCGGTGTCGCCAACGCCTTCCGCGCGGAGTCCCCGATGCTGCTCATCGGCGGCCAAGGGGCGCACACCCAGCACAAGATGGGGTCCCTGCAGGACCTGCCGCACGTCGACATGATGACGCCGATCAGCAAGTTCGCGGCGACCGTGCCGGACACGGCGCGCGCCGCCGACATGGTGTCGATGGCGTTCCGCGAGTGCTACCACGGCGCGCCCGGGCCGTCCTTCCTGGAGATCCCGCGCGATGTGCTGGACGCCAAGGTGCCGCTGTCCGCGGCCCGTATCCCCAAGGCCGGCCACTACCGTGCCTCCACGCGCTCGGCCGGCGACCCGGAGGCGATCGAGCAGCTCGCCGACCTGCTGGTGCACGCCGAGAAGCCCGCGATCCTGCTGGGCAGCCAGGTGTGGACGACACGCGGCACCGAGGCCGCCATCGAGCTCGTGCGGACCCTCAACATCCCCGCCTACATGAACGGCGCGGGGCGCGGCACCCTGCCGCCGGGCGACCAGCACCACTTCCAGCTCTCCCGCCGGTACGCGTTCTCGAACGCCGACGTCATCGTCATCGTGGGCACGCCCTTCGACTTCCGCATGGGCTACGGCAAGCGGCTCTCGCCGGACGCGACCGTCGTGCAGATAGACCTCGACTACCGGACCGTCGGCAGGAACCGCGACATCGACCTCGGCATCGTCGGCGACGCCGGGCTGATCCTGAAGTCGGTGACCGAAGCCGCCTCGGGGCGCATCAACGGGGGGGCGTCGAAGCGCAAGGAGTGGCTCGACGAGCTGCGCGCCGCCGAGCAGACCGCCATCGACAAGCGGCTGCCGCAACTGCGGTCGGACGCCTCGCCGATCCACCCCTACCGCCTGGTCAGCGAGATCAACGACTTCCTCACCGAGGACTCCATCTACATCGGTGACGGCGGCGACATCGTCACCTTCTCCGGTCAGGTCGTCCAGCCCAAGTCGCCCGGGCACTGGATGGACCCGGGTCCGCTGGGCACCCTCGGCGTCGGTGTCCCCTTCGTGCTCGCGGCCAAGCAGGCACGGCCCGACAAGGAAGTGGTGGCCCTCTTCGGTGACGGCGCGTTCTCCCTCACCGGCTGGGACTTCGAGACCCTGGTCCGCTACGACCTCCCGTTCGTCGGCATCGTCGGCAACAACTCCTCGATGAACCAGATCCGTTACGGCCAGGCCGCCAAGTACGGCCCGGACCGCCAGCGCGTCGGCAACACCCTCGGCGACGTCCACTACGACAAGTTCGCGCAGATGCTCGGCGGTTACGGCGAGGAGGTCCGCGACCCCGCCGACATCGGCCCCGCGCTCCAGCGCGCCCGTGAGTCGGGCAAGCCGTCCCTGATCAACGTCTGGGTCGACCCGGACGCGTACGCCCCCGGAACCATGAACCAGACGATGTACAAGTGAGGTGGCCCGCATGACGGCTACGACCGCCAAGGCACTCGAAGGCATCCGCGTCCTCGACATGACCCACGTCCAGTCCGGTCCCTCGGCGACCCAGCTGCTCGCCTGGCTCGGCGCGGACGTCGTCAAGCTGGAGGCGCCGACCGGTGACATCACGCGCAAGCAGCTGCGCGACCTCCCGGACGTCGACTCCCTCTACTTCACGATGCTCAACTGCAACAAGCGGAGCATCACCCTGAACACCAAGACCGAACGCGGCAAGCAGATCCTCACCGAGCTGATCCGGCGCTCCGACGTCATGGTCGAGAACTTCGGACCGGGCGCGGTCGACCGCATGGGCTTCACCTGGGACCGCATCCAGGAGATCAATCCGCGGATCGTCTATGCCTCCATCAAGGGGTTCGGCGACGGCCCGTACACCAACTTCAAGGCTTACGAGGTCGTGGCACAGGCCATGGGCGGGTCGATGTCGACCACCGGATTCGAGGACGGGCCGCCGCTGGCGACGGGGGCCCAGATCGGGGACTCGGGTACGGGCATCCACGCCGTGGCGGGGATTCTCGCGGCGCTGTACCAGCGGGAGAACACCGGGCGCGGTCAGCGGGTCAACGTCGCCATGCAGCATGCCGTGCTCAACCTCTGCCGGGTGAAGTTGCGCGATCAGCAGCGCCTGGCCCATGGCCCGCTCGCCGAATACCCCAACGACGACTTCGGCACGGAGGTTCCCCGCTCGGGCAACGCGTCCGGCGGCGGTCAGCCCGGCTGGGCGGTCAAGTGCGCGCCGGGCGGCCCGAACGACTACGTGTACGTGATCGTCCAGCCCGTCGGCTGGAAGCCCATCAGCGAGCTCATCGGCCGGCCCGAGTTGGCGGAGGACCCGGAGTGGGCGACGCCGGAGGCGCGGCTGCCCAAGCTCAACAAGATGTTCCAGCTCATCGAGGAGTGGTCGTCGACGCTCCCCAAGTGGCAGGTGCTGGAGCGGCTCAACGCCCACAACATCCCGTGCGGGCCGATCCTGTCCACCAAGGAGATCATCGAGGACGAGTCACTGGTCGCCAACGAGATGGTCGTGACGGTCCCACACCCCGAGCGGGGCGAGTTCGTCACCGTGGGCAGCCCGCTGAAGCTCTCCGACTCCCCCGTGGACGTGACCAGTTCGCCGCTGCTCGGCGAGCACAACGAAGAGGTCTACATCGGCGAGCTCGGCCTCGGCGACGAGGAGCTGCGCCTGCTCAAGTCGAACGGAGTGATCTGACGTGATGGCCGAAGACCGGGTGCTGAGGGTGCGGTCGCTCCTCGACGCCGTACGGGCCGAGGGGCGGAGCGCGCTGACCGCTCCCGAGGGCAAGGTGATCGCCGACGCGTACGGGATCGCCGTGCCCGGCGAGGAGCTGGCGCGGGACGTGGACGAGGCGGTGGCGTACGCGGCGCGGTTCGGCGGCCCCGTCGTGATGAAGATCGTCTCCCCGGACATCCTGCACAAGACCGACGCGGGCGGCGTCATCGTGGGGGTGGAAGGCGCCGCCGACGTCCGGACCGCCTTCCACTCGATCGTCGACAACGCGCGCGCGTACGCGCCCGACGCGCGGATCGAGGGCGTCCAGGTGCAGGAACTCCTCCCGAGCGGGCAGGAGGTCATCGTCGGCGCCGTCACCGATCCGACCTTCGGGAAGGTGGTGGCGTTCGGGCTGGGCGGGGTGCTGGTCGAGGTGCTCAAGGACATCACCTTCCGGCTGGCGCCGGTCTCCGCGGACGAGGCCCTGTCCATGCTCGACTCGATCCGCTCGGCGGAGATACTGCACGGGGTACGCGGCGGTCCGGCCGTGGACCGGTGGGCGATCGCCGAGCAGATCCGCCGGGTCTCCGAACTCGTCGCGGACTTCCCGGAGATCGCCGAGGTGGACCTCAACCCGGTGATCGCCACCCCGGAGGGCGCGGTCGCGGCGGACATCCGCGTCATCCTCGCGGA
Organism: Streptomyces cavernae; assembly: GCF_004023625.1. GTDB lineage: Bacteria > Actinomycetota > Actinomycetes > Streptomycetales > Streptomycetaceae > Streptomyces > Streptomyces cavernae. Next base: position 170,994 of record NZ_RPDJ01000015.1, on the reverse strand, counting down.
GTCGGTGCCGAGGCCCCGGCGCAGGTACACGCGCGAGGAGATCCTCACCTCGATGCGCCGGCTGATGCAGCCCTCGTCGGTCGCCGTGATCGGCGCGTCCAACGAGCAGGGCAAGATAGGCAACTCGGTGATGCGCAACCTCGTCGACGGCGGTTTCTCCGGGGAGATCCACCCGGTGAACCCCAAAGCCGATGACATCTTGGGCCGGAAGGCGTACAAGAGTGTCACGGACGTTCCCGGCGAGGTGGATGTGGCGGTCTTTGCGATCCCCGCCAAGTTCGTGGCCGCGGCCTTGGAGGAGGTGGGGCGCAAAGGCATCCCGAACGCCGTACTGATCCCCTCCGGCTTCGCGGAGACCGGTGAACACGCGCTCCAGGCCGAGATCGTGGCGATCGCCGAGCGGCACGGCGTCCGGCTGCTCGGGCCGAACATCTACGGCTACTACTCGACGTGGCAGGACCTGTGCGCCACGTTCTGCACGCCGTACGACGTCAAGGGCGGTGTCGCGCTCACCTCGCAGTCCGGTGGCATAGGGATGGCGATCCTGGGTTTCGCGCGCGCCACGAAGACGGGTGTGTCGGCGATCGTGGGGCTGGGCAACAAGTCGGACCTGGACGAGGACGACCTGCTGACCTGGTTCGGCGAGGACCCGCACACCGAGTGCATCGCGATGCACCTGGAGGACCTCAAGGACGGCCGTGCGTTCGTGGAGGCGGCGCGGGCGACCGTCCCCAGGAAGCCGGTCGTGGTCCTGAAGGCCGGGCGCACGGCGGCCGGAGCGAGGGCGGCGGGCTCCCACACGGGCGCGCTGGCCGGCGACGACGCCGTGTACGACGACATCCTGCGGCAGGCCGGGGTCATCCGGGCTCCCGGGCTGAACGACATGCTGGAATACGCGCGCGCGTTGCCGGTGCTTCCCGCTCCGCGGGGCGACAACGTCGTGATCATCACGGGTGCCGGCGGCAGCGGTGTGCTGCTGTCGGACGCGGTGACCGACAACGGGCTGTCGCTGATGGAAATCCCGCCGGACCTGGACACGGCCTTCAAGAAGTTCATCCCGCCCTTCGGGGCCGCGGGCAACCCCGTCGACATCACCGGTGGCGAGCCGCCCTCCACCTATGAGGCGACGATCCGGCTGGGCCTCGAGGATCCCCGGATCCACGCCCTCGTCCTCGGCTACTGGCACACCATCGTCACGCCTCCCATGGTGTTCGCGGAGCTCACCGCGCGCGTGGTGGCCGAGTTCCGCGAGAGGGGGATCGAGAAGCCGGTGGTGGCCTCCCTGGCGGGTGACGTCGAGGTGGAGGAGGCCTGCCAGTACCTGTTCGAGCGGGGGGTCGTGGCGTACCCGTACACGACCGAGAAGCCGGTGGCCGTGCTCGGCGCCAAGTACCGGTGGGCCAGGGCCGCGGGACTGTTGGGGGGCGGTTCATGAGGTGACCTGGGCGGGGGCGGGGCCGACGGTGCGCGTCGGCCCCGCCCCGGGACCCGTGCGCACACGAAAGGCATTGGACAGGGGGCGCTGGCCAGAGCTTTCGACGCAAGGGGTGCTTCGCGACATGACAACCACCGACTTCACCACATCCGTCCCCTTCAGGGAGGTGACGGACCGCAACGGCCGCCTGTACCGGATCGGCGAGACCGACCGGGACGTCATGGGACGACCGCGCTGGACCATGGTGCTCTTCCCCTGGATGGGGATGCTCGGCATCAGTTCCTCGGAGTACGCCTTCACGTCCGCCGAGGACACCCTGCACGAGGCCCACCTGTGGAGCAGTGGGCACATCTTCTGGCTGATGGGCGTCTGGGTGTTCTTCCAGGCCGCCGTCGCCTTCCCGGCGGGACAACTGCGCGAGAGCGGACGGCTGCCCGCGCGGTATGCCATGTTCCTCGGCGCGTTCGGCACGATCCTGGGTTACCTCTCACTCGCCTACGCGCCGCACGTCATCGTCGCGTACATCGGGTTCGGCATGTTCAGCGGCATCGGCGCCGGTCTCGTCTACGCGACGTGCGTGAACATGGTCGGCAAGTGGTACCCGGAGCGCAAGGGCGGCAAGACCGGCCTGGTCAACGGCGGTTTCGCCTATGGCTCGGTGCCCTTCGTGTTCCTGTTCACCTCGTACATGGACCTGTCCAACTACAAGGGTGTGCTGGTGTTCGTCGGCGTCATCTGCTGTGCGACCGTCGCGGTCGCCGGCTGGTTCTTCAAGGACCCGCCGAAGAACTGGTGGCCCGCTCATGTCGACCCGCTGAGGGCCTCAGACGACCCGCGGATTCAGCGGGCACTGCAGAAGAACCCGCCGGCGGTGCGGCAGTACACGCCGCGTGAGGCGGCCAGGACCCCGGTGCTGTGGATGATGTGGTTCTGTCTGCTGTGCACGGCCGGCATCAATATCTTCGGCATCGCCATGCAGGTGCCGTTCGGGAAGGAGATGGGCTTCGCGGGCGGCATCGTGGCCACCGCCATGTCCCTGAAGGCCATCGTGAACGGCACCGGGCGCGGTGTCATCGGCTGGATCTCGGACCGCTACGGCCGCCGGAACACCCTGATCATCGTCTGTGTCGTCCTCGGCACCGCCCAGTTCGGCGTGTTCGTGTCCGGGGACATGGGCTCCATGCCCTTCTTCCTGTTCTGCTCGATGGTGTCCGGGTTCGGCGGAGGTGCGATCTTCCCGCTCTTCGCGGCGATGACCGCCGATTTCTTCGGCGAGAACAACAACGCCTCCAACTACGGCATGGTCTACAGCTCGAAGCTGATCTCGGGCCTCGTCGGTTCCGGTGTGGGCGCGATCGTGGTCGGCGCCTGGGGTTACGGGGGCGCGTTCGCGCTGGCCGGAGGGATCGGTCTCGGCTCTGCGGTGCTGGCCTCGTTCCTGAAGGCACCCGGCCGCCCGAAGTCACGCCCGATCGTCCCCAACCCGCAGCCGCTGGGGGACGAGACGGCGTGACAGGGTGACCGCAGACGCACAGTGACACATTCCAGGCATCCCGCCTCTGCCACAGGGGCGGGGTCGCGGCATGTCCCGGGTCACGGACAGCGACCGAGGCGGACAATGCGCACGCTCCGTCAACTGCCGCCTGCTGGAAGGCACTTCACCCGACCTTCACAGCTGCACCATCGAGCCCATCCACTATCATCCTCGCGACTCCTCTTTATGCAGGCGCACGCTGCGGCAGGGGCAGTCGCCGGTCAACCATGCGCGCGGACGGCGATGACGCCTGCCTGTCGTGTCGGCTGAACGGCTTCCACCACCGATCCAGGCCCGAACGCCTTCCCCCGAAGACACCGACCTTCCATCGTTGCCCACGGCAACGGTCGCGCGTCCCGGAACGGGCATCGGCCGTCGCGAGACAGAAAGACAAGTGCATTCAGTGAGCGACAACAGAGACAGAGGGCTCCAAGCCAACGCCCTCGGTATGTTCGATACCGTGGTGATGGCGGTCGCGGGCAGCGCCCCTGCGTACTCCCTGGCCGCGACCACCGCGGTTCTCGTCGGCGCGGTGGGCCTCGCCAGCCCCGCGGCGCTCCTCTGGTGCGCGATACCCATGCTGGGCATCGCGCTGGCGTACAACTACCTCGGCCGCATCGACGTGAACGCCGGAGCCAGCTACTCCTGGGTCGGCCGCACCCTCCACCCCTTCCTCGGCTTCATCAGCGGCTGGGCCCTGGTCGTCTCCGCGACCATCTTCATGGTCGCCGGCTCATTACCCGCCGGATCGATGACCCTCTCCCTCTTCGACGAGGGGCTCGCGGAGAACACCGCCCTGGCCACCGTGGTCGGCGCGGCCTGGTTCCTGGTCATGCTGTTCGTGGTGCTCGGCGGCGCCCGGCTCACCGTGCGTGCACAGCTCATCATGTCCGGCGTCGAGTTGGTCATCCTGGCCGTGTTCGCCGTCGGCGCCCTGCTGCACAGCGACCAGGCCCGGCCCTTCGACTGGTCCTGGCTCGGCTTCAGCCACTTCGACGGAGTCAGCGGCTTCGCCTCCGGGGCACTGGTCGCCGCCTTCTACTACTGGGGCTGGGACGTCACCAGCAACCTGAGCGAGGAGACCCGCAACAGCCGCCGCACCACCGGACTCGCCGGCCTGATCGGCGTGGGCGTCGTCTTCCTGCTCTTCGAGGTGTTCACCATCGCGGTGAACATCATCCTCACCTCGAAGCAGATCGAGGAGAACGACGCGAATGTGCTCGCCGTGCTCGGCGAGGAGGTCATGCCGGGCTGGGGCGGCAAGCTGCTGATCCTCGCCGTGATGCTGTCCACCATCGCCACCCTGGAGACCACGCTGATCCAGGTCACCCGCTCGCTGTTCGCGATGGGGCGCGACCGGACGATGCCGAACGCGCTGGGGAGGGTGCACCGCCGGTGGAACACCCCGTACATCGCCATCGGCGTGGTGGGCGCGGTGGCCCTGATGATGTTCGTGGCCTCCAACTCCCTCGGCACGATCGGCGAGATCCTCTCCGACGCGATCTCCGCGATCGGTCTACAGATCGCCGTCTACTACGGACTGACCGGCGTCGCCGTGGTCGTCGCCTACCGAAAGATGCTGCTGAAGTCACCCGCCAACTTCCTCTTCGGCGGGCTGTGGCCACTGCTCGGGGCGGTGTTCATGTTCTGGATCTTCTTCGAGTCGCTGGGCGACCTGAGCACCGCCTCCATCGTGATCGGCCTGGGCGGACTCGCCGCCGGCCTGATCCCCATGCTCTGGTACTGGAAGCAGGGCAGCGGCTACTACCGGCCCGCAAAGCTGGATGCCACCCGCGCCATCGAGGCCGACTACGTCCCCGACGTCTACGCCGACGCGGTCACCGACCAGTCCCGCGCCCACGAGGGCATGTCCACCGACTTCTGAGTGACTTCCGAGAGAGGTCCCGATGGCGCGAGAGCGCTTCGCCCCCGATTTCGACCCCGACTGCGGGGACGCACCCCTGACCTCAGCCCGCCAGGACATCGTGATCGGCCGCTGGCAGGGCCTTCGGGACCTGCTGGGATCAACTACCGTGTGGCTCATGCGGGGCCACCGGATCCGGCGGCTCGCCGAGTCCTGCGCCAGGACCTCGACGGTCGAGTCGTGGCTGGCCGCCGAGCCCCACAGCGCCGACGCCCTGGTGCTGCGGGCCGCGACCGAGACGGCCAGGGTTTTCAACCTGGCCATGGCCGCGGGTCGCGGCGTGCCGATCGACCCGATGCGGGTCGATGCCGCGGTGACGGCCTGCTACGACGCGGCCAACGCGTATCCCGAGGACCCGACCCCCTGGATCTCGCTGATCTCGGTCGGCCGGCTCTACGCGGGCGGGGTACGCCGCCAAGTCCTCAACAGCTGGTGGGACGAGCTGCACCAGCGCGATCCGTACAGCATGGAGGGCCACGTCCAGGTCATGCACTACTACTCGGCGCGCTGGCACGGCACCCACGGCCTGATGTACGACTTCGCCTTCGACGCCGCGAGCGTGGCACCGCCCGGCTCCGCGTTACCGGTCCTGGTGCAGTTCGCACGTGTGGAGGAATACCGCTTCATGCTGGACGCGGCGCGGGGGCAGCACTCCGCCCTCGTCGGGGCCGGACAGCACTGGAACAACGAAGGCGCCGTCAGCGACGTACGCCGCACCTGGGATCGCTGGATCACTCAGCGCGTCGACGGTCCCGTCCCGCCCGGGGAAGTGCGCGAGCTCAACTACCTGGCACACGCCGCCTGCCATGCCGGGCTGCCGGCCATCGCCGCCTCGCTCTTCGCGATGCCCGGATCACGTGCCACCCGGATGCCCTGGGCCTGCACGGGGGATCCCGAGAAAGAGATCGTCAAATGGCGCAAGTCCACACGCCCACCGGAAAAGGCCTGACCGCGCGCTGCCGTCTGCGCCGCTTTCTACACCCGCAGCGGTGACCAGCACCGCGTGAAGCGGCGGCCCGCCCCGTCCGGGGCGGGCGCCTGACGTGCTGTCCTCGGCGGACGGTTCAGCACTTCTCTCGCAGGGAGTGCAGGTGCTCGCTGGACCGCCGCGCGAAGGTGAACGACTCGGTGGGGTTGTCGTGTTCGGCCTGCCAGTGGTGCGCCAGGCGCTGCCCCTTCAGGCGGGTCACCGCCGAGATGAAGCGCTGGTAGTCGATGTCGCCGTCACCGACGTCCACCATGCGGTACCCGAACGGGTTCGCCGGGTCGCTCACTCCGTCCTTCACGTGGAACAGGGGGTAGCGGTCGGGCCGCTTCAGCACGTACTTCAGCGGGTCGAAGGGAGCGGCGGTGCCGTCGGGCCGCTTGGAGAACCGGAACTGGCCCACGTACGCCCAGTAGATGTCCATCTCCAGGTAGACGAGGTCGGGGTCGGTCTCGGCGAGCAGCACGTCGTAGAGACGGACCTTCGGCTTGTCGGTGGCGAAGGAGAACTCCTCGGAGTGGTTGTGCTGGTAGAACTTCATGCCCCGCGCCTTCGCCGCCGCGCCATAGGTGTTGAACTCCTCGGCCGCGCGCTTCCACGCGTCGACGGTGGAACCGTAGCGGAACGGGCCCGAGGCGGTGCCGATGTGCTTGAGCCCGAGCGCCTGGGCGTCGTCGAGGACCTTGTTCAGGTTCTGGGCGAAGGTGTACGCGTTCGGGTCGCTGGAGTAGTAGCCGACGTGGCTGCCGATCGGGTTCAGGCCGTGGTCGCGCGCCAGCCGCTTCAGCTGGGCGAGGGTGATCGGGCCGGCCGAACCCTGGGTGTATCCGGCGAACTCGACCTCGTCGTACCCGTATTTCGCCAGTTCGGCGAAGACGGGTGCGAAGCCGAGCGTGGAGACCTTGTCGCGGAGGCTGTAGAGCTGGATGCCGAGACGGCCGGGGGGCAGGACGGGGCGGCTCCGGCCCGCGGCGGCAGCCGTGTCGGTGGCCGTGGAGTCGGTGGCCGCGGTACCGGTGGCGGCCGTGGCCGGTGCGGCCGTTCCCAGCAGGGCGGCGGCGCTCGCGCCGGCGGCGACGCCGAGCATTCCTCTTCTGCTGAGACGCTGGGCGAGTTCGGGGTCGTGATGCTTGGACATGCGGCTCATGCGGAACTCCTCCGGATCTGGGTCCGTTGTCAGTGGCGGGTGCTTCACTTTCGGTGACCGGCGATGCACCGAATGTCAGTGGCGGGTGCTTCACTGTCAGTGGCTGGTGATGCACCGACTGTCAGTAGTGGGTGGTTCACTGGTGGTCGGTCGGGTCAGTCGAGTCCGGCCAGCTGGAGCAGCAGTGATTTCACATCGGTGGCCTCCATGCGTCCGCCGACGGCACGGGGGGTGGAGCAGATGATGAGCGGACCGTCGTCGTCGCTCGCGGGGAGGCGGCCATGGCTGCCGCGAATAGGTGAGGGGTCCAGGGGCACGACCGCCATGCGGTAACGCATGCCGAGTTTCTTGCGGGCCAGTGCCGTGGCCGCCTTGACCTTGACGTAGGGGTCGAGCGGATCCATGAACAGTTCGACGGGGTCGTATCCGGGTTTGCGGTGGATCTCGACGAGCCGCGCGAAGTCGGGCGCGTGGGCGTCGTCGAGCCAGTAGTAGTACGTGAACCAGGCGTCGGGCTCCGCGAGGGCGACGAGTTCGCCGGAACGCGGATGGTCGAGGTGGTGGGCCTTCTTGCCCTCGTCGTCCAGGAGTTGCTCGACTCCGGGCAGGTCGGCCAGTGCTTCCCTGGTGGCCTGGAGGTCCTCGGGCCGGCGCACGTAGACGTGGGCGATCTGGTGGTCGGCGACGGCGAAGGCTCGGGAGGCCATCGGGTCGAGGTACTCCATCCCGTCCTGGGCGTGCACCTCCAGCAGGCCTGCTCGGCGCAGGGCGCGGTTGATGTCGACGGGCCGGTTCACACGGGTGATGCCGTACTCGGACAGGGCGACGACGGTTCGGCCTTCCGCTCGTGCGTCGTCGAGGAGGGGCGCGAGGGCGGCGTCCAGGTCGGTGGCGGCCTGGTGGGAGCGCGGGTCGTCGGGGCCGTAGCGCTGCAGGTCGTAGTCGAGATGCGGGAGGTAGCAGAGGGTCAGGTCCGGGTGGCGGGTGGCGATGACATGGCGGGTGGCGTCGATGATCCACCGGCTGGAGACGAGGTCGGCGCCCGGCCCCCAGAAGTGGAACAGAGGGAACGTGCCGAGTTTCGCGGTGAGTTCGTCGTGGAGGGCCGGCGGCCGGGTGTAGCAGTCGGGTTCCTTCCGGCCGTCGGCGTAGTAGATCGGACGAGGGGTGATGGTGATGTCGGTGTCGGCGCCCATGGCGTACCACCAGCAGATATTGGCGACCGTGTAGCCGGGGTGGGCGCGGCGGGCGGCGTCCCACAGCTTGTCGCCGGCGACGAGTCCGTTGTGCTGACGCCACAGCAGGACGTCGCCCAGTTCACGGAAGTACCAGCCGTTGCCGACGATGCCGTGCTCGGCCGGGAGGGTGCCGGTCAGGAACGTGGACTGGGCGGCGCAGGTGACGGCGGGCAGGACGGTGCCGAGCGGGGCGCGGGAGCCGTTCCGGCCCAGGGCCTTGAGGTTCGGCATGTGGTCAAGGAGACGGGGGGTGAGGCCAACGACGTCCAGGACGAGCAGAGGAGTGGGGCCCGCTGTCGGCACCGGGCTCACTGTGGGCTCCGCGGCCTTCGTCGGTTCCGGGGTCTGTGTCGGCTCGGGGTTCTGTGTCGGCTCCGCGGCCTTCGTCGGCTCCGGGTTCTGTGTCGGCTCCGCGGCCTTCGTCGGCTCCGGGGTCTGTGTCGGCTCGGGCTTCACGGCAGCTCCTTCAGGCCGAGGTCCGTCAACAGGTCACGGACGAGCGTGAGTTCGGCGGCGATGCCGTCGGCGAGCTGGGTGCGGGCACGGGGGCGCAGCTCGGGTGGGAGGGCCTGCCAGGTGTAGGTCTCGACCTCCAGGTGACGGGTGAGCGGGGTCGGGCCGCCGACGAGGCGGGTCAGGGCGGCCCGGAGCACGGGGAGTGTGGAGGTGAGGGGCGCGGCGGGGGCCGCGTGCAGCGGGACGTGGAAATGGGCGCGCCAGGGGGCCGCGTCAGGCAGGGCGTCGCCCTGGAGAGCCGCGCCCAGGTCGTCGGTGCCGCGCAGGCCCGCTGCGGTGCTGACCCGGGTCTGGTGCAGGAAGCGGGGTTCGTCGAAGGCGGCGAGGGCCTCGCGGACTTCCGGGAGGTGGGGGTGCTCGGCGTGCAGGGCCGCCGACAGCTGGGCTTTGACGACGGGGACGCCGGCGGTGGCGAGGGCGTCCAGTGCGGTGCGCGGATCTTCGAAAGAGGTGGCGAGGTGGCAGGTGTCGACGCAGACGCCGATGCGGTCGTGGCCGATCGCGGTGAGCGGGGCGATGGCGTCGGCGGTGGTCTCGACGATGCAGCCGGGCTCGGGTTCCAGGCCCACGCGGATGGAGCGGCCGGTCAACTCGTCGAGGGCGTCGAGACGTTCGGCGAGGGTGGTGAGTGCGGCGCGGGCCGTGGCGGCGCGCACCGGGTCGTCGGCGGTGCGCCAGGCGAGCGGGAGGGTGGAGATGCTGCCCTCGGTGACGTCGTCGGGGAGCAGGCCGGCGAGGACGCGGGCCAGGGAGGCGGTGTGGGCGAGCCGTTCGGGGTCGGCCCAGTCCGGCTTGTAGACGCGGTACTTGACCTCTTGGGCACCGAATCCTTCATAGGGGAAGCCGTTGAGGGTGACGACTTCGAGGCCGCGCCGGTCGAGTTCGGTGCGCAGTGCGCGCAGCGCGGACGGGTCGGTGACCAGGGCGTGGGCGGCGTCCTTGGCGAGCCACAGTCCGATGCCGAGGCGGTCGCGGCCGAGGCGGCGGCGTACGGGTTCGCAGTGGTCGCGGAGTTGGGCGAGGACACCGTCGAGGTTCTCGGCGGGGTGGACGTTGGTGCAGTAGGCGAGGTGGACGGTGGAGCCGTCGGGGTGGCGGAAGCGCATCGCTCACTCCCCGCCGCGGAGGACGGAGTTGCCCTCGTGGGTGGCGGCCGTGCCGGCGACGTCGAGGTTCAGGCGTCCGCTGAGCCCGTAGAACGCCACGGGGTTGCCCCACAGGACACCGTCGACGTCCTCGTCGGTGAAACCGGCGTTCAGCATGGCGTCGCCGACCCGCCGGGTCTTGAGGGGGTCGCTTCTGCCCCAGTCGGCGGCGGAGTTCACGAGGACCTGCTCCGGCCCGTACTCCTGAAGGATCGCGACCATGCGTTCCTCGTCCATCTTGGTGTCGGGATAGACGGAGAAGCCCAGCCAGCAGCCGCTGTCCTTGGCCTCCTTGACGGTGGTCTCGTTGAGGTGGTCGATCAGCACCCGCTCCACCGGCAGGGCGGACTCGCGGACGACGTCGAGGGTGCGGCGCAGACCGGCGAGCTTGTCGCGGTGGGGGGTGTGGACCAGCGCGGGCAGGTCGTGGTCGGCGGCGAGCTGGAGCTGGGTGGCCAGCGCGGTGTCCTCGGCCGGGGTCATCGCGTCGTAGCCGATCTCGCCCACGGCCACGACATGGTCCTTGACGAGATAGCGGGGCAGCTCGTCGAGGACGGGCCGGCAGCGCGGGTCGTTCGCCTCCTTGGGGTTGAGGGCGAGCGTGCAGTGGTGGGCGATGCCGTACTGGGCGGCGCGGAAGGGTTCCCAGCCGAGGAGGGAGTCGAAGTAGTCGAAGAACGAGGCGGGTGAGGTGCGGGGCTGCCCGAGCCAGAAGGACGGCTCTACGACGGCGCGGACACCGGCGGTGTACATGGCCTCGTAGTCGTCGGTGGTACGGGAGGTCATGTGGATGTGGGGGTCGAAGATGCGCATCAGGAGTCCTTGCCGGAAGGGGAAGGGGACGCGGGGGTGTCCGGGCCGGCCGGCGGCGGGGCGCCGGTGGGCAGCTGCCCGGTCAGGGCGAGGACGCGGTGCAGGTCCTCGGGCACGGGACGGTCCGCGGCGGTGCGTTCGGCGGCGTAGTCAGCGAGCATCCGGGCGAGCTCGGCGTCGGCCCGGGCGCGCCGCGGCAGGTCGGCGACGGCCTCCACGGGGACACCGGTGAACAGGCACTTCAGGATGGCGTGGCGCCAGTTGTGGGTGTCGAGGTGGCGGGCGGCGTAGGGGCCGACGGCCGCGGCGACGAGGCGGGTGTCGTTGGTGCGCAGGGCGTCCTCGACGAGCGGGAGGGCCTCCGGGCCGGGCACGAGATGGGGCAGGGCGTGCAGGACGGCTCGACGTTCGTCGGCGGTGCCCTGGCGGTAGACCCGGGCCAGCGCGTCGGTGTCGGCGCGGGCCGCGTGGAGGATGAGGACGCGGGCGGTGTCGGCGAACTCGGGCCCGCAGCGGCGTCCCGCTTCGGCGATGCGCAGCTCCCAGACGGAGATGGGGCCGTGGGAGCGGGGGTGCGCGGCGGCCTCGTGGAGGGCCCGGTCGAGCCAGACGCGGGCGGCCGGGGCCAGGCGGGCGGTCAGCCGCTCGTGGAGGTAGCTGATGCCGGGGGCGGCGGGTGTGGTCGCGTCGGGTGCGGAGAGGGTCTGCTGTCGGCTGGTGTCCCCGCTCGCCTCGGCGGTGGTGGCCTCGGGTGGGTCTTCCGACGGTCGGCGCGTCACGGGATTCGCCTTTCGGGGCCTTCGGGTGTGGTCCGGGCCGCGCGGTGGAGGAACGGGAGGGACTGTGCGGCGTAGTGGGGGCCCGCGTGGGAGTGCCGAGGAAGTTCGACGACGGTCAGGCCCTGGTAGCCGGTGGCGGCCAGCGCCTGGAGCACGGGCGGGAAGTCCATCTCGCCGTCGCCGAACGGCAGGTGTTCGTGGACGCCGCGGCGCATGTCCTCGATCTGGACGTGGCGCAGCCAGGGTGCGGAAGTGCGTACACAGTCCGCGGGAGAGAGGGGTTCGAGGCAGTGGCAGTGGCCCAGATCGAGGGTGAGGCCGAGGGCGTCCGGGTCGCCGAGGGCGGTGCGGAGGCGGTGGAAGTCGGCGAGGGTGGCGAGGAGGTGGCCGGGTTCGGGTTCCACGGCCAGTGGAACGCCGGAGAAGGCGGCGGTGTGCAGGACGGGGGTGAGGGCGTCGGCCAGCCGTTTGAAGGCGGTGTCCTCGTCCGTGCCGGGCGGGGTGACGCCGCTGAAGCAGTGCACCGCGTGCGCACCGAGGTCCTCGGCGACCCGCAGGGCGGTGTGGAGCAGTTCGATACGGCGGGCGCGGGCGTCGGGGTCCGGGTCAAGGAGCGACGGGCCGTGTTTGTGGCGCGGGTCGAGTACATAGCGGGCGCCGGTCTCCACCGTGACCTCGAGGCCCAGCGTGCTCAGCCGGCGGGCCAGGTGCCGGGTGCGGCTGGCGAGGTCCGGGGCGAGGGGGTCGAGGTGCATGTGGTCGAGGGTCAGGCCGACGCCGTCGTAGCCGAGGTCGGCGAGGAGGGCGAGGGCGTCGTCGAGCCGGAGGTCGGTGAGGCCGTTGGTGCCGTAGCCGAAACGGAGGGCGGGCCGGTCCGTCCGGGTGCTCGGGGTGGGGTGTGTGGTCATGTCACGCTCACCTTCCGGCCGAAGGTGCGGGCGGCCGGGGCGAGGGCGGCGGTGAGCAGGGCCGTTCCCAAGGATCCGGTGCGTGCGGCAAGGGCTGCCTGGAGGGGGATCATGGCGCGGATCCCGGCCCCGACGGCTCGTTGGGTGAGGGGTGCGGACGGGTTGAGGACGGCGTGGAAGAGAGGGCGGGCGGAGGTGGTCGCGTAGGCGAGGGCCAGGGTGGTGCGCAGGGCGTCGCCGACAGGGGTGGTGCGCGGGGCGTCGCCTACAGGAAAGGCGCCGGCGTCGTTGGTGGGGGTGGTGCGCAAGGCGTCGCCGACAGGCGTGGCACGCGAGGCATCGCGGGCGGGGGTCGTGCGCGGCCGGGGGCGGGGGCGTCCTGTGTGCCATGCCAGCGTCGCCGCGGTGGCCAGGGCGGCCAGTGGGGGCAGGGGTGAGCCGCCGCGCGTCTCGTGGCGGGAGACGGCGGTCACCGCCAGGGTGTGGGTGCCCAGGGCAGCGGCGGACGCGACGGCGGGGCGGACCCGGCCGGCCGTGGCGGCTGCGCCCAGGAGCAGGTCTAGGGCGCGGGCGGTGGCCATGGCGGCGGGGCCGGCAGGGGTGCGTTTCAGTCCCAGGTCATAGGCCCAGACGGTGGCCGCGAGGGGTGCCGCGACGGCCAGGGCCGGGCGGCCGGCGCGGGTGGCGAGGGCCAGGCCCGCCGCGGTGAGGGCGCCGGCCGCGGTGAGGGCCGCAGCCGGCTTGACGCGGCCCGAGGGAAGGGGGCGGTGGGGGCGTTCCAGGGCGTCCTCGGTGCGGTCGGCCCAGTCGTTGAGGGCCATGCCCGCCTCGTAGAGGCAGAGGGAGGAGGCGACGGCGAGCAGAGTACGGGAGTTGGGGCGTGCGCCGGTCGCGGCGGCGCCGGTGAGGGCGTCACCGGGGACGGTGAACAGGGCGGGGAGCCTCAGGAGTTCGGCCCAGGCCGCCAGGCCCGCCCGCCCCCGACCGGTCGCGTTCATCGTGCGGCCCCGAGCCGTCCGGCGAAGGCCACCAGGGCCGCGTACTGGTCCCCGAGCGCCGACGGAGCGTCCCCCAGCGGGTCCTTGAAGTAGAAGGCCAGTTCCGGCAACGGGCCGGACATCCCGGTCTCGTGCGCTCGGGAGACCAGCCGGGCGAGGTCCAGGACCAGGGGTGCCGCGAGGGCGGAGTCGCAGCCCTGCCAGGTGGTCTGCAGGATCATGCGCGTGCCGAGGAAGCCGTCGAAGGCGATGTGGTCCCAGGCGGTCTTCCAGTCGCCGAGGGAGGGGACGTCGTCGATGTGGGTCTCGCCCTCGGGGGTGGTCCCGAGGGTGTCGGTGAGGACGCGTTCCTTGCCGGCGTTCTTCGCCGCCGCGGCGTCCGGGTCGGCGAGGGCCGCGCCGTCGCCGCCGCCCAGCAGGTTGGTGCCCGACCAGGAGCGGACGGTCAGCGCGCGCTGCGCGAACATGGGGCCCAGTACCGAGCGCAGCAGGGTCTGGCCCGTCTTGCCGTCACGGCCGGCGTACGGCAGCCCGGACGCGGCGGCCGGGCCGGCGAGGGCCGGGTGGTGCAGCCCGGTCGACGGGGTGAAGTTGACGTAGGGACAGCCGACGCGCAGCGCTGCCGCCGCGTACAGGGAGCTGGGCGGCAGGGCGGAGCCGGTGGCTGCGGGTTCCGTGGAGGCCACGTTCACCACCACCGCACGGGCCAGCGAGTGCCGCCGCAGGAAATCGCGTATGTCCGCCGCGAAGGAGTCGATCAGTTCGTCCGGGGCGCGGGTGTCGCCCGGCAGGGGACCGCCCGCTCTGATCTCGTCGTCGGCGGCGGCGAGTTCGGAGGTGATCGCCGAGGGCAGCCCGTGCGGGAGCACGCCCTCGGCGGCCAGTGCCTCGGCGCGTTTGGGCAGGGGGCAGTCGACCGTGTCGTGGCCGCCGAAGACCAGGGTCGACAGCGGGGGCAGTCCGCAATCGGCGAAGGGCGGGGTCTCCGTGACCATGCCCGTGGGGGCGTGCAGTCCCGCGGTGACGGCGGCACAGCCCGCCACGGCAGTGGTGGCCACGGAGCCGCGTGCTCCGATCAGCCACACCCCCACCCGGTCTCGGCCAGGGGACACAGTCATGGGCAGCCTCCTCTTCGTACACACAGCACACGGAAAGGGCGGACGGTGGGCGGGAGTCCGGCGTCCCCCGCCCACCGCCGTTCAGTGGCCCTGCGAGTAGTCCGCCGCAGCGGCTCGCACGGGCAGTTCCTTGATCCGGACGTCCCGGAAGGACACCTGGTCATCGGCACCGTGGTTCTGGAGGCCGATATGACCGTCCCTGAGGCTCCGGGCCGGATCGGTGTTGGTGAAATCGTTGATCTTCACACCGTTGAGCCAGACGCGGAGCCTCTCGCCCTCCACGCGGATCTCGTAGGTGTTCCACTCCCCCGGCGGGTTCAGCGCACGGTCGCGCTTCTTCAGGTCGGCGGACTGGAAGCCGTAGACGGAGCCCGTGGTCTTCTCGGGCACGTCCGTGGCGTCGATCTGTATCTCGTGGCCGCCGTTCACGGCCGACCACGGGTCGTCCGAGGGCGGGAAGCCCACGAACACACCGGAGTTGTCGTCCCCGGCGACCTTCCAGTCGAGCTTCAGCGAGTACGCGGAGAAGCTCTTGTCGGCGTACCAGAGCAGACCCATGCCGCCCGAGGACGTCAGCGTGCCGTCCTCAGCCGGCGTGAACGATCCGGGTCCCGCCTGCCGCCACCCCTCGAGCGAGGTGCCGTCGAAGAGCGGGCGGTAGCCGTTCTCCGGGCGGCAGTCGGCCTGTGCCGCGCCGGTCGCCCAGCGGATGCCTCCCAACAGGTGCTGCCGGAAGGCGGGTTCTGCGTAGGACTCCTTGGTGTGGCCGCCGCCCGTGTAGAACGTGCGGCCACCCGCGTACTCCTGGCACCAGGCGATCGGATGGTCGCCGTTCATCGTGCCGCCGGAGTACGAGGACTCGTCGAGCGAGGCCAGTACATGGGCCCGGTCGCGCGGGTTGGAGCGGTAGTTGTACCACTCGTCGGTGCGCTCCCAGGCCCGCTGGAGACCCGAGGTCGCCGGATGGGCACGGTCCTCGACGGTGACCCGGGCCCTCTGGATCGCCGGGTGCGACTGGAAGTAGGCCCCGGCGAGAGAGCCATAGAACTCCCAGTCGTACTCGGTGTCGGCGGCCGCGTGCACGCCCACATAGCCGCCGCCTCGTCCGATGTACCGTTCGAACGCCCGCTGTTGGGAGGCGTCGAGGACATCGCCCGTTGTGGACAGGAACACCACGGCGGCGTACCGGCGCAGGTTCCCCGCCGTGAAGGCCCGGGCGTCCTCGGTGGCGTCGACGGTGAATCCGTGCTCCGCGCCCAGCTCCCGAACGGCCGCGATCCCTTCGGGAATCGAGTCGTGCCGGAACCCGGCGGTCTTCGAGAACACCAGCACCCGCTCACCGGGGCGCTCCTTCGACGACGCAGGTCCGGACACACACCCGATGAGCAGGGCGGCGCCCGCGACGATCGTCGTCAGTCGGCTGGTTGCTCGCATGACGTCTCACCCCTCTCAGCGTGTGGTGAAAGTGAAGTCGTCCACGTCGTACAGGGCGCCCGTTCCGCTCCCCTTGAAGACCATGTACAGCGTGGTCGTGCCCCGGGGTGCCCGGGACAGGTTCGCGGTGACGTCCTGGAAGTTCTCCCAGCCGCCGGTCACCGGGACGGTCGCCGTGCCGAGCAGGCGGCCCGTAGCCGAGCCCGCGCGGACCTCGAGGGTGCCGCCCGTGCCGGCCGACGACACGCGTGCCGTGATCTTCTGGGCGTTGTCCAGGACGTAGGGCGTGAAGGAGATCCAGTCGCCGTTGTTGATGTCGCCGACCGTCCTGCCGCCGTTCGCGGCGGGTTTGGTGATGACGGAGACACCCGATGCCTCGTCGTAGTGCTCGGCCTGGCGGTGCCTGGGCTGGACGACGCTCTGGTCGTGGGTGGTCAGGGGTGCCTGGCCGCCGCCTCCCAGGTCGGTGTACTCGGCGTCGAAGACCCCGAAGATGTTGGCGTCCTCGTCGTGGCCGCCGTCGGCGCTGGTCCGGATGGTGCCGGAGCAGCCGTTCGCGGTGGTCAGCGGGTGGCCGTGGCTGTCGTGGCCGAGGACGAAGCTGACCTTCACCTTGGCGCAGTCGATCGCCCGGCCGTCCTCGGGATCGGTGACCCTCACCTTGAACGGGACGGCGTCACCGAAGCTGAACAGCTGGCCGTCCTGTGGGAGTTGGAGCGTCACCTTGGGTGCGGTGTTGCCGACGACGATCTGCACGCTCGCGCTTCCGGTACGGCCACCGGGATCCTTCGCGGTCAGGGTCGCCGTGTAGGTGCCGTTCTTCTCGTACTTGTGCGTCGGGTTCGCAGCCGTCGAGGTCGCACCGTCCCCGAAGTCCCAGGTGTAGGTGAGCGCGTCACCGTCCGCGTCGGACGAACCGGCCGACGAGAAGCGGACCTTGAGCGCCGCCTGCCCGGAGGTGCGGTCGGCCGCGGCCCGGGCGACGGGCGAGTGGCCGTCGGTGGCGTTCTCGATGCGGTAGAGGGCGGAGTTCTCGTCGCCGCCGAACCAGGAGATGCCGTAGTCGAGGACGTACAGGGCGCCGTCGGGTCCGAAGGCCATGTCCATCACCTGGGTGCCGGTCCACGGGATGTCACCGATGGACTGCACGGTGCCGTCCGCGTCGGAGGTGACGCGCTTGATCCAGCGGCGGCCGAACTCACCGGCGAAGAAGTCCCCGTCGTAGGCCTCCGGGAACTTCACCCGGGAGTCGAGGGAGGGGTCGTAGTCGTAGACCGGGCCGCCCATCGGGGACTCGGAGCCGTCGCCGAACTCGGGTACGGAGGCGCCGTTGTACGGGATCCAGGCGGGCTCGGCCGGAGGCAGGTCGGTCAGGCCGGTGTTGTTCGGGGAGGTGTTCTTCGGTGCGGCACAGTCGAAGGCCGCGCCCGAAGCCTTCGTCCCGAAGTCGTAGTCGACGTAAGCCTCGTTGTTGCCCGTGCAGTACGGCCAGCCGAAGTTGCCCGGCTTGGTGACACGTGCGAATTCGACCTGTCCGGCAGGGCCGCGCGCCGGATCGGCGGCGCCCGCGTCGGGGCCGTAGTCGCCCACGTAGAGGATCCCGGTCTTCTTGTCGACGCTGAACCGGAACGGGTTGCGGAAGCCCATCGCGTAGATCTCGGGGCGGGTCTTGTCCGTGCCGGGCGGGAAGAGGTTGCCGTCGGGGACGGTGTACGAGCCGTCGGCGTTCACCTTGATACGCAGGATCTTGCCGCGCAGGTCGTTGGTGTTGCCGGAGGTCCGCTGGGCGTCGAAGCCGGGGTTGCGGTTCTCCCGCTCGTCGATCGGGGTGAAGCCGTCCGACTGGAACGGGTTGGTGTCGTCGCCGGTCGACAGGTACAGGTTGCCGGCCGCGTCGAAGTCGATGTCGCCGCCGACGTGGCAGCACAGTCCGCGGGTGGCGGGGACGTCGAGGATCTTCTTCTCGCTGGCGGTGTCGAGGGTGCCGTCGGCCTTCAGCACGAACCGGGACAGCCGGTTGACGCCGTCGAAGGGCGCGAAGTCGGCCGCGCTGCCGGTCTCCGGGGCGTCGCCCAAGGGAGTGTCGAGGGGCGGGGCGTAGTACAGGTAGATGGCGCGGTTGTTCGCGAAGTCGGGGTCGACGCCTATGCCCTGGAGGCCTTCCTCGTCGTGCGAGTAGACGGCGAGTTTGCCGATCAGCCGGGTGTCGCCCGCGGCGTCGGTGAGGCGGAGTTCGCCGTCACGTGAGGTGTGCAGTACCGAGCGGTCGGGGAGCACTGCGAGCGACATGGGCTCGCCGACCTCGGGTTCGCCCTTGGCCAGGGTGACCTGCTGGAAGGCGTCGGCGGCCGCGGCGTTGGCGTTCGCGGTTCCGGCACCCGGGTCGGCGGCGGCCGCCCCGGCCGGGGGCGCGGCGAGGGTGAGTGAGGCGCCCGCGAGCAGGGCCCCGGTGAGCAGGGCGAGCGTCTTGCGGAGCCTCGGTCTTCTGGTTCTGCCGCTTCTGTCCCATAAGTTGCCGTTGCTGCTGTACACGCATGCCTCCATGAAGGGGCCGGTGGTACGGGCGGGTGCACTACTCCGGGGTGCGCCGTCACCCCGGAGCCGTCGGGTGGAATGTCAGCCGTTGCCGCCGAACGCCGCGTCGAAGGACGCCGACGGCGGTTCGAAGTCGAAGGCCTTGAGCCGGGTGAGCGCCTCGGGAGCGCCCTGCAGCCGGTCCATGCCGGCGTCCTCCCACTCCACGGAGATGGGGCCCGAGTAGCCGATGGAGCGGAGCATCCGGAAGACGTCCTCCCAGGGCACATCGCCGTGGCCGGCCGACACGAAGTCCCAGCCCCGCCGCGGGTCGCCCCACGGCAGATGGGAGCCGAGGCGTCCGTTGCGGCCGTCGAGGCGTTTACGGGCCTCCTTGCAGTCGACGTGGTAGATCCGGTCGCGGAAGTCCCACAGGAAACCGACCGGGTCGAGGTCCTGCCACACGAAATGCGAGGGGTCGAAGTTCAGTCCGAACGCCGGGCGGCGGTCGACCGCCTCGAGGGCGCGCTGTGTCGTCCAGTAGTCGTACGCGATCTCACTCGGGTGCACCTCGTGCGCGAACCGCACGCCCTCGTGGTCGAAGACGTCGAGGATCGGGTTCCAGCGCATGGCGAAGTCGTCGTAGCCGCCCTCGATCATGGACTCGGGTGCGGGCGGGAACATGGCGACCAGGTGCCAGATGGCGGAGCCGGTGAACCCGATGACGGTGTCCACACCGAAGGCGGCCGCGGCGCGGGCGGTGTCGGCGATCTCGGACGCGGCCCGCTGCCGTACGCCCTCGGCTTCGCCGTCGCCCCAGATGCGGGCGGGCAGGATGGCCCGGTGGCGTTCGTCGATGATGGCGTCGCAGACGGCCTGGCCGACCAGGTGGTTGGAGATCGCCCAGCACTTCAGGCCGTACTTGTCGAGGAGCTGGTGGCGGGAGTCCAGGTACGAGGGGTCGGCGAGTGCCTTGTCGACCTCGAAGTGGTCGCCCCAGCAGGCGAGTTCGAGCCCGTCGTAGCCGAAGTCACGGGCGAGCCGGCAGACCTCCTCGAGCGGGAGGTCTGCCCATTGGCCGGTGAAGAGCGTGAAGTTCCGGGGCACGGGTGCCTCCCTGTCAGATCGCTACGTAGACGGAGTTCTTGGCGGCGCTCTCCTCGACGGCGGCGAGCACGCGCTGCACCTGGAGTCCGTCGGCGAAGGACGGTGCCGGCGGGCGGCCGGACTCGATGGCGTGCACCAGGTCGCGGGCCTGGTGGACGAAGGTGTGCTCGTAGCCGAGGCCGTGTCCCGGCGGCCACCACGCGTCGAGGTAGGGGTGCTCGGGCTCGGTGACGAGGATACGGCGGAAGCCGGCGCGCTCACCGGGCTCCGTGTGGTCGTGG
This sequence comes from Streptomyces cavernae, assembly GCF_004023625.1. GTDB lineage: Bacteria > Actinomycetota > Actinomycetes > Streptomycetales > Streptomycetaceae > Streptomyces > Streptomyces cavernae. Next base: position 151,118 of record NZ_RPDJ01000015.1, on the reverse strand, counting down.
TACGAGAGCTCGTTGAGCCGTTCCAGGTCGAAGGCGAGTGAGCCGCGGTCGCCGTTGAGTTCGATCCGCAGTGCGTTCTTGCGGCCGGTGGCGAACCGGGTGGCCTCGAAGGAGGCCAGTGCGCCGGAGGTGAGACGGGCGGTGAACAGGGCCGCGTCGTCGACGGTGACCTGGCCGACGCCGGCCGCCGAGACGGCGGTGAGACCGCTCGACGCTCCACTGGGCAGGGGCCGTTCGCGCACGAACGTCTCGGTGAGCGCGGAGACGCCCACCACCTGCTCCCCCGCCACGTACTGCGCGAGGTCGACGATGTGCGCGCCGAGGTCGCCGAGCGCGCCCGAGCCCGCCAGTTCCTTGCGCAGTCGCCAGGTGAGGGGGAACTCGGGGTCCACCAGCCAGTCCTGAAGGTATGTCACCCGGACGTGGCGCAAGCTGCCGATGCGTCCCTCAGCCACCATGTTCCGGGCCAGCGCCGTCGCGGGAACCCGGCGGTAGTTGAAGCCCACCATGGCCAACTGGCCGCGTTGGTAGGCGTCTTCGGCGGCCAGAGCCATCGCCTCCGCCTCCTCGACGGTGTTGGCGAGCGGCTTCTCGCACAACACGTGCTTGCCCGCGGCCAGGGCGGCGACGGCTATCTCGGCATGGCTGTCGCCGGGGGTGCAGATGTCGACGAGGTCGACGTCGTCGCGTTCGATCAGCGCCCGCCAGTCCGTTTCTGCGGCCGCCCAGCCGTGCCGGTCGGCCGCAGAGCGTACGGCCGCTGCGTCCCGGCCGCAGACAGCCGCGAGCACGGGACGGCGGGGCAGGTCGAAGACGCGGCCCACGGTGCGCCAGCCCTGGGAGTGGGCGGCGCCCATGAACGCGTAGCCGACCATGCCCACGCCGAGCGGCGGTTTCCCGGCCTCAGCCCCGGCGTCGACCCCGGCTTCGTCGGCGTCGTCGTCCTGCCGGTGCGGCTGTCCCATACCGAAGTCCTCCTGTTCGTCGTGGCGCGGTGGGGGTGTGGGCAGGGCGCATCACTTGAAGCCGGTGGGCATGTACTGCTTGACGTTCTCCTTGTCGACCACGGCCGAGTACAGGGTCAGCGAGGCCGGGATCTCGAACTCGGCGAGGCCGCTCGCTCCCTTGCCCTGGCCCAGCGCACGGGCCAGGTCGATGGCGGACGCCGCCATGGTCGGCGGGTAGAGGACGGTGGCCTTCAGCACGCTGTTGTCGGCCTCGATGGCCTGGAAGGCGGAGAGCGCGCCGGCGCCGCCCACCATCAGGAAGTCGTCGCGGCCGGCCTGCTCGATGGCGCGCAGCGCGCCCACACCCTGGTCGTCGTCGTGGTTCCAGAGCGCGTCGAACTTCGACTGTGCCTGCAGCAGTTGGGCCATCTTCGCCTGACCCGACTCGACGGTGAACTCGGCGGCCTGCCGCGCCACCTTCTTGATGTTGGGGTAGTTCTTCAGTGCGTCGTCGAAGCCCTGCGTGCGCTGCCGGGTCAGCTCCAGGTTGTCGATCCCGGCGAGTTCGATGACACGGGCGTCCGGCTTGTCCTTGAGCTGCTCGCCGATGTAGGTGCCGGCGTTCAGGCCCATGCCGTAGTTGTCGCCGCCGATCCAGCAGCGGTACGCCTGCGGTGAGTTGAAGATGCGGTCGAGGTTGACCACGGGGATGCCGGCGCGCATGGCCTTCAGGCCCACCTGGGTGAGGGCCTTGCCGTCGGCGGGGAGGACCACCAGGACGTCGACCTTCTTGTTGATGAGGGTCTCGATCTGGCCGATCTGCGCGGCGGTGTCGTTGGAGCCCTCGGTGATCTCCAGTGTGACGTCGGAGTACTTCTTGGCGCGTTCCTTGGCGTTGTCGTTGATGGCGTTGAGCCAGCCGTGGTCGGCCTGTGGGCCGGCGAAGCCGATGGTGACCTGCTTGCCGGGCTTGTCGTCGGCGGCCGGCTGGTCGTTCGCCGCGGGCTCCTTCTCGCTGGGCTCATTACTCGTGCAACCGGTGAGCAGGACACCGGCGGACACGGCGGCGGTCCCGAACAGCAGTCCTCTGCGGCTGGTGAATGACGTCGGCTCTGGCATGGCGGCGGACCCTTCCCTTTGAGGAGGACGAAGGAAGTCGTTGCGGAGGTGGAGAAGGCGGGACGAGCGGGGAGCAGATGCTCAAGTGGTGTGCGCGGTGCGGCGCTGGACGAGCACGGCGGCGACGATGATCGCTCCCTTGGCGATCTGCTGGACGTCGCTCTGCAGGTTGTTCAGGGCGAATATGTTGGTGATCGTGGTGAAGATCAGCACCCCGAGCACGGAGCCGGTGATGGTGCCGCGTCCTCCGCTGAGGAGTGTGCCGCCGATGATCGCGGCGGCGATGGCGTCGAGTTCGTAGAGGTTGCCGTTGGTGTTCTGGCCGGAGCCGGAAAGAATGATCAGAAGGAACGCGGCGATTCCGCAGCACAGTCCCGAGAGCAGGTAGAGGTAGAGCCGCTGCCGGCGGACGTCGATGCCCGCGAGCCGCGCGGCCTCCGCGTTGCCGCCGACGGCGACCGTGCGCCGGCCGAAGGTGGTGCGGTTGAGCACCAGCCAGCCGATGACGGTGACGACCGCGAAGACCAGGACGAGCGGTGGCACGCCGAGGATGTAGGAGTCGCGTTCGCCGAGGTCGAGGACGCCTTCGACGGTCACGATCTGTGTCTGGCCGTCGGTGATCTGCAGGGCCAGTCCGCGGGCCGAGGCGAGCATGGCGAGGGTGGCGATGAACGGGACCATGGCGCCGTAGGCGATGAGGAGGCCGTTGACCAGGCCGCAGCCCACACCGACGATCACCGCGGTGAAGAGGATGCCGGCGAACCCGTACTCCTGGGTCGCGACGGTCGTCGCCCATACCGAGGCGAGCGCGACGATCGCCCCCACCGACAGGTCGATACCGCCGGAGGTGATGACGAAGGTCATGCCGACGGTGACGACTCCGATCACCGAGGCCTGGGTGAGGACGAGTTGGAGGTTGCGGGTGTCGAGGAACTCGTCGGGCTTGGTGATGCCGCCGATGAGGATCAGCACGGCCAGCACGCCGAGCAGGGAGAGGGTGCGGACGTCGGCGCGGGCGGTGAGCGTCCGCCATGAGGCGGTACGGTCCGCCGGTGGTTCCTTCCGGGTCTCATCGGGGCGGGGTGGTGACGCCGGCTGCGTCATGACGTTCCCTCCATCACCAGGTCGAGTACGCGGTGTTCGTCGAGTTCACGGGCCGGTGCGGTGTGCACGACGCGGCCCTCGCGCAGTACGAGCACCCGGTCGGCGAGGCCGAGGACCTCCGGGACCTCGCTGGAGACCAGCAGCACGGCGAGGCCCTCGTCGGCGAGTCGGCGGATCACGGCGTAGAGCTCGGCGCGGGCGCCGACGTCCACGCCGCGGGTCGGTTCGTCGAGCAGCAGCACCCGGCAGCCGCGCAGCAGCCAGCGGGCGAGGACTGCCTTCTGCTGGTTGCCGCCGGAGAGGGTGCGCACCGGCACGTCCGGGTTGTCGGGGCGCAGTGACAGCTCCCGGGTGGCGGCGCGGGCGGCCCCGGACTCCGCGCGCCGGTCCAGCCAGCCGCCACGGGAGAAGCGGGACATGGAGGAGACCGACACATTGCGGGTGACGGACTCCAGCATCAGCAGGGCCTGTGCCTTGCGTTCCTCGGGGGCGAGCCCGAGCCCGGCGCGCACGGCGGCGCGCACACTGCCGGACTTCAACGGCTGTCCGTCCACCAGGACCTGACCGGCCGTCGGTTTGCGGGCTCCGTAGATGGTCTCGAGGACCTCGGAGCGTCCGGAGCCGACCAGCCCGGCGAGACCGACGATTTCCCCAGGGCGCAGTTCCAGGTCGAGCGGCGCGAACTCCCCGTCCCGGGCGAGGCCCTGAACCTTCAGGACGGGTTCCCCGGACGGCGGGCCGACGGGACGGTCCGGGAAGACGTACTCGACGTTGCGGCCGGTCATCAGCGCGACGACGTCCCGGGTCGGGGTGGTCTTCGCGGGCAGTCCGCCCGCCACCGCGCGCCCGTCCTTGAGTACGGTGACCCGGTCGCCGATGCGGCGGATCTCCTCGAGACGGTGGGAGATGTAGACGACGGCGACACCGTCCGCGGTGAGGTCGCCGACGATGCGGAAGAGGTTGTCGACCTCGTCGGGGTCGAGTGCCGCGGACGGTTCGTCCATGACGATGAGGCGTACGTCGTGGGAGAGCGCACGCGCCATCGACACGATCTGCTGCTGGGCCGCGGACAACTCCCCCACGAGCCGGGCCGGATCGATCTCCGGGTGCCCGAGTCGCTTGAGGAGAGCGGCTGTCGACGCCCTTGCCGCCTTTCCCCGTACGACGAAACCGGCGGCCGTCGGTTCATGGCCGAGGTGGACGTTCTCGGCCACCGACAGGCCCTCCACCAGGTCGAGTTCCTGGTAGATGGTGGCGATGCCGAGGCGCATGGCGGCGATGGGCGAGCGTAAGGTGACCGTCTCGCCGCGCCAGCCGATGGTGCCGTCGTCGGGCTGGTGGGCGCCGGCCAGGACTTTGATGAGGGTGGACTTGCCGGCCCCGTTCTGGCCGAGCAGACAGTGCACCTCACCGGCCAGGACGTCCAGGTCGACGCCGTCGAGGGCCCGGACTCCGGGAAACGACTTGGTGATGCCGGACATGGTGAGCAACGGTGGTTCTGGTGCCATGACGGTTCCCCCTGGCAGGCGTGCGGGCCGGTTTCAGGGCAGGGCGGAGCAGGGCGCTGTGCTGGTGGGTCCTGGTGCCGGGTGTGCTGTCGTGCCCTTGCTCTGGTGGGCGGGCGTGGGTGGCGGGCTGTGCTGGCGGGCGTGCTGGCGGGCGTGCTGGCGGGCTTATGCGGGTGAGAACAGGTGGTCGCTGATCAGTCGGGCCGCGCCGATGACTCCGGCGGTGGGCCCCAACTCACCGAGGACGATGGGCAGGTTGCCGGTCGCGAGGGGTAGCGACTGGCGGTAGACCTGGGTGCGGATCGCGGCGAGCAGGGTGTGGCCGAGGCCGGTCACACCGCCGCCGATGACGACCAGGCCGGGGTTGAAGAAGGAGACGAGTCCGGCGATGACCTGCCCGGTGCGGTCGCCGCCCTCGCGGATCAGTTCCAGTGCGGTGGCGTCACCGGCGGCGGCCGCGGCGGCGACGTCGACGGCGCTGAGGGTGCCGTTCGTCTCCAGCCGGGTCGCGAGTTCCGCCGACCGGCCCTGCTGGGCGGCCTCCGTCGCGTCGCGGGCGAGTGCCGCGCCGCTGAAGTGGGCCTCCAGACAGCCCCGGTTGCCGCAGGCGCAGGGGCGGCCGTCGGGCACGGCCTGGATGTGCCCGATGTCGCCCGCGCTGCCCGTCGTACCGCGGTGGACCTCACCACCGACGACGATGCCGCAGCCGATGCCGGTGCCGATCTTGACGCAGAGGAAGTCGCCCACGGAGCGGGCGACGCCCGCGTGCTGCTCCCCCATCGCCATCAGGTTCACGTCGTTGTCGACCATGACGGGGCAGCCCAGTTCCTGGCTGAGTGCCTCGCGCACCGGGAACCCGTCCCAGCCCGGCATGATCGGCGGCGCTACGGGGACGCCCTCCGGGAAGCGGACGGGGCCCGGGACGCCGATCCCGGCGCCGTCGAAGCCCTCCGCGAGGCCCGAGGCCTTCAACTTGGCGGCCATGGCCAGGACTTGCTCGAAGACGGCTACGGGGCCTTCGCGTACGTCCATGGGCTGGTTGATGTGTCCCAGGATCTCCAGCTCCGCGTTGGTGACGGCGACGTCGACGGAGGTCGCGCCGATGTCGACGCCCAGGAAGCGGAGGGCGGGGGCGAGCCGGATGTTGTGGGAACGCCGGCCGCCGCGTGAGGCGGCGAGACCGTCGGCCACGACGAGGCCCGTCTCCAGGAGCCGGTCCACCTCCACGGCCAGTTTGGACCGCGAGAGGTCGATCTGGTCGCCCAGCTGCGCACGGGAGTTGGGGCCGCCGTCGCGCAACAGCCGTAGAAGCTTCGCCTGGTGGGCGTTGGCAGGTCGAGCCGTCATACGTCTCACATGCCCCTCCCTTCCGGCCTCGTTGCCGGGCTTTGGAGGGGAACGTAGCAGCGGGTGCCGGGGCTGGGAAGAAGTCGGGCGTGAATTGGGGTCTACTTTTTCCTGCGAAAGGACAAAGAGGGGTGCACTTTGGCTGCGGGCTTTCGCCTCCCGGCAGGGGTTGCGGGCCCTTCGAACCCGGCAAGGGTACGGCCCCTCGAACCCCGCGCGACCCCGGGGCCACCCCGGGCCGCCCGGACCGTATCCGGTCACGTGCAGGTGATATGTGGCTGATCGCGCAGTTCCCCGCGCCCCTGAAGGGCGCACCCGGACCTCGGTCCCCTCGAACCCCGAGCAAACCCGGGCCCACCCCCGAATGCCCCGGACCATGTCCCGTCACGCGTCACGTGCAGGTGATACCTGGCTGATCGCGCAGTTCCCCGCGCCCCTGAAGGGCGCACCCAGCGCGGGGGTAGGGGCCGCAGCCCCGGTCTGGGCCTCGTTCAGGCCTCGGCGCGTGCGTGGTACGTCCGGCGCGTGTGTTCCGTGTGGGCTCGCATGACCTCTGTCGCGCGGGTCTCGTCGCGGGCCGTGATCGCGGCGATCAGGTCGCGGTGCTCGATCCAGGACTGCTGTCCGCGCTGCCTGGCGACCGGGGTGTAGTACCAGCGGACCCGGCGGTCGACCTGTCCGGCGAGTTCGGCGAGGACCGCGTTGCCGGCCAGCTCCATCACCTTCGCGTGGAAGCGGGCGTTCGTGGCGACCGCGGCGTCGACGTCGTCGTCGGCGACCGCTCGTTCGCCCTCCGCGCACAGTTCCTCCAGCGCGGCGATGCCCGCCGTCGTGGCGCCCGCGGCGGCGAGTCGGGCCGCCTCCGCCTCCAAGAGGGTGCGGACCGTGAGGAGTTGGTCTGCCTCCTGTTCCGTCGGCTCGTGCACGAACGCGCCCTGCGCGGGCCGCAGATCGACCCAGCCCTCGGTGTTCAGCCGCTGCAACGCCTCGCGCACCGGCTGGCGGGAGACGCCGAGATGTCCGGCGAGCTCGCTCTCCACCAGGTGCTGGCCCGGTTGCAGCGCGCGTGTGGTGATGAGTTCGAGGAGCGCCTCGTAGACACGGTCGCGCAGCGGTCCGGGCCGTTCGAGCCGGGGCACAGCCCCCTGCGGCAGTCCTGCGGACAACATCGCGGTCCCCCTCCTGGGCGGCTGCGGCAGCCGGGAAGCCGGTATCCGGCATGGAGAAGCAAGTATGAATTGTCTTTGGAATACAGTCTACCGACCACCATGGCCAGGGCGAGGGGGAGTTGATCCGGTCACACGGCCGGAGAACGGCTGGTCAGGGGCAGCGGACGACCTGGCCCGCATACGACAGGTTCCCGCCGAAGCCGAAGAGCAGCACCGGGTCACCGGTTCCCAGCTCCCCGCGTTCCACCAGCTTCCCCAGCGCGAGCGGGATGCTGGCCGCCGAGGTGTTGCCGGAGTCGACCACGTCACGTGCGACGATCGCGTTCACGGCGCCGATCTTCTCCGCGAGCGGCTCGATGATGCGCAGGTTGGCCTGGTGCAGCACCACCCCGGCGAGGTCGGTCGGGGCGAGACCGGCTCGTTCGCAGGCCTGCCGGGCGATGGCGGGGAGCCGGGTGGTGGCCCAGCGGTAGACGCTCTGCCCTTCCTGCGCGAACCGCGGAGGCGTGCCTTCGATGCGTACCGCGTGCCCCATCTCGGGCACGGAGCCCCACAGCACGGGTCCGATGCCTGCCGTTCCCGGTGATGCCTCGACCACCGCCGCACCCGCTCCGTCGCCGACCAGGACGCAGGTCGTCCGGTCCGTCCAGTCGGTCACCTCGGACATCTTGTCGGCGCCGATGACCAGCGCCCGGGTGGCCGCACCGGCCCGCACGGCATGGTCGGCGGTGGCGAGGGCGTGGGTGAACCCGGCACACACGACGTTCACGTCCAGGGCGGCCGGCGAGGGGATGCCGAGGCGGGCGGCGACACGGGCGGCCGTGTTCGGGGAGCGGTCGATGGCAGTGGAGGTGGCGACCACCACGAGATCGACTGTCTCCGGGGAAGTGCCCGCCGCCGCGAGCGCCTTGGCGGCGGCGTGGGCGGCGAGTTCGTCGACCGGTTCGTCGGGGCCGGCGATATGGCGGGTGCGGATGCCCACCCTGCTGGTGATCCACTCGTCACTGGTGTCGACCATCCCCGCCAGTTCCTCGTTGGTGAGAACCCTCGGGGGCTGGTAGTGGCCGACGGCGGTGATACGTGAACCGGTCATGGGTGGGTCCCCCTCGTGGCCTACAAAGATGCGGGACCCACCACTCTGCTCAGTGACTCACGGGTACGAAGAAGGGTGATGCCACAGGAATGCGCCGTGCGGATTGTCGGCTTCCATCAGCGTCCGTGCACAGGAACCACACGTTTCGGTCACATCGACTGCGGAGGGATGTCGAACATCGTCGCAGCGGCGCGGCTCGACGGATCTTGTTCCGCCCGTCCGGAGCCGGGAGCGAGGCCCAGGTCGGCGAGCGCCGCCGCGCCGGTGGCTGCATGGCCGTTCCCGGCGAGCAGCAGTGTGCGCGCCGACTGGTAGGGGCAGCCCGCCGCGTCGAACGCCGCCGCGGCGGCGAGCTGCCGCGTCAGGTCACCGTCCAACAGCGCCTCCGCACGGTCCAGTTGGACGGTGGCGACCGGGTTGCCGGCGACCAGGCTCCGGGCGGCGTCGATCCGGCCCCGGGCGTCCGGGTGCCCGGCGAGTACCGCCGCCTCTGCCCTGAGGGCCACGTACCAGTGCAGCCAGATCCAGCACACCCACTTCCACACCTCCTCCGGCTTCGGCGCGAGCCGCTCCAGCGCGGCGTCCACCTCCCCGTGGTGGAGCAGGAACATGGCGTCGAGGACCGCACCGTAGCCATGACGGTGCTCCGGCACCGTGTCCGCCCGGTCGGCGATCGCCAACCAGGTCGCCCGGGCGTCGTGGTCGCCGCGCAGCCCGTGGACCATGGCGACCGACGCGGCGGCGGCGCCGAGGGAAAGCGATCGCTGCCGGCCACTCTGCTCCCACGCGTCGAGGAACCTGACGCTGCGGGTGAGTACCTCGTCGGCATGGCCGGCGAAAGCGTCCGCGACCAGGATCCAGGACGTGGCGTGGTGGCCCGCCTCGGCCTGCAGCGGGTGGTCGGCGAGCTGTCTGCCCCACCGTCGGGCTTCCGGTAGTTTCCCCACACCGAGGGCGGTTCCGGCGGCCATGGCGAGGGCGTCCATCAACTCGTGCGTACCGGCGGGGGCAGGCGGCACGGAGGCCAGGATGTCGACCCGGCGCCGGGCGGCGCCTGCGACGGCGAAGGCATCACCGGCCCAGCTCCGGGCGCCGGAGAGCGCGTCGAGGGCGGCGGACTCCGCCACCGGGTCGCCCGCGCGCCGGGCGAGTCCGACGGCCCGTTCGGCGCGCTCGACCGTCTCCTGCACGGTGTTCTCCGCGGCTCCCTGCAGCGCGCCGTACGCGTCCGCGACCACCGCCGCCTCGGCCAGCGCCACAGCCGCCTCGGCGGCCGGATCGTCGCCGGACAAGTCTCGAGCCTCCACGAGCATGGCCGTCACCTCCTCCACCGGGGGGATGCGCGTGAACGTGGTGGAGAAGCGGTACGCGACGGTGGCGGCGGCCGCCAGGTCACGGCAAGCGCCGGCCGTGTCACCGGCCCGGCGGGCGGCCACCGCGGCGGAACGGTGCAGGCGGAACATGTCGTCGCCGAGCCTGCGGCAACCGGCCACTCCGGCAGCATCCCGCAGCGCCGCGGCCTCCCGCAGCGCTGCCGCGCCCGCGGCGGCAAGGGCACCCGCGGCGTCACCTCCGAGCGCGGCGCCACCGGCGAGCGCGGCGCCACCGGCGAGCGCGGCACCATCGGCGAGCCCGGCACCACCGGCGAGCCCGGCACCACCTCCGAGCCCGGCACCACCGGCGAGCCCGGCATCACCTCCGAGCCCGGCACCACCGGCGAGCCCGGCATCACCTCCGAGCCCGGCGCCACCGGCAAGGCCGGCACCATCGGCGAGCGCGGCACCATCGGCGAGCCCGGCGCCACCGGCGAGCGCGGCCGCCTGCTCGAACCTCTGCTGGGCCTCGCCGAGCAGGTTGCGGTTGAAGGCCAGCTCGGCCAGGGACAGGGCGAGACGGTGGGCGTCCGCGCGCTGCTCGGGCCGGCCGGCGGCCCAGGCGAGGGCGGTTCTGAGGTCGTCCGCCAGAGCGTCGAACCGGGCGCGCCAGTCCGCGCCGCCGGCCCCCATGAGGGCGGTCGCGCCGGCCAGGCACCAATCCACGTGGCGGGATCGGATGTCGACCAGCTCAGCGGTCTCGGCGAGCCGCTCCGTGCCGTACTGGCGGATGGTCTCCAGCGCCTGGTACCGGGTGCCCGCCTGGGACGGTGTCGCGCTGAGCAGGCTCTGTTCGGCGAGCCGTCCGAGCCCGTCGGCGACCTCGGCCGGATCCAGCGGGCCGAAGGCGGCCACCGCCGTGGCCGCCTCGGCGGTGAACGGCTCGGCGAACACCGTCACCCGGCGCAGCAATGCCTGATCCTGCGGCTCCAGCAGGTCGTAGCTCCAGTCCAGCACCGCGCGCACCGACCGGTGCCTGCCATCGGCGCGGACTCCGCCGGTGAGGATCCGCAGTTGGTCGGAGAGGCCGGCCGTGAGGCCGTCCAGGCCGAGTGTGGGCCACCGCGCCGCCGCCAGCTCGATCGCCAGCGCCATGCCGTCGAGCCGTTCACAGATGGCCACGACCCCCTCGCTCACGGCCGGGCCCAGCGGCCGGCATACCGCCGCCGCCCGGTCCATGAAGAGGGCCACCGCATCGGACTCGTCGCCGCCGGCCCGCGACAGCGGCGGAACCGGGAAGACCCACTCGAACGGCACCATCAGCCGGGCCCTGCTCGTCGCGAGCACCCGCAACCGCGGGCAGGCCACCAGCAGCCGCTCCAGGAACGGCGCCACCCCGTCGCGTATCTGCTCGCAGTTGTCCAGCACCAGCAGCGCCTCGCGGTCCGCCAGCGCGGCCATCACCGCCGCGTCGACACCGAGCCCGGGCTGCTCGCCCACGCCCACGGCCGCCGCGACCGCCGCCCCCACCCGCCCCGGATCGGTGATCGGGGCCAGATCGACGAACCACACCCCGTCGGCGAAGTCGCCGACCACCTCCGCCGCCACCGCCAGCGCGAGCCGGGTCTTGCCCACCCCACCCGGGCCGACCGCGGTCACCTGCCGACGCTTCTTCACCGCCTCGGCCAGCTCCGCGCGCTCCAGTACCCGGCCGACGAACGCCGTCAGCGGTGCCGGAAGAGCTGGTGCCGGAAGGCCGGGTACTGGGAGGCCGGGTGCCGGGAGGCCGGGTGCCGGGAGGCCGGGTGCCTGGTGCGACTGCTCGGCGCGTGCGAGGTCGGCCGCGCGCCGGGAAAGCGCCCGCCGGTCCGGCACCTGGAGCTTGCGCAGCAGTGCGGAAACATGTGACTCCACCGTGCGCACGGAGATGAACAGCCGCGCGGAGATCTCCGCGTTGCTGAGGTGCTCCCCGAGCAGCGCGAGCACTTCTGCTTCCCGTGGCGAGATCGCTGGACTGGACACCGCGTCATTATCCGTTCATCGGTGGTGGTCCGTGGCCGTCTCCGTGGCGGTTTCCGTGCTCACCACGGAGGCGGACCGTGCCCCGGCCGGGAGAGTCTGTGACCACCGCGATCAAGCCGGCCGCAAACACCGGGCTCAGCCTGCCGGCGTGACGACGACGAAAGGATCGACCATGACCGATGCCGGCCCGCGCCCCCGCGCTCGGCGTCGCCGCGACACCGAACATCGACTCACCCACGACACCGACCTCTGGGTGGCCAGCGCCTCGCCGGACGGCGCTCCGCACCTGGTGCCGTTGTCCTTCGACTGGGACGGTGCAACGCTGTTGATGGCGACCCCGTCCGGCAGTCCGACCGGCAGGAACCTGGCCGCCACCCGGACCACTCGGCTGGCACTGGGCCATACCCGCGACGTGTCCATGATCGAGGGCGAGGTCGAGGTCCTCGAGATCGACGCCCTGCCTCGGCAGCGGGGTGAGCGGTTTGCCGCACGCACCGGCTTCGACCCGCGCCCACTGGCCACGCCCTACCGCTGGTTCCGTGTCACCCCGCGCCGCATCCAGGCCTGGCGTGAGGAGGACGAGTTGCGGGGACGCGAGCTCATGCGCGACGGCCGCTGGCTCGACTGACCAGCGATACGAGAACACCTCCGCTGATCCCCGTACGAGAACGACACCACCGACGACCGTACGAGAGCACACCCGCTTCAGATCTCCGACCGAACTGTGCGCGAAGGGAAACCCGCCATGACGAACACGCGGAAGCCTGCCAAGAGCACCACCACGTCCACGTCCAACGAGAAGTTCGACGGGTTCACGGCCGAGGAACGTCAAGCGATGAAGGAGCACGCCCAGGAGCTGAAGGCGTCCGCGCGGCGGAGCCCACGCAAGGCCAAGGCGGACGGGGAGAGTGACGTGCTCGCGAAGATCGCCGAGATGTCGGACCCGGACCGCGTCCTCGCCCAGCGGCTCCACGAGATCATCAGGTCCACCGCGCCGGACCTTGCGCCCAAGCTCTGGTACGGGATGCCCGCGTACGCCAGGGACGGCAAGGTCGTCTGCTTCTTCCAGAGCGCGCAGAAGTTCAAGACCAGGTACGCCACGCTCGGCTTCAGCGACCAGGCGAAGCTCGACGAAGGCACCATGTGGCCCACCACCTATGCCCTTACGGAGCGACCGCCGCCACCGAGGCACGGATCGTCGAGCTCATCGGGAAGGCCGTCGGCTGAGACCGCGAGGAACGACCGCCGGCCATCCCCCGAGGAACCGCCGACGGCCATCCCGTGAGCAACGGCCGACGGCTATCCCCCGAGGAACCGCCGACGGCCATCCCGTGAGCAACGACCGCCGGCCATCCCCCGAGGAACCGCCGACGGCCATCCCGTGAGCAACGGCCGACGGCTATCCCGTGAAGAGCTGTGTCGCCTTCCGTACGAGTTCGTACACCCCGTAGCCGAGCGGGAGGCCCACCCACAGCCAGGAGAGGACGATCAGTGGCCGCCGGTCAGGCGGACTGCTGTCGCTGCTGGACATCGGTGCTCTCCTTGCTCTCCCGGGGTGCGGGGATGTGGTGGCGGGCGGCGACCGGGCGGACGAGTTCGTTGGCGACGAACCCGACGACCAGCAGCCCGATCATGATGAGGAATGACAGCCCGTACAGCGACGAGCCGCTCTTTCCGGCGCTCTCCTGGTGGTCGGCTATCCAGTTGACGATGAGCGGGCCGAGGACACCCGCGAGTGACCAGGCGGTGAGCAGCCGGCCGTGGATCGCGCCGACCTGGTACGTGCCGAAGAGGTCCTTCAGGTACGCGGGGATGGTCGCGAACCCTCCCCCGTAGAAGGAGAGGATCACCAGTGCGCAGACCACGAACAGCGGTTTCGAGGAGTCGCCGAACTGCGAGATGAGCAGGTACATCAGGGCGCCGACACCGAGGTAGACGCGGTAGATGTTCTTGCGGCCGATCAGGTCGGAGGTGGACGACCAGCCGATGCGGCCCGCCATGTTGGCCGCCGAGAGCAGCGCCACAAAGCCCGCGGCGGCCGACACCGACACGGGGGTCGAGGTGTCCGCGAAGAAGTCCGTGATCATCGGCGCGGCCTTCTCCAGGATTCCGATGCCGGCGGTCACGTTCATGCAGAGCACCACCCACAGGCACCAGAACTGCGGGGTGCGCACGGCGTTGCGGGCCGAGACCTGGACGCCCTGGAGGGCCGCAGGTCCGGCAGCAGCGCCCGGACCGGCTGCTGCGCCCGGACCGGCGTCCGCGGCCGGACCGGCATCCGCGCCGGGTGCCGCGCCGGCGGGCTTCTCACTGCGGGGCACCCGCACCAGCAGCACACCGAGCGACATGAAGACGGCGTACGTCAGACCGTGCACCAGGAACGCCAGCGAGATGCCGGTGGGGTCGTCGCCGAAGGAGTCCAGCATTCGCGCGGACCACGGCGAGGCGATGAGCGCTCCGCCGCCGAACCCCATGATCGCGATGCCGGTCGCCATGCCCGGTCGGTCCGGGAACCATTTGATGAGCGTGGAGACGGGTGAGATGTAGCCGATGCCGAGCCCTATGCCACCCACGAAGCCGTAGCCGAACACAATCAGCCAGTACTGCTCGGTGGCGGCGCCGAGCGCGGAGATCAGGAAACCGGAGGAGAAGCAGATCAGGGCGATGGTCATGGCCCAGCGGGGGCCGTTGCGTTCGACGAGGGTTCCGCCGAACGCGGCCGACAACCCCAGCATGACGATGCCCAGTTGGAAGGGCAACGCACTCTGGGTGCCGCTGAGGTCCAGCGCGGATTCGAGGGGCGGCTTGAAGACGCTCCAGGCGTAGGCCTGACCGATGGAGAGGTGGACGGAGAGCGCGGCGGGGGGAACGAGCCAGCGGCTCCAGCCGGGCGGTGCGAGGGGTGGGCTCATGATCCGGGAGGGTAGGAAGCGGTTGCTCCGTTGGGAAGGCGGCCCGCCGTCCCCCGCGGGCCGTATGCGGTGAGCGGTATTCCGCGTGCGGTGAGCGGTAGTTGGGGCGGGACGAGCGGTCGGATCCTCTCCGGCGCCCGGAGCCGACCCCCGAGTGCCGGGCTGCCCGAAGTGGCCCCCTGGAGAGCGGACGGGATCCCATACTGGATCTCATTGACCGGACCAGCGGGCACCGGTCCGGAACAGGGTGGGCGCTGAGCGCCACCGTCCCGGAAGGCGGAGGGAGTCCGAATGCACTTCAGACGGCGGTTAGCGGGACTGGTCGGGGGAGTCGTTCTGCTGGTGGGTGCCATGCTTGCCTTGGCCGCGCCGGCCCAGGCGTACGATCCGAACCCGAGCGTCAACCGGTACTACTACCAAACGAGTGACTGTCCGTGCAGCGGCGGGAACCTCAGTGACCCGTTCGACGGCACCTACTTCCAGAACGACGCGGGCGGCACCGCCGTCAAGTTGGAGCTGTACCAGGGCGGTTGGTTCATCGGCAAGGTCGAGTTCCACCCCAATGACGAGAAGCTCTGGGTGTACGACACCAGGAACGACGGCGACTCCTACTACGTGCGCGTCCAGTACGCCTACAACGGCACCACCCACAGCCTCGGCACCTTCAGCCCGCCGGGCACCTCTGAGGTCGTGGACTACTCGACCCTGGACTTCGACATCCCCGAGGGCGCGTTCGTGGACCTCATGCTGTACGACGGGTCGGGCCACACCGACTTCTTCGGCGGCGCCTACGGAACGGCCAGCGCCGTCGCGTAACCGGAGCCGCCACCGGGCCTGCACATCCGGAGGAGGAGGGGGCGCGCGGGGGTCCCGGTGTCCTCCGCGAAACGGTCGAGGATGCGGCGCAGTGTCCGCGCGACGGATCCGGGCGCCGCCGCGCCCCGCTGCCGTGCCGAGCCCACCAACTCCCGTGCCTCGGCGAGGTTCTCGCGGGCCGTCGACTCTATCGAGCGCAACTGCCGGCCGCTGGGTGCCGGATCGGAGGCGAGCCCCGCCCGGGCCGCCTCCGCGAGCACGACGATCGACGCGAACCCCTGCGCCAGGGTGTCGTGGATGTCCCGTGCCATCCGCTCCCGTTCGTCCGCCGCGCCCTGACGCTGGTGCGCCTCGGACAGTTCCGCCTGGGTCCGCTCCAACTCCACGATGAGCCGGGCACGTTCGGTGCTCTGAGCGACCACCGAGTGTGCCCACAGCCCGATCAGGACCCCCACGGCCACCACGATCAGGGTGGACACCACCGTCTCCCCCAGGAACTCCCCCGACCAGCCCTGACGCCACCAAATACTCAGCAACGTCACGGCGGTTGCCAGCCCGAGGAAGCCCATCGACACCCTCGGTGTCCGCCCGAACATCCAGTAGTGCGGGAGTGTCACCATGAACAGCGCCGCGTAGCTGCTGCCCAGATACGCCAGCCCGCCCAGCGCGAGCACCAGAACGCAGAGGCAGACGTGCGGCCGTACCACGGGATTGCCCGGGAAGCGGTCGAGGACCGCGTAGCACAGCACCACGCTGCCGAGCAGCGCGAACGCCGCGAACTTGGTGCCGCCGGGCGGGTCCATGGCGACCAGCCCGACGGCCATCGCGGCGAACAGCACCCAGCACACCGTGTTCCAGCGGCGCAGCGAAGCGGCCCAGAAGGGGTCGGCAGAGGGCGCGGCGAGAGTGGTCATACCGATCAACGTACGTCGACCACGGGCTGCCCGTGGGCAGCTCTGCCCTCGGTGGCCGGTGCCCGTCGCATCGCGCGTGACGGCCACCAGGTCGCCTCGCCGAGCAGGAGCAGGGCGGACGACAGCACCATCACGCGGGCGACGAAGGCGTCGAGGAGCACGGCCGCCGCAGGACGAAGCCGGTCTGCGTCATCTCGCCGATGTTGTCGGTGCCGACGGCAGCGCCGACGACCAGGCACAGCACCATGAACACGAGCCATCCGGCGACCGCCCGCCAGGGGGTGCCGTGCACTCCAGCGTGCCGTGCGGACAGTGAGTGAGCTCATGCCAGAAAGCCTTGCCGGTCAGGGCGGTTGACGGACAGGGGTGTCAGGCTGAACCTGCCGTCCACCGATCGGTGGACCCCGGGGGTGGGGAAGACCCCTGCTGCGCAAAACCTTGCTGCCCCAAGTCACATACTGTAGACAATATTTCGTCGACAGAGTTCGGCAGTTCCTCGGTACCCCTCGACCGATCGGAGCTCCCTCGTATGAAAGTCGCAGTTCTCGGCGCCGGTGCGATCGGCGCCTACGTCGGCGCCGCGCTGCATCGCGCGGGTGCCGATGTGCACCTCATCGCCCGTGGACCGCATCTGGCGGCCATGAGGCAGCACGGAGTGCAAGTGCTCAGCACGCGCGGGGACTTCACCGCGCGCGCCCATGCCACCGACGACCCGGCCGAGATCGGCCCGGTCGACTTCGTCTTCCTCGGCCTGAAGGCCAACTCGTACGCGGCGTGCGGGCCGCTGATCGAGCCACTGCTGCACGACACGACGGCGGTCGTCGCGGCCCAGAACGGTATCCCCTGGTGGTACTTCCACCGGCACGGCGGCCCGTACGACGGCCACCGTGTCGAGAGCGTGGACCCGGCCGGCGCGGTCAGTGCGGTGCTCGCGCCCGAACGGGCCGTCGGGTGCGTCGTCTACGCGGCGACCGAGCTGGCGGGACCGGGAGTCGTACGGCACCTCGAAGGCACCCGGTTCTCCGTCGGTGAGCCGGACCGCAGTGTCTCGGCACGCTGTGTGCGGTTCAGCGAGGCCATGCGGGACGGCGGTCTGAAGTGCCCGGTCGAGCCCGATCTGCGCAACGACATCTGGCTCAAGCTGCTGGGCAACATCTCCTTCAACCCCATCAGCGCGCTGGCCCGCGCCACCATGCGGCAGATGTGCCTGCACGGCGGCACCCGCCGGGTCATCGAGATCATGATGACCGAGACGCTCGCGGTCGCCCAGGCGCTGGGCTGCCGGGTGGGTGTCTCCATCGAGCGGCGCCTTGCGGGCGCCGAGCGGGTCGGCGACCACCGCACCTCCACGCTCCAGGACCTGGAGCGCGGCAAGCCGCTGGAACTCGACGTACTGCTGGCCGCCGTCGTCGAGCTGGCGGAGATCACCGGCATCGAGGTGCCCACCCTGCGCACCGTCCACGCCATCTCGGACCTGCTCGCGCTGCGGAGCGCGGCATGAAAGGCGGAGGAAGCCGCATGAAGGCAGACGAACCCCGCACGAGGAAACGCGACCGGACCCCGAAGACCTACACCCGGCTCACCCATCCCCTGGTCCGGGACTCCCGCGACGAGCCGTTCCGGCGGGCGACCTGGGACGAGGCGCTGGACCGTGCCGCCCGGGGGTTGCGGAGGGCGCGCGGCGCGTTCGGGATGTTCTCGTGCGCCCGCGCCACCAACGAGATGAACTACGTGGCGCAGAAGTTCGCCCGGGTCGTGATGGGCACCAACAACGTGGACTCCTGCAACCGGACCTGTCACGCCCCGAGCGTGGCGGGGTTGTCGGCCGCCTTCGGTTCCGGCGGCGGGACGTCGTCGTACGAGGAGATCGAGCACACCGACCTCATCGTGATGTGGGGCTCCAACGCCCGTTTCGCACACCCGATCTTCTTCCAGCACGTGCTCAAGGGCATACACAATGGGGCCCGGATGTACGCCGTCGACCCGCGCCGTACGTCGACCGCCGAGTGGGCGGAGAGCTGGCTGGGGCTGAACGTGGGCACCGACATCCCGATGGCGCATGCGATCGGCCGCGAGATCATCCACGCGGGCCTGGCCAACGATGCGTTCATCGAGCGGGCGACCAGCGGCTTCGAGGAGTACCGGGCGCTCGTCGAGCCGTGGACGCTGTCGCTCGCGGAGAAGGTGACGGGTGTGCCGGCGCCCGCCATAAGGGAGTTGGCTCACGCCTACGCCCGCGCCGAGCGCGCCCAGCTGTGCTGGACGCTCGGCATCACCGAGCACCACAACGGGACGGACAACGTCCGGGCGTTGATCAACCTGTCCCTGCTGACGGGGCACGTGGGGCGCTACGGGGCGGGTCTGCAACCGCTGCGCGGTCAGAACAACGTGCAGGGCGGCGGAGACATGGGGGCGATCCCGAATCGGCTGCCCGGTTTCCAGGACATCCTCCAACCCGAGACGCGGCTGAAGTTCGAGTCCGCCTGGGACACCGTCATCCAGCCCCACTACGGGCTGAACCTGACGGAGATGTTCGAGGCGATGGAGGAGGGCACGCTCAAGGCGGTCTACTGCATCGGTGAGAATCCGGCACAGTCGGAGGCCGACAGCGAGCAGGCCGTACGGCGACTGGAGCAGCTGGACTTCCTCGTCGTCCAGGACATCTTCCTCACCAGGACGGCCGAGTTGGCCGACGTCGTGCTGCCCGCCACCGCGGGATGGGCCGAGACCGACGGTACGACCACCAACAGCGAACGCCGGGTCCAGCGCGTCCGCCGCGCTCTCACCCCGCCCGGTGAGGCCCGCGAGGACATCGACATCATCTGCGACCTGGCGGCCCGGCTCGGCCACGACTGGAAGTACGCGGACGCCGAGGCGGTCTGGAACGAACTGCGGTCGGTGTCGCCGGACCACTACGGGATGACGTACGAGCGGCTGGAGGAGCACCAGGGCATCCAGTGGCCCTGCCCGGACACCGGCAGGCTCGAACCGACTTATCTGCACGGCCGGTTGTGGGAGACGGACCCGGCGAAGCGGGGCAGGCGGGCGCCGTTCGGGATCGTCCAGCACGACCCGCCCGTCGACCTCACCGACGAGGAGTACCCGATCCGGCTCACCACCGGACGGCGGCTCGACTCGTACAACACCGGTGTGCAGAGCGGTGGTTTCGCCTCCCCGCTCAGGCGCGGAGAGTACGTCGAGCTGTGCCCGGAGGACGCCGAGGCCTTCGGCGTCGTGGTCGGCGAGGAGGTCCGGGTCTCGTCGCGGCGCGGATCCGTGGTGGCGCCCGTGTGGGTCGACCCCGGTCTGCGGCCCGGGCTCGCCTTCATGACCATGCACTTCCCCGACGAGGTGGACACCAACCAGCTGACCATCGAGGCGAACTGCCCGATCGCGGGCACGGCGGAGTTCAAGGCGTCGGCGATCCGGATCGAGAAGCTGCCCGTGGCGACCTACGTGAGGTGATGTGGTGGACCTGCACTTCGGCGACAGCAAACCGACGGACGACGAACGGGCGGCGGTGGACGCCCTGCTCGGCCCTCCGGATTCCTCGTGGGAGGGTGCCGCCCGCGACGAGATGAGGGCCGTGGATCTGAGGTGGGCGCGCGGCGGCCGGGAGGCGCGCGACCGCCGGGACCTGCTGTTGCCGGGGCTGCACGCCATCAACGACCGGGTCGGCTGGATCAGTGAGGGCGCCCTCGACTATCTGTGCCGGCGGCTGACGGTGCCGCCGGCCGAGGCGTACGGGGTCGCCACGTTCTACGCGATGTTCTCCGTCAAGCCCCGCCCGGCGACGGTCCTGCACGTGTGCACCGATCTGGCGTGCGCGGCGGCGGGGGCGGCAGAGCTGTGCGCGGGCGTCGAGGCCCGGCTGGGGCTCGGCAGTGGGGTGAGCGTCGAACGCAGTCCCTGCCTGGGACTGTGCGAGCGCGCCCCGGCCGCGCTGGCGATCAGGGCCGGGGACCCGGTGCGTACGGCGGTGTCGGCGCCCGCGAGCGTCGAGGCCGCCGTCCTCGCGGCGAGCTCGCCCGACTCGGCGCCCGAGGAACCTCCCGCCGTCATGGCGGTGCCCCAGGCGGGGGATGCGTCGCTGACCCTGCTGGGGCGCGTCGGTGTCGTCGACCCCTCGTCCCTCGACGACTACCGGGCCCACGGCGGCTACACGGCCCTGCGGCGGGCGTTCGCGCTGGGCCCCGCCGGGGTGATCCGCGAGGTGACCGACTCCGGTCTGCTGGGACGCGGCGGCGCCGCCTTCCCCACCGGCCGCAAGTGGCAGGCCACCGCCTCTCAGCCCGACCATCCGCACTACCTCGTCTGCAACGCCGACGAATCCGAGCCGGGCACCTTCAAGGACCGGGTGGTGATGGAGGGCGACCCGTACGCGCTCGTCGAGGCAATGACGATCGCCGCGTACGCGACCGGCGCGCACCAGGGGTATCTCTACCTGCGCGGCGAGTACCCGCGCGCCCTGGAACGCATGAGCCGCGCCATCGCGCAGGCGCGGGCGCGCGGTCTGCTCGGTGACGACGTCCTCGGTCAGGGCTACGCCTTCGACATCGAGATCCGGCGCGGTGCGGGCGCCTACATCTGCGGTGAGGAGACCGCCCTGTTCAACTCGATCGAGGGGTACCGGGGGGAGCCCCGGTCGAAGCCGCCGTTCCCCGTGGAGAAGGGTCTGTTCGGCAAACCCACGGTCGAGAACAACGTGGAGACGCTGGTCAACGTCCTGCCGATCCTCACCATGGGTGCCGAGGCGTACGCGGCGGTCGGCACCGGCAGGTCCACCGGTCCGAAGCTGTTCTGCGTCTCCGGCAGTGTGGCCCGGCCGGGGATCTACGAGGTGCCGTTCGGTGCCACGCTCGGTGAACTGCTCACGCTCGCGGGGGTACGGGAGGGGCTGCGGGCGGTGTTGCTCGGCGGCGCGGCCGGCGGCTTCGTCCGCCCCGACGAGCTGGATGTCCCGCTGACGTTCGAAGGCACCCGGGAGGCGGGCACCACGCTCGGCTCGGGCGTGGTCATGGCCTTCGACGACACCGTCCCCCTCCCCCGGCTGCTGCTGCGGATCGCCGAATTCTTCCGTGACGAGTCCTGCGGCCAGTGCGTGCCCTGCCGGGTGGGGACCGTGCGTCAGGAGGAGGCGCTCAGCCGGATCGTCGAGCGCACCGGGGCCGCCGCGGCCGACGACATCGCCCTGCTGAGGGAGGTGGGGCGGGCCATGCGGGACGCCTCGATCTGCGGTCTGGGACAGACCGCGTGGAACGCCGTGGAATCCGCCATCGACCGTCTGGGGGCCTACGAATGACCGCGATACCGCTGGGGGTGCCGCGCCGGCTCGTCGGGTTCACCGTCGACGGGCAGGAGGCCAGGGTCCCCGAGGGCTCGACGATCCTGGACGCCTGCCGGGCCGCCGGGAAGGACGTGCCCACGCTCTGCCAGGGCGACACGCTGACTCCCAAGAACGCCTGCCGGGTGTGCGTCGTGGAGGTGGAGGGTGCCCGCACCCTGGTCCCGGCGTGCTCGCGCAAGGCGGAGGCGGGCATGGAGGTGCGGACCGACAGCGAGCGGGCCCGTCACAGCCGCAAGGTCGTCCTGGAGCTGCTCGCCTCCTCGGTCGATCTGTCGACCACCCCGAAGGTGGCCGGGTGGATCAAGGAGTACGAGGCGAAGCCCGACCGGTTCGGCTCCGACGCGGCCCGCCTCGACGAGGAACCGAAGATCGACAACGAGCTGTACGTCCGTGACTACGACAAGTGCATCCTCTGCTACAAGTGCGTGGACGCCTGCGGTGACCAGTGGCAGAACACCTTCGCGATCTCGGTGGCCGGCCGCGGTTTCGACGCCCGGATCGCGGTCGAGCACGACGCTCCGCTCACCGACTCCGCCTGCGTGTACTGCGGCAACTGCATCGAGGTGTGCCCCACCGGGGCGCTGTCGTTCAAGTCGGAGTTCGACATGCGCGCGGCGGGTACCTGGGACGAGTCCGCGCAGGAGGAGACGACGACGGTGTGCGCCTACTGCGGTGTGGGCTGCAACCTCACCCTGCACGTGCAGGACAATGAGATCGTGAAGGTGACCTCGCCGCACGACAACCCAGTGACGCACGGCAACCTCTGCATCAAGGGCCGCTTCGGCTACCAGCACGTACAGAACCGGGACTGATCGGGAACGGGACATGGGACGAGTCACGGAACGACGCAAGGTGATCCGCATCCGGGACGGGGCTCTCTCCTCGCGCCCGGACACGCTCGTCGCCGAGGAACCCCTGGAGATCCGGCTGAACGGCAAGCCGCTCGCGATCACCATGCGCACCCCGGGCGACGACTTCGCGCTCGCGGCGGGCTTCCTGGTCAGCGAGGGAGTGCTCGGGGAGCGGTCGGATCTGCAGAACATCGTCTACTGCGCCGGCGCCACGGTGGACGGCTCGAACACGTACAACGTGGTGGACGTGAAGACGGCGCCGGGCGTCGCGATCCCGGACATCACGCTCGAGCGCAACGTCTACACGACGTCGTCCTGCGGTCTGTGCGGCAAGGCGTCGCTGGACGCGGTCCGCACGACGGCCCGCTGGGCCGTCGACGACACGCACGGCGGTGACGCTCCCCCGGTCCGCCTCGAGCCCGAGCTGCTCGCGAGCCTCCCCGACCGGCTCCGTGCGGCCCAGCGGGTCTTCGACCGGACCGGGGGCCTGCACGCGGCCGCCCTGTTCTCCGAGGACGGCGAGCTGCTCGACATCCGGGAGGACGTGGGCCGTCACAACGCGGTCGACAAGATCGTGGGCCGCGCCCTGCAGAGCGGCCTGCTCCCGCTGTCCCGGACGATCCTGCTGGTCTCGGGGCGCGCCTCGTTCGAGCTGGCGCAGAAGGCCGTGATGGCGGGCATCCCGGTGCTCGCGGCTGTCTCGGCGCCCTCGTCACTGGCCGTGGACCTGGCGGCGGAGACGGGGCTGACGCTGGTGGGCTTCCTGCGGGGCACCTCCATGAACGTGTACGCGGGCGAGCACCGCATCGCCCTGCGGGCCGCGGCCACCCAGGGCTGACCCGCTCCCCGCGGCACGGCGGCGGGGCCTCGTCCGGCGGGGAGCGCCCCCTGCGCCGGCGGGGTCCTGCTTCAGTCGTTCCTCGGTCCTGTGTGCTGGGCCGGGCCGGGGGGCGAAGCCTCCTGCGAGGGGAACACCGCCCCATGGACCGGGTGCACAACAGCCGCTAACGTCCCGGGGGATGCCCGACGACGCAACGGCTCGACGGACCACCGGGACCGGCCTTGGACTGATCCTCGCGCTGGTCCTGGCGGCCGTGCTGCTCACCGCCCTGCCGGACGGCGACCGGGAGGGCGCCGGCACCTGTGCGCCGCGGACGGTGACATCCTGGTCGGCGGACGAGGGCCTCACCGGCGAGTTCGCGCGCTACGGCGACGACAGCGGCCGCGTCGACGACTGGACCGGCGGTGACGGCACCCATTCGGTACGGCTGCCGGACGGGCGGGTGCTGTGGCTGTTCTCGGACACCTTCCTCGGCCAGGTGCACCGGCCGCCCAATCCGATGGGCGAGTCGTACGCCTGGCGGGACAACTCGGCCCCGATGGTGCGGAACTCGGCGGTCGTGATGGCGAACGGCCGGCTGCAGAGCACGTTTCCCGCGCTGTTCGCGCAGCCGAGTCCGCAGCAGTGGCGCTGGCCGGTGGCCGCACGGGTGGAACCCCGCTCGCCGGGCGCCCGCGAGCAGGTCCTGCGCGTACTGCTGTGGACCCGTACGGCAGGTCAGGCGCCGTGGATCTACGGCGTCCCCACCGCCACCGAGGTGGCCACCCTCTCACTGCCCGATCTGCGGCTGGAGGGGATCGTCACAGTGCTGGACCAGCGGTCCGTGGCCGATCCCGCCAAGCGGGTGCTGTTCGGGACGACGGCGGTCGACGACGGCGAGTGGACGTACGTCTTCGGCGGCGACGACCGTCAGGCCACGTCCGCGCCGGCGTCCAACGCGTATGTGGCGCGGGTGCCGCGCGGCGGGCTCGGCCGGCCCGAGGCCTGGGAGTTCTGGAACGGCTCGGGGTGGCAGGCCCGCGCCCGGATGAAACCCGTCCTCGGCGCGGCCCGGGAAAACGGTGGCGGCGGCGTACCGGGCGGCGGGCAGGTCGCGGTCCAGGGCAATGCGCAAAACACCGGCGTGGGGAGCGCCTTCAGCGTCGTCCGCGACGGGGACACCTATGTGCTGTTCACCATGGCGGCGGGCACCGCGGGACTGACGGACGTCACCTCGTACTGGGCCTGCTCGCCGAGCGGGCCCTGGCACGGTCCCGCCAAGGCTTTCGGCGCACCGCTGCCCGCGGCGGGCGTGGCGGCGTACAACCCCCAGGTCCACCTGGCGGTGGGTGGCGGCGGACGGCTGGTGCTCAGCTACGACGTCAACTGGCTGGACGCCACCGCCACCACGGCGGTGGAACGGATCAGTCGGAACGTGTCCCTGTACCGACCGCGATTCGTGACGCTGCGGCTGGGGCCGGACTGACCGCCTCGGGGTCGCGGGAGCGGCGCCCCGCGATGACCGCGCAGACCATCAGCTGCATCTGGTGGAAGAGCATCAGCGGCAGCACCGCCAGTGAGGCCTGGGCGCCGAACAGGACGCTCGCCATGGGCAGCCCGGAGGCGAGGGACTTCTTGGAGCCGGCGAACTGGATCACGATCCGGTCCGCCCGGTCGAAGCCCAGCGCCTTGCCGCCGTACCAGGTCAGCGTCAGCATCACGGCGAGCAGGACGGCCTCGACGCCGAGCAGTCCGGCCAGGTGCAGCGGGCTGACCTGGTGCCAGATTCCCTGGACCATGCCCTCGCCGAACGCGGTGTAGACGACGAGCAGGATCGAGCCGCGGTCGACGAGGGAGAGCACCTTCTTGTTGCGGGTGACGAAGTCACCGATCCACGGCCGCAGGAGCTGACCGGCGACGAACGGCACCAGCAACTGCAGGACGATCCTGCCGAGCGAGTCCGTGGAGAAGCCGCCTGCGCTGCTGCCGAGCAGTACGGCCGCGAGCAGCGGAGTGATGACGATGCCGGCGAGCGAGGAGAAGGAGCCGGCGCAGATCGCGGCGGGCACGTTGCCGCGCGCGAGGGAGGTGAAGGCGATCGACGACTGGATGGTAGAGGGGACGAGGGTCAGGAAGAGCAGTCCGGTGTAGAGGGAGTGCGTCAGGACCACCGGTACCAGGCCCCGGGCAGCGAGGCCGAGCAGCGGGAACACCACGAAAGTGCAGGCCAGCACGGTGAGATGGAGTCGCCAGTGCTTGAGTCCGGCGAGTGCCTCGCGGGTGGACAGCCGGGCGCCGTAGAGGAAGAAGAGAAAGGCGATCGCGGCGGTGGACGCCCCCGACGCCACATCGGCGGCCGTGCCCCGGGCCGGGAGGAGGGCCGCGAGGCCCACGGTGCCCAGCAGGAGGAGGATGTACGGATCGACGGGCATCCGGCGCGGCCGTTGCAGGCGTTTCACTGTGCTCCACTACTTCGATGGTGCTGTGCTGTGCGTCGGCGCCCGCGTCGGCGCCTGGCACGGGACGTGCCCTCTCCATCGTCCTCCTGGAGACAGCGATCGGGAATCCGGCATACCACTCTGACTGTCATCACGTTCCGCGATAACCTGTAATGGTGTACGACCCTTCCCATCTGCGTACGTTCCTGGCGGTGGCGCAGACGTTGAGCTTCACCCGGGCGGCCCGGCGGCTCGGGCTGCGCCAGTCGACGGTCAGCCAGCATGTGCGCCGACTGGAGGAGGCGACCGGGCGGCAGCTGTTCCAGCGGGACACCCACTCCGTGGAGCTCACCGAGGACGGCGAGGCCATGCTGGGCTTCAGCCGGCGGATCCTGGAGGTGCACGAACAGGCGACCGCGTTCTTCACGGGGACCAGGCTGCGGGGGCGGCTGCGGTTCGGGGCGTCGGAGGACTTCGTGCTCACCCGGCTGCCCGAGATCCTGGAGGGCTTCCGGCACGACCACCCCGAGGTGGACCTGGAGCTGACGGTCGAGCTGTCCGGTACGTTGCACGAGCAACTGGCCGCGGGAAAACTGGACCTGGTGCTCGCCAAGCGCCGTCCCCAGGATCCGCGCGGTGAGCTGGTACGGCACGACCGGCTGGTGTGGATCGGCGCGGAGCGGCTCCGCCTCGACCCCGAGCGGCCGGTGCCGCTCATCGTGTATCCGCCGCCGGGCATCACCCGGGCCCTGGCCCTGGAAGCGCTGGAGAAGCAGGGGCGCGCGTGGCGCATCGTCTGCACCAGCGGCAGCCTCAACGGCCTGATCGCCGCGGCGCGCGCGGGGCTCGGCGTGATGGCGCACTCCCGGGGGATGATCCCGCCGGGTCTGGTGCGGGTCCCCGACCGGGCGGGACTGCCGGAGCTGGGCGAGGTGGACTTCGTGGTCGTGCACGGGCCGCGGCGCGGCGCGGCCCAGGGGGCGGCGGACGCCTTGGCGGCGGCCGTCCTGGGTGGCGGGGACCGGCTGCGCGGGCGCTGAACCGGACTTCACCGAGGGGCCGGGGTGAGGGGCGACCGGTGTCGTGTGTCTCGGCCGAGGTCGTACGGTCTTGCACGCGTCTGTGACGTACGGTGCAGGTACTGCTCCGTAGAGGCGCGGCGGCCGTAAGCACCCGGTACAGATTCCGTGGAGATTACGGCAGCGAAACTTACTGAACCGTAGGGATTTCGGCCCCGTACTTCCCTCTTGTGACCCTATTTCACCGGCTGACCAGGGCGTACGCACGATCGAACGGTGGATTCCGGCCTCTCCCGGGCGGCGACCCCGTGGGGTAGCTTTCACGGCGCTGGAGCGCCACAAGGAGCGGGGATTGCGCGAGTTCACCAACCCTCCGTTGGGGTCGGCGAGGCCGGTTGGCGGCCTGGCCGATGTCGTGTTCGAGCATGCCCAGGACGACCCCCTCCGTGTCGCGTTCGGACGCAAGGACGAGGGCGGTCAGTGGCGTGACGTGACGGCCTCCGAGTTCCGTGACGAGGTGCTCGCCCTGGCCAAGGGGCTGCTGGCACACGGCGTCCGGTTCGGCGACCGGGTCGCGATCATGTCCCGCACCCGCTACGAGTGGACGCTCTTCGACTTCGCGCTGTGGACGATCGGCGCCCAGGTGGTGCCGATCTACCCGACCTCGTCGGCGGAGCAGGTCTTCTGGACGCTGCACGACGCCGAGGTGACGGCGGCGATGGTGGAGCACGAGGACCACGCGATGACCGTCGCGACGGTCATCGACCGGCTGCCGCAGTTGCGCAAGCTGTGGCAGCTGGACGTGGGCGCGGTCCAGGAGCTGTACGAGGCCGGTGCCACCATCGAGGACGACGTGGTGCACCGGCACCGGCAGGCGGTGACCCCCGACTCCATCGCCACGATCATCTACACCTCGGGCACCACGGGGCGCCCCAAGGGCTGTGTCATCTCGCACGGCAACTTCATGTTCGAGGCGGACACCGTGCTGGAGCGCTGGGAGCCGATCTTCCACACCAAGCGCGGCGACGAGGCCATCACCCTGCTGTTCCTGCCGCTCGCGCATGTCTTCGGGCGGATGGTCGAGGTGGCCGGGGTGCGCGGGCGGGTCAAGCTGGGCCATCAGCCGCAGCTGAGCGCGGCGGCGCTGCTGCCCGACCTGGCCGCGTTCAGGCCGACGTTCTTCCTGGCGGTGCCGTACATCTTCGAGAAGGTGTTCAACGCCGCGCGCCGCAAGGCCGAGAAGGAGGGCAGGGCCGGCCCGTTCGAGAAGGCGGTGGACGTGGCGGTCCGCTACGCCGACGCCGTGGAGTCGAAGGCCTGGGGCATCGGTCCGGGCCCGTCGGCGAGCCTGCGCATGCAGCACCAGCTCTTCGACAAGCTCGTCTACTCCAAGATCCGGGGCGCGATGGGCGGCCGGGTGCGCCACGCGATGTCCGGCGGCTCGGCGATGGACCGCAGGCTGGGACTTTTCTTCGCGGGCGCGGGCGTCCAGATCTACGAGGGGTATGGGCTGACCGAGTCCACCGCGGCTGCGACGGCCAACCCGCCCGATCGCACCCGCTACGGCACAGTGGGCCAGCCCATCCCGGGCACCACCGTGCACATCGCGGACGACGGCGAGATCTGGCTGCGCGGCGACAACGTCTTCCAGGGCTACCTCAACAACCAGAAGGCCACCGACGCCACGCTGCAGGACGGCTGGCTGGCCACCGGGGACCTCGGCTCGCTCGACGAGGACGGTTTTCTCACGATCACCGGGCGCAAGAAGGAGATCCTGGTGACCTCCGGCGGCAAGAGCGTCTCGCCCGGACAACTGGAAGAGCGGGTACGGGACCACCCGCTCGTCGCGCAGTGCATCGTCGTGGGCAACGACCGGCCCTACATCGCCGCGCTGCTCACGCTGGACGCGGAGGCCGTGGAGCACTGGCTCGAGATGCGCGGCAAACCGCGGCTCTCCCCCGCCGAGCTGGTGCGCGACCCGGATCTGGAGACCGAGGTGCGTCGTGCGGTGGTGGCCGCGAACACCCTCGTCTCGCAGGCCGAGTCGATCCGTACGTTCCGGATCCTGGCCCACCAGTTCACCGAGGAGCACGGCCTGTTGACCCCGTCGCTGAAGCTGAAGCGGAAGGCGGTCGAGCGGGCCTACGCCAAGGAGGTTGAGGCGTTGTACCAGGCCCACGAGGGCGGCGACGTTTCCTGACTAACCGTCATCTGTCGTCGCGTCAGATATTGACGGTCCGTCAGATCGGTTCGAGACTTTCGGTCACCCGACTGGTCACTCGGCATGAGGGGGACCGACCGTGTCACGAGCGATGCGCATCCGCACCACCGTCGCCTGCGCAGGGGCGCTGCTGCTATTCGTCTCCGGCTGCAACTCGGCCGCCGACAACACCGGTCCGCAGAAGGCCGGGGGTTCGGTACGCGGGGTGACCGACGATTCCGTGAAGGTGGGCGGCATCGTGTCGATGACCACCTCCACCGGCTACTCGAAGAAGGACACCGACCTCGGAGCCAGAGCCCGCTTCGAGAGGGCGAACGCGGAGGGCGGCGTGGGCGGCCGCACGATCGACTACCTGGGCGCGGAGGACGACGGCCAGGACCCGGCCAGGAACCTCGCCGCGGCCCGCAAACTCGTCCAGCAGGACAAGGTGTTCGCGATCGCCCCGATGAGCTCGACGACCTTCTCGGGGGCCGACTTCCTGCAGCAGCAGAAGGTGCCCACCTTCGGCTGGGGCACCCTGCCCTCGTTCTGCGGACCCAGCTACATCTACGGCTTCGGCGGCTGTATGGTCCCCACCCCGGGCGGCACCATCTCACAGACCTGGCCCGAGGGACTCAAGCGGGTGACGGGCGGCGCCGAGGGCAAATCGGTGGCGATCCTCGCCAATGACAGCGACGCCGGCACCTTCGCCATCCGCACCTACAAACAGAGCTTCGCCTCGGCGGGGTACGAGGTGACCTTCGCCGAGGCGTCCGTGCCCGCGGGCTCGGTACCGAGCGACTGGTCGGCCTACACCAAGGAGATCCTGCGCAGCGACGGCGGCAGGGCACCGGACGCGATCGTGTCCGTGATGCAGACGCCGTACAACATCGGCCTGTTCACCGCCATCAAGCGCACGGGCTATGACGGCGTGCTCACCGACCCCACTGACTACGACCCGGCGCTGCTGGCCCGGAGCGCGACCCGGAAGGCCCTGGACGGGGTGCACATCCTGCTGTCGTTCCAGCCGTTCGAGCAGGACAGCGCCGCCATGCGGCAGTTCAAGGAGGACATCCGCAAGACAGCCGGGAAGGACGTCCCGTTGAACATGCACATGGTCACCGGCTACATGAGTGCCGACCTGTTCCTGGCCATCGCCCAAAAGGCGGGCAAGAACCTGACTACGGAGTCCTTCCAGAAGGCGGCGCGGGGCTTCTCCGACACCGGCACCCTGGTCGGCGACCGCACCGAGCCCAGGGGGCAGAAGGAGTCGTTCGGCTGCGGCGCGCTGGTCCAGCTCAAGGACGGCCGGTACGTCGTGTCGGCGCCCTTCGAGTGCTACGAACCGATCCCCTTCACGTAGGGCCGCCGCATGTCGGACCTGCTGGGTTTCGTACTGAGCGGACTGGTCTCCGGCGCGCTGTACGCTCTACTGGCGACCGGACTGGTGCTGTCGTACTCCGCCTCGGGACTTTTCAACTTCGCCCACGGCGCGACCGCCTACGTGACCGCGCTCGCCTTCTACGAACTGCACTCGGGCTTCGGCTGGCCCGCCGTACCGACCGCCCTGCTCCTGGTGTGCGTCGCGGCGCCCGCCCTGGGCTGGGGCCTCGACCGGCTGATGTTCCGCAAGCTGGCACGGGTCGGCGAGACGGCGCAGATAGTGGCCACCATAGGCCTGTTGGTGGCGCTGCCCGCCCTCGGTCTGTGGATCGTGGAACTGCTCGAGGACGCGGGGGCGCCCGTGAAACCCGCCGAGAACCAGTTCGGGCTCCCCGGCGTGGGGCCCAGTCCTGCGCGGTCCTGGCAGCTGACGGACGGGGTCGGCGTCGACTCGGACCAGCTGATCACCTGGGTGGTCACCGCGTCGGTGGCCGTCGGACTGTGGCTGCTGATGCGACACACCGCGCTGGGCCTCAGGCTGCGGGCCACCGTCGACAACCGCTCCCTCGTCGAACTGCGCGGGATGAGCGCCGACCGGCTGTCGTCGATCGCGTGGATGCTGTCCTCGGCGCTGGCGGGACTCGCGGGAGTCCTGGCGACCCCCCTCCTCGGGCTGTCCGCCCACGACTTCACCCTGTTCCTGTTCGTGTCGGCGACGGCCGCGGTGCTCGGCCGGTTCGCCTCCGTGCCGTTGGCGTTCGCGGGCGGCCTGGGGCTGGGAGTGCTGCAGAACCTGGTCGCCGGATACGCGGGTTTCGCCGAACGCATCACGGGCTTCCGCACGGCGGTACCGTTCCTGATCCTGTTCGCGGGACTGCTGGTGCTGACCCGCAGACAGCGCACGGCGGGGACGGCCGCCGTCGACCCACCGCCCACCGACTATCTCGCCGGGCGGTCCTGGCCGCACCGCTGGGGCCCGTGGACGGCGGCCGCGCTGCTCCTCGCCGTCGCTCTCTACACCGTCACCACCCCGTTCTGGAGCGGCGTCATCGCGCAGGGCCTCGCCCTGTCCCTGGTCTTCGTGTCCTTCACGGTGGTGACGGGACTGGGCGCGATGGTGTCGCTGGCGCAGGCGACCTTCGTCACCGGTGCGGCGCTGGTGGCGGGCCTGCTGATGAGCCACGGCTGGCCGTTCGTGGCGGCGGCAGCGGTGGGCACGTGCGCGGCGGCCGTACTCGGCGCCCTGGTGGCGCTGCCCGCGCTGCGGCTCGGCGGCCGGTCCCTGGCCCTGGCCACCCTGGCGCTGGCCTTCCTCGCGGATCAGGTGCTGTTCCAGATGGGCTGGTTGCGCAACGGCGACACGGGCTGGGAGATCCCGCGCCCGGTCTTCGGGCCGGTCGACCTGAGCGACGACCGGGCGATGGGAGTGGCCATGCTGGTCCTCGTCGCGCTCACCGTCACGGCGCTGAGCGCACTGCGCGACTCCCCGTCCGGCCGCGCCATGCTCGCGGTCCGCTCGGCACCGGCGGCGGCCATGGCCTCGGGCGTCTCGGTAGTCCGCACCAAACTGCTGCTGTTCACGCTCTCCGCCGGCCTGGCGGGCTTCGGCGGAGTGATGTACGCGTCGTACTCGACCCGCATCACCGCCACCGACTTCACGGCGATGACCGGCCTGATCTGGCTGGCCGTGGTCGTCGCCGCGGGGTTGCGACGCCCCCAGTTCGCGGTGGTGGCGGGCCTCGTCTTCGCCGTCGTACCGCCTGTGCTGTCGGACTACGTGACGGAGTCGACGCATCTCCCCGTGGTCCTCTTCGGCCTGGCGGGCCTGGCCCTGGCCAACGACCCGGACGGGTACTGCGCGGCCCTGTCGGTACGGAGGCACTTCAGGCGGGCGGCGGCCACCGTGCCCACCCTGGAACCCGCCCCCGAACCCGCCCGGGAACCCGTTACGGACGACGACCGGCAGGCGTCCGCCGGGCCCCGCGCCTCCGCCGACGCGGCCGGACCCGCCCCCATCCCTGCCCCGGCACCTGCCCCTGCCCCTGCCTCTGCCTCTGCCTCTGCCTCTGCCTCTGCCTCTGCCTCTGCCTCTGCCCCGGCAGACGCCGCAGGACCGGCCCTCGCCCCGGCAAACACCGCAGGACTGACGCCCGCCCCGGCGAACACCGCCGCTCCCGCCGACACGGCGGAGCGGGAGCCCGCCCTCGAACTGCGTGCCCTGCGCGCCGGATATGGCGGGGCTCCCGTGCTGCACGGCGTCGACCTCGCCGTACGTCCGGGTGAGATCCTCGCCCTCCTCGGCCCCAACGGGGCGGGGAAGTCGACGACATGCCGGGTCGCCGCCGGACTCCTCACACCCCTCGCGGGCCAGGTGTGTGTCACCGGACGCGACGCCACTCGCACAGGAGCGGTGGGCCGCGCCCGGGCCGGCGTACTGCTCGCCCCCGAGGGACGCGGCATCTTCCCGGCCCTGACCATCGAGGAGAACCTGACCCTGCACCTGCGCTCCGCCGCGGAACGCGACGCCGTCTACGAGCGGTTCCCCGAACTGGCGGGCCGGCGTCGGGTGACCGCGGGCTCGCTGTCCGGGGGTGAGCAGCAGATGCTGGCCCTCGCCCCGCTCCTGCAGCGTCCGCCGAAGGTGCTGATCGCGGACGAACCGTCACTGGGGCTCGCCCCGCGCGTAGTGGAGGAGGTGTTCCGGCTGCTCACCGAGCTGAGGTCGGCCGGCACGGCCCTGCTGCTGGTCGAGGAGAAGGCGACCGAGGTACTCCGGGTCGCGGACACCGTCGCCTATCTGGCCCGGGGCCGGGTGAGCTGGTGCGGTCCGCGCTCCGCGGTCGAGGCGGACCGGCTCACCGAGGCGTACCTGGGGATCGCCGCCGCGCCGAAGGGGGCGATCCGGTCGTGAAGCCCACGCAGAGCGTGACCGGCTCGGACCCGGAGCCCGTGCTGGAAGCCCGCGGCATAGGCGTCCGCTTCGGCGGCGTCCGCGCCCTGGCCGGGGTGAGCCTCGCCCTGCGTCCGGGCGAGGTGTGCGGACTGATCGGGCCCAACGGCGCGGGAAAGACAACCCTGTTCGACGTACTGTCCGGCATCCGCCGCCCCGACGAGGGCCGCGTCCTCCTCGACGGCGCGGACATCACCCGCCGCTCCCCCGTCTGGCGCGCCCGCCACGGCCTGCGCCGTACCTTCCAGCGTCAGCAGCTCTTCGGCCAGCTCACGGTGTCCGACAATCTGCTGGTCGCCCAGGAGTGGCGCGGCGGCGGAGGCGGTCTCGCGGCGGACCTGCTGGCGGCGCCGACCCGGCGGGTGTACGAGCGGGACCGCCGCCGCCGGGCCGAACAAGTACTGCGCGACTGCGGTCTCGAGGACGTCGGAGGCAGTTACGCCGGTACCCTGCCCGTCGGCCGGGCCCGGATGGTCGAGCTGGCACGTGCGCTCGCGGACCCGCCCAGGGTGCTGCTCCTGGACGAGCCCGCGTCGGGCATGTCGGCCGGCGAGAGCGACCGTCTGTCGGCCGTCGTGCGCCGGCTGGCCGAGGAGGAGGGCGCGGCCGTCCTCCTGGTCGAGCACAACGTCGCCTTCGTCATGGCGTTGTGCACCCGGGTCGTCGTCCTCGACCTCGGCTCGGTCCTCGCGGAGGGAACGGCGACGCAGGTGCACGCCGATGCGAGGGTCAGGGACGCGTACCTGGGTGCCGTCCCCGTCGAACGCTGAAGTACCCGGTGTCTCAGACGAGTTGGTATCCGCGCATATTGGTCAGGAGGAGGTAGCAGTCCTGAAGGGATCCGGAGGTGTCGCCGAGGGAGCGGTAGATGCCCCACTTCGGCCGGACCCGGTCGGCGAGGAAGGTGTCGCCTGTCTTGGATGCGTCGATGACGGTGCTGCCGCCGCTCTTGAGGATCCAGCGGACCGAGCCCGCCGAGCCGTTGCCGACCTTGATCTGGAAGTCGACGTCGGTCCATTTGTTGTGCAGGGGCTCGAGGTTGGTGCGGCCGACGAGGGTGTCGGACTCGAAGAGCTTCAGTTCGATGGTCTGCGTCCCGTTCACCCGTCGCAGCGACTGCACGACGATCGGCGCGCTGCCGGCGCCGGGCTGCTTCATCTGCATGATGTGGGTGAAGGTGGTCGTCGCCTTGAGCGAGCTGGGGATGTACATCGAGTAGGTGACCCGCCAGGTCTGGCCCTCGGTCCACTTGAGGTAGTTGCTGCCGCTGCCGTTGCGCAGTCCGGTGACCTCGTGGCGCTGCCGGTCGGTCGAGGTGTCGCGGTCGACCATGTGCATGTTGAAGCGCCAGTTGTTGCCCGTGGCGAAGATGTGCGGACTGGCCGATGTGTGCGAGTCGGCGCGGTCGTCCTCGATGGTCTCGAAGGCGCGCATTCCGTCGCTGCTCGCCGACGGCGCCCATTTCTGCTGCCAGGAGGCGGCGTGCGCGGTGGCGGCGGGCAGGCCGCCCAGCGCGGCTCCGGCGGCGCCCCCGAGCGTCGCGCCCAGCAGTGTTCTACGGCTCGTACTCATGGCTGACTCACCTCGTGAAGATGGGGGTTGGAGAGGTCAGTGGGGCCCACGTGCCGGTACGGAGGGCCGGGAAGTTCACATGCGTGTACGTGGTTCACCAACGGGTCCAGTGGCGTCCAACAGCGTCCCGGTACGGCCGCACTCGGTCAATGGTCCGGACCGATAAGCCCCCAACCTCGGAGCCATTTCCGGCCAATGTGGAGATCACCACAAGTCTCCACAGCCAATCCACCGGTCAGGAATGCATGAGGCTCCGTGATCGTCGACGATGGGAGTAACCAACCGACGACTTGAAGGATCGAGAGCTCGTGAGCAAGGTCCCCCCGATCATTCTGAACAACGGCGTCGAGATGCCCCAGCTGGGCTTCGGGGTCTGGCAGATTCCGGACGACGAGGCGGAGCGGGCCGTCACCACCGCGCTGGAGGCCGGGTACCGCAGCATCGACACGGCGGCGATCTACGGCAACGAGGAGGGCACCGGCAAGGCGCTGGCCGCGTCCGGCCTCCCCCGCGAGGACCTCTTCGTCACCACCAAGCTCTGGAACAGCGAGCACGGGTACGACTCCACGCTGCGCGCCTTCGACGTGTCCATGGAGAAGCTGGGCCTGGACTACCTCGATCTGTATCTGATCCACTGGCCGCTGCCGGCCAAGGGCAGGTACATCGACACCTACAGGGCGTTCGAGAAGCTGCACGCGGACGGCCGTGTCCGCGCCATCGGCCTCTCCAACTTCCTTCCGGAGCACATCGAGCAGCTGACCGAGGCCACCTCC
The DNA here is from genome assembly GCF_004023625.1 of Streptomyces cavernae. Lineage (GTDB taxonomy): Bacteria > Actinomycetota > Actinomycetes > Streptomycetales > Streptomycetaceae > Streptomyces > Streptomyces cavernae. The sequence goes on along the minus strand of NZ_RPDJ01000015.1, from coordinate 115,501 downwards.
GTCATCCCGGCCGTCAACCAGATCGAGCTGCACCCGCATCTGCAGCAGCACGAGGCGCGCGAGTACCACGCCCAGCAGGGCATCGCGACCGAGGCCTGGTCGCCGCTCGGGCAGGGGAAGGGCCTGCTGGAGGTCCCAGCGATCGTGGCCATCGCCCAGAAGCACGGCCGCACGCCCGCACAGGTGGTGCTGCGCTGGCACCTCGAGCTGGGCAACGTCGTGATCCCGAAGTCCGTGACGCCGTCCCGGATCAAGGAGAACATCGAGGTCTTCGACTTCAGCCTGGACACCGAGGACCTCGCGGCGATCAGCGCGCTGAACGAGGGCCGGCGCCTGGGCCCAGACCCGGCGACCTTCAACGTGAACTGACCGGCCCGGCCCACCGAGGCTCGCGCCAACCAGGGCCCGGTCGCGCATCCCGCGCGACCGGGCCTTCGTCGTGCCCGACAACGCGGGCCTGACCAGGGGGAGTTGACGGCATCACGGAAACGGGTCCACCGTGTACGTCGCCCGGTAGGAAACTTTCCTAACGAAGGGTCCCCCCACAGTGCGCTCTCGAACACTGACCCTCACCGCGGCCGCCGGTGCCGCCCTCCTGATCACCGCCGGCCCCACATCGGCAGCCGGCCCCACATCGCCGGCCGACCCCACGTCGGCACGGGAAGGCTCGGTCAGCGCGGCCGACCTGCTCGCCAAGGTGACGACGTGCTCCCAGATCTCAACCGGCAAGTACCGTACCGACGAAGGGACTACGGCCACGGTCCCGGTGTGCGGCAAGAACGGCGCGGTCTTCTGGAAGGCCGACATGGACATCGACTGCGACGGCCAACGCACCGACCGGTGCAACGAGAACACCGACCCCTGGTACCAGGACGACACGGCCTTCCACCAGTCGGACGGCAGGCCACTGCGCGCCGACACCCTGCCGTACGTCGTGGTGCCCAGCGCCGGCTCCATCTGGAACTACGCCTCGGCCGGCATCAAGGGCGGCGGAGTCGTCGCGGTGATCCACGGCAACAAGGTCCAGTACGCGGTCGTCGGTGACACCGGCCCCTCGAAGATCATCGGCGAGGCCTCGTACGCGACCGCCCAAGCTCTCGGCATCGACCCGGACCCGGCCGACGGCGGTACCGACTCCGGGGTCACCTACATCCTGTTCAAGAACTCCCAGGTGTCCCCCATAGAAAGCCACAGCGCGGCCGTGACTCTCGGCGACCGACTGGCGAAGCAGTTCCTCCGAGACAACTAGGGTCTGTGTCGGAAGTGGCGTCGTTCGCCCGAAGGGCGGGCCGGGCGGCGTCTGGTGCGTGCTCTCGGTGTGCCGGGCGGAAGTCCTCGTACTGGATGTACTTGGGCTTTCGCCCGGTGCGGCGAGTGGGGGTGCCCCCTGCTCGGAGAGCTTGGGGGAGCGTGCCAGGCGTCGGCCGGCAGTCGCCACTTCCGACACAGGCCCTCGGGCCTGTCTGGGGTGACGGCGAGGCAGGACAAAGCGGCGGCGGGGGCATCGTGCCCCGTTGCCTTCCCGCGCCGGGCCTCAACTCACCGCCCATCCCGCGTAGAAGAGGCCGAGCCCGACAATCACGCACACTCCCTGGATGGTCCAGAAGCGGACCACGACCAGGACCTCGGACCAGCCCTTGAGTTCGAAGTGGTGTTGCAGTGGTGCCATGCGGAAGATCCGCTTGCCCGTCAGCTTGAACGAGCCGACCTGGAGTACGACGGACAGGGTGATCAGGACGAAGAGACCGCCGAGGAGGGCGAGCAGCAACTCGGTGCGGGAGCAGATGGCCAGTCCGGCCAGCGCCCCGCCGAGGGCGAGGGAGCCGGTGTCACCCATGAAGATCTTGGCGGGAGAGGTGTTCCACCACAGGAAGCCGAAGCAGGCGCCCATGAGCGCCGAGGCGACGACGGCGAGGTCGAGGGGGTCGCGTACCTCGAAGCAGGTGGCGGGTTCGCGCAGCAACATCGCCTGGGCGCAGGAGTTCTGGTACTGCCACAGGCCGATGAAGGTGTAGCCGCCGAAGACCATGACCGAGGCCCCGGTGGCGAGCCCGTCCAGACCGTCGGTCAGGTTCACCCCGTTAGACATGGCGAGGATCATGAACAGAGCCCACACGACGAAGAGGACGGGCCCGATGGTCCAGCCGAAGTCGGTGACGAACGACAGTTTCGTGGAGGCGGGCGTCTGTCCGCGGTCGTCGGCGAACTGGATCGCCAGGACGGCGAAGGCGACGCCGACGAGCAGCTGACCGAACATCTTCGCCCCGGCCCGCAGTCCCAGCGAACGCTGTTTGACGATCTTGATGTAGTCGTCGAGGAAGCCGACGAGTCCCATGCCCGCCATCAGGAACAGCACGAGGACGCCGGGATACGTCGGGTCCTCGCCGGTGATCACCTTGGTCATGACGTAGGCGATGAGGGTGGCCAGGATGAAGGCGATACCGCCCATGGTGGGGGTGCCGCGCTTGCCGTGATGGCCGCGGGGGCCGTCGTCGCGGATGTACTGCCCGTACCCCTTGCGGGCCAGCAGTTTGATGAGCAGCGGGGTGCCTATGAGGGTCAGGCAGAGGGCGATGGCCCCCGCGAAGAGGATCTGGTTCATCGGACGGCGGGCTCTCCCTCGGCCACGGCTCCGGACGGACCCCCTGCCCGTTCAGGCCCGGCGCGTCCGGGGTCCCCCACCGGCAGGATGCCTGCCCCGGTCAGCTCGTCGGGCGACAGCCCGACCGCCTTCTGTTCGATCAACCCTTGCACCAATTCCCCTTGCGTGATTCATGGGAGCACGACTCTCCCGGCCCATACCTCTCACTCACACACGCGCGGTCCAGGTCGTTGTGAGCGCGGTGTGGTGGCTGTCGGGCTGTCAGTCCAGCCCACACCCTATGCAGACGGCCACCCGAAGGGTTCGGTTGGCCGCCCTTTCCGCCGGGTCCGTGGCGCGGGCTGTGCCGTTCAGGGCATGCCGACGGCCGGCCGGGGTGCCGTTCCCGTCCCGCCGTGCCTGAACCACCGCTGTCACACGTCTTGTTGGGCGCCCCTCGGGTACATAGCATTTCCCGGCACCCAGAGTTCTGAATCGTTTCAAACGCGGCTTCGATTGTCCGCGGCGACACAGCGAGCGAGGAACGCATGAGCCAGTTCTGGAACAGAAGACTCTTCCTCAAAGGCACGACGGCGGGCGCGGGCGCCGGGTTCACCGCGCTGTCCGGCGGCCCGGCGGCGGCCGCCGGCACACCGGCCAGGGGCCCACAGGGCGATCGCGCCGGAGCGCTCCGCATCGAGCGCACCACCGTCGAGCACACCGAGCGGCTCCTCGGTACCGACGTCGAACGCCCCCGCCTCAACTGGGAGTTGTCCGCTCCGGGGCGCGGCGCCCGACAGAGCGCGTACCAGGTCCAGGTGGCCCTCGACCCCGGGCAGCTGAAGGGCACCGGGTCCGGGGCCAGGCTGGTGTGGGACTCGGGGAAAGTGGCGTCCGACCGCAGCGTGGGCATCCCCTACGCCGGGCCCGCACTGCGCCCCCGTACCCGCTACCACTGGCGGGTACGGGTCTGGGACGGAGCCGGGCGGCCTTCGCGCTGGAGTGAGACCGGCTGGTGGGAGACAACGTTGTCGGACGCCGACCGGCAGGCCGCGGGTGCCCGCTGGATCGGTGCCGGCCCGCCGCCGCAGCCGCCCTCCCTCTCGGGCGCCTCGTGGATCTGGTCGCCGGGCGCGACCTCCTCCGACGCCCCCGCGGGGCCGCGCTGGTTCCGGGCGGGACTGCGCCTGCCGGACGGCACACAGGTGCGGCGGGCCACATTGGTGGCCACCGCCGACGACGACTTCACCCTCCATCTGGACGGCCGGCAGGTGCTGCACGCGCCGGAGCAGCAGGACGGCTGGCGCACCGGCCGCGCGGTCGACGTCACCGAGGAGGTTCGCGCCGCCGGCGATCTGGTGGTGCTCGCCGCCCGTGCCACCAACCGCCCCGGCGCCTCCGTGAACCCCGGGGGTCTGTTGGTCCGGCTGGTGGTGGAGACGGCGGACGGTGGCCCGGGCGAGGGCACGTACGAACTGGTCTCCGGGCCCGGCTGGCGCGTTGCGGCGACCGAACCCCAAGAGGGCTGGCAGCGCCCGGAGTTCGACGACGCGGCCTGGGCCGAGGCGGCCGTGCTCGCCCCGTACGGGCAGGGGCCCTGGGGCAGCGGGGTGAGCGTCGCCGTTCCGGAGCAGGCCGCGCCGCTGCTGCGCCGCGCGTTCATCGTGCGGCAGCGGATCTCCCGGGCCCGCCTCTACATCAGCGGACTCGCCTACTACGAGGCGGAGATCAACGGCCGCAGGGTCGGCCGGCAGGTGCTCGACCCCGGTTTCACGGACTACGACGAGACCGTGCTGTACGCGGTCCACGACGTGACCGGGCTGCTCCGGCGCGGTGAGAACGCCATCGGCGTCACCCTCGGCCGCGGCTTCTTCGGCATGACCACCCCCAACGTCTGGAACTGGCACCGTCCTCCGTGGCACGGGGAGCCCCGGCTGCTGGCCCAGTTGGAGATCGACCACCCGGACGGCTCCCGCACCACCGTCGCCTCCGACGGCGAGTGGCGGATCACCGAGGGACCCACCCTGTCCAACTCCCTCTACGCGGGCGAGACTTACGACGCACGCCGGGCGCCGCAGGGCTGGAGCGGTCCCGGCTTCGACGACAAGGGGTGGCGGGCGGCGGAGGTGCAACAGGCCCCGCGGGGCTCGCTCAAGGCACAGCCCCACGAACCGATCGAGATCGTGGAGACGGTACGGCCGAAGGAGATCTCCGAGCTCCGGCCCGGCGTGTACGTGGTGGACATGGGCCGCACCATGGCGGGCTGGACCCGCCTCACCGTCCGCGGCGCCGAGCCGGGCACGGTCGTCCGCCTCGTCCACGGTGAGAAGCTGAAGGCCGACGGAAGTGTGCAGGCGGAGACCGGCCATGTCCCGGGCCGCTTCCAGACCGACGAATACATCTGCGCGGGCGGCGAGGGCGGCGAACGCGAGGTCTGGGAGCCGAAGTTCTCGTACAAGGGCTTCCGCTATGTGGAGATCCACGGCCTGCCCAAGCGGCCTTCCCCGGAGCAGGTCCTGGGGCGGCTGGTCCACACGCGTGTGGAGGAGGTCAGCTCCTTCGCCTGTTCGGAGCCGTTCTACGAGTGGCTGGACGGTGCCATGCGCCGCACGGTCCTCAACAACCTGCACGGCGTCCCGACCGACACCCCCATGTACGAGAAGAACGGCTGGACCGGCGACGCCCACGTCGGCACGCCGGTGATGACGTACGCCTTCGATGTGCAGCGCTTCCTGTCCAAGTGGCTGGGCGATCTGGCGGACAGCCAGAACGGCGCGGGGCAGATCCCGGTGATCGTGCCGAGCGGCGGCTGGGGCTACCAGGAACTGGCCCCCGCCCCGGAGTGGACGACCGTCTACCCGTTCGTCGTCCGTGAGCTGTACCGGGTGTACGGGGACGAGCGCGCGACCCGTGAGCACTGGGCGACGCTGACCCGGTACCTGGACTGGGAGCTCGCCCGGCTGCGGGACGGGCTGGCGGTCACGGCGCTCGGCGACTGGGTGGCGCCCGGCTACGAGATTCCCCCGGAGGACACCCGGCTGACCGCGACCGCGTACCTCCACCGGGCGCTGGTGCACACCGCCGAACTGGGCGAACTGCTGGGCGACGTCGAGGTGGTGAAGCGGTACCGGGAGGCGGCCGAGAATCTGAAGGCCGCGTTCAACGAGGCGTTCCTCGGCCCGGAGGGCCACTACCGCACGGCGAAGGACCCCGGTTACCGGCAGACGTCCAACGCGATCCCGCTGGCCTTCGGTCTGGTGCCGCCCGGCGCCCGCTCCTCCGTGCTGGAGAGTCTGGTGGCGGACATCGAGGCGCGCGGCAACCATCTCAACACCGGCTGCCTGGGCACGAGTGTGCTGCTGAAGGTGCTGTGCGCCCACGGCCGCCCGGACGTCGCACACGCCGTCGCGACCCAGCGCACCTATCCGAGCTGGGGGTACTGGCAGGCCAACGGCGCCGACACCATGTGGGAGATATGGCAGCTGGACTCCCGCTCCCGTGACCACTACTTCCTGGGCACGGTCGCGCAGTGGCTGTACGAGAACGTGGCCGGGCTGTGCCCCGGGGACGCCGGCTACCGCACCTTCACGGTGCGCCCCGACGCCCGTACGGGGGTCGACTGGGCCCGTACGTCGATCCGTACGGTGCGCGGCGAGGCCGCCGTGTCCTGGTCGCGGCTGGACCGGGGACTGCGGCTGTCGGTGCGGGTGCCGGTGGGTTCGACGGCCGAGGTGCACGTGCCGGGCAGGGCGCGCGACCGGGTGACGGCACCCAAGGGCGCGGAGTTCCTGCGCGGGGACGGCGCGTTCGTCGTCTTCCGGGTCGGGCACGGGGAGTGGGCCTTCACGGGCCGGGCGTGACCGAAGCGCGAGGCGGCCCCGGTCGGTGACGGCGGCGGGCGTGGGCGGCGGACCGTTCCGGTGAGGGTGAGGCCGCAAGGACTGTCGTGTGCTGGAGTCGTTCGCGGAGGGGTGCGGCCTGCGTGGCTCCGCCGCACTGCGGGCCGCCAACCCCCGGCCCGGAGCGGTGAGTCGGCGCACGACGACGCACACCGCTCTGTCCTCGCGGGATGCCCGGCGCTCGGCGGCGCCGGGCACGTCCGGGTGGCTGCCCCGGGCGGGTCTCCGCCGAGCCGCCGTTATGGTTCCGTTACCGTCCGGGCCAGGTCCGATCACACCGCGGGCCTAGCCTCAACGACCATGATCGCTCAGCGCGCGGGGTCCTCGGCATTCTGATCCCGCCGCCGGAGCGGTCTGCCTCCGGCGCTGGAGTCGTTGGCGTGGCCTGTCCCGGCCGGTGTACGGCAGGGCGTGACCTTCGAGCACCCAGGGACACCGCGGGCGGGCCTCTTCGCTCCAGCGCTTCGCTCCCTCGTTCCCCGATGCGAAAGATGTGGCATGAGCATGCCCTTATCTCCCAACAGGCCTCGCAGAAGACCCCCCAACAGACCTCCCAACAGACGCGTAGGTGTGACCGCACCGCTGGGGGCTCTCGCCATCGCGGTCGTACTGACCGCGACCGGGATGGGGATGCCGGGGACGGGCCAGGCCTTCGCCCTGGCCCCTGACGCCCCGGCAGATCTGGGGACTTCCCTGCCCCTCAAGGGGGCGAAGAGTGCGAAGAACACGAAGACGGTGACGCTGATCACCGGTGACAAGGTGTCGGTCGCCGCGGACGGCTCCATCGCCCGGATCGAGCGGGCCAAGGGACGCGAGGACGCGTCGTTCTCGGTCCGGAAGACCGACGGGCACCACTTCGTCATACCGGGTGACGCGGCGCAGGCCGTCGCCCAGGGCAAGCTCGACCGGCGGCTGTTCGACGTGACGCAGCTCGTCGCGTACGGGTACGACAACAAGAGCCGTTCCGACCTGCCGCTGATCGTCACCTACACCGGGGACGAGACCCCCGCCGCGAGCGCCTTCCGTGACGCACGGGCCCGCGTGAGCCAGAAGCTGGACAACATCAACGGCGTGGCGCTGCGGGCCGACAAAAGTGGTGGCACCGCGCTCTGGGACACCTTCACCGACGGCGGGGACGGCGGCGAGGGCACCGCACGGCTGACCGGTTCAGCGGCCGTGAAGAAGGTGAAGAAGGTCTGGCTGGACGGAAAGCGCAAGGCCACCCTGGACAAGAGCGTGCCCCAGATCGGCGCGCCGACGGCCTGGGACGCCGGGTTCGACGGCAAGGGCGTCAAGGTCGCCGTGCTGGACACCGGCGTGGACCAGACGCACCCCGACCTGGCGGGCCAGGAGATCGCCGAGAAGAACTTCTCCGACTCCGAGGACAGCGTCGACCGGGTCGGCCACGGCACCCATGTGGCCTCCACCGTGGCCGGTACGGGCGCCAAGTCGGACGGCAAGCTCAAGGGCGTCGCCCCGGGAGCGCGCATCCTGGACGGCAAGATCCTCGACGACCGGGGCTACGGCTGGGACTCCGACATCATCGCGGGCATGGAGTGGGCGGTCGCCGAGGGCGCCGATGTAGTCAACATGAGCCTGGGCGGCACCGACACCATGGGCGTCGACCCGCTGGAGGAGACGGTCAACCGGCTCTCCGCCGAGTCGGGCACGCTGTTCGTCATCGCCGCGGGCAACGAGGGCGAGCAGGGCGAGAGCACCGTCGGATCTCCCGGCAGCGCCGACTCCGCGCTGACGGTCGGCGCGGTGGACAAGGACGACAAGCTCGCCGACTTCTCCAGCCGCGGCCCGCGCGTCGGTGACGGCGGCCTCAAGCCGGACCTGACCGCGCCGGGCGTCGACATCGCTGCCGCCGCCTCCACCGCGAGCGCCATGGAGGAGCAGTTCCCCGCGGGGACGCCCGGATACGCCCTCCTGAGCGGTACCTCGATGGCAACCCCGCACGTCGCGGGCGCCGCCGCCCTCCTGGCGCAGCAGCACCCGGACTGGACCGGCGAGCGGATCAAGGCGGCGCTGACCGGCTCCACCAAGCCCGACCCGTACAGCGCGTACCAGCAGGGCACCGGCCGCACCGATGTGGCGCGGGCGATCGGGCAGACCGTCGTCGTCGAGAACGGCCCGATCAGCTTCGGCCGCCCCGCGTGGCCGCACACCGACGACCAGCCCGTGGCCAAGGAGATCACCTACCGCAACCTCGGCACCGAGCCGGTCGTCCTGGACCTGTCCGTCGAGGCGCTCGGGGTGGACGGCAAGCCCGCCCCCGAGGGCATGTTCGAGATCTCCTCGCGGCAGGTCACCGTTCCGGCGGGCGGTACGGCAAGCGTCACGGTGACCGCCGACACCCGCGTCGGCGGCGAGACCTACGGTTCCTACGGCGGCTCGGTGACCGCGGCCTCGGCCGACGGCCGGACCTCGGTGCGCACCGCGTTCGGCGTGGAGCGCGAGGACGAGTCGTACAACTTGACCATCAAGCAGCTCGACGACGAGGGCAAGCCGTCCGGCAACGGCTGGACGTTGATCAACGGCCGGGACGACCGCGACTACATGGCGGACCTGGCCGACCCGGAGGACGGCGAGGTCACCGTGCGCCTGCCCAAGGGCAGCTACGCGCTCACCGGGATCCTCGGCGCCGGTGCCGGGTCGGCCACCGACTCGTACTTCCTGGCCCCGGCCGTGGAGCTGGACAAGGACACCACGATCGTCATGGACGCCCGGAAGGCCGACTCCGTGGGGATCACCATGCCCGACGCCGGGGCGCGCAACGACCACGCCCAGCTCGTCCCCGGCTACACCGGCACCGACGGGAAGGCCCTCGACGCCTGGGCCGTCTACGCCTACCCCGATTTCCAGAGCTTCAAGGTCGCGCATGTCGGCCCCGAGGCGCCGAAGGACGCGGCATACGCCCAGTACAGCGGTTTCTGGAGGAGCGAGGACGCCGACGGGCGCGCCGTGAACTACCGCATGGCGTGGAACCGTACGGGTTCGCTCGGCGCCTTCAAAGCCGACGTCCGGCGCGAGGAACTCGCCAAGATCGACCTCACGGTCGGCGCGCCCACCCCGGACACCGGGCTGCTCTACGCGATGCCCCTCTCGCCCGACGAATGGATCGCGGCCGACTTCAGCACCCCCGTCTGGCGGGAACTGCCGTTGCGGACCACCGAATACGTCCTGGGCAACGGCGTGAAGTGGGGGTACTCCATGGAACAGTGGAACGCGCTGTCCTCGCTGCAGGGGCAGTTCAGGGCGTACGAGCCGGGCAGGAGCTACACCAAGAGGCTCAACGTCGGTGTCTTCGGTCCGTCCCTGCCGCCGGTGCCCCCGGGCAAGGGTGAACCGTCGGATGTCTATCCCGGGCTCGCGCGGCGCGGGAACACGGTCAAGGCGGCCCTGCCCCTGTTCGGCGACGGCGAAGGGAACCCGGGCCAGAGCATCTACACGGTGGACGCCTCGCTCCGCGCCGACGGCGAGGAGATCACCGGCGAGGGCGATCCGGTGTACCGGGCCAGCTACACCGTCCCCGCGGGGGACCGCGCGTACGAGCTGAGCCTCGACGCCTCCCGGGACCCGGAGATGTTCCCGGTCAGCACCCGGGTGCGGGCGAAGTGGACGTTCCGCTCGGCGGAGGTGGCCGAGGACAGCTGGACCAGGCTGCCGCTGTCCGTGGTCCGCTTCTCCCCCGAGCTGTCGTCGGCCAGCACGGCGAAGGCCGGCAGGAAGTTGGATGTGCCCTTCACGGTGGAGGGTGCGGCCACCACGGACACGGTCGAGAAGCTGGAGTTCGAGGTGTCCTACGACGAGGGCAAGAACTGGACCACGACCGAGGCCGTCGACGGCAACCGCCTGTCGCTGGAGCACCCGGCCGAGCCGGGCTCCGTCTCGCTGCGGGCGAAGCTGACCGACCGTGATGGCAACACCCTGGTCCAGACGGTGGACCGGGCTTACCTCACGGTCCGGTAGGGCGAGGACGGCCGACCGAGGGCCGAACGGTCCGGCGGCGACGGCGAGTCCGGGGCACCGCGCCCCGGATGAGCCGTCGCCGTGTGCGCCCTGCGCGTACCTGACCGATGTTGTCACGAAAAGATAACGAAGACTATATGATCACCTGGAACGATCCCCTGGCCCCCGCGGCCCCGTCCGAAAACTGAGCCCATGCCACGTGTTCTGCTGATCGAAGACGACCGCGCCGTCCGGGAGGGCGTCGGGCTCGCGCTGCGCCGACAAGGCCACGAAGTCGAGGCCGCCGAGACCGGGGAGGACGGGCTGGCCCGCCTGCGGTCGTTCCGGCCGGATGTCGTCGTACTCGATCTGATGCTGCCCGGGATGACCGGCCTCGAGGTGTGCCGCGGGATCCGCGCCGTCGACCAGACGATGCCGATCATCATGGCGACGGCACGAGGCGATGACGTGGACATCGTTATCGGCCTGGAGACAGGGGCCGACGACTATGTCGTCAAACCCGTGCAGGCCCGTGTGCTGGAGGCGCGTATCCGCGCCGTCCTGCGCCGCGCGGCCGGCGGCGGGACCACCGCACCGGCCGCCGAGGGCATACCGAAGATCGAGACCCATGGAGACCTGTCCATCGACCGGGCCGGGCTGTCCGTCTCCCGGCAGGGCGTGCCGGTCGCTCTCGCCCCGTCCGAACTGCGGTTGCTGCTGACCCTGTCCGCCTCGCCCAACCAGGTGTTCAGCCGGCAACAGCTCCTGGAGACGGTCTGGGAGCACAGCTACCACGCCGACGCGCGCCTCGTGGACGCCTGCGTCAAACGGCTGCGCTCGAAGATGGGCGAGCCGGCGGGCCGGCCCCGCTACGTCCAGACCGTACGCGGCTTCGGCTACCGGTTCGCGGCCCAGTGAAGGCACCCGCTGAGGCGAAGGCCCCGGTGAACGCACCGGCCAAGGCCCCGACCGTGGATCCGACCAAGGACTGGACCAAGGCTCCGGCCAAGGCCCCGATCAGGGACCGATTCAGGGTCTCTCGGCTGCGCGGCCTCCGCGCCCGTCTGATCGTCGCCTTCGGCCTCGTCGCCGTCCTGACCGCCGTCACCACCGGCACCCTGACCTTCCGTGAGGCCCGTACCGGCATCCTCCAGCAGAGCCAGGACGCCGTGATCAAGCAGCTGCGCGGGCAGGTCAACCGGCTCGCCCCAGGCCTCGCCTACCCCCCGACCGAGTCCGATCTGCAGCGCTTCGCGGCCGACATCGCGGCCACCGAGCAGCCCCGGCCCTGGCGCGTGCTCGTCGTCTACCGCGGCGTGAGCGCCACCTCCATCCCCGGCGACCGGTCCGAGGAGCTGACGCCCGCCGTGCGCGAGGCCGTGCGCTCCCAGCGCGACACCGTCTTCCAGCGGGTGCGCGACGGGGACAGTGCCTCACTCGTCGTCGGCATGCCGGTCACCTTCGAGCCCTCGGCGGGGGGGACCATCCGCGCAAGCGGTGTGCAGGTCTTCCTGACGGTGTCCCAGGGAAACGAGACGGCCGTCATCGACGCCCTCGTCACCGCCGTCGAGCGGGCCACCATACCCGCCCTCGGCCTCGCCGTTCTCCTGGCACTGCTGGCCGCCCGTGGAGTGCTGCGGCCGGTACGCGCACTGCGGCACGCCACCCGCAGCATCGCCGAGGGCCGCCTCGACACCCGGCTCGCCGTCGACGGCTCCGACGAACTGGCCGATCTGTCACGCACCTTCAACGACACCGCCGCAGCCCTGGAGACGTCGGTGGCCGAGCTGCGCGAGATGGAGGCACGCGCCCGTCGCTTCGCCGCCGACGTCTCGCACGAACTCCGTACCCCGCTGGCCGCCATGTCGGCGGTCACCGACGTACTGGACGAGGACGCGGCCCGGCTGGACCCGGACACCGCCACGGCCGTACGGCTGATCAGCGAGGAGACCGTGAAACTGGCCCGCCTGGTGGACGACCTGATGGAGATCTCCCGCTTCGACGCGGGCGCGGCCGTCGTGCACCTCGACGAGATCGACCTCGCCGAGTCCATACGCCGCACGCTCGCCTCGCGCGCCTGGTCGGAGCAGGTGGAGACCCGGCTGCCCGAGCCCGGCGCACTGCGCGGCAGTGTCGATCCGCGCCGCCTCGACGTGGTCGTCGCGAACCTGGTCGGCAACGCGCTGCGGCACGGCGCACGCCCTGTTGAGCTGCGTCTGTACGGGCAGTGGACCGGGCAGGAGACGCGGGCGGTCATCGAGGTATGGGACAGCGGTCCCGGCATCCCCGACAACGTCCTCCCCCATGTCTTCGAGCGTTTCTACAAGTCGGACACGGCCAGGACCCGCACCGAGGGCAGCGGACTCGGACTCGCGATCACCGCCGAGAACGTACATGTGCACGGCGGCACCATCCGTGCGGCGAACCACGCCGGGGGCGGTGCCGTCTTCACCGTGGAACTTCCGCTGCGACTCCACGACGACCGGCCCACGGGAGGCCCCCTATGAGACCCGCTCGCCGTGCGGTCGCCCGGCTTCAGCGCTCCCCGCTTCGGCGCTCCCCGCTTCCGCGCTCCCCGCTTCTGCGCTCCTCGCTCCTGGCGGCGGCGCTTTTCACGCTCTCCGCCTGCGGCATCTCCCCGACCGGCGTGGTGCAGGCGGGAGATGCCGCCAGCGGTATCAAGCCGACCACGCTGCTCTATTTCGTCGTCAACGGCCCCACCCTGTTCGTCGACGGCCCCACCCTGGTCGCCGTCCCCCGCACGAGCACTGAACCGGTCGTTGTCGAGAAGGCCGTGGCCATGGTGTTCATGGGGCCGGAGGTGCTCAAGGGTTCGGACCTCCCGGAACAGTTCCAAGGTCTGACCACCCAGCTGCCACCGTTGTCGACGGAGAATTTCAACCTGCGGAATTTCGGGGATCTGGAGCAGAAGGCGTACGCGTCGAAAGTGCGGACGGACGGCGACACGGTGTCGATCGAACTGCCCCCGACGTTCAGAAGCCCCCTTCGCGGCATGGCGGCCGACCAGCTGATCTGCACGGCCGCCATGGCCCACCTCATGACCAACCCGGACCTCGACAAGGCGAAGGTGACCGTGACGGGCAGTACCGACGCCGGCCCCTGGCGCAGGGAGGGATCGAGCACCACCTGCCCCGGGCAGCAAACTCCTACCGAGGCGCAGCCGGCCAACACCCCTCGCGGGGCGGCCTCGTAGTGAGGCAGGTGTGAGCTCAGACCAGTTCTGGTCGCGGTTGCGGTTGCCGCGCTGGTGCGGCCTTCGGTTCCCACGGGCTGATGGTCCGCACATAGCCGTAGACCACCGAGGTCATCGCCAGGATCACAAGTGGGCCGAAGACCCACGGCTGTTCGGCCATCTGCATCGGCAGATAGCGATAGGACACCAGGAGCACGGCGAAGACCGTCGTGCCGTAGAGGACCAGTTGGACACCTGAGCGGTCCCAGCCGCGTTCGTGTGAGCGCAGACCGGCCTCGATCGTGAGCGTGAAGACCACGCCGGCAACGAGATCCACGCCGTAGTGGTAGCCGAATCCGAGCGTGGCGGCGAGCGTGGCGATCAGCCAGAACGTGCCTGCGAACCGCAGGATCCGTGGGCCCTTGCGGGAATGAATGAAGATCGCGGTGGCCCACGCCGTGTGCAGGCTGGGCATGCAGTTGCGTGGGGTGGCTCCGTCGTACGGCATGGGGTGCGGGGTGCTGATCGGCGGCGGCACGTCCGGCCACAGGTTGGCCAGCGCCCAGTGCCCGCCGCCGGTGCCGGAGGCGCCGACGCCGTAGGCGAAGATCGGTCCGACCACCGGGAAGATCATGTAGATGCCCGGCCCGAGGAGGCCGATGGCCAGAAATGTGCGCACCAGATGATGGCTCGGGAAGCGGCGCTCGACCGCCACGTTCCGCATCTGGTACAGCGCGACGACGACCGCGGCGACCGCGATCTGGCCGTAGACGAAGTCAAGAACCTGAGTGCTGACCGGGCTGGTGGCCGCGACGATCCGGCCTGCCACCCACGACGGGTTGCCCAGCGCCTGATCGGCGGTCGCCACGTACTGGTCGAGCACCGTCGGGCGGGTCTTCGCCGTGATGAGCAGCCAGGTATCGCCGGCCTTGCGCACGGCCACCAGCAGCAGGCCCAGCCCGACGCCCTTCAGCAGCAGGACACGTTCCCGGCCGGTGCGTCGCGTGACAGCGATGACCGCGCAGCCCAGAATCACCCACAACGCGCCGTTGCCGAAGGCCAACTTGGCGTCGACCGCCCACCTCACCAGCAGGAAGACGGCGTCGATGCCGATCGCGGCACCAGTCGCGATGAACCGTTGCCGCCAGGTGAGCACCACCATCATCAACGCCATACCGGCGTACAGCGGCCCGGGTCTGGGGGCGAATATCACCTCTTGCAGCTGGTTGGTGATCGGCCCCGGCACGCCGATGCGACGCGCGGTGATCTCCAGCGCGACAAAGAGTGCGAGGGCCGCCACCCCCGCAGCGGCCCACAGCATCACCCGTGGTTGACACCACCCGGCGAACGTGGTTCTGCGTCTTATTCGCGAGAACACCCGCGATGCTATGGATATCAATGGTTTGGCTAATTCGTCAGGATTCAGTTGAACAGGTCCTTCCTCGCGCCGGATGGCATGGATTTCTGACGGAGGACTGGCGACCGAGTTGGGGTCGACTTTGGAGACTCGGCAACGGTGCGACGGGTTGGTAAAGGGATGGCAAAGTCTGAGCTCTCGACTTCGCTCGAGCAGCGGGACCCCCATGACGCCGTTCCTTGAGGGGCGAACGTTGCCCGCCGGGGCACCAGCGGTTCGCCTGCGGACCTCTCACGAGTGACGATCCCCCCGCTTCCTCACACAGTGACGGCGCGCCGCCACTCCCAACAGGGCCAAACCCGCCGAGCCGACCAGGAGCGTGGCCCACTCGGGCATATGGGCCGCCCGCAGGAGGCCGGCGACACCGAAGCTGGTGTCCCACCGGGCCTCCGTGACGGCGGAGCCGAAGCCCTGAATGACGAGGATGGCACCGAACAGCCACAGCAGCCCCTGACCTGAGCCGTTGTCCGCCCTCTTGACCTGCTTCGCCATGACGAGATTTCCCTCCCGGAATCCGACGCACCGTTCCGATGCGAACGCATCACATCGTGCAGTGAAGCGGGATACGATGCAAGTGCATCAGAACGCGGGAAGGAGCAAACCGTGCCCAGGCAGGTCGACTACGAGGACCGACGCCGGCGGATCGCCGAGGCGGTATGCACCCTGATCGCGCACTCGGGCATGGAGGCCGTCAGCCTCCGTGACGTCGCCGCCCAGGCCAATGTCTCCATGGGCGCCGTCCAGCGGTGCTTCCGCACCAAGGAGGACATGCTGCTCTTCGCGCTGGAGCACATCTCCCAGCAGGTCAGCGAACGCGCCAACCGGCGCATCGCCGCCACCGCCACCCCCGAGGCCGCAGCGACCCTGCTGTCCCACACCCTGGCCGAACTCGCCCTGCTCGACGAGGAATCGAAGACACAGGCTCACGTCTGGCTGGCCTTCGTCACCCATGCCCCTGCCAGCGAGAAACTGGCCGCCGTCCTGCACGACACCTATGTCAAGCTCCACGGCCTTGTCGCGTGGCTCATCCGCTACGGCCAGGACACCCGGGAAGTTCACCGGCACCTCGACCCCGATCGGGAGGCACACACGCTCCTCGCCCTGGCCGACGGCCTCACGGTCCACGTGCTGGCGGGCCACCACGCCCCGGCCACGGCGCTGGCAATCCTCCAACGCCACATCGACCACCTGATGGAAAACCCATCCGACGGCGGCTGACACCTCCGGCCCAGGACATCGGCATCGCACCAGCCCCAGGGTGCCGAGGCCGTGCGGGCGGGGGACAGCCGTGGCTGGATTGATGGCGACGGCGACGTGTACCGCCTTCCGAGCCGTCCGGGAGGAGAACGGCCGGCCGGTTGGGCAGCGGGTGCTGTACGAACGGGTGGGTTCCTGGCCGCCTTGTGCCGGGATCTGACGGCTGAGCTGGTCGCTGCCCGGTGGGACGAGACGTCGCTGGATGCGCTGGCCGCTGGGGTGGACGAGCGGGGCGAGGTGCTGCCGTCCAAGGGCTGGATGGCCCTGCGCCGCCTGGGCTGGAACACTCCTGGCCCGGCTTCTGCCGGAGCCACCTCCGGCCAGGACAGGGCGGCTCTCCCGCGAAACCTGCCGACGGCGCACCCGCGCCGCCAAGCGGACCGGCTTCCACCACCTGCACGCCACCGAAGTCCACCCCCTCACCCCGAGGTTCGGACCCCACCGTGACGGCACACGGCCACGCCGCGCCCGAAAAGCCTGACGCCCTCAGGCACACACAGAGTTTCCGAGACGCTTACCGCCCGCCCGGAGCGGTTCAGCCAGTCCCGCAACGAGCAACGTCCGCCCGGTAGCTCATGGCGCACGCCGACTGATTCCGATCGCAGCCGGGACGCGTGATCACGAAGGTGCCGCCGTCCGCGATCTCCCCGATGACCGCCTGCCCGAGCATGGCCGCGTCCAGAACGCGTCCACACCGTCGGGATACAGCGCGCGGACGGCCCCGACCACGTCCCCGCCGCCGGGTACGTACGCGTCGGCACCGGCCACCTCGGTGGCGAACCGTCCATCGGCGGACAAGTCGCCGGCGCTGACGACCAGTCCCCGGTGCTTGGCGAGTTGCACGACGTAGCCCCCGACGGCCCCTTCCGCGCCGGTGACGAGAACCGTCTGACCTGCGGAAGTCCCAGGTTCTCGACAGACTGGGCGGCGGTCAGCCCAGACCCGGCTCCGACACCGACGCCGTCGACCTCGCCCGAGCCGCCTTCGACGAGCTCTGACGGCCGCCCCCCGCGGATGGCGCCTCCCGTGCATGACGATCGGTACAAGGGCTGCCCGCCGACGCCACGACGAAGGGACGCTCGCCAGCGTCGCGGCGATCGACATCACGAAACCGTCCGGCATGTCGACAAAGAGGCACGGCATACCATCGAAACTTTTGGGCACCTCGTCCGGAAATGTCCATCTCTTCGAATGGAGCCTCCAGTGTTCATCAAGGCAATGCACGACATGGGCATCCGCAGCGAACACGCCTACGCGGCGGCCGTACTCAGCATCGGCGCATCCATCATGACCTGGGCCAGCTCCCTCGGCGCCGAGCCCGGCCAAGGGCTCGCCCGCGCCGACCGGTGGGGCATATTCGTCGGCGAATGGGCGCCCACCTTCTTCGGCCTCGGCGTCGCCCTCTCCCAGTACGAACAGCAGGACGGCACCCTCACCGCCAGCGTCCACGAACTGCGCCAACAGAGAGAAGCCGTCTGAGGCGATCACTCGGACGAGGTGCGGCACCTGTGGGACGCCCACGAGAAGGAGGGGAGCGCGCAGGCCGAGGTGTGAGAGTGCGCTGGGCCTGGGAGATCATGGGGCCGACGCTGGCGGGGGCCGTGGTGCTGGGGATCTTCCTGGTTGTGGGGTGAGGCGGGGGGATTCGGGACGCCCGGCGCCTGGAGCGGCGGGCTGCTGCCGGCGAGGCCGACGAATGACGACGGTGGGTGACTGCGGGGAGTCACCCACCGGTAATTCGGCTGATTCAGCTGTGGATCTCTAACCCCAGATCACGATCCTCGTGATCTTGTGCATCGGCGCTTCCCAGCTCCGCCCGGGCTCGCGGGTGACCCACAGCACTTCGCTGCCTATGGCGTACTGGTAGCCAATGGTCACCGTGTATTTGTTCGGGCGCACTACGTTCACGCCGTAGATGGCCACGTCTGCAACGCCCGGGTTCGCGAAGCAGAGGTTGCCGGTGTTGGTCTCCAGCTTCAGGATGTCATCCCTGTTCCCGCAGTCCGTCCTGTCCACGGCGGCGCTTGCGGGGAGGGAGGTCGCGAGGGTGGCCACGACGGCCGCGGCGGTCACGCCGACGAAGCGGAGGATGTTCCGACTTGTGGAGCGGGTCTTCACTGTGTTTCTGGTCCTTGCAGTGGGGGATGTGCATCGAATCGACCAGGAAGACCGGCGGTCGGCGGAATCGGTTGCTCGTCTACGGCGGATTTACTCGATGTGCCCTTTGGGGCAAGAGCAATTGACCTTGCGTACATCCGCGCCCTGCCAGATGCCCGCCGCCGTCGGCAGGTCCCGCTTGATCGCCGTGAGGAGGCCGTTCGCCTTGGTGCGGGCGGACGGGAGGTCGGCGTGGGTGGGGACGGGGACGACGACCTCCAGGTAGCACTTCAGCTTGGGCTCGGTGCCACTCGGGCGGACGATGACGCGGGCGCCCTCGAAGGTGTAGCGCAGGCCTTCGGTGGGCGGGAGGGTGTCCGTGCCGCGCGTGAGGTCCTCGGCCAAGGTGGCGGTCAGGCCCGCGAGGGAGGTCGGGGGCTGCTTCCGGAGCTGTTCCATGGCGCGGGCGATGACCGAGAGGTCCTGGACGCTGACCGCGAGCTGGTCGGTGGCGTGCAGGCCGTGCTCGACGGCGAGGTCATCGAGAGGTCGAGGAGGATGCCGCCCTCCTCCTTGAGCTGAGAGGCGAGTTCCGTGCGGGTTCGGCTGCGCTATGACCGGCCCCCGCCGACTGGAATGTCGCGTCCGCCGTGGACCACGAGCTTGACCTCGTGTACCACACCTGGGTGAGACCGGTGAGACGCTCGGGGTCGTGGCCAGGACCACCACCCCGATGCGGCAGATCGTCCAACACATCGGGAGCCTGCAGACCGAGCGCGGCCGGGCCGATACCGAGTAGCGCCCGAGAGGATACTCAGTGTCCTAGCGGGGGCCTCAGCCGCTCCGGGCGACCGGCTCGGGATCGGCGTCGAGCGCATCGAGCACTGCGTCGCCGTTCGCCCTCGCCCACTCGGTCAGCATGTGGATCGGATCGATCAGCGTCGCCCCGAGCGGGGTGAGCTCGTACTCGACGCGGGGCGGCACCTCGGCGTAGGCGTGGCGGCGGATGAGTCCGTGCGCCTCGAGCCGTCGGAGCGTCTGGGTGAGCATCTTGCGGGAGATGCCGCCGATCAGCTCGATCAACTCGCCATGGCGCACCGGGCCCTCGCTGAGGCCGTAGAGCACGACCACCGTCCACTTGTCGGCGATCAGCTCGACCGCCAGACGCGCCGGACAGTCGGCGAGAAAGAAATCACGGGGACCGAAACCGCTCATGGCGCCGAAGGTACCTGCTGGCTCCTTAAGGCACCTGCTGGTTCCTGTCGGAAACATAGCCTGGGTTCTCTCCCCCTCCAAAGCACAGGAGAGTCAATGAAACAGATCATCGCTTTGCGCGGGGCCGACGACCCTCAGGTTCACCATCGCCACGGCTTCCTTTGCCCTGGACATCGCGGAGATCGTGCGGCAGCTGCTGGAGGAGGGATGGGAGATCGACCCGGAGGACCTGGCGCACATCTCGCCGTACCTGACCGAGCACATCAACCGGTTCGGCGAGTACAGCACCCACGAACTCGGTATCCAGCCCGACGCGTACGACCCGGAACTCGACGTTGACTTCACCCCGCGCGAGCAGCACCTGACCGCCGCCGGACTCGGCCGGGCCGCTTGACCGACCGCGAGCCTTCTCGTGTGAGCACGGGCCGTAGAGTCGAAGCTGCGCCCGAAGCCACCTCCTATGGTTCCGGGCCCTTGTCGGCGCGGGCGTCCAGACCGGCTGTCCTTATTGACTGGCGATTGAGGGTGCCGAAACCGAGTTGCGAGAGGCGCCGGCCGTCGTTCAACGCGACGGTGTTCACGGCTCCTGCCAGGAGATCGGCAGGGTACCGGGACGGCGGCGCGGACGTCGCCCGTCCCGGTCCGGTGGGTCACTCGCGGTAGCGGGCGCTCAGGACGTTAAGGACGTCCTGGTAGCGGCCCTCGGCCTCGGCATTGCGCTGCCACTTCACCCGCTCGACGAGGATCTGCTCAGCGTCTGGCTGGGTCCGCAGCAGGTCCATGACTTCGGTGAGGAACTGCTCCAGGGGCATGGCGACGTCGCTGTTCTGCTGGCCCATCAGCGAGGTTCGGGTGGCCGGCGGGACCAGTTCGATCACCTGCACGTTGCTCTTGGTCAGCTGCACCCGCAGCGACTCGCTGAAGGAGTGGATCGCGGCCTTGGTCGCGTTGTAGGTGGGGGTGGCGGCCAGCGGCACATAGGCCAGGCCGGATACGCATTTACTGCGGTAGTACCGCAAGGGCGGCGCGGGCGTGACGATCGGACCAGTGACCGAACTTTCACACCCCCTAGAGCCTCGCGAGTTCGCGAAAACTGAAGGGTTCCCGGTGGGAACCCGAGGGTCGCGCCTGTCGGACTTCGGCATGAAGTGCACAGGTCCGCAGCGTGAACGCCGGGTCAGTGTGCCCAAGCCACGCGGCCAGCTGGGTAATTGTCTCCCCGGCAGCAAGTACGACGCCGGCGAAGGTGTGCCGCAGAACGTGGAAGCCGTACTCCCGCGGCATGTCCCATGTGCCGAGCAGCACTTGGGCAGCGTCTGGCACCGGTCGAGGAGATGCCCACCGCTGCCGGCCCCTCGGAATCGCCTGGGGGCCAGTAACGGTTCTGGATCTCCCCAGATTCTCCCCAGAGCGGTTTCGCTCACGGGCGGGAGGGTCGTCCGTGGGCTCGGTCGGTCCTCCCGACCCGTCGCCTTTTGGAGACGTTCTGCCTGCTACGGCGTGGTGACGGCCGGCCTGGGTGCCGTCCCCATCCCGTCGCCGATGAAGAAGCTCGGGTGCGGTGGCTGGTTGTATGCGGTGTTCTGCCACGCCAGACCGGTTCGGTACATCGTGTCGTGGAGCAGGGTGGTGATCTTCGTCGTGGTCTCGTGCGGCGTCGAGTAGATGCGCAGGGCCGTGTTGTCGCTGGTCCGCCAGACGACCTCCTCCCGCCAGTCGCCGAGGATGTCGCCGGACAGCGCGGGTGTGGCCTTGGTGCCGTTGTTCGAGGAAACACCGGAGCCGGTCAGCAGGCGGGAGTCGGACGAGGTGCCGTACTTGTCGATGCGGGTGCCGTCGAGGAGTTCACGGACCGGGTCACCGTCCCACCAGGACAGGAAGTTCACCGAGGACGGTTCACGGCCCTTGGTGGCACCGGACCGGTCGCGTACGGAGGAGTCGGACGCCGACCACATCTCGGGGCCCGCGTTGCCGGCGTGGATGTCTCCGGCGACCCCGCGGCCGTTGTCGCAGCACGCGGCGAGTTGCCAGCGGACGGCCCCGTCGGCCGGGTTGATGTACAGCTCGGCGGGCTGGGAGGTGGACTCCGACACCTTGAAGTACTCGAGGCCGGAGGTGGAGGGGTCGAGGTCGCCGAGGTGCTGGGCGTCACCGTGCCCGGTCCTGGTGGTCCACAGACCGTTGCCGTTGTCGTCGACGGCCATGGCGCCGTAGACGATCTCGTCCCTGCCGTCGTTGTCGACGTCGCCGACGGACAGGCTGTGCGAGCCCTGGCCGTCGAAGCCCTTGCCGCTGTTCGTGGACGAGTTGGTGTCGAAGGTCCAGCGGCGGGTGAAGGCGCCGCCCCGCCAGTCCCACGCGGCGATCACCGTACGGGTGTAGTAGCCGCGCGCCATGATGAGCGAGGGCCGCACCCCGTCGAGGTAGGCGGTGCCGGCGAGGAACCGGTCGACGCGGTTGCCGTAGGAGTCGCCCCACGACGAGACCGTGCCGCGGGCGGGGACGTAGTCGACGCTCGCCATCGCCCGGCCGGTCTGGCCGTTGAACATGGTCAGGTACTCGGGTCCGGTCAGCACGTAGCCGCTGGAGTTGCGGTGGTCGGCGGTCGAGCTGCCGATGACCGCTCCGGTGCCGTCCTTCGTGCCGTCCGCCGTCTTCATGGCGACCTCGGCCTTGCCGTCGCCGTCGTAGTCGTACACCTGGAACTGGGTGTAGTGCGCGCCGGAACGGATGTTGCGGCCCAGGTCGATGCGCCACAGCCGGGTGCCGTCGAGTTTGACGCCGTCGACGATGGTGTTGCCCGTGTAGCCGGACTGGGAGTTGTCCTTGGCGCTGGTGGGCTGCCACTTGAGGACGAAGTCGAGCGCGCCGTCGCCGTCCAGGTCGCCCACGGAGGCGTCGTTGGCCTCGTAGGTGTAGGCGACGCCGTCGGGGGTGGTGCCACCGGCGGGCGGGGTGAGGGGCACGTCCTTGTACCCGGTGCGGAACTGCATCGCGTGGACCGAGTCACCCTGCTCCACCCCGTCCACCACGGCGCGGACCGTGTAGTCGGCGTGGGCGGGGGCTCCCGCGTGGAAGTAGTTGGTGGAGCCGGAGACGGGGGTCGCGTTCACCTTGGTGCCGGCGCGGTAGACGTTGAAGGACACGTCGTTCCGGTCGGTGCCGAGCCAGCGCCAGCTGATCAGGTTGCCGCTGTCGGTGTGGACACTGACCACACCCCGGTCGAGGGCCTCGACCATGGCGGCCTCGGCTCGAGCGGATCCGAGAACTTGGGGCAGGGCGGCGACGACCTCGGCCGGACCGGCGGTGAGGGTGGTGAGCCCGGTGGCGGCGAGAGCCGTGGCGGCCAGGGCGGAGAGCAGCGTACGTCTGCGGTGCTTGTGCGGGTGCACTTCAGGACACCTCCTGGGAGGACAGACGGGTTCTGTTCCGTCAGTTGCCGCTCGGGGCAAGGGAGTTGCCGCCGTTCAGCAAGCGCTCTCTTGCTCGTGCCGGACGTCCCCCACCTCGACGCCTGTCTGACCGGCACCCTCCCCGAGGGCACCACAGGAGGCCGCTCATGAGCATCACCGGCGCACCGCATGGCGTCGACTTCCTCATCGGCGAGTGGGACGTCGCCCACCGGCGGCGTACCGACTTCCTGGACCCGGACAGCGACTGGGAGGAGTTCCCGGCCACCAGCCGCTGCTGGTGCCTGTTCGACGGGGCAGCGAACATCGGCGAGCTCGATGTGCCGAGCCAGGGCTGGAAGGGGGCATGGACTTCACTCGTCGTCAGTCGGAGGTTTCCGATACACCCGCAGACTGAACTCCGGTTCTCGACGGGGCACTTGCTGGTCGGGCAGCTCTTCGAGGCGACGGGCGAGCCGTTCGGTGAGCGGATCGCCGGGGGTGAGCAGGGTGTACCAGCCGCGGCGTACGTCGGCGGCGGCCCGCGCGGGCGTACGGCCCTGACCGACACCGCGGAAGCTGGACGCACCCGCCACCGACAGGCCGCAGCCCTCGGCGAATCCCGTCACCAGTGAGGACTCGTCGCGCGGGGCCCGGCGCGGGCGTGGCGCCATGACGGCGTCTATGTCACTGCGGACGTCGTGCGCGGCGGCCTTGTCGACGGTGGTGACGTACGTCCCGCCGGGCCGCAGCACCCGGGCGGCCTCGGCGACGACGAGCGCCGCGTCGTCCAGCAGATGCAGCAGCCAGATGGTGGTGACGGCGTCGAACGTGGCGTCGGGGAAGGGGAGTTGACGGCTGTCGGCGAGGACGAGCCGGCCCGGGACGCGTTCGGCGGCCCGGCGCAGCATGCCGGGGGCGGCGTCCACGCCCGTGACGTCCAGCCCCGCCAGGACCAGTCGCCGGGTGACGGTGCCGGTGCCACAGGCGGCGTCCAGCACTCGGCGGGTCCCCAGCGGGAGGAGGCCCACGACGGCCTCGGCGGCAGCGGCGGCTCGGGGCTCACCGCCGCGCGTGGCGTCGTACCGTACGGCCTCCTCATCGTAATCGAACACCAGTTTGTTCAATGTGCACCGTGCCCGGGAGCGAGCTCCTCGACCCTGCGGGCCAGCGTGAAGTCCAGCTCGGTGACCGCACCTCCCACGCTGTGCGTGTTCACGGTGAGTGACACGGTGTTGTAACCGAGCGTGAGGTCCGAGTGGTGGTCGAGCTCCTCCTGCACCTGGGCCACGTGCACCACCATCGCGGTCGCCGCGAAGTGCGAGCCGAGCCGGTAGGACCGGGCGAGGCGGTCGCCGTCGAGCGACCATCCAGGCAGCTCGGAGAGGCGGTCCTCGATCTCCTTCTGCGTCAGCGGTTCGACGGCCATGACCTGCTCCCTTGTTAGGTTGCTCCTATGACAACTCTCGCCCCTCAGCCAGGTATAGGGCCACTGCTGCGCGGCTGGCGGGAGCAGCGCCGCATCAGTCAACTGGAGCTCGCCCTGAAGGCGGACTCCTCGGCCCGGCACATCAGCTTCATCGAGACCGGCCGGGCCCGTCCGAGCGAGGAGATGATCCTGCGGCTGGCCGAGCACCTCGACGTCCCGGTCCGTGACCGCAACGCGCTCCTGCTCGCCGCCGGCTACGCGCCCCACTACCCGCAGACCCCGCTGGACGCCCCGGGCCTGGCCGCACTGCGCGAGGGCATGCAGAGACTGCTCCAGGGCTACGAGCCGTATCCGGCGCTGGTGCTGGACGCCACCTACCACGTCCAGGCGGCCAACCGGGGCATCGCGATGCTGCTGGACGGAGTCGCCGAGCACCTGCTGACCGAGCCGCTCAACGCGATGCGGCTCACCCTGCACCCGGAGGGCATGGCGCCCCGCATCCGCAATCTGCGCGCCTGGCGCGGCCACCTGCTGCACCAGATGGAGCGGGAGCTCGCCCTGCACCGCCTGGAGCCGTTGCGGGAGCTGTACGAGGAGGTGGCCGCCTATCCGGTACCGGAGGAGGACGAGCCCGCCACCTTCGACGACCCGGTCGTGCACTTCGCCCTCCCCCTGCGGATCGAGCACGACGGCCGGGTGCTGTCCTTCGTCTCCTCCATCTCCACGTTCAACACCCCCATGGACGTCACCGTCGCCGAACTGGCCATCGAGACGTTCCTTCCCGCGGACCCGGCGACCGTCAAGTACCTTCGTTCACTGATCCCTTGAAGCTTCCATCTCTTGAACCATCCCGGGGTGGTCATGGCACACTGCCTTGTGACCTGGGCGCGTGGGGAGGCGTGGCGTGAGTGAACGGCGGCCTGCGCCGACGGTGGGGCAGGTGGTCCTCGGGAAGCGGCTCCAGGAGCTGCGGGAGGCCAGCGGGCTCAAGCGGGAGGAAGCCGCCCGCATCCTTCGTGTCGCCGCGGCGACCGTTCGGCGCATGGAGATGGCCGAGGTCGCGCTCAAGATCCCGTACGTACAGGTGCTGCTGACCACGTACGGCGTGCCCGACGCCGAGGTGGCGGCCTTCTGCGCGCTGGCCGAGGACGCGAACCTCCCGGGCTGGTGGCAGCGGTACCACGACGTGCTGCCGGACTGGTTCAGCCTGTACGTCAGCCTCGAGGGTGCCGCCCGGCTCATCCGCTCCTACGACCCCCACTTCGTGCCCGGTCTGCTGCAGACCGAGGAGTACGCGCGCGCGGTGCTGGCCTCCGGCACGGTCGGACAGAGCAACCCCGACGAGATCGAACGCCATGTGCAGCTGCGGCTCAACCGTCAGCGGCTGCTCGACTCCGACAACCCGCCCCACCTGTGGGTCGTCATGGACGAAACGGTCCTCCACCGGCCGGTGAGCAGCCGAACCTCGGTGATGCGGGACCAGCTGACCCGGCTCCTGGAGTTGATGGACAGACCCGAAGTCACCGTTCAGGTGGCCGAGTTCGCCACCGGCCCGCACCCCGGCACCTACGCCCCCTTCTCCCTCTTCCGCTTCGCGGAGCCCGAACTCCCGGACATGGTGTACACCGAGTACCTCACCGGCGCCCTCTACCTCGACTCCCGCTCCGAGGTGGCCGCCCACCTGGAAGTACTCGACCACATGACCGCCCAGGCAGCCTCCGCCCAACGCACCAGGAAGATCCTGCACGAGTTCCGCGAGGCTTTGTAGGAGCCACCGGGCCCCGCCCCTCCCCCTTTAGCGGCCCAACCCTCCAGCGGCCCTGCCCCTCTGGCGGCTCTACCTGCCTGACGGCCCTGCCCCTCTGACGGCCCTACTCCCCTGACGGCCCTGCCCCTCTGGCGGCCATACTCCCCCTGACGGCCATACTCCCCTGACGGCCCTGCCCCTCTGGCGGCCCTACTCCCCCGGCGGCCGTGCTCTCTAAGCGGCCCCGCCCTTCCCCCGGTCCTCGTCCACGATCTCCGCGTCCACCACACCCTCCTCCTCATCAGCGTCAGACGCCGCACCGGCGCCGAAGGCCCCGCCGTCACCGGCGGAGGGCCCCGCCTGGGCCGCCGCGTACATCGCCTGCCCCATCCGCTGGCTCACTCCTGCCAGCTTCTCCGCCCCCGCACGCAGCGCGGCCGTGTCCGCCTCCTGTTCCAGCAGCGACCGCAGTTCCGCGACGGCGGCCTCCACCTCCCCCCTCGTGTCGGCCGGCACTCGCGCCGTGTTCTCGCCGTTCTCGCGCAGGAACCGTTCCGTCTGGTACACGAGTTGTTCCGCCTGATTGCGGGTCTCGGCCGCCTCACGGCGCCTGCGGTCCTCGTCGGCGTACTGCTCCGCCTCCCGCATCATCCGGTCGATGTCGTCCTTGGGGAGGGCCGAGCCACCGGTGACGGTCATCTTCTGCTCGCGCCCCGTCGCCAGGTCCTTCGCCGAGACGTGCATGATCCCGTCGGCGTCGATGTCGAAGGCGACCTCGATCTGCGGCACCCCGCGTGGCGCGGGCGGCAGGCCGGTGAGGTCGAAGACCCCCAACTTCTTGTTGTACGCGGCGATTTCACGCTCACCCTGGTAGACCTGGATGCCGACCGAGGGCTGATTGTCCGCCGCCGTCGTGAAGATCTCCGAACGCCGCGTCGGAATGGTGGTGTTGCGCTCGATCAGCTTGGTCATGATGCCGCCCTTGGTCTCGATGCCCAGGGACAACGGGGTGACGTCCAGGAGCAGAACGTCCTTGACGTCCCCACGGATGACACCCGCCTGGAGCGCGGCACCCACGGCCACCACCTCGTCGGGGTTGACCCCCTTGTGCGGGTCCTTGCCGGTCAGTTCCCTCACGAGGTCGGTCACGGCCGGCATGCGGGTGGAGCCGCCGACGAGGATGACATGGTCGATCGCGGCCAGTTTCACGCCCGCGTCCTTGACCGCCTGATGGAAGGGCGTCCGACAGCGGTCGAGCAAGTCGGCCGTCAGTTCCTGGAACTGAGCTCGCGTCAGTTTCTCCTCGAGGTGGAGGGGTCCCTCGGCGGACGCGGTGATGTAGGGCAGGTTGATCGTCGTCTCGGTCGACGAGGACAGCTCGATCTTCGCCCTCTCGGCACCCTCACGCAGCCGTTGCAGCGCCATCCGGTCCCGGCCGAGATCGACCCCGTGCCCGCCCCTGAACCGCTGCACGAGATGGTCTACGACGCGCTGGTCCCAGTCGTCGCCGCCGAGTCGGGTGTCGCCGTTGGTGGCCTTGACCTCGATGACGCCGTCGCCGATCTCCAGCAGTGAGACGTCGAAGGTGCCGCCACCGAGGTCGAAGACGAGGACGGTCTGCTCCTCGCCGCGGTCGAGTCCGTAGGCCAGCGCAGCGGCCGTGGGCTCGTTGATGATCCGCAGGACGTTCAGTCCCGCGATCTCCCCCGCCTCCTTGGTGGCCTGGCGCTGGGTGTCGTCGAAGTAGGCGGGGACGGTGATCACGGCGTCGGTGACGTTCTCACCGAGGTACGCCTCCGCGTCCCGCTTGAGTTTCTGCAGCACGCGCGCGGACAGTTCCTGTGCGCGGTAGCGGGCGCCGTCCACGGCGCCCCGCTCGGGGAAACGCCAACTCGTGTCGCCCATATGGCGTTTCACGGACCGAGCGGTGCGATCGACATTGGTCACGGCCTGCCGTTTGGCCACCTCGCCGACCAGCACCTCGTTGTTCTTGGCGAAGGCCACCACGGACGGTGTGGTGCGCGCGCCCTCGGCATTGGCGACGACCGTGGGCTCGCCGCCCTCGAGAACGGCGACCACCGAGTTCGTCGTACCGAGGTCGATACCGACCGCACGTGCCATGTCCGTCCCCTTCCGCCCGGGCCCTTCCCGACTCCCCCGACCTCCAGCCCAAGACTCGAGCGGGCGGTTGTCAATGCCGCGTGCCCCAAAAGACCCGGAAACCACCCGGTGCGCCCCCTGGCGACCACCGCACCTGGTTACGCCCGGGAGGCCGACAGAAAAGAGAGAAGAGAACAGAACCGCCGCGCCCCCGTTCGGGGAGCGCGGCGGTCATGAAGGTGACGCGGAGCGGCTCAGCCGTCAGGCGAGCTTCGCCGACAGCGTGATCGTCGTGCCGGTCAGCGCCTGGCTGACCGGGCAGTTCTTCTTGGCGTCCTCGGCGGCGGCGACGAAGCCGTCGTTGTCGAGGCCCGGGACCGTGCCCTCCACGGTGAGGTGGATACCGGTGATGCCCTCACCGGGCTGGAACGTCACATCCGCGGACGTGACCAGCTTGGTGGGCGGCGTGCCGGCGCCGGCCAGGCCGTGCGAGAGGGCCATGGAGAAGCAGCTGGAGTGGGCGGCGGCGATCAGCTCCTCCGGGCTGGTCTTGCCGTTCGCCTGCTCGGCGCGCGACGGCCACGACACCGGCTGCTGGCCGATGCCGGAGGAGTCGAAGGTGACGACGCCGTTGCCCTCGAGCAGGTTGCCTTCCCAGACGGTGTGTGCGGTGCGCGTGGTAGCCACTATGAATCCCTTTCCGACATGGGGTCCCCGACTCGGATCCCCGTACCCCCCATCCGATCACACCACGGCTCAGCTCACGCGGAAGACAGCCGCACGTGCGGTGAACGGCAGTGCAGCAGGCTCTGATCGAGATGGGCCGCAAACACGGGCGGGACATCCGCCTGGTCCATCCCGCGCACACCACCATGGACTGCGCAGCCTGCGGAGCGAGAACCAAGCACGCCCTGCCGCTGCACCTACACCTGCACCGCATGCGGAGCCGTCTCACCTCGGGACAAGAACTCCGCACGCGTAATGCTCGTCCGGGCAGGTCTGAACCCGGCTGGTGTCGAGGGCCCAAGACCTCCGGGAGCGCTGTTCCCGGAGGCAGCCTGAGCCAGGAATCCCCACTCAGCCCTGAAGGATGGAATCCCTCCCTTCGGGGAGGGGAGCAGTCAAAGTACCCGTCCGCGATGACCGCGACCGGAATGGATCCCCTCGGGGGAAGGTCCGCGACGGCGAGGTGGCTCAGGCGCTCGGGTCCCGTACGGCGGTGGGGTCCGGCACCATGAAGGGTGCCTCGCCGGGGGCTTTGAGCCGTACGTCGTCGAGCGGTATCTGGGGGCCGTCGCATTCGCGCAGCCAGCGGCGGAAGACCTGGTGGAGATGCTCGGCACCGACCAGTTCGGCTCCGTCGTCGACCGGCGGGGAGAAGGCGAGGGGCGCCAGCAGGAACGGGCGCCCCTGGGCACCGCCCAGGCCGCCGTGGGAGCCGATCTGCTCCTCGAAGGCGAGCACCTCTCCGTCGGCCGGGTCGTAATAGGAGTTGACCATGATGTCGGCGGTGTGCGGGAAGGAGTGGGTGCGGCGTACGGCGTCGGCGGCGCCGGGTCCGAAGTCGGCGAGGGGGCCCGGGTCGTGGTCGAGGTCGTCGAGCGGGGTCGCCGCCCCGTGCGCGCCGAGCACGACACCGCCGTGCTCCTCACTCGCGACCAGCAGGAAGCCGATTCCGGGGTGGTTGGCGAGGGTGGACAGCAGCGCGGGGTGGCGGCGTTCGATCTCCTCGCGGCTCATCCGGTGCGGCACGTCGGGGAAGGAGACCAGGCCGAGGTTGCCGGAGGCCAGCACGATGGGCTCGGAGCGGCGGCCCGCGGGCCGGTGCTGTTCGCCCCCCTCCTCGACCGGCCGGTGCAGCGCGGCTCGGACTGCGGAGCGGGCCTCGGCGCCGCTGTGCGTGCGGCGCGCCCGGCGCGGCACGGGCAGCCCGCAGCCGGCCCGGACCAGATCGCCGAGGCTGAGGCCGTAGCGGGTCTGGAAGGTCTCGCCCGGCGATTGGCCGTGGTCGGACAGGACCACGATCCGGTAGGTGCGCGGGGCATGCTCGGCGACCTTTTCGATCAGGGCGAGGGAGCGGTCGAGCCGCCCGAGGACCTGGGCGGCGTCCTTGCTGTGCGGGCCGGAGTGGTGGGCCACCTCGTCGTAGGCGACGAGGTCGGCGTAGACCGCGGTGCGTCCGGCAAGCATGTCGCCGATGACGGCCGCCACGACGACGTCGCGTTCGACGACGGTCGCGAAGGCCCGGATGAAGGGGTAGAGCCCGCCGCGCTTGACGCGCGGCCGCCGCTTCCTCAGCCGGTCCCTCGTCGACTGCCCGATCTCACGGCCGACTTCGGCGATGAAGGACAGCGCGGTGCGGACGGCGTTGGCGGGGTCGCTGAAGTAGGCGAAGTAGCCGGACCGGGAGCGGTTGTCCTTGCCTCTGCGGTTCGTTATGGACAGGACGAGGGCGAGTTGGTCGGCGCCGCCGCTGAACAGGTTGCCGCGGCTGGCCCCGTCGACGGTGAGCAGTCCGCCGTCACCGATGCGCTCGATGCACCGGCGCTGCAGTTCGGCGGCGCTGGAGGGACGATTGCAGACCATGACCTCGCGGCTGTCCTTCTCGTACCAACGGAACGCCGGGACGTCGTGGTTGGTGCCGTGCAGGATGCCGAGCTGGCTGGCCCCGGTCTGGCTGGACCAGTCGGTGCGCCAGGGGACGAGGCGGTGGGTGGGCCGCCCGCCGCCGGGTCCGTCGGTTCCCTCGGGTCCGTCGGGTGTGGGGGGTGCGGGGGTTGCTGCGGGTGTGGGGGGTGCAGGAGGTGCTGGGGGTTCGTTCGGGACCGGGAGCCTGTCGGGCCCGTCGGGGCCGTCGAATCCGTCGGGTGCGTCGATTCCGTCGGGTGCGTCGATTCCGTCGGGCTGGTCCATGACTTCGGCGCCGTAGGGGGCCCCGATCCCGGCGGATCCGTCCGGCCGCCCGGACGCAGCCGTGGCTGCCGATCCGGAGAGCCACCCTGCCACGGTGGGCATGAGACCGCGGCGGACGGCGTCCTCGAGCACGTCGTACCCCACGCCGTCGAGTTGGACGAAGACGGTGCCGGGGGTGGGTGGCCCGACGCCGCCGGTGTCGCGTCGGCGGCGGCGGTCCGCGAGCCGGTAGAGCCTGCGCCGGTAGGCGTCGTCGTCGCGCACGGCAAGGGCACCGCCGGTGGCGGAGGCGACGGCCGACATCACGGCGGCGACCACGACGGCGGTCTCGGGGGCCGCCTCACCGCCGGCCGAGGGACTGAGGCGGAGGGCGAGCAGGAGGAGGGAGCCGTTGAGGAAGAAGACGAGCAGACCGAGGACGAGTGCGGGAACGAGCAGCAGGGCGCGTACGAGCAACGGCCACACCAGGGCGGAGAGCAGACCGAACACGCCCGCCCCCGCGGCGGCGGTGATGCCGATCTGGGTCGCGCTGCCGTCCTCGTGGGACTTCAGCCGGAAGTCGGGCAGGATCCCCGCGAGGAAGAGCATGGTCACGGTGGAGACGGCCCACACGGCGATGCTCCGCCCCACACCGCTGACCACCCGCCGCCAACGCCCCACGCCACCCACCTCACGTCCCGGCCCAGGCCCCGGCCGTACGGGCCCCTCTTCCACCTTGTCACCTTGTCACAAGGGGTCGGGGCGGCCGGGCCTTCGGAGGGGGCGGTGGCTCCAGGCGACGCCCGGGCAACGGGCCGGAGGCGGGTCCTGGTCGATGGGATCGCGCGGACCGGTGAACGGGCGTCGGGGCGCACGGCATCGCACCCGACCTCACACCGGCCATCCCGGCACACGACATCGCACCCGACCTCACACCGGCCGCCCCGGCACACGACATCGCACCCGACCTCACACCGGCCGCCCCGGCACACGACATCGCACCCGGGCTCTCAGCGGCCGTCGTAGCCCGCGGTCGGCATCGACAGCCGGCGGTGCACATGAGCCTTCATCTCGGCGTTGTACGACGGTTCCGCGTGGCCCACCGTCTCCACCCGCACCCCGCGCCGGGCGCACTCCGCGGTGAACTCGTCCACCGAGGCCAACGCGCGCTCGAGCACCCGGCGGCTGGGGGCGACGAAGACGTCGACGAGGCCGGCCTCCACGTCGGTCCACAGGGCGCAGTGGTCGGGGCGCAGCCCGCGTACGAGCAGCTCCCTCGTCACCACGTAGCCGCGCTCGGCCGCCCAGCGGGCGCACATCGCGTACTGGCTGCGGGAGTCCACCAGGAAGGGGTCGACGTCCAGCTCCTCCAGGGGCGTCAGACTGGCGATCGCCGTGACGCGCACCGGTGGCGGGCACTCCTCGGAGGCGGCCAGGTCCGAATGGTCGCGCGCGTCTCCCATGGCGTCCCCCTCACCTCCGGGTTTTCCCGCCGACCCTACTCCTGCCCGTACGCTCGGGGGGAGTCGCTCGGAGGAGGCAAAGAGGTGCCGGTGGAGATCACTTGGTGGGGTCACGCCACATGCACGGTGGAGGACTCGGGCGTGCGCGTGCTGACCGACCCCCTCTTCGCCCGCCGGCTGGCCCATCTGCGACGCCGCCGCGGGGCCCCGCCGCCACCCCGGGCCGCGCTCGCGGACGTGGCCCTGGTCTCCCATCTGCACGCCGACCATCTGCACGTACCCTCGCTGGCGCGGCTCGCGCCGGGCACCCGGGTCCTGGTCCCGCGCGGCGCGACGGGTGGCGTCCCGGGGCTTCGGCGGCTGTCCCATCTGCGGCTCACCGAGGTCGCTCCGGGTGACCGGACGCAGATCGGTGACCTGGTCGTGCACTCGGTCCGCGCCCAGCACGACGGCCGCCGGCTGCCCCTCGGACCGCGCCGCTCCCCCGCGCTCGGGTACGTCGTCGAGGGGGCGGCACGCACGTACTTCGCCGGAGACACGGGCCTGTTCGACGCGATGGCCGAGGAGGTCGGGAAGGTCGATGTGGCGCTGCTGCCGGTCGGCGGCTGGGGCCCCTATCTGGGCGAGGGGCACCTGGACGCGGCGCGCGCGGCCGAGGCCCTTGCGCGGCTGACCCCGCGCAGCGCCGTTCCGGTGCATTACGGCACCTACTGGCCGATCGGGATGGACGCCGTGCGCCCCCATGAGTTCCACGCGCCGGGCCATGAGTTCGTGCGCCTGGCGCGTGAGCGGGCGCCCGAGGTGAGCGTGCACCGGCTGGAGCACGGGCAGAGCGTGCGACCGGAAGTCGGGGCGCGGTGAACCCGGTATTGGCCGCCGCCTCCCTGGCGCCCACTTCGCCCGGCCAGCAGGCCGTCGGCTATCCGATGCTGTTCCTGCTGGTGCTGATCGGAGCGCTGGTTCCGGTGGTGCCGACGGGTGCCCTGGTCAGCTCGGCGACCGTGGTGGCCTTCCACCGCGGGGAACCGCTCACGCTGACGCTGGTCTTCATCACGGCGGCGCTCGCGGCGTTCCTCGGGGACGGGGCGCTGTACTGGCTGGGCCGGCGCGGGCTGCGGTCGAGGAACGGCTCACGGTGGCTGGCGGCGATCCGCGCCCGCGCACCGGAGGACCGGCTGGCGCAGGCCCGGCGGAAGCTGGACGACCACGGGGTCGCGGTGCTGGTGCTGTCGCGGCTGATCCCTGCCGGGCGGATCCCGGTGATGCTGGCGTGTCTGCTGGCCGAGATGTCGCTGCGGCGCTTCTCCCGGGGCAACGCCCCTGCCTGTCTCGCCTGGGCGCTCACCTACCAGCTGATCGGGGTCCTCGGGGGATCGCTGTTCCCCGAGCCGTGGCAGGGGGTGTTGGCGGCGGTGGCACTGACCGTGGCAATCGGCACGGGGCCGAGCGTGTGGCGCCGGATCCGCCGGGCGACGGACGCCTGAGTTCCGGACCTCTGAGCCTCCGACTTCCGGGTCTCCGACTTCTGGATCTCCGACTTCTGGATCTCCGACCTGGAGGTTTCCGACCTGCGGGTTTCCGACCTGCGGGTTTCGGACTGCCGGTTTCCAACCTGCTGGTTTCCGACCTGACCTGCGGGTATCCGACCTGCGGTTTTCCGATCTCTGCGTTTCGAACCTCCGAGATTCGAACCTCCTGGATTCGGCACTCCGCGATTCGGACTCCACGATTCGGACTACGCGCTTCGAATGCATGCAATTCGGAAGTCCGCACTTGGAGCTCCGCGATTGCGAACTTCACTATTCGAACCTCCGTGATTCGGACCTCCGAGTTTCGGACCTCTGAGCTGCGGGGAGAAACCGCTTTCGAGTAAGTGACCGAAATTCGGACCCGGTTGCGATAGCCTCGCGGTCCTGTAGTTGAGCCAGAAGTCTCGGGAGATCAGTGTCGGAGCAGCGACCGGTACCGCCGCCCTTACCGGCGAGTGCGATGGCCATCCTGGGGGGTGCGGGTACGGAACCGCTGAAGAAGGGGGACCCGCGGCTGATCGGGCCCTATGTGCCGCTCGGGCTGCTCGGCAGCGGTGGCATGGGCCGCGTCTATCTGGCCCGCCCCCGGGACGGAGCCCCGGGACTGGCCGCGGTGAAGGTGATCAGACCCGAGTACGCGGAGGACGCCGCGTTCCGGCGGCGGTTCGAGCGGGAGGCGTCGGTGCACGCCCGGGTCGACACGCGCCACACTCCCCCGTTGCTCGGCACCGGCTTCCAGGAGGAACTGCTCTGGATGGCCACGGAGTACCTGCCGGGCCTGGATCTCGCGGAGGCCGTGCGCGCCTGCGGCACGCTGGACCCGGCCGCCGTGTGGCGGCTCGTGGGCGAACTCGGGCAGGCCCTCCTCGACCTCGGCTCCGCCGGGATCGTGCACCGTGACCTCAAGCCGTCGAATGTACTGCTGTGCACCGAGGCCGCCTACGTGATCGACTTCGGGGTCTCCAAGGCGGTGGACGCCAGCGCCATCACCACCACCGGCAACCGGGTCGGCACGCCCGCCTACATGTCTCCCGAGCACCTCAGGGACGGCCGGTGCGACACCGCCTCGGACGTGTTCGCGCTCGCCGGAACCCTGGTCTACGCGACGACCGGACACGCGCCCTTCGGTGACGGCACCGGCGTGGACGTCATGCACCGGGTGGCCTTCGAGGAACCGAAGCGGGAGGTGATCGACGAACTCCGGGCGGCCGACTCCGACCTGGGCTCGCTGCTGTCCGCCTGCCTCGTCAAGGATCCCGCCCTCCGGCCCACCCCGCGGGCCCTGATCGACGCGGCCGCCCGGCGTCCAGGAGTCACCGCCTGGCCGGAGCCGCTGAACGGTGAACTGCTCGGCCGCCGACAGGCGTACGAGGCGCTGCGGCACGCCGCGGTGGACGAGACCGGACACCTTGGGGCCCCGGCCGCACCGGGGGCCGCGCGGCTCCCGAGCGAGTGGGGTGGCATGCGGCCCCCGGGCGAACGTGACGGCGTGCGAGCGCTGAGCGAAGGTGACGGCGTACGAGCGCTGAGCGAACGGGACGGCGTACGAGCGCTGAGCGAACGGGACGGCGTACGAGCGCTGAGCGAACGGGACGGCGTACGAGCGCTGAGCGAACGGGACGGCGTGGGTACCCCGCCCGGCCCAGTGGACCAGCACCGCGCCGTTGCCGGCTTCGGGCCGCCGGTGGCATCGGCTTCCCCGCCCCCGCCGCCCGGTGCGTCGCCGGTCCCGCCGTCACCGCAGTTGGCACCCTCGGAGCGTCCCACGCCCCCGCGTCCGCTGCCGCGCCCGCAGTCCGCGGGGCCGGCGGAAGCCGGACTGGCGAGCGGGCCGAACGAGGCGGGCAACCCGCAGAAGGCCGCGGGGTCGAACGAAGCGGGCAGGCCGCACAACGCCGCGAGGCCGGACGAGGCCGCGAGGCCGGACGAGGCCGACGGGCCGGACGAGGCGGGTAGGCGGGGCAACAGGCGGCTGGTCCTCACCGTCGCCGCGGGTGTGGCCGTCTGTCTCGCCGTAGCGGGCACTGTGCTGCTGACTCGGTCGGACGAGCCCGCGAGCGCCGCCCCCGGGAACGGGGCGGGGACGGCCACGCGCACCACAGGCGGCGCCCCCGCCGCCCCGCCGCTCCCCGGCAGTCCGGACGACGCCACCTCGGGCGTGTCCGGTGAGTCCGGCGAGTACGACGGGAAGGGCGCGGCCGGGAACCCGAACCCCGTTCCCGACGGCGGCACCGACACGGCCGACGACATCGAGCGAAACGGTTCCTCACCATCCGGCTCACCGAGCGCCGCACCAGGCGGGGGACAACCCACCGCCGAGGGCAGCGGTGGTCCCTCGTCGAGCGCTCCCGCCACGCAACCGGACGCGCCTCCCTGGGTGACCGACTGCACGTACTACTCCGGGGACGAACTCACGCGCCAGGGCAACAAGGGCGAACGGGTGCTGCAGGTGCAGTGCATGCTGGTGAAGCGCGGGTACGGAGTCGGCGGCGGCGGTGTGGACGGGAAGTTCGGCAAGGACACCAAGGCGGTGGTGCGGCAGTTCCAGAGCGACCGGGGCATCGGTGTGGACGGTGTCGTGGGTTCCGAGACCTGGGCGGCGCTGCGCGCCACGACGTGACTGGCTGTGCGTACCGGTGGACTTGTTCCGGAGGTGGCGCCTGGCTTCGCGTAGCGGATGGCGGATCCTGCCGTTGCCTTCCCATTCGGTGCGAAGCGCGGCGGCGGTCCGGCGTGCCGCCGCGCATGCCCGTCGACGCGGCGGGTACGACCCCTGCCGTAGGGGGCGTCGCGGAAGCGGCCGAAGAGCGAGGGGTGTCGGAAGTGATTCGAAAGCTGCAGGCGGTCGCGCTGGACTGCGCCGATCCGTTACGGCTCGCGGAGTTCTACGCGGATCTGCTCGGCGGGCGGGTGGTCGCGGATCCGGAGGATTCCGGCTGGGTCGAGGTGCACGGGTTCGAGGGGACGCCGCTGGCATGCCAGCGGGTGGACGGCTACCGAGCGCCCGAATGGCCCGGCCAGGAGCGCCCGCAACAGCTCCACCTGGACTTCGACGTTGACGACCTCGACGGCGAGGAGAAGCGGGCGCTCGCCCTCGGCGCGACCGTGCTGGAGCGGACGGACCAGCACCGCCCGGGGGCCAACTGGCGGATCTACGCGGACCCGGCCGGCCATCCGTTCTGCCTGTGCCTCCACTGAGTCCACCGAGCCCATCGCAGTCACTGGGACGACGTCAGGATCCGCCAAGATCCGTCATCGTGCGTTGCGTATCCGCAGAATGTAGGCCGCGGTAAGCGCGATGGCGCGGTCTTCGTCATGTGACAGACCCGCGAGGGCACTTGACGCCGTGGTTCCCGGGATGTCCGCGAGCGCCTGTGTCAGCCGTCGGCGTACAGACGAATCGGTGCTGCCGTGGGCAAGGCAGTCAACGAGCCTGGTAGCGATCTGATCCGCCAACGCGGGCTCGTTCGCCAGCGCGCTCAGTGCGTCGGCCGCGTCGGCGTCGTTCCGTTCCTCGACGATCATGTCGATGAGCGTCGGGACCGCGTCGGCTACGCCACGTGCCCCGAGCGCCAGAGCTGCGTATCTGCGAACCACGATGTCGGGGTTCGTCAGGGCGTCCCGCAGCACCGCGGTCGCCTCACCGTTCGGAATCTCGGCGATGGACTGGACGGCGCGTTTCCGCACCTCGGCCGCGGGTGAGCCGAGGCCCTCCGCCAGCAGGGCCAGCCCGTCCTCGCCCGCCTGTGCCAGAGCCCAACGAAGGGCTCCGGCGACGTTCGGGTCCGACTCGCTCAGCACGGCCTCGACCAGTGCTTCCACCGGCACGGGAACTTCCGCCACCGCGGACAGGGCCGCGCGCTGCCGCACCCCGGCGCTCTTCGAGCCCAACGCCTGGAGGAGCGCGACGGTCTGGAGGACCTCTTCCCAGCCCGCGGGTTCCGCGGCACCGATCCGACGGAGTCGCGTGAGCAGCTCCGTCTCCGCTGCTATGCGGTCGCGCGTCTGGCGGATGAGGTCGTCGACGAGCTCCGCTGGCGCGAAGCCGGGGTCATCGAGCGCGCGCCCGACGTCGCGCAGCGACAGCCCCAATGACCGCAGGCTCTCGATATGGAAGATTCGCCGGATGTCCTCGCTGGAGTACTCGCGATAGCCGGAATCGGTACGACCCGTTGGCCGTACCAGACCGAGTAACTCGTAGTGCCTGAGCATGCGGGCGCTGACCCCGGACCGTCGCGCGACATCACCGATCAGCACTGCCTACCGCCCCCTTCTGACCGGCCCCGCCGAGGGCGACGACGCGTTTCGCCTCCTCGATCGCGAACTCGAATCCGGCGTCCGGGTCGCGCAACAGCCGTTCCGTCGCGAGTGCGTGCGCTCGCACGCGAGGGTCGAGATCCGTCATCGCGGTGCGCAGGGTCGGCATGATCACCTCACCGAGTGCGATCAGCGCCCGGCTCAGGCTCAACTGTGTCTCACGTTCACCCCGCCCGAGCTGTGTCGACAACACCGCGGCCAACTCGGGTCCTTCACCTTCGGGCACGAGTATGACCGCTGCTCGCCAGGCGCTCCGCGCCACCTCGTCGTCGGCGTCGGTCAGCAGCTCCCGTGTGATCGCCGGCCACGCTTGCCTATCCCCGATCTTGGACAGCGTGTGCAACGCCTGGCTTCGTGCCTGCGCACGCTCCGAGCGGAGTTCATCGATGAGCTTGGGGACCGTCATGGACGCTGAGTGGCGGGTGAGTGCCCACGTAAGCATGTCACGCACGTAGAACTCGGGCTCGATCGCGCAGCGTTCGACGAGCTTGTCGATGTACCGCGGGTCAGGGGTCGAGCCGACCGCCAGCGCTGCCCGCAGCCGCACTGACGAGCGGCTGTCCTCCAGCCTCTCCAAAGTCATCGGGACCACCTCCTCGACACAGCCAAGACCTTGTCACTGTGTCAAGGTCAAGCAGGTCACGCCGTGAGATCACCAGGCACCACCCTGCGTCCGCTGCCCTCCGGCTGCCCTTCGGCTCCCCTCACCATCAATTCCCTGGTCCGGAAAAGCGCCGGGGAACACGACTTCAGGCGGAACACGACCACAGGCGGAACGCGACCACAGGCGGAAGGCGACTTCAGCCGGAACGCGACTTCAGCCGGAACGTGACGGATCCCGGTCGAGAACCCTCGACGCTCCGATCGGAAGGTCCCAGAGGTCCGCGCGGTCAAGTCCCGCCGCGTCCCACGCCCTGCGCACCCGTGTCAGGGGTTCCATCACCGGCTCCGTCGAGAGGATGAACGTCGCCCAGTGCATGGGAGCCATCCGGCGGGCGCCCACGTCCTGCGCCGCGCGGACCGCCTCCTCCGGGTCGCAGTGGACGTCGCTCAGCCACCAGCGCGGGTCGTACGCGCCGATCGGCAGCAGGGCCAGATCGATGCCCGGGTAGCGGCGGCCGATCTGCTCGAACCAGCGGCCGTATCCCGTGTCGCCCGCGAAGTAGACGCGCTGCCCGTCGGGATCGGTCATTACCCAGCCGCCCCACAGCGTGCGGCAGGTGTCGGTGAGGGTGCGCTTGGACCAGTGGTGCGCGGGCACGAAGTCGAAGCGGACACCGTCCAGTTCGGCCCCTTCCCACCAGTCGAGCTCGGTCACCACGGTGAACCGCCGCCGCCGGAACCAACGTCCGAGTCCGGCCGGGACGAACACCGGTGTGTCTCGCGAAAGTTGACGCAGTGTCGGGGCGTCCAGGTGGTCGTAGTGGTTGTGGCTGATGACGACCGCGTCCACGCGGGGCAGCGCGCTCCAGGTCACCCCGGCGGGAGTGATCCGGGCCGGGGTGCCGAGGATCCTGCGGGACCAGACCGGGTCGGTGAGCACGAGGAGTCCGCCGATCCGGACCACCCAGGTCGCATGGCCGACCCAGGTGACCGCGACCGTGCGGGCGTCCACGCGCGGCAGCGGCCCCGGCTCGTACGGCAGCCGGGGGATGTCGACGAGGCCTTCCGGTCCCGGTCGTACGGCGCCTTCGCGGGCGAACCGCGCGAACCCGCGCAGCCCCGGCAGCGGCGCGGTCAGCCGGTCGGTGAAGGAACGGGGCCACATGCGCGGCTCACCGAGGGGGCGGGGCGTCGCGGACCCGGCACCGCCGGGGGGCGTCGCGGACCCGGCATCGCCGGTACTGACCGGGCCCGCGCCTGGAGACGACTCGCCGGAGTCCTGGGTGGTGGTCGACTCGGGCTGATGCGTCATCGAGGAGACTCCCGTCGCTGAGCGTCGTCGCGGAGATCGTCGAATACTGCTCCGAAGGCGGCCAACGCGTGCTTCACGTGCGGCACTTGGAGAGGCTCGGGCGAGCTGAGGGCGGCCAGCCGCTCCTCGTCCGTGGCACCGAGCAGCGGTCCGGTGGACAGCCGCACACTCAGGGCGTCGACGCCTTCGCCGAAACGGTGTCCGCCGGGCGCGGGCATGCCCAGCCGGGCGCTGAGGAAGTCCTCCAGTTCCTGGGCGTCGCCGACGCCGTGCGCGGTGAGCGCGGGGCGCAGCGGGTCGAGGTCCGCGTACAGATGGCGCCCGACTTGCGGCGGCCGGGCCAGCGCCCCGGCCGCGACCACCGCGTGGTACGCGGCGTCGGCCACGTGCGCGTGCAGCCTTACGGCGGCCGCGCGGCGCGCCGTGACGGGGGGCGGCTCGTCGAGGGTGTACGCGGCCGCAGCGGCGAGCGGCGCCGCGATGTGCGCGCCGAGCGCGGTGAGCACGTCGAGGACCCGGGCCCGCAGCCCCGCTCCCCAGGCGGTGTCCGGGAAGCGGGCGACGGCGGCGGGCCAGCCCTCCGGCAGGAGGGCGCCCGCCAGGTCGGCGATGACGGTGACCCGGTCGGGCATCATCTCGGCCGGGCTGACCAGCACGGTGTCCTTGGGTGGGTGCACCGTGTCGCGCCAGGTCTCGTCGCTGACCAGGTGCAGGCCCTCGGCCTCGGCGGCCTCCATGGTCTCGTGCAGCACTTCGGGCGGGGCCACGGTGGCGGTGGGGTCGTCGGCGACGGAAAGGAAGAGCAGCCGCGGATCGCCACCCTCGTCACGCACCCTTCGGACGGTTTCCAGGAAGGCGTACGGGTCTGGGACGCCGCCGCACTCGGCGGGCGTCGGCACGTGGAAGACGGGGCTGTGCAGGAGCCGGGCGTGCGGCTCCCACCAGGCCGCGCAGGGGCGGGGCACCAGCACATCGCCGCCGACCGCGGCGGTCAGAGCCAGCAGCAGGGCGGTGCCACCGGGTGCCGCGGCGGTCAGTTCCGGCCTGGCGGGCAGCCCGCGCCGGGACCAGTAGCCGCAGGCCGCGTCGAGCAGTGCGGGGCCGCCGCCGGCGGGCTCCGCCCGGCCGAGGCCGGCGACGGCGGCCACGACGGCGGCCAGGTCCGGCAGCACGGGCAGGCCCTGGCCGGGCAGCGGCGGCCCGTAGCGAACGGGCCCGTGCCCCTCCGCGTCCGTCCGCCGCATCCCTTCCTCCACTGCCCGGCCTGTCGGCCTGTTCATCGGCACCGCGTTGACCTCCCTGGGCTCTGCGTACCCAGTGCCCCCTTCGGCCGTTTCCACCCTGGCGGGGCGTGTCACGCCTCTCACGTTCCTCTGTCGAGACGCCGGGCCGACCCATACCGGGAGGTTGACCGGGGTCAGCCCTGGGTGTCGCGGCGGCGGAGGCGGTGCCCGGCGGTGCGGTGCGCGGCGGCGGCCAGTGCGCCGGCGACCAGGATTCCGCCGGCGATCGTGGTGGCCGGGGAGTCGCCGAAGGCACCGCCTACGCCGGCGTTGACACCACGCTGGACGGTGCCGAGGACGGGTGCGGCGGGACGGCCGTCGCCGCCGGCGTCCGCGCCTTCCGCGCCACTGACACCGGCGTCGCCGTGCCCGAAGCCGGACTCCTTGCCCGCTCCACCACGACCGGCGCCCTCCGCGCCACTGACACCCGCGTCACCGTTACCGAAGCCGGACTCCTTGCCCGCTCCACCACGACCGGCGCCCTCCGCGCCACTGACACCCGCGTCACCGTTACCGAAGCCGGACTCCTTGCCCGCTCCACCACGACCGGCGCCCTCCGCGCCACTGACACCCGCGTCACCGTTACCGAAGCCGGACTCCTTACCCGCTCCACCACGACCGGCGCCCTCCGCGCCACTGACACCCGCGTCACCGTTACCGAAGCCGGACTCCTTACCCGCTCCACCACGACCCGCACCCGAAGCGGCCTCCGACCCACCATGACCGGAACCCGAAGCGGCCCCGGCCTCACCACGACCGGAGCCGGAGGCAGCCCCCGCCTCACCACGACCAGAACCCGAGGCAGCCCCCGCCTCACCACGACCAGAACCCGAGGCAGCCCCCGCCTCACCA
This sequence comes from Streptomyces cavernae, assembly GCF_004023625.1. Taxonomy (GTDB): domain Bacteria; phylum Actinomycetota; class Actinomycetes; order Streptomycetales; family Streptomycetaceae; genus Streptomyces; species Streptomyces cavernae. The sequence goes on along the minus strand of NZ_RPDJ01000015.1, from coordinate 72,972 downwards.
CGACCCTGATGCCAACCCGAACCCGCCTCACCACGACCCGAACCCGAACCCGCGCCGGCCTCACCACGACCAGAACCCGAGGCAGCCCCCGCCTCACCACGACCCTGATGCCAACCCGAACCCGCCTCGCCACGACCCGAACCCGAACCCGCGCCCGCCTCGCCGCGGCCCTGGCTCCAGTCCCGGCCTGAGTTCTCTCTACCGGGCCCGGAGTCCGGTCCGGAGCCGGAGCCGCCCTCTCCGCCCCGGTTCATGTCCGCGTCCGCTTCCGCGTCCGTGTGTGCAGCCGTACGGTCGGCAGCCGCCGGCCACGAGGCGTGGGCGGCATCCAAGGGTTGCGCAGGTGTGGCGCTCGCGCCCGGTGCGAGCGTGCCCACGGCAGCGCAGGTCAGGGCAGTGACGGACAGGACACGGGCGGTGCGGCGCATGTGGAGCTCCTTCGACCGAGGGGACGGACACGACGGTCGTGCCCGTCCCCATCAGAGCCCGGCATCGCGCGCGCCGCCCGTGGCCGGACACCATTCGCGCTACGCGGGGGGCCGGGTGGGTGACGCCGGGCGCCGACGGGGGCGCTCCAGTGGGTTCCTTCGAGGGTTCCTGCGCCTCCGACCTCAACGCCACACACAAGCCCCAGCCCCCACAAAGCGCCAGCCCTGACAAGCAACGGCGCCGACCACCCCCGGCCCCGACAGTCCTCGGCCTCGACGAGCCCCTGCCACCAGCGACAGTCCCGCCCCTGCGCAAGGCGAGAGCCACGCGCCGCACCGGCCACCCCGGCGCATCCGTGCGACGCGCGGCCCGCTCTCGGCCCCCCGGTCTCAGTTCGCCATGTTGCCCAGTGACAGCAGCTCCTTCTCCAGACCCCGCCCCCGTGCCTCCACCAGACCCGCCGCGACCTCGGAGAGTTTGCGGTTGGTGCCCTGGGAGACCCGGCGCAGCACCGCGAAGGCGGAATCCGCGTCGCAGCCGAGGACGTGCATGACGATGCCGCAGGCCTGGTCGACGATCGGGCGGGAGCGCAGGGCGTTGCCGAGCTGGTCCAGCTCGGTGAGGGCCGCGCGGTACGAGCGGTCGCGGGCCAGGCAGGTCGCGGCGAGGTTGCCCAGTGCGCGGACCGGGCCGTGCGGTGCGTTCCGCAGTGCGCCGGGGCGGAAGCTGAAAAGGCTCAGCGTCACCGTGAGCCCGGAGCGTCGGAACGGCAACGTGACGCTGGAGCGTACGCCGGCGTCGAGGGCCATGGCCCGGTACTGCGGCCAGCGCTCGTCCCGCAGGAGGTCCGTCACGTCGACGGTCCGTCCTTCGGCGGCGGCATCCGAAATGGGTCCCTGTCCGGAGCGGAGCTGGACGGAGACGAGCCTGGCCAGGTCGGGATGGGTCACCGCGGCCGGGCGCTCCGGGCCCGAGTCGGTGACGGTGGCGGCGGCGCCGCACGCCTCCACGGTGCAGCGCATCGCCTGCTCGGCGAGCTCGGCGAGCCTGCGTCCGGGCAGGGCCGACTCGGGGGATTCCGTCCCCAGCTGGTCCAGCTGATCGGTTTCCGGCATCTTCCCCCGCCCTCCTGAAACTGCTGGTGCCTTCTGGTCCATCCTCCTGCCTCCCGCTCCTCTCTGCGCGTGCCCGATGGGAGCCCGGCAAAACGGTCAGATTGAACCAATCGGCAGGTTGGCCTCCCGCACCCCACGATCGCCCGCTACGGGATACGTTCGTCCCATGGCGCACGCGGAGGAATTCGGTGAAGAACTCGCGGACTTCGTACGCCGCGTCGCGGAACTCAAGTCGGCCCGGTCGGTGCCGACCGGGGATCTCCAGACCGTTCTCGACGCGGCGATCTTCGAGCTCGACCATGTGGCCGATCAGCTGTGGCCCTGGTACGAACGGCTGTCGGCGCCCGCCGCGGCCCCTGCGGACCGGCTGGAGCAGCAGCTGCTCAGGGCCATCTTCCAGCGGCTGCCGATGCCGCTGGCACTGGTGGACCGCGAGACGGTGGTACGACGGCTGAACTTCGCGGCAACCCGTTTCACCGGCGTCCGCGCCGGTTACGCCACGGGCCGTCCGCTCACGGGTCTTCTGGCCCACTCCGACCGCGCGGCGTTCCGCTCCCAGGTGGCGGCGGTGGCGCGGGGCGAGGGCGACCGCAGCCTCGTCGTGCACCTGCAGCAGCGTCCGGACGTGCCGGTGAACGCCACGCTGACCGGGCTGCGGCCCAGCGGCGAGCCGCGCACCGCGGTCCTGACAGTGCTGCAGCCCGCCGGTACCCGCGTGCCCACGGCGGAGATCGGCCCGACCCAGGTCCCGGACCTGACCGAGGCGACCCGGCACGCGGGGCTGATGGAGGTGCTGGACGCGATGACCACGGCGCTGCTCTCCGTCCCCCTGGGCGACCGTTCCGATGTGCTCCGGCGGGTGGCGGGGGTGCTGCACGGCCGGTTCGCGGACTGGGTGGTGGCCGACGACAGGGCCGCGCGCCCCACCCGTACGGTCGTCCTCGGCCCCTCGGAGGAGGAGGCCGCGGCGCTGGCGAAGCAGGACCCGACTGCGGCGCCCCTCGTGGTGGAGGCGGCTCGCGGGGGGTCGACCGCGCTTCAGGTGCGCCCGGACGACCCGGACGGTTTCGGTCAGGATGCCTCCGGCGCTCCTGTCCTCGTCAGGGCCGATGTGACGTCATTGCTGTGCGTGCCGCTGATCACCGGGGACGGTCCGGTCCAGGGTGTTCTCACGTTGTTCCGTACCGGTGCCAGGCTGGCCTTCTCGATGTCCGAAGCGCAGGCGATGGACATGATGTCCCGTCACATCGCCCTGGTACTAAGCCGGTTGCCATAAGCCGCCACTGCGGTCGGCACTGCGAGGAGGGCAGGCCGACCGGGCGAGGAGGGCAGGCCGACCGGGCGCGGACGGCGGGCCGGCGGGGTGGTGAGGGCTGACCGGCAGGGCGCGGACGGCGGGCCGGCGGGGTGGTGAGGGCTGACCGGCAGGGCGCGGACGGCGGGCCGGCGGGGTGGTGAGGGCTGACCGGCAGGGCGCGGACGGCGGGCCGGCGGGGTGGTGAGGGCTGACCGGCAGGGCGCGGAGGGCCGGGAGAGCTGCCTCCGCGCCCCGACGGACATCAGGCGGCGTCCGACAGCACCTGCTCGCGCAGTCGGTCGCAGCAGCGGGTGATCAGCCGGGAGACGTGCATCTGGGAGATGCCCAGCTGCTCGGCGATCCGGCTCTGCGTCATGTCCCCGAAGAAGCGCATGTAGAGGATGGCCCGCTCGCGCTCGGGGAGTGCGGCGAGGCGGGGCTTCACGGCCTCGCGGTCGACGACGACGTCGAGGGCGGGGTCCGTGGTGCCGAGTGCGTCGCTGAGCGAGTAGCCGTCCTCGCTGCCCGGGAGCTCGGCGTCGAGGGAGAGCGCGGTGAAGCTCTCCAGTGCCTCCAGCCCGATCCGGACGTCGTCCTCGCTCATGTGGGCGTGCTGGGCGATCTCGGCGACGGTGGGCCTGCGGCCCGAGATGGTCTGGGACAGGTCCTGACAGGCGAAGCGGACCCGGTTGCGCAGGTCCTGGACTCGTCGGGGGACGTGCAAGGTCCACATGTGGTCGCGGAAGTGCCGCTTGATCTCACCGGTGACGGTCGGGACCGCGTAGCTCTCGAAGGCGTTGCCGCGGTCGGGGTCGTACCGGTCGACGGCCTTGACCAGGCCGAGTGCCGCGACCTGGCGCAGGTCCTCGAAGGACTCGCCACGGCTGCGGAAGCGTCCGGCCAGTCGTTCCGCCATGGGGAGCCATGCCTCGACGATCTGGTCACGCAGCGTGTCGCGCTGGGGACCGGGGGGCAGGGTCGCCAGTCGGCGGAAGTCTTCGGCGGTGTCGGGGGCGTCGTCGTGCGGATGCTGCTTCAGGGTCGCCTGGGTTCGCATGGTGCGTCGCAACTCCCTAGAAGTGCCTTGGGTTGGACGGTCACCGCGGGAGAGCGGTCCCTCTACGGGGACGGGACTCCGGTACAGCACCTTCAACAGACTCCGGCACAGTCCGGGCCACGGCATACACCGCTCCCACGGACGTGCCTCCGTTCCGAAGCACTGGGTGTCGCCTGCCCCAGCTCATGCGGCGCAAACACTTGCTCAGGTTTTCGGGTGCCCTCCCGTGGTGACTCGGCCTGGAACGCCCTTTGGAACCGGGAGGTCCCGAAATGAGTGAAAAGGTCGCTGACCATGTTCTGGAGCGGCTGCGGCAGTGGGACGTCGAGCAGGTCTTCGGCTATCCCGGGGACGGCATCAACGGGCTGCTCGCCGCCTGGGGCCGGGCCGACGACCATCCACGGTTCATCCAGTCACGGCACGAGGAGATGTCCGCGTTCCAGGCGGTCGGTTACGCCAAGTTCTCGGGTCGCCTCGGTGTGTGCGCTGCGACCTCCGGACCGGGGGCGATCCATCTGCTGAACGGTCTGTACGACGCCAAGCTGGACCATGTGCCTGTCCTGGCGATCGTGGGGCAGACGCACCGCAGCGCGATGGGCGGCTCGTACCAGCAGGAAGTCGATCTGCACACGCTCTTCAAGGACGTCGCGTCCGACTTCGTGGAGACGGTGACGGTGCCCGAGCAGCTGCCGAACGTGCTCGACCGGGCGATCCGCACGGCGTACGCGCGCCGCGCCCCGACGGCCGTGATCATTCCCGGCGACGTACAGGAGCTGGACTATTCGCCGCCGCCGCACGAGTTCAAGATGGTGCCCTCCAGCCTGGACCGCAGCGGGTGGACCTCGATCCCGTCGCAGGAGGCGCTGGAGCGGGCGGCCGAGGTGCTCAACGCCGGCGACAAGGTCGCCATCCTGGCCGGGCAGGGTGCGGCGGGCGCACGGGCCGAGGTGGAGCGGATCGCCGAGCTGCTGGGGGCGGGGGTCGCGAAGGCGCTGCTGGGCAAGGACGTCCTCAGTGACGAGCTGCCGTACGTCACCGGGGCGATCGGCCTGCTCGGTACCCGTCCGTCGTACGAGCTGATGCGCGACTGCGACACGCTGCTGACCATCGGCTCCTCGTTCCCGTACTCGCAGTTCCTGCCGGAGTTCGGCAAGGCGCGGGCCGTGCAGATCGACATCGATCCGCACATGGTCGGGATGCGCTACCCGTACGAGGTGAACGTCGTCGGTGACGCCAGGGCGACCCTCGAACGGCTGATCCCGCTCATCGACGGGGACCGCGGGCGCGAGTGGTACGACACGGTGTGCGCGAACGTGGCGCGGTGGCGCGAGGTGATGAAGGGCCGGGCGGAGCTGTCCGCGGACCCCGTCAACCCGGAGTACGTGGCACATGCCCTGGATCCGCTGCTGCCGGACGACGCGATCATCACGTCCGACTCCGGTTCGACCGCGAACTGGTACGCGCGGCATCTGACCATGCGGGGCCGGATGCGCGGTTCGCTGTCGGGAACGCTGGCCACGATGGGCTGCGGGGTGCCCTACGCGATCGGTGCGAAGTTCGCCCATCCGGACCGGCCCGTGATCGCGCTGGTCGGGGACGGGGCGATGCAGATGAACGGGCTGGCGGAGCTGATCACTGCGGCCAAGTACCGGGACCGCTGGGAGGACCCGCGGCTGGTGGTCGGGGTGTGGAACAACCATGACCTGAACCAGGTGACGTGGGAACTGCGGGCCATGGGCGGCGCACCGTCGTTCCTGCCCTCGCAGCAGCTGCCGGACGTGCAGTACGCGGCCTTCGCGCGCTCGCTCGGGCTGACCGGGGTCCGGGTGGAGAAACCGGAGGACGTGGAGTCGGGCTGGCGGGCCGGGCTGGAGGCCGACGGGCCCGCGGTGATCGAGTTCCTCACGGACCCGGCCGTACCGCCGGTCCCGCCGCACGCCACGTGGGAACAGATGGAGTCCACCGCGGCGTCGCTTCTGAAGGGCGACTCCGAGCGTGGGGCCGTGGTGAAGCGGGGGCTCAAGGCGAAGGTGCAGGAGTTCCTGCGGTAGTGCGGGGCGCGGCGCCGTAGCCCACGCCGCCGGCACGCCCCGGGGGCGGTGGCCGCGCGATGCAGAGAACCGGCTGGGGGCCTGGCGGCCCAGTGCCTGGAGGTGGCGCGGGGTGTCCAGCCGCTCCGCCTTCCCAGTCCTCGCGGCGGACGGCACGGCGGCCGGTCAGGTCATCGTCCGCCTCGTCAACCGCTCCCCGCTCCGAGCGCCTTCCACCACCACGATCGGCGACGTGATGCGCCACACAGGATCTCTTCGGCCGGACGGGCGGTGCTCAAGGACGAGCGGCGTCCCTCGTAGCGCGCTCCCACAGGGAGGCGTGGACGAGCCGCAAGGGCAACCCGAGGCGCGCCGCCTCGTCCACCGCCCAGTCCACGGCCTGCAGACTGGAATCCGATCCGTCGACACCCACCACCAGCGGGAGTTCCATGGTCACCACCGCCTTCCTGCCCGGCCATGACCGGAAACCCCTGTCCACACCGTTTGATGTGCCGATCGGCCTTACTGATCGGCCGGAGTGATACGGCGGCCGGTGATCCGCGTGGGCCGGATCGCCACCCACATCTCGCGTTCACCGCCCGCCCATGGAGTGGTATGGACGCGCCGGCTGAGCTGTCGCACGACGTCGGGCTCTGTGACAACGCCCGCGGGGCCGGTGGCCAGCACGCTCCAGCCCTGGCTCAGGACGTCGTCGACATGATCGACTTCGAAGGCGACTTCCGTTCCGACGGCCGCCGCGGGCAGGGAGTCGGGCGCGGTCCGGAAGACGATCGAGTCATCGATGACCTCGTAGTTGACCGGGACGACCGCCGGGCGTCCGTCGGGCTCCGACACCGCGACGCGCCCCACACCATGTGTGGACAGCAGGGCACGGCATTCCTCCGGGCCGAGGTCCCGCAGCTGAGGATGCAGCAGTGCGTGACCCCGGCCGGGTGGCAGATCGATGCCTCCGCCGCGCAGAGCGGCGGCGGTGGTGCCCAGCGCGTCGGCGAGCCTGATGAGGGTGGCCGCAGTCGGGTCGGCGGGCTGTTCTTCGAGGTAGGCCAGGTAGTCGGGCGACATGCGGGCGCGGCGGGCTGTTTCCTCCCGGCTCGTCCCCTGCCTGTGTCGTTCGGCGGCCACGCGCCGGCCGATGTCTCCGGGGTTGCGTGTCCCCGGCGGGGCGGCCACGGGCGCCTTTGCCGCAGCGCTGTCCGGCTGGGAAGACCCGGGCTCGGTCCGGAACCGTTCGTGCCCGAGATGGCGGATGTGCGCATCGGGTCCGGGGAACACGAGCGTCACTTCGTCCGTGTCCGACCAGCGCACGTCGTAGGGCGGTGTTCCGTCCTCATGGTGAAGTCCGACGATCTCGCCGTCGCGCCTGGCAGCACCGGTCGTCGGGCTTTCGATGATGAGTTGGTCGCCGAGGTGAGCTCGCATGATCGTCGCCCTCTCCTCAGATGGTGCTGTATCCAACGTGCCACGCGCGCCGGGCCGCCGCATGGGCCGACAGGCCCGGTATCCGCGGCGACAGGCCCGTAAGTCCCGCGATCGGCAGGGAGCGAGACCGCGCACCCTGCAATTCGGGCCCGCAAGAACCGGGCGGCACCCGGCTCGAAACATCGGCGGTTCAGCGAACGGTCCGCGTCCGCATCGAGGACGAGGACACACCCCGGCAAGGACACACCCCGGCTCACCACGCTGTCCGGCAGCGCCGACTTCCTCATCCACACGCACTGGCCCTCGCCCGTGGACGACCAGCCTGCGCACCCTCCCGGGCAGGCAAGGAGGACATAGTAACCACGTCGACCCAGAAACGAGACGGGCGATGTCATCACTCGCCAGGGCCGCCGCCGCTTCCGTGGCCGCGATCCGGCGGTACGGCAGGTCAGTCCGCGAGCATCAGCCGGCACCGCTCCCCCGGCCCGACGGACACGGCCCGGTCGGGCAGGCGTACGTCGATCGGCAACCGGTCGGACGACGGCACCGCGATCTCCAGCAGCCCGCGCTCCAGCCGCAGCCGCACCCCCCAGTGGCCCCGGTAGCGGATGGCGAAGTGGTACGAGGACAGCTCGGGGAGCGGCACGGGGTCCAGCCACAGCGCTCCGTGGCGGGTCTCCAGTCCGGTCAGGCCGCGCTGGACGAGGTCGAGGGTGCCGGCCATGGCGCCCAGGTGGATGCCCTCGCCCGTGGTACCGCCCTGCAGATCGGCGATGTCGCCCCGCAGCGCCTCCTGGCAGAACGTCCACGCCTCCGCACGCCGGGCGCGGGCGAGGACCCAGCCGTGGACCAGTCCGCTGAGGGTGGAGCCGTGGCTGGTGCGGGCCAGGTAGTAGTCGACGGTGCGCTGCCAGATGGACTCGTCGAGGCGGTGGCCCAGGCGGCGGAAGAGGTCACGGAGTTCAGCCGGTGAGAAGAGGTATCCGAGCATCAGGACGTCGGCCTGTTTGGACGCCTTGTAGCGGTTGACGGTGTCGCCCTCGGCCTCCAGGATCCGGTCCAGGCGCCGGATGTCGCCGTACCGCTTGCGGTACCCGGCCCAGTCGAGTTCGGCGAGTTCGCCGTAGCCCTCGAACTGGCTGATGACGTCGTCGTGGAAGGGCACGTGGAGGCTGCGCGAGACGTCCTGCCACTGCTCGAGTTCGCCTCCGTCGAGACCGGTGCGTTCGACGAGTTCCCGGCGGCGCGGTTCGGGAAGCGCGTCGAACAGTTCGAGGGTGCGGGCCAGCACCCAGGCGGCGGTGACGTTGGTGTACGTGTTGTCGTCGAGGCCCGGCCGCGGCGCCCCGGGGTAGCCCTCGTGGTACTCGTCGGGGCCGACCACCCCGCGGATGCGGTGCCGCCCGAGGTGCTCGTCGTAGTCGGCCGAGTCCGCCCAGAAGCGAGCGATCTGCAGCATCATCTCGGCGCCCTTGGTGTGCAGGAACTCCGCGTCCCCGCTCGCCTCGCAGTACTGCCACACGTTGTAGGCCACGGCCGTGCCGACGTGGTGCTGCAGCCGGGAGTGGTCGGGCAGCCAGCGCCCGGAACGCGGGTTGAGGTGCAGGAGCTGGGTCTCCTCGCGTCCGTCGCTGCCGGACTGCCACGGATACAGCGCACCGCGTCGGCCGACCGCGCGGGCCGTGGCGCAGGCCCGGTCCAGGCGTCGGTGGCGGTAGCGGAGCAGGGCGCGGGAGACCTCGGGGAAGTGCAGGTTCAGGTAGGGCAGTACGAACAGTTCGTCCCAGAAGACGTGCCCGCGGTAGGCCTCGCCGTGCAGCCCCCTGGCGGGTACTCCGACGTCGAGGTCCGCGGTGTGCGGCGACAGCGTCTGCAGCACGTGGAAGAGGTGCAGCCGCAGGATGCCGCCCGCCTCGCCGCGGACGTCCAGGTCGGCGCGGCGCCAGAGCTGGTCCCAGGCTGTGAGGTGACGTTCGAGCAGTTCGTCGAAGCCGGGCGCGTCCTGCACCCGGTCGATCGCGGCGCGCAGTGGGTCGCTGATGGCGGGGTCGCGTGAGGTGTGCAGGACGACGGTCTTGTCGACGGTGGCGGTTCGGCCGGGTGTCAGGCGGAGCAGCGTCCGCTGGGTGACGCGGGGCGGTGTGTGCCCGGTGGACAGGGGCGCGTCGGCGGTGAGCCGGGCCGCCAGGCCGACGCGGATGTCGGAGGTACGGGTGCGGCAGCGCAGCCACACGGTGTCGGAGGCGGCCTCACCGGTGTGCACATGGGTGAGGTGACGGCCGTCGAGGTCGCGGTAGCGCGGTACGCCGGCGTTGGTGACGCCTCCGTCGAGGGCCGCCTCGACCTCGAGTTCGCAGGTCGGCCCTTCCACGGTGAACTCGGTGCGCAGGGCGGCGAGATGGGGGTCGGCCATGTGGGCGATGCGCTGCTGCCGCACGGACAGGAGGCGGCCCTCGCCGAGGTCGTAGCGCGTGCGGCGCTCCAGCAGCGCGGAGGCGAGGTGCAGGACCTGGCGGTGCTCGAGCACGGTCGCCTTGTCCGGGGTGAGCCAGTCCCCGCTGCCGTGGAGTCGGTAGCGCACAGGCAGCCAATTGGGCAGGTTGACCATGTCCTCGTTCTCGACCCGGCGGCCCGCGACGCCGGAGGTGAGCCGGTCGTAACAGCCCGCGGCGTACGTGCCGGGATAGTGCACGTCGTCCGCGGCGCATTCGGGAAGCGCGCCGCGGGTGGCGACGTAGCCGTTGCCGAGGGTGCACAGTGCCTCCCTCAGGCGCTCGTCGGCCGGGTCGTAGCCGTCGTACTCCCAGGTCCAGCCGGTCACCTCGGCGCACCCGTCTCGAGCGCTCCGCCGGGGACCGGGGCGGTGACGTGGACCGGGGCGGTGACGTGGAGCGGGCGGCCGGTGATCGGGGCCATGGGGGCTCCTTCAGCAAAGGGGTCGGGGCGGTGGGTGCGGTCCACCCGCGAGTGGCCCGGCGCTGGGCGCTCACACCCGCTGCGGTACGACCGCGACGGGACACTCGGCGTGGTGCAGCAGTGTGTGCGCCACTCGGCCCAGCTGGAGGCCGAAGTGGCCGTGCCGGCGATGGTTTCCGATGATCAGGAGGTCCGCGGCGGCCGAGCGGTGCAGCAGCACCTTGCGGGCCGGTCCCTCGATCGTGGCGCGGCGCACCCGCACATCCGGGTGGTCCGCCGTCGGTTCCTCGAGCAGCGCGTCCAGCAGCGCGGATGCCTGGTCCTCGTGGCGGTGCGCCGGTTCTCCGGTGAGCAGCGGGTGGTCGGCGGTCTCGTGCGCGGGCCGTCGCCATGCCCGTACGACATCGAGGACGCACCCGCGTACCCCGGCCTCGCGGAAGGCGAACCGCGCCGCCTCCCCGGTCGTCGCGGGTTCCCCGGCACCGAGCAGGATCCGTTCGTGGAGCCCGGTCAGGCCTGCCTTGTCGCCGCGGACCACGACCACCGGGCAGTGGGCGCGGGCGGCCACGGCCAGTCCGACCGAGCCGAGGAGCAGTCCCTTCAGCTCGCCGCGGCCCCGTGAGCCCGTCACCAGGAGGGAAGCGTTGGCGCCCTCGCTCACCAGGGCGGACGCCGCTTCCTGGGGCAGGATCTCGGTGGACACCTTCACATTCGGGTCGCGCTTGTGGGCCCGCTCGGCCGCGGATGCGACGATGTGCTCGGCCAGCACCCGCTCGGAGGGCCGCTTCGGGCTGCCGGGCCACGCGACACCTTCGTAGCGGTCCCACAGCGAGGCGTACACCACCCTCAGCGGCAGACCGTGCCGGGCGGCCTCGTCCACCGCCCAGTCGACCGCGGCCAGGCTTCCGTCGGATCCGTCGACGCCTACGACCAGGGGCAGTTCCATCATTGCCACCGCCTTCCGTCGGGCTGCGGAGATCGTGCAGCAAGACGCCTTCACCTTCACCCTCGCATCCTCAGCCGGGTGGCGACAGAGGTGGTTCGGCGCCGGTGGGGACCGTTCGGCCCATGGTGCCGCCCGGCTCACCCGCTCCAGGAGCCCCGGCCCGGGAAATCCGACCCCGGTCCGAGGAAAGCCACGGGTCATTCAGAGGCCACTCGGCCCCGGACCGGCCCGTTCAGCCCCTGTGAGCCGGTGCGTTCCTGGCGGACGCTGACGATGAACACCCCGGCTCCCGCACCGGGCGGCGACACAGAGCAGCACGAAGCCGACCTCGCCGCACCGGCACGCACCGGGAGCCGACCGAGCGAAGGAAGGCACTCATGGTTCCCCTCGTCCTGATCGGCGCGACAGTGGTCGGCGCCTGCATGGTGTTCGGCTACAGCTCGATCGTCGTCGGATTCGCCCTGATGGTGACCGGAATTGTCGGACTGATCATGTTCATGGGTACATCGGGGCGCGGTCCCGCGGCCCGGTGAACCGGAGACGGTCAGAGGCCTGCGGCACCACGTCGGCGGCGAAGACGGCACGGCCACCAGCACTACCGTTCGTGGCCCGGCCGCGAAGGATCGCACGGCGTCCGTGCGGAGCCGCCGGTGGCGGCCGCTCACCGCTGCCGTCCGCGTGTCCGAGCTGACCGCCCCCCCAGCCGCGGCAGGGCGGCTGGCCCAGCCATGAACGGTCGGTCTTCTCGCCCGCCCGTACCTCGTCTACCGGCGGCGGGCCGCGGGAAACACGAGCGTGTTGTCTCCGGCGCGACCGGCCAGGTAGTCCTCGACGTTGGCCGTGGTCGTCTCGACGATCTGTCCGACCGCGTCGCGGGTGAAGTAGGCCTGGTGCGAGGTGACCAGGACGTTGGAGAAGGTCATCAGCCGGGCGAGACGCTCGTCGGTCATCACCTCCAGCGACTTGTCGAGGAAGAACACACCGGCTTCCTCCTCGTAGACGTCCAGACCGACACCCGTGAGGCGGCCCGCGCGGAGCGTGGCCAGCAGGGCGTCGGTGTCGACGAGGCCACCGCGGCTGGAGTTGACGAGGATCGCGTCGTCCTTCATCAGGGCGAGGGCTTGGGCGTCCACCAGGTGGTGGGTGTCCGGCAGCAGCGGCACGTGCAGGCTCACCAGGTCGGATTCGGCGAACAGCCGCTCACGTCCGACGTATTCCATGCCGAGCGCCCGGCACTCGGGGTTCTCCGCGACATCCCAGCCCAGCAGGCGCATCCCGAAGCCGTGGGCGATCCGGGCGAACGCGGTGCCGATCTTTCCGGTGCCCACGACTCCGGCCGTGCGGCCCCGGAAGTCACGGCCCATCAGACCGTCCAGCCGGAAGTCGAACTCGCGGGTGCGATGGGCCGCCCGCACGATCCTGCGGTTCACGGCGAGCGCGAGGGTCCAGGCGAACTCGGCGACCGAATAGGGCGAGTAGTACGAGACCCGGGCAACCGTGAGCCCGTGTTCCTCGGCAGCGGTCAGGTCGATGTTGTTGTAGCCGGTGGACCGCTGGGCGATCATCCGGGTGCCGCCCTCGGCCAGGACTCGCAGCACCTCCTCGTCGAGGGTGTCGTTGACGCTGCTGAGGACGATCTCGCGCCCTGCGGCGGTTGGAGCGGTGTCGCGGTCCAGGAACAGCCTCAGACAGCGCAGGCGGTGACGGTCCGCGAATGCCCGGTCGAAGGCTTCCCGCAGCAGTGGCTCCTCGTCGGTGAGGACGCCGTACGCGACGATCTCCATGTGTTCTCCTCCTGTCGGACAGGCGATCACCTTCCACCGTAGGCCGACGGCCGACGGGTCCCGCCCGACCGGTGGGGCGCGGGACCCACGGCGCACGAGCTCCACCCCGCGCGCTCCGCGATGGAACTCGCCCCGATCGGCTCGACGGCCTGCGCGCCTGCCCGTAGGGTCCGCACACCGTGCCGCGGCTGCACGGCGCGCGCGAGGAGGAGACGCACCTCTCCCGCGCACGGTGAACCGCCCTCGGACGACCTAGTGCCCCGACAGGCAGTTCGCCCCGTCGCGACGCCCGGCACTCCCCCAAGCTCTTTGCCCGTCGGGGCACTAGGGAGCCGAACGGCCCTGTGGATGGGCCCGGAAGGGCCCTGTGGGCGGGTCCGGAAGGGCCCTGTCCCGGACGCTCGGCGCGGACCAGGCTCGAGATCGAGGGGACTTTGCCGTGGGACCAGATCCGTCGAGGTGACGTCATGAGCGATCCGGTGGAACCCGTGCCCGGTGCGGGCGGGCAGGCGGTGCTCGAATGCGCCCATCTCGTCCGCCGGTTCGGCGAACGCACCGCTGTCGACGACGTGGGGCTCACCATCGCGCCCGGCGAGACGTACGGGCTGCTCGGGCCGAACGGTGCCGGGAAGACCACCACGATCAGGATGGTCTGCGGGCTGCTGCGGCCCGACGCCGGGACGGTGCGGGTGGCGGGACGGCCCATGGGCACGGCCGCCGGACGCGCCAAGCGGCTCATCGGGTTCGTTCCGCAGGACGTGGCGCTCTACCCGGACCTCACCGTCCGCGAGAACCTCCGATTCTTCGGGCGGCTGTACCGGATGGGGCGCCGCCGACTGGAGCGCCGGGTGGACGAGGTGCTGGAGCTGATCGATCTGGCCGGCCGGGCCGGTGACCGCGTCGACTCCCTCTCCGGTGGGATGCGCAGACGTCTCAACATAGGGGCCGGGCTGGTGCATTCGCCGACGTTGCTGGTGCTGGACGAGCCGACGGTCGGCGTCGATCCGCAGAGCCGGCACGCCATCCTGGAGAGCGTCACCCGGTTCGGCGAGGAGGGCATGGCCGTCCTCTACACCACGCACTACATGGAGGAGGCCGAGCGCCTGTGCGACCGCGTCGGGATCATCGACCGCGGCCGTCTCGTCGCCGAGGGCACGCCCCGCGAGCTGGTGGCGCTGGTGGCCGAACGGGACCGGGTGCGGCTCACGGCCGGCGGGGACCTGACCGGGTACGCGCAGGCGTGCCGGCGGCTCGCGCGGGTCGAGGGCGCGGCCCGCGGCGGTGACCGCGGCGACGTGGTCGAGCTGGTCGTCAAGGACGCCCGCAGTCTGCTGCCGGAGCTGCTCGACCTCGCCCACGAACAGGGCCTCGACATCCGGAGCGTGGAGATCGACGAGCCCGACCTGGAGGCGGTCTTCCTCCAGCTGACCGGCACCGCGCTGAGGGAGTGAGCGAGCCATGCGCGTCGTTCTCACCATCGCGGCGAAGGACCTGCGGCAGCGGATGCGCGACCGGTCGGCCTGGGTGATCGTGTTCCTGGCGCCGGTGCTGATCTCCGGTCTGATGGCCCTCGCGTTCAGCAACAGCTCCGAGTTCCGCGCCGACATCGGCGTGGTGGACCTGGACCGGGGGCCGGCCGCCACGGGCCTCACCCAGGTGTTGAAGAGCCCGCAACTCGAGGGCACGGTCAGCACACGCTCCTACGGTGACGAGGCCGCCGCCCGGCGCGCGGTGGACGCCGGGCGGGTGCATGCCGCGATCGTCGTCCCTGAGGGGTTCACGGCCGCGCTGCGCGGCGGCGGCGCACGCCCCGTCACGGTCCTGGACAGCGTCGACTACGGTCTGCAGGCCCAGCTGGCCCGTGCGGTCACCGAGTCGTACGTCGCCCAGGTCAACGCCGACCGGCTGTCGGTCGCCACGGCCGTCACGGCGGGAGCCGCCCGGTCCGACATACCCGAACTGGCCGCGAAAGCCGCTGTGTTGCGGCTGCCGGAACAGGTCCGGCCGCAGGGCCTCGCGGACGACCCGTTGAAGGTCATCAGCTACTTCGGGCCGAGCATGGGCATGTTCTTCGTCCTGTTCACGGTCGGTTTCGGGGCGCGCGGCTACTTCATCGAGCAGCAACAGGGCACGCTCGACCGGATAGCGGCGGCACCCGTCGGCCGGGGCGCGCTGCTGCTGGGCAAGTCGCTGTCCACCTTCGTCTACAGCCTCGCCGGACTCGCCACCGTCACGCTCGTGTCGTGGCTGGCCTTCGGTGCCCGCTGGGCGGACCCGGCCGGGGTCGCCGCCCTCAGCACGGGCATGGCGGTCGCGGTGGTGTGTCTGACCGCCCTGGTCATCGCACTGGCCCGGACCGAACGGCAGGCCGAGGGGATCGCGTCGGTGGTCGTGTTCGCGCTCGCCCTGCTCGGCGGCAACTTCGTGTTCGCCGCGGGCACCCCGCTGATGCGCAGCCTGACGCTGTTCACCCCCAACGGCTGGGCGCTGCGCGGATTCACCGATCTGGGGACAGGGGTGCGCGGCTGGGCCGCGGTCGGTGCGCCGCTGCTCGGCATCGCCGCCTTCTCGGCGGCCGTGGCGGCGCTGACCGCCCTGATCCTGCGGCTGAGGAGGACGCCATGACCGCGCTCGCCGTCACCTGGGCCACCATCGCACGTGCGGTGCGCGACCGTACGGCGCTGTTCTTCATGGTGCTGCTCCCCGTCGCGATCATCGTCGTCATCGGGGTGACGGTCAGCGGCTTCGACCAGTTCCGGACCGGCGTCGTCACCTCATCGCAAACAGGCCCTGTCGCAAGAGAGTTGGTGTCCGATCTGGCCGACGCGCCGGGTCTGCGCAGCCGTGTCTACGACTCCGCGGCGGACGCCCGCACGGCGCTGCGCCGGGCCGAGCTGGACGCGGTGGTCGTGGTGCCGTCCGGTCTGGACGAGGCGGTGCGGGATGGGCGTTCGGTCACGGTGCGGGTGCTGGTGGAGCCCTCCGGCAGCGCCGGGCACGCGGCGGTGTCCTCCGTGTCGGCCGTCGTCGCCGACCACGCGGCACGACTGCAGGCCGCCCGTTTCGCCGCCGACGAGACCGGAACCGGCTTCGACGAGAGCCTCGGTCTCGCCCGCGGCGCGGAACGGGCCGCGTCCCCGATCGCCGTGCGCTCGGTCACCGTCAACGGGACCAGCGACTTCCTGCCGCTGGGTTACAGCTACAGCACCCCCACCATGCTGGTGCTGTTCGTGTTCATCAACACCCTCGCCGGCGGTGCGGCCATCGTGCAGACACGCAGGACGGGGGTGTACGCCCGTGCCCTCGCGGCACCGGTCTCCGCCCGCACCCTGGTCCTCGGCGAGACTGTCGCCTACCTGCTGCTCGCCCTGATGCAGTCGCTGCTGATCGTGGGTGTCGGCTCGCTCGCGTTCGACGTGGCATGGGGCGACCCGCTCGCCGCCGGGGTCCTCGTCATAGTGTGGGCGCTGGTGGGAACGGGTGCCGGGGTGCTGGCCGGAGCCCTGTTCCGCACGCCGGAGCAGGTGAACGCCGTCGGTCCGGCGCTCGGCATCGGGCTCGGCATGCTGGGCGGCTGCATGTGGCCACTGGCACTCGTGCCCGACTGGCTGCGCACCGCGGGGCACGCGGTCCCCCAGGCCTGGGCGGTCGACGCGTGGACGACGCTGCTCTCCCGGGACGGAGACCTGACCGCGATCGCGCGCGAGGTGGGTGTCCTGGCGCTCTTCGCGGTCGCCCTGCTCACCCTCGCGTCCGTCGCGCTGCGCCGTCGGCTGGCGAGGAACCCCGGCATCTGACGGAGCCTCGACTCTTTTGGAGGTCACCATGAAGACCCGAGCCCCGGACCGGCGCACCCGTCGTCCTCACGGGGCACTCACCGGGGCGCTGACGCTCCTTCTGCTCACGGCCACGGCGTGCGGTACGAGCAGCGGTCCGGGTGCGCCGGACGGCACCGGCACAACCTCGCGCTCCCCGAGCGGAGCGGTGACGTCACCCGGCACATCGGCGACAACGGGCGGCGCCTCGGGAACGCCCGCGCCGCCTGCTTCCTCCGCCCCGCGACCGTCGGCTCCTGACTCCTCGACCGGCGGTTCGACGACGCCAGGGACGCGGAAGACGATCCGCACGGCCGTGTACTTCCTGCACGGCGAGCACATCTCCCCCGCCCCGCGCACGGTGACCGCGCCGGCGACGGCCACCGGAGCCGTCCGCGCCCTGCTCGCCGGACCGGATCGCTACGAGCGCGGGCACCGCCGCACCACCGCCATCCCGTCCGGCACCAGGCTGCACTCGATCGCTGTCCATGACCGTGTCGCGACCGTGGACCTCGACGGCCGCTACGACGACGGGGGCGGCAGCCTCTCCATGCGGGCACGCCTCGCGCAGGTCGTGTTCACCGTGACCCGGTTCCCGGGCATCCAGGCCGTCCGGTTCGAGCTCGACGGCAAACCGGTGAAGTACTTCGGCGGCGAGGGCGTCGTCCTCGACGGGCCCGTGGGGCGTGACGACTTCGAGGACCTGGCACCGGGCGTCCTGGTGGACTCCCCCCTCATCGGGGAGACCGTGCGCAATCCCGTGCGCGTGTGGGGCAGCGCCAACACGTTCGAGGCGGAGTTCCGTCTGAAGATCACGGACATCAGGGGCCGTACCGCCGCGGACGTCCTGGTCATGGCCACATCCGGCAGTGGTACCCGGGGGACCTTCGACGTGGTCTTCCCCTACAAGGCCACCCGCACCGGACCGGGCATGCTGACCGCGTACTTCATTTCGCCGAAGGACGGCAGGCCGGTGACCATGGACACGGTGCCCCTGATGGTGAACCGCTGATATTGGACGCTCGGACGCTCCGACATCGTCGGGCCGCGTCACGGCCCGGTGGACACCGGCGGGGGCGCCCGATTCCCCGCCCCGCCCGGGAGACCGCCGAAGCGGCCGGCACCGATCCCCAGGTCGGTACTCCGCCCGAGAGGCGAGCTCCCCTTCCCCCCTGATTCCGACCAAGGAGCCGGGCGACGGTCCCTGTGAGGGAGGATCCGCCCCCGCACGCTCGCCTCCGGGCTTGCATCCACCCTCGTACCACCGCATGGGCCGCGGCATGGGCCACAAGGGCCCGTCCGCGGCCCATGCGGCCCATGTCGGCGTACTACCGGGGATGTTGACATGCGTCATGAGGCAAGGACACCGGAAGAGGAATCGGCAGTGGTGGAGGTCAGGTCGGCCGAGGGCGGAGCGCTCCAGGTGCCGGCAGCCCGGCCGAGGACGTCGTAGGCGGAGATCACGACGCGTCCGGCCGCGTCCTTGGTCCAGGTGCCCCTCGCCGCCATGCGGACGGAAGAGAACTCCCAAAGATCCGTCCCCGTGTGGGGTGGGTTCATCAGGTCCACTGCCCTGACCTCTCTGCCTGCCCCGGAGGGAGGCGGCGGTGTGCGGAGGTGCGGATCACGTGGTCGCGGGGACGGCCGGGAGTTCCCGCATGGTGCGCAGGGGCGAGGCCAGGACCCACAGGGCCGAGAGCAGCATCCCGGCGGCGGCGACGGCCAGCCCCGTGCGGACGCCCGCCCAGTCGCCCAGGGTGCCGCCGGCTATTCCGCCGAGCGGGAGTACGCCCCAGATGAGGAACCGCACGGTGGCGTTCATCCGGGCCATCATCTCCGGCGGGCACCCTTGCTGCCGGAAGCTGATCTGCGCCACGTTGTAGAGGATCAGCCCGTAGTTCAGAACGCACCACGGGATGGCGAACAGCAGCACACCCCACCCAGAGGAGCTGAGCGGCATCAGCAAGCCGAACGGCATGCAAGTCACCAGGGCGAGCCAGATCACCCGGGCCGTGCCCAGCCGTTGGGCGACGACCCGGGAGGTCATCGCTCCGGCGAGAGCGCCGATTCCGCCGGTCGCCATCAGCGCCCCGACGGCCCACTCCGGCTGCTTCAGCTCGTCCACCAGCATCACCACGAGCAGCGGGGACGCGATGGCGTAGCAGAGGCTGAAGGTCGCCGAGCAGCACGTCATCGCCCGCATCAACGGATCAGTGAACACATAGCGCAGCCCCGCCGCGATCTCCGGCAGCATGGGTCGGCGTTCGTGTCGTACCGGGTCCACGTCCTGACGGATCCGGCTCAGGCTCACTGCGGAGATGATGTAGCAGAGCACCTGAATCCCGACCGCGTTCACGGCGGACAGCAGCCCGGCCAGACCGCCTCCGGCGGCCCGTCCCGCCACCTGGGACACCGAGCGGCTGGTTTCCAGCCTCGAGTTGCCCGCCATGAGGTCTTCTGGTCTCACAAGAGCCGGCAGGAAGGAGAGGTAGGCGACGTCGAACATCACCGAGGCGAAGCCGAGCAGGAGACCGACGGCCAGCAGGTGGGTCATGGTCAGTGCTCCCGCCCACCATGCCAGCGGGATGCTCGCGAGCAGTGCGGCGCGCACGATGTCGGCGGTGACCATCACCGTGCGCGGCCGCATCCGGTCCACCCAT
Organism: Streptomyces cavernae; assembly: GCF_004023625.1. Classification (GTDB taxonomy): domain Bacteria; phylum Actinomycetota; class Actinomycetes; order Streptomycetales; family Streptomycetaceae; genus Streptomyces; species Streptomyces cavernae. The sequence goes on along the minus strand of NZ_RPDJ01000015.1, from coordinate 53,483 downwards.
ACCCCGGCTGGGAGGCCGATGACCAGAAAGGCCACGTTCTGGATGGCGTACAGGGCTCCCAGTTCGAACGGCGTTGCCGTCAGCGTCGTCGCCGCTACCAGGGGCAGGACGACGCGGCTGACGTAGGTGCCGAACTGGCTCGCGGATTGCGCCACCCACAAGTGGCGGAACCCGAGGAGGGTCGGATCCTGACGGGGGCGACGGTGACGACCGTGGAGGGCCGGATCCTGACGGGGGCGACGGTGACAACCGTTCCCGGAGAGCATGCTGTGGTGTTTCGTTGGGCTCATCAGGCGAACGCCACGAAGACCTCGCGCTGGCCGGAGAAGGGCAACCGGCCGTGCATCACGGCACGGTTGTCGACCAGCAGGACGTCGCCGGCTTCCCAGTTGACCGGCACGGTGCAGTCGATCAGTGTCTGGCCGACCACGTCGATGCAGTCGGCGGGAATCTCCGTGCCGTCGCCGAAGAAGGCGCCGTAGCCGAACCGGGTCCGCCGGCGGTCCATGGTGGTCACGTCCGGGGTGACGCTTTCGTCCTTGCGCCAGATGTGCGCCTGATTGAACCATGCCTCCCGGTGGTCCGAACCCACCGCCAGCGTGCCCGGCGTGCGGTTCGTGGTGAGCAGGCCGAGGTCCGTCCATTCGGCCGAGGTGTAACTGCTCTGGCACCACTCCATGACCTTTTCGCGGGAGTCGGTCTCGAAGGTCTCGGGCCAGGACTTGATTCCGCTTGGGTCACCGCTGTTGTCCGGCAGGTGCTGGATGTAGGTCACGCCCTTGGTCCGGAACGCATCGCGGATCTCGGCGGGCAACGACTGGTACACCCGGTGCCCGTCGATGATGGTGGTCGCGCCGCCTTCGTCCGCCGGGCGGCCGCAGGCGAAGCAGAGCGTCGTGGGGTGCCAGGGCGCGTAGGAGAGTTCGTTGTGCGCGCGGAGCAGTCGGGACGGGCTGGGTCCCGCGGCGTTGAAGACGAAGCCCTTCCCCGCCTGCCGGGGCGAGTCGCCGCCTCGGTAGGGGGCGAGCTCGCCGAGCAGGCCCTGGGCAACGCGCTCGAAGTCGTCGACCGTACGCACGCCGAAGCCGCGGAAGAGCACCGACCCGGTCGTGTCGAGCAGTTCGCGGGTGGCCGTCCGCTGCTCCGGCGTCAGGTTCGCCGGCAGATCCACCGTGCCGGGCGCTTCCCCTTGCCGGCGGGCCATCGCCGGAAATCCGGCTTCGAAGGTGATCGAGTCGAGCATGTCGACAGTCGTCATGAGTTCCATCCGTTGTTGTCGTGGGCCGTGGCGGTCGCGGTCGTCAGACCTCGTTTGCGGCTGCCGCCTGCAGGCCGCCCTCAAGGGCGTTCAAGAAGGTCTCGTCGGTCTGCTCGTCCTGGGCCAGTGACAGGGTCACGAACCCTGACCTCCCGATGTACACACCGCGCTCGAGTAGTTCGTGGAACAGGAACTGGACCCGGCGCCGGTTGGCTCCCGCGAGGTCGGCGGCGCAGCGGACTTCGCGGTCGACGGGGTGGATGCTGATGAGCGAGCCCCATCCGGTGGCCTGGAAGCCCTGGCCACGCAGCAGTTCATCGGCCTGCTTACGAAGCCGCTCGCCTCACTGCAGCAGCTCGTCGAGGCATTCCGCGGTGAGTACCCGGCTGAGCATCGCCGACGCCGCGGCCAACGAGAAGCGGTTGTCGTTGAAGGTTCCCGAGTGGTCGAAGTGCGGCTTGATCGTGCGGTTGAGCAGCCGCATGATGTCGTGGCGGCCACCGACGGCACCGAAGCCGAATTACCTGCAGCGGCGCCACGACGGCGAACATCCTCACCACCGGCCAGGTTTCGCGACCGCCGCAGATCAACGCGGTGGCCGGCGCGACCGACCTGGTCACGATCACCATCGGCGGCAACGACGTCAACTGTCCGGGCAGCATGGTCACTTACTCCTGCCAGAACAGCGGCGGCACGAACTGCGGCACCGTGGACCGGGCCGCGGTCAACCCCGCCCTCGACGAGGTGGGCCAACGGATCGGCAACGTTGTGAACGCAGTCCACGCCAAGGCCCCGCAGGCGCGGGTCCTCCTGGTGAGCTACTCCACTCTCCTGCCCGACACCGGTGGTTGCACCGGTGTACCGCTCACCGCCGATCAGCGGACGTTCGAGCGCGGCGTCGCCCAACGCCTGGCGCAGGCGACCATCACCGCGGCGAACGACACCGGGGCGACCCTGGTCCGCCTCGCCACGGCCGGCCACGGCCACGACGCATGCGCGGCCGACCCGTAGGTGGAGAAGTACAAGCCGGCCTCCGGACGGGCGACGTACCACCCGAACGAGGCCGGCATGAGGGCCGCGGCCTCCTTGGTGGAGTCCGCGCTGGGGTGAAGTGGCACCGGGTACCGGCACCCTGCGCCCGGGCTCCATCCGCTGCGCGGACGAGGACGGTACGGGACATCCGGCTTCGCGGCGTCCGTGGACGCGGACTCCTTGCTTCTTATTGATGATCACCTTTGTCAGGAGGCGTCCTACGTTCCTGGCCAGGAGCCGTACCGTCGCAAACCGTAGAGCAGCGGCTCGGGTTCGGCCAGCTCAGTGATGCAGAAGACCTCACCGAAGACAACGCGTTGCTCTCCGACACTCACGGTGTGGGTGACTCGGCAGTCAGCCACTGTGTGGGCGGCCTCGGTGAGCTGAGGGCCGCCATGGCCCTCAGGAAAGCGCCAGGCGGTCAGACGGAAACGCTCGGGAGTCCCCGAGGCGAACAACTCTGCGGTCTTGCGCCCCCGGGCGTGGAGCAGGTTGACCGCGAAGACCCCGCTCTGCATGACGGCCCGGAGAGTCGAGCTTGCGGCTCGCATTCCGACCAGCAGAGTCGGTGGAGCGACGGTGACACTGCACAGCGCGGAGCATGTCATGCCCCGGGGAGTGCGGGCGTCGTCCACCGCCGTGATGATCGATACGCCACTGGGGAAGCTCGCCATCAGACGCCGGAAGCGCGGCGGGGTTACTTCGGGTGGGGAAGAGATGACGGGGTCCAAGGTGATCCACCGCTCACATGGGCTGAAAACCGGTATCAGGTCCGTCGGCCTTCGGTCGGCTGTCGACGGCCCCAGTAGCGGGCCGCAGGGGCCGGCTGTGACCAGGGGCATGACCAAAGAGGCGAGGCGGCATGGCCTTTGTCAGGGTCGTCCCGCACAGCGGCGCGACCGCGGCCGCGCGGGGAGGTGACCAGGCCAGGCTTGTCTAGACCGGCGGGGACGCGAGGGTATTGAACAGCGTCCGGTCTTCGCCTGAAGCCAGCATGCACGCGTGCTGGGGGAAGTGCGGCCTGACCTTTACCGCCGGCAGTGTGAAGCGAACCGCCAGGCCGAGTCGCTCGGCCTGCGAGGCGTTCGGAGGCGAGGAGTGCAGGGCCCGGTCAGTGAACACCACGAACTCCCCTGGCTGAAGCGGCACCGAGACCGCGGCCGAATCGTCCACAGCCTTTTCGTCCACCAAGAGGGTGGCGCGCTTACCGGGCCCGGAAGGCACAGTGGGCAGCACGGCGCGTGTGCCGGGCAGGAAGCGCAGACACCCGTTGTCCTCCGTCACCTCGGTAATGGCTATCCAGAAGGTGAAGAGCAGCGGCGGCTCCAGCCCGTACGCCTCGTCCGGCGCGTGCACACCGCCCCAGTCCTGGTGCCACCGGAACTCGGGCCCACCGGACGCCTTGGCGATGAAGGTGGAACGCCACAGCAGCAGATCCGGCCCGTACAGGGAACGCGCCACCGACAGCAGCCTCGGATGTGTGCACAACTGGTGCACGACGGGTGAGTCAAGGTGTCGGCATTCCACATATGGCACCGGGCCGGCACCACCTCGGTCGGCGACGAGCGAGGAGAGCCGGCCCTCGGATTCCTCCGGCGGAGGTGACGGTGCCAGCCCCGGGGAGGCGAGGACCTTTTCAAGATCCCCGCGGAGCCGGGTCATCTCCTGAGGTGGCATGAGCGCGAGGGGTCCCAGGAACCCCTGGGACCGAAACTTGTCGATCTCGCTCGGTTCCAGCACCTGCGGTTGCACGGGCATGTGTCCTTCCTGCTGATCCGGTCGGAGTCTCCGGGCCGGGGACCTGCTGTCTGGGCGGCCCGGCGACCGGGCCTCGGACGATCACCAGTAGGTGATAACGCCTTCGAGAATGCTGTCCTTGACCATGGCCAACTCCTCGAAATAAGTCTGGGCATCATCTAAATCCGTAGCGGGAGCGATGTCCCCGCCCACGTCGTCCCCCTCCACGTCCAGCTTCCTCGGGCCAGGCTCGAAGCTTTCCTCTCCACTGCCTGCTGAAGTCATCGACAGATCCTCCATTTCGCGCCCTGGCGGTCGCCTCCCTGGCGCCCTGGCGAGGAATCTAACCTACGGACTTGAATAGTGACAAGAGAATGTGACTGTGATACAAAAAATATTGTGAAGTCAGTCAACTTCCCTTCGGCGGTCCCAGTGGACTCTGGTGGAGCAGGGCTCTCGACAGTCATCGGCCCCACACGGTCAGGGGTGGCAGTCAGCGGGAACCCCTCGGTCCTCACCCCTCCCGACGACGTCTCGGCCACGGTGCTCGTGCACCGACTCACGATGCTCGGCCTGCCGGCCGCCGTCGCGGCACCGGTCACGAACAGGAGCCGGGAGGCGCACGACCAGGGTGTTCATAGCGGCGGGTTGGTCATCGGGTGGGGCACGGGGGGCGACCTCGCGCGGAGTTACGCCGACGCGCTGGGGCGACCGTTCCTGGCCGTGTCCGGTGGCAGAGAGTGGCCTCGGGCCGCGATCGCCGCTGCGGAAAGCGGTTCCGGTTTCGTCGTTCTGCCCGAGGAGGACTTCGACTTCGGCACCGCCGGGATGCTGTTCGAGCACGGCCGGAACATGAACCTGCCCGTGGGTGTCCTTCCCCTGCCGATGGATCGTACGGAGGCAGCGTTTCTGGTGGCACGAGCCTGGGCCCTCCGCCGACTGCACCGGCCGTTCGCCCACCGCACCGCGCTGTACTGCGATTTCCGTTCCGGTCCTCCCGGCGGGCTGCCCGATGCCTATGGCTCGGCACAGGCGGGGCAGTTCCTGGAGCTGCTGCGTACGGGCGTGGAAGCGGTGGTACTGCACAGCCACGGCAACGGTGCCGACTTCCGGGTCGGCAGCCACGTACTGTGCCTCCAGGCCGACCCCTCCCGGCCCGCTCCCGGACGGCAAGGGGAGAAGTTCCTGCCCTGCCAGGGGGGAGGGCACTGCAGGCTCGACCACAAGACAGGATTTGTGGCCTTCCACGGCGCGTCCGCGGTACGTACCCGCCTGATGGTGATGCTCTCCTGCTCCGCCTACCAGCCGCATGGCGGCTTGCTCGATCCGCGGTTCCAGTTCTCACGGCGCCTGCTGACGGGCCGCGACACCGTCGGCCTGGTCGCCTCCACCCGTATCAACCATGGAACCCCGCAACTGGGCGTGGCCGTGGCAACCCTCCTGCGCAACGGCGCCTCCCTGGGAGAGGTCGCCCTTCGGGTCAACGCCCTGTCCGCGGGCGGACCGCCGTCCTATCTGTGCGTCGGCGACCCAGACCTGACCCTGACGGCGACATCCGACCCCCACCTCGCCCAGGACCACGATCCGGTGCCGAGGAGAGCGGGCAGGCGGAGGCCCGGAGCGAGGACTCCCCCGGCGCCCCCTCCCGGCTCCGGCCCCGAACGGGCCGGCCCGCACCCGTCATCGGCGGACTCCCCGATCAGCGGTCCCCGCCCCCTGGAGCCCGCGCCCCGCCTGCTCTTCGCCTCCGACATGGCGGCCCACAACGGTGACGTCGGCGCGGCGCGGCTCCTGGCCGAAGCAGGCGTGCGAGCGATCCGGACGCAGTCCGTTCTGCCGGTGTCCGACCGGCGGTTGGCCCGATCACTGGCCGACTGGGTCGCAGCCCGGACGGCCGACGCGACGGGCGTCGGGCCCGACGAACCCGCGTGGGCGCACCTGTGCGTACCGGCCGGGAGCCGACAGTCCGCGCCCTGCCCTCAGTGTGCCCGTCCGGTCGTGACGCGGGAACACCGCAGTCCTCTGTATCGCGACTACCGTCGGCTGGTACGCCGGTGCACCGTCGACGGGCTGCTCGCCGACGTTCCGGATGCGTCGGCGCGGGTGCCGCGGCACGTCCGGCACGAAGCTCACCGTGCCCTGGTGCGATGGGAACACGATGGCCTGACGGGGGCCTGCACCCTGGTGTTCGCCGGCCGGACTCCGGGACGCGTGACGGTGCCGGCCTCCCGAGGCTGTGCCCAGGTTCCTCCCGGTGCGTGCCGGGTGTTCCTGGTGCACGCCGTGGAAGGACACTTCTCCGTCCTGCGGGCTTTCGGCACCGGTGAGGCGAGCGGTGAGTGAGGGGGACGCACGCATCGGCTACCTCTGCCCGGACGAGACGCTCGCACGCGCGGGCGAACTCCTGCTCCAAGCCGTCATGGTCAGGGCCGCGGTCGCCGCCGACGACTGTCCGGCCCAGTTGGGAAGCAGGCTGGCCGCCCTGCTGGACGGGGAGCGCCGACGGCTTGAGAACGGCCTCCCGCCGACCGGGCAGGAGGACACGGGGCGTGCTCTGACGGCCTTCTTCCGTGTCATCCTCGCCCGTCGGGGCCCAGACGTCCACGACTACCTGACCGGCGCCATCGGCTACAGCCCGGAGACCGACACCGGCCGACGCCACGACTGTGGCCGTCGGCTGCTGAGTTTGGAGCTGGTACCCCGCTGGACCACGGCGCCGCGGCGCCTCTACGTGTGCGAAAGGTGCGGCCCCGCCTACAGCCTGCCCCACGGATTCGGGCCTCCCACGGCCGACCGCACCGCCGGCCCGGGTATCCGGCTGACCTTCCCCGCTCCGCTGCCCGCGGGCGGCTGGTTCGTGACCTGCCTGCAGCCGGTCGGCGGTCACGAGGAGAACGCCGGCGTGCCTCACCGGCTGGCACCCGGTGTGACAACGCTCGACGTGTCACTGCCAAACGGCACTTACCCAGGGCTGCGCCGCTTGGCCGTCGCGCTCGTAACAGCCGGGGACTACTCCACCTTCCAGTTCCCCATTCAGCAGCAAGCCGTCAGCGAGTCTTCCGGCGGCCCCGTCCCATGAGCCCGCGTTCCCGGTTCAGAACCGATCGAGAGGTGGCAATGAAGGCATTGAGCACGAGGTATCCCAAGGAGCACCGCGACGGTACGCATCGCTCCCGCCCGCCGTCGGAGACCCTGGCCGACTACGGCGCGATGATGGATCGCTTCGGCATCACCAGGCTGGCCAATATGACGGGTCTCGACTGGATCGGGATACCGGTCTACAACGCGATCCGGCCCAACTCCCGCTCCCTGTCGGTCTCTCAGGGCAAGGGCGTCGACCACGACGCGGCGAAGGCTTCCGCGCTCATGGAGTCGATCGAGTACTGGCACGCCGAGTTCTTCGACGGCCCGCTGCGGCACGACTCGTACCGAAACCTCAGGCGGCGGTTCCCGGTGCTCGACATCCACCAACTGCCGCTGCGTGGCGGCCTCGACACGGCGGGCGAGGGCTCACGTGAAACGCCCGCCCGGGCGGCCTTGCGCGACGACCTCCCGATGTACTGGGTGGAAGGCTATGACCTGCTCCAGTGCTCACCGATGTGGCTACCGCACGAGAACGTGCGGCTCAACAAGGTGGGACTGGACTACGCCGACACCACCTTCAAGGTGGGTTCCAACGGACTGGCGTCCGGCAACAACCTCGTCGAGGCGACGATCCACGGAATTTGTGAACTCGTGGAACGCGACGCCCTGACGCTGTGGTGGACCGGGCTGCGCAGCAAGGCGGACGCCGACGCCACCAAGGTGGACACGACCACCGTGAACGACCCGGCTTGCAAGGGCCTCATCGCGGCTTTCGAGGACGCCGGACTGGAGGTCGCCGTATGGGACGTCACCGGCGACACCGGCATACCGGTCTTCCAGTGCTGTGTGGTGGAGCGCGCCGAACGGCCCGGGTGGCGCTCGTTCGGCGCGTGCTGGGGCTATGGAGCCCACACCTCACCGGCGGTCGCCCTGTCCCGCGCGCTGACCGAGGCAGCACAGAGCCGGATCACTGTTATCGCGGCCAGTCGCGACGAGAACTTCCGCACCATGTACGACGCGCAGAACAGCGCGCGCACCCTGGCGATGACCCGACAGGTGTTCTTCTCCCGTCCCGGAACCCGGGTCTTCGACCCGTCGGTCGGCATCGACAATCCCGTACTCAACGACGACCTCACCGACATACTCGACCGCCTGCGGGGCATCGGGATCGACTGCGTGACCGTCGTCGACCTGACCCGGCCCGAACTACGCATTCCCACTGTCAAGGTAGTCGTCCCCGGGCTTGAGCACTACTCACTGTTCATCGGTTACACCCCCGGCCGCCGGGCTCGGGAACGGGCGCGCCGGAAGCAGGAGGCCGGGCTGTGAGCGTTTATGTGTTCCTAGGGCCGAGCCTGCCGGTCGAGCGAGCCCGAGAAGTCCTGGATGCCGTCTATCTACCCCCCGTGACCTGTGGAGACGTGACCGAGCTGGTGCTCGACCGGGAACCACCCGCTGTCATCGGCATCGTGGACGGGCTGTTCGAGCAGGTGCCGACGGTATGGCACAAGGAGATCCTGTACGCCCTGTCCAAGGGCGTCCGCGTCTTCGGGGCGTCCAGCATGGGGGCCCTGCGCGCCGCCGAGTTGCACACCTTCGGGATGGAAGGGGTGGGCCGGGTGTTCGAGGGCTACCGCGCCCTCGAATACGAGGACGACGACGAGGTCACGCTGGTCCACGCTCCGGCGGACGAGGGGTACCGGCCCCTGTCCGAGGCCATGGTGAACATCCGGGCGGGCCTCGGCGCCGCGCGCGACGCGGGCCTCATCACCTCCGGCACCTGCGATCTGCTGACGGCGGCCGCGAAACGCGCCTTCTACCCGGAGCGCTCCTGGGGCCAGGTGCTGAAGGCCGGCCGTGATCTCCACGTGACTGCGGACGAGTTGGAGGCCCTGCGGGACTACGTCCGTGCCAACCGCCCGGATGTGAAGCGCGACGACGCCCTCGCCATGCTCACCCGCATCCGGCAGGTGCTGCACGACGGCACACCGCCGCATGCGGTTGACGGGGTCGGCGCGGACGGCGGTACGGGCACCGGCTTCGACTTCGAGAGCACCTACTACTGGGAGAAACTGCTGCGGGTCGTGCGCCAGCAACGGGCGGCACGCGAAGCGCACGCCCGCCTGGGCACCGAACCGGCGGCTCTGCACGAGTACGTCGCCGCACACGAGCCCGACGCGTGGCACGCCGCCCTCCACGAGGTTCTCTCCGCGCGCGAGGCGGACCGCCTGGGGCTGCTGTTCGCGGACCAGCCAGATGGGCGGGCGTCGTCACCGCTCTCTCCCCGCGACGAGGCCCTTGTCCGGCACTGGCAGGGGGACATGACCGGTCCGTTGCTGGATGAACTGGGCCGGCGGGGACTGGTGGATGCGGTCAGGTCGGCACTCGGCGGCGCGTTGGCGGAAGGCTGGGGCAGCGAGAAACCGGCGGAGACAGGGACGGCTGTTCCGCAGCCTTCCGGCCGACGCGAGTGACTGAATTTCCCGAGTTTATTGACAAAGGATAGTGACACTACATAAAGTCAAATCAACAGAGTTTTGTGGAGCTGTGATTTCTGACGCAGCCTCCCTTTCCGCGAAATGCGTCGCATTGTCGCGTCCTCGGCCACCGGATCGCCCTGCCGCGCCGAGTGATGGCACACCGACCTGTCCCCCCACGGTCAGCGGACCCGTCGTGTCCGCCCGGACAAGGAGCTTTCCCATGAAACAGCGATTCTCCCCGGATGATCACATCCAGAATCTCCTGGATGGCGTCCGGCGGACCATGTACGACGACGCCGGAGTACGCCTGGAGAACATCACGGGAGTCGGCGGCGCCCAGGCCAGGATCCTCTCCGATCTCTCCATCGGGATCGACCGGATCACCATGCTCCCCGGCACCTCGTTCCCCCTCCATGTCCACGAAGGCGCCCACCTGTTGTACGTGCTGGGCGGTCGCGGCGGCCTGCACATCGACGGCGAGGACCACGTCCTCGTGCCCGGAGACTCCATATACGTGCCGGCCGAGTACCCCCACGGGGTCCAGGGACCGCTGGACGACGAGCAGCTCGACTTCCTGGCGTTCGGCGTCCCGCACCACCCCATCGACTCCCACACCCGCATGGTGCTCGTACGCGACCAAGAGCTGACCGAGATGAGTTCATGATGGACATCCCTCCCCTTCCGGCCCCCGACGGGCCTGCCCGGCTGCCGTTACGGTGGGACGGGCGCGTCACGCACTTCGACCTGTGGCACTTCCAATTCGCCGGCGGACGCTGGATAGCGGCGTACACCGGTGATCTGGACAACGGTGAACCCGTTCCGCTGCGGATCGAATCCGCCTGTGTCTTCGGACACGTCCTGCGATCCGCGCAGTGCGACTGCGGGTTCCAACTGCAGGCGGCCATGGACAGTTTCGCCCGGCAGGGACGTGGACTGCTGCTCTACGGCGTCGACCAGGACGCCCGTGGCCTCGGCATCGCCGCCCACTTCGCCATCTACGCCATGCGTCAGCGGGAGAACCTGGACACCGCGGAGGTGTACCGGCGTCTGAACGCACCGGTGGACGCCCGCTCGTACGAGCCCGTCGTAATGATCCTGCGCCACCTGGGCGTTTCCTCAGTCCAGTTGCTCAGCAACAACCCGCGCCGGGACCATCTGCTGCGTGAGGCCGGTTTCTCGGTGGTCAACGTGCCGCTGGAGGCTCCCCTCGACATCCACAACATGAGCACCCTCATGCTGGAGAAGGAGGATCTCGGCTACCGCTGGTCCTTCGAAACGCACGCGGACTGGCTCATACCACTGCAGACCGCAGTGGCCGACACGCCAGGGCACACCCGCGCCTGCGCGGCCGTCCCGGGCAGTGGCACAGCTGGGACCGCACTGGCCGAGGTCCGGGAAGACGGCACCTGGGACCTGGCGGCCAGACTGGCCGCGGCATTCCCTGCCGAGGCACCCACCGTCCCGTACGTCGTCTATCTCACCGATCTGCCGCGGGCCGACGAACTGCACACCTACGCCCAACTGGGCGCCTTCGCCGTGGTCGTGCCGTTCTCCGACATTCCTGCCGCGCTGCGTCAGGCCGCCGACGCCGCCGGCATCCGGATCGTCGACTGGCAACGCGGCAACGCCTACCGCGAACAGCGACCGCAGTGGCAACTGGTGCACAACACGCCCCGGTTCCAGGCGTACCTTCGCGACGGCCGGGTGCGCTGCGTGGTGACGCCTGCTTCCGGTGGCGAGGAATCCTACGCGATCGCACGCTGTGGGCTCGACGACCTGATGGAGGAGTGCGCACGCGCCCCCCAGCGATTCGGCGAGCTGGTCGAAGCGTCCTCGGACGGGCTCTCAGCTCCCTGGCTGGAGCTGGACCCCGGAGCCCGCGGTTGCGTTCCGGAGGATGTCATCGCGCGCCTCGTGGAAAGGGCCGACCGGTCCGCCGCCCTGTCAGGTCTGTCGTGAACCCGGGGAACGGCAACCCGAGAGGTCGCTGCCACGCCGTCAGCCGCAGTGCCGGCACACGGCGAGGAAACGGGGAGCGGGACTCCGGCAACTGCCTCATGGTCGACACCAGCGAGGCCGCGCCCGCGTCGTCGCGCCGTTTCCGCGCCATGAACCCCTTCCACTACGAACAATCCTGGCGGATCCCGGTACCGGGCCTGGACAGGTACGCCTGCTCAGTCGAAGCAATCTGGCAGTCACTCAAGATCGTGGACGGTCAGGTCGCCCTCGGCATGCTGCGCGGGCTGCCGAGCAAGCGCCCACCCGAGCACGAGCGTCGCGAAGCCTTTTCCTACGAGGCGTCGACTCTGCGATATGGCAACCGAACCCTTGACCTGGTGTCCGCGCGGTATCTCATCTACCTGCCGGCCTACCTCCACGTCCTGGACCGGCTCGTCCCGGACTCCGTCGTCGATGAGATCACCGGCGCGCTGAGCAGCGGCAGGGACGTGCTCTTCTACGACTGGGACGACAACTTCGACATCGAGGACCCCCGGGCGTCGTTCAGCCACTCCGCCGTCCTCGCGGCCTGGTTCGGTGCCGACCTGGAGGAGCGCTTCGTCGAGCGCCGAGAGCGCTGGCTGAGGAACCACGCCCGGACCCTCACGCCGGAAGCGGCACCGGAACCGCTGCAGCTCGACCGCTACCGGCACCTTCACCATCGCTGAACGTCGAAAGGGTGCAAGCCATGCACGTTCCACGGAGAACCGCCCAGTCCCTCTACTGGTTCGAACAGCGTCTGCGCGGCAGGGCCTCCGTCCGGGACCGCCTTGAGTTGCTCCGCGCGAACCAGGAGCAGTCCTTCGAACGCATGCAGGAACTCCAGTTCGACAAGCTCCGCTCGGTGGTCAGCCACGCCTATCGAACCGTGCCCTACTACCGGCGGGTGATGGACGAGCGCGGCCTGCGGCGGCTGGACTCGCCCGAGCAGCTGAGTCAGCTGCCGCTGCTCACCCGGGACATCCTGATCAGGGAACAGGACCGACTGCTGTCCAGCGAAGCAGACCGGGCCACCCTGCAGACCAACTACTCCAGTGGATCGACCGGCCGCCGAGCGCAGTTCCAGCAGGACGCCGACTTCCGGATGTGGATGCGCGCCCACCAGCTGCGCACCTACGAGTGGTGCGCCGACTGGCGGCTGGGCGATCCGTTCGTCCTGCTGTGGGGTTCGGAGATCTACTGGTCGTTCAAACAGATCACCGACCGGATGGAGAACCTCTCCACCAACCGCCGGGAGTTCAACACCTTCCGCCTCTCGCGGGAACTGGTCGGCAGCGTGCTCGACAAGCTGGTGCAGTTCCGGCCCGCCCTGGTCAGCACGTACTCCAACGCCATGCACCTGATCGCCAAGGAGGCCGAACGGCGAGGGACGCAGATTCCCGGACTGCGCGCCGTGCAGGGCACCTCGGAACCGCTCCCTCCAGCGCTGCGCCAGACCATGGAGCGCGTACTGGGCTGCGCGGTCTACGACAAGTACGGCATGCGGGAGACAAACATCGTGTCCCATGAACATCCCGGCGGCGGACCGATGCTGATACAGACGGAGAACGTATACGTCGAGTTCCTGGACGACGAGGGCAACCCCTGCGCGCCCGGCCAGACCGGCCGGGTCGTGCTCACGACTCTCAACAACCGGTCGATGCCCCTGATCCGCTACGAGACGAGCGACCTGGCGGCCTCACTGGGGCCCGGGCCCGCCGGATCCCTGCCGTACCCGGGTATGACGCCGGTCGCGGGACGGCTGCAGGATCTTGTCGTCACCCCGGCCGGAGACCGGGTCGACTCCTACCTCTTCTCCTACCTGTTCATGCGCTTCCCCGAAATCCACTGGTTCCAGGTGGTGCAGCGCGAGCCGCACCGACTGCGGGTGAAGATGTACGCCCCCGACGGTCTCAGCAGGCAGACCACCGAAACCCTCACCGAGCGCATCCACCACCACACCGGCTACCGGTTCGCCATGGACTACGAGTCCCTGGATCACATGCCGGAATCATCGACGGGCAAGTTCCGGCTCTGTGTCTCGGAACTCGACACCGGCATCCCATCGGCGGAGGCGGGCCGTGCACAAGCTTGACCCGGCCTCGCTGCTGCCCTTCGACGACGGGGCTCCTCCTCAACCGCCGCCCCCGTCCGCGCCGACTCTCCCCTGGCAACCACCGCGGAACGGCGACAAGGTCCAGGCGCTCACCGACATTGCGAAGCCGGCCGACACCGGCCCGTTCGACATGGGCAGCTTTGCCACCTGGCTGCGCTCGGCCGGTGTTGTCGACACGACCACCATCGCGCTGCCCGGGGCAACGGTCACCCTGCCGTACGGAGTCGCACTCGTCCGGCGCTTCCAGAGCATCCTCACTCAGATCTACGAGGAGCACGGCTACGAGGAATACGACTACCCCATGCTGGTGCCGGCGGAGACACTGGAGCCGACCCGGCAGATCATGCCTTTGGAAGGTCAGCTGCTGTACGCGGGCGGCGACGACGACTGGGCCTCTGGACGCAAGCGCATGGTGCTCAGCCCGACCGGCGAGAGCGCGGTTTACACCCACTGGGCCCGGACCGTCCGCAGCCGACGCGACCTGCCGATCCGCGCCTACCGCCGCGCTCGGTACTTCCGCCCGGCTCGCGCCGGGCGCAGTGTCTTCCGTGCGATCGAGGCGCTGGACGTGTTCGAGTTCCAAGCGTGCTTCGCCGATCACGCCGGGGCGACGGACGGTTTTCGCGACGCGGTCACGATGGCCCGCGAGGTCTGCCACGCGCTGCACGTTCCTGTCTTGTGGTCGACGCGTCCACCGTGGACCAACAACGGCGCTGTCGCGGAGGTCACCGTCGGCGGGGATGTTCCGCTGCCGCACGGTTCCACCATCCAGGTCGGCAGCGTCTACCGGCAGGGCCAGCAGTTCTCCCGGATCTACGGAGTCGCTCACCGCGACGGCAGGGAGCGTGAGTTCACCCACCACGTGACCGGTGCGCTCACCCGGCGGCTGGTGTTGATGCACCTGATGCTGGGGCTCGACTCGGAAGGCAGCCTGCTGGTCCACCCCGATCTGGCGCCGGTTCAGGTGGCGATCACCCTTCCCGACACGGGCCACGAGGAAGAGGCGGCCGCGCGCCGACTGTGCGCCGTCCTGCGGGACAAGGGCGTCCGATGCCGGCTCCACGCGGGCATCGACCGCCGTACGGTGGGGCGCCTGCACGCCCGCTGGCAGCTCCAGGGTGTTCCGCTGCGCGTGTACCTCCAGCCTCGGCGCCGCGCGGACGACCGGACGCGGGCCGTCATCGTGCGGGCCGACACCCGGGAGGAGGCCGTGCTGCTTCCGGCGGACGTCGAGCAACTGGCCGACGTGCTGCCACCCGCACTGGACGAGGTCGGCACCGGGTATCTACGCCGGTCCCGGAGCTTCGTCGAGCGCCAGTGCCGGCGGGCCGACGCCCGCACCGTGCGGGACGTGCTCGCCGAACGTGAGGTGGCCGTGGCGCCCTTGGAGCCTTCCGAGGAGGCCGTCACCGAGGTGGCCGCCTGGGGGCTGGGAGAGGTGCTCGGGCTGCGCCGCGCATCCGAAATCGCGCCGTGCGTGATATCGGGCCGCCCCACCGACACCGTCGCCTACATATCTCCGCGGCGGTGACACGATGACGTCAGCATGCACGGATCGGCCGACGCGGGTGGTCGTCATCACCGGCGCCCCCGGAGTGGGCAAGACCGAGGCCGGGCGACGCCTCGTGCGCAGATACCGCTGCCCGGCGGCCTTCATCGACACCGACTCCATGGCCGACGTCTACCCGTGGCGGGCCGATGAGCGGACGTACTCACTGATCTCCCGCAACCTGCGCGCCTGCCTTGCCTCCTACCGGGAATGGGGAGCGCGCATCGTGGTGATCAGCGGGGTCCTCCTGCCCGGCCGTGCCCTGGATCCGCTGGCCGACCTGCTGACCGACCAGGGACTGCACTGGGTGTTCTACGGTTTACGGGCCACCGCAGGCGAGTTGGCCGCACGGATCCGCTCGGACACCAAAGTGCAGGAGGCGGATGGCCGACTCAGCTGGGCATACCTGGACGCCGAGGTGCCGACGGTCCCCGGAGTGCAGCAGATCGACACCAGCGGGACACCCCTCGACACGGTAGTGGACCGTATCGCCGAAGCCGAGGCCGCCGGGCTGCCCGCGTGCACGGTGCGACTCGGCCCGGGAAGCTCACCCCGCCCCTCGCCGTGGCGCCCTCCGGCCACCGGGCCGACCGGTGTCGCGGTGGCTGCCGTCGAGGCAGCCGGGCTCGCCCGGGCCGCGCTCGTCGCCCATGGCATGTCGGAGACGACCGCGATGGAGACGGCCAGGGAGTTGGTCGCCGCCGAACTGGCCGGACAGCCGTCCCATGGACTGCTACGGGTCCCCGAGTACGTCGCCTCGTTGGACGCGGGGGAAACCGACCCCCGTGCGGAGCCCGTGGTGCACCGTACAGGGCCCGCCTCCGTGCTCATCGACGGCAGACGGGCACCGGGCACGGTCGTGCGGCGCAGCCTCGTGGCCGAACTGGCCCGAGCCACCGCGGGCACACCGGTCGTGGCCGGACTGCGGGCCGCCGGCCACCTCGGCAGACTCGGCTCACTGGCCCAGGAAGTGGCCCGACACGGCTTGGTACTTCTCGGCTTCGTCAACTTCTGCGGCGCGGGCCGGAAGGTCGTTCCGTCCGGGGGAACGACCGGCTTCTGGGCCACCAACCCGATCGTTCTGGCGTGCCCCGCACCACCGGGGCCACCTCTGGTGGTCGACATCAGCACCAGTGCGGCGTCCGAGGGAACCATCCGCGCCGCCCTGCTCGCCGGGCGAAAGGTCCCTGCCGGACTGCTGGTGGGCCCGGACCGCACAACCGTCACCGACCCCGGCCTGCTCTACCGCGATCCGCCGGGCGCCGCTCTGCTGCCACTGGGCGGCGTCGCGGCGCACAAGGGTCATGCCCTCGCCGCTCTGGTCGAGGTCCTGGCGGGCATCGTCGCCGGCTCCGGGCACGCTGCAGCCCCCCAGGACGAGGGCAACGGCGGACTGTTCGTCGCCTTCCCCGTAACTTCTCTCGGGCAGTCGGAACAGGCGATTGCCGAGGCCGTGGCCGCGCTGGAACGGCATCTGGGTGCCCGCCCCGCCGCGCCCGGCGACGCTCCCCCTCGGCTGCCCGGACGAGCACGCCCTCGCCAACAGCCCGTCGGCGGCGAGCTGACCGTACCGGCGCAACTGTGGCAGCGGATACGAGAGCTGGCCCGCTCGACACCGTCCCCCCTATCGGCAGGAGAGAATCATGACGCGATCAACCACCCATCCCCTACTGTCCCGTGAGAACAGGCTCACGTCTCCAGGGGTCCGCGCAAGCGCTCCGGCGTACGGCATCTTCCTGCTCACCGGAAACACCATGCTGGCCGAGCTGTGCGGCACGGTCCCGCTGGACTGGGTGGTGCTCGACATGGAGGCGTCCCCCATGCACGGCCAAGACGCGCTGGGCATGATGCAGGCCCTCACCGGCTCCGGCTGTGCGGCCGTGGTGCGCGTTCCGCACCTCGACCATCACCTGATCGAGCATGCCCTCGACCTCGGTGCTACGGGAGTCATGGTGCCCAAGGTGAACACAGTGCAGGCGGCAAAGGCCGCCTCCACCGCCTGCCGCTTCCCGCCCGAAGGCGCCCGAGGCATCAACCCGGTCCGGGCGTCCGGGTACTTCGCCGATGTCCAGGGATATCTGGAGCAGGCCAACCGTGTCGTCCGGTGCATAGTGCAGATCGAGTCCCCCGAAGCGGTCGACAACGTGGAAGCGATCGCGGCCGTACCGGGGGTGGACGCGCTGTTCATGGGGATGGGAGACCTCGCCTGCGGCTACGGCCAGCCGGGGGTCGTGACGGGGCCGGTGATGGACAAGGCCAGGGCCGCCGTACTGACGGCCGCCAGGACGCACGGCAAACAGGCCGGGATCTTCGCCTACTCGCTCGACCTCGCTCGGCAGTACGCAGGGGAGGGATTCGAACTGATCTGTGTCGGCAACGAGGTGAAGATACTGCGCGACGCCATACTGTCCGCACTCACAGCGGTGCACTCGGGGTCTGCGGTCGACAGGTGACCGCCCACCGGCGGGGGGGGGGGGCCCCCCCCCCCGGGGGGGCGCCCCCCCCCCCGCGCCCGCCCCCCCCCCCCACCCCCGCCCGCCCGGGGCACCCCGCACGGGGTGTCCCGGCCCGCCGGTGACGGCCCGCTCCAGCCGACCGCTCAGGTCCGGGCGGCGAGCACGGCGGAGGCCAGGTGCTCGACGACATCGCCGAGGGGAACCTCCGTACACTGCGCCGTCGCCCTGTCGTTGACCTCCACCACTCCGTTCGCCAGGCCACGGCTGCCGACCGTGACCCAGTAGGGGATGCCGACCAACTCCACGTCGCGGAATTTCACCCCGGGGCGCTCCTTCCGGTCGTCGATCACACAGTCCAGACCGGCTCGCAGCAACTGCTCGTACAGTTCTTCGGCGATCGCGCCGACCTGCTCATCGGTGCTCTGTGCGACCACCACGGCGACCTCGAAGGGCGCGATGGCGACGGGCCAGACGATCCCTTTCTCGTCGTGGCCGCATTCGACGGCCGCGGCCATGGCCCGCTCAACGCCGATGCCGTAGCTGCCCATGGCGAGCTGGACCGGTGAGCTGTCCGCTCCCGCAACCGCAGCCCCGAAAACTTCGCTGTACCTAGTGCCGAGCTTGAAGATGTGCCCGACCTCGACGGTTCGTTCCAGGCCCAGGGGCCGGCCGCACTCCGGACACGCCTCGCCCGCCGTGACCTCGCGCAGGTCGGCCCAGACGGCGTCGGCTACGTCCCGTTCCACGTCCACGCCCCGCAGATGGACATCGTCGGTGTTGGCGCCGGTGACCATGTCCCGCCGACCTCGCAGTGTCTCGTCGAGGAGCACCGGCACACCCGTGACACCGACCGGGCCCAGGCTTCCCAAGCCGGCACCCAGAGCCTCCCGGATCTCCTCGGGTGTCGCGGGGCGGACCAGCGTGGCACCGAGAGCGTCCTGCAGCTTCTGAGGTATCAGCGCCTGGTCGCCCCGCAGCACGGCCAGCGTGATCTGACCGTCCACCACGTGCACCAAGGTCTTCAGCTGCCTCTCGGCCGGGATCCCGAACTCCCGGACGACATCGTCGATGCTGCGGGCGCCCGGGGTGGCGAAACGTTCGGGTGCCGGCAGTCCTGGCCCATCCGCCACGGGAACCGGCTGGGAGGTCGCCTTCTCGACGTTGGCCGCGTAGTCCCCTGCCGCGCAGTGCACGATGAGGTCCTCGCCCGCCGGACTGGGGCACATGAACTCGACGGACTCGCGGCCGCCCATGGTGCCACTGGATGCCCGAACCGGGATCGCCCGCACTCCGAGGCGCCGGAAGATCCTGACGTACGCCTCACGGTGCAGTTCGAAGGAGCGATCGAGGCCCGCCGCGTCGAGGTCGAAGCTGTAGGAGTCCTTCATGGTGAACTCCCGGACCCGGATCAGCCCTGACTTGGGCCGCGGCTCGTCCCTGAACTTCGTCTGGAACTGGTACCAGGTCTGCGGCAGTTGGCGGTAGGACCTCAGTTCCACGGCGAGGGTCGTGAAGATCTCCTCGTGTGTCATGCCGAGCGCCAGGTCGGCTCCGCGGCGGTCGCGCAGCCTGAACATCTCGTCGCCCATGGAGGTCCAGCGGCCGGTCTGCTGCCAGATCTCCGCCGGGTGCACAGCAGGCAGCAGGAACTCCTGAGCACCGATCCGCAACATCTCCTCACGGATGATCGCCATAACCTTGGACCGAACTCGGACGGCGAGGGGCAGGAGGGTGTAGTGGCCGGCCATCAACTGTCGGATGTAACCGGCTCGTGCCAGCAGGCGGTGGCTGACCGCGTCGGCGTCCGCCGGATCGTCACGCAGCGTGGGAATATGCAGATGTAACCAGCGCATAATGTCAAGGAACCCCGAAACTCGTTCTGGGAAAACTCGGACAGTTGGCGATGTACGGACCTGCACGGAAAGTCAGTTGCCTCAACAACAGGCCGGGAAATCATTTGGTACCGGCGGCCCGTATTCTTCGCGGGGAGGAACAGAGTAGAGCACGGAAAGGACCGCGACCACCACCAGTAATCTGACCATTTTGAAGCCGATGCCCATATCGCACCTCCTGTGATGTAAGTTTGCACTCGCGACACTAAAGTCTTTGAAACCTCAAGTCAACCATGAGAGAAAAGACTAGAGGGATTCCCATTCTCGAAGACGACCCTCCGTGGATGTACGCGCGCGGGTGGCGGCGGTCGACCGAGCGGCGCCTCACCGGCCAGAGCGGGGATCCGCGGGATTAAACTGGGCAAATCAACCCGCGTTTCGGTTGTGCCACCCAACAGCTCGATTCGCATGAGACAATTGACTCGATTTACATGGGGCAATTGACACGTGAAGATGTGGGGTATATAATCGAATGTCGCAATCTGGGGGAGATGGTAAAGTGGAATCCGTCGGAACACGCATTCGACGACTTCGCCGGGATCTGGGGCTGCCGCAGGGTGCCCTGGCCGGAGAGGGTCTCTCGGTCAGCTATGTCTCACTGATCGAGGCCGGCAAGCGTGTGCCCTCGCCGGACGTGCTGCGGCGTCTCGCCCAGCGGCTGAACTGTCATCCCGAATATCTCCTGGAGTGCGTCGAGCGTCCGGAACCGATGGACTTCGAGCTGGAGCTGCACTACGCGGAGCTGTCACTCAACACTGGCGCGCCCGAGGCAGCGCTGGAACGCTTCACAGCCATCGCGGAGCAGGCGAAGGCGGACGACCTCTCCGACATCGAGCAGGCGGCCGAATGGGGCAAGGCCCGGGCCGTGGAGAGCCTGGGCCGTCTTGAGGAGGCGGTCAAGCTTTACGAAAGACTGCACCGGACACCGCCTGGACAGTCGGGGAAGCGGCTTCCCCGACTGTCCGTCCTCGTCGCCCTCTGCCGGGTTTGCCGAGAGCTGGGAGATCTCGCCCGGGGAATCGAGCTGGCCGAGCACGGCATGGCGGAACTCGGCGGGCTGAGTCTGGCCGCATCGGTGGAGGCGATCGAACTCGCCTCCACCCTTGTAGGCCTCTACTGCGAGCGCGGAGACCTTCACACCGCGGATTACCTGGCCAGGACCACCATCGCCCAGGCAGAGGCTCTCGACGGATCCCGGGCATTGGGTGCTGCCTACTGGAACGCCAGTCTGGTGGCCCACAGGGCCGGTCGGTCCGGCGATGCCCTGAGCTTCGTGCAGCGTGCCTACGCCCTGTACTCGCAGGGCAACGACATGCGCGCCCTTTCCCGGCTACGGATCGCCTACGCCACTGTTCTGCTCGGGAGCGAGCCACCCCGGCCTGATGAGGCCAAGCGCTATCTCGAGGACGCGCTGGTGTACTTCGAGGACTTCGAGGGAAGCGTCGACGCCGCTTACGGCGCTTCCGCGCTGGCACGGGCGAACCTTCTCATGGGGGAAACCGAGAAGGCCATCACAAACGCCAGGCGAGGCGTCGAGTCACTCGGACCGAACCACCGGCTGGAGACGGCGCGGGCCAACATCGTCCTGGCCTCCGCCTATCGTCAGAGGGGTGAGGAGGAGCTGGCGAAAGAGACCTACGAACGGGCCGCCCTACAGCTTGAGGCATCGGACGCCAATCATCAGGCGGGCCTCGTCTGGGCCGAGTTCGCCGAGGCCCTGGAGGCATTCGGCGAGCGAGACCGGGCACTGTGGGCCTACCGTGAGAGCCTGCGGTGTCTGGGATACAAGAGATCGCCGTATGTGCGCAGTCTGTAGTGCTCCGGGGGCTCCTCCCATCGAGGCGGTCCGCTCGATGGGAGGTGGCGCAGACCCCCGTTCCGGCCGCGATCACGCTCGTCGGCGCCTGGAGGGGCAATGCTGATGTTCCGCCGTCACCCGCGGCGGCCAGCAGTCCGTGGACAGAATTCCCAGCTGGTATGCGCGCGATACCAGCGCCGTGCGGTTGGGAACTCTCAGTATGCGTAGTAATACTCCGATGTGGTAGTCGACGCCCTGATGGCTCATACCAATCCTTGAGGCCAGCTGCCGACTGGACATGCCGGCGGCTACTCCCTCAAGGATCCTCGCAGAGATCTCGCTGAGAGCGGAACGGTCCCCACTCGGCCCGGTTACGATCATCGGTCTTACCCCTCATTGAGTTCTTCGTGCAGCACTTCGACATCGTTATCAACCGACAGTGGTCACTCGTCGATGCAAACCAAAGAACCAGGAGGTGGCGATCGAAGCAGCTTGCCCAAGTCACCTAATTGCAAGAGCCACGAAAATTGGGTGGCAAGTGAGACTTTCTCACCGTCGTCGCACACGATGGCCTTCCGTGAAGACTGTAATGCACCCCAGGATGCCGACTAAATGCCAGGCGAGGTTGTTTAAGTCTCCATGACCCTACCACGACCTTGCCGCAGATAAAGGTCAAATACACCTCGAAAGATCACCAAGATCGCATAAAGTGACAGGTGATATACACCGTCACGAGCGCGTTCGTATTGCCGCCCGAGAAATCGGAGGTCGGCCGCCGACAGAATGAAAGCCGCTTTCCCCGGACTCCGCACGGTAGTGACGAAGAACACGGTAGCGCGGTCGCCAAGCCGCTCAGCCAAGGGCGGTGAGTGCCGTCATCGCGCCGTCGTAGAGGTCCTGTCCGACCTTGCCGCCTGGAACGAGGAGAAAGTCGGCGGCGGGAGTGAGCAACAGGAATCCAGCGCCGAAGTCGTGGACCACGGCCCTCCGGGGATCACGGTTGGCGCGGACGCCCTCGTTCAGCGAGGTGAGCTGCATCCCGTACACGGTGGAGCGTGGTGCCTCCAGCGCCATCCTGATCCACTCACCGTCAAAGTCGCGCTCCGGCCCGGCCGGGACGGGCGAGTTGTGGCGATGCCACTCGTCACGCCGCTCCTGTTCGTGGGTGGCGGCTGCTTCGAGGCCGGTACGGAATTCACGCGGCAGGTGGTCCAGGAGATCCGTCGCGGAGCGGGTGAGGTCCAGTAGCTCCAGCAGCTCCGGGGCAAGCCTCAACCGTGCGGACTCACGAACGAGCAGCGGCAGGTCCGGGGTATGGCCGGGCGTGAGCACCATGATCGCGTCGACGGCGTCCTTGGCGTTCAGAGGCCGTTGGAATCGCTCCTCGGCCACGCCGAGCAACGCCGCGGCCACCGGATCAGCAGGCAGCTCGGCCCGGAAGGGCACAGCCGCGTTGTCTCCGAGCAGCGCGCAGGTGCTGATCTCGATCCGCAGATCACGGTCCAGGAGGGGGTCGGCCCCCGGCCATGCCAGCGACACAAAGAAGTGCCGGGGCCGGCCACCGAATACCGTCACGTCCATGGTTGTCGGCCGGTGGCCCTCAACGATGGCTCCGACGACCCGCCACAGCGTGGCCTCGTCCGGCACGGCCAGATCGAGATCGTTCATCGGGCGTGGCAGGTCGTCGGGGTACCAGTCGGCCAGCGCCGGGCCCTTGACCGGTCGCGCTCCCAGGGCACCGCAGGCATCGGCGATCTTCCGGTAGAAGGTCGTGCGCTCGGCGAGCCGGCGTAGTTCGTCGGCGGAACCGGTGCCGACGATTCCGTCCCGCTGTAGGACGGTCATCACCAGGAAACGCAGACCGCGGGAGATATGACCGGCCCTGTCGACCAGCTCGACGAGCGGGATGTCGTCGTCGGTGTCGAGCATGCGGTGAAAGAGGGCGAGATCGATGTGCGGCGGGGTGAGGACGGCGGATGACACGCTGATGCTCCTCGGGTGGTTGGGTGCAGACCGGGGCCGCTCGGACTCAACCCCGGCTCCTGGGGACGGGGGTGTGCCAGAAGACATGGTTCGTCCGCCAGCCCTTGCGCAGCAGAGAGGCCAGAACACGCCGGCCGTGCGCATCCCGGTCAGAGGCCGCTGTGTGATGCACCACGTGTCCGAGTAGCGGTAGGGCTGCGGTGGCGGCCTGGTCCAGGCACGTCCTGACAAGGGCCTCCGTCATCGCGGGGGCCTTTGGGGAAGCGGCGACCAGCACGTCGACGAGTTCCAGGTAGGCGATGCCCGTGACCTCGTCGGTGAACGGCAGCGTGGTGGCATGTCCGAGTGGCTCGTCCCCGACGGTCGCGATGAAGGAGGTCCTTCCCGGCTTCTCCAGGACGAGCGCCGCCTGTTGCATGGCCGCTTCGTGCCGTACCGGGTGGCCTTGCTCGCGGGCGGCGATCTCCAGGGCCTCGGTGAGCCAGCGGTTGACGGCAGGTGTGTGGCCCGCCTCGGCGGTCCGGACGGTGAACGGATCCCCGGATGATGGAGCGTGCCGATAGACGTCGGGTGATCCGTCGTGGTGCACGTACGTGAGGCGGCGTTCCCAAGGGGCGGGAAGCTGCGCTTCGGGGGGAGTGCGCAGGAACACTCCCGTCACGTCGGGGAGGGAGGCCGCGACATGACCGCTCAGCCGTGCCGCCTGCTCGGCCCAGTCATGGCCGGCCGGCGGAGGTGCCGCGTACTGGATGAGGCAGGACAGTTCCCCGGTGAGGTCGTCCGTGCTGACGCCCATGACGCAGTCCCGGTCACCGACCCTTACGAGGGTTCCGGCTTCGCGGGCTGCCGCCAGGTATTCGGGGGTGGCGGTGAACGGTTGAGCGATGACGGTCATGAGGGCTCCGGACGTACGACGGTGACCAGCGATGCGTTGATCGAGGCGGCTGCCGCCTGTACGTCCTCCGAGGAGACCTGTTCCAGGGCCTGCATCCCGGAACGGACATCCCACGGACGCGTGCCCAGCAGTGTCTGATGGCCGAGTTGGACGGTGTGCTCCCAGGGCTTCTCGGAATCGAGTACCACTTCCATGGCGGCCTGGCGGCGCGCGGTGGCGAGGTCTCGCGGTTCCGGGCCGTCGGCCGCGATACCCGCCAGCACTTCCCGGAGCACGGTCTGGGCACGCAGCAGGTTGCGGTTCTCCACGCCGGCCAGCACCCGCCAGGCACCGGTCTCCCGATAGCTGTGGCCCCACGCGTAGTAGGCGTAGACGAGTCCCTCTTCCGCGCGCAGCCGACGGTAGAGCAGGGACCCGGGGGACGAGCCCAGCAGATGCGCGAGGACGGTGTAGGCGTGGCGTCGGGGGTCATCGGCGGCCGGGCAGCGACCGCCGATGGCCAGCCAGGAGAACCCGTCCTTGTCCTGACCGGGGGGCGCCGGAGGCGCCGGAGGCGGCAGCGGGGCGAGTGGTTCGTCGTCCGGGGTGAGTGTGTCGGTCACCGGCAAGCCCGCCAACGGGGTCGCGTCGGCGAGTTTGCCGAGTTCGGCCGGTGAGGTGCCGCCCACGGATACCAGAACCATCCGGCGGCGGAGGAAGACGCTGTCGTACACGTCCATGACAGTGGCCACACTCGCGTCGCGAATCTCCTCGGCGGTCCCCCCGACGGGACGGCCGAGGCCGTGGCCGGGAAAGACCGCAGCCAGGAAGGCTTCCTGGACCTGGTCCATGGGGTCGGCTGCGGCGGCTGCCAGTTCCTGGAGCACGGCGCGACGCTCGGATTCCATGACGGGCTCGTCGATGTGGGGCTGCAGGAGCGCGGTGCCCATCAGGCCGATCACCTCGGCGACGTCACCGGCCAGAACCTGGGCCTGGAAGAACATCCGGTCCAGCCCTGTGGTGGCGTTGACCTGGCCCCCGAGTCGGGCGACCCGTTCACAGAGCGACGGACCGCCATCGATCCGAGCCGATATCAGCAGGTGTTCGAGCAGATGGGCGGTGCCGCCCCGGCCTGGCGGATCGTGGCGGGAACCGAAGTCGACGACAAACCCGATGGTCGTGGTCGGCCGGCGCTCGTCCTCCTCGACAATCAGCGAAGCCATGTGATCTGTCCTCCGGTTCTCCGTGGTGATCTTTCTCTGGGCGGGCGCGGATGAGGCTGCCGGGGAGCCCGGGACTCCCCGGCAGCACGGATCACTTGCCGGACTTCACCTTGTCGAGAGTCGGGCGAAGAGCGCTGATTCCGTTGCGGATCATGGGACACCTCCCTACATCAGGGTTCGAGGGATTGACCGTCCCGGAACACACGCCGGGAACGTGCCGATCACTTGCCGGACTTCACCTTGTCGAGAGTCGGGCGAAGAGCGCTGATTCCGTTGCGGATCATGGGACACCTCCCTACACCAGGGTTCGAGGGATTGACCGTCCCGGAACACACGCCGGGAACGTGCCGATCACTTGCCGGACTTCACCTTGTCGAGAGTCGGACGAAGAGCGCTGATTCCGTTGCGGATCATGGGACACCTCCCTACACCAGGGTTCGAGGGGTTCGCCGATCCGGCCGTGTGTCCGGACCGGCCACCGGATGTCGAAGGACACCCGGAAGTCAGTGGGGGCGACATCGCGTGCTCAGGCGCCGAACTCGATCGTTCCGTCGCGTCTGCCGCGCTCTCCGACGCGTCCGAAGGCGACTACGGCGATGGCCAGCCATGCGGCACCGACCAGGGCACCGGCAGCGGCGTCCGGAAGGATGGCGGAGAGGGGAGCGCCGTCCAACAGCTCGCGGAGAGCCACGAGTTCGTGAGTGATCGGGAGTAGCGCCGCGAGCGTCTGGACCGGGGCAGGCCAGTGGTCGAGCGCCACCTGCACCCCGCAGATCGTCATCATGAGCAGGTTCGCCAGGAGGGAGACGACGTTGCGCTGCGCAGGGTGGTCGATCACCCAAGCCCCCAGAGCGAGCCCGAAGCAGTAAGTGCCGACAGCTGTCAGGACGACCAGCAGCACCATCACCGGGATCATCTCGAGCTGCCAGTCCGCGCCGAAGAGAGGTCCGAGGAGGAGCAGGGCCACGAGCGAGGCGCCGGTTCCGCTGATGATCCACTGCGCGCTTCGGACGGCGAAGGCCCAAGCGAGGGGGGCCGGGGCGCTGACGAGCAGCGGCATGGTGCCCAGCGCGCGTTCCCAAGCGGAGGATGCGACGACCAAGGTGGTCTCGACGGCGCACGCCATCAGCGCGTTGCCGACGACGAGGAAGCGTTCGGCGTCCTCGCCTCCCACCACACGCCCGATCAGGGCGAAGAAGGCGACCTGGCTGAGCTTCCGGGGCACCCGGCCGAAGAGCCAGGTACGCCAGGTATAGGTGACGGCGAGGTCGGCCAGGGCGACCGCGCCGGCGCGGCGGAGGACTTCGAGGGCCTGTGGACGGGCCGGGCAGGCCAACGGGCTACTCATGAGTACCCCAGTGTGCCGAGCACCCGCAGCCGGGTGAGGACCTTGCGGAGCAGGAAGGCGGCGGCTCCGGCGCCGACCGTGCCGAGCAGGACCACAGCAGTCAGTCGCAGCAGGGCGTCGTCGACCGGGTGCGTGCCCAAGGCGGACCGCAGCAGACCGGCCGACCAGTACAGGAAGCTCAGACGACTGAGCGGACGCAGCCAGTCCGGCAGCGCGCTGATCGGCACGATGATGCCCGAGAGCAGAAAGAGCGGCCAACTCACGGAGTTCTGGTAGATCTGCGCGTTACGGGGGAGGACCAGCAGTGTCGCGATCATCGCGGCCGTGCACGCGGTGGCGAACGCTGTGGCCACGACGCCGGCCAGGAAGACCAATGGATGATGCACCGTAAGCCGTAGGCCGTACCCGGCCCCCACAGCCCATGACTCCACGTAGACCACGAAACTGAGGAGTGTCACGGCACCGATACGTCCGGTGATGACCGGGGCCAGTGAGCCCGGAGCGGCGACCGTGGGTTCCAGGGTGCCATGGTGACGGTCCCAGACGATCAGGTCACCTGCGGTGAACACGGCCATGAACCACAGGCCCATCAGCGCTGGGGCCAGCACCGCGTCAGTGGACAGTCCCGGGCGGTGCACACCGTCGGTCATGGCCAGGAAGATCAGCGTGTACACGGGCACGGTGAGCAGCGTGTGGAGGTCGCCGAAGGCCCTCCGTAACAAGGCTGTCTGGAGGCGGAAGCCCGCGAGGTATCTGTTCACCGCCCCACTTCCATCCCGCGGTCGGCGATCAGGTGCAGGTACACCTCTTCCAGACCGGGACGGCAGGTGGCCAGGTCGGTCACTCCGCGCTCGATCAGAAGCCGCAGGACGGGTGGGGCCGCGTCGGCCGACGCCAGCTCGATACGGGTGACGCCGTCGGTATCGGTGGCGACCCGGGTGACGCCGGGCAGAATACGGACGCGTTGGGTGAGCGTGTCCGGCACGTTCCGGGCTTCGACCCGTCCGTACCGGGAGACCAGGGCGCTCAGCTCCTGGGGGGAGGCCGAGTGAAGGATCCGGCCGTCGTTGACAAGGGTGACACGGTCGCACACGGCCTCCGCCTCCGCCATGTCATGTGTCGTGACAAGCACGGTCCGGCCCTCGTTCCGCAGTTCACCGATGAGGCGGCGGAAATCCATCGCGGATACGGGATCCATCCCGGTGGTGGGCTCGTCCAACAGCAGTACCGGCGGGTTGTGGACGAGACCCCGCGCCAGATGCAGACGCTGTTTCATACCGCGCGAGTAGGTCTCGACCCGTTCGTCCGCGCGACCGGCCAGCCCGAACCGATCCAGGAGTGTGGTGGTCCGGCCGTCGATCAGCCGCCGGGGCACTCCGTACAAGGCAGCCCAGTAAGCAAGGTTCTTCCGTCCGGACAACCGCCCGTACAGACCGCGGTCACCGCCGAAGACACAGCCGACGAGCGGGCGGACAGCTGCCAGACCGGTCACCACGTCGTGTCCCATGACCGACGCGCTGCCCGAGGTGGGCACCAGGACGGTGGAGAGGATCTTGCACAGGGTCGTCTTGCCGGCGCCGTTGGGCCCGAGAAGTCCGTGGACCTCGCCTGGGGGGATGGACAGGTCGACACCGTCGAGTGCGGTGCGCGACCCGCTCTTGCCGCGCTTGTCGCGGCCGGCGGTGAACACGCGGCGCAGCGCACGGGTTTGGATGGCGTTCATGACACGGCCTCGTCCTGGATGGAGCCGACCGGCGTCGGCAGGGGCAGGGAGTCGAGGAGCCCGGATTCCCTGACATACGCCGCGCGTCGCTCGTAGAGCGTCTCCAGCATGAATGGGGATCCGTCGTAATCACTGGGCAGAGGGGAATCGGCAACCGTACCGAGCAGCCGCAGGCCGGTTGCGAGGGTAAGCCGTTGGATCATGACGTCGAGGCGGGCCCCGTAAGTGACCTGGTTGAGCACGAATCCGAGAACCAGGTCCCGGAGGGCGGGAGCGAGCAGCCAGGGCAACCCGGTCAGCGCGGCGAGGTGGCCGGAACGCCGGGGGTTGGTGACCAGGAGGACCGGCAACCCGGCGCGAGCGGGGACGATCTGGTTGGCAAGGTCGTCCTGGGGTTCCAGTTCGCCGACGCCGGCGGCTCCCTCGACGAGGGGCCACCGGCCGCTGTCCGCGAAGCGGTCATAGCCGTCGTGCACCGCCTCTTCGCAGGCCCGTCGCAGGCGGTCCGGCAGGGTGGCGATATTGAGACTGTCCTCACCGGACACCGTCACGCGTCCCATGCGTTCGCCGCGGACGTAGAGGTCACCCTCGATGGCGCCCGGTTGCGGCAGATCGACGAGGACCGGGTTGTTCCACCACTCGACAGGAACGTGGGCCGCCGCACAACTGTGCAGTACGCCGCGCTGCCACGGAGGAACCGACGGGAGGGCCGGGTCGTCGGGCGCAACCACCGCGACGGCCTTGAACGGCGCACACGGAACGCCTCGGCGTGCGAGGGAGCGCAGGATCCCGATCGAGATACCGGTCTTGCCCGTGCCCGCCGCGGCGCCGAGGACGGTGACACCTGCCGCGGCAGCCAGCAGTGCTTCGGCCATAGCCAGGTACCTCCCTATTCATACGAAGCAAGCCTGGATGGACCTGACAACGCCCGAGGAGAAATCTTTTCAACCTTCGTGGGTGCGCTGTCGACGGGATTACGTTCACACATCCGGCAGCGCCCAGTCAAGCCATATGACTCTCCTGTCAAAACCTCTTGTCACTATTAAGGCGCACTGTTAGCTTCGGGGCGATCGAAAACAACAGGACAGCAGGAAAGGTTCCTCAGTTGTCAGCCCTGGATTACCGCCGTACCGCGTTGTTCCTGATCGCCCCCGACGGGCTGCGACGCGGCCTGGGGGGTGAGATCGTCGACCGGCTCGGCCGTGGTGGATTCCGTATCGTCGGCCACCGGCTGTGGCCCACCGCGCCACCGAACCTGGAACCGTTCCACCGCCGCAATGCGCCGGTGGCGCAGGACCCGGAGCTGTACCGGACGGTGGAGGAACTCTTCGCGCTCGGACCCATGCTGGCCCTGGCGGTCGAGAGCGGCACGTCCCATCCGCCCTATGAGGTGCACCGGCGCCTGGCCGAACTCAAGGGGCGCGGCGACCCTGCCTGCGCCCTGCCTGGGTCGATCAGGAAGGACCTACGGTCCATCAACACGGTCCTCAACATCGTCCACTCCTCCGACTCCCCGCAGGACACCGCGCAGGAGAGCGCGATCTTCCTGGAGGCCGGCGCGGGACCAATGGAGCACGGCACCGCACGACTGCGTCGGGCACTCCGCGTCGCCGAGCGCGCCCACCCCACCGAGACCCGCGATTTCACCGACGTCCTGGCTGGTGTTCGGGCCCGCCTGCTCGCGAACCTCTGGCCGCGGCTCGCCCCGGACCAACGGGAGCACGTCGACAAGTGGTGTACCCAAAGCGGGCTACGGAGTCTCGGAAGCCCCGCAGGCGGCGAACTCGTCGCCTCGGTGGCGCCCCCGTGTTCGGCGGCCGAGAACCTGGACGACTCGGGCCTCGCGGCACTTGGTGTCCGCCTTGACCCTTGGGAGCACCTGGTGCTCACCTCGTCCCGTCGCTACCCGCCTCCGCCACCCGACGACGCTGTCCCGTCCGGCGCGCTCGTCAGCACGACCCCGCGCCATCGGCCCTGATTCCCCGAGCGACCAGCTCGCCGGTTCCGTCCGGGGTGCAGCCGCGCCATGCTCGCGCGTCCCTGGACGGCGCTCGTGCCCGGCCGCGCCGACGCGAACTGACTGACGGCGACGGACGGGCCGGCCGCCCTGAGGCGGCGCGCTGGTTCACACCGGCATACGGCCCAGTTCCTCTGCTCACCGACCATCGACGCCCAACCGACCGGCACCCAAGCCGCCCACGCCCGAGGAGTACACCTTGACCGTCCGAACGCCTGAGCCGCTCTACGCCCCCCTCAGCCTCGAACAGGGCCTTCACCTGCTCGACTCCCTGACGTGGTTCCCCACCGCTGACGCCGACGAGCGGTGGGAACAGGTCGCCGACTACGTCGGCCGCAACGTCACGGTCGCCCCCCGGCCCGCCCCGGAGCACTGCCGGACCGTGGCCGAGCGGGTGATCCAGTCGGTGTCACTGCCCGGCCAGTCCGGCGCCCGCGACCTTGAGGGACGCTGGCTCGACGTACCCGACGCCAAGTCGCTGTACCAGGCCAAGTACGACCTGATGACCGCGCTGTACCCCGACGACTGGTTCATCTTCATGAACATGGGCCACCGGAAGACCGGAGCTGCCGTCGACATCCAGCTCCCGCCTGAGCAGCGTGTCTGGCAGTACGCCGCACAGCTCTACGATCTGATCGCCTCCCAGGTGCCCCTGAAGGGAACCGACGTTCTGGAAGTGGGCTCCGGCCGAGGCGGCGGTGCCGCACTGGTGGCCCGTACGCATCGGCCGCGCACTCTGGTGGGGCTCGACTACTCGCCGGCCAACGTCGCGTTCTGCAGCCGTGTGCACCAGTACGACGGGCTCAGCTTCGTCCACGGCGACGCAGAGCAACTGCCGTTCGCCGACGCCAGTTTCGACGCGGTGGTGAACATCGAGTCCGCCCACTGCTATCCGCACGTGGACCGGTTCTTCGCCGAGGCACGGCGGGTGCTGCGGCCGGGTGGACACCTGCTGTTCGCGGACGAGTGGTGGACCAGCGAACTGCCGCAACTGCGCAAGAAGGTGACGGACGCGGGGCTGCGTGTGCTGGAGGAGGAGGACATCACGCCCGGAATCATCCACGCGCTTGAGGGGCTTCCCGAGCATGTGTCCGAGCTGCTCAAGGAGATGCCGGAAGGGCCACGAAAGAACGCGTACACCCGGTTCTTCCATGAGCGTGTGTGCCGTGAGTCCGCGCACTCCTACATCTCGGGCAGGTTCGTGTTCATGCGGCTGCTCGCCGTACGGGACAACTGAACCGGCGACATTGGTATGCGCAGGGCATAGTGCGGCGGCTCGGTGATCAGGGGCAATTCCGCGATGCGTCCGGGCTCCGTCTCCAGCCAAGAGGAGGCGGGCCCGAGCCCGTCGGCAAGTCCCGGGCCGAAGAATGATCCAGCAGTCGCGGGCCGGCTCAACCGCCGCAGCAGGGCTGCGCATAGCAGCGGCGCCGACGGGGCAGGCGGCCCCGGGGGGCCGGTCGGTCTCCCCCGAGGCTGCTGTGTCTGGTCAATTGGCTTGAGGCAGCTCTTCCGTGTTCGGCTGGTTTCGTCGTTCGAGGATCTTGAATATCTGGCGGCAGACGTTGCGCTTCAGGCATCGCTGCGCGTCGCGGGGGCTCTTGCCCTCGCTGATTCGGCGGGCGAAGTACGCCTTCGTGACGGGGTCCAGCCGCGTCCTGATCAGGGTGATTGTGTGCATCGGTCGGGTCAGTTGGCGGTCTCCTCCCCTGTTGAGCCGGTGCTTGTTGGTCAGGCCGGATGAGCCGGGATCGGGGCGACACCGGCGAAGGACGCGAAGGCGGCCTCGGAACGGAACCGGCCCGGGTGCGACCAGCTGACCAGGATCTGAGCCGCGGTGATCGGACCGACGCCGAGTAACTTCAGGAGGCCTTCCGAGCGCGTGGGAGGTCGTCCGGGTCGACACCGGCCTCATGTACGCCTGGAGCCGGATCATCCTGATCGGGGACGAGCCCGGGGGCGCGGTCCTCCGCACGCGTCTGCTGGTCCGGTCTGACGTCTTCACTCGGTACATCTCCGCCATCCGTGCCGATCGGTGACGCCCGGGCCCCGCCGGCGGACCTCCGTCCGCCCGGCGGTCGAGCGTCATCGGTCAGGAGACGGGTCTCGCTCACGTCAGGGCGGCGGCTCGGCGGTCGGCCGCGCCGCCTGGAGATCGGCGAGGAGTTCGGCCTGTCCCGCCAGCAGGCCGGACAGGATGGTCCGCGCCACCTTCAGGAGTTCGGCCACATCTCGGCTGGTCAGCGAGTAGTAGACGTTCGAGCCTTCCCTGCGGGTGACGACGAGGTTGGCGCGGCGCAGTACGGCGAGTTGCTGCGACAGATGCGCGGGCTCGATCCCCACCTCGGGCAGCATTTCGGCGACGGCATGCTCGCGCTCGCTCAGCAGTTCGAGCACACGGATGCGGGCGGGGTGTCCCAGTGTCTTGAAGAACTCGGCCTTCAGTTGGTACAGCGGCGTACTCATCGTGCCGTTCTCCTCCGCCCACGTGTCTCAGCCATGCGGCCCATCCTCGCCCGCGGCAGGGCTTCCGACCGAATCCGCCCCCGCGGGGACGGCGGGTACCGGCCGCAGCAGTCCCGCGGCCTCCAGGTGGTCCCGCGCACCCCGGATCGCCTCCGGCGTCGTCGTGTACTCACGACCCTGGCGGCCGAGCAGTTCCAGTACGCCGACGGAGCCGAGGACCTGTCGCTGGCCCGCGAGGATCCCCGAGGCCAGCAGGACGGTCGGCCGCCACCGGGCGCCGAGCAGCATGGTCACGGCAACCGCCAGCGCGAGTGCCACGGCGGTCCAGTTCGGCGGCTGCGCGAACTCCGCCAGCGCGGCCCGTCACCACAAGGGCCCGGTCCCCCCTCCGGCTTCGGCACGCCGAGGGCGCTCGGAACCTGCTGCAACGCGATCACACAGGCGATGCCGAGTGTGAAACCTTCGACGACCGGCGCCGGCACGTACTGCATGTACTTTCCGGCCCTCAGCATGGCCAGTGCGACGAGTATGACGCCCGCCATGAGCCCGACGGTCAGCACGCCCGTCGGCCCGTGCCGCGCGACGATCGGCACCAGCACCACCGTCATGGCCCCGGTCGGCCCCGACACCTGGACATTCGACCCGCCGAACACCGCGGCGAGGGCACCGGCGACCACGGCGGTCGCAAGGCCCGCCTCGGCCCCGAGCCCCGAGCCCCGAGCCCCGAGGAGACACCGAAACCGAGCACGAGCGGCAGCGCCACGATCGCGACGGTCAGCCCGGCGAGCAGATCCCGACACGGGCCGCGCCGGACCTCCGCCAGGTCCGAGCCGGTGGTCAGGAGGGCAGTGAAACGGGCGAGGGCCCGACTGATGGATTGTGCAATTCAGCATGTTGTTCGTTTCGCAGATCGCATCGGGGCGAGCGCGACGGGGTGGGGGTGCGGAGGAGGAGGAGGAGGATCGGCCCCTCCGGACAGGCCGTTCGGCCCTTTTGTGACGGTTGCCCCACGGCGCACCGTGAGCTGTATGAGGACGCGCACACGCATCGCCGTGGTCGGCGTCGGGAACGAGTTCCGGCGCGACGACGGTGTCGGCTGTGCGGTTGTCGCCCGGCTGCGCGAGCGGGCCGAGCAGCGGCCGCTGCCACCGGGCACCGTTCTCGCCACCTGCGACGGCGACCCAGGGCGGCTCATCGGCCTGTGGGAGGGCGCCGCTCTCGTGGTCGTGGTCGACGCGGCCCACGCGCACCCCGGCGAGCCGGGCCGCGTCCACCGCCTCGCACTGGACGCCGAGTTCCTCGAACGGCCGACGACCACCAGCACGCATGGGCTCGGGCTCGGCGAGGCCGTGGAACTCGCCCGCGTACTGGGCCGACTGCCGGGCCGTCTGGTCGTCTACGCCGTCGAGGGCGCGGACAGCGCGCTCGGCACCGGCCTTTCCCCCGCCGTCGCGTCCGTCGTGGAGCCGCTCGCCGCATCCGTCGAGGACGAGATCGTCCGCCATCGCGACGCTGCCGCCAGGAGGTCATCATGACCGAACGGACCGTGCGGCGTTTCGAGGTGTACGGGACCGTCCAGGGCGTCGGGTTCCGCCCCTTCGTGTACCGCACCGCCGCCACGCTCGGCCTGGACGGCTGGGTGGCCAATGTGAACGGGCACGTCGAGGGCGAGGTATGCGGAGAACCGGCCGTCATAGAGGAATTCGCGGCACGCCTGCAGGCCGAGGCACCGGCACTGGCCCGGGTGCGCCGGGTCCATCTCAGCCCTGGGCGCGGGGCCTCGCACACGGGTCCCCCGGCCTCGTACCCGGCCCCGGCCCCGGCCCCGCCCGCGGCCCCCGGCTCGGCCTCGCCGGGCGACCCGGCCCCCGGCACGGGACCGTCCGCGGGCACGGGCACGGGCACAAGCGTGGGCACTGGCACAGGCGTGGGCACTGGCACAGGCGCAGGCGTGGGCACTGGCACAGGCGCAGGCGTGGGCACTGGCACAGGCGCAGGCGTGGGCACTGGCACAGGCGCAGGCGTGGGCTCGGGCTCGTCCCCGTTCCCGGGTGCGAGTGCGGGCACCGACCTGCCTGCGGGCACGGTCCCGGCCGTGGCCGGCACGCCGCGACGGGTACCGCGCGGTGGCGGGTTCCGCGTGTGGAACAGCGCACCGGGGCGCACCACGGCGAGCGCACCCCGGGAGATCCCACCCGACGCGGCGATCTGCGAAGCATGCCTGCGCGAGCTGCGCGATCCCGGCGACCGGCGCCACCGTTACCCGTTCATCAACTGCACCGACTGCGGCCCGCGCGCCACGATCATCGAGGACCTGCCCTACGACCGGGTCCGTACGACCATGCGGCGCTTCCCGCTGTGTGCGGACTGCGCGGCCGAGTACGCCGATCCCGGCGACCGGCGCTTCCACGCGGAGCCCATCGCCTGCCCCGTCTGCGGCCCCGCCCTCGCCTGGGACGATCTGCGCGACGAGGACGCGCTGCGAGCGGCCGTGAAGACGATCGCCGACGGCGGGATCGTCGCGCTGAAGGGGCTCGGCGGCTACCAGCTGGTGTGCGACGCCGGCGACCCGCGGGCCGTGGCCGAGCTGCGGCGGCGCAAACGGCGACCGGCGAAACCGTTCGCCGTGATGGTGCGCGACCTGGCGGCGGCGGCCGGGCCGGCGAGGATCAGCGGCGCGGAACGGGAGGCACTGACGTCCGCCGAGCGCCCCGTGGTGCTGCTCGCGCGGCACCCCCGGCCCACCGGCCATCGTCTCGCCCCCGAGGTCCATCCGGGCCTGGCCCGCGTCGGCCTCTTCCTCCCCACCACCGGGCTGCACCACCTGCTCCTGGACGACCTGGCCCGGCCGCTCGTGGTCACCAGTGGCAACGTCAGCGACGAACCGATCGCCGTCGACGATTCCGAGGCCCGGCGCACCCTGGCCGCGATCGCCGACGGCTTCCTCACCCATGACCGGCCCATCCGGGCCCGCTACGACGACTCCGTCGTCCAGTTCACCGGACGGACCCGGATCACCGTGCGCCGGGCGCGCGGCCTCGCCCCCGCCCCGCTCCCTCTCCCGGTGCGCCGTCAGAACACACCGGTCGCCGGAACGGGCGCCCATCTCAAGCACACCTTCACGCTCGCCGCCGATGGGCGCGCCCACCTGGGGCCGCACACCGGCGACCTGGCGGACGAGGCCACGTACGAGGCATTCCGCAAGTCGTACGACGATCTCAAGAGGCTCACCGGGGTGGAACCCGCCGTTCTGGCGCACGACCTGCACCCCGGCTATCTGTCGACACAGTGGGCGCGGCGGCAGCCACTGCGCCGCATGCCCGTCCAGCACCATCACGCACATGTCGCCGCCTGCGCGGCCGAGCACGGGGTGCGGGGCCGGTTCCTCGGGTCGCCTACGACGGTCTGGGGCTCGGGGACGACGGCACCCTGTGGGGCGGGGAGATCCTGTTGGCGGATCTGACCGGCTACCGGCGCGTGGGCAGGTTCTCGACCGCGCCTCTGCCGGGCGGCGACGCGGCAGTACGTCACCCGTCCCGCACCGCCCTCGGGCACCTCCTGGGCGGCGAGGTGCTGGGCACGCCGCGCCCGTACCCATGGCTCACCAGTCCTTTCACGGACCGGCTCGACCCGGCGGAGGCAGCCACCGTACGGGCCATGATCACCCGGGACATCAACTGCCCGCGCGCCTCCAGCGCCGGACGGCTCTTCGACGCGGTCGCCTCGCTGCTGGGAATCGCCGGCACCGTCGGGTACGAGGGCGAGGCGGCCGTCCTCCTGGAGGCGGCGGCGGGCGACGAGCACGCCGTTCCGCTCGCCCACCGGGTCGTACGGGCGCAGGGCCTGTGGGTGTACGACTCCGCGCCCACCCTGTCCGACCTGCTGCGGCGCCGACTGGACGGAGAGCCCGTCGTCCGGCTGGCGGCGGCCTTCCACCTCACGCTGGCCCTCGCCACCGCCGACCTCGTCGCAGCGGCCGTGGCCGACGGCGCGCCCCGGACGGTGTGTCTGGGCGGTGGCTGCTTCGTCAACCAGCGGCTGCTGACTGAGATCAGGCGCCGGCTGCGGGCGCAGGGGTTGCGCGTACTGGTCGGCGAACAGGTGCCCGTCGGAGACGGCGGGATCAGCTACGGGCAGGCCGCCGTGGCCGCCGCGCGGCTGGCCCGGGAGAGGTGAGACGGGATGTGTCTGGGGATTCCGGGGCGGGTGCTGGAGGTCCATGAGGACGCGGGGCTGCGGATGGGGACGGTCGACTTCGGTGGAGTGCGGCGGGAGGTCTGCCTCAGCTGTACGCCGAGGGCTGAGGTGGGGACGTTCGTGATCGTGCATGTGGGGTTCGCGATCACGGAGGTGGACGAGAAGGAGGCCTTGCGGACGCTGGAGGTTTTGCGAGCCATGGGGAGCGCCGTGGAGGGGGAGCTGGGCGAGAGGCTGCCCTGAGGTCGGGATGCGGGTGGTGCGGGTGGCTGTGCGGTGTTGTCTCCACCCGTCACCGGCCCGTCACCGGGGCCCGGTCCCGTGCTCCGAGCCTGCGGGCCGCGGGGGCTCTGTCCCGTGGGGACGCGGGCGGCAGGGCGAAACCCCGCCCGGGACCAACTGCCCCTTGCCGTTGCCCGACCGGCCCGTCGAAGGGCCCGTATGGCCCATGCCACCGGCCACCCGACAGGCCGACGCTGGAGGTGGACGCAAACGCTGCTGCTCCGACCAGGAGGATCGCGATGACCGTCACCGACGCCGAGGTTACGGCGGTACTGGACCGCGACGGGCTCGATGCGCTTGTCACGGTCCTGAGGTCCGACGGCAGGACCGTCATCGGCCCCACCGTCCGCGACGGCGCTATCGTCCTGGCGGAGCTGTCCTCCGCGGCAGAGCTCCCCTACGGCTGGGGCGTCGAGCTCGACGCCGGCCGGTACCGTCTGGTTCCCTGCGAGGACGGCGCCGCCTTCGCGCACAGCGCGGGCCCGCAGTCCTGGAAGAACTGTCTGCACCCCCAGCGCGAACGTCTGTGGAGCGCCGACCGCGCACCGGACGGCGAGGTGACCTTCACGGAGGAAGAGGCGGCGACACCGTCGTACGCGTTCCTCGGCGTGCGCCCCTGCGACCTGCGCGCCATCGCCGTCCAGGACCGCGTCCTGACCGGCGGTCGCCACGCGGACACCGGCTACGGCAGGCGCCGCAGGGGCGCGCTGCTGATCGCCGCCGAGTGCACCGCACCGGGTGCGACCTGCTTCTGCGTCTCGGCGGGCGGCGGCCCGGCGGCGGACACCGGCTACGACCTCGCCCTGACCGAGGTGGTCGACGAGGACGGCCACCGCTTCTTCGCCCGTGCGGGCAGCGAGGCGGGCCGCCGACTGCTGGACCGCATCCCGCACCGTTCGGCCGACCTGGCCACCGAGGTGACCGCACGGACCTCGGTGGACGCGGCCCGCGACCGTATGGGCCGCTCGCTTCCCCCGGTCGACCTGCGCGCGCTGCTCGGCGAGAGCCTCGACGCCGACCGCTGGGACGACGTGGCCGAGCGCTGTCTGACCTGCGGCAACTGCACCATGGTCTGCCCCACCTGCTTCTGCACCACCACGGAGGAGGTCACCGACCTCACCGGTGACCACAGCGAGCGGTGGCAGCGCTGGGACTCCTGCTTCGATCTGGACTTCTCCCATCTCCACGAGGGCCCGGTGCGTTCCTCGGGGCGGAGCCGCTACCGGCAGTGGCTCACCCACAAGCTCTCCACCTGGTACGACCAGTTCGGCGGTTCCGGATGCGTCGGCTGCGGACGGTGCATCACATGGTGCCCGGCCGGGATCGACATCACGGAGGAGGTCGCCGCGCTGCACGCCGAACACGAGGCGACGTCCGTCGGTCATGAGACGGCGGCCGCCGCACACGGGACGGAGCGATGGACGGAGACGGAGCGATGAACCCCTCGATCACCCTGCGCATGAACCACGCCCTGCCCGCCGAGCACCGGGAGCGCCTGGTGCGCATCGCCCGGGAGATCCGCTTCCCGCAGGACGCGAGGATCTTCGAGGAGGGCGGACGAGCGGACCGCTTCTGGATCGTCCGGAACGGAACGGTCGCCCTGGAGATGTATGTCCCGGGGTTTCGTCCGCCCGTGGTCGAGACGCTCGGCGTCGGCGATCTCGTCGGCTGGTCCTGGCTCTTCGAGCCGTTCGTCTGGCAGCTGAGCGCCCGGACCATGACCCCGGTGCAGGCCTACGAGTTCGACGCGGTCGCCGTCCGGCTGATGTGCGAGCACGAGCCGGACTTCGGCCGGGCGGTGGGCCACTGGGTCGGCCGGGTGCTGGCCCACCGGCTCAACGCCTCCCGCGCCCGGCTCGTCGACCTGTACGGAACCTACGACCGGAACGACAAGAGCGACAGGAGTGGCCGGTCATGACCGCCGTACCGGTGCCACACCGCGTGGTCTCCCGCAGTCCGGAGACTTCGGACACGGTGACACTGCGGCTCGAACCGGTCTGCGAGGCGCTTCGCGACTTCGTACCGGGCCAGTTCGCGATGGTGCACTGCTTCGGTCGCGGCGAGATCCCCGTCTCGATGAGTTCCATCCAGGCCACGGGCGGTCTCGCGCACACCGTCCGCGCGGTGGGGGCCGTGTCCGAGGGGCTGTGCGCGGCGCGCGTCGGCGATGTGATCGGTCTGCGCGGACCGTACGGCACCGGCTGGGAGCTCGAGCGGGCGTACGGCCGGGACGTCCTCGTGGTGGCGGGTGGCATCGGTCTGGCGCCGTTGCGACCCCTCGTCCTGCGTGCGCTGGCGGAGCCGGAGTCGTACGGCAGGGTGAACGTGCTCATCGGTGCGCGTACCCCCGACGACCTGATCGGCCGGAAGGAGTGGGAGTTCTGGCGGTCCGCGTACACGGGAGTGACCGTCGACCGGCCCGACGTCCACTGGCACGGAGACGTCGGTGTCGTCACCCAGCTGCTGGGCCGGGCCCGATTCGACCCGGCGGGCACCTGGGCGTTCGTGTGCGGACCGGAGCCGATGATCCGCGCCACCGCCCGGGAACTCCACCACCGGGGTGTGCCCCGGGCGCGGATCCGGGTCTCGCTGGAACGCAACATGCGCTGCGCGACCGGGCACTGCGGGCACTGCCAGCTCGGGCCGCTGCTGCTGTGCCGCGACGGTCCGGTGGTGGGCTGGGACCAGGTCGAATCCCTGCTGTCGGTGAGGGAGTTGTGAGATGGACGCGACCAGCGGAACGAGGACACCCACACTCGCCGTGTTCAAGCTGGCCTCCTGCGACGGCTGTCAGCTGACCCTGCTGGACTGCGAGGACGAACTCCTCGCGCTGGCGGGCCGGGTGGAGATCGCCCACTTCCTGGAGGCCTCCAGCGCGGTGGCGCCGGGACCCTACGACCTGGCGCTCGTCGAGGGATCCGTGACCACCCCGCAGGACGCCGAGCGTGTCCACGCGATCCGGGCCGCCGCGCGCCATCTGGTGACGATCGGCGCCTGCGCGACCGCCGGCGGCATCCAGGCCCTGCGCAACTACGCGGACGTCGACGAGTACCGGCGCACGGTCTACGCCCGCCCCGAGTACATCGACACACTCGCCACCTCCACGCCCGTGTCGGCGCACGTGGACGTCGACTTCGAACTGCGCGGCTGCCCGATAGACCGCCGTCAGCTGCTCGAGGTGATCACAGCGTTCCTCGCCGGACGCAAGCCCGACGTGCCGGACCACAGTGTGTGCTTCGAGTGCAAGCGGCGCGGCACGGTCTGCGTCACCGTCGCCCACGGCACCCCGTGCCTCGGCCCGGTGACGCACGCCGGATGCGGCGCCCTGTGCCCGGCGTACGGGCGCGGCTGCTACGGCTGTTTCGGCCCGTCCGGTTCGGTGAACCTGCCCGCGTTGATCCCGCTGCTGCGCCGTGACGGCATGGACGAGGAGGCCACGGTCCGCTTTCTGCACACCTTCAACGCACCGGCTTTCGACGCCGCCGGCAGGGAGTCCCGCCCGTCGGAAGAGGGGGTGGCCAAGTGACGCACCGTGGATCCCGTGTCCTGCACGTCGGTTCGCTCTCCCGGGTCGAGGGCGAGGGCTCGCTGCGTCTGCGCGTCCACGACGGCACGGTCACCGAGGCGCGGCTCGCCATCTACGAACCGCCCCGCTTCTTCGAGGCGTTCCTGCGCGGCCGTTCGTACACCGAGCCGCCGGACATCACCGCCCGGGTGTGCGGGATCTGCCCGGTGGCCTACCAGATGAGTGCCTGCGCGGCGATCGAGGACGCCTGCGGGGTGACGGTCGATCCGGCGATCAAGTCGCTGCGCAGGCTGTTGTACTGCGGCGAATGGATCGAGAGCCAGGCCCTGCATGTCTACCTGCTGCACGCGCCGGACTTCCTGGGCCGGGCGAGCGCGATCGAGCTGGCCCGCACACACCGGGCCGAGGTGGAGCGGGGACTCAGGCTGAAGAAGGCCGGCAACTCCCTGCTGGAACTCCTCGGCGGACGGGCCGTGCATCCGGTCAACGTGCGGGTGGGCGGTTTTCACAGGGTTCCGGCGCGTTCCGAGCTCCGCCCGCTGCAAGAGGAGTTGAGGCGGGCGAGCGAGGACGCCTGGGACACCGTGCGCTGGGTGTCCGGATTCGACTTCCCGGACGCCCGGGTGGACGCCGACCTGCTCGCTCTGGCCGCTCCGCACACGTACGCCATCGAGAGCGGAACCCCTTCCGTTCTGCGCTCCGACGGCACCTTCGGCTCCTTCCCGGTGCGGCACTTCACGCACCGCGTCCAGGAGACGCACCTCGCCCACTCCACCGCACTGCACTCACGTCTCGACGGACACCGCCATCTCACCGGCTCCCTGGCCCGGTTCGCGATCAGTGGGCGACAGCTGTCGCCGGTGGCACGGGAGGCGGCCGTGGAGGCGGGGCTCGGTGACCCGCGCGAGGGTGCGGTGTGCCGCAATCCGTATCGGTCCATCCTGGTACGG
Organism: Streptomyces cavernae; assembly: GCF_004023625.1. Lineage (GTDB taxonomy): Bacteria > Actinomycetota > Actinomycetes > Streptomycetales > Streptomycetaceae > Streptomyces > Streptomyces cavernae. Next base: position 11,515 of record NZ_RPDJ01000015.1, on the reverse strand, counting down.
GCGGTCGAGATCGTGTACGCCGTCGACGAGGCACTGCGGATCATCGACGCGTACGAGCCGCCCGGCCGCCCGCACACCGAGGTGCCGCCGGCCGCCGGTATCGGCCACGGCGCCACCGAGGCTCCGCGCGGACTGCTCTACCACCGTTACGAACTCGATGAGAGCGGCACCGTGACCGACGCGCTGCTCGTGCCGCCCACCGCGCAGAACCAGGGCGCCATCGAGGACGACCTGCGCCGTTTCGCCCAGCACGCCATCGCCGAACACGACGCCGACGACGCGGAACTGACCACCCTGTGCGAGCGGGCGATCCGCAACCACGACCCGTGCATCTCCTGCTCCACCCATTTCCTCGACCTGACGGTCGTCCGCACCTCGGGAGGCTCCGATGCCTGAATCTCCGTACACCGTGAGCGAAGTGATGACGCACACCGTCGTCGCGGTCGGACGTGACGCCCCCTTCAAGGAGATCGTCGAGCTGTTCGACCAGTGGAAGGTCAGTGCCCTGCCGGTGCTTGAGGGCGAGGGGCGCGTCATCGGCGTGGTCTCGGAGGCCGATCTGCTGCCCAAGGAGGAGTTCCGGGGCGCGGCCGACGACGAGGGGGCGATCGAGGAGCGGATCAAGGCGGGTGCGCTGACCGCGGGCGAGCTGATGAGCGCGCCGGCGGTCACCGTCCACGCGGACGCCTCACTCGCGGAGGCCGCCCGCATCATGGCCCGCCGGCGGGTCAAGCGGCTGCCCGTCGTCGACGCGGTCGGGATGCTGCAGGGCGTGGTCAGCCGCGGTGATCTGCTCAAGGTGTTCCTGCGTCCCGACGCGGAGATCGCCGAGGAGATCCGGGACTCCGTCCTCGGCCGCCTCCCGACGGACCGGCCGCTCACGGTCAGCGTGTCGGAGGGCGTGGTCACGCTGGGCGGCACCATGGCCGAGCGGACCCTGGTCCCCGTCGTGGCCCGTGCGGTACGGGCCGTCGAAGGGGTCGTCGACATCCGCCTCGACCTCTCGCACCGATGACGGATCCGCTCCGGCCCCTGACGTGGATGGGAACGGGACGATGAAGTACCTCGACGAGTATCGCGACCCGGTGCTCGCCCGGCGCCTGCTGGACGAACTGCGGGACACCGTCACGCGCCCCTGGCGGATCATGGAGGTGTGCGGCGGTCAGACACACACCCTCGTCCGCCAGGGCATCGACGAACTGCTGCCCGCCGGCATGCGGATGATCCACGGGCCGGGCTGTCCGGTCTGTGTGACCCCGTTGGAGACCCTGGACCGGGCCATGGTCATCGCGTCCCGCCCGGGCGTGATCCTCACCAGCTTCGGCGACATGCTGCGGGTGCCGGGCAGTGACACGGACCTGCTGTCACTGCGGGCGCGGGGCGCGGACGTCCGGGTCGTCTACGCCCCCATGGACGCCGTACGCATCGCGGCCGACCATCCGGACCGGGAAGTGGTCTTCCTGGCCGTGGGGTTCGAGACCACCGCCCCCGCCAACGCGACGGCCGTCCTGCACGCCGCCCGCCTGGGTCTGGCGAACTTCTCCCTGATCGTCAGCCATGTCCTCGTGCCGCCCGCCATGACGGCGTTGCTCGACGACCCCGACTGCGAGGTGCAGGCGTTCCTGGCGGCCGGGCATGTGTGCGCGGTGATGGGCTGGCGCGAGTACGAGCCGATCGCCGCCCGCCACCGGGTGCCGATCGTGGTGACGGGCTTCGAACCGCTCGACCTGCTGGAGGGCATCCTGATGGCCGTACGGCAGCTGGAGTCGGGCCGGTACGAGGTGGAGAACCAGTACGCGCGGGCCGTGCGCCGTTCCGGGAACACCGAAGCGCAGGACGCGGTGCGCGAGGTCTTCCGCGTCACCGACCGCGCCTGGCGCGGTATCGGGGCGCTGCCCGCCAGCGGACTCGAACTCGCCGAAGGCTACCGGAAGTTCGATGCCGCGCACCGCTTCGACGTGGCGGGGCTGCGGCCGGCGGAGGACCCGGAGTGCATAGCCGGTGCCGTCCTCACCGGGGCCCGGCTGCCCACCGACTGCACCGCCTACGGCACACGCTGCACCCCTCGCCATCCCCTCGGCGCGCCCATGGTGTCGTCCGAGGGCACCTGCGCCGCCTTCTACTCGGCGGGGCGCACCAGGAGGACCGGCAGCACGGAGCGCAGCACCACCAGTGAGAGCAGGAGGACGGCATGACCTTCGAATGCCCCACGCCCGTCCACGAGGACGAGGTCGTGCTGCTCGGCCACGGCGCCGGTGGCCGGCTCACCGCGGAGCTGCTCGAGCGGCTCGTCCTGCCCGCCGTCGACGGTGGCTCCGGCCCGCTGGAGGACGCGGCGCTGCTGCCCGGCTACCGTGAACTCGTCGTCAGTACCGACAGTTTCGTGGTCAGTCCGCTCTTCTTCCCCGGCGGTGACATCGGCTCGCTGGCCGTGCACGGCACGGTCAACGACCTGGCCATGCGGGGTGCCCGGCCGCTCGCGCTGTCGGTGTCCCTGATCATCGAGGAGGGACTGCCGCTCTCCGAACTGCGGGCCGTGCTCGCCTCGTTGGGCAAGGCGGCCCAGGACGCCGGGGTGCCCGTGGTCACCGGGGACACCAAGGTCGTGGGCCGTGGCGCCGCCGACCGGCTGTTCATCAACACCACCGGCATCGGGCAGCGGCACGGTTCGCTGCATCCGTCGGCCGCGCTCGCCCGCCCCGGGGACGCGGTGCTGCTGTCCGGGCCGGTCGGGCTGCACGGCATGACCGTGCTCAGCGCACGCGAGGGGCTCGGCTTCGAGAGCGACATCGCCTCGGACACCAGGCCGATGCACCGGCTGGTGTCGGCGTTGGTCCCGCTCGGCGCGGATGTGCACGTCCTGCGGGACCCGACCCGGGGTGGTCTCGCCGCCGCCCTCAACGAGATCGCCCGCGACTCCTCGGTCGCCGTCGAGATCGACGAGAGCGCGGTGCCGGTCCCCACGGCCGTGGCCTCCGCGTGCGACCTCATGGGGTTCGATCCGCTGGTCGTGGCCAACGAGGGCTGTCTGGTGGCCTTCGTCGCCGCCGCGGCGGCGGACGACGCGCTGGCCGCGTTGCGCTCCGTCCCGGAGGGCGCGAGCGCGGTCCGGATCGGCGAGGTGCTGCCGGAAGGGGAGCCGGGACGAGTGACCCTGCACACCCTGGTCGGCGCCCGGCGCATCGTGGACATGCCGCTGGGTGAGCTGCTTCCGCGGATCTGCTGACGGCGGGGTGCCGTCACCTCTGCGGACGAGAAGGCCACCGACCGGAGGGGTCCGGGGACCGACGTGACACCGGTGCGCTCAGGTGTGCCGGTCCCGGACTGGGATCGTCTCAGGTGCGCCGGACGGGGATGGTCTTCCGGTGTGCCGGACGGGGGCGGCCTGCGTACCGGTCCGGAGGGAGCGCCCCGCGGAGCGGGCTCAGCCGAGCAGTTCCCCGAGATCCTCGACCACGAGGTCCGCACCGTGCTTCAGCAGGGCGGCCCGGGTCCCGGGGGTACGCGCCCGGTCCACCCCGACCACAAGCCCGAAGCCGCCGCGCCGTCCCGCCTCGACGCCCGCCAGCGCGTCCTCGACGACGGTCGCGCGGTCGGCGGGGACGCCGAGTCGGCGGGCCGCCTCCAGGAAGAGGGCCGGGTCGGGTTTCCCGGGCAGGCTCAGCCGGGCGGCTTCGGAGCCGTCGACGACCGCGTCGAAGAAGTCCCGTACCTGCGCGTGTTCCAGGAGTTCGCGGGCGTGCCGGGAGGCGGAGGCGGCGGCCAGGGGCACCCCGGCAGCGCGCAGGGTGCGCAGCAGTCGGACGGTGCCGGGGTAGGCGTCGATGCCGCGTTCACGGAGCCCGGCCGTGAACAGTGCCTCCTTCCGGGCCGCCACCTGCCGGATTTCTTCTGCGGTCGGCCTGAGCCCCCGGGACTCGAGGAAAGACCGTGCGCCGTCGAGACGCGACTTGCCGTCGACGTAGCGCAGGTAGTCGTCCCGTGCGTCGAAGGGGCGGCCGCCCGGCAGGAACGCGTCGAAGGCCGCCTTCCACGCGGCGGCGTGCACACGCGCCGAGTCGGTGATCACGCCGTCGGTGTCGAAGACCACGGCTGCCGTGCCCCGCAGTGCGCGGGGCACGGCTTCGCCGCCGGCCGTCGTGTTCATCGGTCGTCTGCCACCAGGTGGGTGAGGTCCAACAGCCGGTTGGTGTAGCCCCACTCGTTGTCGTACCAGCCGAAGACCTTGACCAGGGTGCCGTTGGCCTGGGTGAGGGCCGGGTCGAAGACGCAGGAGGCGGGGTCGCCGATGACGTCCCGGGAGACGATGGGTGCCTTGGACACGCGGAGGATCCCGTTGAGCGGGCCCTCGGCGGCCTCCTCGAACGCGGCGTTGATCTCCTCCGGGGTCGCCTCGCGGTTCAGCACGACCGCGAGGTCGGTGAGCGAGCCGTCCTCCACGGGCACGCGCACGGCGATGCCGTCGAGGGCGCCGTCGAGTTCCGGCACCACCAGGCCGACGGCGCGTGCGGCGCCGGTGCTGGTCGGGATGATGCTCAGGGCCGCCGAGCGGGCCCGGCGCAGGTCCTTGTGCGGGCCGTCGAGCAGGGACTGGTCGTTGGTGTAGCCGTGGATGGTGGTCATCACGCCGCGGTCGATGCCGAAGCGTTCGTGCAGCACCTTGACCATGGGGGCGACGCAGTTGGTGGTGCAGGAGGCGGCGGAGACGATCCGGTCGCGTTCGCGGTCGTAGGTGTCGTCGTTGACGCCCAGCACGATGGTGGCGTCCGCGTTCTTGCCGGGCGCGGAGAGCAGCACGGTGTGGGCGCCGGCCTTCAGGTGCAGGGCGGCGGAGTCGCGGTCGCGGAAGCGGCCGGTGGACTCGACGACGATGTCGGCGCCGTGGTCGGACCAGGCCAGGGCGGCGGGGTCGCGTTCGGCGGTGACGGCGATACGGCGGCCGTCCACGGTGATGGAGCTGTCGTCGTGGGTGACGTCGCGTCCGATGCGCCCGAACGTCGAGTCGTATTCCAGCAGGTGGGCGAGGGTGGCGGGCGGGGCGATGTCGTTGATCGCGACCACCTCGACGTGCTGGGTGCCCGCCTCGGCGCGGTCCAGTGCCGCGCGCAGATAGGTGCGGCCTATGCGGCCGAAGCCGTTGATGCCGACGCGTACGGTCATGACGGTGAACTCCTCTGTGGACGGGGGCTTCAGGCGGACCAGGTCCAGTCCGCCACCTCCGGCAGGTCCGTACCGTGTTCGCGGATCCAGGCGTGGTGGCGGGTGCGGGCGTCGGCCATCTGCTGGCGGATCGCGGCGGCGCGGACGCCGAGGCCGGGTACCCGGTCGATCACGTCCATCACCAGCCGGTAGCGGTCCATGTCGTTGCGGACGACCATGTCGAACGGGGTCGTGGTGGTGCCCATCTCCTTGTAGCCGCGGACGTGCAGGTTGGGGTGGCCGGTGCGGCGGTAGGTGAGACGGTGGATCAGCCACGGGTAGCCGTGGTAGGCGAAGATCACCGGCTTGTCGGTGGTGAACAGCCCGTCGTACTCGAAGTCGCTCATGCCGTGCGGGTGTTCCTCGCGCGGCATGAGCCTGGTCATGTCGACGACGTTGACGACGCGGACGGCGAGCTGGGGCAGGTGGCGGCGCAGCAGCGCGGACGCCGCGAGGACCTCCTGGGTGGGCACGTCACCGGCACAGGCGAGGACGACGTCCGGTTCGCCGCCGTTCTCCGTGCCGGCCCAGTCCCAGATCCCGGCGCCGCGGGCGCAGTGGACGCGGGCGGCGTCCATGGAGAGCCAGTCGAAGCAGGGTTGCTTGCCCGCGACGATCACGTTCACGTAGTCCCGGCTGCGCAGCGCGTGGTCGGCCACCGAGAGCAGCGTGTTGGTGTCCGGCGGCAGGTAGACCCGCACGACTTCCGGGGACTTGTTGAGGACGTGGTCGACGAAGCCGGGGTCCTGGTGCGAGAAGCCGTTGTGGTCCTGGCGCCACACGTGCGACGTCAGCAGGTAGTTGAGGGAGGCGATGGGGGCGCGCCAGGTCAACTCCCTCGATGTCCGCAGCCACTTGATGTGCTGGTTGACCATCGAGTCGACGATGTGCACGAACGCCTCGTAGCAGGAGAAGAGTCCGTGCCGGCCGGTGAGGAGATAGCCCTCCAGCCAGCCCTGGCAGAGGTGTTCGGAGAGGATCTCCATCACCCTGCCGTGCCGGTCCAGGTGTTCGTCCACCGGCAGCATCTGTGCCTGCCATGCCTTGCCGCTGGCGTTGAACACCGCGTCCAGCCGGTTGGAGGCGGTCTCGTCGGGGCCGACCAGCCGGAAGTCACGGCGGGCGGAGGTGGCCTTCATGATCTCTTCGAGGAGGCCGCCCAGGATCCGCGTCGGCTCGTGCAGGGTCGTGCCCGGCTTCTCGACGGGGACGGCGAAGGCGTCGAGGGAGGGGATGGGCAGCTCGCGGATCATGAGGCCGCCGTTGGCGTACGGGGTGGCGCCGAGACGACTGGTGCCCTCCGGGACGCAGCCGAGGACCCGCTCGCGCGGCCGGCCCCGTTCGTCGAAGAGTTCCTCGGGCCGGTACGAGCGCAGCCAGGCCTCGAGCTGCCGCAGGTGCTCGGCGTTGTCGCGGACTCCGGCGAGCGGTACCTGGTGGGAGCGCCAGGTGCCCTCGACGGGTTCGCCGTCGACCTCGGCGGGTCCGGTCCAGCCCTTGGGGGTGCGCAGCACGATCACGGGCCAGTGGGTGCGCTGGGTGATGCCCCGTTCGCGGGCCGTGCTCTGCATCAGGTCGATGCGGTCCAGGGCGTCGTCGAGTGCCCTGGCCATGTCGCGGTGCACCTGCAGGGGGTCGTCCCCGCTGACGTGGATCGGCTCATGGCCGTAACCGCGCAGCAGTTCGTCGAGTTCGGCCTCGGGGAGCCGGGACAGCAGGGTCGGGTTCGCGATCTTGTAGCCGTTGAGGTGGAGGATCGGCAGGACCGCGCCGTCGTGCACGGGGTCGAGGAACTTGTTGGAGTGCCAGGACGCGGCCAGCGGCCCGGTCTCCGCCTCGCCGTCGCCGATCACGCATGCCACCAGCAGGTTGGGGTTGTCGAACGCGGCCCCGTACGCGTGCGCCAGCGAATAGCCCAGCTCACCTCCCTCGTGGATGGAGCCCGGGACCTCGGGGGCGACATGGCTGGGCACACCGCCGGGGAAGGAGAACTGCCGGAACAGCCTCTCCATGCCCGCCGCGTCCCGGGTGACATCCGGGTACATCTGGGTGTAGCTGCCCTCCAGCCACGAGTTGGCAAGTACGGAGGGGCCGCCGTGGCCCGGGCCCCACACGCACAGGGCGTCGAGGCCGCGGGCCTTGATCACCCGGTTGAGATGGGTATGGACGAGGTTGAGTCCGGGCGAGGTGCCCCAGTGCCCGAGCAGCCGGGGCTTGATGTGCTCGGGCCGCAGCGGCTCGGTGAGCAGTGGGTTCGCCAGCAGGTAGATCTGGCCCGCCGCCAGATAGTTCGCGGCCCGCCAGTGGGCGTCCAGGGTGTGCAGTTCGTCGTCGGTCAGCACGGTGCTCTCCTGGTGTTCGGCCTTCGGCATGGTGGCTTCCTCGAGTCATCGAGCGGTGGAGGCGTTACGGGCGACAGGAAGTCGCCCAGGTGGTCACGCCGGCTGCGGTACGACGGCGACGGGGCAGGCGGAGTGGTGCAGGACCGTGTGGGCGACTCGGCCGAGCTGGAGCCCGAGGTGCCCACGGCGGCGCCGGGCTCCGACGACGAGCAGGTCGGCTCCGGTCGAGGCGCCGAGCAGCACCGAACGGGCGGTGCCTTCGACGGTGCGCCGCTCCAGACGGACGGCAGGGTGGTCCGCCACGACGTCGCGCAGTGCCGCGTCCAGTTCGTCGGCGGCGCGCCGCTCGTGCAGCCGGGCAGGCTCCTGGGCGAGCATCGGGTGGTCGGTGGTCTCGTGCGCGGGGCAGCGCCAGGCCCGTACGGCCTCCAGTACGACCCGTCGTTCCTCGGCCTCCTGGAAGGCGAAGCGCACCGCCGCCGAATTCTGTGCGCCTTCGGCGGGCTCTCCGACACCGAGCACGATCCGTCCGCGCATCCCGGGCGTCGCGCGGTTGTCCTGACTGCCCCGCAGAACGATCACCGGGCAGCCCGCGCGGGCGGCGACCGCGAGGCTGACCGAGCCGAGCAGCAGCTCCGCGATCCCGCTGCGGCCGCAGCTGCCCACCACCAGCGCGGAGGCGTACTGGCCCTCGTTCAGCAGCGCGGTGACCGGGTCCTCGGCGAGCACCTCGGTGGAGATCTTCAGGTCCACCGCACGGCGGTGGGCACGCTTGGCCGCGGCCTCGACGATTCTGTCGGCGAGGATCTGCTCCGAGGTCCGGCCGAGCCCCTCGGCGAGGGCGGCGCCCTCGTACCGCTCCCACAGCGAGGCGTACACCACCCGCAGCGGTACCCCGCGCAGGGCGGCCTCGTCGGCCGCCCAGTCCACGGCACGCATACTCGGCTCGGAGCCGTCGACGCCGACGACCAGAGGCAGCTCCATCTCTGTCAGCCTCCCTGCGGGAACTCGAAGACGATCCGGGCGTCGACGTCGCCGTGCAGGACGTCCTGGAAGGACTCGTTGACCGTCTCCAGCTCCCGGGAAACGGAGATCACCCGAGTGCGGCCGGCCGCATGCAGCTGGAACACCTCGGCGAGGTCCTGCCGGGTTCCCACGATGGAACCGATGACGCTGATGCCCTTGAGCACGGTGTCGAAGATCGGCAGCCGGACGGTGCCGTGGGCCGGGAGGGCGACCATGACGAGCTTGCCGCCGCGACGCAGTCCACCGTACGCCGCCTCGAACGCGGCGTCGTTGACGGCGCAGGCCAGCACGGTGTGCGCGCCCCCGTGCCGCTGCAGGACCTCGGCCGGGTCCTCCTTGCGGGCGTCGATCAGGATGTCCGCGCCGAGTTCCCTGGCCAGTTCGAGCTTGGCGTCGGTGACGTCGATCGCGGCCACGGTGGCACCGGCGATCTTGGCGTACTGCACGGCGAGGTGACCGAGTCCGCCGATCCCGGAGATCGCGACCAGTTGCGCGGGTCGCACCTCGGCGACCTTCAGGGCCTTGTACGTGGTCACGCCCGCGCAGGTCAGCGGTGCGGCGTCGCGCGGGTCGATGCCGTCGGGCACCGGCTGGGCGAAGTCGGCCGAGGCGATCATCTTCTCGGCGTAGCCTCCGTCGCAGCCGTAGCCGGTGTTGACCTGCCGCTCGCACAGTGTCTCCCAGCCGGACAGGCAGTACTGGCAGCGTCCGCAGGCCTGGCCGAGCCAGGGCACGGCCACCCGCTGTCCGATCCGGAGGTGGGTGACGCCGTCGCCGAGCGCCTCGACGCGGCCGACGCCCTCGTGGCCCGGGACGAACGGCGGGCTGGGCTTGACCGGCCAGTCGCCGTGGGCGGCGTGGATGTCGGTGTGGCACAGGCCGGAGGCCTCCAGCCGGATGCGGACCTGGCCGGGGCCGGGCTCCGGGTCGGGGCGGTCCTCGATGACGAGGGGCTCACCGAGGGCTCGTACGACCGCTGCTTTCATCGTGTTCTCCTTGCGGGCCTGTCGTTCTGTGTGGTCGGTCGTGCCGGAGGACGTCAGCCGTGCGAGACGACGGCGACGGGGGCGGTGGCGTGGTGCAGTACGGAGTGGGTGACGGGGCCGATGTGCGCACCGAGCGGGGAGCGGCGGACACGCCGGCCGACGACCACCAGGGACGCCTCGCGGGAGGCGTCGACCAGGGCGTCGGCGGCCCTGCCGGTCCGGCACTCCTCCACGATGTCGACCGCCGGGTACCTCTCCCGCCAGGGTCGAAGCGCCTCGCTCAGCGCGGCTGCCTGCTGCTTGGCCAGAACGGTGAACAAGTCCGGGTCCGCGGGCAGCGCGTAGGCGTAGTACGGCGCCGGTACCCAGCCGTGGACGACACGCAGACCGGTCCCACGGCGGACCGCCGCCTCGAAGGCGAACTCGACGACCGACGCGTCGGGGCTGACGGGGTCGAACCCGAGGACGACGGGTCGGTATGCGCCGGCGGCGGACGGGATGCCGGACGGGTCCGGCTCGTGCTCGTCGGCGGCCTGTTCACCGGCCCGGACGAAGACGACGGGACGCTCGGAGTGCGCCAGGGTGGCCTGTCCGACGGAGCTCACCAGGAAGCCGCCGACGCCACTGAGCCCGCGGGAGCCCAGGACCAGCAGTTCGGCGCCCCCGGCGACGTCGGCAAGTACCTCCGCGGGCCGGCCGGGGCGCTGCTCGACGGTGATGTCCACCCCGGGGTGCCGCAGCCTGAGACCGTCGGCCGCCTCGCGCGGGATCCGCTCGCTCCAGTGCTGCTGTGTCTCGGCACCGAGCAGCGGGGCCTGCGCCATGGGCTCCGGGACGGGCTCCCAGACGTGGACCAGCTTCAGCGGCAGCTCACGCAGCTTCGCCTCGCGGGCTGCCCACTCGGCAGCGGCCCGGCTCTCGGACGAGCCGTCGAAACCGACGATGACGGTGCGGGACATGGTGGGGCTCCTCCTGTTTGGGGGTCTGATGCCAGGGTCGGGGCGCCGGCGGCCCGACGGCAGGGGCCGCACAGGTCCTGGGTGGGGGCCGATCGGCCCATGTGTCCCGCGGCGAGGAGCGGAGGGCGGGTCACGCGACGTCGAGGGAGACGGGAACCCGTGAGATGGGGCCGAACGGCCCTACCGCGATCCGCCGCGGCACCGTTCGATGGGGGTTCCTCTTCGTCCCGGCAGCCGGCCGGGCTGACAGCGCCCACCGTGAGCCTCCGACCCGCACGGAAGACCATCATGTCGACCAGCCTGACCCCCGCCGCGAGCGCGCCGACACGCCGCGCCGTCGAGCTCGACCCTGCCGAGGCGCTCCGGCTGCTGGGCGGGGTGTCGCTCGGCAGGATCGTCTTCACCCGGCACGCGCTGCCGACGATCCGGCCCGTGAATCACCTGCTGGACAACGGTGACATCGTGATTCGCACCCAGGAAGGCACTGCCCTGACCACGCGCGCCCACGAGGCGGACGACCGGGGTGTCGTGGTGGCGTACGAGGCCGACTCCATCGACCCCGAGACGCACCTCGGCTGGAGCGTCGTCGTCACGGGTTACGCGCTCCCGGTCACCGATCCCGCCGACCTCGCCCGCTACCGCACGATGCTGACGCCCTGGGTGACCGGGACGATGGACCAAGCGATCCGCATCCGCCCCGAACTGGTCACCGGTGTCCGCCTCACCTCGACGGCGGGCGACGGCGCGCCTTCGGCGTAGGCGCGCGGTGGGGCCGGTCGGCCCTGGTGCGTCCGGCCCCGGACGCGCGAGGATCGGCGGGACGGACCGCCGGCATGTCCGTCATCAACCGGGGAACAAAGGACCGACATGACCGAGGCGCGCATCTTCACCGAGCAGAACCCGATCCGGGTCTTCCTGCTGGATGACCACGAGGTCGTACGACGCGGCCTGACCGACCTGCTGGACGCCGAACCCGACATCTCCGTCGTCGGCGACGCGGGCA
>NZ_RPDJ01000014.1 GCF_004023625.1 Streptomyces cavernae | reverse complement strand
CGGTCAGCACCCACTGCGGGTCGACGAGGGTGCCGGTGCAGGCGGTCTGTTCACCGACGTTGACCTTCGCAACGTAGTTCAGCTGTGCCGGGGCGTCGACTCCGCCCAGCGCCGCGGCCGTGGTGGTCGCGGCCGGAACGGCGCCCAGTACGACGGGGGCCGCGAGCAGGGCAGCGGCTAACGCGGAGAGACGGTGACGTCTGGAGAGGCGCATGAGCGTGGATTCCTAGACACGAGGGCCGCGCGTCCGGTGGGCATCGGACCGCATTGCGGTGGGCATGACAATGTTGACTGTGTTTACTTGGAGGACCTGATCTCGACGAGCAGGTGATCGCGGCCCTCTTCGTCCGCGGCCTCACCCACCGGGGTCCAGGCGTTCTTGTTGAGGTCGAACGACTTCTCCTCGGCACCTACGGTCATGTCGACCTCGGTCGTGTAGTCGTTGCCCTTGATCGCGTAAACCGCCGGGATCTCCAGGGTCAGCCAGCCCGAGTTGCCCACCACCTTGAAGCAGATCTTGTCCGCCTTGTTCCGCGCCATGATCTCCAGAAGGCCTGCGCCACTCGCGCAGTCGGCCAGGGTGATGTGCCCGTCACCGCGCTTGAGGAGGATGTTCTTCTCGGCCAGGATCTTGTCCGCCAGCGGGTAGTTGAAGTCCTCCACCGCATAACCGGGGGATTCCCCCGCGACCAGTGCGGTGGGGTTCGTCTCCTGCGACGCCCCGCCGGGGATGCTCGTGGCCGCCGTGATCCAGGCCAGGGCGCCGACCGCGGCCGCGCCCAGTGCGCGCAGCGCAATCCGCTTGCGCTGCGGCTTAACGGACATTCTGCTGCATTGCTTCATTGCATCCCCAAGTTCGTCGCTGACGGCCGGATGTTCGTCACCGGTCTCGAATTTCGGGTGCACAGAATGCGTTATCGGCATCGCTCTGCCGGGTGCGTTCCAACTCGCGCTGGAAGAGGCTCCCTTACGGCTCAAAGCGAGAAGCCCCCGTCCCGGTGATCGCCATCCTCTTCATCATGCAAACACGAAGCCACCCTCAGGTCGAGCGCGGAAAACGGCGCATACTGTGGCAATCCACATGCTTCATTCATGACCTCCGTCACACTTCATAAAGGTTGCACGAAGATTTGTGAAGGACGTGTAAAGAAGTCTCTGATGGCTAATCAAGGCATGTGCTTGGAAGGCCTGTTGAAGAACGTGACTAAATAATTGGCCTACTCTGCATGGACAGTTGATATGGTCCCGCACTGCACGTAACTGCGAACGCACGCCACTTCGCGTCCGTCGGCATTCCACCTTTCGGGCACGCCGGAAACCGCCCTGCCGGTGCGATCCGGCATGCCCTGTCACCAGCTCACACGAGGACAACTCTCCGATGCAGACAATCTTCTGGAGCCGGCGCCGCGTGCTCGGCGCGCTCGCCGCCTCCGCCGCCGTGGCCTCCACACCCTTAACGCCCCTCCCCACGGCCGCCGCCGCTGCAGAAGGCGCGGCACCCGAACCGGTGCCGCTGCCGGACACCGAGCGCGCCAAGGTCGTCAGGGCGTGGCTGACCGGTGGCAAGGGCGTCAAGGCCGCCGCCGCCGAGGCCCTTTACGGGTCGGACGCCGACATCCAGACCTTCCTCGCCGAGACGCTGCCGAGGCAGACGGTGGAGGACAACCGCGTCGCGATCGTCCGCAGCCTGGACCGTGCGGGCAAGGGCCTGCGAAGAGAGGCCGTCGCCGCTCTCGAGAGCGGCGACGCCGCGATCGCCGCGTTCCTGAAGGACGGCTTTAAACCGGCCATCCTCGAAGATCTCCGGGTCGCAACCACCACCGTCTCGACCACCGGCGACAAGGCGGTGGTGCGCAGCGCCAACACCGCTCTCGACACCGCCACCGCACCGGCTCTCACCGCCTTCCTCACCGACAAGCAGTACGACGCACGCCTGGAGGACACCCGGGTCCAGGTCAGCGCCATGCTGGTGAACGGTGGCTCGGAAGTGCAGAAGTACGCGAGCCGTGCGCTCGAGGGGACCGCGGCCGACGTGGAGTGGTTCATGGAGACCGGCCAGCACATCGCGCGCGCCCGTGACCAGGAGTCGGCGACCATCGAGGAACTGGTGGCCCTCGTCGAGCGCGAGGGCAAGCGCGCTCAGAAGGAGACCAACCTGGCCGTGGAGGCCTCGGCCCGCGCCGAGACCGCCGCCGGGAAGGCCAAGGAGGCCGCCCAGAAGGCCGCCGCCGAGGCGTCCGCAGCCCAGAACGACGTGAAGAAGTCGGCGGCGGCTGCCCGGAAGGCGGCGAACGCGGCGAAGGGCGCGGCGGACGCCGCACGCAACGCCATCAACGCCTCCAATGCAGCGGTGAACGCATCCCGCCGCGCCTCCTGGGCGGCCACCGGTGCCGCCCAGGCCGCCTCGAACGCGGGCAGCGCCGCGTCCCGTGCCTACAGGGCTGCGATAGCCGCCTCCAAGGACGCGAGCAAGACGCAGGAGGCCAAGGACGCCGCGGTCGCCGCCAAGAACGCCGCGGCCAAGGCCCGTAGCGCCGCCGCAGCCGCCGACAAGGCCGCCATCGCCGGCGATGCGGCCGCGTCCGCCGGCACGGCCGCCGCCTCCGCCGCACGCAATTCGGCCGCCGCCGCCACGGCCGCAGCCCAGGCCGCCGTCTCCGCCGGTGTCGCCCAGTCGGAGGCCGCCGAGGCCAAGCGCCAGGCCGCCATCGCCACCAGCGCCGCCAACCGTGCCACCAACGCGGCCTCCGCCGCCCAGGCACTGGCGACCGCCGCCGCCAAGGCGGCCCGCACCGCCCGCGACGCCGCCAAATCCGCCGCCGCCCACGCCGACAAGGCGGCAGCCGCCGCCGAGGAGGCCGTGAAGTACGCGGGCCAGGCCATCGACTACGCCAACAAGTCGACCGCGCACGCCGACGAGGCCGTGAAGGCCGCGAACGTCGCCACCAAGGCCGTCGCCGACGCCATCGAGGTGGAGAAGAACGCCCGCGCCGCCGAGGCCCAGACTCTGGAGCAGGACAAGCAGAAGGCGATCGAGGAGGCGCGGCTGCTCGCCTCCGCCGAGGCGACCGATCTGTCCGACGTCCGCGGCAAGCGCCTTCTGGCGGAGCGCACCGCCCAGGAGATCAAGGACCTCACCACCAGAGCCGAACAGGCCCTGTACTCCGGCGACACGGCGCTCGCCGCGACCCTGGGGCGCAAGGCCGCGATCGGTCTGATCGAGTCCCGTGGCGCCTGGACCCGGCAGGCCGCCCAGCACGCCCTGGCGGGCTCCGACGACGACGTCTTCGCCTGGATCGACCTCGATCGGGCCCTCGCCCAGGGCCAGGACGACCGTGAGACCACCCTCCATGTGGCGACGATCGCCGCGCCGAAGATCGCCGAGGCCGCCCAGCTCGCCCTGGCGAGTTCCAGCTCCAAGGCCATCGGTGACTTCCTCACCATCGGCATGAAGAAGGCCTCCGACGAGGAGCTGCGCGTCGCGATCGGCAAGATCCTCAACGATGGCGCGGGCAGGGCCGTCACCAACGCTGCCAACAAGGCACTCGACGAGAACACCACCGAATCCCTCAACTACTTCTTCGACCACGACTACCCGCTGGCCCAACAGGAGGACGACCAGGTCCTCGCCGGAAAGCTCATCAACACCGGTGGCCCCTTCACCAAGGCCTACGCCGAGGTCGCCCTCGAGGGCCCGGCGTGGATGCTCCGCAACTTCATCCTCGTGGTCCAGTTCCGGACGGCCCAGCTCGACCACGACACCGCCACCCATGTCGCCGCGATCCGCGGTGCCATCGCCGCCGCCGCGAAGATCGCTCAGAAGGCGCAGGAGAACGCCGCGCGGGCGACCCAGGCCGCCTACCTGGCCCGTAACAACGCCGCCAAGGCCCAGGAGTGGGCGGACAAGGCGATCGCCTCGTCCAAGAAGGCCGACAGTTACGCGGACGAGGCGCGCCGGAACGCGGACGCCGCCGACAAGTCGGCCGCTGACGCCCAGGCATCCGCCAACACAGCGAAGGCGGCCGCGGCGACCGCCCGTGGCGCGGCCCGCTCGGCCAACTACTCGGCCAACAAGGCGATCGACTCGGCGCGCGCCGCCCTCAAGTCCTCCGCCGCCGCTCAGACTTCGGCCAACGCCGCCCGTGCCTCCATGCTTGCCGCGCAGGCGGACGCGAAGGAGGCCGCCGCCGCGTACTCCGAAGCCAAGCGGATCACGGCCGAGAAGCACCGGGCCGAAGTGGCCGCCAAGGCCAAGGAAGCCGCAGAGAAGGCCCGGGCGGACCGCGAGGCCAAGCGTGACCCCGCCGCCAACGACCGGAACAACCAAGTCAACCCCAACGGCACCAAGGACCCCGCCGACTCCGACGAGTGGTGGAACGACGCCCAGTTCTACGCAGACGCGGCCAACGTGGTCAGCGTCGGCGCCGGCCTCCTGGCCGCCGGCTGCACTCTCGCAGGATTCGTCTTCCCGCCGGCCTTCGCCGCAGCCGGCTTCCTCGCAGGTGTCTCCGCAGGTGCGAGCGCCATCGGCACTGTCTTCACCGGCATCGAACACGGCTTCACGAGCAGCGATTTCTGGTGGTCCGCCGCAGGCACCGGCCTGAGCCTGGTCACCTACGGCCAGTCCAAGTGGCTGAGTGCAGCAGTGAAGCCCGCCAGCACTGTCGTCAAGCCCGTCGTCGGCAAGATCGCGGACGTTGTCGAGGACGGGGTCTCCGCCATCACCAGGGATCTCTTCGAGTTGGTCGGCTGACGAGTGAGTCCCTCTCGCACGGCTCTGACGCGGTAGAGCGCAGGCCGCCCACCGCTGCCCCGGGGGGGCACTTCACGTCCGGTGCCCCCCCTTCCCCCTGCCACCAGGACAAAGAAACAAGGAAGAGAGATCTGACAAACATGCACGAGAGACGCCCTGGAGGCGCAACCCGAATACGGGCGCGGTCGACCGTACTTGCCGTACTTGCCGCAGTGACGCTGGGACTCACCACGGCGGGTACGGCCACGGCACAGACCGCGAACGAGAAGCCGCGGAACGCGGGGAGGATGGACCTGACGAACCAGGCCGACACCCCGGCCACCGCCACCGCCCCCGCCACCAGCGCCTTCCCCAAGCAGTCAGGGGAACACTGTGAGGCCACAAAGGCAGGATCGAAGGAGCGCCGGGCGGGCGCCGTCGAGGCGTGTGTGAGCACCAGTCCCGTCCCGGCCGCGCGAACCAAGGCGCAGCCGCGGAGCCTCGCCGCCACTCCGGCTGCCGTCGGCAGCTGCTCCCTCACCAACCCCGGCAACTACTCCTACGAGCGTTTCAGTTACTGCGTGACCGGGGTGAACGTCCTTTACATCCTGCGTGACAGCAAGGGCGCGGAGCTCGGGCGCGGCACCCTGGAGATCTCCACCAGTGCGTCACTGCCGGCGGCGGGTACGACGTGGAGCGAGCACGTCACCGTGAAGATGACCTCTGCGAGCAACGCCGTCACCGCCCTCGACGCCAAGTTCCGCGCCTCCTGCGCAACCGGCTGCAGGGCGACGACGACCGCGCCCTGGTACGAAAGCAACCTGGTCCTGGGAAAGACCCTCTCCGGCGACGTCAAGTACTCCTCGGCCCCCGCGGCGGGCTCCGTCGCGGAGTTTCTCACCTCGTACAAGCTGTACGTGACCTCCCCGGGCGCCACGCCCATCGACCCGAGCGCCTCCTGGGACAACCCGCGCAAGATCCGCTGCGACAACGCGGTCGGGGGCACCTCGTCGGCCGGCTGTGTCATCCCTTCGATCATGCCCGTCGTACCGATGAGTGCGCGGGCCTCCGATGCCGGCGGCGCCGTGGCCGCCTACGCGTGGGCGCAGAAGAACCTCAACGGCGCCTGGGGGAAGAAGGGCAGCCCTCTGACCCGGTCGACGAGCGGCGTGGCCGCCCGCACCGCCAGCACGTGCGGCGGCTTCACGCCTGAGCCGGAGCTCGTCGACAACGACTCCTGCGGTGACTTCCCCTTCGGCGAGGCGAAGGAAGGCGGTGCCGTCGGCGCTCAGTGCGTCAAGGTGATCCCCAACCTCGGCAGCGGCGAATGGGGCACCTATGTCCTGAACGACGCCCGTGCCGTGGACCCCGCCTCACCCTGCGTCCAGGCCCATGTCACGCCCGACGAGAAGCAGTTCGCCGACACGCAGCTCGCCGACGGCTTCAAGAACCAACGGGTGATCGACGCCGACCAGTTCGAGCTGACGTTCTCGTTGCCGGACACCGGCCCGCGCGCCCGCTGCCTGGACACCAAGCCGGACGATGCATCTACCAGCGGCGCCGGGTGGATCCTGAACACCACCGAACCGGTCCCCCACGTCAACAAGACGACCACCCCGCTGGGCCGGGCCGGAGCCAGGCCGACTCGGGCACAGGCATGCCTGGACAGGACAGCCCCCGAGGGAACCCCCGCACAGGGAGACATCCCCGGCTGGCAGGATGCGGAGATCTTCAAGAACGCGAACTCGCTCACCAACGGGCTGGCCCGGTGTCACCTGATACCGAACATCACCGGCGGAAGGGGTATACAGGTCAATCTCGTCCCATGCTGGCAGGCAGGGATGAACACTGGCACGCCCAGCATGCGAACCTACGAGGCCAAGGCGCAGAAGGTCATCCAAAGCGACGTGTCCGCCTTCGGACCGGACGACGCGATCTTCTACCAGGTGACGCCCGTCTACAACGACGACACCAGCACGATCCCGGTGGGAGTCACGATGAAAGCTAATATCGAACGGGCGGACGGGACGATCGAGCAGTTGTTTTCCAACGTCTATGTCACCAACACCCTGAAGAACACCGGGTTGTACAACCTCGGCAACTGATCACAGTCAGTTCGCGCCATCAGGAGCCAGCATGAGTTTCACCACCCCGCCGCGGCCGCTCGACGTGACCGCGCTCGTCCCTCAACTGGCCCCGATGGCCCGCACGGCGACCCGGCTGCATCCCCGCCCCGGGTCGCCCACGCCGTACGAAAGCTCCGTCGGCGGGCCGCTCCTCTGGCCCGCCGACGAGCCGTGGCCCCACTGCGAAGAGCCACACGACAGTGACGCGGCAGACGAGATGCACTCTCCGGACGACATCCGGCTTCTGCGTCGCATCCGTGCGGCAGCGGCCGAGCGCCGACTCCGCGACCCCCAGGGCCCCGCGATCACGCCCGAGGAGCAGGAGATCGAGCAGCGGCTCCGGAAGGGCCACCCGTGGTTCGACGGTCCGATTCCCATGATTCCCGTGGCCCAGCTCTACGCCCGTGACGTCCCCCTCCCGGGCAGCCCTCCCGGAGCCGATCTTCTCCAGGTCCTGTGGTGCCCCTGCGACCACGCGGAGTTCGCACACCCCCGAACCGCCCTCCGCTGGCGTTTGTCCACCTCCGTCACCGACGTCCTCGACACCCCGCCCGAGCCACCCGTGATCCAGTTCGACTGGTACCTCCCGAGGCCGTGCCTGCTGGCACCCGAGCAGGTCACCGAGTACCCCAGCCCCATGGAGCTGAGCAAGGAACTGCAGCAGCAGTTGGGCGACGTGACTCGGTGGGAGGCAGCCGGATACGCGTGGGACGGCACCGGTGCGGAAACCCCACAGGAGTACTACTTCCGCAACCTGTGCCACGCCCCCGGGTGGAAGACCGGCGGCTGGACCCGCTGGGGCCTCACCGACCCCGTGCCCCGCCCCTGCCCCGAATGCGGCACCGAGACGATCCCGCTCATCACCGTCGCGAGCAGGGAATGGGACGCCGGCAGTAAGAGCTGGATGCCCGAAGAGGAACGGACGAACCCGACTCCGCTCCCCATCGGCACCCGGCCCGCGAACGTCACTCTCCTCAACATCGCCGACGCCTACGACCTGCAACTCCACGTCTGCCCTGTGTCCCCCGACCATCCGCACATCGAACTTGTTCAGTGAGCAGGCCCGACGCCCAAGCACCGGGACGGCAGCCTCATGCCCGTCCGGGCTTCGAGCTTGGCGAGCTCGTCCTCGGTGTGCAGCTCTCTCCAAGGCCCACCTGTGCCCGGACGCCTGGGGTGGCCCGCCGAATCGGGGTCGGCGGCACCGGACAGAACTGCCGAAAGATCTCTGACTCGGGACACTGGTAGTGCTCCGTTAGGTCTGTTTGCCGGTTCGTGGTGTGCGAGGCACGGTGGATAGATGGATCTGCGGCAAGTGGCGGAGTTACGGGCCGAGTTAGCGGGCTTCGTGGCGGACGTGTTCTTACGGAAGCTGGCGCTGTAACACCCGCACTCAGGTAGGCCGCAGTCGGGACCTGTAAGGGGTCTACAAGTTGTCTGAAGGGGCCATGGGCATAGGCCTGCCAGTGCCAGAACGCTTCCTCTGTGGCTTCGGGCCAGAAGCGGGTCCGCTCTAGTGCTTTGACCGGGAAGGTTCGCCGGGTTGGCGATTGGAACGGTTGGATGAGCGGTGAGCCTGTGCGGTGAGCAGACTGACCGGCCAGGAGGGGCAGAAGTGCCGCAGATCGTGCGCCGGGGATTCACGTCGCGGTGGCCGAGGCCGCCCGGAGCGACCTCGCAGCCCGCCTGCGCATCGTCCGGCCGCTCTGCCCCGACCACCGCACCGGCACCCACCCAAAGGCGGTCTCGGACCGGGCGGTGTGGTGGTGCACGCCCAGGGCCCCTGCGAGCGAACCGGTGTGCTGACGGCCGCCCGGCGGATCCGTACGGGCCTCAGGACATGGTGCCCCGGCACACCGTTCCCGTGGCTGGGGTGCGGCCCGTGCGGAGGTACTGGTTGACGGCCTCCGTGACGCAGCGGTTCTGCGGGTATGTGCCGTGGCCCTCCTCCTCGGCCGTCAGGAGCACGCCGACACCGTCGCCCAGGGCGCGGGCCATGTTGCGGGCGCCGGGATACGGGGTGGTCGGGTCGCCGGTGCCGCCGACCACCAGGACGGGGGCCGCGCCGTCGGCGTTCACCTGGGGCGTGAGGCGCTCGCCGTCGAACGGCCAGTCGTAACAGAGGTAGACGCCGGTGGACCAGGCCGCGCCGAAGACGGGCGAGGCGGCCTTGACGCGGGCTTCGTCCCGGTCGAGGCGTTCGATGTCGGGGCGCAGGCTGGAGTCCGCGCAGGTGATCGCGGTCTGGGCGACGCGGCTGTTGTCGGGCGGGGTCGCCGCGCGGTCGGCGGAACCCATGTCGGCCGCGCCGTTGCTCAGCGGACCGCCGTCGTTGTGGTCGATCAGCGCGGTGAGGGCCTTGGCGAGCGGCGACCAGCCGTCCGTGCCGAGGACGAGATGGTCGCTGACGCTGTGCGCGAGGTCGTCGGCGTCCAGGTTCCTTCCGCCGCCGGCCGGGGCGGGCTTCTTCTCCAGGCGGTCGGCCAGGCGCGCCATGCGTCGCGCGGCCTCCTCGGGCCCGTCGCCGGTCGGGCAGTGGCGGATACGGGCCGCGCAGTGCGCAGCGAACCGGTCGAACGCCGCCTGGACCGCCTTGACCTGCGACACCTGCTCCTCGCTGAGGTCCTCGGTCGGATCGACGGGCGCTTCGAGGACGAGCCGCCCGACGTGCGACGGGTACAGGTGGGCGTAGACCGCGCCGAGCGCCGTTCCGTACGAGACCCCGAAGTAGTGCAGCCGCTCGTCGCCGAGGAGGTAGCGCATCAGGTCGAGGTCGCGCGCGGTGTGCGAGGTGCCGATGTACGGGAGGCGCGCCCCGGAGTGCTCGGCGCAGGCGTCGGCCCCGTCGTAGCCGGTGTCGTCCGCGGTCTTTCCGCAGCGCACGGGGATGGTCGCGCCAACGCCGCGCGGGTCGAAGGAGACCAGGTCGTAGCGGTCGAGGAGCGGCTTGTACTGGTTGAGTCGTTCGGGCAATCCGCTCACGCCGGACACGCCGGGGCCACCGAAGTTGAGGACGAGCGAGCCGATGCGCCGGGCGTTCGGGCCGGTGGCCTTGCGGCGGATCAGGGCGACGTCGATCGTCCTGCCATCTGGTTTCCGGTAGTCGAGGGGGGTCTTCATAACGGCGCAGTCGTAGCCAGTGCGCGCGGTGGGCGGCGAGGTGCAGCGGGACCAGTGGAGGTGCTGGCCGGTGGTGAGCGCGGTGGGCAGACCGGCGGGCGGGTTGTTCGCGGTGAACTCCGTACGCGGCTCCGCACTCCGGCCGGGAGCGTCGTGCTGGAGCCACGCGCCGACGGCCCCGATCGCGACGAGGACGACCCCGGCGATGATCAGCGCACCGACCGAGAGGCCCGGTCTGCGGCTTCGTATCGGATGTGCGTCACTCATCGAAATCCCCGCGCTCCCGCCCCTGGACGCCCGCCCCGTGCCCGCATGCCCGTGTTCGTGATCGTCCGATCGTCGAATGAGTGCAGAGTACAAGCCGTCCACGACAGCAGCTCAGCTCCTAGCGTCACGGATCCCCAACCCGGTGAACGTATACGGTCACAGCACTAGCCGACGTAGGTCAGCTGTGCAGGATCCTGAAAGGCGATCAAACGCGGGTCAGGTGGCCACCACGTATCCGGTGGCCGAAGCCCTAAGCTTGGGAAGCTGAGGTGATCGGCGGCCTTTTTGGGCTGACCTGCAGTGAAACAGTGCCGCCATCGGATTGGGGCGCTCAACTCGTGCCCGGTGTTCCCCGTGGTTCCCCGCACGATCTGGCACGTGTCTGGCACGGGCCTGCGCCTGGAACGGTCTACGCCGTGGTCGCTGAGGTTTTGCCCGACACATCGACTGTCCGCTCGCGTCGTCGGCTGAGCGCCAAATGATCACTGACCTAGGGCCTCGGTGTTCTTTGCGTCGAGATTGGCGACGACCGTCTCTCGATCAGCGCCATCCCTTGAATCACGTCGAGATCAATTACGTAGGTCAGAGGCTCGACGGGTCCTCCAGGACCCGTCGATCTGACCGTGACCGTGTACTGCCGCGGGAGGTCGGTCTTCTCGAAGTAGTGTGGGCCGAAGGAGAAGTACCACTCCAGACGCCGGCGCGGCGGCAGGTGGGGAATCTTGCGTGCGATAGCCCGAGCAATCTTCCCATCCCAGTCGCTTCGCTCGCCTCCCTGGAGGGACGGTGTGACGCTTAGAGAGCATCTGATCAATGTTCACGCCGTTGTGAGTGAGATGTCCGTTTCAATTCGCCAGGTTGGTGCGGATTCTCCGGTCAGTTCGCGGGACATTTTGTTACGCGCCCGCCGGCCATCGCCCAGTGGATCATCGTCCGGGATCTCTGCGGGAGGGCTTCGTAGTCCCGCGCCAGGCGGCGGTGCTGCATCAGCCAGCCGAAGGTCCGCTCGATCACCGACCGTTTCGGCAGAGGCTCGAACCCTCTCGCCCGTGGCCGCTGCACCACCTCGACGTCGATGCACAGCCGGGCAGCGTGATTGAAGATGCTGTTCTGGTAACCGCCGTCGGCCCAGACCTTGGTCACGCTGGGGTGTGCCGCGGCCAGGTCGTCGAGCAGGAGCTTTCCGCCGGCGGTGTCGGGCACGTTCGCGGCGGTGACGAGGACGGCCAACACCAGACCGAGGGTGTAGGTGCCGCTTGCGCCCTTTGATCTTCTTGCCGGCGTCGATGCCCTGGCTGGTCTCGGCGACGTTTGCCGAGGTCTTCACGCTCTGCGCGTCCACCACGGCCGCAGTGGGTTGCGTGTTGCGGCCGTGGGATCGGCGGGTCTTGTCGCGTAGCAGGTCGTGGACCTGCTGGGTGGTTCCGTCGGCTTCCCACTTCGCGTAGTAGTCGTAGACGGTCTTGTACGGCGGGAAGTCGTGCGGCAGGTACTCCCACGGGATGCCGGTGCGGTTGACGTAGAGGTCGCATTGACGATCTCTCGCAAGTCGTGCACGCGCGCCGCCGTGCCGGGCCCGGTCCGTCTCGCTCGCCAGGCGGTGAAGACCGGTTCGAGCAAGGCCCAGCGGGCGTCGGACACGTCACTGCGGTACGGACGACGAACACTCACACCTCATGCAACGACCACCAACACCGCCAGTCACAAAAACATCCCAGAACACCAACTATCCAGATCAGATGCCCTCTTAGACCGATGTGGCGAGCCGGACCGCAGCGTCGCAGCCGGCGGATGGTCACCCACGCCTAGTCAGCGAGCTGTCTGAGACGGGCAATCTCACAGATGTGCCATCCGGAAGTCGGCAAGCAGTGGACCGACACCTCGCATCCTGCGGCAGCACATCGAAGACGAAGAGCTCAAGTCGGGTGATTTTTTGTTCCAGGGCGAGAACGGCGGCATCCTCGCGGGCTCCGTCATCCGCCGAGCCTGGCGGGGCGCTCGCTGCGCGGTCCTGGCTCCGCACGTCTTCGATTCACCGACCGGGAAGCGGGTGTACGACAACCGGCACACCCGTCTGACCAAGTGGCTCAACGACGGGATCCCGCCCGCTCGGGTGGCCGAGTGGGCGGGGAACAGCGTGCCTGTATTGCTCGCCACCTACGCCCGGTGTGTCGACGGTCAGCTGCCGGACCTGAAGAAGCGGCTCGAAGCTGCCGGGGATCTCCCCGACCTCTCCGACGCCGACTGATCCGGCACCGACTGCTCCGGCACCGACTGACGCCGAGAACTTCGACATGTATTCGACACAGCGACCCGCAGAAACCCGGTGACAGCCGGACAGCCCCGGAGTCCTGCCTTGATCGTCAAGGGAGGGGCCGGGGCTTCGTCGTGCCCGGCGGCACCTGCTCTGAGCAGCAAAAACGCCCTCCCGAAGGAGGGCGGAGGTTGGGCGCCCCCGGCAGGACTCGAACCTGCGGCCAAGCGCTTAGAAGGCGCCTGCTCTATCCACTGAGCTACGGGGGCCGGGTGGCCGTAGGTCTGGTGCCCGGGTGGGCCGATCCGTGACCTTGCCGGGGACAAGGATAGGGCTCCCGGGTCCTTGCCCCTGATGCTTCGCCTCCGCAGCGTGATGTGGAGGTTCGGTGAAGCGGTCCTGATAATCGCAGGCAGGTACGAATCCTGCATCGCTTTTGGCGCCTCGCCCCTCGGGTGTTGTGCACTCGTTATGCCTGCGCCCCAGTCGCCCCTTCCATCCCGTGTGTCCTATCGGCGCGCAGAGATAGCCATACGCTTCAAAAATCCTCCAAAATTGGGCATTCTTCGCATGTGGTGACCTTGGACGTACGGCCTCAGCTGCTCGACGCACTTTCCGCGCTGCGCGACCGTGTCGCTGCCGCACGCTTCCCGCTGCCCCTGGCGGGGGCCCCACGCGCGCGTGCCAACCGCGATGAACTTCTGGCACAGCTCGACGACTATCTGGTGCCCCGCTTGCGCGCCCCCGAAGCACCCCTCCTGGCCGTGATCGGCGGTTCCACCGGCTCCGGCAAGTCCACACTCGTCAACTCGATCGTGGGACGACGGGTCAGCGAGGCAGGTGTCCTGCGGCCGACCACCCGTACGCCCGTGCTGGTGTGCCATCCGGAGGACCAGCACTGGTTCAGCGGCATGCGCGTCCTGCCCGACCTCACCCGCGTCTGGACGCCCCAGCAGGACCCGAAGGGCGACGACCACGCGCGCCCGCCCGGCCGGGCGGGCGGGAACGTGCCCGGCCGGGCGGGTGAGAAGGCGGGCGAGAGGGTGATGCGCATCGAGACCGCCGACACCCTGCCACCGGGCCTGGTGCTCCTCGACGCCCCCGACATCGACTCGCTCGTCGCCGAGAACCGGATCCTCGCCGCGGAGCTGATCTGCGCCGCCGACATCTGGGTGATGGTGACCACCGCCGCCCGGTACGCCGACGCCGTCCCCTGGCACCTGCTGCGTACCGCCAAGGAACTCGACGCCACGCTCGTCACCGTCCTGGACCGGGTGCCGCACCAGGTCGTGGCCGAGGTGTCGCGGCAGTACGGCGCGCTGCTCGCCAAGGCGGGCCTCGGCGACGTACCGCGCTTCACCGTTCCCGAACTGCCCGAGTCGGCGTGGGGCGGCGGTCTGCTGCCATCCTCCGCGGTCGCCCCGCTGCGCACCTGGCTCGTGCACGCCGCACAGGACCCCGGAGCACGCCGCGAGGCGCTGGCCCGTACGGCACGCGGCGTGCTGGACTCGCTGCGGTCCCGGATGCCCGAGCTGGCCGGTGCCGCGGCCGCGCAGTACGCCGCGGCGCTGCGGCTCACCTCGGCGGCCGACGCGGCGTACGACAGCGAGCACACGCGCGTACGGGCCCGGCTGCAGGCCGGGGCGGTGCTCGCCGGAGACGCCCTCAAGAGGTGGCACAGCTTCCCGCTGGACTGCACAGCGGGTGAACTCCTGGACGCCCTCGTCGAGAGCCTCGGTGAGATGCTGCTGTGTGCCGTGAGCGCCGCCGACGCGCGCGTGGACGAGTCCTGGCGCCGGGAACCGGCCGCGGCAGCGCCGGGCCTGCTGAACCGCACCCCCGGACCGGAGACCGCCGAACACCGGATCGGGATGGCCGTACGACGCTGGCGACGAGTGCTCGAGGAGTACGCCGAGGACGAGGCCGACCGGCTCGGCAGGAGCGTCGTACCGGACCCCGAGGTCGTCGCCGCGCTCCTCGCCACCGCGCTGCTGGGCGGCCGGCGGGCGCGCGCCGCCGGTGAGATCCTCGCCGAGCGTATCGGCGCCCACTCCGCCCTCCGCCTGCGCGACCGCGGCGGAAAGCTGCTCACGGAGTACGTCGACAAGGTGCTGCGCACGGAGCGCGAGCGCCGACTGGCCCCGCTGGACGCCCTCGACGTGCACCCGGAGCCCCAGGCCGAACTCATCGCCGCGATGTCCGTACTGCAGAAGGAGAGGTGACCGGTGACCGCCGTCACTGACCACACGGATCACACCGATCACACCGGGGACGGGGAGGGAAACGGCGGGGGGAACGAGGGCGACGGGCACGCGCGGACCGACGGACACGCCCGTGCCGAGGGGCACGCGCGCGTGGACGACGATTCCCGGACCGCCCCCTCCCTGCCGGAAGAAGAGCGCCCCCTCCAGAACCGCCCGCTTGGCGGGGACGGCTCAAAACTCGCCGACGACTCCCGCTCCGGCTCCGGCTCTGACTCCGGCTCCTCCGGCTCCGGTTCAGGTCCCGCGGCCACGCACCTCGAGAAGGACGCCGACGGCACCGACGACAGCGGCGCCGGCAAGGGCACGGACAGCGTCCTCGGCCCGGAGTCCGAGGGCGTCTGGGACGACGGGCTGATCGCCCGCCGGGTCACCGAGCCGACCGAGACGGTCGCCCCGCCGCTCCGCCCGTTCCCGGAGCCACCGGCCAACCTCGCCTACGACGGGCCGCTGCGCTCCCGGCTCGACGCCCTGCGCGAACTGGTGGGCCTTTCCCGTACCCGGCTGGACAGCAAGACGCTCGCCGAGGCGGGCCGGGTCCTGGACGAGGCGGCGGCGCGGCGCCGGCTGTCCGGGCAGCACACCGTCGTCGCCATCGCGGGCGCCACCGGGAGCGGCAAGTCGACGCTCTTCAACGCGCTCGCCGGGGTGGCCATCTCGGAGGCCGGGGTACGGCGGCCGACCACCGCGGCTCCCATCGCGTGCAGTTGGAGCGACGGGGCCGGGAGCCTCATCGACCGGCTCGGCATTCCCGGACGGCTGCGCCGCCGCCCGCTGCAGAGCGCGGAGGCGGAGTCGCAACTGCGCGGACTCGTCCTGGTCGACCTGCCCGACCACGACTCCGCCGCATCCCAGCACCGGGAACAGGTGGACCGCATTCTGGCCCTCGTCGACGCGGTGATCTGGGTCGTCGACCCGGAGAAGTACGCGGACGCCGTGCTGCACGAGCGCTATCTGCGGCCTTTGGCGGGACACGCGGAGGTCACCTTCGTCGTGCTCAACCAGGTGGACCGGCTTCCCGAGGAGGCCGTCGAGCAGGTCCTCGACGACCTGCGGCGGCTGCTCGACGAGGACGGCATGGCACTGGGCGAGTACGGCGAGCCGGGCGCCACGGTACTCGCGCTGTCCGCGCTCACCGGCGAAGGGGTTGCCGAACTGCGGGAGCTGCTGGGTCAGTTCGTGGGTGAGCGGGGAGCCGCGGCGCGGCGCATCTCCGCCGACCTGGACGCGGCCGCCGCAGGGCTGCGCCATCTCTATGCCACCGGGCGGCAGGAAGGACTCAGCGAGGAGGCGCGCACCGAGTTCACCGACCGGCTCGCGGACGCCGTGGGCGCCTCGGCGGCGGGCGAGGCCGCCGAGCGGGCATGGCGGCGCAACGCCAACCGTGCGTGCGGCTCGCCCTGGCTGCGGCTGTGGCACTGGCTCGAAGAGCGGCGTGAGCCGTCCACCGGGCGGCTGCTCACCCGGGTGCCCGCGGACGAGGAGCCCACGGCGCGTCAGCGCGTCGAACAGGCGGTGCGCACGGTGGCCGACCGGGCGGCGGCGGGGCTGCCGACGCCGTGGGCACAGGCGGTGCGCGAGGCGGCGGTACGCGGGGCGCAGGGGCTGCCCGAGGCGCTGGACGAACTGGCCGCGCGGGCCGCGGTTCCCCCGGGGCGCCCGCCACGGCCGGGCTGGTGGCCGGTCGCGGTGCTGGCACAGGGCTGCATGACGCTTCTGCAGATCGTCGGCGGGCTCTGGCTGCTCGGGCAGGTCGTCGGGGTGCTGGCGCCCAACCTCGGCGTGCCCGCGCTGTTGATGGCGGCGGGGATCGTCGGTGGGCCGGCCGTGGAGTGGGCCAGCAGGATGGCGGTGCGCGGGCCGGCGCGGCGGTACGGGCTCGAGGCCGAGCGGCGGCTGCGGGAGGCGGCGGCCTCGTGCGGGCGGGCCCGGGTGCTGGATCCGGTGGCGGCCGAGCTGCTGCGGTACGGCGAGGTCCGCGAGCAGTACGTCCGGCTGACGGGGGCGGCGGGCCCGGTGGGGTGAGGAGGCCCCGTGGACTTCGTGTCGCGGGGCCTCGTGCCACAAAGCTCATTTCGCGGGGCTCGCCTCAAAGCTCATTTCGCGGGGCAAAGCTCATTTCACGGGGGCCAGGCCACAAGGCTCCCCGCGCAGGGCGAGGACCACAAGGTGCAGTGGCGGACGTGGATCCCTCCGCGCATCTTCGGCCTGCCGCGCCACGGCACGCTCGCTCAGGCCCCAAAGCACATCTCGCAGGGCTCAGGCCCCAAGCACATCTCGCAGGGCTCAGCCCCAAGCACATCCTCGCGGGGCTCTGCCTCGCAGCTCATGTCCCGGCATCCATTTCCCTCCTCCGGGTGGCGGAGTTTTCCCCAACCGGCCGGTCATGCACAGCGCTCAGCGGGTTCGCCGCGGCGGAGGCAGTCTGGGGTCACGGCGAGCGCGGCGAACGCACCGCTCGCCGCGACAGACCGCACGGACCGAACAGGTCACAAAGATCACTGAGATCGCACAGACGTATCCGCCCGCGATGGGTCAGGGAGGGGTTCTTATGAACGAGACGATGGTGACCGTGGTGGGCAATGTCGCCACACCGCCGGTGTTCCAGGAGTTCGCATCGGGAGCGTCCACGAGGTTCCGTGTCGCGGCGCGTGCCCGGCACTGGAGCCGGGAGAAGAACCAATGGGTGGACGGGCACACCAACTTCTTCACGGTGTGGTCCTGGCGGCAGCTGGCGACGAACGCCGCCGCGTCCCTGACGGTGGGTGACCCGGTCGTCATCCAGGGGCGGCTGAAGGTACGGAACGAGCAGCGCGGGGAGCAGAACTGGCTCTCTGCGGACATCGAGGCGGTGACGATCGGGCATGACCTGGCGCGCGGTACCTCGGCGTTCCGGCGCGCGAACAAGGCGGAGTCCGCGCAGTCGGCCGACTCCCGCCCCGAGCCGGATTTCGAGACGGCTCCCCAACCTGAGGCGGCAGCGGCTCTGGTGACGTGAGGTCAGACAGGCGTGAATGCACGCCGATTTGTCGACAAGTCTGACTCGAAACCGAGGTGGCCATAACGATTGCGAGTCGGTTCGGTCGTCTGAAGGGATGACCGGGGAGCCAATTGCACCTCGTATTTAGGATGCCGGGCATAGCTCTTGAGGCATCTGATGCTGCTGGTGGGACCGCCCCACGTAACCGGTCCTGCTCGAAAGGGAATTCTTGTGCTGTCAACTGCGTTGTCCGGGCGTGGGCTCGCTCGTCTCGCCGCCGCCACCCTGATGTCCGGGGCGGCCGTGGCGGGGGCGCTCGCCACCGCGGGCGCGGCCGTCGCCGACGATTCCCCGCAACAGCAGGCCGGAGCGACCGCCACGGTCGGCAACCTCACCACCGCGGGCCCCGCGGTCATTCACGACAACGGCGTGGACAGGCAGCTCTCCGCTGGGCTGTTCGAGATGTCCGTGGACGGTGGGGGCATGCTGCAGGCCTACGGCATCGACATCCACAGCCCGACGCAGAAGGACGCCAAGTACCACGAGACGCCGTGGAGCGGCACGTCCCTGAACGACAACCCGGACGCAGGCAAGATCCACTGGATCCTGCGGAACTCCTATCCGCAGGTCAACGATCTGGCGGCGCTGGCCAAGAAGGCGGGTGCGCGCGGCCTCACCGAGCAGGACGCGGCGGCCGGCACACAGGTGGCGATCTGGCGGTACTCCGACGGCGCGGACGTGGAGGCCGTAAGCCCCGCGGCGGAACAACTGGCCGACTATCTGCAGAAGAACGCGAAGGCTGTCGCGGAACCCCGTGCCTCGCTGACGCTCGGCTCACCAGCGGTCGCGGGGCTCGCCGGGGATCGGCTCGGCCCGGTCACGGTGTACACGGACGCGGACACGGTGACGGTGAAACCGCCGGCGGACGCGGCCGTGACCGGAGTGGAGATCGTCGACAGGAACGGCCGTCCGGTGACCACGACGGGGAACGGCGGGCAGCTGTGGTTCGACATCCCCGCGGACGCGGCGGACGGAGCCGCCTCGCTCACCGTGCAGGCCTCGACCACGGTGCCGGTGGGCCGGGCCTTCGCCTCGGAGACGCGCAGCCAGACTCAGATCCTCGCCGGCTCCAGTGAGTCGACGGTCACCGCGACGGCGACCGCGAACTGGGCCGCCGAGGGAGCGATACCCGCACTGTCCGCCGAGCGGAACTGCGCCGAGGGCCGGGTGGACATCACGGCGGCCAACCCGGGCGACGAGCCGTTCACGTTCGAGCTCATGGGCGTGAAGCACACGATCGCCGCGGGCAGCACGGCGACGGTGCCGGTGCCGCTGCAGGAAGACCAGGCCTACGACTTCACGATCGCCGGCCCGAACGGAGCGGCCAAGCGGTTCAAGGGCGTCCTCGACTGCAAGACGCAGAGCGCGACCGCGGGCGACTCCCCGCAGACGCTGAGTGAGCCGAGCCCGGCGTCGGCGGGTGGCACCGCGATCACCGGCACCGATCTCGCGGAGACGGGCAGCTCCAACGCGACCCCGCTGATCGCCGGAGTCGCCATTGGCCTGGTGGTGGTCGGCGGCACCGTCGTCGTCCTGCTCCGCAACAAGAAGGCACCCACGCAGGAGAGGTGACGAGCAGCGCCGGCGGAAACCCGGCTGCACCCGGCCCGGACTTCGTAGCGCCTCGGCCGTCGATGTCCACCATGGGACGCGGGGGTGAGCAACGCCCGGTGGGGCCGGCGCCCGGAGCCCGCTCGGAACTCGTGCAAGGGGTACGGCCGGCGGCCCACCGGCCCGCACGGCACTCCTTCGCCCGTGTCGTCGTGCGGACCGGCCGGCACCGGTCGGTCACCGCTCCGCAGCAGGGCCCTGCCCCTAGCCGGGGGATGCCGGGGGCAGGGCTCACGGGTCTTCCCCGAACCACCAGGGCCACCCGTCGACGTCACCATCGCCCGAGCGGACCGCTCGCTTCCAGGCCACTCACAGCTCACCTCTGCTCAGACCAGTCCGGTGGGCCCCCGGGTTCATCGGTGAGGGCGTGAATGATGTCATAGCGACACGCGATCCAACCCTTCCACCGGCTCCTCGGGTCCGCCGTACTGTGACCGGCCGTACGGGAGTTCGATGTACGGCGGGTGTACGCGGATATTCGGGGGGACTCATGGATCCGTGGGGCGGCGGTGGCTCGTTGGGCGACCGGGTGACCGTGGCGCGGGACCGGGCGTTCGTCGGGCGGACGGTGGAGCAGGCGCTGTTCCGGTCCGCCCTGGCGGGTGAGCCCGGCGCGCCGCCCGTGCTGTATCTGCACGGACCCGGCGGGATAGGGAAGTCGACGCTGCTGCGCCGGTTCGCCCTGGAGGCGCGGCGCACGGGGCGGCTGGTGGTCACGGTGGACGGCCGGGGCGGACCGACGCCGGAGGACTTCGTCCAGGCCGCGGGGAAGGCGGCGGGGGAGCCGGGTTCGGTGCTCCTGATCGACACCTTCGAACGCTGTCACGACCTGAACGGCTGGCTGTGGGAGGAATTCCTGCCCCGGCTGCCGATGGACTCGATCGCGGTGGTCGCCGGACGTGTGCCGCCCGATCCGCGCTGGGTCGCCGATCCCGGCTGGGCGGACCTGCTGCGGGTGGTGACCTTACGGAACCTGGCGCCGGACGAGGCCGCCGCGTTCTTACGGGCCCGCGGGGTGCCGGCCGCGGCACACCGCGCACTGCTGTCCTTCACCGGCGGCCACCCACTGGCCCTGGCGCTGGCGGCGGCGGTCGCCGTACGGCAGGAGGGGCGCCGGACGCCGCGTACGCCGGACCGCTCGCCCGCCGAGGACGTGATGGCGACGCTACTGCCGCAGTTGGTGAGCGATCTGCCGTCTCCCGCGCACCGCACGGCGCTCGAGGTGTGCGCCCACGCCCACGTCACCTCCGAGGCGCTGCTGCGGGCGATGTTGGGCGAGCACGCAGCCGAACTGTTCGCCTGGCTGCGCACCCAGCCGTTCGTCGAGTCCGGCCCCTCCGGGCTGTTCCCGCACGACGTGGTGCGGGAAGTGCTGGCTGCCGATCTGCGCTGGCGCGACCCAGATGGGTTCGCGGCCCTGCACCGGCGGATGCACGAGTACCTGCTCGACCGGGTCCGGGCGGCGCCCGCCGCGCGGATGGTGCAGGCGGTGGGCGCGCTGCTGTACCTGTACCGGAACAACGGGCTGATGGCCCACGCCCACGCATGGCTCCCGGAGGCCCGGGTGCGGGACCTGCCGTACCACCCCACCGACCGGGAGCGCGTGCTCGAGTTGGTGCACGAGGCCGAGGGCGCCGAGTCCGCAGCGATCGCAGCGTTCTGGCTGGACAGACAGCCGGAGGCGTTCCGTGTCTACCGCGGCGCCCGCAACGATGACATCGTTGCCGCCTCGGCCTGGCTGCGGCTCGAAGGCCCGGAGGGCGAGGACGTCGACCCGGTGGTGGCGGCCGCCTGGGCCCATGCCCGCTCGACCGAACCGCCGCGCGCCGGGGAGCACCTG
Organism: Streptomyces cavernae; assembly: GCF_004023625.1. Taxonomy (GTDB): domain Bacteria; phylum Actinomycetota; class Actinomycetes; order Streptomycetales; family Streptomycetaceae; genus Streptomyces; species Streptomyces cavernae. Next base: position 286,598 of record NZ_RPDJ01000014.1, on the reverse strand, counting down.
GGCGTCTCGCGTTTCCATGTGCATCCGCCCGCGTACCACCGGCCTTCCCCGGTGATGGACCTGATCCGGTGGCGCTCGACCGGGGAGATCATCCGGTCCGACCGGCTCGCGCACTCGTTCGTGGTGATGCGGGACGACGGGTTCTGGGACACCCATCTGACCCGGATCGACATGCCGCCGGTCGCCGGCGGACCCGTCGTGGGCGGTCACTCCTACCGGCTGTTCACGCACGACTGGCGCACAAATCCGGTCACGTCCTGGCTGGCGGACAAGAGTGACGCTCTGGTCGCCGGTGACACCGGGGCCGCGGCGCGCTCTTCGCGGCAGCAGGAGGAACTCGTGGTGCTGTCCCGTCCGGAGTTCGACACCGCGGTGGGGGACGCGCTGCGCGCGCTGCGCTGGCCCGAGGAACTGGCCGCCAGTCCGCTGCTGCGCAGCCGCGCCGTGGCCAACAGCGGCGGGAGTCTGCGGGACGTCCTGGTACGGGCCGTGGACGCGCTGCTCGAGGAGCGCGGCGGGGCCAAACGGCACCGCGCCCTCATGGCGACCTATGTGGAGGCCACCCCCACCCAGGAGGCGGCCGCCCGGCAGCTCGGACTGCCCCTCAGCACCTACCGCCGGCACCTGACGGCCGCCGTCCAGCGTGTCGCCGACATCCTGTGGCGGCACGAACTGAGCGGCACGCCCATGGAGCCACCGGTCGCGGCGGCCCGACCGGCCGTGACGGCCCAACCGGCTGCGGCGGCTCCCCCGACTGCGGCCGCTCCACCCACTGCGGCCGCTCCACCCACTGCGGCGGCGGCCGTCGCCGGTACGCGTGAGCACACGTCGGACCGCCGGCGGGAACGCCACGCACGCTCAGCGCACGCGAAGAGCTGGGGAACGGGGACCAGATGACCGGCGACCCGAGGTTCCTCGTCGCGATTGCCCGGTGTGGTCCATCACGGGGGCATCCGGGGTGCGTTCGGCACCGCTCCGTGTATTCCAATCGTTACGTGAGCCCTGTCACGTGTCAGGCGCTCCCTTTCCCCCTTTTGCGCCCCTCCGTAAACCGAACACACCCTCTCAAGCCCGATTACCGAGGGAGGTTTTCGCCACGCCCCGCCCAGGAACGACTCCTCTTCGTGACCATGAAGCTCGCGGACGGGGGATGTGGTGATTATGTGCTTCGAGGTACGCTGCCCGGCATTCCACGTTCGAGGACCGTGCTCGTTCGGGCCGGTCAACCCGGTCCACTCGTGCGCGGAGAAGGCCGAGGGCCCGGTCGCAACCACATACCGTCCTGTCCGACGCCAGTACCAGCTCACCGGGAACCGGTGAGTAGCGTTACTCCCGGGCGGTGCGTCACGTCCGGGTAACCGGTCGCCATCCCGACGGCCGGCTGAATAACCGTTTTTGTTAGGAACGATGACGATGCGCGCCCGCACCACTGCCGCTGCGGCCATAGCCGCGGCTCTCTCCCTCTCCCTCGCCGCTTGCAGCGGCGGCGACAGCGAGGGGGCCAGCAGCACGGACGACGCGACAGTCGGTATCGCCATGCCGACCAAGACCTCCCAGCGGTGGATCAACGACGGCGACAACATGGTCAGCGAGCTGCGGCAGTACGGCTACAGCACGACCCTGAAGTACGCCAACAACAGTTCCAAGACGCAGATCGAGCAGCTGGAGAACATGATCCAGGGCGGCGCGGACGTCCTGGTGATCGCTGCGGTCGACAGCACCGTGTTGGGCGGAGTGCTGAAGAAGGCGGAGGACGCCGGCGTTCCCGTCATCGGCTACGACCGTCTGCCGATGAACACGCCGGACGTCGACTACTACTCCAGCTTCGACAACCTGAAGGTCGGCCAGCTCCAGGCGATGTACATCGTGGAGCAGCTGGGTCTGGTCAACGGCAGCGGTAAGGGCCCCTTCAACATCGAGCTGTTCGCCGGCTCCGCCGACGACAACAACGCCAAGTACTTCTTCAAAGGCGCGATGGATGTCCTGCAGGAGTACATCGACAGCGGCCAGCTCGTAGTGAAGTCGGGCGAGACCGATTTCAAGAACCTCACCACCCTGCGGTGGGACGGCCGCCTCGCCCAGAAGCGTATGGCGAAGGTGCTCTCCTCGACGTACTCCGACGCCAAGCTGGACGCGGTCCTCTCTCCGTATGACGGCATGTCCATCGGCATCATCAACGCGCTGAAGGCTGACGGTTACGGCACCGACGCCAAGCCGCTGCCGCTCGTGACGGGGCAGGACGCCGAGACCCCGTCCGTGCAGGCGATCATCGATCGCGAGCAGTCGGAGACGGTCTACAAGGACACCCGCAAGCTCGCCCTGGTCACCGCGCACATGGTCAACTCGGTGCTGCACGGCAACTCGCCGGTGATCAGCGACACCAAGACCTACGACAACGGCAAGAAGATCGTCCCGGCGTACCTGCTGGAGCCGGTCAGCGTCGACCGGACCAACTACAAGCAGGTGCTGGTCAACTCCGGTTACATCAAGGCGAGCGACCTCAAGTAGCGCCCGGCGCCGGGTCCTTCACCGTCACGGTGGCGCGCCGCACCGGCGTCGCCACCGCGAAGTCCCACTGACTCAGGACAACTGGCCGTCGTAGTCCGGCAGTTTGAAGGTGCGCTCCGCGTGGCCGCCCACCAGGTCGGTGGTGTTGTTGCCGACGTTGGCGATGATCGTGTAGCCCTTGGCCTCGATCTCCGTGCGCTTGGCCGTCTTGTACGCGCCGACCTCCGCGAACAGGTCCGGCAGATCACGGACATAGAGGTCGTCGAGGGGGTAACCCACCGATGTCAGGTTGGACTTGGTCAGGCTGTAGATGATGCCCGGCCGCGCGGTGATGAAGAAGACGTTCACACCACGGGACTTGGCGTACGTGGCCAGCTCCAGCGACGGCTTCACCGCCGGGGTGGGCAGCTGGTACCAGGGGTGGAAGTCGCTCTCCAGCGTGGTGTTGTCGATGTCGAAGACGATCGCGAGCTTCTGCCCTGAAGTGTTCTGCGTACGCTGCTGGACGTACGGCAGCGCCTGGTCGATGACCTTGCGTACGTCGCTCTGCCAGGTGGCGTAGTCGACGTCGGCCGCGGCGGCGGCCGTTGTGACGCTTGCCGCCGGTGCCGCTGCGGCCGGTCCCGCGGCAACCACCGGTACTCCCAACCCGAGGACCGCCGCGACCGATACCGCCGCAATCCGCTGACGTACACCGCGTCTTGCCATGCTCGCTCCTTCTCTCGTACGAGACGGGATTCAACTCGTCATGGTCACGACCAAGAATGGACGGCAGGCCAACAGAAAGCTACCCATGAGTAGACAGCGAACGTGCGGAGTTGGCCGTACGGGCGGGGATGGCCGGCGTGCGGTCTGCCGGATGGCCGGTCAGGCGGCCCCGTGTGCATGGGCGGGCGGCCGATGACGCGGACGGGGCGGCGTGCGCCGACGCTGTGTCGGTGCACGCCGCCCTCGAGTGGGACGAGTCGCGGGACAACTGCCCGCGTTGTCATGGCGGTTACTTCGGGTCGTTGTTGAACTTGGAGGTCGACCAGAGGTAGCCGAGTACCGCGAGGCCCAGGCACCAGGCCACGGCGAGCCATCCGTTGTGGCCGATCTCGGTGCCGAGGAGCAGGCCGCGCAGGGTCTCGATGGCGGGGGTGAAGGGCTGGTATTCGGCGATCGGCTGGAACCAGCTCGGCATCGCGTCGATGGGGACGAAGGCGCTGGAGATGAGCGGGAGGAAGATCAGCGGCAGGGCGTTGTTGCTGGCGGCCTCGGCGTTCGGGCTGATCAGGCCCATGCCGACGGCGATCCAGGTGAGTGCCAGGGCGAACAGGGTGAGCAGTCCGAAGGCCGCGAACCATTCCAGGGCGGTGGCGTCGGTGGAGCGGAAGCCGATGGCCACGCCGACGGCGCCGACGAGGATGACACTGATGATGGACTGCAGCACGCTGCCGATGACGTGGCCGACGAGCACAGAGCCGCGGTGGATGGCCATGGTGCGGAAGCGGGCGATGATGCCCTCGGTCATGTCGTTGGAGACGGAGACGGCGGTGCCGATGGTGGTGCTGCCGATGGTCATCAGCAGCAGGCCCGGCACGAGGTAGGCGATGTAGTCGGAGCGGTCGCCGCCGCCGATGCCCGCGCTCATGGTGTTGCCGAAGACGTAGACGAACAGCAGTAGCAGCATGACCGGGGTGAGCAGCAGGTTCAGGGTGAGGGAGGGGTAGCGCCGGGCGTGCAGGAGGTTGCGGCGCAGCATCGTGGAGGAGTCGCGCACGGCCAGGGAGATCCGGGTCGGGCGGGCGGGAGCCAGGGGGGCGCTCATCGGACAGCCTCCTCAGGCTGGTTGGGCTGGTGGGTGGTCTGGGTGGCGCCGGTCAGGGCGAAGAAGACGTCGTCGAGGTCGGGGGTGTGCACGGTGAGTTCGTCGGCCTCGATGCCGGCGGAGTCCAACCGGTCGAGGATGGAGCGCAGTTCGCGCTGACTGCCGCCGGAGGGGATCTGCAGGGCCAGTGACGTGTCGTCGCGGGTGGCGTCGCGCAGGACGGTGGCGGCGCCCTGGTAGGCGGCCGGGTCGGTGAAGCGGAGCCGGACGTGGCCGCCGGGGATGAGTCGCTTGAGTTCCTCGGCGCTGCCCTGGGCGGCGATCGTGCCGTTGTTGAGTACGGCGATGCGGTCGGCGAGCTGGTCGGCTTCCTCCAAGTACTGGGTGGTGAGGAAGACGGTCACGCCGCCGGTGACGAGTTCGCGGATGATCTGCCACATGTTGTGGCGGGAGCGGGGGTCCAGGCCGGTGGTGGGTTCGTCGAGGAAGATGATGCGCGGGTTTCCGACCAGGGTCATGGCGATGTCGAGGCGGCGTTTCATGCCGCCGGAGTAGGTGGAGGCGGGCTTGTTCGCGGCCTCGACCAGGTCGAAGCGTTCCAGCAGTTCCGCGGCGACCCGCCGCCCTTGGTGCCTGGGGAGGTGGTGCAGGTCCGCCATGAGGAGCATGTTCTCCTCACCGGTGATCAGGCCGTCGACGGCGGAGAACTGTCCGGTGACGCCGATCGCGGCGCGCACGGCCTGCGGGTCGGTGGCCAGGTCGTGTCCGCCGACCTGGGCCTGGCCGCCGTCGGCGGTGATGAGCGTGGAGAGGATCTTCACGGCGGTGGTCTTGCCGGCGCCGTTCGGGCCGAGCAGGGAGAAGACCGTTCCTTGCGGGACGGTCAGGTCTACGCCGTCCAGGACGGTCTTGTCGCCGTAGGACTTGCGCAGCCCGTTCGCTGCGATGGCCGGGGTGGTCATGAGGATGCTCCTTGTCGCAGGCTGCCGGGTCATGAGGACTGCCGGGCCGGAAGGCGTGTCAGAGGCTGCGGGCGGTGATGTCGCCGTAGGCGGTGGTGGCGTGGATGGTCAGCTGGGGGTTGGGGCCGTCGGTGTTGCTGAGTGCGTTGTGGATCCGGCCGTGGGAGGTGCCGGCGTCCAGGGCAGCGGAGACTCCGGCGGCGGCGCCGACCGAGATCTCGCCGTGCTCGGTGCGCAGCGTCACCGTGCCGCGCACGGCCTGGTCGATGCGGATGTCCCCCTTCTGGGTGCTGATCTCCGCGGGGCCGCCCAGCCGGCCGACCACGACATCCCCGGCCAGGACGGCCAGGCGGGCGCTCGCGGCCTCCTCGAGCGTGACCTGGCCGAGCGCGCCGTCGAAGACGACATCGCCGAGCCGTCCCACGCCCTGCAATGCGGCGCCGGCCGTCTTCGCCTCGATGCGGGAACCGGCGGGCAGCTCGATGGTCACCTCGACCGAACCGGACGGCCCGATGAGCTGGTTCTTCGCCGCCGGGCCCTCGACCCGCAGCACACCCTCGCCGAATTCCACCGTGGTCTGCTCCGCAGCCTTAACATCACGGCCCTTCGAGCCGTCCACGGGCAGGACCTCCACCGTGGTGTCGGCCCGGTCGCCGGCGATGAACCGCACACGGCCCGCGGGGATGTCCAGGACGGCGGAAACCGGGGCCGGAGTGTCGAACGTCTGCATGATGCTCTCCCGTGACTCGTCGTTTCGAACGATGGAAACGCTACGTTGCATTCCAATGCCCCGCAACAAGTTCGTTGCGTCAACTCTTAATAAGTGCAGGTAAAAGCCATGAGATTGTTGCAACAGCCTCGAATTTAACGCAACGACAACCACCCCAGCCATTGCAATGGACTGGGAATGAACGCTATAGTCGAGGAACCAAGGACCGCCGAGGGGCACAAAGGAGATCGCGATGCCGGGAGGCAGGCTCACCCAACAGGAACGCCGGCGGATCGCGCTGGGTCTGGCCGACGGCCTCGCCTACGCGGAGATCGCCAGAGGTTTGAATCGTCCGACCTCGACGATCACGCGCGAGGTGATGCGCAACGGCGGCCCCACGTCCTACCGCGCCGACCTGGCCCACCGCGCCACCGAACGCCGTGCCCACCGACGCAGGCAGGTCGCGCCCCGGGGGGCGGAGGCGCCGGAGCAGGCTTACGGGCGCGACGCCGAAGCGGTGCGCGAATACGAGGAGGCCTTCACCACCGTCATGATGGCTTCGGGCATGCCCACGATGATGGCCCGGGTGATGGCCTGCCTCACCCTCACCGACTCCGGCAGCCTCACCGCGTCCGAACTCGTCCAGCGCCTCCAGGTCAGCCCGGCGTCCATCTCCAAAGCCATCGCGTTCCTCGAGAGCCAGGGCATGGTGCGCCGGGAACAGGGCGAACGCCGCCGCGAGCGCTACGTCGTCGACGACGACGTCTGGTACGAGTCGATGCTGGCCAGCGCCCGCGGCATCGCCCAACTCGTCGAGACCGCACGGCAGGGCGTCCGCGTCCTCGTCCCGGGCACCCCCGCCGCCACCCGCTTGGAGAACATCGCCCGCTTCCTCGACTTCGTCTCCGAGAGCACCGCCCGCGCCGCGGAACAGGCCCGCGAGCTCCTCCGCAGCAAACCGGAAGCGACCTCGGACGGCACTGCCACGCCACGTTCAACCAGCGGTTGAGACACAGGCGCCAACAGACGAAGACGGTGAGGGGACGAAGACGGTAAACGGACGAAGACGGTGAACGGGTGACGGAGGACCTGGCGGCGTGACCGGCCCTCGGACCCGGCGTTGAACGGCAGGTGCGGCGGCGATACGCGCGGCCGCACTCGACGAACCACTAAGGAGAATGATGTCTCGCATCGCGAAGGCTGTCGCCGTCGCCGTCGGAGCGGGTGCCGCGGCCCTCGGCGGAGCCGGTCTGGCCGCGGCCGACGCGGGTGCCCAGGCCGAGTCGGTCGGCTCGTCCGGCGTCGCCGCCGGCAATGTGGTGGGCGCCCCGCTCCACCTGCCGGTCAACGCCGTCGGCAACAGCGCCAACGTCGTCGGCGCCCTCAACCCGGCCTTCGGAAACGCCGGCACGATCGGCTGACATCCGTCAGCCGGCATCCGTCAGCCGGCATCGACGCTGACGTCGACAGAGACTCGAAAGCCCCCGGTGGCCACGGCCACCGGGGGCTTTGCGCGCACCCTCCGACGGCGTCAGCCGCGCAGGCCGCGTGCCGGGAGCAGACAGTGCGCCGCGTCCAGGAGCGTCTCCTCGTCGCCCGCGAACGCGGCCAGGGCCTGCGGGTCGACCGCCCTGCCGGGCTCCGCATCGGGCCAGGCGCGGGCGGTGAAGACGAAGTGGGCGTACCCGCGCCGCTCGACCGCGGAGAGCCACTGCGGCGGAACCGTGCACTGGGCCGTGAGGTTCGGCAGGGTGACGACGGCCTGGCCCGCCTCGACGAGGAGACCCACAGGCAGGGCCTGTCGCCGGGTGCCGTCGACGACCGGGCCGCCGATCGGCAGGCCGTGGTCCTCGAGCAGTCTGCGTACGGCCGCCGCGGTGGCGTCCGGGCCGCCTTCCGCGTCACCCAGCGAATAGGCGAGCAGACAAGCCAAGTCCCCCTGTCCCTCGGGCTGTTCACCGCTCCAGGCCAGGACGGCGATCGTGCCGAGATCAGCCATGCGGACGGCGCCCGCGCCGCTTGAGGTTGAGGTCACCGCGGAACCGTACCGGCGTTTCGGAACGCACCCGCCCCTTCCTCACCCTGCCGGGCGATCCCTCGAACGAGGGACGTCGGCGGGGTGACCGAAGCGCAATGGCCGCCCTCCCCGTTCGGGAGGACGGCCATTGCGCGCCGGGCTCGACGTCAGTGCTGGCAGACGATGCCGGACGCGGGGTTCAGCAGACCGATGACGTCCACGGTGTTACCGCACACGTTCATCGGCAGGTGGATCGGCAGCTGCAGGGTGTTGCCCGCGAGGACGCCCGAAGAGCTGACCGACGAGCTCTGCGCGTCGCTGTCGGCGGCGGCGACGCCGGCGGTGCCTGCCAGGGCGGCTGCGGCAACGGAGGTGAGGGCCAGGCCCTTCGCGATACGCGACATGGAAGAGGTGCTCCTTGGGGGTTGTGACACAACACCGGGGCGGAATGCCACGGCGTGTAGCTCAACGCCTGGCGATACGGGCAGGTTGCTCGGCCAATGAGGTGATATGCACCAATTACACCTAACTGCCCAACGCTCCCGGCCCACGCTACGGCTGGCCCCGTGGTCGGGACGGTCCCGTGGTCGGGACGATCCGGTGATCCGGCCGGTCCGGTCCTGTAAGCGAACACACCGAGGCCGGGAAGAGGTCGTAACGCCTCTTCCCGGCCTCGGGGCTGTCCTGTGCCGCGTGGCGCGAGCCGCCGATGCCGCGCTAGCGGCCCGCGGCGACCCGTCCGCGCCGGTACAGCAGCGCACCGCCGAGCAGCAGCGAGGCTCCGGCGGCGGCCGCGAGCGCGCTCTCGCCGGCGCCGGTGGCGGCGAGCTGGTCCTGCTCCACGACCCTGTCATCGGCCGGCGCCGGGTCGTCGTCCGTGACGGTGCCGGTGGGCGTCGGCTCGGTGGGCGTCGTGTCGACGGGCGGGGTGCCGGGGGGGACCGTCGCCGGTGGAGTCGTCACGGGCGGAGTGGCCGGGGGGTTGGCCGCGGGCGGGTTGGTCGCCGGCGGGTTCGCGGCGGGCGGGTTGGTCGCCGGCGGGTTGGTGGCCGGGGGGTTCGTAGCCGGCGGGTTGGTCGTCGGCGGCGTCGTCGTGGGCGGGGTGTTGGTCGGCGGGGTGGCCATGGAGTCGTCGGCGCAGTCGGCCTCGGTGACGGGGTTCAGCACCCCGACGACGTCCACGGTGTTGCCGCACACGTTCGCCGGAAGGTGGATCGGCAGCTGCACGGTGTTGCCCGACAGCACACCGGACGCACCCTCCGTCGAGCTGCCGGCCGTGGCCCCCGAGGTCGACGACGTGGCGGAGCCCGAAGCGGTGCCGCATTCGTTCGCGGCCGCGCCGTTCAGCAGACCGACCACGTTCGCGGTGTTGCCGCACAGATTCACCGGCAGATGAACCGGCGCCTGCACCGTATTACCCGACAGCACACCGGACGCACCGTCCGACGAACTCTCCGCCGTGGCACCCGACATCGACGACGTCGACGTACCGGAATCCGAACCAATGACACACTCGTTCGCGGACGCGCCGTTCAGCGCACCGATCACATCCACCGAGTTGCCACACGCATTCACCGGCAGATGAACCGGCGCCTGCACCGTATTACCCGACAGCACACCGGACGCACCGTCCGACGAACTCTCCGCCGTGGCACCCGACATCGACGACGTCGACGTACCGGAATCCGAACCGTTGTCGCAGCTGCTGCCGAACGCCGGGTTCAGCAAGGCGGCGGCATTCACCGTGTTGCCGCACGCGTTCACCGGGAGATGGATCGGTGCCTGCACGTTGTTGCCCGACAGCACGCCGGACGCGTCCGTCGTCTGTGCGCCGGCGTCCGCGTCGGCGAAGGCAGCGGAGCCGCACAGGGACCAGACGCTGGTCGCGGCGGCGGCCACGACCATTCCCCTGCTCAGGGTCTGTCGCAATCTCGTAGTCTTCCTGCTTGTAGTGAAAGCCGACCTCGGTACCGCTCGGGACGTGCGAGGCCGACCCCGGCACAGCCGGATGGTGAGTGCGCTACCTCAGTTGGCGTGGGAGCAGCTGTTGCCGAACGCCGGGTTCAGCAGACCGATGACGTTCGCGGAATCCCCGCAGAGGTTGACCGGGACATGGGTGGGCAGCTGGACCACGTTGCCTGCCGCTACACCCGAGGCACCGACGCTGGAGGCCTCCGCGCCCGTGTCCGCCATGGCGGGGGCGGCCATTCCAAAGGCCATGAGCGCACCGGCGGCGACGGTGACGGTCTTGTTGTGCTTCACGTTCTTTCCCTTCACTGCGGTCATGCCCGAATGGCGGCCTAAACCGCGCGAGCACCGTATGAACGGCCCGCACCATGACCTACGTGGCCGTAAACGAGGGAAAGGGCCGCAAAGAAACCGGAGAACGCGGTCTTTTGCTCAATTCACTCCAACGCTGCGCGCGGTTGACCCATGAAGTCGCCTGCTGCGCAAGGGTTTTATGAAAAGAGCCCCTGCATGCCGATGGGTTGATGGGACCATTCACTTCTTCCGAAGATTCGGAAATTCCACACCGGGTCGGCGGCCGAAATTGTCGGGCTGCTGTGCCGTTGAGCCGTCGAGGTGAACGGCAGCAACCGTCCCGCACGGGGTCAGTTGTCCACAGCGCTCGGACGGGCTACTCCAGAAGGGACCGCAAGTGATCAAGAAGGTCATGGCCGCCGCGGCGATCGCCGCATCCGTGGTCGGTGCGTCGGCCGCCGCCGCGCCCCACGCGCTGGCCGCGGACGACGACAACAGCGTCAACACCACCAACGACGACAGCTCCCAGCAGTCCTACGGCAACCTGGCGACGCACGGGAACATGAGCCCGCAAATGGCGCTCGTCCAGGGCTCGCTGAACAAGCCGTGCGTCGGTGTGCCCGCCAAGGCCGGCGCGGCCTCGCTGGTCGGTCTCGTACCGGTCGCCGTGGAGGACGTCCCGGTGCTGTCGCCGTCCTCGAACCAGCAGTGCGCCGAGAACTCCACCCAGATCGAGGGCGATGACGCGCTCTCCCCCCTCCTGGACGACGCCCGCTGACGTCGGGCCGCGACGCCGACCGACCAACCGCGCCGATCGGCGCCGTCAGTATTCGTGGGGTTCCGTGGCCTGTTCCAGGGCTCGCGTCAGCTCCTCCGTCTCCTTGTTGCGGGGCAGTTCGCGCGCGTGGGCGGTCAGTTCGCGCAGCGACGGGGTGCCGGGCAGCGATGCCCAGCGGCTGTCGCCGCGGCGCAGGGCGTCCGCGAAGTACGCGGCGATCGCGGTGGTCCGCAGTCCCTCGGGCGCGGTCCACAGGTCGTCCCGCAGGGACTGTGCCTCGAGACGGCCCGACTCCTCGTGCGGTGAGCGGGTGTCGGGGTCCTGCCAGCGGACGGTCGCCGTGGCGAGGTGGCCCGAGGCGCCGGGACGGGTGCGGACGGCGTAGAGCGCGGTGACCGTGTGGCCGGGGCCGACCTCGCCGCCGTCGACGCGGTCGTCGCGGAAGTCCTCGTCGGCGACCTGGCGGTTGTCGTAGCCGATCAGGCGGTACTCCTCGACGGTCTCCGGGTCGAAGGCGACCTGCGCCTTGGCATCGCGGGCCGCGAGGTCGATGTTCTGCGGGAGTTGTTCGCAGAAGACCTCGTAGGCGTCCCTGGGCTCGGAGACGTACACCGTGTGGCCGTCGCCCTTGTCCGCGAGGCGCTCCATCAGGGCGTCGCCGTAGTCGCTGCCGACACCGACGCCGAACAGGGTGATGCCGTGTTCGCGGCGGGCACCGTCGATGCGTTCCAGGATGGTGCCGGCGTCGGTGTCACCGGTGTTGGCGAGCGCGTCGGAGAGCAGGACCACACGGTTCGTGACGCCCGGGCGCCGACCTTCGACGGCCTCGGCGTACCCCTCCTCGACACCGGCGCCGAGGTTGGTGGAGTTGGAGGGCTCCAGGCTGTCGATGGCGTCGTGGATCCGGCCGCGGCCCGCGCCGAGGCGGGTCATCGGCAGGACGGTCTCGGCGTCGTCGCTGAAGGTGACCAGCGCGACCGAGTCGTCGTCACGCAGCCGGTCCGTCATCACGCCGAGAGAGTCCTTGACCAGATCGAGCCGCCCCGGTTCGGCCATGGAGCCGGAGACGTCGATGACGAACGTGAGGGCGGCGGGCGGGCGTTCGCTGTCGTCCGGGGCCTCGCGGGTGGCAAGGCCGACCCTGACGAGCGACCAGCCCTCCCGGTCGGTCCGGGCGCCGTCGACGGTGACGGAGAAGCCGTTGCCGTCGGGCCGCTCGTAGTCCTGGCGGAAGCTGTTGACGAACTCCTCGGGGCGGATGGCGGCGGGATCGGGGCGCCGTCCGTCGGCGAGGGTGCGGCGCGCGTAGCCGTAGGAGGCGGTGTCGACGTCGAGGGCGAACGTGGAGAGGTAGTCGGAGGGGTCCGGCTCGCCCGTCGGGCGCAGGCGGTCGTTCCGGCCCTCGGCGAAATCCTCCCCCGGGCCGAGCGACTGGGCCGGGGCGGGCGCGGGGCCCGGTCCCGAGTCTCCGCGTGCCTTTTCGCGCGAGGAGTAGCCGGAGTCGTCGGCGCTCCCGCCCCCACCGCAGCCGGTCAGCACCAGGGCACCGGCGAGGGCCGAGGCCAGCAGCGCGGCCCGCAGCCGACGCGCGCGGCGCCCGCGGGCCGGCTCCCACCGCATGCCGTCCGGCGTGCGCCGTGCATCCGTGTCTTCGTGATCGATTCCGTGCTGTCGTCCGTGGTGCGTCATCCTGTGCCCCCTCGGTGACTCAGCGAGTCGACGTCGACGTCTGTGACTGTGACGCCCGAGGAGGGCCGAACGTGCGGTACGGGGCGTTGCGGATGGATCTCGAAGCGGCCACGGGCAGGGGCCGCCGAGACCGGTGGGTGACCCTCCGTTGACCTAGGACACCACGTCCTTGCGGGCGAAACCGCGGAAGGCCAGCGCGAACAGCACCAGCGCGTACGTTATGGAGACCGAGGCGCCCTGGATCATGCCGCCCCACTCCGGAGTCGGCTGGATGGCGTCGGCCCAGGCGAACTGCCAGTGCGCGGGCAGGAAGTGCCGCCAGTCACCGAGCGCCGTCACCGCGTCCAGCACGTTCCCCACGATCGTCAGGCCGACCGCGCCGCCGACCGCGCCCAGCGGGGCGTCGGTCTTGGTGGAGAGCCAGAACGCGAGGCCCGCGGTGACCAGTTGGGAGACGAAGATGTAGGCGATCACGATCAGCAGGCTGCGGGTGGCCGTGCCCACGGGGAGGGTGCCACCGGTGGGGATCTGCAGCGGCCCCCAGCCGTAGGCCACCGTGCCGACCGCCAGGGCGACCACCGGGAGCAGGATCATCGCGGCCAGGCTGAGGCCGAGCGCCACGGTGAGCTTGGACCACAGCAGCCGCATCCGCGGCACCGGGGCCGCCAGCAGGTACCTGAGGGAGGACCAGCTCGCCTCCGAGGCGACGGTGTCGCCGCAGAACAGTGCGACGGGGATGACGAGCAGGAATCCCGCGGAGACGAAGAGGTTCACCGCGGCGAAGTTCGCCCCCGACGCGGTGGCCGTGTCCATCAGCGAGATCCGCTCGTTGCGCCCGCCCGGCTCGCCGCCGACGGCGAAGGCGACGACGAGGACGAAGGGCAGGAGGGCGAGCACCGCGCCCATGACGAGAGTGCGGCGCCGCTTCAACTGCCGTACGAACTCGACCCGGAGCGGCAGCGTTCGCCGCGCGCGGTACCCGTCGGCGGTCTCGGCCCGCTCGACCAGCGTGCTCATGAGGAACCTCCGATCAGGGTGAGGAACGCGTCTTCGAGCCGCCGGTGGGGCCCGAGGGACGCCACGGGGACTTCGAGACGGACGAGTTCGACGAGGAGCCTGGCCGCCGCCTCGGAGCCGCCCGCAGCCGCAGCGGACCCGTTGGCGGCAGCCGTGGACCCGTTGGCGGCAGCCCCGTTCGCGGCGGCCGCGGAACCGTTCGCCGCCGCAGAGCCCTTCGCGGACGCGGAGCCGTTGGCGGCTGCTTCGAGGACCACGTCATCGGGCGCGGTCGTACTGGTACCCGTCTCCTTGACGCCAGCGCCGACGACCACCGCTGCCCTCTCCGCCGCCTCGCCGTGTACGGGTGCCGCCAGGCGTACCAGGAGGCCTTCCTCCGTCAGTACCGCCGACGACACCTCCGGCAGGGCCGCCACCTTCCGAACGACCGGGTCCGGGATGTCGGACGCGAGGCCGACGAGGAGCGTGTCGCCGGAGCCCGTGATCTCCGAGACCGGGCCCGCCTGGACCAGTCGGCCGCGGTCCATCACCACGAGGTGGGTGCAGGACTGTTCGACCTCCGCCAGGAGGTGGCTGGAGACGATGACGGTACGGCCGCCCGCCGCGTAGCGGATCATGACCTCGCGCATCTCGCGGATCTGCGGCGGGTCGAGACCGTTGGTTGGTTCGTCGAGGATCAGCAGGTCGGGCAGGCCGAGCATGGCCTGGGCGATGGCCAGGCGCTGGCGCATGCCCTGGGAGTAGGTGCGCACCGCGCGCGCCAGGGCGTCACCGAGGCCGGCGATCTCCAGGGCTTCCTCGATGTGCGCGTCCTCCCGGGGACGGCCCGTGGCCTGCCAGTACAGCTCGAGGTTGTCGCGGCCCGAGAGATGCGGGAGGAAGCCCGCGCCCTCCACGAACGCCCCGACCCTCGACAGCACCGGTGCGCCCGGCCGGATGGCGTGGCCGAAGACCCGGATCTCGCCGCCGTCCGGCTTGATGAGGCCCATCAGCATGCGCAGGGTCGTCGTCTTGCCGGCGCCGTTCGGTCCCAGGAGGCCGAGGACCTGGCCCTTCTCGACGCGGAACGACAGGTCCCGGACCGCGTACCGGTCCGCCGAGTTGGCGTAGCGCTTGCTCAGGTCCGTGATCTGCAGGGGGACTTCGGCTAGGGCGGGGTCGGGCGCCGGAGCCGTCGTCCGCCGGCGTCCCGTCACCAGCAGCACCAGCGCGATGCCCGCTCCGGCCGGCGGCAGCCACCACACCCAGGAGGGCAGCGCCGCGGCGGCCGTCGTCACACCGGGGGCGGTCGGGACGCGGAGGTCGCCCTTCAACGAGACCGTGTACGTCGCCGGGGCCACCGGGGAGGCGTAGCCGAGGTCCGTGGAGGCGAGCACGAGCCGCAGCCGGTGGCCCTTCTCCACCTCGTGGTCGATCGCGGGCAGCGTCAGGGTGACGTCCTTGCCTGCCTTGGCGTCCTCGATCCGGACCGGTGCGACCAGCTGGGACGGCAGCACCTGCTGCCGTCCGTCCGGCCCGACGTCGTACACCTTGCCGAACAGCACGGCGTCATCGCTCGTGGATCGCACGTGCACGCTCACCGTGGGCGAGCCGGTGATGCGCAGGTCCTCCGTCAGTGCGGTGGAGTCGAACCTGGCGAACTGGCCGGGGAAGTCGAGGGACACGCCGACGCCGAGCGACGACAGCTGTGACAGTCCGCCCGCGCCGCCGAGGCCCGGCAGCGCGGAGACGCCCGGTGGGCTGGCGCCGGCCGGATTCGTCACGCTCTGCTCCCGACCGCTGAGGGCGATCGGGCGCTGCCCGCCGGTCAGTCCGGGGTAGGTGTCCCCGGTGGCGCCGCGCAGTGTGGCGGCGCCGTCGGTGGAGTCGACGCCGCCGGTGCGCGAGACACGGAACGCCGGGCCCGTGTCGGCGTTTTCATCGTCCTTCAGATAGCGGTGGAACCACGCGCCGATACGGGCTTCCAGCCGGTCGGCCTCGTTGTTGCCGCCGTCGTGGCCGCCCGCGATCCAGTCGACGTCCACGGGCGCGCCGTTGGCCCGGATCGCCTTGGCCATCGCGTCGGCCTGGCCGAGCGGGAAGAGGGAGTCGGTCTGGCCCTGCATGATCAGTGTCGGTACGTCGATGCGGTCGCCGACGGCGGACGGGCTGCGCTCCTCAAGGAGCCGGGTGGCCTCGGCGTCCGGCGTCCCGGACTCCGCCACCCGGTTGTACATCTGGCACAGCTGGGCCTCGAAGCGGTCGCAGCCGCCGCCGGAGTTGATGAAGATCCCGGCCCACAGTTTCTTGAAGACGCCGTTCGGGAACAGGGCGTCCGCGAGGTTCCAGTACGTGATCGACGGGGCGATGGCGTCCACGCGCTGGTCGTATCCGGCGGCCAGCAGCGAGATGGCCCCGCCGTACGAGGCGCCGGTGACGCCCACGCGCGGGTCGCCGCTCTTGTCGAGCTCGACATCGGGCCGCTTCGCCAGCCAGTCGATCAGACGGGAGACGTCGGCGACCTCGCCCTTGGGATCGTTCAGCCCGATCTTCCCGGTGGACCGGCCGAAGCCGCGCGCCGACCACGTCAGCACCGCGTATCCGTCGCGGGCGAGGCGCTCGGCCTGCGCACGCACGTCGGCCTTGCTGCTGCCGAAGCCGTGCCCGATGAGGACGGCGGGCCGGCGTTCCTTCCCACCACCCGCGGTGAAGTACGAGGTGTCGATCTCCACCCCGCCGCCCATGCCCATGATCCGGTCGGTGCGGTGCACGGGCGGCGGGTCGTCCGAGGCGACGGCCGTCCAGGTCCCGCCGACGGCGAGCACGGCGACCGAGGCCGCGGCGGCGAACCACCGTCGCGGCCCGCGCAGTGCGCTCAGTGCGGGCTTTCGAAGATCCATGCGTCAACGGTAAGGGCGACCGCCGACAACCGATGCAGCCACCGGTCGGAAGTGGCGGACCTCCCACAGGCGTACACGCCCTCTGCCGCATACCGCGGTCGTGGTACGAACGGCCCATGGAGATCCGCCGCGCCACGACGGTCATCGAACTCACCAATGCCGAACACCTCTTCGACGAACCGGTTCGCCCCGAGTGGGCCCGGAAGTTCCTCGACGCCCAGGGCCACCACCTCTTCCTCGCGTACGAGGACGGCGGCCCGGTCGGCTTCGTCAGCGGCGTCGAGACCGTCCACCCGGACAAGGGGACGGAGATGTTCCTGTACGAGTTGGGTGTCGCCGAGGCGTACCGGCGCCGGGGGTTCGCCCGCGCGCTCGTCGGGGCCCTGGCGGCGCTGGCCCGCGAGCGGGGCTGTTACGGAATGTGGGTCGGCGTGGACGCCGGGAACGATGTCGCCCTCGCCGTGTACCGGAGCGCGGGTGGGCGCGACGACGGCGGGTGCCGGGTGGTGACGTGGGACTTCGGGTGAGAGCCGGCCGGGGCGGCTCTTCGCCCCGTCAGCCCTGCCCGTCCTCCCCCGGGCTCTCGACTTCGCTCCGGCCGCCTGCCCCCGGCCGGGGTGATCAGGCCGGACGGCGAGGCGAGGCGCACCCCGTCCTCCCCCGGGCTCTCGACTTCGCTCGAGCCGGGGGCGCAGGGGCGGAGACCCGTGGGGGCGGGAAGGGCAAGGGCGTTGCGGGGCGAGGAAGACCTGCCCCGCCCCGGTTGGGGGCGAGGAAGACCTGCCTCGCCCGGGTTGGGGGCGAGGAAGACCTGCCCCGCCCCGGTTGGGGGGCGAGGAAGCCTGCCTCGCCCCCACTTTCAGTGATTGCGGGGGAAGCCCAGGTCGACCCCGGCCGGTGCCTCCGACGGGTCCGGCCAGCGGGTCGTCACGACCTTGCCCCGGGTGTAGAAGTGCGTGCCGTCATTGCCGTAGATGTGGTGGTCGCCGAAGAGGGAGTCCTTCCAGCCACCGAAGGAGTGGTAGCCCACCGGCACCGGGATGGGGACGTTCACGCCGACCATGCCCGCCTCGATCTCGAGTTGGAAGCGGCGGGCGGCACCGCCGTCGCGAGTGAAGATCGCGGTGCCGTTGCCGAACGGCGAGGCGTTGATGAGGGCCACACCGTCCTCGTAGGTGTCCACGCGCAGCACGCACAGAACCGGGCCGAAGATCTCGTCCCGGTAGGCCTTCGCCGTGGTCGGGACCCTGTCGAGGAGCGAGATGCCGATCCAGTGACCGTCCTCGAAACCGTCGACCGTGTAGTCGCTGCCGTCGAGGACCACCTCGGCGCCCTCGGCCGCCGCGCCCGTCACGTAGGACGCGACCTTGTCGCGGTGCGCGGCGGTGATGAGCGGGCCCATCTCGGAGGCTGGGTCGTTGCCGGGACCGATCTTGATCTTCTCCGCGCGTTCGCGGATCTTCTCGACCAGTTCGTCGCCGACCGAACCGACCGCGACCACCGCGGAGATGGCCATGCAGCGTTCGCCCGCCGAGCCGTAGGCGGCCGAGACGGCGGCGTCCGCGGCGGCGTCCAGGTCGGCGTCCGGAAGGACCAGCATGTGGTTCTTCGCGCCGCCGAGCGCCTGGACGCGCTTGCCGTTGGCGGAGGCCGTGGTGTGGATGTAGCGGGCGATGGGGGTGGAGCCGACGAAGGAGACGGCCTTGACGTCGGGGTGCTCCAGGAGGCGGTCCACGGCCACCTTGTCGCCGTGGACGATGTTGAAGACGCCGTCCGGCAGACCCGCCTCCGCCAGCAGTTCGGCGACCTTCATCGACGCCGACGGGTCCTTCTCCGACGGCTTCAGCACGAACGTGTTTCCGCACGCGATGGCCAGCGGGAACATCCACATCGGCACCATGGCCGGGAAGTTGAACGGCGTGATGCCCGCCACCACGCCGAGCGGCTGGCGGATCGCGGCCACGTCGACGCGCGAGGCCACCTCCGTGGACAGTTCGCCCTTCAGCTGCACCGTGATGCCGCAGGCCAGGTCCACGATCTCCAGGCCGCGGGCGACCTCGCCGAGCGCGTCGGAGTGCACCTTGCCGTGCTCGGCGGTGATCAGTTCGGCGATCTCGTCGCGGTGCTCGTCCAGCAGTGCCCGGAACCTGAACAGGATCGCCGTCCGCTTCGCCAGGGACGAGGTGCCCCAGCTCGCGTACGCCTCCTTGGCGGTGGCGACCGCGGCGTCCACCTCGTCGACGCCGGCGAACGCGACCTTCGTGGTGACCTGGCCGGTCGCGGGGTCGGTGACGTCGCCGTAGGTGCCGGACGCGCCCTCGACGGTCTTGCCGCCGATCCAGTGGTTGACGATCTTCGTCATGCCCGAAAACTCCTTCACAGATGGCGGCGCCGGGTGGAGACGTGCCGGTCGTACTCTTCGCGCGCCTTGACCGCCGACGGCCGGGTCGCGGTCTCGGCCACAGGAACATCCCACCAGGCCTGCGCCGGGGGCGGGCCCGACACTGTGTCTGCCGTTTCGGTCTCGACGTAGACACAAGTGGCGGTGTCCGCGGCCCGCGCCTCGGCCAGGGCCGCGCGCAGATCCCGTACGGTCTTCGCGCGCAGCACCCGCATGCCCAGGCTGGCGGCGTTGGCGGCGAGGTCCACGGGCAGCGGCCGGCCCGTGTAGAGGCCGTCGTCGTCCTGGTGGCGGTACTGGGTGCCGAAGCGCTCGCCTCCGACGGTCTCGGAGAGGCCGCCGATGGAGGCGTAGCCGTGGTTCTGGACCAGCAGGATCTTGATCGCGATCCCCTCCTGCACGGCGGTGACGATCTCCGTCGGCATCATGAGGTACGTTCCGTCGCCGACCAGCGCCCACACGGGCCGGTCGGGGACCGCCATCTTCACACCGATCGCCGCCGGGATCTCGTAGCCCATGCACGAGTAGCCGTACTCGAGGTGGTACTGGTCGCGCGAACGGGTCCGCCACAGCTTGTGCAGATCGCCGGGGAGCGAGCCGGCCGCGTTGATGATGATGTCGTCGTCCCTCACCACCTCCTCCAGCAGGCCCAGGACCTGCGGCTGGGTGGGCCGGACGTCCGGCTCGTCGGCCTCGTAGCACGCGTCGACGCGATGCTCCCAGCGCTGCTTGTCCTCGGTGTACTCCGCGATGTACGCGTCGTCCACCCGGTGGCCGTGCAGGGCCAGCGCCTCGGTGAGTTCCTCCAGGGCCGCGCGGGCGTCCGCGATCAGCGGCAGCCCGGCGAGCTTGTGGCCGTCGTACGGCGCGATGTTCAGGTTGAGGAAGCGGACGCCGTCGGCGGCGAAGAGGGTGCCGGAGGCGGTGGTGAAGTCGGTGTACCGGGTGCCGACGCCGATCACCAGGTCCGCGGTGCGGGCGAGTTCGTCGGCTGCGGCGGTGCCGGTGTGCCCGAGGCCACCCATGTCCTGCGGGTGGTCGTGGCGCAGCGAGCCCTTCCCGGCCTGGGTGGAGGCCACCGGGATGCCGGTCGTCTCGGCGAACTCCCCGAGCGCGTCCTCGGCCCGGCTGTGGTGGACCCCGCCGCCCGCGACGACCAGCGGGCGGCGCGCCTCACGGACGGCCCGGACGGCGGCGGCGAGTTCGGTCGGGTCGGCGACCGGACGGCGTACGGTCCAGGTGCGCTCCGCGAAGAACTCCTCCGGCCAGTCGTACGCCTCCGCCTGCACGTCCTGCGGTAGCGCGAGGGTCACCGCGCCGGTGTCGAGGGGGTCGGTGAGGACGCGCATCGCCTGCAGCGCGGCGGGGATCAGGGCCTCGGGGCGGGTGATTCGGTCGAAGTACTTCGACACCGGGCGCAGACAGTCGTTGACCGAGATGTCGCCCGCGTACGGCACTTCGAGCTGCTGGAGGACCGGGTCGGCGGGGCGCGTGGCGAAGATGTCGCCCGGGAGGAGCAGGACCGGGAGATGGTTGATGGTGGCGAGGGCCGCGCCGGTGACGAGGTTGGTGGCGCCGGGGCCGATGGAGGTCGTCACGGCGTGCGTGGACAGGCGGTTCGACTGGCGTGCGTAGCCGACCGCCGCGTGCACCATGGCCTGTTCGTTGCGACCCTGGTGGAACGGCATCTCGACGGCGTGCTGCAGCAGGGCCTGGCCGAGCCCCGCGACGTTGCCGTGGCCGAAGATCCCCCAGGTGGCACCGATCAGCCGTCGGCGCTCGCCGTCGCGTTCCGTGTACTGGGCGGCGAGGAAGCGCACCAGCGCCTGTGCGACCGTCAGTCGAGTCATCGGTAACCCTCCGGGTGGTCGGGGTGGAAGCAGATCCGCCACTCACGGTCCGCGCCCGGGCCCGCCATCACGTTGAGGTAGTACATGGCGTGTTCGGGAGCGGCGATCGAGGGCCCGTGCCAGCCGTCCGGGACCAGCACCATGTCGCCGGTACGGACTTCGGCCAGGACGTCGCTGCCTCCGTCTCGGGAGGGGAATACGCGTTGATAGCCGTATCCGTTCGGGCCCTGGAACTCGAAGTAGTAGATCTCCTCGAGCTCGGACTCCTCGCCCGGCCGGTGCTCGTCGTGCTTGTGCGGCGGGTACGAGGACCAGTTGCCGCCGGGCGTGACCACCTCGACCGCGATCAGCTTGTCGCACTCGAAGGCGTCGGCCGCGGCGAAGCCCCGCACCTTGCGGGCGCAGGTGCCGCTGCCGCGGTCTTCCACGGGGACCTCCGGCGCGGGGCCGTAGCGGGCGGGGAGTCGTCGCTCGCACTTCGCTCCTGCCAGGGCGAAGCGGCCTCCCGCGCCGGAGGCGATCTGTGCCTGGGCGTCGCGGGGGACGTACGCGAAGTCGGAGACTTCGGCGAACACGTCGCGCCTGCCCAGGAGGTGGAACTGATGTTCTTCGGTGGTGACCGTGCAGCCGCCGCTGAGCGGCATCACGATCCACTCGCTTTCACCGGTGGTGAACGTGTGCGTGCCGCCCGCCGGCAGCTCGACGATCCGCAGGCTGCTGTGCGTCCAGCCGGCCCGTTCGGGGTCGATGTCGAGGGCGTACAGCGACGAGGCGGTGGTCCCCGCCGGTACGTACAGCTCGTCGGTGGTGCTCATGCGTGGGGCTCCCGTCCCTTCGTTCCTGATGGCGCTCACAGCAGGCTCACCGCGATGTCCACGGCGCCCGCCACATCGCCGTCCGGCGGATAGAGCAGCGAACGACCGACCACCAGGCCCTGAACGGTGGGCAGTTGGAGGGCGACGCGCCACTTCTCGTACGCGGCCTCCTGATCACCGCCGACCTCGCCGCCGAGCAGGACCGCCGGGAGGGTGGAGGTCTCCATCACCTGCGCCATGTCGTCGGGGTTCTCCGTGACCGGCACCTTCAGCCAGGTGTACGCGGAGCTCCCGCCGAGGCCGCTCGCGATCGCGATGGACTTCGTGACCGCCTCGGCGCTCAGGTCGTTGCGGACCCTGCCGTCCGCGCCGCGGCGGGACAGGAACGGCTCGACGAAGACCGGGAGGCGGCGCTCGGCCATGTCGTCGATGGCGCGGGCGGTCGACTCCAGGGTGGTCAGGGAGCCGGGGTCGGCGTAGTCGATGCGCAGCAGCAGCTTGCCTGCGTCGAAGCCGAGTCGCTGGATGTCCTGGGGGCGGTGTCCGGTGAACCGGTCGTCCAGTTCGAAGGAGGCGCCCGCGAGTCCGCCGCGGTTCAGGGAGCCGAGGACGACCTTGTGGTCCAGGGCGCCGAGCAGCAGCAGGTCGTCGAGGATGTCGGCGGTGGCGAGCACGCCGTCCACGCCGGGCCGGCTCAGCGCCAGGCAGAGCCGCTCGAGGAGGTCGGCGCGGTTGGCCATGGCGAGCCTGCGGTCGCCGACGGCGAGGGCACCGCGGGCCGGGTGGTCGGCGGCGACGATCATCAGCCGGCCGGTGTCGCCCAGCAGCGGCCGCCTCGGACGGCGGTCGGCCGCCTCCAGCACGGCTTCCGGGTGACGGGTACGGAGCCGGACGAGCTCGGCGACATCGACGGAACACGGCGTCCCGGATGCCGTGGGGTTCACGGAGGCGGTCGGGTTCACGGAGGGGGCGGGATTCACGGAGGCGGTCGGATTCAGGGAGGCGGTCGGGTTCAGGGAGGCGACCGGTGGGTTCACGGAGGGCGCGGAGGCAGCCGTGTGCACGGAAGCGGCGGAGTTCACGGCAGGAGCGGAAGCAGCCGCGTTCACAAGAGCCGCGGAGTTCACAGAAGCGGCCGCGCTCACGGCAGCCGCCGCGTTCACGGAAGCAGACCTGTTGACGGAAGCAGACCCGTTGACGGAAGCCGCCGGGTTCACAGAAGCAGCCCGGTTCACAGGACCGCACCCGCCTTCAGCGCAACCTCGACCTCCGCCGGAGTGGGCATCGCGGAGGAGCACTCGAGGCGGGAGGCGACGATCGCGCCCGCCGCGTTGGCGTGACGCATGACGCGTTCCAGGTCCCAGCCCGCCAGCAGGCCGTGGCACAGGGACCCGCCGAACGCGTCGCCCGCGCCGAGGCCGTTGAGGACGTTGACCGGGAGCGGCGGCACCTCGGCCGACTCGCCCGTGCCGCTGACGGCGAGGACGCCCTTCGGCCCCTGCTTGACGACGGCGAGTTCGACACCGGCGTCCAGCAGCGCGCGGGCCGCGGTGTGCGGATCGCGTTCACCGGTGGCGATCTCGACCTCGTCGATGTTGCCGACCGCGACGGTGGTGTGGCGCAGGGCCTCGGCGTAGAAGGGGCGGGCCGTGTCCGGGTCTTGCCAGAACATGGGGCGCCAGTCGAGGTCGAAGACGGTCGTGCCGGACTTGGCCCGGTGCGCGAGGGCCGCGAGGGTCGCCGTACGGCTGGGCTCCTCGCTCAGCCCGGTACCTGTGACCCAGAAGATCCGTGCCGCCCGGACGGCGTCCAGATCCAGCTCATGGGCGTCGATCTCCAGATCGGGCGCCTTGGGCCGGCGGTAGAAGTACAGCGGGAAGTCGTCCGGCGGGAACACCTCGCAGAACGTGATGGGGGTCTGCAGCCCGGGCACGGGCGTCACCCAGCGGTCGTCGACGCCGAAGTCGCGCAACTCCTGGTGGAGGTACTCCCCGAAGGGATCGTCACCGGTGCGGGTGATGACCGCTGTACGCCGTCCGAGCCGCGCCGCGGCGACCGCGACGTTGGTGGCCGAGCCGCCGAGGAACTTTCCGAAGGACGTCACCTGGTCGAGGGACACCCCGATCTGCAGCGGATACAGATCCACCCCGATCCGGCCCATGGTGATCAGGTCGTGGGGCGCGTCGGCCCCGGACTCGTCCTGGGAGGCGCTGGGGTGGGGCTCCTTGAACTCCATCGAGTTCCCTTCACATCGGCGTCTCCTCAGGTCTAGCCGTGTTGGCGGAACCCTGTCAATGTGTTGTCCGGACATTCGGACCAGACAGGGACAGCGCTTTCCACGGGACCCGAAGACGCCGCAGACGTCGCTGGCACCACAGTCCTCACTGTCCCCCATCCGCGTCGGTTCGGCGCCCCGCATCCGCGTCGGTTCGGCGCCCCGCATCCGCGAATCGATCGGCGCCCCGCATCCGCGTCGATCGGCGCCCCCCATCCGCGTCGGTCGGCGCCCCGCATCCGCGTCGGTCGGCGCCCGAATCTGAGCCGCCGTCCGGTGTGCCGGCTGTGGTCGCGGAGCGGACCCGGACGCTCCCGCGGTCCGTCAGGGCCTGACAACCGGACAAGGACGACCTGCGGGCTCCCCAGGACTCCCGGTCGCCCGTGTGCCGTAGCACCATGGGTGGCCTTGCTCGGACACGGACGTGCAGGGCGGGCGGGGCGGGCGGGGTGGCGGAATGGACTCGGGGTGCGGAGGGGCGCATGACGGCAGGGACGCTCGTACGGGCGGGCCGGGGACCGGGCGGCACATGGGAGACCGTGCTCACCCTGCCGCATCCCAGGCTGCGGCCCGGGGTGATCAACTACCGCGGGATCCGGCTCGCCCTGGACCGGCCGCGCCGTCGGCTGGAGGCGCCGACCGGCACGGTGACGCTGTTACTGGGCTTCGACCGTCCGATACGGATCTCCCGCGCGGGCCGGCCGCCAAAGACCCTGCTGTCGGTGTTCGCGGGCCTCGCCACGGTTCCGGCCATCGGTGAACACGACGGCCGGCTCGCCGGCATCGAGGTGCTGCTCACCCCCTGGGCCTCGTTCAGCCTCTTAGGCATTCCGCAGCACGAACTCACCGGACTGCACTGCGACCCCGACGAACTCCCGCACGCACTGGACTCGTCCCGTCGGCAGAGCATCGGCGAACTGGCCGCCACTCTGGCCGCGCTGCCGTCCTGGGCCGAACGCTTCCGGCTACTCGACGATGTGCTGGTGCGCTGGACCGAGGCCGGCACGCCCGCATCGGCGCGGGTGGTACGGGCCTGGTCCACGCTGGCGCGCAGCGGCGGCGCGATCCCCGTCCCCCTGCTGGCGGACGAAGTCGGTTGGAGCGTACGCCAGTTGGAGAGCCGTTTCCGGGAGCAGATCGGGGTCGGGCCCAAGGCGGCCGCCCGGATCCTGCGGCTTCAGCGGGCGCGGCGGCTGCTCAGTGCCGGACGCTCCCAGGCCGAGACGGCCGCCGCCTGTGGGTTCTACGACCAGGCGCATCTCAGCGGTGAGTTCCGGGCGATGACGGGGTGCACGCCCGGGGAGTTCATCGCCGCCCGGCTGGGCGAGGCGGCGCCCGCCTCCGGGCCACCGCTGATGGACCGGCTGCGCGGAGAGGCGACCAGCTTGGTGCTGTCGCCGGACCGAGGTGCGGATTTTTCCAAGACCGGCAGGGTGCGGGCCATGCAGGGTGGAGCCTCCTAGCCGGGGGGAAGCGGGGAAGCCGGTGGGCCGGATCCGGCGCAGCGGATCCGGCCCACCTTGCTGCCGCCCGCCCCCTGTTGCCCGCCCACACCCGTCCCACCCCGAGGCGTTCGGCCCATCCCTGAGCGTCCGGTCCACCCGGAGCGTCCGGTCCACCCCGGAGTGTCCGTCCATCTCGGGGCTCCGCCCCCGGACCGCGCCGGGGAGCGCCGCACCCGACCCTGCCGTGGAGTGCGTCTCTCGTCCGCGTCGGAGAAGTCAACCCGCCCGGCGATCGAGGACGAGGCCGCCAGTTCGATTGCGGGGCTCCATGGCCGGCGGCTCGCTCTCGGTGAGGCCGAATCGGGCGTGGAGGCGGCGTAGCGGGGCCGGTGCCCACCAGGTGGCCCGGCCGGTCAGTTTCATCGCCGCGGGGACCAGCAGACTGCGCACCACCATCGCGTCCATCAGCACCGCAAGAGCGATCCCGAGACCGAGCATCTTGGTGTTGGTGACCCGGGAGGTGCCTATCGCCACCATCACCACCGCCAGGATCACGGCGGCGGCGGTGATCAGGCCTCCGGTGCGCTGCAGGCCGAAGCGGACCGCGTGGGTGTGATCCCCGGTGTGGTCGTACTCCTCCTTGATCCGGGAGAGCAGGAAGACGCCGTAGTCCATGGAGAGGCCGAAGGCGACGCAGAACATCAGCACCGGCAGGGTCGTCTCTATGCTGCCCGGGCTGGTGAAGCCGAGCAGTCCGGAGAGATGGCCGTCCTGGAAGACCCACACCACGGCGCCGAACATCGCCGTCAGACTGAGTGCGTTGAGCAGCACCGCCTGGATGGGGATCAGCACACTGCCGGTCAGCAGGAAGACCAGGAGCAGGGTGACGATGGAGATGACGGCCAGTGCCCAGGGCAGCCGGTCGGCTATCGCGTCCTTGGAGTCGACGAGGACCGCCGCCGTGCCGGTGACGGAGGTGTCGAACGGGGCGTCCTCGGCGCGCAGTTCGTCCACCAGCCGCTGGGCGGCGGAGTCCACCGCCTCTCCCTCGGGCACCACCGTGAAGTACGCCGAGTCGCCCTTCACCAGCGGCCCGTCCACCCGCCGCACCTCGGGCAGCGCGGATATGTCCGCCTTGTACGCGGCGTACTGGGCCTCGGACGCACGTCCCTCCGCGAGGATCTCCAGAGCACCGCCCGGGCTGCCCGGGAAGTCCTCCCTGATGTGCTGCTGCACGACGTGGGACTCGGCACCCGAGGGCAGCTGACGGTCATCCGCGGTGCCGAACTTGACGCCCAGGAAGGGCAGGCCGAGGACCACCAGGGCGACCGTGGTGGCCACCGCGAAGAGAGGTGCCCGCCTCATCACAAGGCCGGCGAACCGGTCCCAGGCACCGGCGGTCTCGTCCGTCGGTGCGGCCTGCGCCTCGGCGGGCGCCTCGACCCGTGGCTCGATCTGTGTCTCGACCCGCGGCTTACCACCCGTAGCCGGGCCGGCGACCGTGCCGGGGCCGGCACTCCTTTCGCCGGCTCCCGCGGCAAGGGACCCGCGCCGCAGCAGCCTCCGCAGATCGAGCGCGTTCACCCGCTCCCCCAGCAGCACCAGCGCCGCCGGCAGGAGGATCAGCGCCGCGCCCGCCGCCAGCAGCACCACCGCGATGCCCGCATAGGCGAACGAGCGCAGGAAGTACTGCGGGAAGACCAGCATCGCCGCCAGTGACACGGCGACCGTGAGAGCCGAGAACAGCACCGTGCGTCCGGCCGTGCGCAGCGTCCTGCCCACCGCGCCCACCGGCTGCGCGCCCGCGGCCAGTTCCTCGCGGAACCGGCGGACGATGAACAGGGCGTAGTCGATGGCCAGGCCGAGGCCCAGGGCCGTCGTGAGGTTCAGGGCGAAGACCGAGACGTCCGTGACCTCGGTGAGGCCGCGCAGCACCGCGTTCGTGCCCAGGATGGCCACGATGCCCACACCCAGCGGCAGCAGGGCCGCGATGGCGCTGCCGAAGACCATGACCAGCAGGACGAGGGTCACCGGGAGGGCGATCATCTCGGCCCGCAGCAGATCCTCCTGAATGGTCTTCTGCATTTCGTGCCGCACCGCGACCGGGCCGCCGATCTTGACCTCCACGGGGCCGTGGGTACCGTGGTAGACGGGGGCGATTCGCTTCAGGGTGGCGTCCGCCGTCTTCTCGTCGCCCAGGATGCGGGCCGCTATCAGTGCCTCGTGGCCGTCCTCGGCGCGCAGCGCGGGCGACTTGGACCGCCAGTAGGAGCCGACTCCGGTGACGCCTCGTTCCCCGCCCAGCCGTGCCGTGAGCCGCTCGGCCTCGGCCGCGACAGCCGCGTCGTCCACAGAGGAACCGCGCGCCTCCACGAGCAGCAGCAGATTGGGCTGTGCGTCGGGGAAGCGCCGCTCCAGTGCCTGGGTCGCGTACGTCGACTCCGCGGCCGGATCCTGCCAGCCCCCGCTGCCCAGGCGGTCCGCGACCCCACTGCCCGCGACCACCGCGAGTGCGGTCAGCAGGAGCGCGACCAGCAGGGTGAGCCGGGGCCGCACCGTGACGAAGCGGGTCCAGGAACCCGTGCCCGGCGGGCCGTCATCCCCCTCTTCGGCCTTGCCACCTGCGTTGTTGACTTCGCTCATGATGCGGTGTCCCCTTCACCGTGACCCGTGCATCCCGTGCGTCCGGACAGGCGGCATGAGTCGCCATTGCCATACACTGGCAAACACGAGTCATCGCTCGCGTTTCTCAAGAATGCGAGCGACCGCTCGTGTTTGTCAATCGAGTGCTGAGAGCTGGGGATAACTCGTGCCCGAGAAGGCCACGCCGCGGAAGGTCACTCCACAGACGGGAGCGCCCGACACCCGAGCGACGAAGGCCGGCGCGGCCGAGACCAGGGCTGGAGCGGACACGACTGGAGCAGACGGGACCGGAGCCGACAGGACCGGAGCCGACAGGACCGGCACCGCCGAGACCGGAGGGGCCCCGGCCGCGGCGCCCGAGAGACCCCGCCGGCGGCAGGCCCGCGGCGAGCGGCGGATCGCCCAGCTCCTCGAGGCGGCGGCGGCCGTGTTCTGCAAGAGCGGCTACACCGGCGCCAGCACCAACGCCATCGCCCGCGAGGCCGGCGTCTCACCCGGCACGCTCTACCAGTTCTTCCCCAACAAGGAGGCCATCGCGGTCAGCCTCAGCGACCAACTGCTGCGCGAGTGGACCGAGTCGCACGGCCAGGCCCTCGCCCCGGAGAACATCGCGCTCCCCCTCGACCGGATGCTGGACGCCGTCCTCGACCCGATCATCGCCTTCAACGTCGAGAACCCCGCCTTCGCCGTCCTGATGCACAGCACGGACACCCCCGGCCAGATCACACGGAACACCGAAACCCTGCACGACACGGTCCTCACCCGGGTCGAGGAGATCGTGGCGGGCTTCCTGCCGACCACACCGCCCGTGGAGCGGTCGGTCACCGCGAACATGGTCGTCGGAATCTTCAAGGCGGGCATCGACCTGATCCTCACCCACGAGGGCATGGAGCGTGAGGCTTACATCACGGAGCTGAAGACGGCCATGCACCGCTACCTGCTGCCCTTGCTCGAAGAAGACGAGACCGAGGCGTAGCCCCTTTGGCACCCATACCCCGCAGGGGTATAGTCTGGACCTCGAGCACCTCATACGTCATACCGAGAACCAGCCCCGCCGAGGCGACGAGCAGCCTCACCGGGGAGCAAGGAGCACGCGATGACCGCCCAGTCCAAGCCTCAGAACGCCGAAGCCGGAGCCGAGGTCACGGCCGTCTACCAGGTGACCGGCATGACCTGCGGCCACTGCGAGAGCGCCGTCACCGGCGAGCTCTCCGAACTCGCCGGAGTCAGCTCCGTCAAGGCCGTCGCCGCCACCGGCCAGGTCACCGTGGTCTCCGCCGCCCCGCTGGACGAGGCGGCCGTACGCGCCGCCGTCGACGAGGCCGGTTACGAGCTCGCCGGCACGGCCTGAGCCCACCGGCATGACGAGCACCGCCCCGGAGGCGACCACCACCGGCACATCCCGGACCGAGCTGATCATCGGCGGAATGACCTGCGCGTCCTGCGCTGCCCGCGTCGAGAAGAAGCTCAACCGCATGGAAGGCGTCAGCGCCACCGTCAACTACGCGACGGAGAAGGCGCAGATCACGTACGCCGACGGGGTAGGAGTCGACGACCTGATCGCCACGGTGGTGAGGACCGGCTACACCGCGGAGCCGCCACCGCCCCCACCCGAACCGGAACCGGAGCCGGAGGCCGAGGCGGCATCGGAAGCGGGAGGAGCGCACGGGGCGCGGGCGCCGCAGGAGAACGTGGATGACACGGCTCTCGCCGCGCTCCGGCAGCGCCTCACCGTCTCGGCGCTCCTCGCGCTCCCCGTGGTGCTCCTCTCCATGGTCCCCGCGCTGCAGTTCGACAACTGGCAGTGGCTGTCGCTGACGCTCGCCGCACCCGTGGTCGTCTGGGGCGGACTGCCCTTCCACCGCGCGGCGTTCACGAACGCCCGGCATGGCGCGGCGACCATGGACACGCTCGTCTCCATCGGCACCCTCGCCGCCTTCGGCTGGTCGCTGTGGGCCCTGTTCTTCGGCCACGCCGGCATGCCGGGCATGCGCCACGGCTTCGACCTCACCGTCTCCCGCACGGACGGCTCATCGGCCCTCTACCTCGAAGTGGCCGCGGGAGTCGTCGCGTTCATCCTGCTCGGCCGCTATCTGGAGGCCCGCGCCAAGCGCAGGGCGGGGGCGGCGCTCAGGGCGCTGATGGAACTGGGCGCCAAGGACGTGTCCGTGCTGCGCGAAGGCCGTGAAGTACGTGTTCCGGTTGCCCGGCTGGCGGTCGGCGACCGATTCGTCGTACGGCCCGGCGAGAAGATTGCCACGGACGGCAGGGTGGTCGAGGGCGCCTCCGCCGTCGACGCCTCCCTGCTCACCGGCGAGTCGGTGCCGGTGGACGTGACCGTCGGCGACGCCGTCACCGGCGCCACAGTCAACGCCGGCGGCCGGCTCGTCGTCGAGGCCACCCGCGTCGGCGCCGACACGCACCTCGCGCGCATCGCGGAACTCGTCGAGGACGCGCAGAACGGCAAGGCCGCCGTCCAGCGCCTCGCCGACCGGATCTCCGCCGTGTTCGTCCCGGTGGTTCTCCTCCTCGCCCTGGCCACGCTGCTGATCTGGCCCGCGGTCACGGAAGACCGGACGGCTGCGTTCACCGCCGCCGTCGCCGTGCTGATCATCGCCTGCCCCTGCGCCCTGGGCCTCGCCACCCCCACCGCCCTGATGGTCGGCACCGGACGCGGCGCCCAGCTCGGCATCCTCATCAAGGGACCGGAGGTCCTGGAGAACACCCGCCGGATCGACACCGTCGTCCTGGACAAGACCGGAACCGTCACCACCGGTCGTATGCGTCTGATGGACGTCGTCACCTCACCCGGGGCGGACGAGGGCGAGCTCCTGCGCCTCGCAGGAGCCCTCGAACACGCCTCCGAGCACCCGATCGCCCGGGCGATCGCGGAAGGCGCCGAGGAGCGCACCGGGGACCTGCCCACGCCCGAGCACTTCCAGAACCTCCCGGGACTCGGCGTGCGCGGTCGCGTGGACGGCCATGACGTCTTCGTCGGCCGGCTGCTGAGCGGATCGCCGTCGGGCGAACCGTCGCCGGACGGGTCGCCCGTGGACCGGCCGGTCCTGGACAAGCCCCTCCTCGACGCGCCGGCCCGCGCCGTCACGGAGGCCGAGGCGGCGGGACGCACGGCCGTCGTGGTCGTCCGGGACGGGGTGGCACTCGGTGTCCTCACCGTGGCCGACGCCGTCAAAGAGACCAGCGCCGAGGCCGTACGCGCCCTGCGGGACCTCGGGCTCACCCCGGTCCTGCTGACGGGGGACAACCGCGCCGTCGCGGAGTCCGTGGCCCGGGCGGTGGGCGTCGACGAGGTGATCGCCGAAGTGCTCCCCCGGGACAAGGTCGACGTCGTCAGGAGGCTGCAGGCCGAGGGACGCACCGTCGCCATGGTCGGCGACGGGGTCAACGACGCCGCCGCCCTCGCCACCGCCGACCTCGGTATCGCCATGGGCACCGGCACGGACGCGGCCATCGAGGCGGCCGACCTGACCCTTGTACGCGGCGACCTGCGGGTGGCCGCCGACGCCATCCGGCTGTCCCGGAAGACCCTCTCCACCATCAAGGGGAACCTGGCCTGGGCCTTCGGCTACAACGTCGCCGCGCTGCCCCTGGCCGCCTCCGGGATGCT
Organism: Streptomyces cavernae; assembly: GCF_004023625.1. GTDB lineage: Bacteria > Actinomycetota > Actinomycetes > Streptomycetales > Streptomycetaceae > Streptomyces > Streptomyces cavernae. The sequence continues at coordinate 254,910 of NZ_RPDJ01000014.1, read as the reverse complement.
CAACCCGATGATCGCGGGCGCGGCGATGGCCTTCTCCTCGGTCTTCGTGGTCACGAACAGCCTACGACTGCGCACATTCCGGTGACGTCGGAGTATGAGGCCCTCTAGAGTCCCTCCAGGGCCTCACATAAGGTCTTCACAGACCCGACGCACTATCCTTACGCTTGAGTCCCGGTCGCTGTACCGGGTGTCTTGCGCACCTTCGGGACCGCGGTTTCAGGCTGCGGGCAAGAGACACAGATCACAGTGGCAGGAACGTAACCACCGAAGGGATCAGTGAGTCTAAGTTGGCGATGTCAGAAGCGTCTTGGGGGGCGTGACTGACATCTGGGGGCGTCTTGGGGGACGTCCCTGGAATTGCGTCGCCGGGGCACGTACACGGGGAGCTTTGAGCGGCCCTCCCGCCCGTACGGGTCCCGGCAGATCGCATCGGGTTTTGCTCGTTTTGCTCGCAGCAGGCGCTGCCCCATGACCCCCGGCCGGATCCCGTGGGGGGAATCCGTCCCGGGACAAAGGAAAGCGCCCCGCCTGTCGGCCCGTGGGGGGACTGACAGCGGGGCGCTTTCCGTATTTTTGGAGGCTCGCTTCGCCTCAGGGGCGCGTCGGGCTCTTACTTCGTGTTCCGGCGCAGGTCCTCGGTGCCGTCTGGTGAAGATCCGGGCCCCGGAGCCCTGATCCGGGTCCGGCACCTTCACTCACACCGCGACAAGAACACCAAGCCCTCCCGGCCCGCCAAGCGGGCCAAGAGGGCAGCGTGCAACCGGACTCTTCGGCGCCGACAACCGTCAGCGAGCCTCGACCGGAACGAAGTCGCGCTCGACGACTCCCGTGTAGATCTGCCGCGGGCGGCCGATGCGGGAGCCCGGCTCCTTGATCATCTCGTGCCACTGGGCGATCCAGCCCGGCAGCCGGCCGAGGGCGAACAGGACCGTGAACATCTCGGTCGGGAAGCCCATGGCCCGGTAGATCAGACCGGTGTAGAAGTCCACGTTCGGGTAGAGGCTGCGCGAGACGAAGTAGTCGTCGGAGAGGGCGTGCTCCTCCAGCTTGAGGGCGATGTCCAGCAGTTCGTCGGACTTGCCCAGCGCCGAGAGGACGTCGTGCGCCGCCGCCTTGATGATCTTCGCCCGGGGGTCGAAGTTCTTGTACACGCGGTGGCCGAAGCCCATCAGCCGGACGCCGTCCTCCTTGTTCTTCACCTTGCGAATGAAGGAGTCGACGTTGCCGCCGGAGGCCTGGATGCCCTCCAGCATCTCCAGCACGGATTGGTTGGCACCGCCGTGCAGCGGGCCCCAGAGGGCCGAGATGCCGGCGGAGATCGACGCGAACATGTTCGCCTGCGAGGAACCGACCAGGCGGACCGTGGAGGTCGAGCAGTTCTGCTCGTGGTCCGCGTGCAGGATCAGGAGCTTGTCGAGAGCCGAGACCACGACCGGGTCAAGGTCGTACTCCTGGGCCGGCACCGAGAAGGTCATGCGCAGGAAGTTCTCGACGTAGCCGAGGTCGTTCCGCGGGTAGACGAAGGGGTGACCGATCGACTTCTTGTACGCGTACGCCGCGATCGTCGGCAGCTTGGCGAGCAGCCGGATCGTGGAGAGGTTGCGCTGCTTCTCGTCGAACGGGTTGTGGCTGTCCTGGTAGAACGTCGACAGGGCGCTCACCACGGACGACAGCATCGCCATCGGGTGGGCGTCCCGCGGGAAGCCGCGGTAGAAGTTCTTGACGTCCTCGTGCAGCAGGGTGTGCTGCGTGATGTCGTTCCGGAAGGTGCTCAGCTCGTCGACCGTCGGCAGCTCGCCGTTGATCAGCAGGTACGCCACCTCGAGGAAGGTGGAGCGCTCGGCCAGCTGCTCGATCGGGTAGCCGCGGTACCGGAGAATGCCCTGCTCGCCGTCAAGGTAGGTGATGGCGGATTTATAGGCGGCGGTGTTGCCGTAGCCACTGTCCAGGGTCACCAGACCGGTCTGGGCGCGGAGCTTCCCGATGTCGAAGCCCTTGTCGCCGACGGTGCTGTCGATCACCGGGTAGGTGTACTCGCCGTCGCCGTACCGCAGTACTACAGAGTTGTCGCTCACGTCATCCCTCACCGACGTAGTGCCTCTTCTTCGAGGTGCCCTGACTGTCTCTACCATCCCCCATTTGGCCCTGGAGAGTGCACTCGGGGTCGACCGTTGGGCCGTTGGACGGCACTCAGTGCCGCCAACCGCTACATCCTGCCCCCGTTCGCCCCGGTCCGGAAGTGCTGTGTGAGCTTTACGACTCATTTGATCGATCATTTTTTCTGATGCTTGGCGGGAAACGGGCGCCGAAGCATGCCACCGAAGAGGCCGACGATCACGGGGTCCGTGCGCTCACCCCTCCAATGGCCGGGGTGCCAGCCGAAAGTCCAGGGCCGTGCAGCGCCTTCCGGCCGACACGGTGCGTACCGCCTGGCCGAGCGCCTTGCGGGAGCCGACCAGGACGACCAGCTTCTTGGCGCGGGTCACCGCCGTGTAGAGCAGATTGCGTTGCAGCATCATCCAGGCGCTGGTGGTCACCGGGATCACCACGGCCGGGTACTCACTGCCCTGGGAACGGTGGATCGTCACCGCGTACGCGTGCGCCAGCTCGTCCAGTTCGTCGAACTCGTACGGCACCTCCTCGTCCTCGTCCGTCAGCACCGTCAGGCGCTGGTCGACCGGGTCGAGCGAGGTGACCACGCCCACGGTGCCGTTGAAGACGCCGTTCGCGCCCTTCTCGTAATTGTTGCGGATCTGGGTCACCTTGTCGCCGACGCGGAAGACCCGGCCCCCGAACCGCCTCTCGGCAAGGTCCGGCCGGGCCGGGGTGATCGCCTGCTGCAGGAGGCCGTTGAGATGGCCCGCACCCGCGGGGCCGCGGTGCATGGGGGCCAGGACCTGGACGTCCCGGCGCGGATCCAGGCCGAATTTGGCCGGAATCCGACGGGCCGCCACATCCACCGTGAGCCGGCCGGCCTCCTCGGTGTCGTCCTCGACGAAGAGGAAGAAGTCCGTCAGGCCCTGGGTGACCGGCTGGTGGCCGGAGTTGATCCGGTGCGCGTTGGTGACCACGCCGGACTGCTGGGCCTGCCGGAAGACCCGGGTCAGCCGGACCGCCGGGACCGGGCCGCCGTCCGCCAGGAGGTCGCGCAGGACCTCGCCCGCACCCACGCTGGGCAGCTGGTCCACATCGCCGACGAAGAGCAGATGCGCACCCGGGGGCACGGCCTTGGCCAGCTTGTTGGCGAGCAGGAGGTCCAGCATGGACGCCTCGTCCACGACCACCAGGTCGGCGTCCAGGGGGCGGTCCCTGTCGTAGGCCGCGTCGCCGCCGGGCTTCAGCTCCAGGAGGCGGTGGACGGTGGAGGCCTCGGCCCCCGTGAGTTCCGAAAGGCGCTTAGCGGCCCGCCCGGTGGGGGCCGCCAGGACCACCTTGGCCTTCTTGGCGCGGGCCAGTTCCACGACGGAGCGCACGGTGAAGGACTTGCCGCAGCCGGGGCCGCCGGTGAGGACGGCGACCTTCTCCGTCAGCGCGAGCCGGACCGCCTGCTCCTGCTCGGGGGCGAGGTCCGCGCCCGTGCGCTCCTTCAGCCACGTCAGGGCCTTGTCCCAGGCCACGTCCCGGAAGGCGGGCATCCGGTCCTCCTCGGTGCGCAGCAGCCGCAGCAGCTGGGAGGAGAGGGAGAGTTCGGCGCGGTGGAACGGGACCAGATAGACGGCGGTCACCGGATCGCCGCCGTCCGGGCCCGGCACCCGCTCCCGTACCACGCCCTCGTCCTCGGCGGCGAGTTCCGCGAGGCACTCGATGACCAGCCCCGTGTCCACCTGGAGGAGCTTCACCGCGTCGGCGATCAGCTGTTCCTCGGGGAGGAAGCAGTGGCCCTGGTCGGTGGACTGCGAGAGGGCGTACTGGAGACCGGCCTTGACGCGTTCCGGGCTGTCGTGCGGGATGCCGACGGACTGGGCGATCTTGTCGGCGGTGAGGAAACCGATGCCCCAGATGTCGGCCGCGAGGCGGTACGGCTGGTTCTTGACCACCGAGATCGACGCGTCCTCGTACTTCTTGTAGATGCGCACGGCGATGGAGGTGGAGACCTCGACCGTCTGCAGGAAGAGCATCACTTCCTTGATCGCCTTCTGTTCCTCCCAGGCGTCGGCGATCTTCTTGGTGCGCTTGGGGCCGAGGCCGGGGACCTCGATCAGGCGCTTCGGCTCCTCCTCGATGACCTGCAGGGTGTCCAGGCCGAAGTGCTGGGTGATGCGGTCGGCGAAGACCGGGCCGATGCCCTTGACCAGGCCCGAGCCCAGATAGCGGCGGATGCCCTGGATGGTGGCGGGCAGGACCGTGGTGTAGTTCTCCACCGTGAACTGCTTGCCGTACTGCGGGTGCGAGCCCCAGCGGCCCTCCATGCGCAGGGATTCGCCGACCTGGGCGCCGAGGAGCGAGCCGACGACCGTGAGCAGGTCACCCGCGCCGCGGCCGGTGTCGACCCGCGCCACCGTGTAGCCGTTCTCCTCGTTGGCGTACGTGATCCGCTCCAGTACGCCCTCCAGCACAGCCAGGCGCCGCTCGGCACCCGGCTGTCCGTTCCGCACCGCCTGATTGGACATGATCCGACGCTACCGCCGGGGTCCGACAGCGCGGGCAACCTGTGGACAACCGGCCGACGATCCGCCGCCCCGCCCCGGCCACTCACCGCTCGCCATCCCACCGCTCGCCGGGCATCACGATCCGGTACCGGCGCTTGCCGGGCGGCTTGATTAAGCCGCGTGTAATCGATTCCATGACGATCGTGTAATCGATTCACGGCTCGGCAACGGGCTTTCATGAGGAGGTGGACCGGCGATGGCGAGCATCAAGGACGTCGCCGCCGAGGCGGGGGTTTCCGTCGCCACGGTCTCGCGTGTCCTGAACGGCCACCCGTCGGTCAGCGACGAGGCACGCACGCGCGTGCTGGCCGCGGTGAGGGCGCTGGGCTACCGCCCCAACGCCGTCGCCCGCTCCCTGCGCACGGACGAGACCCGCACCCTCGGCCTGGTCATCAGCGACGTGATGAACCCCTACTTCACCGAGCTGGCGCGCTCCGTCGAGGAGGAGGCCCGTGCGCTCGGCTACAGCGTGATCATCGGGAACGCCGACGAGCGGCCGGAGTTGCAGGACCACCACATCCGTACGCTCCTCGACCGGCGCAGCGACGGACTGCTGCTCTCCCCCACCGACGGCGGCTCCCCGCTGATGCTGGACGCCGCGCGCGCGGGCACCCCGATGGTCTTCGTGGACCGCTGGATCCCGGGCGTGGACGTGCCGGTGGTGCGGGCCGACGGCCGGGACGCCGTACGGGACCTCGTCGCCCATCTGCACGGCCTGGGCCATCGCCGGCTCGCCATCATCACCGGCCCGGCCGCCACCACGACCGGCAGCGAGCGCGTGGCGGCCTTCGGGGAGGCCCTGGAGGCGTTCGGGATCGCGCTCCCGGAGGCCTACATCGGGCAGGGCGACTTCCAGGCCGAGAGCGGGCGCCGGGCCACCGATGCGTTCCTCGCCCTGCCCGAGCCCCCGGAGGCGGTCTTCGCGGCCGACAACCTGATGGCGCTCGGCGCGCTGGACGCCATCCGCGCGCGCGGGATGCGGGTTCCGGACGACATCGCGCTCGCCGCGTTCGACGACATCCCGTGGTTCGTGCACACCGATCCGCCGATCACGGCGATCGCCCAGCCCACCGGTGAACTGGGGCGGGCCGCCGTACGCGCCCTCGTCGACCGCATCGAGGGCCGCCCCCCGCAGTCCGTGACCCTGTCCGCCCGGCTCGTCGTACGCCGCTCCTGCGGCGAGCCCCCCGACCCCGCGAAGGAGCAACGCGTGAGCCACCCGGACGAGTTGCTGCGCATCGAAGGCATACGGAAAGAGGGCGAATTCAGCGGCTGACACAGGACAGTGGCCGGGCGGGGTCCGCTCCGGTCACCCCGGTATGAGCCGTACGCGGAGCCGCGGCCCGCGTACGGCTCCGACTCACCTGCTCAGGGAGACAGTTCATGTACGACTACGACCTCCTGGTCGTCGGATCGGCCAACGCCGACCTGGTGATCGGCGTCGAGCGGCGGCCGGGGGCCGGCGAGACGGTGCTCGGCTCCGACCTGGCCGTCCACCCGGGCGGCAAGGGCGCCAACCAGGCGGTGGCCGCCGCACGTCTCGGGGCCCGTACGGCCCTGCTGGCGCGGGTCGGCGACGACGCGCACGGACAGCTGTTGCTCGACTCGCAGCGGGACGCGGGCGTGGACACCGCGGGCGTGCTGGTCGGCGGGGCGCCCACCGGGGTCGCGCTGATCACGGTGGACCCGTCGGGGGACAACAGCATCGTGGTGTCACCGGGAGCCAACGGACGGCTGGTGCCGGAGGACGTACGCGCCGCGGCGAGCCTTCTGCACGCCTCCCGGGTGGTCTCGGCGCAGCTGGAGGTCCCGCTGGAGACGGTCGTGGAGGTCGTACGGAACCTGCCGGACGGCACCCGCTTCGTCCTGAACCCCTCACCGCCCCGGTCGCTGCCCGAGGAGGTGCTCGCCGCTTGCGACCCGCTGATCGTGAACGAGCACGAGGCACGGGTCATCGTCGAGGGCGATCTGACGGGTTCCCCCGAGGACTGGGCGCGGGCACTGCTGGCGCTGGGACCGCGGTCGGTGGTCGTCACGCTGGGCGCGGAGGGTGCTCTGGTGGCCTCCGCCGAGGGCGCGGCGCGTGTGCCGTCCGTGGCGGTCAAGGCCGTGGACACGACGGGGGCGGGGGACGCGTTCACGGCGGCGCTGGCCTGGCGGCTGGGTTTGGGCGAGTCCCTCGTGGACGCCGCGGCATTCGCGGCCCGGGTTGGGGCTGCCGCGGTCACCAGGCAGGGCGCGCAGGTGTCCTTCCCCACGGCGGAGGAGGTCGCCGCACTGTGACGAGGCACATCGCATCCGAGGAGGTCACGGCCGCGTGAAGAAGGCCGGAATTCTGAACCGCGCTGTGCGGGGCGCTGGCCGAGCTGGGTCACGGCGACGGCGTGCTGGTCTGCGACGCGGGCATGCCCATCCCGTCCGGTCCGCGCGTGGTCGACCTGGCCTTCCGGGCCGGGGTGCCGTCGTTCGCGGAGGTCGTGGACGGACTGCTCGCGGAGCTGGTGGTGGAGGGCGCCACGGCGGCACGGGAGGTACGGCAGGCCAATCCGGCGGCGACCGAGCTGCTCGAGGCCCGCTTCCCGAACCTGAACCTGATCTCCCACGAGGAGCTGAAGGCGCGCTCGGCCGGGGCCCGGCTGGTCGTGCGCATCGGGGAGGCGCGGCCGTACGCGGACGTCCTGCTGCGGTGCGGGGTGTTCTTCTGACGGCTGGACCTGGCCGGAAGCCCATGCCACGCGGCCGTCCCGAAATGACTTCGAGGGGCCCGGTCCGTCGACCGGGCCCCTCGGCTTCCCCTCCTGCCAGAACCCCCGCGATCCCCCCAGATCCCCCTCCAGAAGTTCCGACGCCAAGTACGACCCGCGAGGTGGGGGAAGGGTTGCACGGTCCTACAAGATTTTTTCCCGCGGTTTTCGGCGCGCCGCCAAACCTGGATGGACGTAGCGTTTCACCCATGAGTCCCATGAGCGAAGACTCGCTGGAAAACGACGTGCGTGACACGCTCGACGACGAGAAGCTCCAGGAGATCGCCGATGTCATCGGCACCGACCCGGCCGCCGCCCAGGAGGTCGTCGACGCCACGGTCTCGGCCCTGTCCGGCGGCCTGCACGACCGCGCGGTGACCAGCCCGGGCGAGGTCCAGCAGGCCCTCGCCGAGGTCCAGGAGGCGCCGCTGGGCGGTCTCGACGCCGACGGTCTCATGGGTGGTCTGCTGTATCGCGTGAGCGGTCCCGCCGCGCATGCCGCCGCCAGGCGGACGGGCCTCGCACCGGAGACGGTGTCCCGGGTGATCGAGCTGCTGATGCCGGTGCTGCTGACGGTTCTGAGCAGGCGGGCGGCGCGGGGCGCACGGCGCTGACCGCACGCCCCACCGACGTCTCCGCGCCTCCGCACCTCCGCGTAACGGCTCAGGGCTGAAGGCTCAGGGCTGAAGGTTCAGGGCTGAAGGTTCAGGGCTGAAGGTTCAGGGCTGAACGAAGGCGCACGCCCCGAGCCCGACGCCTCAGTCTCACGGTCCACCGCACACGGCTGACGGCTGACGGCTCAAAAGCTCTCAAGCTCACAAGCTCACAAGCTCACAAGCTCACACAGCGTGCCGTACGAACCGTTCGGCCGTCTCCGCGAGGACCTCCCGGCCGTCCCGGGCCCACAGTCCGTCGTTGAACAGTTCGACCTCGATCGGGCCCGTGTACCCGGCCGCCTCGACATGGCCGCGCCACTCGCGCATGTCGATGGAGCCGTCACCGATCTGCCCGCGCCCGGTGAGGACGCCCTCGGGCAGCGGCGTGGTCCAGTCGGCGAGCTGGAAGGTGTGCAGCCGGCCCGTGGCGCCCGCGCGGGCGATCTGCGCGGGGGCGGTGTCGTCCCACCAGATGTGGTACGTGTCCACGCACACCCCGACCTGGGTCGCCGGGAAGCGCTCGGCGAGGTCCAGGGCCTGGGTGAGCGTCGAGACGACGCAGCGGTCGGCGGCGTACATCGGGTGGAGGGGCTCGATGGCCAGCCGGACGCCGCGCTCGGCGGCGTACGGCGCCAGTTCGCCGAGCGCGTCCGCGATGCGCTCGCGTGCTCCGTGCAGGTCCTTCGAGCCGGCGGGTAGCCCGCCGGAGACGAGGACCAGCGTGTCGGTGCCGAGCGTCGCGGCCTCGTCGATCGCCCGCCGGTTGTCGTCCAGCGCAGCCGCCCGTTCCTGCGGGTCGATGGCCGTGAAGAACCCGCCCCGGCACAGTGTCGTGACGGTGAGGCCCGCGTCCCGTACCAGCTTGGCGGCGGCCTCGACCCCGTACGACTGGACCGGCTCGCGCCACAGTCCGACGCCGGGCACGCCCGACTCCAGGCAGGCGTCGGCCAGTTCGGGCAGCGACAGCTGCTTGACCGTCATCTGGTTGATGGAGAACCGTTCGAGGCGTTCGTGCGCGGTCACTGGGCCACTCCGTACAGGGCGAGCAGGTTCTTCATGCGTTCCTCGGCGCGTGCCGGATCCGGGAACAGGCCCAGGCCGTCCGCGAGTTCGTACGCCCGCGCGAAGTGCGGCAGCGAGCGAGCCGACTGGAGGCCGCCGACCATCGTGAAGTGGTCCTGGTGGCCCGCGAGCCAGGCGAGGAAGACCACACCCGTCTTGTAGAAGCGGGTCGGCGTCTGGAACAGGTGCCGGGACAACTCGACGGTGGGATCGAGGAGTTCACGGAAGCCCTTGACGTCACCGGTGTCCAGGACGCGTACCGCCTCGGCCGCCAGCGGACCCAGCGGGTCGAAGATGCCGAGCAGCGCGTGGCTGAATCCCTTGTCGTCGCCGGCGATCAGCTCGGGGTAGTTGAAGTCGTCGCCGGTGTAGCAGCGCACACCGTTCGGAAGGCGCCGGCGCAGGTCGATCTCGCGCTGGGCGTCCAGGAGGGAGATCTTGATGCCGTCCACCTTGTCCGGGTGCGCGGCGATCACCTCCAGGAAGACGTCGGTGGCCTTGTCCAGGTCGGACGATCCCCAGTAGCCCTCCAGCGCCGGGTCGAACATGGGGCCGAGCCAGTGCAGGATCACCGGTTCGGACGCCTGGCGCAGCAGGTGCCCGTAGACGTCCAGGTAGTCCTCGGGGCCGTGCGCCGCCGCGGCGAGCGCCCGGGAGGCCATCAGGATCGCCTGGGCGCCGGTCTCCTCGACGAGGGCGAGCTGCTCCTCGTAGGCCGCCCGGACTTGCTGGAGCGAACCGGAGGCGATCTGGTCGGTGCCGACCCCGCACGCGATCCGGCCGCCGACCGCCTTGGCCTCGGCGGCGCTGCGGCGGATCAGCTCTGCCGCGCCCGCCCAGTCCAGGCCCATCCCGCGCTGAGCGGTGTCCATGGCCTCCGCGACGCCGAGGCCGTGCGACCAGAGGTGGCGCCGGAAGGCGAGGGTGGCGTCCCAGTCGACGGCGGCCGGCGAGTCGGGGGACACGTCCGCGTACGGGTCGGCGACGACGTGCGCGGCCGAGAAGACCGTACGGGAGGTGAAGGGGGCGCCCGTTGTGAGGGCGAGCGGTTCCGTGCGCGGGGTGTAGGTCCTCAGCACCCCGTCCGCACCCGGCAGTCGGATCGTCACAGCTGGATCTCCGGTACGTCGATGCGGCGGCCCTCGGTGGAGGACTTCAGACCCAGTTCGGCGAGCTGGACGCCGCGGGCGCCGGCCAGCAGGTCCCACTGGTAGGGGGCGTCGGCGTAGACGTGCTTGAGGAACAGCTCCCACTGCGCCTTGAAGCCGTTGTCGAACTCGGTGTTGTCCGGGACCTCCTGCCACTGGTCGCGGAAGGAGTAGGTGGCCGGGATGTCCGGGTTCCACACCGGCTTGGGGGTGGCGCTGCGGTGCTGGACACGGCAGTTGCGCAGGCCCGCGACGGCGGAGCCCTCGGTGCCGTCCACCTGGAACTCGACGAGTTCGTCGCGGTTGACGCGCACCGCCCAGGAGGAGTTGATCTGGGCGATCGCGCCGCCGTCGAGTTCGAAGATGCCGTACGCGGCGTCGTCCGCGGTCGCGTCGTAGGGCTTGCCCTGCTCGTCCCAGCGCTGCGGGATATGGGTGGCGGTGAGGGCCTGGACGGACTTGACGCGGCCGAACAGCTCGTGCAGCACGTACTCCCAGTGCGGGAACATGTCGACGACGATGCCGCCGCCGTCCTCGGCACGGTAGTTCCAGGAGGGGCGCTGGGCCTCCTGCCAGTCGCCCTCGAAGACCCAGTAGCCGAACTCGCCGCGGACGGAGAGGATGCGGCCGAAGAATCCGCCGTCGATGAGGCGCTTCAGCTTCAGCAGGCCCGGCAGGAAGATCTTGTCCTGGACCACGCCGTGCTTGATGCCCTTGGCCTGGGCGAGACGGGCGAGCTCCAGGGCGCCGTCGAGGCCGGTGGCGGTGGGCTTCTCGGTGTAGATGTGCTTGCCGGCGGCGATGGCCTGCTTGATGGCCTCCTCGCGGGCGGAGGTGACCTGCGCGTCGAAGTAGATGTCGATGGAGTCGTCGGCGAGGACGGCGTCGAGGTCGGTGGAGTAGTGGTCGAGACCGTGCCGGTCGGCGAGGGCCTTCAGGGCGTGCTCGCGGCGGCCGACGAGGACCGGCTCCGGCCACAGCACGGTGCCGTCGCCGAGGTCGAGGCCGCCCTGCTCGCGCAGTGCCAGGAGTGAGCGGACGAGGTGCTGGCGATAGCCCATGCGTCCCGTCACGCCGTTCATGGCGATACGCACCGTCTTGCGTGTCACGTCATTGCCTCCGTACGCGGTTGCGCGCCGCGCACGCTCTTCTGTCGGGCGAGCGTTACAGCAAGCGCTTTCTATCCAGGGAGAAGCTAGCCTCTGATCAGTGGTTTGGACAAGACCAAAGGGGGCGGAAACGTGAGGACGTCGACCACTCGGTCTCCCGTCTCCCGGGCGCGCCCCGGACCGGGCCCTGGGCGGGGCCCTGGACCGATCCCTTTACCGGCCCTCGACCGATCGCTTGACCAGCCCGCAACCGATCCCTTGACCGGGCCGCAACCGATCCGCTGACCGGGCCCGTGACCGATCCCTTGACCTATCGGACCCTTAGCTCATTTGATCTGCTGATCAGCTGTTTCCCTGCTCCTTTGGCCGGCCCGGCGAGCTGCGGGCCCCGACGAGAAGTGACGACCTGATGCGTGACCGGAGGACTACGAGATGACCGTGACCCTGGCGGACGTGGCGGCCCGCGCCCGGGTGTCGCCCGCCACCGTGTCCCGCGTGCTGAACGGGAACTATCCCGTGGCCGCGACCACGCGTGAGCGGGTGCTCCGGGCGGTGGACGAGCTGGACTACGTGCTCAACGGGCCCGCGAGCGCGCTGGCCGCCGCCACCTCCGACCTGGTCGGGATCCTGGTCAACGACATCGCCGACCCGTTCTTCGGGATCATGGCAGGGGCCATCCAGTCGGAGATCACCGGGCCCGGGGGGCGGGCCGGCGGGGAGCGGCTCGGGGTGGTGTGCAACACCGGCGGATCCCCCGAGCGGGAGCTCACGTATCTGACCCTGCTGCAGCGGCAGCGGGCGGCGGCCGTGGTACTGACCGGGGGCGCGGTGGAGAGCCCGGAGCATCTGACGGCCGTGTCCGCGAAGCTGCGCAGGCTCTCGGAGGCCGGGACACGGGTCGTGCTGTGCGGACGGCCGCCGGCGCCCGACACCGACGCGATCGCGTTGACGTTCGACAACCGGGGCGGGGGGCAGCAACTCACCGAGCATCTGATCGGACTCGGGCATCGGCGCATGGGGTACATCGCGGGCCCGGAGGAGCGGACGACCACCCGCCACCGCCTCGAAGGGCACCGGGCCGCGCTGGCCGCGGCCGGCATCGAGGACGACCCGGCGCTGACGGTCCACGGCCCGTACGACCGCCGGTCCGGCTATGAGTCCGCCCTGGAACTCCTGCGCAGGGAACCGGGGTTGACGGCCGTGGTCGCGGCGAACGACACGGTCGCACTCGGCGCCTGCGCGGCTCTGCGCGAGTCGGGCCTGCGCATCCCGGAGGACGTTTCGGTGGCGGGCTTCGACGACCTTCCTTTCAGCATCGACGCGGTCCCCGCGCTCACGACGGTCCGCCTGCCGCTCGCGGAGGCGGGGGCCCGCGCCGGGCGGATCGCGACGGGCCGCGAGGAGGCACCGCCCGGGGGGATCGCCACGGCGCACGGGGAGTTGATGGTGCGTGGGTCCACCGGGGCGCCGCGCGGCTGACCCGACGGGGGTCGCGGTGGGTTGGCAACTGTTCGCCGAGGAGTGCGCACAAGGCCGCTTGAACTCGATCGTGTGATGGTCGACTGCCAGGCTTGCGGTGCCCTGGGCCGGTCGGGTTGGCGTTGCCGTGCGATCTGGGACGCCGGGCACGGTGCCAGCGTGCGGGGCCCCCGCTCCACCGGAGAGATGGTCCGGGGCCTCCCCGCCCGCCAATGGCCGTACCCACTGGCCATGTCGCCTCAGGGAACCGGCCTCCCGGGATCGGACCAAGCACAGGATGCGTGTCGCCGCCCCGGGGTCGAGTACGCCGGGGACCTGGGGGCACCTCCCACGCTCTTAGGGCAGTGGGGGAGCTCAGGACCGTTCGGGGCGTGCGGCTGATCGGGCTCACTTCTGCTCAGTCCCCAGGAACGGTTTCGTGTCTATGCCGCGGGGCTGACCCGACGGCGCGACCGGCCCGACGGCGCGACCGGCCCGACGGCGCGACCGGCCCTTCGCTACCGCCGAAGAGGCCGGTCGGACCGCCGCCTGAGGTGGGTCAGGTGAAGCGTTCCGGGAAGCGCGCTGCCGAGGGGCGGTCGAAGGCATCCGAGCCCACTCAGCCGCGCGCCCGGTCGCCCCGCTGCTTCAGGCCGCCGCTGTGTCCGAAGCAGTCGCCGCGTCCGAGGCGGTCGGCTGCTCGTCGAGCGATGCCGGGCAGCGCTCCCCACCCGGATGCGCGGCGAGCCTGATCAACAGATCCAGCCTCCGCCCCACCTCTTGGAGTTCGGCGACACTCGCGGCGATGCGAGCACGTTCGGCGCGCAGGCGCTCGACCATGTCCGGTTCCGCGTACTGGGCGTCGACGCAGGGCAGGAAGGACGCGATCAGGCGGCTGCTGAGCCCGGCGGAGTAGAGCTGCTGGATGAGCCGTACTCGGTCGACCGCCGACTCCGGGTAGACCCGCTGGCCGCTCGGCGTGCGCTCGGAGCTGAGGATGCCCTGCTCCTCGTAGTAGCGGAGCGCGCGCGTGCTCACCTTGGCCCTGTCCGCCAGTTCACCGATGCGCACGGTGCGCCCCCTTCGTCCCGATCATCGACACCGTCTCTCGTCCCGATCATGGGCCTCGTCGCCGGTAAGTGATTTGCCTTTGACGTCAACGTCAGGTTTTAGCGTAAGCGGCCGAGGGCGGTTGCGGCCGCTTACGTCATGAACCGAGGGGAATCACCATGGATGTCACCGGATCGATCGCGCTCGTCACCGGAGCGAATCGCGGTATTGGCCGCCGCTTCGTCGACGAACTGCTCGCGCGCGACGCCGCGAAGGTCTACGCAACGGCCCGCCGCCCCGAGTTGATCGAGGTCTCCGACCCGCGGGTGGAGGTGCTGCACCTCGACCTCCTCGATGCGCGGTCGGTGACGCTCGCGGCTGCCGCGGCCCCCGATGTCACCCTGCTCGTCAACAACGCCGGCATCGCGACGGGCGTAAGCCTCCTCACCGGCGAACTGGACAAGGTGCGGGCGGAGTTGGACACACACTTCTTCGGAACGCTCGGGGTGATCCGCGCGTTCGCCCCGGTTCTCGCGTCGAACGGCGGCGGAGCGATCGTGAACATCCTGTCGGTACTGTCGTGGGCCGCCTCCGGCGAGGCGAACGCCTACGCCGCGGCCAAGGCCGCGGAGTGGAACATGACGAACGGCCTCCGCCTCGAACTCGCCGACCAGAAGACCCTGGTGCAGGGCGTGCACCTCGGAGCCGCCGACACCGACATCATGGCCGACTACGACGTCCCGAAGATCGACCCGGTGGAGGTCGCCCGGGCCAGCCTGGACGGGGTGCAGTCCGGTGCCATCGAGGTCCTGGTCGACGACGCGAGCCGCTTCGTGAAGGCTTCCCTCTCGGCGGACCCCGCGGAGTTCTACGCCCAGGCGACAGGGAACTGAGGACGCGAGACGCCGGGCCGCGCCGGGGGGCGGCCGAACGCCAGGGGCGCGGCCGGACGCCAGGGGGGCGGCCGGACGCCAGGGGGGCGGCCGAACGCCAGGGGGCAGTTGGTCGCGGGGCGCGGGACGCCGGTTCCAGGAGTTCGTCCACCGACCACCGACCACCGGGAACGTCAGCGCCGACCAGGAGTTCCTGGTGTGGCGGCCTCGACATGCTGCTTCGCGGACCGATCGACTGACGCGCAGGGCTCAGTCCGAGTCCGCCGCCGCGAACGTCGTCTGAGCAGTAGTGGCCGTTCCACCGCGCCGCCCCGGGGCTTTCTGCCACTGCCAGTAGAGGTTCGTGTGGGCGATCACCTGGGGTGGGGGTGGGGCGCCGTAGGCCGTGAGGTCTTCCGTGGTGTGGGCGTCGGCGACCAAGGTCGCGTCGTAACCTCTGGCGATCGCTCCATGGAGAGTCGACCGAATGCACATGTCCGTCTGTGCGCCCGTGACGACCAGGCGACCCACACCGCGTTCCGCGAGCAGCGCCTCGAGCTCGGTGTCCTCGAACGAGTCGCCGTACAGCTTGTAAACAAGCGGCTCACCCTCGCCGCGGACCAGTTCCGGTACGTACTCCCACTCCTTGGTGCCCAGCTCGAGGCCGTCGTCGGAGTGCTGGACCCAGATCACCGGTACTTCCTTCGCGCGGGCCCGGTCGATGAGGGTGTTGATGTTCGCGATCATCTCGTCGCGATTGTGGGCTCCGGTCACCACGCCGTTCTGGACGTCGATGACCAGCAGCGCGGTGTTCGGCCGGTCCGGCAGGGTCGTCATGGACGGCTCTTCCTCTCCCGTTGTCTCTCCCCAACTGCGCACCCACCGTAGGGCGACCCACTGACAACGGCGCACTGATACAACGACCCACTGACAACGGCCCGGCGGCGGCGTACGCTCGAAGTGATATCTCTGACTGAGTCAAGCATTTCGAGGCCGGCATCAAGCATCTCCGTCGGGAGACCCTCATGACCGTGCAGGACATCCGGTCCTTCAACCGCTTCTACACGAACGTCATCGGCGCCCTCGACTACGGCCGCCACCTCTACGCCCCGTACACGCTGACCGAGTCCCGGGTGCTGTACGAGCTCGCCCACTCACGGCAGTTGGACGCGGCCGACCTACGGACCCGGCTCTCGCTGGACGCGGGCTATCTGACCCGGATCCTCAACAAGTTCGAGCAGGACGGGCTGGTCGAGCGGGGCGCCTCCGAGCGGGACACGCGTCGCCGTCGGATCACGCTCACCGAGCGCGGACGGGAAGCGCAGAACCTGCTGGAGGAGCGCAGCCAGGAGACGGTGGGGTCATTGCTGGGATCGGTCCCGGCGCAGGACCGGCCGCGGCTGGTGGAGGCGATGCGCACGATCCGGGAGATCCTCGCCGCGCCGCGTCCGCCGCGCCGCGAGGACGTGCTGCTGCGCGAGCCGAAGCCCGGTGAGCTGGGCTGGATCGTGGAGCGCAACGCGGCCGTCTATGCGGCGGAGTACGGCTGGAACACCGACTACGAGGGCCTGGTCGCCAGGATCGTCGCGGACTTCGCCGAGGACCACGACCCGCATCTGGAGCGGGTGTGGATCGCGGAGATCGACGGGCGGGCGGTCGGCTGTGTGATGTGCGTGCGCGACGAGACCCCGGGCGCCGCCCGGTTGCGGCTGCTGCTGGTGGAACCGGAGGCACGCGGGCTCGGCATCGGCGACCGGCTGGTGGAGGCGTGCGTCGACTTCGCACGCGGGGCGGGGTACCGGGAGATGGTGCTGTGGACCAACGACTGCCTGGTGGCGGCCCGCAAGATCTACCAGCGGCACGGCTTCGTCCTGGTCGCGGAGAAGCCGCACCGTTCCTTCGGTGCGGATCTGGTGGGCCAGGACTGGAGGCTTGATCTGCACCCCGCCGGCGAGTGAAGCGTTCCTCGGACGGTCGGCCGGCCGCGGGCAGCCGTGATGGCCCCGCGCGAGCCAATCCCGCCCACCACGAGTAGTGTCCCCACCATGAAGCTGGCCTTCTCCACCCTCGGCGTCCCCGGTCTTCCGATCCCCGACGTGGTGCGGCTCGCGGCCACCCACGGCTACCACGGGGTCGAACTGCGCGCGCACCCCGAGGAGCCGGTGCACCCCGGCATAGACCTGAGCGAACGGGCCGACGTGGCCGCCGAGTTCAAGGCGGCGGGCGTCGAGATCCTGGGCCTCGCGGGATACGCGCGCGTGGCGGCCCCGGGCGACGACGACCCCGTCATCGCCGAGATCCGTGAACTGCTGAACCTCGCCCGCGACCTCGGCGCCCCCTTCGTACGGGTCTTCCCCGGCGCCGGCACCGAGCAGAGCCTGGAGGAAGCCGAGGCCGCGGCGGCCCGGCGGCTCGGCACGGCCGCGGAGTACGCCGCCGACACCGGCGTCCGCATCCTGCTGGAGACCCATGACTCACACCGGACCGGCGCCGACGCGACCCGCATCCTCGGCGCCGTCGGCCACCGCCGGGTCGGCGCCCTCTGGGACGTGATGCACACCTGGCTCGGCGGCGAACAGCCCGTGGAGACGTACGCCGCGCTGTGTACGCAGCTCGGCTATGTGCAGGTCAAGGACATCGCCTCCGCCGAGGACAAGACGCCGCTCGGGCTCGGCGCGGGCGTCCTGCCGCTCGCGGAGTGCGTGGAGGTCCTCAGCCGCGAGGGCTGGGACGGCTGGCTGTGCTGGGAGTACGAGAAGCGGTGGTACGAGGCGGCGGCTCCGCTGGAAGGGCTGCTGGGCCCCGGGCGGGAGCACCTCGGGCGGCTCCTCAACGAATCCGCCTAGCACCGCCCGGCGGGCCTGAGGCCTGAACCTGGGTTCCGGGCGCAGTGGACGAGCGGTACCGGCCCGGTCAGGAGAACAGCAACCGCCACGTCAGCGGACCCGGCCGGCCGTCCGCGTCGCCGCGCAGTTCCTTCCTCGACTTCTGGAAGTCGCGGACGTTGAGCCGGTCCGCCTCGCCCCAGGTTCGGCTCGGGCCCACCTTGTAGTGGTCTCCGAAGCCGCGCTTGACCAGCTGCTTGCCGAGTTGCAGGACGTAGGCGTTCGACGCCCCGTCCAGGAAGTACTTGCGGCCGGGAAAGGCGGGGATGGTGGGCGTGGTCGGTGTGGTGGGCTTGGTCGGCGTCGTGGGTCTGGTCGGTGTCGTGGGCTTCGTGGGCGTGGTCGGCTTGGTGCCACCCGCCGGGTCGTCGTCGCCCAGGTCCAGCTCGGCCTTGGCGTACTTGAGGAGCCGGGCGAAGTCGATCGCGCCGGGGTCGCCATGCGAGTTCTCCGGGACGTGCATATGGCCGCACACCCCCTTGAACGACTCCCACTGGGCACCCGACATCCGCTGACCGCCGGCATTGGCGTACGACGTCGGGTACGCGGGCCACTCCGTCGGGCCGGACAGCGGCACCCCGTGCTCCTCGTGCATCCAGGCCAGGAAGCGTGCGACGCCCTGGAGCGCCCAGTCCGGTGCGTCCGGCCAGTAGACGTGTGACTGGTCCGCCTTCTCCCACTTGGCGTGCGTCTTGGGGTCGCAGGTGCCGACCAGCTCGACCTGGCACACGTTCATGGTGTTCGTCTCGACTCCACCGCGCAGGTTGACCAGGGCCCGGGAGGAGGTCTCTATGTCGAAGTGCTGGTACCACCGCAGCTTCTTGGCCGCGAGGTCGGGGACCGCGGTCAGGTTCGGTGCCGAGGAGCCGCCGCCGTAGCCCGGCAGCGTGCGGCCCTCGGTGGTGTGCAGGACGACGACGTTGACCTCCATCGCGTCGCCGGGGTGGTCGTCCTGGTACCAGTTGGCGCGACTGGAGCCGGGGTATCGCTGAGGGCCAGTCTTCGTGCTCATGTGCAACTCCTCATGCATCCCATGGATTGCCTCCCGCACCGGACCGCCGCGAGGGAGTTGAGGAGATCATGGCCCAACCGTCTTGTTTTGTACGGCGGTTGGCTCGGAAACGTTGTCACGGATCATCGACAGTCGTCTCGGATCGTCAACGGTCGTTTCAGCCGCCGGTCCCACCAGAGGAGACCTCGCGGCTCCCCCTACTCCGGCGGGGCGGGCAGCAGGCGGGGTTCGATGCGTTCCTCGACGGCCGTGTCGCCCTCACGACGGACGATGTACGCACCCTTCCCCGGCACTTCGGCGACCGCTTCCACCAGCCCGGTGCCCCGGTGGACGCCAACGACCGGGCGAAGTCGATCGCGCGGTTCACAGAGACTGACGCCCTCTGGGAGCGCCCGGGCCGAATGGAGGGAACGCCCTGGCTGGACAGCGGCGAACGCCCAGGCTGAATGGGGGTGAACCGGTGGTTTCCCGCGGTTGAATCTTCGCGGGTGAGGCGAAGTCGGGGCGAAACTGCGGAACCGCGTGTGGCGGCCGGGCTGATCTTCTTGGCGGAAGCGTGTCAGTCGTCCGAGGAGAGTCACCCCCTGATGCCGAGCGTCATGTCCGCCGAGATACGTACCGTCCCGGCGAGCGGCAGCTCCGTACCGCCCCCGGGCCATGCGCTGCGGCTCGACATCCAGGGGCTGCGCGCGGTGGCCGTCGGGCTGGTGGTGCTCTCCCACGCCGGCGTGTCCCAGGTCAGTGGCGGTTACATCGGTGTCGACGTCTTCTTCGTGATCTCCGGTTTCCTGATCACGTCGCTGCTGCTGCGCGAACTCGGCACCACCGGCCGGGTGTCGGTCCGTTCCTTCTACGCGCGCCGGGCACTGCGGCTGCTTCCCGCGTCGTCCCTGGTCATCGCCGTCACGCTGGGCGGGGCGTGGCTGTTCCTGTCGACGGCGCGGCTCGCGGAGTACGCGGGTGACGCCCTCGCCGGCGCGCTGTACGCGGTCAACTTCCGGCTGGCGGCGGCCGGTACGGACTATCTCGCCCAGAACAGCCCGCCGTCGCCGTTCCAGCACTTCTGGTCGCTCGCCGTGGAGGAGCAGTTCTACCTGGTGTGGCCGCTGCTCCTGCTGCTCACCTGGCGGGTGGCCCGCGGTCGGCGCCGGCTGGTCGCGGTGCCGCTCGGGGTCCTGTGCCTGGGGTCGTTCGCGGCGGGCGTTCTCCTGACGAACTCCTCGGCGCCCTGGGCGTACTTCGGTTCCCTCACCCGGGCCTGGGAACTGGGCGCCGGTGCGTTCCTGGCGCTGGCCACCGGCCGGCTGGAACGACTGCCCGCCGCCCTCGGGGCCCCGCTGACCTGGCTCGGCCTGGCCTGCGTCACCCTGGCAGCGGTCTGGTACGACGACGAGACGCCCTTCCCCGGCTACCACGCCCTCCTGCCGGTCGCCGGCACCGCGCTCGTCCTGGCCGGCGGCTGCGCGCCCACCCCGTACGGCGCGGGGTGGCTGCTGGGGCGGCGACCGCTGGTGTGGCTCGGTGGACTCTCGTACGGCTGGTACCTGTGGCACTGGCCGCTGCTGGTCATAGCACCGGCGGCGCTGGGCCGCGCCGACGGCACCGCCGACGTGCCGCTCGCGCTCGGGCTGTCCGCGGCGGCGCTGCTCCTGGCGTGGCTGACCCTGCACTTCGTCGAAAACCCGGTCCGCTTCCACCGGGCCTTCCGCGGACGCCCCCGCCGCGCCCTGGCCCTCGGGACCGCGCTGTCCGCGGGCGCCTCGGCGCTGTCGCTGACGGCGACGGCGGTCCCGCCGACGATCGAGGTGGGCGCCCCCGCGCCCGCGCTGGCGCAGGCTCTCTCCGACGCACCGGCCCCGCAGGCACGTCTCAGCGAACTCCTTGCGTCGTCCCCCACCGCCCTGCCGAGCAACCTCGCCCCGCCCCTGCCGAAGGTGAAGTCCTCCCGCTCCGCGGTCTACCGGGACGGCTGCCACGTCGACCACGCCGCCACGCGCCCCCGGCCCTGCGTCTACGGCGACCGGTCGTCCTCCCGTACGGTCGTCCTCTTCGGCGACTCCCACGCGGCCCAGTGGTTCCCGGCCCTGCGCGTGCTCGCGACCGCACGCGGCTGGAAGCTGGTCTCGTTGACGAAGGCCTCCTGCAAGGTCGCCGACGTGACCATCGTCAGCGATCACAAGCCCTACACCGCCTGCGACACCTGGCGCTCCAACGCCGTGGCAAGGATCAAGAGCCTGCGCCCCGCCCTGGTCGTCGTCTCCTCCTCGGACGCCGGCGACCCGGCCCGCCCCGCCGCCGACCCCCTCCACCAGTGGACCACCGGCTTCGAGAACACCTTCCGCGAACTGGGCACCTCCGGCACCCGGATCGCCGCCCTGCTCGACACCCCATGGCCCAAAGGGGACCCCATCGACTGCGCCGCCAGGAACTCCCTGCAACTACGCGCCTGCGCGAACCACTTGCCGGACGCGACCCGCGACGCCACCCGCGGTGCGGCCATCCGCGCCGCCGCGTCCACCACGACCACCACCGTCATCGACCCCACCCCCTGGGTCTGCGCCCCCCGCACCGGCATCTGCCCCGTAGTCGTCGCCGACACCGCCGTCTACCGCGACGACAGCCACCTCTCAGAGGCGTACGCCGAGGCGCTTGCCCCGGTTCTGGCGTCGTCACTGGATCGCCTCGTGGGTGCGCCCTGAACACAGCGGAACGCCCCGGCACAGCGGTCGCTGGGGTCAGACGTACGGTTCACGAGCGGGCCGTACGCACCCGTATCGCGGACAGCCGTTCCTCCAGCCGGGCCCGGCACTGGGGCCATTCCCCCTCCGTGATCGCATAGATGGCGGAGTCACGGAGTTGGCCCTCCTCGCCCGGGGCCCAGGAGCGGGACCAGTTGCGCAGGACTCCCTCGAACCGTGCTCCCGCGGCCTCGATCGCGGCACGGGAACGGCTGTTGCGTGCGTCGGTCTTCAAGTCCACACGCGCCACCCCCCAGTTGTCGAAGGCGTGGCGGAACAGCAGGAGCTTGGACTCGGGGTTGATCCCCGTGCCCTGGGCCGACTTGGCGAGCCAGGTGAAGCCGACCTCGATCGCGTCCAGCCGGTCCGCCGACCGCCATGAACGCGGCTCCCAGTAGGACGTGGTTCCGACCACCCGCCCCGAGGACCGCGACACCTGCGCGTACGGTGCGAGGCTGCCCGCCGCCGCCCGGGCGAGCTGTGCGTCGATGTACTGTCCGACCTCGTCCGCCCTGGGCACCCAGGTGTACGCGTACGAGCCGCGGTCCTCCTCCGCCGCCTCCGCGAGGCCGGCCGCGTGGTGCTGCGCCAAGGGCTCCAGCCGCACCAACTCGCCTTCGAGGACCGGCCCCACCAGCTTGAAAGTCATCGTCCGCTGCTCCCCGTCTCCGTGGTCGGGAGCACTCTTCCCCACCCGCCCTCGGCCGTCGAGCGGAATTCCCCGCGGCAGCGCCGCAAGCAGGGGCCGGCAGCGGCCGAAAGTCTCGGCTCCTGAGCCACTGGGACCACACCGGTACCAATTTCCGGAAACCCGGGAACCCGCCCCGGGAGGTGTCCGTCCAATGTGCGTGCTGCCGGATGAGTCTCCGTTGTGCGGTGTCGGCCTCGCTGCTGGCTGCGATCGCTGACAACACCCTCTCCACCGCCTGCGGCCGGCAGCACGCCGTCACCGGCGCGCCCCCCTCCGACTGCGCCGGTGACGGCCCCTCAGGGGTCCTTGCACTATGCCCGCCCGGGTCGCGCGGCCTGGCACCGCTCCCCCAAGCTCTCGGCTGCGCTCGAGCAGGGGGACCCCCCATCGCAGCGTTGCCGAAAAGCCCTGGTAGCTCCTCCCCCACTCTCGACTCCGCTCGAGCGGGGGCACGCCCATCGAGGGCTCTTGGGCGCCTTGCGATGCACGGCACCAGACCACGCGACCTCATCGGACGCTCATAGTGCAAGGACCCCTCAGCCCTCTCCGGTGAGTCCTGAGCGTGTCGCCGCCGCTCGGCTCGTTGTCGTGTACACCCTTGACCGTAAGAAACTTCCCGGTTATTCGTGGCTCGTCGGAAGTTTCCTTCACCAGCAGCCCCTCCACTGGATCCAACCTCAGGGATTCCCTCATGGATCCCGACGGATCCCCCACGGATCCCCTCCGGAAGGAGCGCACGTGCACGACAGTCGCAGCACGGGAAGCACCTCCAGACGTACCGTTCTCGCCGCCTCGGCCGCGACCGCGGCGGCCGCCGCCGGGGCGCTGGGTGCGGCCCCCGCCCACTCCCTCCCCTCGGACGACGCACGGCTCCGCGCCCTCATCTCCCGCATGACGCTGGAGGAGAAGGTGGGCCAGCTGTTCGTCATGCGGGTGTACGGACATTCGGCCACCGCCCCGGACCAGGCCGACATCGACGCCAACCTCAAGGAGATCGGGGTCCGCACCGCCGCGGAGCTGGTCGCCAAGTACCGCGTCGGCGGTGTCATCTACTTCACCTGGGCGCACAACACCCGTGATCCTCACCAGATCGCCGATCTGTCCAACGGCATCCAGCGGGCGTCCCTCGACCTGCCCCGCGGACTGCCGCTGCTCATCGCCACCGACCAGGAACACGGCATCGTCTGCCGGGTGGGCAAGCCCGCGACCCTGTTCCCGGGAGCGATGGCGCTCGGCGCGGGCGGACTGCGGACGGACGCCCGCGAGGCCGGACGGATCGCCGCCGCGGAACTGCGCGCGCTGGGCATCAACCAGAACTACGCGCCGGACGCCGACGTCAACGTCAACCCGGCCAACCCGGTCATCGGCGTACGCTCCTTCGGCGCCGACCCGCAGGCAGTGGCCCGTATGGTCGCCGCGCAGGTCAAGGGCTACCAGGGGGCCCGGGTCGCGGCCACCGCCAAGCACTTCCCGGGGCACGGCGACACCGAGACCGACAGCCACTACGGCTTCCCGGTGATCGAGCACACCGAGGAACAGTGGGCGACGCTCGACGCCCCGCCGTTCCGGGCGGCGATCGCGGCGGGCATCGACTCCATCATGACGGCGCACATCATGGTCCCGGCGCTCGACCCCTCCGGCGACCCGGCCACCCTCTCGCATCCGATCCTCACCGGCATCCTGCGCGAACGGCTCGGCTACGACGGGGTGGTGGTCACGGACTCGCTCGGCATGCAGGGCGTGCGCACCAAGTACGGCGACGACCGGGTGCCCGTGCTGGCGCTGAAGGCCGGTGTCGACCAGCTCCTCAACCCGCCCTCGCTGGACGTCGCCTGGAACGCGGTGCTGAGGGCCGTGCGGCAGGGTGAGCTGACCGAGGCCCGGCTGGATCGGTCGATCCTGCGCATCCTGCGGCTGAAGGCGAAGGTGGGGCTGCTGAAGAACCCGTACGTCACCCATGCCGGCGTGGACCGTACGGTGGGCACGGCCGCGCACCTGAGGGCGGCGGACCGGATCGCGGAACGGACCACGACGCTGCTGGTCAACTCGCGCGGGCTGCTTCCGCTGTCCCGGCGGACGCACCGGAACGTCCTGGTCGTCGGCGCCGACCCGGCGTCCCCGTCCGGCACCACGGGCC
This sequence comes from Streptomyces cavernae, assembly GCF_004023625.1. Lineage (GTDB taxonomy): Bacteria > Actinomycetota > Actinomycetes > Streptomycetales > Streptomycetaceae > Streptomyces > Streptomyces cavernae. The sequence continues at coordinate 230,699 of NZ_RPDJ01000014.1, read as the reverse complement.
CGCCCACCACCGTGCTCGCGACCGCGCTCGACGAACTCGGCTTCACGGCGACCGCGCTGTCCACCGGCACCAACCCGTCGCAGGCGACCGTCGAGACGGCGGTGGCCGCGGCGCGTGGCAGGGACGCGGTCCTCGTCGCCACATACAACCTCGCGGCCGCGCAGAAGACGCTGGTGAACGCGCTGCTCGCGACCGGGGTGCCGGTGGTCGCGGTGGCCGTCCGCAATCCGTACGACGTGGCCCAGCTGCCGGGTGTGGAAGCGTATCTGGCGGCGTACTCGTGGACGGACGTAGAACTGCGGGCCGCGGTGCGGGTGATCGCGGGGCGGGTGCGGCCTCGGGGGAAGCTGCCGGTGCCGGTGCAGCGCGCGGACGATCCGACACAAGTGATGTTCCCCATAGGGCACGGTTTGATGTACTAGCGGACTGTGTCTGACGTACCGGATGTACGCTTCCCACCCGGCGTGTCAACTCCAACATGCGCAAAGGACCCCACACACCTGGCGTGGGCACGCTCCGGCGCGTCACGCTGGACAGGTGAATCGGGGGGGTTTCCTATGCGCAAGAGGCACGGTGTGGGGGTGGTGTGCGCGCTGCTGACCGTGGTGGCTGCGCTCACCGGATGCCAGTCGTCGGGGTCGTCGGACAGCCGGCTGGGCCAGGAGCCCTCGCCTGCGCGGACGGTGACGTCCTCGGGGTTCGGGGCGGAGTTCCTGGGAGTCGACGAGTGCAGTTCCTTCGGTACGACGAACTTCACCGAGGTGTCGTGCGGCAGTGAGCGGGCGTCGGCGCGGGTGATCGCCCGCTACGACGGGAAGGTCGCGGACGGGCCGCTGTGCCCCGCCACGACGGACTTCGTGCTGCACATCAGCGAGCAGAGCGGCGCCTCGGGCGAGGACGGCGGCGGAGCGATCCCGCAGGGCTACGCCTGCATGCGCAACCTCCAGCCGCCGCATCCGGGTGACCCCGGTGGCGGGGGCGGGCCGCGGACCATCGTCGGCGACTGTGTCTACAGCGCGGGCAAGGGAGAGGTCCGGGAGACCGCTTGCGACGGCAAGGCGGAGAACAAGCCGGAGTTCAAGGTGGCGTCGGCGGTGAAGAGCCGGGCGCAGTGCCCGGGGTCGACCTCGCTGTACGTCGAGCTCGGGGGTCCCAAGCCGGTGGGGTGTGCCCGCAAGCTGTGAGTTCGCGTGCGGGAGGGGCTGAACACTCGCGGTTCAGCCCCTCCTGTGTGCGCGGGACTACTCCCGTGTGTGCGGGACTACGGACGCAGCGCCGGCTCACGCTCGACGTCGCGCTTGTCCAGCTTCGCGTCGAACTTGGCCAGTGGCTTCGCCTTCGAAGGGTCCTCCTGGACCGTTGTGGAGGCGACTCCCGCCCAGTCGAGGATGCGGGCGGTCGCGAGGGCCTTCTCGTCGGCGATCAGGCCGGCCACGTTGGCGCCGTGGTTCAGGCCCGGGGCCGTGAAGACGTAGGAGTCCTTCGCGCCCCGGCCGAGGCGGAACGGCTCGGCGCCCCACGGGTCGTTCTCGCCGTAGACGAAGAGCATGCGGTTGGCGCGGTGCTTGACCCAGGTGTCGATGTCGCGCATCGCGAACGGCTGGAACTTCATCGGGATGGAGCGCGGCACGAAGTTCCGCGGCGGCTGGTAGCCGTAGCGGATGTACTTCTTCTCGATGTGCGGGAAGGTGATGGTCGGCGCGCCCAGCTGCGTACCCGCCTGGTAGAAGTACGGCGTGTACGGCTCCAGGCCCTGGTCGGTGTAGAAGGAGAACCCGGAGATCGTGTCGATCGAGGTGAAGATCTCGTCGTCCGTGGCGTTCTTGGCGTCCGCCGGGATGGTGTCGCAGTCCGACAGCAGGCTGTACTGCCAGAAGCCCCAGACGTAGTCGAGAACGACCGCCTCGTAAGCGCGGTCCAGGCTGCCGATGGTGTTGAAGGTGTACTCGTTCTCGGCCGCGTACGCCGCGTACTTCTTCTCCAGCGGCTCACGGCGCACCAGCGCCTCGCGCTGCACCGCGTTCAGCCGGTCGCGGCACTCCTTGGTGCCGACCTTGGCGAAGAAGCGGTCGTAGGCGGAGTCCTCCTTGTTCACCACGTCGTTGGGCGCCACGTAGGCGACGACACCGTCCATGTCGCGCGGGTAGAAACGCTCGTAGTAGGTGGCGGTCATGCCGCCCTTGGAGCCGCCGGTGGAGATCCACTTCTTGCCGTATATCGGCTTCAGCGCCTTGAAGATGCGGTGCTGGTCGCTGGCGGCCTGCCAGATGTCGAGCTTGGTCCAGTCGGCCGGGTCGGGACGGGACGGCGTGAAGAACCGATACTCCATGGAGACCTGGTTCCCGTCCACGATCTGGGTGGGTTCGCGGCGGCCGGGTGTCGTGGAGACGTTGTAGCCGCCGGTGTAGAAGACCGTCGGGCGGGACGTGTCCCGGTGCAGCACGGTGATCCGCTGCTGGAACGTTCCCTTCGACGGGCGCCGGTGGTCGACCGGCTGGGTGTAGTTGAGCACGAAGTACCGGTAGCCGGTGTACGGCTTCTCCTGGATCAGGCTCATGCCCTCGATCGCGAGCAGCCGGTCCTTGATGTCGACGGGCTCGGGCTGGGCGGCGGTGGCCACCCCGGCCGTGCTGACAGTGCCGATCAGCACCACGAGCGCGAGCAGCCATCTGAGCGCCTTGCGCATGACTCTCCCCTGGAATACACAGATGTCCGCCGGAAACTAGCGGAGCAACTGCCGTGACACCAGAGGTATCTGAGAAATCGTCAGACGAAGCGCCACAAATGGGCGTCAGCCGGAAGAGGGTTTCGGGCTGTCCCGCGCGTCAGCACCTGAACCAGCCCCTGGTCACCGAGTCCCCGCCGACAGCCCCCCTGATCAGGATGCGGCGGTGTCCGACATGCACGTTCACGGGGCCCGCGTACCGGGTGAACTTCCCCTCGTTCACCACGGGCCAGTTGCCGCGCGCCTGCACGCTGACCGACATCCACTGGCGCTTGCCCGTGCGCTTGGGCAGGGTCACCGCGCAGACGTAGCCGCGGTTCTTGAAGACCAGGACCTTCCCGGTGGAGAAGGTGAACGTACGGATCTTGCGTCCGGGGCAGTGCGCGGACGCCGCCTGCGCATCGGTGGGCGTGACGAGCGCCAGCAGGCCCGAGGCGGTGAACAAGGCCATCGCAAGCACCAGCCGACGGCGTATCGCACCCCCTGATGTGTTCCCCACTGCCCATCCCTCCCCGACGCTTCCCCGCGTACTTCCCGGCGTCCTGCTGAACTGACGCACGGCAGACATCGGAGGTTGCGTCCCCTGTCGGGACGGGACGCATCTACGCAAAGTTTCCACAGCCCGTGACGGTTCGTGTACGGGGACCGTCACACGATCATGACGAGGTGCCGACGCGCTCCTCCGGCTCCGGCTCCGGCTCGCCTATGAAGGTCCGCCACAGCCGCGCGTACCGGCCGCCGAGCGCCAGCAGTTCGTCGTGGGTGCCGTCCTCGGCGACCCGGCCGCGGTCCATGACCACGACCCGGTCCGCGCGCGCGGCCGTCGTCAGACGGTGGGCCACGACCAGCGTGGTGCGGCGTCCGGTGAGCCGGTCCGTCGCCTGGTTGACCTGTGCCTCGGTGGCCAGGTCGAGGGCGGCGGTGGCCTCGTCGAGGAGCAGGATGTCCGGGTCGACGAGTTCGGCGCGGGCGAGCGCGATGAGCTGCCGTTGTCCGGCGGAGAGGTTCCGGCCGCGTTCGGCGACCTCGTGGAGGTAGCCGCCCTCCAGCGTGGCGATCATGTCGTGCGCGCCGACCGCGCGGGCGGCGGCCTCCACCTCGGCGTCGGTGGCGTCGGGCCGCCCGTAGGCGATCGCGTCCCGGACCGTGCCCTGGAAGAGGTACGCCTCCTGCGGTACGACACCGAGACGGTGCCGATAGGAGGTCAGATCCAGGGCACGCAGATCCGTGCCGTCGACCGTGACCCGGCCCCGGGTCGGGTCGTAGAAGCGCGCGACCAGTTTCACCAGCGTGGACTTGCCGGCTCCGGTCTCACCGACGAAGGCGACGGTCTGCCCGGCCGGGACGGACAGGGAGACCCCGCTCAGGGCCTCCTCGCCTTCCTCGCCGGACCCGTAGGCGAAGTCGACATCCTCGAAGGCGATGTCGCCGCGCAGCGAGCGCACCTCGAGCGGCTCGGCGGCGGCCTTGGTGGAGGTCGGCTCCTGGAGGAGTTCCTGAATGCGGCCGAGCGAGACCGTGGCCTGCTGGTAGCCGTCGAAGACCTGGGAGAGCTGCTGTACGGGGGCGAAGAACAGGTCGATGTAGAGGAGGTAGGCGACCAGCGCGCCGGTCGTCAGCGTCGCGGCCTCCACCCGCTGCGCGCCCACGATCAGCACGGCCGCCGCCGCGAACGACGACAGCAGCTGCACGAACGGGAAGTACACCGAGATCAGCCACTGGCCGCGGATGCGCGCCTGCCGGTAGGCCTCACTGCCCGCCGCGTAACTCCGGGCGCCCGCCTCCTCCCGCCGGAAGGCCTGCACGATCCGCAGCCCGGACACCGACTCCTGCAGTTCGGCGTTGACCACCGACACCCGCTCACGGGCGAGTTCGTACGCCTTGACGCTGGCGCGGCGGAAGAAGACCGTGCCGACGATCAGCGGCGGCAGCGTCAGGAAGACCACCAGAGCGAGCTGCAGGTCGATCACGACGAGCGCGACCATGATGCCGAAGAAGGTGGTGAGGGAGACGAACGCGGTGACCAGGCCCGTCTGCAGGAACGTCGACAGCGCGTCGACGTCGGTGGTCATACGGGTCATGATCCGGCCGGTCAGCTCCCGCTCGTAGTAGTCGAGTCCGAGCCGCTGCAGCTGCGCGAAGATCTTCAACCGGAGTGCGTACAGGACACGTTCGCCGGTGCGGCCCGTCATCCGCATCTCGCCGATCTGGGCGGCCCACTGGGCCAGCACGGCGAGCAGCCCGAGCAGGGAAGCTGCCCACACCGCGCCCAGGGCGAGTTCGTTGACTCCCTGGTCGATGCCGTGCCGGATCAGCACCGGCAGCAGCAGGGCCATGCCCGCGTCGGTGGCGACGAGGACGAGGCTGAGCAGCAGCGGCAGCCCGAAGCCGCGCAGCAGCCTTCTGAGGCCGTAGGACTCCTCGGGCCGGACCGCCTGCGCCTCGTCGACGCCGGGGGTGTCGGTCGCCGGGGGCAGCGCCTCGACCTGTGCGAGGAGTTCGGGTGTCGCGGGCATCCCGTCGAAGGCGGTGTCGCGGGGTTCGCGTTCACCCGTCCACAGTCTGGGTGTGATGCCTCGCTCGGCGTCGAACTCGGCGTCCAGCTCGTCCCTTATGGAGGTGTCCTCCTGCGGGCAGGACGGCTGGGTGTGACCGGGCGAGACCCCGCCCAGTTCGTCGGGGTCGGTGAGCAGCCGCCGGTACAGGGGCGAGCGCTGCTGGAGTTCCTCGTGGGTGCCGATGTCGGCGAGCCGGCCGCCGTCGAGGACGGCGATGCGGTCGGCGAGGTTGAGGGTGGAGCGCCGGTGCGCGATCAGCAGTGTGGTCCGGCCCTCCATGACGTGTTTCAGCGCCTCGTGGATCTCGTGCTCGACCCGGGCGTCCACCGCGGAGGTCGCGTCGTCCAGCACGAGCAGGCGTGGGTCGGTGAGCAGGGCGCGGGCGAGTGCCATGCGCTGGCGCTGGCCGCCGGAGAGGGTGAGGCCGTGCTCGCCGACCTTGGTGTCGTAGCCCTCGGGCAGGTCGGCGATGAAACCGTCCGCCTGGGCGGCCCGCGCGGCGGCCTCGATCTCCTCCTGGGTGGCGTCCGGGCGGCCGTAGGCGATGTTGTTCCGGACCGTGTCCGAGAAGAGGAAGGAGTCCTCGGGGACCAGCCCGATCGCGGCGCGCAGCGAGTCCAGGGTGAGCTCGCGGACGTCGTGGCCGCCGACGAGGACGGCGCCGTGGGTGACGTCGTAGAAGCGCGGCAGGAGGAGGGAGACGGTGGACTTGCCGGAGCCGGAGGAGCCGACGACGGCGAGGGTCTCGCCGGCGCGGATCTCGAAGGACAGGCCGTCGAGGACCTTGGCACCGTCCTGCCCGTCGGCGTCGTGGCCGTTGGTGCCGTAGCCGAACGACACGTCGTCGAACTCGACGGTCGCGGGGGCGTCCGCGGGCAGTTCCCGCGTGCCGTCCTTGATCGACGGCCGGGTGTCGATCAGCTCCAGTACGCGCTCGGTGCCCGCCCGGGCCTGCTGCCCGACGGTGAGCACCACGGCGAGCATCCGCACCGGTCCGACGAGTTGCGCCAGGTACGCCGAGAAGGCCACGAAGGTGCCGAGCGTGATGTGCCCGCGCACCGCGAGCCAGCCGCCGAGCGCCAGCATGGCCACCTGGCCGAGCGCCGGGACGGCCTGCAGGGCGGGGGTGTAGCGGGCGTTCAGCCGGACGGCGCGCAGCCGGCCCGCGAACAGCCGCCGTCCGACCTCCCGCAGCTTCCCGGTCTCCTGCTCCTCCTGACCGAAGCCCTTGACCACCCTGACACCGCTGATGGCACCGTCGACCACGCCCGCCACGGCGGCCGCCTGCGCCTGGGCGTACCAGGTGGCGGGATGCAGCCTGGTGCGGCTGCGCTTGGCGATCACCCACAGGGCGGGGGCGACGGCGAGGGCGACCAGGGTGAGTGGCAGTGAGAGCCACGCCATGATCACGACGGAGATGAGGAAGAGCAGGATGTTCCCGATCGTCATCGGGAGCATGAACAGCAGACCCTGGATGAGCTGCAGGTCACTGGTGGCCCGGCCGACGACCTGCCCGGTGGACAGCTCGTCCTGCCGTCTGCCGTCGAGCCGGGTGATCGTCTCGTACATCCCGGTGCGCAGGTCGTGCTGGACGTCGAGCGCCAGGCGGCCGCCGTAGTAGCGGCGGACGTAGGTGAGGGCGTAGACGACGACCGCGGTACCGATCAGCGCGCCCGCCCAGGGGGCCATGGACCTGTTGCCGTCACCGATCACATCGTCGATGATCACCTTGGTGATCAGCGGCACGAGGGCCATGAGGGCCATCCCGGCCAGTGAGGAGCCGAGCGCGAGCACGACGTCCTTCGGGTACCGCCACGCGTATCCGGCGAGCCGTCGTGCCCAGCCGGGGCTCTCCTGCCCGGCCCCCTCCTGTTGCGCTGCCACGCAGGTGCCTCCTGTCCATGCTGGTCCGCCGGCAGCCATCGCTGGTCCGCCGGAAGACATCAACAGACATCAACATCGACAGAAGCGGATTTCATCCCTCCGCAACACACTCCCTGTCCGGACCCTCACGGAAACCCGGACCTGAGCGCTCCGCACGACCGCTCCGGTCACCACGCGGCACCCCGGTGCACGGTCGCGTGTGGCCCGGCCGAACGGTCGGGCCACACGTTCAGACGCGGACCGTCAGCCGGTAGAACCGGGTGGTCTGGGTCGCGCCCTGGTTGTCGTCGCTGACCAGGAGGACGCGGAGGCGGCCGTGGGGGTCGCGGCCGGTGATCGTCATGCCCTCGATGTTGTCGAGGAGCGGGTTGGGCTGGGGCTGCTTGGCCGTGGCGCCCAGGGACGGGCAGTTCACCAGGTCGGCGAGGAGCGTCTTGCGGGCGAGGCGTACGCCGTCCTGTCCGGTCAGGGTGTCGGTCCGGGAGGTGTCCGTGGCGTGCCGGAGATCGGCGAGGTGGAGGCGGACGGTGTTGCCGACGCCGGCGGTGAAGCCGCGCTCCAGGACGAGGAGACGGCCGTCCGGGGTCGCGGTGGTCTCCGAGACGCCCAGGCCGGGGTCCTTGCGGTAGCCGTACTGGGCGCCGAGGCGAAACTCCCCGTGGCGGCGGTCCGCGGCGCGGTTCCAGGTCTGGAGGCGGACGATGCCGTCCGTGTCGCCGCTGAGGGTGCCTTCCATGCCCGCGAGGAGCGTGCGACCGCCGGGGAGGAGGGTCAGTCCCTCGAAGGTCTGGTTGCCGGTGGCGCGGCCGGCCGGGGCGACCCGGAGTGCCTCGGGCACGGGGAGCCGGTCCAGGATCCTGCCGTCGCGGGAGTGGCGGCGGATGGACGGTTCCGTCTCGGAGGCCACGAGCCGGGTGCCGTCGCGGTCGACGACCAGGCCCTCGGAGTCGAGCGCGGCACCGTTCTCGTCCGCGAGGGCCACGACGCTCCCGGGCGCGAACGTGCCGCGGTCCAGGATGAAGAGCGCGGACCGGTCGGAGAGCGCGGCGAGCCTGCCGTCCCGGTCCACGGCGAGAGCGGAGAAGTTGCCTGTGAAGGTGCCGTCGAACGTCGTCTTGTCCAGCGCGTCGGAGAAGGAGTCGATCGAGACGGTGGGCGAACAGGCACGAGTGCCCGGGGAGTCGGCGTTGACGGGCCCCGCGGCGACCAGACAGGTGGCCGCCGCCAGCCCGGCGGTGACGGTGGCGAGCAGAGATCTCAGGCGCATGGCAGGACGCTAGGACGCCCGGGTGTCCCGGGAGCGGCCTCCTGGTGAAGGCCGGCCCGGGCATGGGTCACTTCGCCGTGTCCTCAGGGACCGCCGGGAACGTCGGGAACGCCTGCATCGGGGTGCTCGTCGTGCCGTGGCGCTGGGGGCTCACGGTCGTCGGGACCAGGTCCTTGTGGATGGCCCGCGCCACGTTCTGGATGGTGGTGACGCCGTAGTTCATCGTGCTGTTGCCCTGTGTGAGGACGGTGATGTAGTAGTCGTGGCCGCCGCCCTGGAACGCGCCCACGCTGTGCACCCGCCAGCCGTGGGTGGCGCGGGGGAGCCAGCCGTTCTTGACGTACACCTTCACCGAGGAGGGCGCTCCGGCGGGCGTGCCCCAGCGCTGCGAGGCGACGACCCTGTTCATCAACTTCATGATGTACGCGCGGGAGTTGTCGCTCAGCACGGAGTTCCGGGCGGTGATCAGCCCCAGCAGCTTCTGCTCGTCGCGGACCGTGATCTGCGTCAGGCCCCAGTAGCCGTTCGCGCCCGGCCGGGTCTGGGTCATCCCGGCGGCGGCCAGGAACTGCCTCACCTTGGTCACCCCGAGCTGTCTCCACAGCGCGGTGGTGGCGTCGTTGTCCGACTTGGTGATCATCGCGGTGGCGAGGTTCTGCTCACGCTGCGTCAGATACCGGTTGTGCTTCCTCGCGTCCCACAGCAGCGTGGCCAGCACGGTCACCTTCACGACGCTGGCGGAGTCGTAGGCAGTGGTGGCACGGAGCGAGCAACTCGTCTTCGTCTTGCGGTCGTGGACGCCGAGGGCCACCGTTCCCCGGCGCGTGGCGAGCGCCGCCCTGATGTCCCTCTGTAGCTTGGCGGCGAGTCCCGCCTTGGCGGACGTGCAGGTCACCTGCGGCGTGGCGGCACCGGCGGGCGTCGAGGCCACGACGAGCGGCGCCAGCACCCCGGCCGCCAGGCCCGCCCCGAGCACGCGGGCGCGCCGGGATAAACGGTGAGTCATGAAGGCTTCCCCTCTCGAAGCACGTGCGAGTGCGCCCCCGGCACACTCTCAGCCCTTGACACGCGAAGGGTGGCGAAAGGTTGTACGGGTTGTGCGGATAGACGTACGGCCGTACGAGGAGCTACTGCGCGGACGCGATCGGCGAACCGGTACTTCACGCGCCTGTCGGTGAGCGACGTGGAAACCTGCGCCGAACAGGCTGTTACGCACGCATGACAATTGACCGTACAACCTATGGCCTGAGGTTCGAGTCGCACTGCATGAACGACGATCACGCGTTCACCTGTCCTATTCGAGAGGCAGTCGCATGTCCGGAGTAAGACGCAGAACCCGCACCAAGCGGCTGACCGCCCCGCTGGCCGCCGCGGCGCTGGTCGCCGGAGGTCTCGGTGCTTGGGCTCTCACAGGGGGCGCGGCCCAGGCCGCCGCACCGTCCGTTCAGGTCCAGGACGACTTCAACGGTGATGGGAAGGCCGACCTCGTCGTCGGTGCGCCGAACGCCACGATCTCGGGCCAGGCCAAGGCGGGCTACGTAGCCGTCACCTACGGTTCCTCCAGCGGGCTCTCCGCCTCCAGGAAGAAGCTGGTGAGCCGCTCGACCAGCGGAGTACCGGGGGCCGCCACCGCCGGCGAGCGCTTCGGCTCCACCTTCGCCAAGGGAGACCTGGACAACGACGGGTTCGGCGACCTCGTGATCGCCGGCGGCAAGGCCGGCTCCGTCATCCTGTGGGGCTCCGCCTCCGGACTCACCGGCGGCACCAACATCGCCGGGTACGGGGCCGCCCCGCAGATCGGCGACTTCGACGGGGACGGCAAGGCCGACCTCGCGCTGTTCTCGGCGCAGCCCCTGAGCGGCGACGACCCCGTGGGCGCGCCGGCCACGCTGTGGAAGGGCCCCGTCTCCCGGGTCGGCAAGCCGGCCGCCGTGCTCAACGTGGTCGACAAGTCCCAGTGGTGGGGCTACGAGGCGGACGACGCCACCTGCGTCTCCAACGGCGGCTGCGAGGACGGCCCCGCATCCATCACCGGCCCCGTCGTCTCGGGCCAGGTCGGTGACGTCAACGGCGACGGCAAGGACGACATCGTCCAGTGGGCCTACGCCGGTGACGGCCAGTGGGGCAACAGGCTGCTGCTGGGCGGCGGTGCGGGCTTCACCGAGACCTTGTCGATCGGCGACGGGGGCAGCACTCCGGCCGGCACCGGAGTGGGCGACGTGAACGGCGACAAGTTCGACGACATCGTCGTCGGCGCGGACAGCATTTCCCAGAAGGTTCGCATCGCGTACGGCTCCGCCTCCGGCCCGTCCCCGAGCAACGTGAAGACCTTCGACCAGGACCTGCCCGGCTTCCCCGGCGCCCAGGAGTCCGGTGACCTGACCGGCGGGGCCGTCTCGGTCGCCGATGTCACGGGAGACGGCTTCGCCGACATCGCGCTCGGCATCCCCGGCGAGGACTTCAGCGGCCTCACCAACGCCGGCTCGGTCGCCCTCGTCCGCGGCAGCGCCTCCGGTGTCACCGGCGCCGGCACGACGGTCATCACCCAGAACACCGCCGGGGTGCCCGGAGTTGCCGAGACGGGAGACAAGTTCGGCGTCACCACCGCGCTCCTGGACGTCAACGGCAACGGCCGCCGGGACCTCGCCGCCGCCTCCACCGCCGAGAACAGCAACGACGGGGCCGTGTGGCTGCTGCGCGGTTCCTCCACGGGCCTGACCGCGACGTCCGCGTTCGCCTTCAGCGGCTCGACCCTCTCCGCGCCGGCAACGGACGCGCTGTTCGGGTTCAGCCTGCGTTGATCCTGCACCAGCGCGCGCTGAGAATGTGCCGATCGTGAACCAGTCCGCGCTGAGCATGTGCTGACCGTTCACCGAGCGGACGAACGGGCCGTACACCCCTCCCAGCCCGACGGTTGGGGGAAGGATGTACGGCCCGTTACTCATGCCTGCGCGCTCGGTGGCGGCATGGGCGGCGGCCGGGGCGGCGACTCCGGCGTCAGTGCGGAGGTCACCGCTTGGGTGCAGAAGCACGGGACGGCGGTCGACACGAGCGAGTACGACGCCGGCTCGTCGTCCGACTCCGACTCCGACTCCGACTCCGACTCAGGTTCGGGTTCGGGTTCGGGCTCGCGGACCTCCGGCACCTCGGGCGCGCAGAACAGCCAGGCGATTTACCCCCTGGACGCGTCGGACGTCAACTAGGGCGATCCCTCCGCCAGTTGAGGGATATCCCTCGCATCGGGCAGCCCCCGGCCCCACCGAGGCCGGGGGTTGCTCGCTTTGCCGGAACGTCACACAACCGCTTCCTGTCCGTTACATGACAGACCCGTCCGCCATGCCACGCTCCCGGTTGACCGAACAGTCAACTCGCGTAGACCTCTTCGGGAAAGGGCACCCCCATGTCCGTTGCGCAGACAGGCAGACGGCGTTCCGGCAGCCGGCGGCCCGGCAGATGGAAGACGCCGGCGCTGATGACCTCCGCCGTACTGGTCGGCCTCACCCTGCCGACCGTGGCCGCGACACCCGCCGGAGCCACGACGACGGCGTACGACGACACGTACTACGCGGGCGCGATCGGCAAGACCGGCACGGCGCTGAAGGACTCCCTGCACACGATCATCAGCGACCAGACGAAGATCTCGTACTCGGCGGTCTGGAACGCGCTCAAGGTCACCGACCAGGACCCGAACAACAGCAACAACGTGAAGTTGCTCTACTCCGGGATCTCGCGGAGCAAGTCGCTGAACGGCGGCAATACGGGCAACTGGAACCGTGAGCACGTGTGGGCGCAGTCCCACGGCGACTTCGGCACCTCGGCCGGCCCGGGCACCGACCTGCACCATCTGCGCCCCGAGGACGTCCAGGTCAACAGCGTCCGCGGCAACAAGGACTTCGACAACGGCGGCAGCTCGTTCACCAACAGCGGCGGCAGCCTCACCGACTCCAACTCCTTCGAGCCCCGCGACGCCGTCAAGGGCGATGTGGCCCGCATGATCCTCTACATGGCCGTCCGCTACGAGGGCGACGACTCCTGGCCGGACCTGGAGCCCAACGACGCGGTCACCAACGGCAGCGTCCCCTACCACGGCCGCCTGTCCGTCCTGAAGCAGTGGAACGACGAGGACCCGCCGGACGCCTTCGAGGAACGCCGCAACGAGATCATCTACGACAACTACCAGGGCAACCGCAACCCGTTCATCGACCACCCGGAGTGGGTCGAGGCGATCTGGTAGACCGTTCGTCCGCGGCCCCTGCCCACCTGTGGTCAGGGGCCCCGCACGGCCGCGGCCCGTTCACGGCCGCGTGTCGGGAACGACGAAACAGGGAACGACGACCCCGGGACGGGGGACGTATGGACGGCAGGCTCAGGGACAGGTTGCGGACGTTCTACGAGTTCTGCCTCGATGTGTTCGACGACCTCCGCCACGATGGCGTCCCCGCCCGCGAGGTGCTGGTGCTGGTGGGTGCCGTGGCGCAGTGGCTGTGCGCCGTGGCCGGGCTCGTGTACTTCTGGCCCCGGGGGGTGACGCTCTCGACGTACGCCGTCGTTCAGGCCGCCTGCGTGGGATGCCAGGCGCTGGCCGTGGCGGGGGTCGTATGGCCCGGGCGCCGGGCCGGCTCACGTGACCTCGCCGGACTGCAGCAGGGCCTGACGCTGAACGTCCTGCTGTGCACCTGGCTGCTGGGGGTGCTCCCCGTCGGCGGGTTCCTGATGCTGACATCGCTCGAACCGGACGGCAGCCCGGCCGGGTTGGGCACACCCGTCGAGGCGGTGTTCTGGTCGGGCACGGCGCTCATGCTGGGGTCGATTGCGGGCCTGATCAGTGTGGTGGTCCTCGCCGACCGGGTACGGCGGTCCGACGCGGGGGAAGGGTCGGCGGACGGACCGAGCATGGGGGCGTCGCCGTCCGAGGACGACGGCCATGGGTCCGGGTCCTGGTCCGGCGACGACTGAACGCGTTCCGGCGACGACTGAACGCGCCGGTGGACCCTGCCTCAGCCCTCCAGATGCGTGGGCGCGAACATCCGCAGCACCGCGGGCAGGACGACGACAGAAGGCCCGGGCGCGGCAAGGGACTTCGCGAGGTCCTCGGCCAGCGTCGCGGGACTCGTCCGCACGCCCGGCACCCCGAACGACTCCGCCAGCGCCACGAAGTCCGGGCGGTGCAACTCGGTGCCGGTCGTCTCACCGAACGCGTCCGTCATGTACTCGCGCAGGATGCCGTAGCCGCCGTCGTCGACGATGAGCCAGGTGACGTTCAGGTCGTACTGCTTCGCCGTGGCCAGTTCGGCGATCGAGTACAGCGCGCCACCGTCGCCGGAGACCGCGAGGACCGGTTGGGTGGGGTCGGCCACCGCGGCGCCGAGTGCCGCCGGGAAGGCGTAGCCGAGGCCGCCCGCGCCCTGTGCCGAGTGCATGATGCCCGGGCGGCGGGCGTCGAAGGCGGACCAGGCCCAGTAGGACAGGATCGTCATGTCCCAGAAGGACGGGGACGCCGCCGGGAGGGCCCGCCGAATCGACCCCAACAGCTCCTGCTCCAGGGTGAGTTCCTGGGCGGCGATCCGGTCCCGGACCTTCGCGAGGACGGCCCGAACGCGCTCCGGTGCCGTGGCGTCCTCGCGCACTGCCGTCGTCTCGATCAACGCCTGGAGGGCGAGCCGCGCGTCCGCGTGGACGCCGAGCGCCGGGTGGTTGGACTCCAGCTTGCCGAGGTCCGCCTCGATCTGGACGACCCGGCCGCGGGGCTTGAACGTGTAATAGTTCGAGGAGAGTTCGCCGAGGCCGGAACCCACCACCAGCAGTACGTCCGCGTCCTCGAGGAAGTCCGTGGTGTGCCGGTCCTCCAGCCAGGACTGCAGCGACAGCGGGTGCTCCCAGGGGAAGGCCCCCTTGCCGCCGAAGGTGGTGACGACGGGCGCGGAGAGCTTCTCCGCGAGCGTCCGCAGCTTCCCGGAGGCATCCGCCCGGATCACTCCCCCACCCGCGATGATCGCCGGGCGGTCGGCGCGGGAGAGCAAGTCTGCTGCGACGGCAGTCAGTTCGGGCCGGGGCACGAGGTCGTGCGGGGCCGCGTCCACCCCCGTCACCACGGGCAGGTCCGTCTTCGCCAGCAGTACGTCCTGCGGGATCTCCACCCACACCGGGCCGTGCGGGGCGGTCAGCGCCGACTCCCAGGCGGCCGCCACGGCCGAGGGGATCTGGGACTGGGTGCGGACCGTGTGCACGGACTTCACCACTCCCCGGAACGAGGCGGCCTGGTCCGGGAGTTCGTGCAGATAGCCGTGGCGCCCGCCGCCGAGTCCGGCGGTCGGGATCTGGCTGCTGATCGCGAGGACGGGCGCGGAGGCCGCGGCCGCCTCCTGCAGCGCGGCGAGAGAGGTCAGCGCCCCCGGGCCGGTGGAGACCAGCAGCGGTGCCGCCTCACCGGTGACCCGGCCGTAGGCGTCGGCCGCGAACCCCGCGTTGTTCTCCACCCGCAGCCCCACGTACGTCAGACGCGAGCGCCGCAGCGCGTCGAACATGCCCAGCGCGTGCTGGCCGGGCAGCCCGAAGACGGTGGTCGCGCCGAGGCCGGCGAGGGTCTCCACGACCAGGTCCCCGCCGGTGCGGCCGTCGGGAGGGTTGAGCGCGGCCTCCGTCTGCGCCGGGGTCGGCCGGAGTACGAGGTCGTGGTCGTGGGTCACTTGCTCTCGGCTTCCTCGCCGGCCCGGCCCCCGGCGATCTGGCGGGACATGATGGTCGTCAGCTCGTACGCCGTGTGGGACGCGGCCACGGCGGTGATCTCGGCGTGATCGTACGCGGGCGCCACCTCGACGACATCCGCGGAGACCAGGTTGCATGAGGCCAGCCCGCGCAGGATCTCCAGGAGTTCGCGGGAGGTCATGCCGCCTGCCTCGGGGGTGCCGGTGCCCGGAGCGTGCGCCGGGTCCAGGCAGTCGATGTCGATGGAGATGTACAGCGGACGGTCGCCGATGCGCTGCCGGAGCTGGTCGGCGATTTCGTCGGCGCCACGCCGGTAGATGTCGGCGGAGGTGACGATGCCGAAGCCCATCTTCTCGTCGTCGGTGAGGTCCTGCTTGCCGTAGAGCGGGCCGCGCGTGCCGACGTGGGAGAGGGCGGACGTGTCGAGGATGCCCTCTTCGACTGCCCGCCGGAACGGGGTGCCGTGGGTGTACTCGGCGCCGAAGTAGGTGTCCCAGGTGTCGAGATGGGCGTCGAAGTGGAGCAGCGCCACCGGCCCGTGCTTCTTCGCCACCGACCTCAGCAGCGGCAGCGCGATCGTGTGGTCACCGCCGAGGGTCATCAACCGGGCGCCGCTGCCGAGGAGTTCGTCGGCGGCGGCCTCGACGGTCTCCACGGCCTCGTTGATGTTGAACGGGTTCGCCGCGATGTCACCGGCGTCCGCGACCTGGGCGAGGGCGAACGGGGACGCGTCCTGCGCCGGGTTGTAGGGGCGCAGCAGCCGGGACGCCTCGCGGATCGCGTTGCCGCCGAAGCGGGCGCCCGGCCGGTAGGAGACTCCCGAGTCGAACGGCACGCCCACCACAGCGACGTCGGCGGTGCCGACCTCCTCGAGGCGGGGCAGCCGGGCGAAGGTCGCGGGGCCGGCGTACCGCGGGACGCGGGACGAGTCGACCGGGCCCCGGGGGGTCTCGTTGCTGCTCATGGGAACTGCCTTCTTCCTGCACACGCTTCATCGCGTATGCACTACTTACATTACTTATGCACTAGTTGTACTACTGAGGACGACTTTACTGGGGAGCCGGGACGGCTTCCGACACGGGTTCGGGTGCCCGCCCGGCCAGCCGTTCGCGCCAGGCGGCCAGGACGGCCGCGTCGGTCGCCGGGGTGGCCAGGGAGACGATCACGTAGGCGGCCAGCGAGGACAGCAGCCCGTAGTAGACGGGCTCGTTGGCGAGGATCCCGTACGTGGCCATCAGCACGATCACGGCGAGACCGCCGACCACGACGGAGGCGAGGGCACCGTGCACCGTGCCGCGCTTCCACACCAGCCCGCCGAGGATGGGGACGAGGAGTCCGCCGACGAGGAGGTTGTACGCCACGGTCAGCGCCTCGACCACGTTGTTGAGGGCGATCGCCGTGCAGATCACCGCGACACCCATGATCAGGATGAAGGCGCGGTTGCCCCGGACCTCGTCGTGCGCGTCCTCGCCGCGGCCGACGGCTCCCCGCAGCCGCGACCAGATGTCGTTGTTGGCGACCGTGGCACAGGCGATGAGCGCGCCGGAGGACGTCGACATCACGGCGGCCAGGGCGGCGGCGAGCACCAAACCCCTGACGCCGACGGGCAGTTCCTCCTTCACGATGGTCGCGAAGGCGTCGTCCGCGCTGCCCAGCTTGGGGAACAGCACCTTGGCGGCGGTCCCGATCACGGCACCGGCGAGGGCGTAGACGAGACAGTAGGTGCCGGCGACCGTGCCGCCCCACTGGGCCGTCCGGTCACTGCGCGCGGTGAACACCCGCTGCCAGATGTCCTGCCCGATCAGCATGCCGAAGGTATAGATCAGGACGTACGTGAAGATGGTCTCGCCGCCGATGCCCAGCGGGTCGAAGTAGGACGTCGGCAGCGCGTCCCTCATCTCCCCGAAGCCGCCGGCCTTGACGACGGCGATGGGCAGCAGCAGGAGCAGCACACCGATCGTCTTGACGACGAACTGCACCATGTCCGTGAGGGTGATGGACCACATCCCGCCGAGGGTCGAGTACGCGACCACGATCGAGCCGCCGAGGACGATAGCGACCGTGCGGTTCACATCCAGGAGAACGTCGAAGATCGTCGCGTAGGCGATGGTCGAGGTGACCGCGAGCATCAGGGTGTACGCCCACATGACGACACCGGAGATGACGCCGGCCCGGCCGCCGTAGCGCAGGTCGAGCATCTCGGAGACGGTGTACACCTTCAGGCGGGCGATGCGGGCGGAGAAGAAGACGGAGAGGGCGAGCAGGCCGAGGCCGATGGTGAACACCATCCAGGCCCCGGAGAGCCCGTACTGGTACCCGAGTCCGACACCGCCGATGGTGGACGCGCCGCCGAGGACGATGGCGGCCATGGTCCCCGAGTACATACCGGGCCCGAGTCGGCGGCCCGCGACGAGGAACTCGCTCTTGGATCGGGCGCGGCGCATGCCCCACCAGCCCATGGCCAGCATCGCGGCCAAGTAGACGACGATCACGGTGTAGTCGACGGCCATAGGGGCCTCCTTCGCGCACTCTCGGTGGCGGCGCCACGGTGGCGGTGTCGGAGACTGACCCTAGGTGTCCGGAAAGCGACTCTGAAGTGTACGTTTCATCCACTGTCAGCGATCCGGACGGAGGAAACGTCCACCATGCCGGACGCGTCCGCACCAGGAGCCCCGGGGGTACCGGTACCCCCCACCCCACCGGTCCCGTTCACGGCGCTGCTGGCCCGGGAGGACCTGGGCCTGCGGCAGATCGCGGGGCCGGTGGACTCCGGCACGGTGATCCACTGGGCGCACACCTCGGAGATGTCGGACCCGTATCCGTATCTGCTCGGCGGCGAACTGCTGTTGACGGCGGGCGTGCACATCCCGGACGCGGCGGGGTCCGGCACTTACTTCGACCACTACGTGTCCCGGATCGTGGCGGCGGGCGGCGCCGCGCTGGGCTTCGGCCTGGCCCCGGTGCACGACACGGTTCCGCGGGCGCTGGTGGCGGCCTGTGACGCGTACGAGCTGCCGTTGCTGGAGGTCCCGCCGCGGACCACGTTCTCCGGCGTGGCCCGTGCGGTGTGGCAGCTGATGGCCGAGGCCCGGCACGCGGAGCTGCGCCGGGTGACTCAGGCCCAGCAGAGCCTGGCGGCTGCGGCGGCCCGCCCCGACCCGGTGCCGTCGGTGCTGCGCCGGCTGGCCCAGCGGCTGGGCGGCGGGGCCGTGCTCTACGCGCCGGACGGGACCCAGGTCGCGGCGGCGGGCCGCGAGCTGGGTCCGGAGGCGGCGGCGGGACTGGCGGAGCTGGCGACGGTGGTACGCCCGCGGCCGGCCGGCCCGGAGGCAGGTCCGGCGCGGCGCCCGCCCACGTCGGCGACCGGAGCCACCGCCGAAGCCCATCTCGCCGCTTACGCCCTCGGCACCGGCCAGGGCTTCGTGCTGGGCGTGGCGACCCCGAGGCACGGGTCCGCGATGCCCGGCGACCACACCATCTCCTCCGTCGCCGCCGTACTTCTGTCCCTGCTCACCGGGGAACACCAGAGCGGCGCGGGGGCGGCCCGTTCCTCCGCGCTGGTCCGCCTGCTGCTCGGGGCCCCTCCCGCGGAGGTGGCCCCGCTGCTCGGCGCCGGGCGGTGGATCGTCGTGCACGCGCGGCCCGCCGCCGGTACCGCACCCGACGCGGTGGCCGCCTCCGCCCTCGGCGCCGCGCTGGGCAGCGCGCTGGTGGACACGGCCGGGGTGGTACGCGTCCTCGTCCCCGCCGACCGCGAGGTCCAGGAGCAGCCGGGCTGGATCTGCGGGGTGAGTGCCCCGGTGGAGCCGAGCGAGTGGGCGGAGGCCGACACGCAGGCCGCCCGCGCGCTCGCCCGGGCCCGGGCGACCCGTGCGCCGCTGGTCCGCCACGACGCCCGGCCCGTCCTCGCGGACCTGGTCCCCACCGAGGACGCCGAGGCCCACGCCCGGGCCCTCCTCGCCCCCATCGCCGCCACCCCGTCCCTCACCGAGACCCTCCGCACCTGGCTCTCCCTGCACGGCAGTTGGGACCGCACGGCGGTGGCCCTGTCCGTGCACCGCAACACGGTCCGCCAGCGCGTGGCCCGCTGCGCGGCGCTGCTGGGGGCCGACCTGGACGACCCGGACGTCCGGATGGAACTGTGGTTCGCGCTGCGCCGTGTGGGGACGAAGCGTTCGGCGAGGTGAATCCGGGGCTTCCGGCCCCCCGCGGGGCCGGACAGGGGCGCGGGACCCGAGTGACCCGTGTCCCACGGGTCGGGACGTCGGGCCCGCGAGGGGAGAGCCCCGGCACAATAAGAGGTATGCCGATAACCGGGACGATCCCCAGCCGCACCGAACTAGTCGACCACCTCGTGCGGACTCGAATCGCGGGCGAGGTGGCGACGCCCCGCGAGAACAACCTCTCCCACTACCGCAAGCTCGCGAACGGCGACCGCCACTTCTGGCTCGGCCTGGAGCTCGGCGACCGCTGGACCGACGAACAGGACGTCCTCGCGGTGATGGCCGAGCGGTGCGGCGTGAACGACGACCCGGACTACCGGTTCGGGCAGGACACCATCGACCCGGAGCTGACGGTCGCCGCGCTGGAGCGGATGGCGGCCCGGCTGCGCAAGGCGGCGGAGGGCCGGCAGCGGGTGCTGTTCGCCACCGGTCACCCCGGCGGCCTGATCGACGTGCACCACTCCACCGCGAACGCACTGCGCGCGGCGGGCTGCGACATCGTGGTGATCCCGGACCACCTGCAGGCGGACGAGGGGTACCTCTTCCAGTTCGCGGACGTGGCGATGCTGGAGCGCGGCGCGACGCTGTGGCACACGCACTCCCCGGAGCCGATGCGGGCGGTGCTGAACGCCCTGAAGGAGATGGGCGAGCCGCTCCCGGACCTGGTGGTCGCCGACCACGGGTGGGCGGGCTGCGCGGGCCAGCTCGGTGTCGACGCCGTCGGCTACGCGGACTGCAACGACCCGGCCCTGTTCATCGGCGAGGCCGAGGGCACGGTCCAGGTGACGGTCCCCCTGGACGACCACGTGGTCAGCCCGCGCTACTACGACCCGATGACGGCGTACCTGCTGTCCCAGGCGGGCCTGCTGGACGAGGAGCCGGTGCGGAGCACCTGACCCGCCCCGGTGCCGTGCCCGGGCCGATGCCACGCCCGGGCCGGTGCCACGCCCGGGCCGATGCCACGCCCGGGCCGATGCCACGCCCGGGCCGATGGCCCGGGTCACCGCGGTATCCGGACGACCCCCTCCTGGATCACCGAAATCGCCAGCCGCCCGTCCTGGGTGTAGATCCGTGCCTGCCCGAGCCCCCGCCCTCCGGACGCCGACGGGGACTCCTGGTCGTACAGGAGCCATTCGTCGGCCCGGAACGGCCGGTGGAACCACATCGCGTGGTCCAGCGACGCCCCGACGACGTCCCCGACCGCCCATCCGCCGCGCCCGTGCGCGAGCAGGATCGAGTCGAGCAGGGTCATGTCGGAGACGTAGGTGGCGAGGACGACGTGCAGGAGAGGGTCGTCAGCGAGCTTGCCGTTGGTGCGGAACCAGACCTGGGACTGCGGCTCGCGCGGCTCGCCGAACCTGCCGTACGGCGGATCGTCGACGTAGCGCAGGTCGATGGCCTCGCGGGCCCGAAGAAACCTTTCGACGATCTCCGGAGCGAGGTGGTCGTAGCCGCTCAGGCGTTCCTGGCCGGTGGGCACGGTCACCGGATCGGGGGCCGGCGGCATCGGGGCCTGGTGGTCGAGGCCATCCTCGTACGTCTGGAAGGACGCCGACAGCGCGAAGATCGGCCTGCCGTGCTGGACCGCTACCACCCTGCGGGTGGTGAAGGAGCGGCCGTCGCGGATGCGTTCGACGTTGTAGACGATGGGCGCGCCCGGGTCGCCGATGCGCAGGAAGTACGCGTGCAGGGAGTGGGCGTGCCGGTCCGCGGGGGCCGTACGCCCGGCGGCGACCAGCGCCTGGGCCGCCACCTGTCCGCCGAAGACGCGGGGGATGACGGCGGAGCGGGACTGGCCGCGGAAGATGTTCTCCTCGATCTGCTCGAGGTCGAGCAGATCGAGGAGATCCTGAAGTGCCTGGCTCATGGGAGAGATTTGTATCCGGCCGTTATCACGGTCGGCTTACAGGCCCATGTCCTTCGCGATGATCGACTTCATGATCTCGCTGGTGCCGCCGTAGATGCGGTTGACGCGGTTGTCCGCGTACAGGCGGGCTATCGGGTACTCGTTCATGAAGCCGTAGCCGCCGTGCAGCTGGAGGCAGCGGTCGATGACGCGGTGTGCGACCTCGGTGCAGAACAGCTTGGCGCTGGCGGCCTCGGCCGGGGTCAGCTCGCCCGCGTCGAGGGCCTCCAGGGCGCGGTCGGCGACGGCCTCGGCGGCGTCCACCTCGGCCTGGCAGGCGGCCAGCTCGAACTTGGTGTTCTGGAAGTGCGCGACCGGCTTGCCGAAGACGGTCCGCTCCTGCACGTACTGCTTGGCGAACCGAACGGCGGCCTTGGCCTGCGCGTAGGCGCCGAAGGCGATGCCCCAGCGCTCGGAGGCCAGGTTGTGGCCGAGGTAGTAGAAGCCCTTGTTCTCCTCGCCGAGGAGGTCCTCGACGGGGACCTTGACGTCGACGAACGCCAGCTCGGCGGTGTCGGAGGTGCGCAGGCCGAGCTTGTCGAGCTTCCGGCCGACGGAGTAGCCCTCGGACTTGGTGTCGACGGCGAAGAGGGAGATGCCGAAGCGGCGGTCCTCGGCGGTGGGCGCGGAGGTGCGGGCGCAGACGATCACGCGGTCGGCGTGGACACCGCCGGTGATGAAGGTCTTGGCGCCATTGAGGACGTAGTGGGTGCCGTCCTCGCTCAGCTTGGCGGTGGTCTTCATGCCCGCGAGGTCGGAGCCGGTGCCCGGCTCGGTCATCGCGAGGGCCCACATCTCCTCGGCGGAGACGAACTTCGGCAGGAACCGCTTCTTCTGCTCGTCGTTGGCGAGCATCTTGATGTACGGCAGGCCGAGCAGAACGTGCACGCCGGAGCCGCCGAAGTGGACGCCCGCGCGGGCGGTCTCCTCGTACATCACGGCCTCGAACTTGTACGAGTCGATGCCGGCGCCGCCGAACTCCTCGGGGACGTTGATGCCGAAGAGGCCCAGCTCTGCGAGCTTGTAGTAGAAGTCCCGCGGCGCCTGGCCGGCGGCGAACCACTCGTCGTACACCGGTACGACCTCGGCCTCGATGAAGGCGCGCAGGGTCTCCCGGAACGCCTCGTGGTCCTCGTCAAACACCGTACGGCGCACCGCCGCCACCTCCACCTGCTGCACGTATCGTGTCTAAGCGCTTGCTCAGACAGCACCGTACCGGCGAGTACGAAGCGGCGTCCAGAGCGTCACGGACCCCTGTCCCGTAACGCTCGTCACTCCAACGGCCCACCCGCGGAAGCGAACGCCCCGCGCGCCATCCGGTGCAGCAGCGCCGCCGTGGCCGCGCGCCCGGGCAGGGAGCCCGGACGGCCCAGGTGCGGGGTGGAGTTGAGCAGCCCGAAGACGGCGTGCACGGCCGCCCGCGCCACGGGCTCCGCGAGATGGGGGTACAGCTCGCGCACCACGCCCACCCACAGCTCGACGTACTGCCGCTGCAACTGCCGTACGAGCTTGCGGTCGCTGTCGCGGAGGCGGTCGAGCTCCCGGTCGTGCAGGGTGATCAGCGGGCGGTCGTCCAGCGCGAAGTCGATGTGCCCCTCGATGAGCGAGTCGAGAACCGCCCCGGGATCCCGCCGCACCACCCCCCCACGGCCACCTTCGCCCGACCCGGCTCGCCCGGGTCGCAGGGCTTCCTCGGCCGACCCGGCTCGCCCGGCTCCACGGCCACCTTGCTCGGTCTCGAAAGAACCGCGCTGGGCCCGGCTCTCACCTTCGCCGACCCCGCCCACACCGGCACCAGCACCGGCACCGGCACCCACACCCACACCCACACCGGCCTCAGTACCGGCACCGGTACCGGCACCTGCGCCCGCACCGGCCTCGGTATCGGCGACGGCGCCCACACCGGCGTCCGAGGCCCCGACGCCGCCCCCGTCCGCCTCGGCGAGCCGCCGCTTCGCGCCCGTCAGCAGTTGCCCGCTGATGCCCACGAGCAGCTCGGCGAGCATCGCGTCCTTGCCCGCGAAGTGCCGGTAGAGACCCGGCCCGCTGATGCCGACCGCCGCTCCTATCTCGTCGACGCCGACCCCGTGGAAGCCGCGCTCGGCGAAGAGCCGGGCGGCCTCCTTGAGGATCTGCTCACGGCGGGTCAGGGCGTCGGTTCTGGTGGCCATGGAGACAATTCTAGACAGCGAGGTTAGCGCTCGTTAACCTGAAGGCGTGCGTTAACGCTCATTAACCGGTCGACCACTGGGTGAGGGGACCTCGGACATGCAGGAGGCACCGGAGCTTTCGAGTGCGGCGGACCCCGCGTCGGACGCCTGGCGGGCCAACGAGACGGCGCACCGCGCGCTGGCCGAGGAGTTGCGCGCGAAACTCGCCGCGGCCCGGCTCGGCGGCGGCGAGAAGGCGCGCGCCCGGCACACCGCGCGCGGCAAGCTGCTGCCGCGCGACCGCGTGGACACGCTCCTGGACGCGGGCTCGCCCTTCCTGGAGCTCGCGCCACTGGCCGCGGACGGGATGTACGAGGGGCAGGCACCCGCGGCGGGCGTGATCGCCGGGATCGGGCGGGTGAGCGGACGAGAGTGCGTGATCGTCGCCAACGACGCCACCGTCAAGGGCGGCACGTACTACCCGATGACGGTCAAGAAGCACTTGCGCGCCCAGGAGGTCGCCCTCGAGAACCGGCTGCCGTGCGTGTACCTCGTGGACTCCGGAGGGGCCTTCCTGCCCATGCAGGACGAGGTCTTCCCCGACCGGGAGCACTTCGGGCGGATCTTCTACAACCAGGCGCGGATGTCGGGCGCCGGGATCCCGCAGATCGCGGCCGTGCTGGGGTCCTGCACGGCGGGCGGCGCGTACGTCCCGGCGATGAGCGACGAGGCCGTGATCGTCCGCGACCAGGGCACGATCTTCCTCGGCGGCCCGCCC
The DNA here is from genome assembly GCF_004023625.1 of Streptomyces cavernae. GTDB lineage: Bacteria > Actinomycetota > Actinomycetes > Streptomycetales > Streptomycetaceae > Streptomyces > Streptomyces cavernae. Next base: position 206,503 of record NZ_RPDJ01000014.1, on the reverse strand, counting down.
CTGGTGAAGGCCGCGACGGGCGAGGTGGTGACGGCCGAGGAACTGGGCGGCGGCGAGGTGCACGCGCGCGTGTCCGGCGTCACGGACCACCTCGCGGAGGACGACGCGCACGCGCTGCGGATCGTGCGCACCATCGTCTCCACGCTCCCCGCGCGCGGGTCCCTGCCCTGGGAGGTCCGGCCGTCCGTCGAGCCGAAGGTGGACCCGTACGGCCTCTACGGCGTCGTCCCGGTCGACTCCCGTACCCCCTACGACGTCCGCGAGGTCATCGCGCGCGTGGTGGACGCCTCACGGTTCGCCGAGTTCAAGGCGGAGTTCGGGCAGACCCTCGTCACCGGCTTCGCGCGGATCCACGGCCATCCCGTCGGAATCGTCGCCAACAACGGCATCCTGTTCTCCGAGTCCGCCCAGAAGGGCGCCCACTTCATCGAGCTGTGCGACCAGCGCGGGATCCCGCTGGTGTTCCTGCAGAACATCTCCGGGTTCATGGTGGGGCGCGACTACGAGGCGGGCGGTATCGCCAAGCACGGCGCCAAGATGGTGACGGCGGTGGCGTGCACGCGCGTGCCCAAGCTCACGGTGGTGATCGGCGGCTCGTACGGGGCGGGCAACTACTCCATGTGCGGCCGGGCGTATTCGCCGCGCTTCTTGTGGATGTGGCCGAACGCCAAGATCTCCGTGATGGGCGGCGAGCAGGCCGCCTCGGTCCTCGCGACGGTCAAGCGCGACCAGTTGGAGGCGCGCGGCGAGGACTGGCCGACCGGCGACGAGGAGGCCTTCAAGGCCCCGATCCGCGCCCAGTACGAGCGCCAGGGCAACGCCTACTACGCGACGGCCCGGCTCTGGGACGACGGGGTCATCGACCCGCTGGAAACCCGCCAGGTGCTGGGCCTGGCCCTGACCGCGTGCGCGAACGCCCCCCTGGGAGAGCCCGGGTTCGGCGTCTTCCGGATGTGAGGGGACGAACGACGATGTTCGACACAGTGCTCGTGGCCAACCGGGGCGAGATCGCGGTACGGGTCGTCCGGACGCTGAAGTCCCTGGGCATCCGCTCGGTGGCCGTCTTCAGCGACGCCGACGCGGACGCCCGGCACGTCCGGGAGGCCGACACCGCGGTACGGATCGGGCCCGCCCCGGCGGCCGAGAGCTATCTGTCCGCCGAGCGGCTGCTGGAGGCTGCCGCGCGGACCGGCGCCCAGGCGGTCCACCCCGGGTATGGATTCCTGGCGGAGAACGCGGCGTTCGCGCGCGCGTGCGCCGACGCCGGGCTCGTCTTCATCGGGCCGTCCGCGCTGTCCATCTCCCTTATGGGCGACAAGATCCGCGCCAAGACGACGGTGCGTCAGGCCGGAGTCCCCGTCGTCCCGGGGTCGAACGGCAGCGGCCTGACGGACGACCAACTGGCCGAGGCCGCCCGGGAGATCGGCATGCCGGTGCTGCTGAAGCCGTCGGCGGGCGGCGGCGGAAAGGGCATGCGGCTGGTGCGGGACACGGCGGTGCTGGCCGACGAGATCGCCGCCGCCCGCCGCGAGGCCCGGGCCGCCTTCGGTGACGACACGCTCCTCGTGGAGCGCTGGATCGACCGCCCCCGGCACATCGAGATCCAGGTCCTCGCGGACAGCCACGGCAATGTGATCCACCTGGGCGAGCGCGAGTGCTCCCTCCAGCGCCGCCACCAGAAGATCATCGAGGAGGCGCCGAGCGTGCTCCTCGACGACCGGACCCGCGCCGCGATGGGCGAGGCCGCGGTCCAGGCGGCCCGCTCCTGCGACTACCGGGGCGCGGGCACGGTCGAGTTCATCGTGCCGGGCACGGACCCCTCCGCGTACTACTTCATGGAGATGAACACCCGACTCCAGGTCGAGCACCCGGTGACGGAGCTGGTCACCGGACTGGACCTGGTGGAGTGGCAGGTACGGGTGGCGGCGGGCGAGCGGCTGCCGCTCACCCAGGACGGCATCCGGCTCACCGGGCACGCGGTGGAGGCGCGTATCTGCGCGGAGACCGTGTCCGTCAAGGAGGGCGCGCGCGGATTCCTGCCGTCCGGCGGCACGGTGCTGGCGCTGCACGAGCCGGGGGGCGACGGCGTACGGACGGACTCGGGGCTGAGCGAGGGCACCGAGGTCGGCAGCCTCTACGACCCGATGCTGTCGAAGGTCATCGCCTACGGACCCGACCGCGCGACCGCGCTGCGGAAGCTGCGCGCGGCCCTCGCCGACACCGTCACGCTGGGCGTGCCGACCAACGCGGGCTTCCTGCGCAGGCTGCTCGCCCATCCGGCGGTGGTGGCGGGCGAGTTGGACACGGGGCTCGTGGAGCGCGAGGTGGACGGGCTCGTTCCGGCGGAGGTGCCGGAGGAGGTGTACGAGGCGGCGGCCGCGGTACGCCTCGACGCCCTCACGCCGCGCGGGGAGGGCTGGACGGATCCGTTCTCGGTGCCGAGCGGGTGGCGGATGGGCTGCGAACCGGCGCCCCCGGCCTTCGACTTGCGGGTGGCGGGAGCCGAACCCGTGTCACACCGTCCGCGCGGCACCCACATGGTCACGGCCGACCAGGTGTCCGTGACCCTGGACGGCGTCCGCCACACCTTCCACCGTGCCGGCGACTGGCTCGGCAGGGACGGCGACGCCTGGCAGGTCCGCGATCACGACCCTGTGGAGGCCTCCCTCAGCCGCGCCGCGCACTCCGGCGCCGACTCGCTGACGGCACCGATGCCCGGCACGGTCACCGTCGTGAAGGTCGCCGTGGGCGACATGGTGACCGCCGGACAGAGCCTGCTGGTGGTCGAGGCCATGAAGATGGAGCACGTCGTCTCCGCCCCGCACGCGGGCACGGTCACCGAGCTCGACGTCTCCCCCGGCACGACGGTCGCCATGGACCAGGTGCTTGCCGTGATCGCAGCCCACGAGGAGGTGACGGAATGACCGATCGAGGACTGCCCATGACCGTACCGGCCGCGGACCTCCCCCAGCGGGTGCGGATCCACGAGGTGGGCGCACGCGACGGCCTGCAGAACGAGAAGACGACGGTGCCGACCGGGACCAAGGTCGAGTTCATCCGCCGCCTCGCCGACGCGGGCCTGACCACGATCGAGGCCACCAGCTTCGTACACCCCAGGTGGGTGCCCCAACTCGCGGACGCGGAGCAGCTGTTTCCGCAGGTACGGGAGCTGCCGGGGGTGGCGCTGCCCGTGCTGGTCCCCAACGAACGCGGCCTGGAGCGGGCACTGGCACTCGGAGCGACGCACGTCGCCGTGTTCGCCAGCGCGACGGAGTCCTTCGCGAAGGCCAACCTGAACCGGACGGTGGACGAGTCGCTGACCATGTTCGAGCCCGTGGTGGCCCGCGCGAAGGGTGCGGGCGGGCGCGTCCGCGGCTACGTGTCCATGTGCTTCGGCGACCCCTGGGAAGGCCCCGTACCGGTCGAGCAGGTCGTCCACGTGTGCACCGCCCTGGTCGACATGGGCTGCGACGAGCTCAGCCTCGGCGACACCATCGGCGTGGCGACCCCCGGGCACGTACGGGAACTGCTGACCGCGCTCAACGAGGAGGGCGTGCCCACCCCCACTCTGGGTGTGCACTTCCACGACACCTACGGCCAGGCGCTCGCCAACACCCTGGCCGCGCTGCAGCACGGCGTCACGACCGTCGACGCCTCGGCGGGCGGCCTCGGCGGCTGCCCGTTCGCCAAGTCCGCCACGGGCAACCTCGCCACCGAAGACCTCGTGTGGATGCTCCAGGGCCTCGGCATGGAAACCGGGGTCGACCTCGGCCGTCTGGTCGCCACCAGCGCCTGGATGGCCGAACAACTGGGCCGACCCAGCCCGTCCCGCACCGTCCGGGCCCTCTCGCCCCATGACTCCCACAAGGAGCAGTGAACAAGCCATGGACCACAAGCTCTCCCCGGAACTGGAAGAACTCCGCCGCACCGTCGAGGAGTTCGCCCACGACGTGGTCGCCCCGAAGATCGGCGACTTCTACGAGCGCCACGAGTTCCCGTACGAGATCGTCCGTGAGATGGGCCGCATGGGGCTCTTCGGGCTCCCCTTCCCGGAGGAGTACGGCGGCATGGGCGGCGACTACCTGGCGCTCGGCATCGCCCTGGAGGAGTTGGCCCGCGTCGACTCCTCCGTGGCCATCACCCTGGAAGCGGGCGTATCGCTGGGCGCCATGCCGATCCACCTCTACGGCACGGAAGCCCAGAAGCGGCACTGGCTCCCCCGCCTCTGCTCCGGCGAGATCCTCGGCGCGTTCGGTCTCACCGAGCCGGACGCCGGCTCCGACGCGGGCGGGACGCGCACAACAGCCCGCCTCGACGAGCAGACGAACGAATGGGTGATCAACGGCACCAAGTGCTTCATCACCAACTCGGGCACGGACATCACGGGCCTGGTGACGGTCACCGCGGTCACCGACCGCAAGCCCGACGGCAGCCCCCGGATCTCCTCCTTCATCGTCCCGTCCGGCACGCCCGGCTTCACGGTGGCGGCACCGTACTCGAAGGTCGGCTGGAACGCTTCGGACACCCGCGAGTTGTCCTTCTCGGACGTCCGCGTCCCCGCCGAGAACCTCCTGGGCGAGGAGGGCCGGGGCTACGCCCAGTTCCTGCGCATCCTGGACGAGGGCCGCATCGCCATCTCGGCGCTCGCCACGGGCCTGGCCCAGGGCTGCGTCGACGAATCCGTCAAGTACGCGAAGGAACGCCATGCGTTCGGCCGCCCGATCGGTTCCAACCAGGCGATCCAGTTCAAGATCGCGGACATGGAGATGAAGGCGCACACGGCCCGCCTGGCGTGGCGCGACGCGGCTTCCCGCCTGGTCGCGGGCGAACCCTTCAAGAAGGAGGCGGCCCTGGCGAAGCTCTACTCCTCCACGATCGCCGTGGACAACGCCCGCGACGCCACCCAGATCCACGGCGGCTACGGCTTCATGAACGAGTACCCGGTGGCCCGCATGTGGCGCGACTCCAAGATCCTGGAGATCGGGGAGGGCACGAGCGAGGTGCAACGCATGCTGATCGCACGGGAGTTGGGGCTGGCGGGCTGAGTCACACCGCCTTTGTTGACGGTCACACCTTCTTGACGACGACCCTGTGCGGGACGAGCCTCTCCAGGTCGTCGACGTCCGAGGTGAGGACGGTTACGTTGCCTTGCTGCTGACGGGCGATGACCGCGAGCACGGCATCGCTCGCGAACTTGTGGCCGTGCAGCCCGGCAGTGGCGAGGAGCCGACGGGCCTGCCGGGCCTCTTCCTGTCCCACATCCGCGACGCGGACCCGGGAGAGCACCCAGTCCCAGCGCTGCTCGGTGGTCCGCCCGTCATACGCCTCGACGAGGGTCAGCGGAGACGTGATCACTTCTGCCTCGCCCTGTGCGGCGAGGCTGAGCCGGGCGATCATCATCCGGTCGCCGCGCACGGCCAGCGACAGGGCCTCGCAGTCCAGGACGAAGACCCTTTCCTTACCGTCCTGAACCGCCCGCATCCCGCCCCGCAAGCCAGTCACCCGCACAGGTGACGCGGCCGGCAGGGTGGGTGGGCGGGAGTTCTTTCCCCCGGTTCTTTGCGGAGGTCAGCGGCCCACCGGCCCCTCGCGCACAAGGACCCGGCGCGCCCGGAAGACGGACAGCGACCGGCACCCGGCCGACTCAGAAGCGGTGCTGCCCGTCCCGCTCCGCAGTCCGGCCTCCAAGGCGAGCGCATCGCACTGCGGACCCTGAGCTGTCAGCGGAATGGCGGCCGGGCCCGGAGGTACGGGCGTGATGTCACTTGGTTCCGGGCTGGTCCATCCGTGTGCGGGCGCGCCTGGCGACCGCGTATGCGGCGCTCGGCAGGGTCAGGAGAACTGAGGTCCAGAGGGCGACGTGGAAGAGCGGCTCGTCGCCGGCCAGCCAATCGGTGAGGAGCGAGACCGGTAGGCCGGCACCTGCCGCCAGCAGCCACCCCTTGCCCAAGCCCAGGGTTCCGCGCCGGAGTTCGACGGCGACGGTGACCGTACCGACGGTGAGCCAGAAGGCAAGGCGGCCGGGGCTGACGGGAACTGCTCCGGTCCATCCGATCAGGTGCGACATGAGCAGGATTCCGCCCATCGCGGCCGGCACCACCATCGCCATCCCCAGCAACCGTCTGCGCAGCGGCGTCCTGGCCCGCGCCCAGGCCGCAGCGAACGCCTTGACGTCGTCGCCCACGACATCCCGCGGCGCACGTCCCGCGGCCGCCGCCTCCTCCAGGTGCGCGGAGAGCTCGGCGAGCATGTCCTTGACGGAGGCGTCATCGACGCCCCGGTACTCCCAGTTGCTGCGGCATATGGCCAGGACCCGGTCGGTCGTCATGGTCTTGTTCCCCCTGTGGTCGGCTCGGTGTTGGTCAGGATCTCGTTCACCTGGGCCGTGAAGTCCCGCCAGACGGTGCGGCCCCGTGTCAGTTCCGCTCCGCCTGCCCGGGTCAGCCGGTAGTACTTGCGCGGCGCCCCTCCGCTGGATGACGGCGCGCGATAGGACTCGATGAGCCCTGCCCGCTCCATCCGGGCGAGCAGCGGATAGATGCTGCCCTCACTGACGAGTTCGAGCCCGCTCTGACTGAGAGCTTCGACGAACTCGAATCCATAGCGAGGACGTTCCGCGATCAGGGCGAGCAGGCAGATGTCGAGCGCTCCACGCAGGAGCTGGCTGCGCCGGGGGTCGCCGGACGTCTCCTGCCCCATTGTCATGCGGCACATGATAGTCAGCCAACTACCTTGCGCCGCACGACAGAAGGCGAGCCATGGAGTGTCGGCCGGCGGCGGAAGACAGCCGGAGACTCAGAATGGGCTCAGCTCACCATCTGGGTAGGCGGTGGCCTCGGCCCTGTCTACGTGCCTGGCACAGGGCTGTGCGGACGAGCCGTCGAAGTACGCGAAGGAAGCCAGGCCTTCGGCCACGCCATCGGCTCGTACCAGGGGATCCAGTTCATCGCCGACATGGAGATGAAGGCCCACACGGCCCGCCTTCCTGACACGACGCGGCCTCCCGCCGCGCCGCGGGTGAACCTTCAAGAAGGAGGCCGCCCTGGCGAAGCTCCACTCCTCCACAATCGCCGCGACAACGCCGGCCACCACCCAGATCCACGGCGGCTACGGCCGTCGACCCCGGCACGTCGAAGAGGTCGGCGCGGTCAGAACCAGTGCAGGCAGTGCGGGGAGCGCTCGGCGCGGAAGAGTGTGTCGGCGAGGGTGGCCGCGCCTGGGCGGTGGGCCCGGATGTGTCCGGCACGCACGAGCGTGCTCGGGGCGGTGCCGCCGAGGTAGACGGAGCCCAGGTCGCTGATGTCGAGGGACAGGTCGGGCTTCCGGTCCGTCGGGACGCAGTCGGCCTTGCTGTCCCGGATGGTCAGCAGGTAGCGGTCGTGTTCGCCGAGGAACGGGTCGTCGATGTCCAGGACGAGCTCGCCGTCCGTGAACCAGCCGCGCGCGGTCAGCGCACGCGGGACGTCCAGCAGTCGCACCCAGAGCCAGTCCATGGCGCCGCTCACCTCGCCGGCGCGGAAGTCCGCGAACTGCCAGCGCAGCGGGTGATCGGCCGGGACGTGCTTGAACACGACGTGCGAGACCAGGTCGTGTCCGAGTACGAACCGGGCCAGGGCCGTGAAGACGGCGTCGTCGGTGGCGATGGTCTCGTCGACCGTCAGGGTGCCGGACTCGATCGAGTAGCTGGCGTAACCGTCCGGGACGCCGTCGGTGTCCCGGTGGACGGCGACGTAGCGCGGCGCCGGCGAGATCGGGGGCTGCCCCGCGCGCAAGGCCCACCAGCGGTGCGGCCGGGACAGAGCGCCGGGCTGGGCGCGGCGGTACCGGTCGTAGACCTCTTCCAGGATCTCGCCGCACTCGGCCCGACGCAGCACCTCGACCGAGCCGTTGTCCGAGCCGTTCGCCGGTGCGTGGGTCACTCCGCGCGCCCGGGGTACGGCGAGGGCGGCCTGGTGGCGCGGTACCTTCAGCTGCGCCGTGTAGGTCGCCGGTCCGTAGCCGAACCTGCCGTAGATCGGGGCCTGAGAGGCCAGCAGCACGGAAAGGAACTCCCCGTCGGCCCTCAGTCCGGTGAGCTGATGCCGCATCATCGCGCGGAGCACGCCCTGGCGCCGGTGCGAGGGCAGGACGCCGACGGCGGTCACCCCGGCGGCCGGGACGAGAGTCTCACCGGGCAGGGTGAGCTCGAAGGAGTGCGTGGCGGCGGTGCCGACGGGCCGTCCGTCCGCCGTCAGGGCGAGCATGCAGCGGTCCGTTTCGAGGGCCGACCACCAGAGCCCGCCGCCCTCGATCGGGGTTTCCGGGAAGAGCCCGAACGCGGCATGGACCGTGTCGACGAAGACATCGAGATCCTCGTCGGTCGTGGGACGGATCTGCATTGCTGCCGCTGCCTCCTCGGGATACCGGCACCACGACTCGCGGTGTCTGGCCACAGTGCAGCGTTAACCCGTGGGCAGGGCAAGCGAATTACGGCCGGGCGCGGCCGCATCGACGGCCGCCGCCCTGTGGTGGACGCCGATGAGTATGAATGATCGTCGCCCGACCGACAGCCGAGCGTCACCGGAGGCCGGGGGCACGGTCGGTTCCTCAGCCGCCCCTCCACCGAGGCGGCGATTGCGCCGGCATGTGCGGAGGCCGGACGGCACTTGGCGCGACACGGTCCACTTCTCGATCCTGGCCCCGGAGTGGTCCCCGGCCAAGCGGCGCCTGGCGCCCGCCCGGGCTCGGCCACGGCGGATAGGCCAGGGCGTGGGGGCAACCCGACCCGGGATGACAAATAAGGTTAGGCTAACCTATCTTGGACCGCTGTCATCCGGTGGTTATCCGCCCCCTGCCCGAAAGCAGCTGCACCCATGCCCAACCCCCGTGCCCCTCACCTCACCCGCCGCGGCCTGCTCGCCGCGGGCGGCGCCCTCGGTCTCGGTGTCGCTCTCGCCGCCTGCGGTGACGAGAGCGACACGAAGCGCGGCGCCGGTTCGGACTCGACGAGCACGGCGGCCGACTCCGGCCCCTGGTCCTTCAAGGACGACCGCGGCGAGACCGTGAAGCTGGACGACGTTCCCGCGAACATCGTCGCCTTCACCGGTGTCGCCGCCGCGCTGTACGACTACGGCATCGAGGTCAAGGGCGTCTTCGGCCCCACCACGACCAAGGGCGGCAAGGCCGACGTCCAGGCCGGCGACATGGACGTCAGCAAGCTCACGGTCATCGGCAACGCCTGGGGGCAGTTCAGCGTCGAGAAGTACGTGGCCCTCTCCCCCGACGTCCTGCTCACCACGACCTTCGACAGCGCGGGCACCCTCTGGTACGTGCCCGAGGAGTCCAAGGACAAGGTCGCGAAGCTGGCCCCGAGCGTCGCCGTGTCCGTCTACGACCGGCAGTTGACGCAGCCGCTGGAGCGGATGTGGGAGCTCGCCGAGTCGCTCGGCGCGGACATGAAGGCGGACAAGGTCACCCGGGCCAGGAAGCGCTTCGAGGACGCCGCCGCCCGGCTGCGCAAGGCCGCCAAGGCCAACCCCGACATCAAGGTGATGGCCGGCTCCGCCGCCGAGTCCGTGTTCTACGTCTCCGGCACCAACCTCTCCGTGGACCTCGAGTACTTCAAGGCGCTCGGCGTGAAGTTCGTCGAGCCGCCGGAGGAGGCCAAGAAGGAGACGGGCGGCTGGTTCGAGACCCTCAGCTGGGAGAACGTCGACAAGTACCCGGCCGACATCATCATCATGGACGACCGCTCCTCGACCATCCAGCCCGCCGACATCACCCAGGCGACCTGGAAGAAGCTGCCCGCGGTCAAGGCCGGCCAGGTGATCCCGCGCTCCCCCGAGCCGATCCTGTCCTACGACAAGTGCACTCCGCTGCTGGAGAACCTCGCGGAGGCGCTGGAGAACGCCAAGAAGGTCAGCTGACCACTTTCGCGTGAGCTTTGGAGAGCGTATGACGACGGCCGTGGCCGCCCCGTTCCGTTTCTTCTCCCTGCGGGTGACCCGGACGACGCGGCTCGGCCCGTCCCTGGTCCGGGTCGGCTTCGCGGGACCCGACCTGAGCGCCTTCGCCTCCGACGGGCGCGACCAGAGCCTGTCGCTCTTCCTGCCGCATCCGGGGCAGGACGCACCCGTCGTTCCGATCGAGTCGGGCGACGGCTGGTGGCAGGCCTGGCGTGAACTCCCGGACGACGTACGGGCGGTGATGCGCTCGTACACACTGCGCGCCCTGCGGCGCACCCCGGGCGAGCCCGACGAGATCGACATCGACTTCGTGCTGCACGGCACGGAGCCGGGGTCCGCCGGGCCCGCGGGTCCGGCCTCGCGCTGGGCCGCCCGGGCCGCGCCCGGCGACCGGGTCCTGGTGCTCGGCCCGGCGGTCGCGGACAACACCGCGATCCGCTTCCGCCCGCCCGCCGACACCGACCTGGTCCTCCTCTGGGCCGACGAGACCGCGCTGCCCGCCGCCTCCGCCATCCTCGAGTCGCTCCCGGCCGGCACCCGCGCCCGCGTCTGGCTGGAGGTCGAGCACCCCGCGGACATCCAGGAGCTGGCCACCGCGGCCGATGCCGAGATCACCTGGCTGTTCCGGGACCAGGGCGCTCCGGCGGGCGTCGACGCGATCCGGGCCGCCGCACTGCCGGAGGCCTCGGCCCCGTACGCCTGGATCGCGGGTGAGTCCGGCTGTGTGAAGGAGCTGCGCAGACACCTCGTCCGGGAGCGGGAGTGGGACCGGCGCCGGGTCGCCTTCGTCGGCTACTGGCGGCAGGGGCTCAGCGAGGAACAGCTGCGCGAGCAGGCCTAGAAACCACCCACCGGCTCTTCGCAGGCGGAGCGAAGAGCCCCACGAACAGGCGGGCGCTCCGGAACGGTCCCCCGGGGCGCCCGCCGCCGTGTCGCGGTCTGTCAGGAGTTCACTCGGCGGGCCACGGGACCTTCGGCGACCTGTAGTAGCCGATGCCCAGCGCGTCCCACCGCGGGGCCTGAGCGGCGAGCCGCACCTTGTAGGTGTCCCAGTCGTGGGTCGCGGCGGGCGACCAGCCCAGCTCGGCGACGCCCGGCAGCCGCGGGAAGACCATGTGGTCGATGTCGGACGTGGTGACGATGGTCTCGGTCCACAGCGGCGCCTCCACCCCCTGGACGGCCGAACTCGGGGCCCCGGGGAGGTAGTCGGCGGGGTCCCAGTCGTAGGACCGGTCCACCTCCACCAGACCGGCCCAGTCGAGTCCCAGCGGGGTGTCCTTCGTGTACTTCATGTCGAGGTAGATCCGGTCGGCGGGCGAGAGGATCAGCCCGGTCCCGTTCTGTGCCGCCCTGGCGACCTGGGCCTTCTCCTCGGCACCGGTTTCGTCCAGGCCCCAGTACTGCGCCAGGGCGCCCTTCGCGGGGGTCGCCCCGGTCAGCTGGTGCCAGCCGATCACCGTCTTGCCGTACCGGGCCACGACGGGCTGCACCCGGTCCATGAACTTGACGTAGTCCTCGTGGCTGGTGGAGTGCGCCTCGTCGCCGCCGATGTGGAGGTAGCGTCCCGGAGTGAGGGCGGCCAGTTCACGGATCACATCGTCCACGAAGTCGTAGGTGACTTCCTTGTCGACGCACAGCGAACTGAAGCCGACCTCGGTGCCGGTGTAGAGCGGGGGCGCGACTCCGTCGCAGTTCAGGTCCGCGTACGAGGCGAGGGCGGCATTGGTGTGGCCCGGCATGTCGATCTCCGGGACGACCTCCAGGTGGCGCGAGGCGGCGTAGCGGACGATCTCCTTGTAGTCCGCCTTGGTGTAGAAGCCGCCGGGGCCACCGCCGACCTGGGTGGAGCCGCCGTATTCGGTCAGCCGGGGCCAGGAGTCGATCGCGATGCGCCAGCCCTGGTCGTCGGAGAGGTGCAGATGCAGTTTGTTGAGCTTGTAGAGCGCCAACTCGTCGATGAACCGCTTGACTTGGTCGACGGTGAAGAAGTGCCGGGAGACGTCCAGCATGGCGCCGCGCCAGCCGTAGCGCGGGGTGTCCTTGATGGTGCCGCCCGCGACCGGCCAGGGCCCCGGCTGCACGGTCCGCTTCTCCACGGCGGCGGGCAGCAGTTGGCGCAGGGTCTGGACGCCGTGGAAGAGCCCGGCGGACGTCCGGGCGGTGATGGTGACGCCGTGCTTGCCGCTGTCGAGGCGGTAGCCCTCGCCGCCGAGGGCCTTGTCACGGGAGCCCAGCCGCAGCCGGATCGCGTCGCTCCCGCCGCGCGAGGTCACCGGCAGCCGGTATCCCGTCGACGGCCGCAGAATTCCGGCCAGATAGAGGCCGATCCGCTCGGTGTTCCGGTCCACCTGGATGCGCGTGGTGGGCGTGATGCGGAACGCGGTGCCGTCCGGAGCGACGGAGGCCGGGGCCGGCACCACGCGGCCGAGCGGGGTGGGGGTTCTGGTGGGTGCTTCGGGGGCGGCGCCGACGGCGGAGATCCCGGCGGCGGCCACGAGCAGCAGCGTGCGGCGCCGCATGGCGCCGCCGCCCGAGCCGAGCAGCCTGGGGCTTCTGTGACGCTGTCTCACGAAGGGTCCCTTTCCACGGGAAATCAAGGGTCCACGGGTGCACGGGGCTTCACAGGTGCACGGGTGCACGAGTGCACCGAGTCACTGGCCACGAGGCACGGAATCGCCGGATGCGGCGAACGTTCCCCATGGGACCCGTTGAGTACCCGGCCCGTCAATAGGTATAGACCAAGTTCCCGGCGGTCCGGTGAAAGAATCACCCCATGGCGGAAATCATCCAGCGGGACGGCACCTGGACTTTCGACGGCGATTCCCTGCGACTGGTGCCGGGCCGGGACAAGGGCGTGAGTCTGCTCCGCAAGACCCTGGGCGAACTGACCGTCCCCCTGGAGGCGTTGGCGGGCGTCTCGTTCGAGCAGGGCAAGAAGTCAGGGCGGCTGAGGCTGCGCCTGCGGGACGGCGCCGACCCGCTGCTGCAAGCGACCGGCGGCAAGCTCACCGAATCCTCGGACCCCTATCAACTCGCCGTCGAGCCGGGCCGGTACGGAGTGGCCGAATACCTGGTGGACGAGGTGCGCAACGCACTGTTCCTGGACGAGGTGCCCGCCGGCCCCGCCGACCGCTATCTGCTGCCGGGGCCCGCCGTGCCGCTGTCGGTCTCCGCCGGCGACGGCACGGCGAGCTTCGACGGCGAGCACGTCCGCCTGGAGTGGAACTGGAAGACCGAGGAGGCCAAGGCAGCCTCGGGCAACCGCTCACTGCCGCTGGAGCACATCGCCGCCGTCGAGTGGCATCCCGCGGAGGGCCTGGAGAACGGCCACCTCCGCTTCACCGTGAAGAACGCGCCGACCAAGGCCCCGCCCAAGTACGACCCCAACTCCGTCGAGTTGTGGGGCTTCAAGAAGGACCCGTTGATGGCACTGGTGGCGGCGGCCGTACAGGCCCGCCTCCCACACCCCTCGGCACCGGTCGCGGACCTGCCGCCCACCGCCGTGCCGCAGCAGATCCCGGCCGCGGCCTTCCAGCCGGCCGTCGCCCCCGTCGCCCCGGCGCCGGAGGACGACCACGACGCCCTGCTGCGACGGCTGCGCGAACTCGGCGAGCTGCACAAGTCGGGCGTCCTCACGGACGAGGAGTTCACGGCGGCCAAGCAGGCGGTCCTCAAGCGGATGTGAGCACCGGAGGCCGACCGCGTCATCCCAGCCCGGCGGACGGCCTCCACTGCACTCCACTCCTCTCTTCGTGCCGGTCAGGGCTGATGGAGGCTGCGGCCGTGGTCGGCGGCGTAGGCCGCGAAGACATCCGTCGGTGTACCGCCCGTATGCAGAAAACGCTCGTCGAGGATGGTGGCGAGATCCTCCAGAGCACCGCCGAGCAGGTCGCCGGCCAGACGCACGTCCTGGCGCCGGGCCGCCTGCCCGCGCTGGGCGAGGGTCGCCGCGTAGCCGACCATGGCCGCGAAAGAGGCGTCGTCCTCCCCGTCATGGAAGTAGTAGGCCTCGGCGTACTGGGTGAAGTCGATGCGGACGCGCACCACTTCAGTGGCCAGGCTGTCCAGCATCACGGCTCCGGCACAGGAGTCGATCTGCTGCGTCGTCGGTTCCGAGTCGCGCAGCAGTGCCAGCCTGATGGCCAGGGCCCTCCTGCGGCTCAACGCCGGGTAGATCTCGAGCACCCAGGAGACCGTGGCCGTCAGGAGAGCGAAGCCGATGAGGGCTTCCAACGGCGAGACCAGGCGGAGCCAGCCCTCGCCCGGCGCGATGTCGCCGAGCCCCAGGGTGGCGACCATGACGAGCGACAGGTACACGGAGTCGAGCAGCGGCGGTTCCTGAGCCGCCTTGGAACCGGGAGAGAACGTGAACGCCCCGGGCATGTGGGGCCAGTAGACGATGGACCAGCCCAGGATGACGATGGCGGCCCACATGCCGACCACCGTCACCATGGAGAGCGGCCCGACGAGCCCGACCACACGCCTGCGCACACGAAAACGCTTGGCCAGTTTCCACAGCACCGTCATGACGAGTCGGCTTAGGCCCCCGTGCCGCGTTGGGTGCCAGAGCGTGTGGAACAGGTCGCGCAGTACGGCCATGACCAGCCCGACCCCCACCAGTGAGACCAACCACTCCATGCACGTCTCCCCATGGCCCTTCCGCGCGGTGCCCTGGGCAGCGCGGGCGTCGGAGGCCACCGTCGGCAGCGCCTGCCGCCCGAGGCTTGTCGCGAGCGTAGTGCGACGGGGTCGTCACGGAACGCCGAATCGCCGCCCGCCGAGCCCGCGGGCGAAGCGGACGTCGAGTTCCGGTGCAGCAGCTGGGCGCACCCACACGGCGTGATCGAGCAGCGCTCAACCGGTCGGCCGAACCGATACGGCGGCCGGACTGAGGCGCGCGGGCCGGATCGAGACGCGCGGGCCGGATCGACACCCACATGTCGCGTCGGCCCCCGGCCCAGGGCACGCCAGACTCGGGTCGGTGGGCCGCTCCCGAGGCAGGCGACTGGTCCGGGGCCATCCGGGGCGTTGCTCCTGTGCGGTTTCTCCGGTCTGGTTCATCCGGTCCCTGCGGAATCGGTGGCCATCATGCGAGCGCATCTCGGCGACCATCTTCCTGACGCGGCCGGCGGTGGCCAGCCTCGCGACCACAGGAGTCCCCGCCTCGAACGGCGACGCCGCGTCGTTCACTCCGGCCGGCCGGCCGCACCCTCGATGTCCCGCTCGGCGGTGTCGAGCAGCTGCTGGGCGAGATTGCGCACGGCCCGGCCCGCCGCCAGCTCGTCACCGATCTCCGGCACAGGGGTGTCGACGGGGCTGCAGTGCGCGGTCCCACGACCTGTGAGCACGGCGGTCCCGGTGTCCAGCACCACCCGTGCCGTCGTCGTCCCCTCTTCCTCGAAGAGATGGAGGCGGACCTTCCACTCCACTGTGTGCGCCATCTTCTTCCTCCTCGCCTCGACAGGGCCCGGACCCGCCCTTCGATCCGGCACCGGACCCGTAGGCGGACCGCTCCCGAGTCGGTCTCTTCGAGCCGGTGAGGCTCGAATCCAGGCTGGCACGGGAGTCGGCGCGGTGGCAGGACCCGTCCGGCCCCTCCTCGGGCCGGTCGGCCCCTGGGGAGCCCACAGACCCGCCATGAGGGTGTGAGGTGGGAGTTGTGGGCGGAGGGGGAGACATGATCCTGACCACGTCGATTCCACCGGCCGCCGGGCAGCGCGCATCAGGCGGGCCGGTGCGCGGGTCGGACCGAGGGCGGGCTCATGGCTCCATCGGCATCATCGGCGCCACCGGCTCCCTCCGCTCCATCGGCTCCCTCCGCTCCAGCTCGATGCCGATCTCGGGTGGTTGGTGGAGCGTGTTGTGGACGGTGCAGTGCGAGGCGACCGCGAGCATGGCCGCGTGGCGCTGTGCGGAGAGAGCCGGCGGCGGGACGACGACGATGCGTACGGACGCGATGCGGGCCGGGCGGTCGGTGGCCATGGTGAACTCCGTACGGACCCGCAGTCCGTCGCGCGGCAGCCCGTGGCGGGTCAGGTAGCGGCCCGCGTAGAAGGCGACGCAGGTGGCCAGAGATGCCGCGAACAGCTCGGTGGGGGTGGGGGCGGTGTCCGTGCCGCCCGCGTCCGTGGGCTGGTCGACCATGAGCAGGTGGCCCCGGATGTCCACCGCGTACGCGTCGCCGTTGACGTGGGCGACGTCCAGTCGGTGCACCTCCGCCTCCTGTGACCGCCGTACGGTGATCGTCTCCGACGCTGTGTCTGTCATGGCCGGCCTCCTTCGGCGGCGCTGCTGCTGATCTCCGGTGGAACGCGAACGGCCCGGCGGCGAGTGCGTGCGCGGTCTTCGCTGTCACGTCTCAGGTGGCACGGCAGCCCCGTGGCCACGTCCGGCCTTCAGTAGGGGAGGGACCGTCCGGAGGAGGTCCGCAGGTCCTCAGGCTCCGGTCGCCGCGGAGGCCGGGAGTTCCTCGGCACCCGTATCCGTGTCATGACCGTCGCCTCCCTGGCCGTCGTGCCCCGGGCTCGCGCCGACCCTCACGCTCGAGCCATCGTCTCCGATCAGCCTCGTGTGTCACACGCCGCGGGGCCATGGGACGACCGGCCCCGGTCGAAGGGCACCTCGGGCCACGGATGTGGGCCGACCGTCCCTGACCGCGCTGTGGGCGGCGTCGGGCCGGAGCCGGCCGCCGGTACGGCGAACTCGGTCATCGGCCGGGCGGTCCGGGGACGACGGCGCTGCCCGGCCTCCGCCGGAGGGGTCTTGGCACGGCGCGTCTCGGCCGTTCAGCAGATCCGTGGCAGTTGTTCGCCGATGAGCATGTCGACGACCCGGCGCGCCCCCAGCAGGGTGCGGACGGTGACCTGTCCGGAGCGATCGTCCAGCACGGTGCCGACCCGAACCGCGCCCGCGCCTTCCGGTACCGACCGCATCGCGGCCAGCAGCCGGTCGGCCCGGTCGGCGGCGACGAACGCGACGAGACAGCCCTCGTTGGCGACGTGCAGGGGATCCAGGCCCAGCAGGTCGCAGGCGGCCGCCACCGCGGGCGGCACCGGCAGGACGGTCTCGTCGAGTTCCACGCCGACCTCCGACGCCTGCGCCAACTCGTTGACGGCCGACGCGAGTCCGCCCCGGGTGGGGTCGCGCAGGGCGTGCAGGTCGGGGCCGACCGCCTCGACCATGGCGCGCACCAGCCGGTGCAGCGGCCGGGTGTCCGATGCGATGTCGGTCTCGAAGCCGAGTCCCTCGCGGACGCTGAGGACGGTGGTGCCGTGCAGTCCGATCGGGCCCGACAGCACCACGGCGTCCCCCGGTCGCGCGCCGTCGGCGGAGGGCATCGCGCCCGGCAGCCGCAGGCCCAGCCCGGTGGTGTTGACGAACAGCCCGTCGGCGGCCCCGCGGCCGACGACCTTCGTGTCGCCGGTCACCACCGGCACCCCGGCGGCGGTCGCCGCCCGTCCGATCGACTCGGTGACCCGGCGCAGGACGTCGAGCGGGAAGCCCTCCTCGATCACGAAGGCCGCCGACAGCGCGAAGGGTTCCGCGCCCATCATCGCGACGTCGTTGACGGTGCCGTGCACGGCGAGCGATCCGATGTCGCCGCCGGGGAAGAACAGCGGGCTGACGACGAAGGAGTCGGTGCTCATCACGAGCTCCCGGTCACCGAGCTTCAGCACGGCCGCGTCCTGGGCTGGCCCCGCGGGCGAGGCCGCTCCGAGGCCCGGCAGGATCAGATCCCTGAGCAGGCCGGCGGACAGTTGTCCGCCGCTGCCGTGGCCCAGCAGAACGTGTTCGGTCTCGGCCCGGGGCAGCGGGCAGGTGGCTCGCAGGGGGTCGACGGCGGTCATGTGTCGTTCCTCCGTCCGGCGTTGTGGAAGGCGGCGCAGGTGCCCTCGGTCGAGACCATGGGCGCGCCGAGCGGGGTCCGCGGGGTGCACAGGGTGCCGTAGGCACGGCAGTCGGTGGGTACTTTCGTGCCCTGCAGGATCTCCCCGGCGACGCAGTGGGGGTGCTCCCGGGCCGTCAGGGCCGCCACGCCGAAGCGGGTCTCGGCGTCGTACGCGGCGAACGCGGGCGCGAGGTGCAGCCCGCTGCCGGGGATGGGGCCGATGCCGCGCCAGGTGCGGTCGCCGACGATGAAGACGCGGCGGATCGCGTCCTGCGCGGCGGTGTTGCCGGAGCGGAGCACGGCGCGGGCGTACTGGTTCTCCACCTCGTGGCGGCCTTCCTCCAGTTGACGGACCGTCATGAGGATGCCTTCGAGGAGGTCCAGCGGCTCGAAGCCGGTGACCACGACGGGGACCCGGTACCGGGCCGCGAGCGGCTCGTACTCCGTCCATCCCATGACCGCGCATACGTGACCGGCGGCGAGGAAGCCCTGGACCCGGGTGGCGGGCGATTCGAGGATCGCGGTCATGGCCGGGGGCACCAGGACGTGGCTGACGAGGATGCCGAAGTTCGGCAGACCGAGCGCGTCCGCCCGCAGGACGGCCATGGCGTTGGCCGGGGCGGTGGTCTCGAAGCCGACCGCGAAGAACACCACCTGCCGGTCCGGGTTCCGGCGGGCCAGGTCCACCGCGTCGACCGGGGAGTACACCACCCGTACATCGGCACCGCGCGCCTTGAGCGCCAGCAGGTCGGTGTGCGAGCCGGGCACGCGCAGCATGTCCCCGTAGGAGGTGAAGATCACCTCTGGTCGGGCGGCGATGGCGAGGGCCTTGTCGATGAGCTCCAGCGGGGTGAC
Organism: Streptomyces cavernae; assembly: GCF_004023625.1. Lineage (GTDB taxonomy): Bacteria > Actinomycetota > Actinomycetes > Streptomycetales > Streptomycetaceae > Streptomyces > Streptomyces cavernae. The sequence goes on along the minus strand of NZ_RPDJ01000014.1, from coordinate 187,816 downwards.
GCAGACCGGGCAGCCGGGGCCGTGGATCATCCGCAGGCCGTCGGGCAGCAGCTCGTCAATGCCCTGGCGAACGATGGTGTGGGTCTGACCGCCGCACACCTCCATGATCGTCCAGGGGCGGGTGGCGGTGGCGTGGATCTCCTGGAGCAGCCGTCGGGCGACGACGGGATCGCGGTACTCGTCGAGGTACTTCACTGTCCCAACTCCCCCGCCAGGGCCTGGCCGCCGTCCAGGGCGCGCAGCACCTCGAGGGTTCGCCGGGCCTCCTCCTCGTCCACCCGGCTGATGGCGAAGCCGACGTGCACGATGACGTAGTCGCCTGCCTCGCACTCCGGGACGTAGGCCAGGCAGACGTCCCTGCGGACGCCGCCGAAGTCCACCACGCCCATGCGCAGCCCCTCGTCGTGACCGGTCGTGATGATCCGGCCGGGAATCCCCAGGCACATCGCCGTCACCTTCCTTTCAGCAGGCACGCGGCTACGGCGGCCTGTCCGTAGCTGATGCCGCCGTCGTTCGCCGGGACCAGACGGTTCAGGCGGGGGTGCAGCCCTGTCCGCCGCAGCGCGGACGCGACCCCGGTGGCGATCCGGCGGTTCTGGAACACCCCGCCCGACAGGCACACGTCGCCGAGTCCCGTCTCCCGGGCGGCCTCTTCGGCCATGGCGACCGTGACGGCCACGACCGTGTTGTGGAACCGGGCGGCCAGGCAGGGTACGGAACGCCCGTCGGCCACGCCCGCGAGCAGGTCGCGCAGCGTCGGCCGGAGGTCGTAGACGAGCAGGCCTTCGCGGCGCTGCAGCCGCCAGGCCAGTTCGCCGCGCTCGCGCGGGTCGGCGGCGGCCTCCAGGGCGATGGCGGCCTCCGCTTCGTAGCCGGCGTCGTCGCGCAGGCCGAGCAGGCTGGAGACGGCATCGAACAGGCGGCCGGCGCTGGAGGCGAGCGGCGCGTTGACGCCTCGCTCGACCATGCGGCGCACCGTCCGCACTTCGGTGGCCGGCAACCGGTCGAGGAACGGGCCCGCGGTACACGCGCCTTCCCATCGTGGCCCGCCGATGCCCGGGCCCCCGCGGTCCGTCTCGTCGAGGTCCTCGGCGCCGTACAGATAGCCGAGCGCCATCCGCGCCGGGCGGCGGACGGCCGCCGCGCCACCGGGCATCGGGGCGGTGCCGAAGCGGCCGAATCGGCGGTAGCCGGCGAGATCGGCGACGAGGATCTCGCCGCCCCACAGGGTGCCGTCGTCGCCGAGCCCCAGCCCGTCGTAGGCGACGCCGATGAACGGGCCGGTCAGGCCGTGTTCGGCGGCGCAGGAGGCCACGTGCGCGTGGTGATGCTGGACGGGAATCCGGGACCGTGCGGGCAGACGGCCCGCCTCCTGCGTGGACAGGTAGCCGGGGTGCAGGTCGTGGGCAATGTACACGGGTGTGATCGCCTCGAGGCGAGTCAGGTGGGCGAGGTTCCCGCGGAACGCCGTCAGGGTGTCGGCGTCCTCCAGATCCCCGGTGTGCGGTCCGAGCACCACCCGGCCGCGGTCCGCGAGGGCGAAGGTGTGCTTCAGTTCGGCGCCGACCGCGAGCAGCGGACCGGGCGCGGCCACCGGCAGGCGCATCGGTTCGGGGGCATAGCCGCGGGCTCGGCGGACGACCGACTCGCGGCGTCCCAGCACCTGGGTCACGGAATCGTCGTAGCGGGCGCGGATGGCGCGGTCGTGCCGGAGGAAGCCGTCGGCGATGCCGCCGAGCCGGTCCGGGGCCGTGTCGTCGTCGATGACGATCGGTTCCTGGGAGCGGTTGCCGCTGGTGACGACGAGCGGCCGGTCCAGGTCGTGCAGCAGCAGGTGGTGCAGGGGCGTGTAGGGCAGGAACAGCCCGATCCGGCGGGTTCCGGGATGCAGTCCCGCGGCGGTCGCCGGACGGGAGTGCGCACGGGCCGTCAGCAGGACGATGGGCGCGGCAGGTGAGGTCAGCAGGTGCTTCTCGGTCGCGGTGGGATACGCCAGTCCCGCAGCCGCTCGGAGGTCGCGGACCATCACGGCGAGCGGTTTGGTCCAACGGTGCTTGCGCTGCCGCAGCCGCCGTACGGCGTCCTCGTCGGTGGCGTCGCAGACGAGTTGGTAGCCGCCCAGCCCCTTGACCGCGACGATCCCGCCGGCGGCGATCACGGCCACCGCGGCCCGCAGGGCCTCCTCCCCCACGGGCTGCGCCCCCGGCGCCTCAGCCCGTCGGCCCGGCCGCGGCTCGCCGCCCGGCAGCCAGGCCAGCCGTGGGCCGCAGTCCGGACAGGCCACCGGCTCGGCGTGGAACCGGCGGTCGAGCGGGTCGGTGTACTCGGCACGGCACCGCCGGCACAACGGGAAGGCGCCCATCGCCGTGCGGGTCCGGTCGTAGGGGAGATCGTCGATGATCGTGGCGCGCGGCCCGCAGTTGGTGCAGTTGGTGAACGGGTAGCGGAACCGCCGGTCCAGCGGGTCGAACAGCTCCCGCAGGCAGTCGTCGCAGGTGGCGATGTCGGGCGGGAAGTCCCGCGCGGCCGAAGGGTGCGCGGCGCTCTCGGCGATGGCGAAGCCGGCGCCGACCGGTGCCGGTGACATCGCCAGGTCGCGCACGGCGACCCGGGTGACACGGGCCCTGGGCGGCGCCTCGGTGCGCAGCCGGCCGGCGAACGCCGTGAGGACGGCGGCCGGAGCCGCCGCCTCGATGACCACGAACCCGCCCGCGTTGCGGACCGAGCCGTCCACGCCCAGGTCGGCCGCCAGCCGGTGGACGAACGGCCGGAAGCCCACCCCCTGGACGGTGCCGTGGACCTCGTAGCGCCGTGCGGTGCGGCCGTTCACCGGGCCGCACCAAGCCGTGCGGCCCGCGCCGGCTCCGGGACCGTCCGCAGACCGGGCGCGGAGCCGCCCGTGAAGGCGTTTCGGTACACCGCCTGCGTATGGGCGGTGAAGGCGTCTTCCGCCAAGTGGTCCAGGTCAGCCATGGCTCGACTGTGTCCTGGGCAAGACGGCCGCGACAGGGGCCGACCGTCCCTCGCGGCGGGGACCTTCGTCGCTCCTCGGCCAGCGCTGACGCGATGTCACCGCACCGGCGCCGAGAAGGTCGCCGCCGGTTCTGCCGACCTCTGCCGACCGGTCCGCGCTTCCGGGCCTCGCGGCGTGGCGGGCTCAGGGCCCGGCGGGGAAGGGCGCCACATCCGAGAGCCAGGCGCACCAGGCGTCGACACCCTCCCCCGTCCTGGCGCTCACCGTGATCGTCGCGACTCCGGGGTTGACCTCTCCGAGGTTCTTCAGAAAGAGACCGAGGTCGAAATCGAGGTGCGGGAGCAGGTCGATCTTGTTGATCACCACGAGGTTCACGGACCGGAACATCACCGGATACTTGAGGGGCTTGTCCTCTCCTTCCGTCACGGAGTAGACCATCGCCCGGGCGTGTTCGCCGATGCCGAACTCCGCGGGACAGACAAGGTTCCCGACGTTCTCGACCACGACCAGATCGAGGTCTTGCAGCGGCAGCCGAGGCAGTGCGGAACGAACCATGGGCGCGTCGAGGTGGCACTCGCCGCCGAAACCCTGGCCTGTGTTGACGAGTGCGATCGCCGCGCCGAAGCCCTGCAACCGGTCGGCGTCCAGGCTCGTCTCGATGTCCCCCTCGACGATGCCGACACGGACCTTGCCCGCAAGGCGCTGCAACGTCCGACGCAGCAGCATCGTCTTGCCGGCGCCGGGAGAGGACATGAGGTTGACGACCCGGACGTGCGCCGCGTCGAAATCGGCACGGTTTGCGGCGGCGAGCCGGTCGTTCTCGTCGAAGATCGCCTCCAGGACTTCCACACGTCCGGCCCCGGTGCCATATCCCGAGTGGTCCGGTACGGCCGCGCTCACGGACAGCCCTCGTCCGCAGGATCCCTCGGCGGCAGGCGGTGCGCCGCCGTGGGAGTGCCGTGACGTACGGCCTTCGCCGAGGTCGGCGTGCCCGTGGCCGGTGCCGTCCTCGTGGCGGTGGAAACGGCTCATGACTTCTCACTCCTTCGTAGCCGAGTTCGACGGTCGCCCGCTGCCCGGTTCCGCCGGATCCTCGTCCAGGTCCTCGTCCAGGACGTCGATGGAAACGACGAGGAGTTCCTCACCCGACACCACCGACACCGAGCCCTGGCAGCCCGGGCACCTCAGAACGAATCTGCTGAGGGTGTGTCTGGTTCCGCACTCGACGCACTCGACCTCGGCAGGCACCACCTCGACGTCGAGCACCGACCCCTGGAGGAGGGGATCACGGGCGGCGAGGGACCAGCAGAAGACGAGAGCGTCGGGAACCACCTGCCGCAACGCTCCGACCCGGAGCCGGACCGACCGGACCCTGTGCCCACCGGCATGGTGGATCACGGCTCGAGCGATCGCGTCACACAGGGACAGCTCGTGCACGACGGTTCCACCTCTCCCGGATCGCTGTGCGAGGGCGCAGTCCCCCTCAACGACTGCTCTTGGTGACGGGCCTTGGTGAGCGGCTCTTGGTCACGGCTCCTGGTCACGGCTCCTGGTCACGGCTCCCGGTGACGGCTGCTGGTGACGGCTCCCGGTGACGGCTGCTGGTGACGGCTTTGAGGGTGTCGGGGGCCACTGCCTCATTCAGCGACCTGCCGAGACGCTCGCGGAAGGGCTGAATGGCCCCTGTGGTAGGGGCATTTCCGGCAATGCGACGGGAACGTCGGCCCCTGGTCGTGGTCCGGTGGAGGTTCGTAGCCTCGGCCCATGTCCCAGATCCCCGACTTCGCAGACGTCTCCCGGCCGCCCGGCGGTCCGCTCCGGGCCCCGGCCGCCTTGCCGGGGTCCGCGCTGGTGGACAGGTTCGGGCGGATCGCCACGAATCTGCGGATCAGTCTGACTGACCGCTGCAACCTGCGCTGTTCGTACTGCATGCCGGCCGAAGGCACCCCGTGGTGTCCGGCCGGGGAGCTGCTGACGGACGACGAGATCATCCGCTTGATCACCGTTGCCGTGCGTGACCTGGGCGTGCGGCAGGTCCGGTTCACCGGCGGGGAACCATTGCTGCGCCGGGGACTTGAGCGCATCGTGGCTGCCACGACGTCGCTGCGGACCCCCGACGGCGACACTCCCGAAACCGCCCTGACCACCAACGGCGTCCTGCTGGAACGGCGCGCCACAGCCCTGCGCGAAGCGGGACTGCGGCGGGTGAATGTCTCCCTCGACACGCTCGATCGCGCCCGGTACACCCGGCTGACCCGTCGGGACCGTCTGCCCGAGGTGCTCGCAGGTCTGCGGGCGGCAGCCGAAGCGGGTCTGACCCCCGTCAAGATCAACTCTGTTCTCCTCCGAGGGGTCAACGAGGACGAGGCGGTCTCCCTGGTCCGGTGGGCGCTGGAAAGGGGCTACCAGCCCAGGTTCATCGAGCAGATGCCCCTGGGGCCCGCAGACGTCTGGGACCGGGACGAGATGGTCTCGGCTGCCGAGATCCTGAGCCTGCTGCGGTCCGAACTCACTCTGACCCCGGTTCATGCCGCCGTGCGGGGTGCAGCCCCCGCGGAGACGTGGATCGTCTCGGATGTCCGCTCGCCGGCCGGGATCGTCCCGGCCGTGGGAATCGTCGCCTCTGTCTCACGCCCCTTCTGCCGGGGCTGCGACCGCACCCGGCTCACCGCCGACGGGCAGCTGCGCACGTGTCTGTTCGCCCGCGCCGAGACCGACTTGCGTGCCCTGCTGCGCGGCGGCGCGTCCGACCGTGAGATCGCGGGTGTGTGGCGCGGGACCATGTGGGCCAAGCAACGCGGCCATGGCATCGACGACGGCGAGTTCCGCCGACCCGACCGCCCGATGAGCGCGATCGGAGGCTGAGCGGGACCGGGCAGCATGGCTCGCATGCCCATCGGACGTGGGCCGCCGGACAAGGGGGCTGCCGGACAACGGGGGCTGCCGGACGACGGCCCCCGCCGAACGACGGGAACCCACCGACCGAGATGCCACGGACGACGGGGACCCACCCGACGCCGGCACCCTCCGACCGGCAGTGACCGACCTGTCGGCGTACACCTGAACGCGGACAGAGAAGTACAGACATACGTCCCCACCCGAAGAGGGTCAGGTGCAGGCTGGAGAGCCGGGACCAGCCCGACCTCTGAGGGTGCGTGACAGGACGGCCGGTAAAAGGGCGCCCTTCGGGCGTCGCTGCGCGATGGGGCGTTGCCCCACCCTGGACAGTCCGCCCTGTCACGAGGCTGGCTGGCTATCGGCCGGCCCCGGCCCTGTGGCGACCACGCAGTTGGCCACGTTCGCGTGTACCTGGCTGGGGAGAAAGGCGCGTACTCCGACACCACCCGACGACGGGCACCCACCGCACGACAAAGGTGACCCACCCGACGACAGGGACCCACCGCACGACACGCCACCGCACGACAGGGTTGCCGGGTGGCGCGACGCCTCAGTGTGCTTGCCCGGAGTTCCTCAGCCCGGCAGACCTATCAGGTGCAGGGCGGTGGCCTTGAAGGACGCCTCGACCCTGTCTCCCGGCCGCAGGCCCATTTCGAGCGTGGACGTCTTCGTGACGGCGGCCACGAGCAGGGCTCCGCAGTCCACGGTGACATGAACGAGGGGCCCCTTGGACGCCACGTTCACGATCCTTCCCTCGAGCCGGTTGCGGGCGCTGGTGAGCGGGGACGGCGGGCTCAGCCGACCCAGGGGCCGGAGCGTCACGTCTTCCGGCCGCAAGCAGCACAGGACATTCCGGTCGGGCGACAGCGAGGTGACCGCTTCGACCCGATGCTCCTGGACCATGACGGTCCCCAGCCCGTCCCGGACCGACAGCAGCCGACCGGGCAGCCTGGTCTCGACGCCGACGAAGGCAGCCACCTCCGGGTCGACCGGTTTGGCCAAAACCTCCTGGGGCGCACCCTCTTGGCGCAGTCGACCGTTCACGACAACGGCCATCCTGGATCCGAGCCGTCCTGCCTCGTCGAGGTCGTGAGTCACCAGGAGGCAGGCCCGCTCCGTCTCGCGCAACAGCCGTTCCGTGTCGTCCACGAGTTGCGCGCGCGCCGCGACGTCGACGGACGCGAACGGCTCGTCCAGCAGCAGCACTTCAGGATCCAGGACCAACGCTCTGGCGAGGCTCACTCGCTGGGCCTCACCACTGGACAGTTCGCGGGCGTGACGGTCCCTCAGGGCGAGGATCCCCAGCCTGTCCAGCCACTCGTCGACCCGCAGGCCCGCCTGTCTGCCACGAACACCTCGGAACCGCAAGCCGGAAGCGACGTTCTTGCGGACCGTGGTGTCCAGCAGCAGGGGATCCGCCAGGACGAGACCGATCCTGCGCCGCAGGGCCAGTGACCGCCGCGGCGTGACCGGGGTTCCGTCGAAGGCCAGTTCTCCCCGGGTCGGCCGGAGAAGGAAGGCCATGGCGAGCAGCAGTGTGCTCTTCCCGGCGCCGTTCGGTCCGACGACGGCGACCGTCTCGGCACGCCTCACCGAGAACTGTCCGATGTCCAGGACGCGCCGCCCGCCTCGCTCCACCACCAGCCCGCGCACCTGCAGCAGGGCAGAAGTCCGCTCGCCGCTGTCCACCGGGAAAGCGGTCCGCCGGCTGAAGAGTCTCACGCTCATGTCAGTGCTGTCGCTTTCGCAGTTGGGCCCAGGTGAGGACCCCGTTGATGAGGAAGGCCAGGGCCAGCAGGATCCCGGCGAGCGCGACGGCGGAGCCGAACTCGCCACGCCCCACGTCGAGGACGATGGCGGTCGTCAGGACCCTGGTCTGCCCGCTGATGTTGCCTCCGACCATCATGGCCGCGCCCACTTCGGAGATGACGCTTCCGAACCCCGCCATGAGGGCGGCGAGCAGGGACAGCCGCGCCTCCCGCCAGAGCCACCAGATCGTCTGCCACCGGGACGCTCCGAGTCCCTGCAACTGGAGCTGGAGCCGGGGATCAAGTTGGCCTATTCCCGCGGCGGCCAGGCCGAGGATCACCGGGGTGGCGATCACCACCTCGGCGAGGACGATGGCCGACGGTGTGTAGATGAGGCCGAGATCTCCGAGGGGTCCACTGCGCCACAGCAGGAAGGCGACGGCCAGTCCGGCCACCACCGGTGGCAGCGCCATGCCGGTGTTGACCACGCTGAGCACCAGGCCGCGGCTGCGGAAGGTGGAGAGCGCGAGCCATGTTCCCAGCGGCAGCCCGATGAGGAGGCTGATCGCCGTGGCCAGGCCGGACACACCGAGCGAGAGCAGAGTGATCTGCACCAGGTCGTCCATCGCGCTCTCCTGCCGTTCGCCGGAACCGCGGACGTACGGTCACGTTCGCCGGATCCGGGCTCGTCGGGTCTACTTCAGCTCGGTCTCGCTCTTGCCGGCATCGGCGACGAAGAGCGGCTGGTCGTACTCGTCGCCGCCGAAGCCGGCGATCAGCGACTGCCCCTTCGACTGGGTGATGTAGTCCGCGAACGCCTTGGCACCGGCCTTGTTCACCTTCGGCCATTTCGCGGAGTTCACCGAGATGACGTGGTACGGGTTGAGCAGGAAGGGGTCCTTCTCGACCAGCGAGGTCAGCTCGAGCTTCGACGCCGAGGTGAGGAAGGTCGCGTTGTCCGTCAGGGTGTAGCCCCCCTTCTCCGACGCGATCTGCAACGTGGCTCCCATGCCCTGACCGCTCTGCAGGTACCAGGACCGGCCCTTCGGGCTGGTGCCAGCCTTGCTCCAGATGGCCAGCTCCTTGGTTTCCGTGCCCGACCCGTCGCCACGGGAGACGAAGGTGGACCGGGAAGCGGCGATCTTCCTGAACGCGGCGGCGGCCGTGCCGGCGGACTTGATCCCGGCCGGATCCGACGCGGGCCCGACGACGTAGAAGTAGTTGTGCGCCACGATCCGGCGGTCGACGCCGTAACCGTCCTCCATGAACGTCTCCTCGGACGCGGGGGCGTGCACGAGCAGGACGTCCGCGTTGCCCTGCCGGCCCATCTTGAGAGCCTGGCCCGTTCCGACGGCAACGGTCTTCACCCGGTAGCCGGACGCCTTCTCGAACGCCGGGACGACAACGTCGAGCAGACCGGAGTCCTGTGTGGACGTCGTCGTCGCGAGGATGACCACGCGTTGCGCGGGCGCCCGGGCTGCGCTGTGGGAGGTGGAGGACGCCGTGCCTCCACACCCGGTCACGGCCACGGCGGTGACGGCCGCGGCCGCCCAGTACAGAGCCCTGCGCATCGGACTGGCACGCTTGGACATCAGAGGTTCCTCCTTGTTCCCAGTCACACTGCCGAACGAATTCCGTAGACCGCGCGGCGCGCGGATCTTGGCCCGCCCCGATGTGCACAATCGCCCGGGAACTCAATCGGGCGGACTCCTGGGATGGATGGTTGCATCCCGGGCGCAAGGCCGCAGGAGGGCCATGAGGCCCTTTCTCGACCCGCTGCCGAGCCCATTGGGCCTTTTTTCGACGCGTGGCTGAGGAATCCGCTCGCTGAAATTGCCGCGTGATGTGAGGCGGTGCAACGTGAGGTAACCCTTATCGGCTTTCCGGTGTGCGACATCGGGCAACGCCCAAAAAGCCTGAGTGGCCGCTCCGCAGGACTGTCGGCCTCACCCCTCGGGACCATTGGCCTCGGATGAATTCCTCGCCGCGGCACCACAATGGCCGCCAACCGGAAACATTTTCCTCCCTGGCCCACGAACGACGGCATCCGCCCACGGGAGACCGGCTCGGCCCTGGTGAACTGGGAGGCCCCATGACAACCACGCCCGAAGACCACGACGGCGCCCGGTACTCCCGCCAGGCGAGGTTCCGGGGAATCGGTCAGCAGGGCCAGGAGCGGCTGACCGCCGGCCGGGTGCTGGTCGTCGGCTGCGGGGCGCTCGGGAGCGTCTCGGCCGATCTCCTCGCTCGATCAGGAGTCGGACACATCACGGTCGTGGACCGTGACTTCGTCGAAGTCTCCAACCTGCAGCGCCAGTTGCTGTTCGACGAGGCGGACGCCGCGGCGGGCACACCCAAAGCGGTAGCTGCCGCCGAAGCGATCGGCCGGATCAACTCCGGGATCGTCGTGGAGCCGGTCGTGGCGGACGTGACCCCTGACAACGTCGAGGCGCTGGTGGCCGGCGCGGACGTGGTCCTGGACGGCACAGACAATCTGGAGACCCGCTATCTGCTCAACGACGCCTGCGTGAAGGCCCGGATCCCCTGGATCTACGGAGGAGCGGTGGGGTCCGGGGGCATGGCGATGGTGGTCCTGCCGAGCCGGACGCCATGTTTCCGCTGCATGTTCCCCGTCCCGGCAGCGGCGGGATCACTGGACACCTGCGAGACGGCGGGCGTGCTGGCCTCGGCCGTGGTCATGGTGTCGGCGTTCCAATGGACGGAAGCGGTCAAGCTCCTCGTCGGGGATCGCGAGCACCTCAACCTGAAACTGGTCTACTTCGACGTCTGGGAGAACGACCGGCTGGACAGCGACCGGCTCGATCCCGCACCCGACTGCCCCTGCTGCGGCCGGCACCGCTACGAGTTCCTGGATGCCGGCGCGACCAGCAGGACCGCGGCGTTGTGCGGGCGCAACGCCGTCCAGGTCAGCCCGGGGCACGAAGTCGCCCTGGATCTGAGGGAGCTGGCGAACCGGCTGGAGGGGGTGGGCGCCCTGACGACGACGAGGTTCCTGCTCCGCCTGGCCCTGGGAGCACATGAGCTGACCGTGTTCCCCGACGGCCGGGCCATCGTGAAAGGGACGAGCGATCTGAGCGTGGCCCGGTCGCTCTACGCCCGGTATGTGGGGGTCTGACGTGATCTACCTCGACAACGCCGCCACGTCGTTCCCCAAGCCGCCCGAGGTGGCAGCGGCGATCTCCGACTTCCTCACCGACAAGGCCGGGAACCCGGGGCGCTCCGGGCATGGGCTCGCCCTGGCCGCGCAGGGCGTCGTCTCGGACACCCGCCGCGCGCTGGCCTCGTTCCTCGGCGCCGGGGACCCGGCCCGGTTGGCGTTCACCCTCAACGCGACGGACGCGCTGAACCTGGCCCTGTGGGGGCTGCTGCGCCCGGGCGACCGCGTGGTCACCACGAGCATGGAGCACAACGCCGTCGCCCGGCCTCTGTTCGCCCTCGCGGAGTCCGGCGTCGCGGTCCACCGGATCCCGTGCGCTCGCGACGGGAGCCTGGACCTCGCCGATCTGGAATGTGAGTTGCGGTCCATGCCCACCCGGCTGGTCGCCATGACGCACGCGAGCAACGTGTGCGGAACGGTCCTGCCGATCGCCGAAGCGGCCGAACTCGCCCACCGGCATGGAGCGCTGATCCTCGTGGACGCCGCCCAGACGGCCGGGGTGCTCCCGGTCGACGTCACGGCGCGGGGGATCGACCTGCTCGCCGTGCCCGGGCACAAAGGGCTGCTGGGGCCGACCGGCACCGGCGCCCTGTACGTGGCGCCCGGCCTGGAGCTCACGCCGACGCGGCAGGGCGGAACGGGCAGCCGGTCGGAGGAACTGCGCCAGCCGCGTCAGATGCCGGACCGTTTGGAGGCGGGGACGGTCAACACCGTCGGGATCGCTGGCCTGGGGGCCGCGCTGCGTCTCCTGCGGAACGGCGGCGCGGCCGAGGTGCGCGCCCACGAGGAAGCGCTGACGGCCCGGCTTCTGGACGGGCTGAGGGACATCCCCGGCGTTCACGTGCAGGGGACCGGTGACGCCTCCCGTCAGGTCGCCGTGGTGTCGGTAACGGTGGACGGCTGGGAGCCAGTCGATCTCGGTGCCGCGTTGGACAGCTCCTTCAAGATCGCCGTACGCGCGGGCCTGCACTGTGCCCCGCTGGCTCATCACAGCATCGGGACGTACCCGCAGGGCACGGTCCGGCTGGCTCCGGGGCCCACGACCACGCCGTCGGAGATCGACGAGACGCTCGCCGCGCTGAGGGAGCTGGCGCTCGCCGCAGGGTGACCTCCTTCCGGTCGCGCTCATACCTCCGTCACGCTCGGATCCCGACCGTGCTCAGGACGAGGGCGTCGCCGCCTCAGGGCCTGTCTGGGGTTGTGATCCGGGCTCGCGGGGCGTGGCACGGGACTCGGCCCGTTCCAGGGCCTCGGCGCGCCGTGGGGATCCCACCGGGAACAGCCCGCTCAGGGTCTGCCACGCCTGCGTGTCGTCGGCTCCCCAAGGCGTGTCGAGCCATCTCTGCAGCAGGTGCACGTCATAGCCGGCCAGCAGGGCCGAGCGCAGCCGTTCGTGCAGTGCCGCACGCAACCGTACGATCCCGGGCGCGTGTGAGCGGGGTAGCAACGGTCCGGCGTACAACGCGAGGGCCTCCTGGAGCCGGCCCTCGTCCAGCAGGCCTTCCACGACCTGGGCGTCCGTGCGCACGCGGCGGCGCAGCAGATAGGGACGGGACGCCAGGAGTTCCTCCCCGACCAGGGCGCGAAGGCGGCTCATGTCCACCCGCAGGGTCGTCGGGTTGAGTTCCTTACAGGACAGGTCCTCGGCGAGGCTCCGTGCGGTTATGCCCTCCCTGGCGCGGGCCAGCAGCACCATGATCTCGCTGTGGCGGGGACCGAGTCTGATCGTGCGGCCGTCGACCTCCACCATCGCCGTGTCGCGCCCCAGAACGCTCAACCGCAGCGGTGACAAGGGGTCCGGTTCGTCAGAGCCGTCCACGAAGCGGACGATCACGTAACCGCTCACGCCCACGGGTTCGATCAGCAGCCGGCGGCCGTCCGGCAGCCGACCGCGGCCGTCGCCGGTCGCCGTCACTCCGGCGATCCGGGTGAGGCCGAGCTCCGAGCCCGCCACCAGGACCCGGCCGCCGGGGCTGACCAGTGCGGCCGCGCCCTCGGGCGCGTGCCGGGTCCCGCCGTAGGTCTCGTGGGCCCGCAGGTCACGCAGGGCGACCTGCCGGGCGAGGTCCGCCTCGACGGCCCGGGTCGTCGCCCGGACCAGCGCCAGCGCCTGCGGTCCGGCGGCCGCGTCACCGCCGGTGATGTCGAGGACACCGATGACCTGGCCGCTGTCCGGGTCCCGGATCGGTGACGCCGCGCAGGACCAGGGACGGACGGCCTCGTTGAAATGCTCCTCGGTACGAATCCGAACCGGGGCACCGACCGCGAGGGCAGTCCCGGGCGCGTTGGTTCCGGCCGCGTCCTCCGACCAGAGGGCCCCCTCGACGAAGTGGATCCGCTCGATCCGGCTCCGGGTCCGAGGGTCCCCCTCCACCCACAGCAGAGCCCCCCGCTCGTCGCCCAGAGCGAAGACCCACCCGAGTTCCCGGACGACGTCACCGAGCAGATCGCGGCAGGTGGGCAGTATCGACGCCAGGGGATGGCCCTCTCGGTATCCGGCTAGTTCGTCCGCCTGCCGCTGGACGCGTGGCAGGTGCTTTCCGTCCCGGCTGATCCGCGCCGCCTCGCAGCGTTGCCACGACTGCGCGACCACGGGGCGAAGGACGGGTGAGCGGCGACCGCCGGCCGGAACGCCACCCGGGGCACCGGCCACGTCCGCCACCGGCGGGTCGGCGGAGGCTCTGGGCTCGCCGCCCGGGCGGGGCGGGTGTGTCTCGCGCTGCGCCACGGGGACCGTCCTTCAGAACACAACGACACATGGCCGAAATTGGACACCTCGATCTATACGGCACAGGATGTCGGCGGTACAGGGCCCGTTCGGCCCCATGCGGGCACCACACGGGGCAGCCGTCGGGTCACGCCCGACCGCTTCCGCACGAACCCGCCCTGGCGTTCGGCTCTTTGATGTCCACGGCTTTCGGCTCTTCGATGTGCCGTCGGTGTGTTCTGGCCTCCCCTTCAGGTGCTGTGACCTCCCGCCAGGGCTTCTGACTCCCGCCAGGGGTTGGCAACTGTTCGCCGAGGAGTGCGCACAAGGCCGCTTGAACTCGATCGTGTGATGGTCGGCTGCCAGGCTTGCGAGGCCCCCGACCGGTCGGGTTGGCGTTGCCGTGCGATCTGGGACGCCGGGCACGGTGCCAGCGTGCGGGGCCCCCGCTCCACCGGAGAGATGGTCCGGGGCCTCCCCGCCCGCCAATGGCCGTACCCACTGGCCATGTCGCCTCAGGGAACCGGCCTCCCGGGATCGGACCAAGCACAGGATGCGTGTCGCCGCCCCGGGGTCGAGTACGCCGGGGACCTGGGGGCACCTCCCACGCTCTTAGGGCAGTGGGGGAGCTCAAGACCGTTCGGGGCGTGCGGCTGATCGGGCTCACTTCTGCTCAGTCCCCAGGAACGGTTCTGACTCCCGCCAGGAGAGCAGTGCCGGCGAGCAGCGCCAAGGGGCGCCGGCCGGTGGCCCCGATGAGGCGGTCCCGGCCCGGACGCGGCGCGGGGGCCGCGGTCATGCCATCTCTCCCGTGAAATCCGCCTCGGCGCGCAGGGGTTGGACGTCCACCCGGGTGCCGGCGGTGAGGACGTCCTCACCCCTGGGGATGAAGGCGATGCCGTCGGCCCGGGCCAGCGTGGTCACGAACCCCGTGGCCTGCCGGCCCGCGCTCGTGGCGACCAGTCCGTCGGCCGTTCGCTCGAGCCGGACGCGACGCAGCGTGACCCTGTTCGCGCGAGGCCGGACATCCTCCTCGAGCCGGGCCCTCAGCAGCGGCTCCACGGGCCTGCGGTGGCCCAGCATCCGGCGCAGCGCGGGCCGCACGAAAACCTCGAAGGTCAGCAGCGCCGCCACCGGGTTGCCCGGCAGCGCGAAGACACGGCAGGTGTCATTGGTGGCGAATGCCATCGGCCGCCCGGGCTGGATGTCCACCTGCCAGAAGGCTTCCTTCGCGCCCAGGTCGCCGAGGACCTCGCGCACCAGGTCGCGGTCACCGGCGGAGACCCCGGCCGAGGTCACCAGGACGTCGGCCCGCAGTCCCGTCTCCAGGCTCCTGCGGAGATCGTCGGGGTGGTCGCGCGCGATGGGCAGGACCGTGGGCACGACTCCCGTCCGCAGAGCCGCCGCTGCCAGCGCGGGTCCGTTGCTGTCGTGGATCCTGCCGTCCCGGAGGGGCTCACCCGGCACGAGGAGTTCGTCACCGGTGGAGAGGACGGCCACGCGCGGCCGCCGGACCACGGGGACCGTCGACCGGCCGGTCGCGGCCAGGACGGCGACCTCGGCGGGGCCCAGGACCCGGCCCTCGGTCAGTACCGCCTGTCCCGCGCGCAGATCACCGCCCCGCTTGCGCACATGGTCACCGACCGCGGGCCGAACGAGCAGACGGACGCCGTCCGGGACGGCTTCGGTGAGCTCGAACGGGACGACGGCGTCGGCGCCCGCGGGAAGGGGCGCGCCGGTGAGGATCCGGTCCGCCTGCCCCGGCTCCAGCGCGTCGACGGCGGGCTTGCCGGCGGGCAGGAACCCCCGCACCGGCAGGACCGACCGTTCCTGGCAGTCAGCGGCTCGTACCGCGTAGCCGTCCATCGCCGAGTTGTCCCACATCGGCAGGTCCCAGGGGGAGAACTGATCGGAGGCGAGGACACGTCCGACGACGTCCGGCACTGCCACGACCTCGGCACCGAGGGGGGAGACGGAACTCAGGATCGTCTCCCGGGCCTCTTCGAGACCGGTCATTCGGGCCACCTCCCTGGCGTCCGGTGGAGCCGATGAATGAATTCCGCCGACCTCACTGTAAGCACCCCCGAACGCACCGCGGACCGCCCGGAATTCGAAACTAGCCCGGCTCCGCCGGAGGGTCAATGATTCATCACGCCGACCACCGCAGAACAGCAGGTCACCGGCGAAACAAAGGGCAACATCAATCGTTCTCCGCACGGCAACGTAAGGCTACCCTTACCGCTTTTCCCGGATGCAACGTCAGGCAACACAAATACGCGGGTAATTGCCGAACGATCGCTTGAAAAAAGGGCCATTGGTCCCTCCTCCGACCATGCGCGCCGGTGCAATCATCCATACAGAGGCCGAGGCCAGGCATATCCGGAATCGACGATGGGCGATCCGGTCGGACACCTGCGGGCGATGCGATGTCGCCGATGGCCGAAGGAGGCACCGACATGGGAAAAATGTTGATGATCTATCCGGACAAGTGCACCGGATGCCGTATCTGTGAACTCGCGTGCTCCTTCCAGCAGGAAGGCAGCTTCCGGCCCGGAGCGTCCCGGATCAAGACCCTCACCTGGGAGCGAGAGGGCTTCTCGGTTCCCCTGCTGTGCCAGCAGTGCGACGACGCGGGGTGCGTGAGCGTCTGCCCGACCGGGGCGATGCATTACGGCCCGCCCGGGTCCGACCTGGTCGAGCTGAACCAGGACGCCTGCATCGGCTGCAAGCTGTGCGTCATCGCCTGCCCCTTCGGCAGCGTCAACTACGACTCGGCCACCCGGCTCATCGCCAAGTGCGACACCTGCGCCGGCGCCCCTCAGTGCGTGGCGATGTGCCCCAACGGCGCGCTGGAGTGGGTCGACGACGCCGAGCAGACCCGGGCGCGCAAGCGTGTCGTCGGCGAGAAGCTCAAGGCAGTCTTCGAGGAGGTGAAGTGATGTACGGCTGGACTGGCACCATCCTCCGGGTCGACCTGACCCACGGCACGGTGCGGCGTGAACGCACCGACCGTGAGCTGGCCCACGACTACATCGGCGCGCGCGGGATGGGCGGCAGGATCATCGCCGACGAGGTCGACCCCCAGGCCGACCCCCTTGGCCCCGAGAACAAGATGGTCTTCGCTCCCGGGCCGTTCACCGGAACGTTCGCTCCGTCCGGAGGCCGCTACAACGTCATCACGAAGAGCCCTCTGAACAACACCATCGCCGCCTCCAACTCCGGCGGCACCTTCGGTCCGGAACTCAAGTACGCCGGCTACGACGCCGTGATCGTCGAGGGCCGGTCCCGCACGCCGGTCTACCTCTGGATCCGGGACGACGAGGTCGTCATCCGCGACGCGAGCGCCTTCTGGGGCATGAACGTGCACGACGCCGTGGACGCGATGCGCGCGGAGACCGACGAGGACGCCAAGGTCGCCTGCATCGGCCCGGCCGGGGAGAACCTGTCCCTGATCGCGTCGGTGATGAACGAGATGCACCGGGCGGCGGGGCGTACTGGCGTCGGCGCCGTGATGGGCTCGAAGAAGCTCAAGGCGATCGTCGTGGTCGGCACCGGTCCGGTGACCGTCGCCGATCCGGACCGCTTCAAGTCCGCCGTGCTCAGCTGCACGGGCAAGATCAAGGCCAATCCGGTCGGTGGCGCGGGCCTGAAGGCCTACGGCACCAACGTGCTGGTGAACATCCTCAACGAGGTCGGCGCCCTGCCGACCCGCAACTTCCAGGACGGCCACTTCCCGAACGCGGACAAGACCGGCGGGGAGTCCCTGGCCGCCAACCAGCTGGTCCGGCCGAAGGGTTGCTACGCCTGCGTGATCAGCTGCGGCCGGGTCACCAAGACGGACAACCCGCTGTATCCCGGCATGGGTGAAGGCCCGGAGTACGAGACCGCGTGGGGTTTCGGCGCCGACTCCGGCGTGGACAACCTCGATGCCATCGTCAAGGCCAACTACCTCTGCAACGAGTACGGCCTGGACACCATCTCGATGAGCGCCACGATCGCCTGCGCCATGGAGCTGTACGAGCGCGGTTATCTGACGAAGGAGGACACCGACGGTCTTGACCTGGTGTTCGGCAACGCTCAGGCCATGGTCGAAGCGGTCCGCAAGACCGGCACGGGTGAGGGCTTCGGCAAGCGACTGGCCGAAGGCTCGTACCGGCTGGCCGAAAGCGTCGGTCACCCCGAGCTGTCCATGACCACCAAGAAGCAGGAGATGCCTGCCTACGACCCGCGAGGGGTCCAGGGCATCGGCCTGAACTACGCGACCGGCAACCGCGGCGGCTGCCACGTCCGCGGCTACACCATCTCGTACGAGGTGCTCGGCCAGGGCCCGCCCATGGACCCGCACGCCACCGAGGGCAAGGCGGCGCTCGACATCGCGTTCCAGAACCTGACCGCCGCACTCGACGCCACCGGGTCCTGCCTGTTCGCGACCTTCGGCATCGGAGGCCCCGAACTGGCCGAGATGCTCAGCGCGCTCACCGGTGAGGAGTACTCCCTGGAGGAGTTCCTCAGGGCCGGCGAGCGCATCTGGAACAACGAGCGGCTGTGGAACCTCAAGGTGGGCTACTCGGCCGCGGACGACACGCTGCCCAAGCGGCTGCTGGAGGAACCGATCAAGACGGGCGCGTCACGCGGAGAGGTCAACCGGCTCGACGAGATGCTCCCGGAGTACTACAGCCTGCGGGGCTGGGACGCCGACGGCGTGCCGACGCAGGCAAAGCTCGAGGAACTGGCTCTGTAGCGAAGCAGGCCCGCAGCAAGGCCGATCCGAGGGGGACGGCCACCGGCTGTCTGCCGGTGACCGCCGCTCCCGTGGGGCTCGCGCCGAATCGAGGTTGACCGGTGCACATCAAATATTTCGCGACCTTCCGCGAACTCGCCGGAGAGCGGTCGTTCGACCTCGACGAACCGCCTCCCGACGTCGCCGGACTGCTGGAGCTGCTCGCCACGCGATACGGCGACAGGTTCCGGCGCGCGGTGCTGGCGGACGGACACCTCGGCCCCGAACTGATCCTCCTGGTCAACGGACGCAACGTCCGGCTCACCGGAGGCCTCGCGACACCGCTCACCCCGCGGGACGACGTCTCGGTCTTCCCGATGGTCGCCGGCGGATGAGTCCGGAAGGGATGCGAACCCCGTGCAGATGAACGACTTCGTCCTCGCCCCCGTCGCCGTGCTGCTGGTCGGCGTGGTCCTGCAGGCAGTACTGTCCCGCAGACTGTCCGGGGCCGCCAAGGGATGGCTGGCGACGGGCGTGACGACGGCGTCCTGCGCCGGCGTGGTCGCCCTGTGGCCCACGGTCCTCGACGGTGAGGTGCTCGACCGCCGACTGGGGTCGTGGGACGGGCCCGTCTCGCTGAGCTTCCACGTCGACGGACTCGCCCTGCTGTTCGCCTTCATGGCGACCTCGATCGGCGCGGCGATCCTGCTCTACTCCGTGGCGTACATGGCGCACGACGTCGCCGCCACCCGCTTCTACGTCATCATGCAGGTCTTCATCGCCGGTCTGATCACCCTGGTGTTCGCCGAAGACCTGCTGCTGATGTACGCCGGCTGGGAGATCGTCGGCCTCTGCTCCTTCCTGCTGGTCGGCTTCTGGTACACCGACAGGGCGGCGGCAGCGGGGGCGCGCAAGGTCCTGGTGATGACCCACAGCGCCGGCTACGCCCTCCTCGCCGCCATCCTGGTGATCTACGCCCGCACCGGCACCACGCTGTGGACGGACCCCAAGGTCGCCGAGGCGTTCACCGGCGGCGTCTTCGTCCTCATGCTCGTCTCCGCCGTCGCCAAGTCGGTGCAGTTCCCCCTGCACACCTGGATCCCCTCGGCGATGGCCGCCCCGACCCCGGTCAGTGCCCTGCTCCACGCGGCCGTCTACGTCAAGGCCGGTGTCTACCTCGTCGCCCGTATGCACTCCTTCGGCCCGTGGCCGTCCGCCTGGCAGAACGCCGTGGTCTGGGTCGGTACGGTCACGATGCTCGTCGGCGTCCTGTTCGCGATGATCCAGCACGACGCCAAGCGGCTGCTGGCGTTCCACACGGTCAGTCAGATCGGCTACATGATGCTCGGCCTGGGGCTCGGCACCCCGCTGGGCGTCGCCGCCGCCCTGCTGCACACGTTCAACCACGGACTGTTCAAGGGCGGCCTGTTCCTCGGGGCCGGCGCGGTCCAACACGCCACCGGCACCCGGGACATGGACCGCCTCGGCGGCCTGAGCCGGCGGATGCCGGGCACAACAGCGCTGTGGCTGATCTCGGCCGCGAGCATCTCGGGCGTCCCGCTGTTCAACGGATTCGTCAGCAAGCTCCTGCTCTACGTCGCCGCCCTCCAGGCCGACTTCACCGTGCCCGCGCTGATCGCCTGGGTCGTCAGCGTCCTGACCATGTTCTCCTTCATGAAGGCCAGCTCCGCCCTGTTCTTCGGCGTGGACGGCGAGGCCAGTGCGAAGGCCCACGAGTCGCCCCGGGGCATGCTCATCGGGTCCGGCGTCCTCGCCGCCGGCTGCCTGGTCCTCGGGATCGCGCCGCAGCTCGCCCTCGACCACCTCATCGACCCGGCGCTGACCAGCATGGGCCTGCGAGGGAACCTCGGCGTCGGCTGGTTCGGCTTCGCCTCCGCCGGAAGCTCCTTCCTCGCCGGCGGCCTCGTCCTGGCGCTGCTCTCGGTCGTCGGCGGAGCCGTCGTCCACCAGCGGTTCCGTCGCCGCGGCGCCCTGCCGGCGACCGCCTCCTCCACCACCACCTGGGAACCGCGAGAACTCGTCTCCGCAGGCCCCGCCGCGGCCGCCCTCCCGCCGGTGGGCCTCGGAAGCCACCTGGCGCCTCCCACCGCATCGTTCACCGGTGGGGAGCCGCTGCGGGACCACGGCCACCTGCGCGCCAGCGACTTCTCCTCCCCCGTCTCCCGCGGACTCGCGCCGTTCTACCGATGGGGCGACGCGGACCTGTACTACCTGGCCGTCTGGCACGCGACATTGCGCGTCTGCGCCGTGGCGGGCCGCGCCGGCGCATGGCTTGAACGCCGAGCCGCCGCCGCTCTCACCGCCCTCGCGGTGGCCATGGGCCTCGTCGCCCTCGCCGCGGCCGACGTCGTACGGACCGACGAGCCAACCATCGACGTGACCCGGCCCTGGGCCCTGGCCGCGACGATCGTGACAGCCCTCTGCGGACTGCTCCTCGCGATGGCCACCGCCCAGCCGACCAGGCCGTGGGTCCGGGTCGCCGCCGTCGCCGGACTGCTGGTCGTCCCGGGCCTGCTGGTCCCGTCCGAGCTGGTCCGTGTGCTCCTTCTGGAGGGCGCCGCGTTCGGGGCCTTCCTCGTGCTCGTACTCGCCGGTGTGGACACCGCGGCCCGCAACGCCTACCTCGCGGCGGCCGTGTTCTCCGCCCTCACCCTGGTGACCGGCACCGCCCTCATCGACACGGCTCCGGCCCGTGTGGTCCTGGCGCTGCTCCTGGCCGGGTTCGCCGTCAAGCTGGCGCTGGTCCCCGCCTGCGTGTGGCTGCCCGCGATGGCGGCGCGCACCCCGGCGGCCCTGATCGGACTCGTCGTCGCGGTCGTCGATGTCGCCGCGTTCGCCGAGTTGGTCAGTCTGCGGCAGACCTCGCCGTGGCTGTTCTCGCCCACTTGGCCGTGGCTCCTGCTCGCCCTGCTCTCGGCCGTCGGCGGCGCGGCGCTGGCCCTGGCACAGCAAGACGTCAAGCGCATGCTCGCGTTCTCCACCGTCACCGGTGCCGGGTTCCTGGTGCTCGGGATCGTGCTGGCCGGAGAGTTCGGCCTCGACGGCGCCATGGCCGGGGCCGCCGCCGACGCGCTCGCCATGGCCCTGCTGTTCACGACGCTCGCCGGAACCGAGGCCGACCGCCCCCTGACCCTGTCCTCGCGGGGTGTCGCCCGGGAACACCCGCTGGCCGCGGCCGGCTTCCTCATCGGCGGCCTGGCCGTACTCGGCGTCCCCTTCACAGCGGGTTTCTCCGGCCACTGGCGGGTGTACGCCACCGCCCTGAACGAGAGCGGTCCGGTGCTGGCCCTGCTCGTCGTCGCCACGATCCTGTCGGTGCTGGCCTACTCCCGTGTCGTCGCCCTGGTGTGGTGGGGCGGCGCGGCGGACGCCCCACCCCTGCCCCCCGATCGCCCGCGATCGGTTTCGGTCTGGGCCAGTGAGCCGCCTCCCCTGGTGATCGCCCTCGTCGGCCTGTCGACCGCCGTCCTCGCCACGGGCCTGTTCCCCCGACTGCTACAGGAGTGGGTTGTCCGATGAAACTCCTCAGATCCCTGATGCGCACGGCACGGCGCCGCTCCCCCTGGGTGTTCCACGCCAACGCCGGTAGCTGCAACGGCTGCGACATCGAGTTCCTGACGTGTCTGACCCCCCGCTACGACATGGAGCAGTTGGGCATCCGGCACGAGGGCAGCCCGAGACACGCCGACATCATCCTGGTGTCCGGGCCGGTGACCCGGACGACGTGCGAGGCGCTGCAGACGGTCTACGGGCAGGTTCCCGACCCGAAGGTGGTCGTGGCGCTCGGGTCCTGCCCCACCTCCTGCAACGTCTTCGCCGGAAGTCCCACCGTCGTCGGTCCCCTCGACCGCGTCCTGCCCGTCGACGTCTACGTTCCCGGCTGCCCGCCGCGGCCGGACGCGATGATCGCCGGTCTCGCCGAGGCCGCCGCGATCCTGGCCGGCGACAAGCCGCGACCGGAACACCAGCCA
Source organism: Streptomyces cavernae (assembly GCF_004023625.1). Classification (GTDB taxonomy): domain Bacteria; phylum Actinomycetota; class Actinomycetes; order Streptomycetales; family Streptomycetaceae; genus Streptomyces; species Streptomyces cavernae. The sequence continues at coordinate 165,599 of NZ_RPDJ01000014.1, read as the reverse complement.
GGTCCGGCCGACCCGGACACGGCCGACCCGGACACGGCGGATCCGGACACGGCGGATCCGGACACGATCGATCCGCTCACGGCGGAAGCCGCCGGAGAGGCAGGCCGGAGATGACATCGGTACGGGCCGCCGTCCAGTTGCTGGTGTTCCCCGGCCTCGGCTACGCCGTCGCCGCGGGTTTCCTCATGGAGTGGATGCAGCGCAAGATCAACGCCCGCCTGCAGGGACGGCTCGGACCGCCGTTCTACCAGCCCTTCTTCGACGTGGTGAAGCTGCTCGGCAAGCGACCGGTCGAACGGCCGCCGTTGCAGGGGCTGATGATGACGGCGCTGCCGGCCGGTGCCGTGGTGGCGACCCTCGGCGCGGTCGCGCTGCTGCCGGTCGTCCCGTCCGGCGGCGGGTTCGCCGGAGATCTGGTCCTGCTCGTCGGACTGATCGAGCTCGGCCCGCTGCTGCTGGTGCTCGGCGGGTTCGCGTCCCGGTCGCTGTGGGGAGGCCTGGGCGCCTCCCGGGAGGCGATCATGACCGCGGCCTACAACCTGCCCTTCCTCACCGCGCTGATCGCGCTCGCACACAGCAGCGGCCTGTCCCTCAACGGGGCGGCGCTGGAAGGCAGTTGGCCGGTACGGGTGCTCGCTCTGCTGGCGATCCTGATCTGCCTCCCGGCCAAGTTGCACCTCAACCCGTTCTCGATCGCCGGCGCCGAGCAGGAGATCTACGCGGGGGCGACCACCGAGTACGACGGGCCGCGTCTGGCGATGTGGGAGCTCGCTCACAGCCTGGAATGGGTGGCGCTGGTCGGGCTGGTGGCCGCGCTCAGTCTGCCGGTCACGGGTCTCGGCTGGCCGGTGCGGGTCCTGGTGTTCCTCGGGCTGTCGCTGCTGGTCGTGGTCCTGCTCTCCGCCACGGCTGCCGCGACGGCCCGCCTGAAGCTCGCCCAGACCGCCCGGTGGTTCTGGCTGTGGGCACTCGTCCCCGCCGCATCCGCCCTCGTCCTCGCCTACGCCGGAATCTAGGAGCCCTCGCCATGAACATCCTCCATCTGATCGGCGGCAACTGGATCCGGCGCCCGCTGACCCAGCGGTTCCCGGACCGGGAGCCACCGCCGGCCGAATACCGCGGGCACGTGACCAACGATGCCGCCGCATGCGTCGCCTGCGGGATCTGCACGCAGGTGTGTGTGTCGGCCGCCATCGAACTGCGCCCCGCGGAGAGCTCCTGCGCCTGGGTCTACGACCCGGCACGCTGCACGTTCTGCGGGTTCTGCGTCCAGTACTGCCCCGTCGACGCGCTCCGCCAGGTGTCGGACCGGGGCGCGTGGGCCCACAGCCCCCACGAGCAGACAGACACCACGGTCATCGACTACCCGCCCTGCGCGGAGTGCGGCAAGCCCGCGATGCCGTACAGCGAGAACCTCGTCAGCACCGCCTACGGAGAGCGCACCGAAGAGCTGCGCCGGCGGGCCCGGCTCTGTGAGCACTGCCGACGGCAGGTGACCGCCGAGGTGATGAGAAAGACGTTCTCCGTCATGAGCGACGCAGGGCGGTCGGAAGGGAGGAGCCATGGACGTTGAGGCACTCCTGCGGAAGCTGGACGACGACGCGCCCTGCGCACCCACCGCCACCGGGTACTGGGCCGCCTGGCCGGACCTCGACGTCCGTGCCATGGCTCGGCTGATGCGGGAGAACGTGGTCCGGCTCGTCACGATCACGGCGGTACCGGAGGCCGGGGACGCGCTGCGGATCATCTACCACTGGGACGCCGACGGCGAACTGCTCAACCTGTCCACGACGGTGATGTCAGGACATGTCCCCACCATCAGCGACATCGTGCCGGGCGCGGACTGGGTCGAGCGCGAGATCCACGACTACTACGGCCTGGAGTTCGACGGCCGTTCCACGACACCGCCTCTGATGCTGCGCGAGGGTGACCCGCCCGGTCTGTTCGCCCGCACACGGCAGCAAGGAAACGAAGCCGACCCCGCGCGGACCGCTCATGCGGCGATCGCGGTCGAGGAGGGTGAACCCCGATGAGTCCCGTCGTCCCGATCGGGCCGTTCCACCCGGCCCTGGAAGAGCCCTACAAGGTGGAAGTCACCTGCGAGGGCGAGCGGATCACCGATGCCTCCGTCGTCGTGGGCTTCAACTTCCGGGGCATCGAGTGGCTGGCCGAGCGCAAGAGCTACACGCAGGACATCGCCCTGCTCGAACGCGTCTGCGGCATCTGCAGCAATGTGCACACGCTGATGTTCTCGCGGGCGGTCGAGAAGATCGCCGGGCTCGAGGTGCCCGACCGGGCCCAGTACATCCGGGTCGTCATCGCCGAGGCCGAGCGGCTGCACAGCCACCTGCTCTGGGCCGGCGTCGCCTGCAACCTCATCGGCTTCGAGACCCTGTTCATGACCTGCTTCTCCCTCCGGGAACAGGTGATGGACATCCTCGAGAGGATCTCCGGCAACCGCGTCAACTACGCGATGAACCGGCCGGGCGGAGTCAACCGCGACATCAGCGACCCCGGGGCCGTTCTGGCCGCGGTCCGCACGATCGAGAAGACCACGTCCGGGAAACTGATCCCGATCATGACCGGCGACCCGACCGTGCGGGCTCGTTGCGCGGGCGTCGGCGTCCTCAGCCGGGACGACGCCCTCGCGCACGGCGCCGTCGGCCCCCTGGCCCGGGCCTCCGGCCTCACCCAGGACATCCGCAGATCCGCTCCGTACGAGGCGTACGACAAGCTCGACTTCGACGTCCCGGTGCGGGACGAGGGCGACGTCCTCGCACGGATCGTCGTGCGCGCCTCGGAGATCCTGCAGAGCTGCCGTCTGATCGAGCAGGCCGTCGAGACGATGCCTGCCGGACCGATCGGAGGGCCGCTGTACCCGTCGGTGCCCGCAGGTGAGGCATCGGTCCGGGTCGAGGCGCCCCGCGGCGAGGTGTTCTACTACCTGGCGTCCGACGGGACCGACGTGCCCGTACGGGTCCGGGTCCGGACCCCCACCTTCGTCAACATGCCGACGGTCCCGCTCATGGCCGTCGGCGAGAGCATCTCCGACCTGCCGCTCATCCAGGCATCCATCGACCCCTGCTACTCCTGCAACGACCGGTAGGCAGGCCGCCGCCGCCCGCAGCGCGGCAGCGCCCGCGGAGTCCCACGACCAGTGCGAGCGGCGCCGGAGGACCTCGTCCGCCGGCTCGGCGGTCGTACGCACCTCAGGCAGACCGCGAGGCCCCGGCGAACAGTTCGGCGGGGCCAGGCTGCGGGACTCCGGCTGGCTCTGCTGGGTCCGGGAGGGGGCGTCGACGGGGGATCATCCGGTCGGCTGCCTCCCGCGTCAGCGAACCGATGGGAGGGCGCGGGCCGGCTGCCTCGGTGCTGCCTCGGCGTCAGCCGACCGATGCGAGGGTGCGGGGCCGGTATCCAACGACCCTTGCCGCGCGAGGAGTTGGTGTTCATCGCCGTCCCCCGAACAGGTGGTGGCGTGGCCGCGGAGTGGTGGTACCGCGGTTGCTGCCTCGTCCCGGGACTGAACGGCGCCTTGGCGAGTGTCGAAATCGGTGGTGCCTCCCTGCCGATAGCGATCGGGCTGCTGGTCATGATGTATCCCGTGCCGGCCAAGGTGCGCTACGACAAACTCGACGCGGTCACCGGCGACCGCAGGCTGATGGCCGCCTCCCTGATCGTCAACTGGTTCGTCGGCCCCACCGTGATGTTCGCCCTGGCGTGGATCTTCCTGCCCGACCTGCCCGAGTACCGCACCGGCCTGGTCATCGTCGGGTCTCGCCCGCTGCATCGCCATGGTCATCGTCTGGAACGACCTGGCCCACGGCGACCGTGAAGCCGCCGCCGTGCTGGTGACGCTCAACTCCCTCTTCCAAGTGCTGGCGTTCGGCGTGCTCGGCTGGTTCTACATCGACTGGCTGCCCGGCCGGCTGGGCCTGGGTGACGGCGAGCGCCTCGACATCTCCATGGGGAAGATCGCCCTGAACGTCGTGGTCTTCCTGGGTGTTCCGCTCGTCGCGGGCTTCCTCACCCGCCGCATCGGCGAGAGGAGACTCGGCCGGGAGCGGTACGAGAACGGCTTCCTGCCGAAGGTCGCCCCCTGGGCGCTGTAAGGGCTGCTGTTCACCGTCATCATCCTCTTCGCCCTGCAGGGGAAGAGGATCACCTCCCAGCCGCTGGACGTCGCCCGCATCGCGGTGCCGTTGCTCGCGTACTTCGCCCTGATGTGGTTCGGGAGCTTCGCCCTGGGCAGGGCCATCGGCCTGCCCTACGACCGCACCGCCACCCTCGCCTTCACTGCCGCGGGCAACAACTTCGAGCTGGCCATCGCCGTCGCGATCGCCACTTTCGGCATCACCAGCGGCCAGGCGCCTTCGGGTGTGGTGGGTCAGCTGATCGAGGTGCCGGTGCTGGTGGCGCTGGTGTACGTGTCGCTCGTCTGGCGACGGAGGTTCCCCACCACACCCCCGATCCGGACCACCGCATCGCACGAGACCTGAGGGGCGGCGCTTCCAGCCGGAGGCGCCTCCCATGAGAGTTTCAACAGAACCCTGCCCGAAATCGGGCAGAAATCTTGCGATTGCCGTCGCTTTACCTCAGGATCGACGGGTGCACGAGGAACTTGTCGATCATCTGACGCGCTCCACCCCGCTCAGCCGTGGTGAGGCGCAGCGAGTCGTACAGGACGTCCTCGCGTACTTCGACGAGACGACCGAGGAATACGTCCGTCGCCGCCATCGCGAGCTCCAGGGTCAGGGCCTGGTGAACGCGGCGATCTTCGAACGGATCGAGGCGGACCTGAAATACCGCGCGGTGGCGCCGCCCGAGCTCTCGCTGAGGCAGCTGCGCCGCATCGTCTACGGGTAGGGGAACCACTTTTATGTGCGGAATTGTCGGATACATCGGCCGACGGGACGTCGCACCGCTGCTGCTGGAGGGACTGCAGCGGCTGGAGTACCGGGGGTACGACTCCGCGGGCATCGTCGTCACCACGCCGACGAGCGGCAAGCTGAAGATGGTCAAGGGCAAGGGCCGCGTCCGTGACCTGGAGGCACGCGTTCCCAAGCGGTTCGCGGGCACCACCGGTATCGCGCACACCCGCTGGGCCACCCACGGCGCTCCGTCCGACGAGAACGCACACCCCCACCTCGACGTCGAGGGCAAGGTCGCCGTCGTCCACAACGGCATCATCGACAATGCCTCCGACCTGCGCGCCAAACTGACCGCGGACGGCGTGGAGTTCCTCTCCGAGACCGACACCGAGGTCATCACGCACCTCATCGCGCGTTCGCAGGCCGAGACCCTGGAGGAGAAGGTCCGCCAGGCGCTGCGCCTGATCGAGGGCACCTACGGCATCGCCGTCATGCACGCCGACTTCCCGGACCGCATCGTGGTGGCCCGCAACGGCTCCCCGGTCGTCCTCGGCATCGGCGAGAAGGAGATGTTCGTCGCCTCGGACATCGCCGCGCTGGTCGCCCACACCCGGCAGATCGTGACGCTGAATGACGGCGAGATGGCCACCCTCAAGGCCGACGACTTCCGTACGTACACCACCGAGGGCACCCGCACGACCGCCGAGCCGACCACCGTGGAGTGGGAGGCGGCGTCGTACGACATGGGCGGCCACGACACGTACATGCACAAGGAGATCCACGAGCAGGCCGACGCCGTGGACCGCGTGCTGCGCGGCCGCATCGACGACCGGTTCTCCACCGTGCACCTCGGCGGGCTCAACCTGGACGCCCGTGAGGCGCGCCAGATCCGCCGGGTGAAGATCCTCGGCTGCGGCACCTCGTACCACGCGGGCATGATCGGCGCCCAGATGATCGAGGAGCTGGCCCGTATCCCCGCCGACGCCGAGCCGGCCTCCGAGTTCCGCTACCGCAACGCGGTCGTCGACCCCGACACGCTGTACGTGGCCGTTTCGCAGTCCGGTGAGACCTACGACGTGCTCGCGGCGGTGCAGGAGCTCAAGCGCAAGGGCGCCCGGGTGCTCGGCGTCGTCAACGTGGTGGGCTCCGCGATCGCCCGTGAGGCGGACGGCGGCATCTACGTCCACGCGGGCCCCGAGGTCTGCGTGGTGTCCACCAAGTGCTTCACCAACACCACGGTCGCCTTCGCGCTGCTCGCGCTGCACCTCGGCCGCACCCGGGACCTGTCGGTCCGCGACGGCAAGCGGATCATCGAGGGCCTCAGGAAGCTGCCCGCGCAGATCTCCGAGATCCTGACGCAGGAGGAGGAGATCAAGAAGCTGGCCGAGCAGTTCGCCGAGGCCCGCTCGATGCTCTTCATCGGCCGCGTCCGGGGCTACCCGGTGGCCCGTGAGGCCTCCCTGAAGCTCAAGGAGGTCTCTTACATCCACGCCGAGGCCTACCCCGCCTCCGAGCTCAAGCACGGCCCGCTGGCGCTCATCGAGCCCGCCATGCCGACGGTCGCGATCGTCCCCGACGACGACCTGCTGGAGAAGAACCGTGCCGCCCTGGAGGAGATCAAGGCCCGCAGCGGCAAGATCCTCGCGGTGGCGCACCAGGAGCAGGAGAAGGCCGACCAGACGGTCGTCGTCCCGAAGAACGAGGACGAGCTGGACCCGATCCTGATGGGCATTCCGCTGCAACTGCTCGCCTACCACACGGCGTTGGCGCTGGGCCGGGACATCGACAAGCCGCGGAACCTGGCGAAGTCGGTGACGGTGGAGTAGCCGAAATACCGCTGCCGGGAGGGCTGCTGACGCCTCTTCAGGAGAGAGGCCAAGTGAACGACCCCCTGTGTGCCACCGAGCACAGGGGGTCGCCCCTTGGAGGCCGGGGCTGCCCTCCCCTGGCTCTCACCTTCGTTCGAGCAGGGAGCCCGTCCCGGCCTGCGCCCGCCTCAGCCGGTGGCCGTCACTCCCCGGCCGGCGGCGCGTCGCGGGAGCGTGGTGGGCCAGTGGGCGAGGGCCGCCGTCGCCGCGTACCAGGCGACCGCGCCCGCCGCCACCGCGAACCAGCCGCCGACCTTGCCGAGCGCGTCACTGCCCCCGAACCGGGAGACGGCGAGCAGCACCAGCGCGAGGCAGAACAATGCGTAGGTGCCCTGGTCGAGGGTGGATCCGCCCGCAACCGTCAGGGAGAGGGCCACCAGGGCGAACAGCAGGAGGAAGAGGCCCGCGGCGTTGTCGGAGACCTGGCTGCCCGCCGAGACGGCCCAGGTGAACCACAGGGCGCCGAGCCCCGCGAAGGCCGTGCCGGTGGCCGTGTCGCGGTCGCGGAAGGCGAACAGGCCCGCGACGAACAGCGCTACGCCGCCCACGTATTGGGCCAGTGACACGGCGTCCGCCGCCGTAACGCCGTCGACTACTTCGGTGTGTCCGAGACCGAACGCCAACAGGGTGATACCCAGGGCGAGTCGGCCGACGATCGAGGTGGTGCTTCCCGCAGAGACTCCGTTGTCCACGGCGGGCTCCCTTCTTGGCTGTGCAGTTGTGCTGCGCGCGTTCCGGTCACTTGGTGGAACCGGCGTCCGGTATATGCCCTTCACAAAGGCACAAACACCTCTACGCGCGGGTAGATTTATGCGACAACAAAGGGAGTTGACTATTCCGCTTCTCTGTCCCACCTGGGACGCGACCGGGAGGGCGGAGCCTTCGGAGGATGACCACGACGAGAGCCGCCAGGAGACGACGACCACGGGAGCCGTCAGTAGACGACGATAGAAGCCGTCACGGATGACGACCACGGGAGCCGTCAGGGAATGACGACCACGGGACGCCGCGCCCGCTTGGCGAGCCGCCCCGCGACCGAGCCGAAGATACGGCCGACGATCCCGTGCGTGGAGCCGACGACGATGGCGTCGGCCTCGTACTCCCGGCCCACCTCTTCGAGTTCGTGGCAGATGTCGCCACCCCGCTCGACGAGGATCCAGGGCACCTCTGCCAGATAGTCAGCGCACGCCAGCTCGAGCCCGAGCACCTCGGTGCGGTGGTCCGGCACGTCGACGAAGACGGGGGGCTCGCAGCCGGCCCACACGGTGGTGGGCAGCCGGTTGGCGACGTGCACGATGATCAGCCCGGAGCCGGAGCGGTGGGCCATACCGATCGCGTACGCGAGGGCGCGCTCACTCGACGTGGAACCGTCGAAGCCGACGACCACGCCGTGCTTGAACGCCGGATCGCAGGTGGGGCGTGTCTCTTCCGCCGCAAAGGGCTCGGCCGCCGTGGGGTCGGCGACGGGACGCTTGCGGTCCGCGGGATCGAAGAATTCGTGACCGGCCATGGGTATCTCGGCGTTTTGATCCTCGTGGGATGGGACGACAACATGCGGCGGAGCTGTGTCCGGGAATCACCTTCCCAACCCCATACCCCCAAGGGTACGGCGCCACTCCTCTCCTGCCCAGAGCCCGCCCGGGCTTCACGGGGTTCCAGGGAGCATGCATGAGCGGACGCCCGTAACGCAATGGTTGCTGCCCCGTACAGCCGGTTTGCACAGGCCTCCGCAGCCGCACCCACCGTTCGGTCACACGTCGGCGCGGAACCGGCGTTGCGTATGACAGTCTCGTACGACTCGTATGGCCCCCGTGAAAGTGACCGCCCGTCCCGCCACGCGTTGAACCCTGGTAAGCCATCGCCCTAGGGAGCCCGCCGTGCCCGGAACCTCGACCGTGCCCCCGCCCGCCCCCGCCCCCCGAGGGGGGCACCGGCCGCAGCCCGAGGGCGCGCCGCCGGGGCAGGACGGCGCGGGCGAGGTGGTCCGCTGGGCGGCCTTCAGCTGCGTGCTGGTTCCGGTCGTCCTCGTCTGGTTCGGGACCTCCCTGGCCGGGGCCGCCGGGGCGGCACTGGGCCTGGCCGCCGTCACGGGCGCCTGCCGGATACTGCTGCGGCACTCCGAGCGGGTGGCGGCACGCCCGTCGGCCGAGGAGATCACGCCCCACCGGGGCCGCCACGGACGGACCGGAACGGGGGCGCACAGAGGCGGCCGCCACTTCGGCGGAACTACGCCGGTTGACTGACCGGTTTGTGCGCGCGCCTCCGAATCTTTTCAGCCAACTTCCACCAACCGGTTACCCCCCGGTCGAACAACCCTGCACCCCCTGTTCGACCTGCGCCGAAAGGGGGCCGAAAGGCCTCCGTACCCTATGGGGATTGGCCACTCGAACGAGGCGCACTTCCCTGCGGGGCCCCCGAGTGCAACGCTTCGTGACCGAATGCTTCACGCCAAGTTGCCATGTCGACATTGTGCCGAGTGCTGAACTGGCCACGTTGGCATCACGGGACACAGTAGATTCGATCTTGACTGTCTTACGGCGGGGGACTCGTGCAGGACCGAGGGGAAACGTGCAGGAGCGACACAACCGAGGAGCCGCGACCACCGAGGGGGGCTTAGCAGTATGAGCCACGACTCCGCTGCCGCGCCGGAAGCCGCGGCCCGGAAGCTGTCCGGGCGACGCCGCAAGGAGATCGTCGCGGTGCTGCTGTTCAGCGGCGGCCCCATCTTCGAGAGCTCCATTCCGCTGTCGGTGTTCGGGATTGACCGCCAGGACGCCGGCGTACCGCGCTACCGACTGCTGGTGTGCGCCGGAGAGGAAGGCCCACTGCGGACCACAGGGGGCCTGGAACTGACCGCGCCGCATGGCCTGGAGGCGATCGCCCGGGCGGGCACCGTCGTGGTGCCGGCCTGGCGTTCGATCACCTCGCCGCCGCCGGAGGAGGCGCTCGACGCGCTGCGCCGGGCACATGAGGAGGGTGCCCGCATCGTGGGGCTGTGCACCGGCGCCTTCGTGCTGGCCGCCGCCGGGCTGCTGGACGGCCGCCCGGCCACCACGCACTGGATGTACGCGCCGACGCTGGCCAAGCGCTATCCGTCCGTGCACGTCGATCCGCGCGAGCTGTTCGTGGACGACGGAGACGTCCTCACGTCGGCGGGTACGGCGGCCGGAATCGACCTCTGTCTCCACATCGTCAGGACGGACCACGGAAACGAGGCCGCGGGCGCGCTCGCCCGCCGTCTGGTGGTCCCGCCCCGGCGCAGCGGCGGTCAGGAGCGCTACCTGGACCGTTCTTTACCAGAGGAGATCGGCGCCGACCCGCTCGCGGAGGTCGTCGCCTGGGCGCTGGAGCACCTTCACGAGCAGTTCGACGTGGAGACGCTCGCCGCGCGCGCGTACATGAGCCGGCGGACCTTCGACCGCAGGTTCCGTTCGCTGACCGGAAGCGCGCCCCTGCAGTGGTTGATCACGCAACGGGTGCTGCAGGCGCAGCGGCTCCTGGAGACCTCCGACTACTCGGTCGACGAGGTCGCCGGGCGCTGCGGGTTCCGTTCGCCGGTGGCGCTGCGCGGGCACTTCCGGCGCCAGCTCGGCTCGTCCCCGGCCGCGTACCGGGCGGCGTACCGGGCCCGGCGCCCGCAGGGCGAGAAGCCGGTGGACAACGAGCCCTCGCTGTCCTCGGACAACGGTCCGCTCCCGCACCAGGCCCGCCGCACCGCGGCGGCGACCTCGCTGGGGCCGACGGCGACCACATCCCTGACGACGGACTCACACCGGCCCGCGTCGGATCTGTACGCGTCGGGGCGGCCCAGCCTGCCCGGACAACGGAGCGCGCCGTAGGACGCGGGACCGCGACCTGCTGAGGGGCCCGGGACGCCCGATGAAGGCGCGCGGGCACCGACCTGATGAGGGCCCGGGAGTTTCTGGCTCCCGGGTCCTCGCCCGTGCGGTCCGCCCGGGAACACCGTGGCGCCCCGAACCCCCAACACCGTGGCGCCCCGAACCCCCAACGCGGCCCCGGGCACCGTCCCCCACCTGCCCCTGACCGGCCACGGGCCGTAGGGTTGAGGCCATGAACGATCGCATGGTGTGGATCGACTGCGAGATGACCGGTCTCTCGTTGTCGAACGACGCTCTCATCGAGGTGGCCGCGCTGGTCACCGACTCCGAGCTGAACGTTCTCGGCGAAGGGGTGGACATCGTGATCCGCCCGCCGGACGCGGCCCTGGAGACCATGCCGGAGGTGGTACGCGCCATGCACACCGCCTCCGGTCTCCTCGACGAACTGGCCGCCGGGACCACGCTCGCCGACGCCGAGGAGCAGGTGCTGGCCTATGTACGCGAGCACGTCAAAGAACCGGGCAAGGCGCCGCTGTGCGGCAATTCGGTGGGCACCGACCGCGGCTTCCTCGCGCGTGACATGCCCACGCTGGAGGACTACCTCCACTACCGGATCGTGGACGTCAGCTCCGTGAAGGAACTCGCCCGCCGCTGGTACCCCCGCGCGTACTTCAACAGCCCCGAGAAGAACGGCAACCACCGGGCGCTGGCGGACATCCAGGAGTCCATCGCGGAGTTGCGCTACTACCGCGAGGCGATCTTCGTCCCGCTGCCCGGCCCGGACTCCGACACCGCCAAGGCCATCGCCGCGAAGCACGTCCTGCCTGCGCCGTAGGCACCGCACGCCCGTGCCGGTGCCGGCGCGACCCCCCGCGAAAGCCGTGCGCGAGCACCCCTTCGGACCCTGTACACTTTTTCTCGGCCGGTCGGCGAAACAGCTCGGACCGGTCGCGGTGGGTGTAGCTCAGCTGGTAGAGCACCTGGTTGTGGTCCAGGATGTCGCGGGTTCGAGTCCCGTCACTCACCCTCGGTGAATCGCCCCGATCCGGGTTCCGGATCGGGGCGATTTCGTTTCCCGTCTGCCGGGTTGCCCGGCTGCCGGCTTCTCGAAGGCGTCCTGACACAGACGCCGGCGCCAAGTCCGCGCCTGCACGCGTGAGTTGATCTCAGGCCGCGCGGACCGGCCCCCGCCTGGACACCGCGCCGTCGCGGGCCTGCCCGCCCCGGGGCGGCGCACCCTCGCGGGGCGCGCTGGACCCGGTGCCGGCCGCGGCCGCCCATTCCATCACCAGTCGCTGGTACTCCCGCCGCTGCTCGGCGTCGAGCCGACCGCGGGCACGCTGCCAGAGCGCACGGATCTCCTCGTTCACCTCATCGGCGGTACGGCGGGCTCGGCGGGGCGTGGACATGGTGTGAAGCATACGTCGCTGCGCGTGAGGACAATGTGAGTGATCCACTCGAAAGGTGAGCGAACGGACGCGATATCCGCGTGAGGCGATCGTCACCTTCCGCGTACGCTCCGCGCATGGAAGCCCAGCCCCTGCACACCGCCCGCCTGGACCTGCTGCCCCTGCTCGTCGAACACGCCGAGGAGATGGCGGTGGTGCTCGCGGACCCGGCGCTGCACCGGTTCACCGGGGGCACGCCGGAGACGGCCCAGGAGCTGCGTTCACGATACGAACGCTGGACCACCGGCTCGCCCGACCCCGGCGTCATTTGGTGCAACTGGGTGCTGCGGCTGCGCGCGGAGTCCAGCCTCGTGGGCACGGTCCAGGCGACGATCACCGACCAAGTGGCCGAAATCGCCTGGGTCGTGGGCACGCCCTGGCAGGGCCGGGGCTTCGCCGGGGAGGCCGCGCGCGCCCTCGCGGCGGCGCTTCCCGTACGCACGCTCGTAGCGCACATCCACCCGCGGCACGCGGCATCCGCGGCCGTGGCCAGGGCGGCCGGTCTGGCACCGACGGACGTGCTGCACGACGGCGAGGTCCGGTGGGAGTCGACGCGGGCCGAAAGGTAGCCGGGGGACGTTCGCGACCTCGCTCACGAGGAAGCCCGCACTACCAGCTCCGTCGGCAGCACCACCTGCCGCCGGTCCAGCCCCCGTGATGCGACGGGGCGGCGGTCGGCGATCTCCGCCAGGAGGAGGTCGATCATCGCCCGGCCCATCTCCTCGATCGGCTGGCGCACGCTGGTGAGCGGTGGGTCCAGGTGGCGGGCGATCGCCGAGTCGTCGAAGCCGACCAGGGCCACGTCGTCGGGTATGCGGCGGCCCGCCTCGCGCAGTGCCTGGCGGGCACCCGCCGCCATCACGTCGGAGCCGGCGAAGACGGCGTCCACCGAGGGGTGGCGGGCGAGCAGGTCGGCCATGGCACGGCGGCCGCCCTCCTCCGTGAAGTCACCCGGCGCGATCAGGGTCTCGTCCACCTCCCGACCCGCCTCCCGCAGGGCGTCGCGGTAGCCGTCGATGCGGCGCTGGGCACCGTAGACGTCGAGCCGTCCCGCGAGATGGGCGATGGTGTGGCGGCCCTGTGCGATCAGGTGCTGGGCGGCGGAACGGCCCCCGCCGAAGTTGTCCGAGTCCACCGAGGGAAGCGTCTCGTCCGCCGAGCGGCGGCCGCTGATCACCGCCGGGATCTCCAACTGCGCCAGCAGGTCGGGCAGGGGGTCGTCGGCGTGCACGGAGACCAGCAGCACCCCGTCGACCCGGTGAGCGGCCAGGTACTGGGCCAGCCGGCGCCGCTCCCGGTCGCTGCCCGCGAAGATCAGCAGGAGTTGCATCTCGGTTTCCGACAGCTCCGCGCCGACCCCGCGCAGCACGTCCGAGAAGTACGGCTCGGCGAAGAAGCGGGTCTCCGGCTCGGGCACGACCAGCGCGATGGCGTCCGTGCGGTTCGCGGCCAGCGCGCGGGCCGCGGTGTTCGGTACGTACCCGAGTTCCGCGACCGCCGCCTCGACCGCGGCCCGGGTCGCGTCACTGACCCGGGGCGAGCCGTTGATCACCCGGGACACCGTGCCCCGGCCCACTCCGGCCCGCGCGGCGACCTCCTCCAGCGTGGGCCGCCCACCACTCCGGCCGCGTCCTCCGTGGACTGCCATGGCCCGCCTCCGTCCCGCCCGGTCACACCGCGTTCGGCTGGAATCTAACAGTCATGCATGATGTCCACCGCCCGGCCGGGGGCCCGCACCGCGACCGACGGGCGTTAGTTAACGTCCCGATAACTGAACACATCTCGCCGCGCGCATCGTCTTGACACCCCCGCCGAGACCGACGACTCTTCAACACATCACATGTGGGAGCGCTCCCACGGCACCTGGCACATACACAACCCGCACGTTCCCCGCCCGAGCCGCAGCATGAACAAAACGGGCCCAACAGAGCAGTTGGCCGGGGGGTCGGCACGTCAGGGCATCAGGAGGACGCAATGCGAGCACGTACCTGGACCCGCCAGACGGTGGTCCTGGCGGCCGTCGCCACGCTGGGCGCCGGGCTGCTGGCCGGCTGTGCCGACGACGGCAAGGACGAGGAGAACTCGTCGTCGGGCGGCGGCGGCGGCAAGACCACGATCTCGGTGGGCCTCTTCGGCACCATGGGCTTCAAGGAAGCCGGTCTCTACGACGAGTACGAGAAGCTCAACCCGAAGATCAAGATCGAGCAGAACGTCGTCGAGCGCAACGAGAACTACTACCCGGCGCTGCTGAACCACCTGACCACCAACAGCGGCCTGCTGGACGTCCAGGCCGTCGAAGTCGCCAACATAGCCGAGGTCACGGCCACCCAGGCCGACAAGCTCGAAGACATGTCGAAGGCTCCGGGCGTGGACAAGAGCAAGTGGCTGCCCTGGAAGTGGCAGCAGGCCACCACCAAGGACGGCAAGACCATCGGCCTCGGCACCGACGTCGGCCCGATGGCGATCTGCTACCGCACGGACCTCTTCAAGCAGGCCGGTCTGCCCACCGACCCCTCCGAGGTCGGCAAGCTGTGGGCCGGTGACTGGGCCAAGCTCGTCGACGTCGGCGAGCGGTACAAGTCGAAGGCTCCCAAGGGCACCTTCTTCATGGACTCCCCCGGCGGCCTGATCAACGCGATCCTCAGCAGCGAGAAGGAGAAGTTCTACGACTCCTCCGGTGAGGTCATCTACAAGACGAACCCGGCCGTCCAGGCCGCCTTCAACCTGACCGCGGAGGCCGCGGAGAAGGGCCTCGTCCAGTCGCAGACCCAGTTCCAGCCGTCCTGGAACTCCACGATCGCCAACAACAAGTTCGCCGCGATCGCCTGCCCGCCGTGGATGCTGGGCACGATCAAGGGCAACGCGAAGCCCGAAGCCGCCGGCAAGTGGGCCGTGGCCGTCGCGCCCAAGGGCGGCAACTGGGGCGGCACCTTCCTCACCGTGCCGAAGAGCGGCAAGAACGTGAAGGAGGCCCAGAAGTTCGTGACCTGGCTGACCGCGCCGGAGCAGCAGGCGAAGCTGTTCAAGGTGCAGGCCAGCTTCCCGAGCGCGCCGTCCGCCTACACCATGCCCGAAGTGACGGACGCGACGAACGAGATGACCGGTGACCAGAAGATCGGCCCGATCTTCGCGGAGGCCGCCAAGGCGGCCCCGGTCCAGGTGATCGGCCCGAAGGACCAGATCATCATGCAGGGCCTGTCGGACAACGGCGTGATCCTGGTGACGAAGGGCAAGTCGGCCAAGGACGCCTGGGAGTCCGCGATCAAGACCATCGACAACAAGCTGGACCAGTGACCCGTATGGCCACCCGGAACGACACCGCCGCGCCCCCTGTGAAGGGGGGCGCGGCCCCGGGCCGCCCGCCCGAGGACGCCGCCGTGGAGAAGGAGCGGCGGCGCCGGGACCGGCTGTCCCGGCGCTGGCAGCGGGACATCCGCTGGAGCCCGTACGCGTTCGTGTCGCCGTTCTTCCTGCTGTTCGTCGCGTTCGGCCTGTTCCCGCTGATCTACACGGGCTGGGCCTCGCTGCACCAGGTGGAGCTGACCGCGCCGACCGACATGAACTGGGTTGGGCTGCGCAACTACACCCGGATCTTCGACGACGACTTCTTCTGGAACGCGGCGAAGAACACCCTGACCATCGGCATCATCTCCACCGTTCCGCAGTTGCTGATGGCGATGGGCATCGCCCACATCCTCAACTACAAGCTGCGGGCCTCGACGTTCTTCCGGGTCGCGATGCTCGCGCCGTACGCGACGTCGATCGCCGCCGCCTCGCTGGTGTTCGTGCTGCTCTTCGGCCGGGACTACGGCATGATCAACTGGGCGCTCGACACGGTCGGCATCGACGCGGTCGACTGGCAGAACGACACGTGGGCTTCGCAGATCGCCGTCTCGTCGATCATCATCTGGCGCTGGACCGGCTACAACGCGCTGATCTACCTCGCCGCGATGCAGGCGATCCCGCACGACCTCTACGAGTCGGCCGCCCTGGACGGGGCCAACCGCTGGCAGCAGTTCATCCACGTGACGCTGCCGGCGCTGCGTCCGACGATCCTGTTCACTTGTGTCGTCTCGACGATCGGGGCGAGCCAGGTCTTCGGCGAGCCGCTGCTGTTCGACGCCAACAAGGGCACCTCCGGCGGCGCGGAGCACCAGTTCCAGACGCTGGGCCTGTATCTGTACGAGCAGGGCTGGGTCGCCCAGCACCTGGGCCGTGCCTCGGCGATCGCCTGGACGATGTTCCTGATCCTGATCGTCATCGGCATCGTCAACTACGTCATCTCGCGCCGGCTGCGCGCCAGTAGTTAGGAGTTGTGGCCGTGACGACGACTGTGACGCCCCCGGAGACCAAGCCCGTCGAGAAGACAAAAGGCCCCCGGCTGCCGAAGTCCGCGCGGGCGGGCGGGCAGTTGCACGGTGGCCCGATCGCGTACGCGATCCTCATCGTGTTCACACTGGTGTCGTTGTTCCCGCTGGTGTGGACGGCGATCGCCGCCTCGCGTGACAACCAGCGGCTCGCGCAGACGCCGCCGCCGTTCTGGTTCGGTTCGGGTCTTTTCGACAAGCTGGAGATCGCCTGGAAGGACGCCAATCTGGGTGAGGCGTTCTTCAACACAACGATCGTGGCGGGCACTTCGGCACTGACCATCGTCTTCATGTCGACGATCGCCGGTTTCGCCTTCGCCAAGCTGCGGTTCAGGGGCCGCGGCGCGCTGATGCTGATCGTGATCGGCACGATGATGGTGCCGCCGCAGCTGAGTGTGATCCCGCTGTACATGATGGTCGCCAAGCTCGACTGGACCGACCAGCTGCAGGCGGTGATCCTGCCGTCGCTGGTGAGCGCGTTCGGTGTGTTCTTCATGCGGCAGTACCTGATCCAGGCGCTGCCCGACGAGATCATCGAGGCGGCTCGTGTGGACGGCGCGAGCAGCTGGCGCGTGGTGTGGCACGTGGTGTTCCCGGCGGCCCGGCCCGCGATGGCCGTGCTCGGGATGCTGACGTTCGTGCAGACCTGGAACGACTTCATGTGGCCGTTCCTGGTGCTGACCCAGATGGGCAACCCGACCGTGCAGGTCGCGGTCGCGGGCCTGGGTCGCGGCTACACCCCCGACCAGTCCCTGATCATGGCCGGCGCGCTGCTCGGCACGCTGCCCCTGCTGCTGGTCTTCGCGATCTTCGGCAAGCAGATCGTGGGCGGCATCATGCAGGGCGCCGTCAAGGGCTGAATCCCCCGACGGGGCCGGGCCAGCGCAGTCCCGGCCCCCGCTTCCCTGAGACCTCTGACCTCTGACCCGCTATGGGAGCGCTTCCATGCCTGAATCCGCAAACCCGGCCACTCTGGCTGCTCCGGCCACCCCGGGGAGCCCGGTGACCTTCCCGCCTGCCTTCCTCTGGGGCGCCGCGACCTCGGCGTACCAGATCGAGGGAGCGGTGCGCGAGGACGGCCGGACGCCGTCGATCTGGGACACGTTCAGCCATACTCCGGGCAAGACGGCAGGTGGCGAGACCGGTGACATCGCTGTCGAGCACTACCACCGTTACCGCGACGACGTGGCGCTGATGAAGGACCTCGGCCTGGGCGCCTACCGCTTCTCGGTGTCCTGGTCCCGGGTGCAGCCGACCGGCCGCGGTCCCGCGGTCCAGCGCGGCCTGGACTTCTACCGCCGCCTGGTCGACGAACTCCTCGCGGCCGGCATCCGGCCCGCGCTCACCCTGTACCACTGGGACCTGCCGCAGGAGCTGGAGGATGCGGGCGGCTGGCCCGAGCGCGACACCGCGTTCCGGTTCGCCGAGTACGCGCAGCTCGTGGGCGAGGCACTCGGCGACCGCGTGGAGCAGTGGATCACCCTCAACGAGCCGTGGTGCAGCGCGTTCCTGGGCTATGCCTCCGGGGTGCACGCGCCGGGCCGTACGGACGCGGAGGCGTCACTGCGAGCGGCGCACCATCTGAACCTGGCGCACGGCCTCGGCACATCGGCCCTCCGCTCGGCGATGCCCGCCCGCAACAGCGTCGCGGTGAGCCTGAACTCCTCGGTGATCAGGACGGTTTCCCAGGATGCGGCGGACCTGGAGGCGGGCCGCCGGATCGACGACCTGGCCAACGGGGTCTTCCACGGTCCGATGCTGCACGGCGCGTACCCCGCACAGCTCTTCGCGGACACGGCCTCGGTCACCGACTGGTCGTACGTCCTGGACGGCGATCTCCAGATGATCCAGCAGCCGTTGGACGCGCTGGGCCTCAACTACTACACCCCCGCCCTGGTTTCGGCGACGGTCAACGCCCCGAGCGGGCCGCGCGCCGACGGGCACGGCGCGAGCCAGTACTCGCCCTGGCCGGGTGCGGACGACATCGCGTTCCACCAGACGCCGGGTGACCGCACGGAGATGGGCTGGACGATCGACCCGACGGGCCTGCACGAGCTGATCATGCGCTACACGCGTGAGGCGCCGGGCCTGCCGCTGTACATCACGGAGAACGGCGCGGCCTACGACGACAAGCCCGACCCCGACGGCAACGTCCACGATCCCGAGCGGATCGCCTATCTGCACGGTCATCTGTCGGCCGTGCACCGGGCGATCGCCGACGGCGCGGACGTCCGCGGCTACTTCCTGTGGTCGCTGATGGACAACTTCGAGTGGTCGTACGGCTACGGCAAGCGCTTCGGTGCGGTGTACGTGGACTACGCGACGCAGGTGCGCACGCCGAAGTCGAGCGCCCGGTGGTACGGGCGCGCGGCGCGTACGGGCACGCTTCCGGCGGTGGACGGGTTCTAGGGGAAGGCCCGACCGCCGGAGGTGAGGGGGGAGGGGCGCGACACTTCGAGGGGGAGTGTCGCGCCCCGAGGGCATGGCGCCCTCACCAGGATGAGCCCCCTCACGACCCGCCGCGCAGCTCCCGCACCACCGCGACCTCCCCCGACGGGACGGCGACGGAGCCCGGCACCGGCTTGCCCGTGAGGAGCTCCGTCGCCTCGGCGGAGACGGGGACCTCGGCAGGCTGGTCGGTGTGGTTGATCAGGAAGAGGTAGTCGGCGTCCGCGCCGCGCCGCAGTACGGCCTCCACACCCTCCGGCGTGGTTCGGACCGGCTCCACACCGGCCTCGGTGCGCATGCGGTCCAGGAGGCCGGCGAGGGTCGTCGGGTCTGGGCGGGTGGCCAGGTACCAGGCGGTGCCCGCGCCGTGGGTGTGCCGCGTCACCGCCGGGACACCGGCCAGGACGCCCGAGGTGTACGAGGCGATCGCCTCGGCGCCTTCGAGACGGAGGCGTTCCGACCACAGCGTGGCGGTGGCGCCCGCGGGGACCTCGCCGCTCAGGCCCGGTGACTCGCCCGGCAGCAGCGGGAAGAGTTCGTCGGTGCGTACGCCCAGGGCCTGACGGAAGGCGCCCGGGTAACCGCCCAGCCGGACATGGCAGTTCTCGTCGACCGCGCCACTGTGGAAGCCCACCGCCAGCGTGCCGCCGCGTGCGGCGAAGCCGGTGAGGTTGGCCGCGCCCGCGTCGTCGACCAGATACAGGCTCGGGGCCAGGACCAGCCGGTACGACGACAGGTCCGCGTCCGGCCGCACGAAGTCCACCGCGACTCCGGATCGCCACAGCGGCTCGTACCAGGCCCGGACCAGGTCCAGGTAGCGGACCTCCTCGCTCGGCTGGGAGGGCAGTTCGAGGGCCCAGCGGGCGTTCCAGTCCCACACCACGGCCACCTCGGCAGTGCGCGTGCTGCCGCGCACCTCGGCCAGCGCCTTCAGATCCGCGCCGAGCCGTACGACGTCCTGCCAGATCCGGCTGTCCGTGCCGGTGTGCGGCAGCATCGCCGAGTGCCACTGCTCCGCGCCCGCCTTCGCCGCCCGCCACTGGAAGTACGCGATGCCGTCCGCGCCGTGCGCCACATGGGCCAGCGCGTTGCGGCGCAGCTCGCCCGGACCCTTGGCCCGGTTGACGGGCTGCCAGTTCACCGCACCCGTCGAGTGCTCCATCAGCAGCCACGGGCGGCCTCCCGCGAGGGAGCGGACGAGGTCGCCGCTGAGCGCTACGTCGATCTCCGACTCGGGGTCGGTGGAGCGCAGGTAGTGGTCGTTGGAGACGATGTCCAGTTCCGGGGCCCAGCGCCAGTAGTCCAGGGCGTCGAAGTTGTACATCACCATGAAGTTGGTGGTGGCGGGGATCTCCGGGGCCGCCTCCCGCAGCACGTCCCGCTCCGCCCGGCACAGCGACAGCAGCTCGTCGGAGCAGAAGCGGCGCCAGTCCAGCTGGTGGGTCGGGTTGGGCACGGCGCCGGTGGCGCGGGGCGGCAGGATCTCGTCCCAGTCGTAGTACCACTGGCTCCAGAAGGTGGTGCCCCAGGCGTCGTTCAGGGCCGCCAGGTCGTCCCCGTACCGGGCGCGCAGCCAGCTCCGGAACGCCTGTGCGCTGGTGTCGCAGTAGCAGGCCGCGTTGTGGCAGCCGTACTCGTTGTGCACGTGCCACATGACGACGGCCGGATGGTCGGCGTACCGCTCGGCGAGGGCCCGCGCGATCCGCAGCGCGGCCTGGCGGTAGGCGGGGCTGCTGGGGCAGAACGTCTGGCGGCTGCCGTACGACAGCGTGCGGCCGTCGTGGTCGACCGGCAGCGCCTGCGGATGGGCACGGAAGAACCACGCCGGCGGGGCCGCCGTCGGGGTGGCGAGGTCCGCGGCGATCCCGTTCTCGTGCAGCAGGTCGAGGATTCGGTCCATGCGTGAGAAGTCGTAGACGCCCTCGGCCGGTTCGAGCAGCGCCCAGGAGAAGATGCCGACGCTGACCATGTTCACCCCGGCCTCGCGCATCAGGCGCACGTCCTCGGCCCACACCTCCTCGGGCCACTGCTCGGGGTTGTAGTCGCCGCCGTAGGCGATACCGGGGACGGACAGCGTTCGGTTCATCGGGCGACTCCCGTCAGGAGGCGGCGGGTGGTTTCCACGCCCCAGGTGTCCAGCGACAGCAGACGGTCGCTGGAGGCCATCAGTCCGCCGGTGGCCTCGACGTGCTCCGCCCAGCGCTCCCGGGTCTCCACGGCCGGGCGGGCCATCAGGCAGTCGGGGTCGTTGACCCAGAGCCGGCCGTGCTGCCACTGGCGGCCGGCACCGGTGAACTCGGCAGGGTCCTGGCCGGGTTGACTGTAGTCGTCGGCCTCGGGGCGGCGGTGCGGGGCCGTGTCGGGGCTGACCCGCATCGCGTCGAACAGGCCGATGGACGGCAGGATCGGGGCGCCGCAGCCGAGCAGGTAGGCGTCCTTCCCGATCGCCTCGCGGATCAGCCGGATGCCCGCCCGGTACGCGGACAGGGCGTCCATGCCCCCGTCGTGGCGCACGCCCTCCAGCGCGCCCGCGTAGAGGAAGTCGACCTTGAAGTAGTCGTAGCCCTCGGTGCGCAGGGTGGCGAAGACGTCCGTCAGGTACGCCGCCGCGCCCGGGTGGGTGGTGTCCAGGGTGTACAGGTCGTGCCCCCAGTTGCGGCCCGCGTGGAGCGGCCCGCCGTCGGCGTCCCGGACCAGCCAGTCCGGGTGCCGTGCGGCGAGGCCGCTGCTCGGGTCGACCAGGAACGGTGCCGTCCAGATGCCCGCCCGGCGTCCCCGCGCCCGGATGGTGTCGGCGATGTCCGCGCGGGAGCGGAAGCGGCCGGAGAGGGTGAGCCAGTCGCCGAGGGCGCTCTGGTAGCCGTCGTCGATCTGGACGACGTCGACGGGCAGGTCGAGGGTGTCCATCGCGCGGAGGTTCTCGTGGATGTCGTCCTCGGTGACGGCGGTGAAGTACTCGTACCAGGAGCACCAGACGGTGGGTGCCGGGCGGGGCGCCTCGACCCCGAGACCGGAGGCCCAGTCCGCCAGCACCGACTGGATGTCCGTACCGGTCCATTCCCTGACCGGGCCGTCGGCGCTGACGTGTGCCGCTCCGTCCGTCACGACGAGGCGGACGGACGGCACCTCGTGGATCGGGTCCACCGCCGCCCACAGCCGGACCGGTGAGCCGTCGCCGGGATCGAGCGCGAGCAGTCCCTCGCCCTGGAAGGTGCCCTCCGGGACGCTGACGCCCGGGCGGTAGCAGACCGTCGCCCAGTTGTCGTTGGTCGGGCGGTACGGCTTGTCGCCGAGGGCGTAGGCGCCGCTGGGGCTCCAGGACTGCCAGCCCTCCTCGTGGACCCGGGCGTTGACCGGGTCCACGGGGAGGGAGGCGACGGGGGTGAAGGGCTGGGGCACGGTGGTTCTCTTTCGGAAGGTCAGGGCTTGTCAGCCCTTGTTGGCGCCCAGCGTGAGGCCGCTGACGAACTGGCGCTGGAGCAGGAAGTACACGATCAGTACCGGGACAGCGGTGATCAGGGCGCCGGCGGCGATCAGGTTGGGATCCGTGAAGTACTGCCCGGAGAGGTTGTTCAGCGCCGAGGTGATCGGCATGTTCTCGCCGGTCGAGATCAGCACGAGGGCCCAGAAGAAGTCGTTGTAGATCCAGATCGACAGCAGGGTGGCCAGTGCCGCCATCGCCGGCTTGCACAGCGGCAGGGTGATCTGCCAGTACAGCCGCCACACGGACGCGCCGTCCACCAGCGCCGCCTCGGTCAGCTCGTGCGGCAGCATCTTCATGTAGTTGCTCAGCACGAAGGCGCAGAAGCCGGACTGGAACGCCACGTGGATGAGGACGAGGCCGAGCGCCGAGTCGTACAGCTTGCCGCTCATCGTGATGCCGGGCAGGTCGATGAGCAGGTAGAGGCGGTACAGCGGGGTGATGATGACCTGCTGCGGCAGCAGGTTGCCGGCCGTGAAGATCAGCAGCAGCGCCAGGTTGAGACGGAAGTCGAAGCGGGCGACGTAGAAGGCGACCATCGACGACAGGAACAGCGTGAGCAGCACGGCCGGAACCGCGATCACCAGCGTGTTCGCGAAGTAGTGGGACATCTCCGACTGTGTGAACGCGTTGGTGAAGTTGTCGAAGTTCAGCGTGTCCGGCCAGGACACATAGCCCTTCTCGCTGGTCTCGGAGTACGGCCGCAGCGCCGAGTACATCGCCCACAGCAGCGGCGCCAGCCAGGAGAGCGCCGCCCCGGCGAGGAAGAGGTGCAGCAGGATCCGGGCCGGGCGGATGGGGGTGCGCTGCTTGCCGAGCGTGGCGGTGGAGGTGCTCATGCGCGCCGCTCCTTCCGGAAGGTGGCCACCAGGTACGGGATGATCACGGCGAGGGAGATCACCAGGAGGACGACGGCGATCGCGGAGCCGTATCCGATGCGGCTGGACTCACCGATGATGTTGTTCGTGATCAGGATGGAGAGGAGCTCGGTGCCCTCGGCGCCCTTGTTGAAGACGAACACCAGGTCGAAGGCGCGCAGGGCCTCGATGATGGTGACGACCAGGACGATGGTGTTGGTGGGCCGCAGGGTGGGGAAGATGACGTTCTTGAACGTCTGCCACTCGTTGGCGCCGTCCAGGGCGGAGGCTTCGCGCAGCGCCGGGTCGACGCCCTTCAGGCCGGCCAGGTAGAGGATCATCAGGTAGCCGGTGTGGCGCCAGGACGCGGCGATGAGGACCGCCCAGAGGTTCAGGTCCGGGTCGCCGATCCAGTCGATGTACTTGCCGGGCTCGTTGGCCCCGATGACGCTGTTGATCAGACCCGTGTCGGGGTTGTAGACCAGCTGCCAGACGAAACCGATGACGGCCATCGACAGGACCACCGGCAGGAAGAAGGCCGTCTGGTAGACCCGGCTGAAGCGGATCTTCTTGTCCAGCTGCACGGCGAGGAACAGGCCGAGCGGCGTCGGGATCAGGATCAGGACCACGAACCAGACGACGTTGTGCTCGACGGCGGGCCAGAACTGCGGGTTGTTGGTGAACAGTTCCTTGAAGTTGTCGAACCCGACCCACTTGATGGTGTCGAAGCCGATGCCGTCCCAGGTGGTGAAGGCGAGCAGGATCGAGGCGAGCGCGGTGACCCAGACGAGGGTCACATGCAGGATCGTCGGCAGGCCGGCCATGAGGCCGAGCGTGAGCCGGTCGCGGCGGGTGAGCAGGCGCTGGTGCCCCTGCTTGGCCGGCTGCTTGACCGGGGCAGCGCCCGGAGGCGGCACGGCGGCCGCCTCCGGGGACTTCGCGGGGATGTCGGTTGTCATTCTGCTGCTCATTCGGACGCGAAGATCGTCTTCTTCTGGCGCTCGATCGAGGTCAACACGCTGTCGACCCCCTTGGGGTCACGGATGAACTTCTGCAGCGCGGGCTGCATCACGGTCGAGGTGAAGTCCGGACGGCTGTCGCGGTCCATGAACTGGGTGAGGCTCTTGGCGCCGGAGATCATCTCGTACGCCTTCTTCTGCAGGGCGCTGTACGAGGAGGTGTCGGCCTTGGTGGAGGCGGCGACGACGTTCGGGTCGGACTTGAGGTAGATCTCCTCGGCCTCCGGAGTGCCCAGGTACTCCAGCAGCTTCACCGAACCCGAGTGGTTCTTCTTCGCCTTGGAGAGCATGAAGCCGTCGGTGGGCGCCTCGACCGTGTCCTGGCCGTAGGCCGGGTCGATCTCCGGGAAGGCGAAGAAGTCGAGGTCCTCGCGGTCGGCCTCGTTGGTGAACTGCTGGCCCACGAAGGTGCCCAGCAGGTACATGCCCGCCTTCTTCGACACCAGCGTCTGGGCGGCGTCCTGCCAGGTACGGCCGACCGCGCCCTCCTGGTGGTAGGGCAGGAGCTCGGACCACAGGTCGAAGACCTTGCGCACCTTGGCGTCCGTCCAGGAGGCCTTGCCCGCCATCAGCTCCACGTGGAAGTCGTAGCCGTTGGCGCGGAAGTTGATCTGGTCGAAGGTGCCCATCGCGGGCCAGGCGTCCTTGTCGCCGAAGGCGATCGGGACGAGGCCGTCCTTCTTCATCTGCTTGCACAGCGCCATCAGCTGGTCCCAGGTGGTGGGGACCTCGTAGCCCTTCTCCTGGAAGACGCTCTTCCGGTAGAAGAGCGCCCAGGGGTAGGTGTACAGCGGCACGAAGTAGTACTTGCCGTCCTCGCCCTTGCTGAGCTTCTTCATCGCGTCGGGGAAGTTCCCGTCGATCTTCTGCCACACGTCGTCGACCGGGGTCGCCAGGCCCTTGGCCGCGAAGAACTGCATGCGGTAGCCCGCGAACCAGTGGAACACGTCGTCCGGCGTGCCCTGCAGATACGAGTTGATCTGCTCCTGGAACGTGTTGTGGTCCTTGGTGTTCACGTCGACCGTCAGGCCGGACTTCTTGCCGAAGGCCGCGTAGATGTCGGCGAAGGCCTTCTTCGGCACCGCGTCGGACGAGTTGGAGCCGACGGTGACGGTCTTCGAGTCGGAGGCGGACGAACCGCTGCCGCCGCAGGCGCTCAGCAGGGGTATGCCGGCCCCGAGCGCGACGGCGCCGCCGGCACCGCGCAGCAGGGTACGGCGACTGGGTCCGGGGAGGGAGAGACCAGAGGGAGTGAGGGACATGTCGGCTCCTGAGGACGAGGTTCGGTACGGCACCAATGGAGTCGGTCATAATCAACCAGAAACCAACTTGACCGAACACGGTGGCGCAATAACAGCCGCATGCCCCGTTATGCGTCAAGCCCTGGAACCACCAGTTGTCGAAACGTAATGGACATACCCCGAACACCACTTCGCTTCAGCACCATGCCCAGAGCACAGGGGGCGCAAAGCCCCACGGCCCCCGCTCTGCCGGAGCGGTCCGGTCCGCTGTGCAAAAACGCGCCGGTCACCGCCTCGCAGCGCCGCGCGGAGCTTCAGTGCGCGCTCCGCGCGGCGGAGAACCTGCGGCGGCGCACCGCCCCCCGATGGCCCCGGCGGACCGGGTCCACCCGGTGCAGCTGGACCCAGACACGGACCTCCGCGCCACCGAGCACGGAGCGCCCGACCCGAACGTCACCGCCCGTCGACTCGGCGAGTCGGCGCACGATGTCCAGCCCCAGCCCGGTCGAGCCGTCGCTCCCGGACCCCCGCCCCCGCGCCATCGCCGCCTCCGGGTCCGCGATCCCCGCCCCGGCGTCGGAGACCAGGATGATCACCGCGTCCTCGGCGTTGTGCACGTCCACCGCGAACGCGGTCCCCTCCGCGGTGTGCCGGAACACATTGCCGAGCAGAGCGTCCAGCGCGGCGGCCAGATCGGCCCGGGCGACCGGTATGCGCACCGGCCGCTCCACCCCGGCGAGCCGCACCTTGCGCCCTTCGTCCTCCGCCAGCGCCGACCAGAAGCCCATCCGCTCCCGTATCACCTCGGCGGCGTCGCACCCGGCCCCGGGCCCGGGCGCAGAGGTCTGCGGCTTGGCCTCCCGCGCGGTCCGGATGATGGTGTCGACCTCGCGCTCCAGCTGCTCGACCGCCACCCGCGTCTGCTCCGCGGCCGGTCCCTCGCCCAGCGAGGCCGCGTTCAGTCGCAGCACGGTCAGCGGAGTACGCAGGCGATGGGACAGATCAGCCGCCAGCTCCCTTTCGTTGGCGAGCAGTTGCACCACCTGGTCGGCCATCGAGTTGAAAGCGACCGCCGCCAGCCGCAGTTCCTTGGGCCCCTCCTCAGGAACGCGCGCTCCCAGCTTCCCCTCCCCCAGCTCATGCGCGCTCTCCACCAGCCGCCGGGCCGGCCGCACCATCCGTACGCCCAGCCGGTCGGCCACCGCCACCGACCCGATGATCAACGCGATGCCCACCCCGGCGAGCACCGCCCACGCGGTGCCCACCCCCTTGGAGACCTCGGACTCGGGCACGAACACCTCGACGACGGCGATCTCACCGGAGCCGACCGCGATCGGCTGCAGCAGCACGGAGCCGCCGGGCACGTCCGTGATGGAGGCCCGGCCCAGTCCCCGGGTGGCCGCGAGGTCTGCCGCCGTGGCCCGCCGCTCGCCGAGTGCCACGGCCGGGGCCCCCTCGGCGGCCGGGATGTGCACCGCCATGCGCCCGTCCGAGCCCGCCTGGGTGGAGGCGACGGCCCGCTCCAGTTCATCGCGTTCGGTGGTGATGGAGAGCGTGGGGCTGATCGCGGCGGCCTGCCGCTCGGCGTTGGAGAAGGCGCGGTCACGGGCCGTCTCACGGACGACCAGCCCGAGCGGGATCGCGAAGGCCACGACCACCATCGTGGTCACGGCGAGACAGACCCGGACCAGCGCCCACCTCATAGCGGTGGCTCCGCTCGCGGTGGTTCCAGCTTCACACCGACCCCCCGAAGCGTGTGCAGATAGCGCGGGCTGGCCGCCGTCTCGCCCAACTTCCGGCGCAGCCACGACAGATGGACGTCGATGGTCTGGTCGTCCCCGTAGGACTGCTGCCACACCTCGGCGAGCAGTTCCTTGCGCGGCACGACCACCCCGGCCCGCCCGGCGAGGTAGGCGAGCAGGTCGAACTCACGGCGTGTCAGGTCCAGGCGCACACCGGCGAGTTCGGCCTCGCGGCGCAGCGGGTCGATGCTCAGCTCGCCGACCCGGATCACCGTCGAGGGAGGGCCGTCCGCCGCGCCGGCGCGGGCGCGGCGCAGCACCGCGGCCATCCGCGCGGACAGGTGCTCCACCGAGAACGGCTTGGTGAGGTAGTCGTCCGCCCCGGCGTTGAGCAGGCGGACGACCTCCGACTCGTCGTCCCGCGCGGTCGCCACGATCACCGGGACGTCGGTGATGCCGCGCAGCATCTTCAGCGCCTCGGATCCGTCGAGGTCGGGCAGTCCGAGATCCAGGATGACGACGTCGAAGCGGTGGTGGGCGACCTCGCGCAGCGCCTCCAGCGCCGTCCCGACGCTGCGCACGGTGTGCGCGGCCTCGGTCAGGTGCCGGATCAGCGCGGAACGCACGAACTGGTCGTCCTCGACCACGAGCACACTTGCCATGCGCGGCACCGTACGCCAAACGAAGCCTGCCCGTTTCGGCCTGTGGACAACTCGTCCGGGAGCGACACCCATGGGACCGGTGAGGCAGTATGGGCCCGCGATGCGCAGAGGTCTGGTACCCGGTCTTGCTTGGCTGCTCGCCACGGGCGCGGCGGTCACGCTGTCGTGGTGGGGTGTCCACACGGTCCTCGCGGGGACGGTGTACGACCCGCCACGGGCGCTGCCGATCAGCGCGGCGACGACGGGTTCCAAGCCGTCGGCGCGGTCGACCGTGCGACCGGTGACCTCACCGTCGGCGGCCGGGCCGACCACGTCCGAGCCCCCGACGAGCGGGGGTTCGGCGAGCCCCGGTGCGACGGGCACCAGCCCGGCGGGGCCGACGGGGCAGCCGTCGGCGTCCCCGGGACAGGCCGACACCCCCGCGGGCCGGGTCAGGAGCTACAACACCGACGGCGGCCGGGCCGTCTTCGACCTCCGTGACACCTACGCCACGCTGGTGTCCGCGACCCCCGATTCGAACTGGTCGATGCAGGTGTGGAAGACGGACACCTGGATCCGCGTGGAGTTCTCCTCGGGCGCCGACCGGGTCTCGGTGTTCTGCACCTGGCACGACAGCGCGCCGCGCGTCGAGATCAACTCGTACTAGTGCTCCGGCAGGCAACGTATGCCCGTGAGGGGCGTCGTTGGGGACCCCTACCAGTCGATCATCGGAAGACCGACGGCGGCGGGGCGGGTGACGCCACCGCGGCCGCGTCCGTGACCGGCACCGCACCGCCGGTGAAGTCACTGAGCGCGCGCCCGTGTTCGATCCGACCGGGGTGCGGGTCGGTGGCGGCGCGCCGGGTCAGTTCGGCGACGGGGAGGGGCTGGTCGGAGGCGACGAGGATGGCGTTCCCGAACCGCTTGCCGCGCAGCACGGCCGGGTCGGCGATCAGAGCGAGTTGGCCGAAAACGGCTGCCGCGGTGGCGATCTGGCCGCGCAGGTGGGCGAGGGGCGGGCCGTCGGCGAGGTTGGCGGCGTAGAGACCGCCGGGTTTGAGGGCCCGCCGGATGTCGTACAGGAACTCGGTCGACGTCAGGTGCGCCGGGGTGCGCGTTGCGCTGAACACATCCAGGATGACCAGGTCCGCCCAGCCGTCCGGCACCTTGGCGAGGCCTTCACGGGCATCCGTGGAGCGGACCCGGATCCGGGCGCCGGGGTCCAACGGGAGCTCATGGCGGACGAGTTCTACGAGGGCCGCGTCCCGTTCCACGATCTGCTGGGTGGAGCGGGGGCGGGTGGTGGCGACGTACCGGGCGAGGGTGAAGGCCCCTCCGCCGAGGTGCACGGCGTGGACCGGCCGACCGGGCGTGGCGGCCAGGTCGATGACGTGGCCGAGTCTCCGCTGGTACTCGAAGCCGAGATGGGAGGGGTCCGCCAGGTCGACGAAGGACTGCGGGGCTCCGTCGATCAGCAGCGTCCAGGCCCGCGGCCGGTCCCGGTCGGGCAGCAACTCGGCGAGCCCGCCGTCAACAGTCGCGACCACCGGATCATCGCCGCCACCTCGCCGCTCCCCACCCCGCTTCTTCCTTGCCATTACCCCATTATCGACGCGGTCCCGGGTAGTCCGCTCGACTGGACGACCGCGGAGGACGTCTCAGCCCGTCCGGCTCTTGTGGTCGCGGCCGCAGGCCGACGGGAGGTCGGGGGGCGGAGCCCGGGCGGACGACTCGGGGCGGTCGGGGGCGACACCACTTCTCAGCCGTGCCCGGCCGAGAGTCTCGCGCGGGCTCCAGGGCCGGCGAGTCGCCCGGAGAAGGATCCCGGGCAAGAATCCCGGGGAAAGCTCCCGTAGGAGTCGTCCGGAGAAGTCGTCCGGGGCGCTGCACGGTGGAGGCTGGAGGGGACCGGCGATTGCCGGGGAACGCTCAGCGGCAGTTGTCGGCCGCCTCGATCAGGCGGGCTGCCTCGCCCAATGCCTCGCGCAATACAACCGGGTCCGTGACCAGGTCCGCCTCGCCGGGAGGCAGCAGCCAGCCGGAGCCCTCGAGCGGTGGCGCGGGGCTGACGCCGCCGAGGGTCTGGGTACAGGCGCTGCCCGGTACGTCCCAGGCGTCCGCCGTGCCGGAGGGCACCAGGAAGCCGAGGGTGTCGCAGCTGTCGTCGTGCAGCACGGGACCGACCGCCTCGCCCGCGCCGCGGCGCAGGATGTCGACCGCCTCCAGGCCCTGCCGGGCCGGGACGGTGACCAGGTCCCACGTGTCCTCGCGGACCGCCGGCGAGGTCATCAGCGGGGCCACCGGCGAGGCGACCGGTGGAACCACCACCGCCGACGCCGCGCCCTCCGGGGCCGGTCTGTGCTGTGCCGCCGACAGCCTCGTATGGGACTCACCGCTCTGGCTTGTCTCCACCACGGGAACCCTCCTCCGTGCGAGAAACGGGAATTCGGGTCGAACTCGGACCACAGGGTTCAACGCGCCAGAACGTCAACGGCTACGGCGAAAAGCCGCCGCAAAGGATGGCAGTTCATGGCAGAACCCGCAGGACATATCCGTTTTGTAGCCAAACCTCGCGTGGCGGCGCGGTCTCACCTAGTACGTTCGTGCCCCGCCGGTGCAGGGCACAACTCCGCCCGGTTCCGGCATGGTTCGACGGTTCGTACGAGAGGGCCCGGCCATGGCGTCGTCATCGGAGACCTCGTCCGAGTACCCCCGGCCGCCGCGGCCGAACCTCGCTTTCCGGGAGCTGCGCGGGCAGCGCTCGCCGGGCGAGTTCGCTGCGGCGGTACGGCGGGCCGCCCGCGAGATCGGCGAGCGGGTCAGCTGTGACGCGCGTTACGTCGGACGGGTCGAGGCAGGCGAGATCCGCTGCCCCAACTACGCCTACGAACGGGTGTTCCTGCACATGTTCCCCGGCCGGACGCTCACGGACCTGGGCTTCACGCCCCGCTCGGTCGTACGCGGCCGGGCGGCCCGCACCACGGAGGAGGAGCCCCCGCGTCCCACGAGCCCGTCGGGTCCCAGGAGTTCGGGGCAGGCGACGAACCCGGCGCGGACGGCGTATGAGAAACGGGAGGGGTCCGAGCCGTATGACACCTACGACAGGTACGGCACCTACGACGCCTACGCACCACACGAGAACCACGATCGGAACCACGAGGAGAGCGACGTGCAGCGTCGCGCGTTCATGACGGGCGGCACCGCCACAGTGGCGACCGCCTCACTGGGCCCCCTGGGGCTCCTGGGCAACGCGGCCTCGGCCACGGAACGCCCCGTGCGCCGGGTCGGTTCGGCCGAGGTCGGCGCGGTCGAGGAGGCCGTGCGCAAGATCCGGCTGCTCGACGACCGGCACGGCGCCGACGGCCTCTACCAGCGGGCCGCGACCCCCCTGCGTACCGCCTACGCCCTGCTGGACGCGGGCACGGCCCGCCAGTCCACCGCCGACCGCCTGCACTCCGGCACCGGCGAACTGGCCATCTCGGTGGGCTGGCTGGCCCATGACTCGGGACGGTTCGACGACGCGCGCTCCCACTACGCCGAGGCCCTCGCCACCGCCCGGATGACCGGCGACGCCGCCCTGGAGGCACACGCCTTCTGCAACACGGCGTTCCTGGCGCGCGACGCGGGCCGGCCCCGCGAGGCGCTCCGCGCGGCGCAGGCCGCGCAGCGCGCCGCGCGCGCCCTGGGCTCGCCCCGGCTGCTGTCGCTGCTGGCGCTGCGCGAGGCGGGCGGCTGGGCCGGGCTCGGCGACCGCACCGCCTGCGCCCAGTCGCTCGCCCGCGCGCGGGCGCTCTACGAGCGGGGCGCCTCGGACGCCGACCCGGAGTGGATGAGCTTCTACGGAGCCGCCGAGGTGGAGGGGCTGGAGGCGCAGTGCTGGTCGACGCTGGGCGACTGGCCCCGCGCGGCCCGGCACGCCCATCGGGCGGCGGCCCTCCAGGACCCGCACTTCACTCGCAACATCGCCCTGTACACGGCGCAACTGGCCGACGATCTGGTCCGCGGCGGCAGACCGGACGAGGCGGCCGTGGCGGGCCTGCGCGTCCTGGACCTGCTGGACCAGGTCCAGTCCTCCCGCATCCAGTCGATGCTGGCGGGCACGGCCCGGGTCCTGCTGCCGCACCGCAGGGCATCGGGAGTCTCGGCCTTCCTGCAACGCCACGCGACCCTGACCCGCCGCGGAGCCGCCTAGCTCCGGGCGAAGACCAGACCAGACCGGGCCAACTGGGCCAGACTTGGCGAGACCGGGCCCCCAAGCGGGGCCGGACCCGGCCCGGGGGAAGCAAAAGCGGCCCCGGTCCGGGCCCGGAGAGCGGCCCCGGTCACGGAGCAAGAAGTCGACCCCGCTTCGGGGCGGAGACCAGCCCCGCCCCCGAGCAGCAAGCCCGGCACCGGGGGGAGCACCCGGCTCCATACGCAGAAGCCGGCCGTCCGGCGCGGGCGGTGGCCATGGCGGCGGGGCACCTTGGCCGGCCGGAGGAACGACCGGCACCGACCGCAGGAACCGATCGCCCCGGACGGAGAGCGACCGGTCTCCGAGCGGAAAGCGACCGTTCCCGGGGCGGGAAGCGACCGGCCCGCGTGCCGAGAACCGACCACCCCCGGACGGAGAGCGACCCGTCTCCAAGCGGAAAGCGACCATCCCCGGGGCGGGAAGCGACCGGCCCGCGTGCCGAGAACCGACCACCCCCGGACGGAGAGCGACCCGTCTCCAAGCGGAAAGCGACCATCCCCGGGGCGGGGAGCAACTGACGTCCGAGCAAAAAGCGACCGCCCCCGGGCAGAGAGCGACCGACCCCCCGAGCAAAAAGCCGACCGTCCCGGAGCAGAAGTCGACCGGCCCCAGGTAGGAGGAGCGGCTGGGCGCGGCGCGATTCCGGTGGCAGGGACCCTTGCAGGAGCGCGGGCCGACAACGGCTCAACTCCGCGGAGTCGGGCAAGAAAACCGGCGCGGTTCCACCGATCGGCACCGGTGCACATGCCACCAACCGGCGTCGGCGCAGTTCCACGGGGCGGGGCCGGGGAACCCAGCACGGAGCAACCCCGCGGGCGATCTCTGCGTCTTGGACAACCGGGGACGCACACGGAGTCGTTCATTCTCATCGTAGGGTCGTACGAACAAGCCACCGGCCCATCGGGAAGCCGGGAAGAAGGGGGAGGGCGATCGGATGCCGCGGACCGAGTCACCAGGCATCGGGGCGACCCCACCGGCCCGGCTGCGCTGGTGGACCGAAGTGCCGCTCATCCTCCTGGTGTACGTCTGCTACTCGGCGGGCCGCCTGCTCGCCCGCGGTGACGTATCGACCGCCGTCGACCACGGCCTGGCGATCCTGCGCGTCGAGAAGTTCCTGCGCATCAACGCCGAGCACCCGCTGAACCGGCTGTTCACGCGCGAGCCCTGGATAGGCATACCCGCCGACTTCTTGTACGCGTCGCTGCACTACGTGGTCACCCCGTTGGTCCTGGTGTGGCTGTTCCGTTCCAAGGCCCTGCACTACCGCGCCGCCCGCACCTGGCTGTGGACCTCCACCTTCATCGGCCTCATCGGCTTCACCCTGCTGCCCACCTGCCCGCCCCGGCTGCTGTCCGCCGGCTACGGCTTCGTGGACACCATGGCCCAGTACAGCGACTACGGCTGGTGGGGCGCCGAGGCCAGTGCCCCGCGCGGCATGGGCGGCATGACCAACCAGTACGCGGCGATGCCGAGCCTGCACGTCGGCTGGGCGCTGTGGTGCGGAGTGATGCTGTGGCGGCACGGAGGCACGCGCCTCGCCAAGACCGCCGCGGTCGCCTACCCGCTGATCACCACGATCGTGGTCATGGGCACCGCCAACCACTACTTCCTGGACGCGGTCGCGGGCGCCGCCGTTATGGGCCTCGGACTGCTGCTGACCCGCCCCGTCATGCGGCTCGCGGACCGGGCGCGAGTGCTGCTGAAGGTGAGTTCCGCGCCGGTCGCCCCGGTCTCTCCCGGCCCTCGTGCCCCAATTGTCAGTGGGGAGTGCCAGACTTCGGCGGGTGAGCGAATTCCCCGACAGCGCACAGACGAACAGCGCACAGACCATGTCGCCCAGGCCGCCCGGCAGATTGCCGGCGCCGGCGACGCGGGGGACGGCACTCCGGCAGCGGCTCGCTGAGCTGCGCGGCCCGGCGGTCCCGCCCCAGCCGCTCGACGCCCGCGCCCTCGCCGCGCTCGCCTCGAACCCCGGCTGCAAGCGACGCGCGCTGCTGGACGGGGCGGGGGTGAACAAGGCGACGCTGGCGAGCGCCCTCGGCTCCCCGTCCGCCTTCGGACAGTCGCAGTTCGCCTTCATGCGGGGCAACGCCTTCGAGGCCCGGGTCAAGGCCGACGGCGGCGCCGAGCTGCTGCGGCTCGTGCACGAACGGATGGGCGGGCCCGCACCGGACGAGGCACGGGTTCCCGACCTCGCGGCCGTGGGCCCCGAAGGGCGGACGGCCCGCACCGCGCTCGCCCTCCGCGAGGCCACCGAGTCCGGCGGCTGGACGCTGCTGGACCATCCGATGCTCGCCCTGGACGTCGCCGGGTCGTCCGCGTTCCTTGAGCCGGACGCGGTCGTCGTGCACCCCGACGGCGGCTGGACCGTCGTGGAGATCAAGTCCTTCCCGATGGTGGACGGCTCGGCGGACCCCGCCAAGGTCGGCGCCGCGGCACGGCAGGCCGCCGTGTACGTGCTGGCCCTGGAGGAGGTCGCCGCCCGCCTCCACCCCGCCCCGGCCGTGCACCACCGCATCCTCCTGGTGTGCCCGAAGGACTTCTCCAACCTGCCGACCGCGTCCGCGGTGGACATCCGCAAGCAGCGCTCGGTGACCCGCCGCCAACTGGCCCGGCTGACCCGTATCGAGGACATCGCGGACGACCTGCCGCCCGGTATCTGCTTCTCCCCCGACCTCCCGCCGACCGAGCTGTCGGCGGCGGTCGAGTCGGTCCCCGCGGCCTACGCCCCCGAGTGCCTGTCGGCGTGCGAACTCGCCTTCCACTGCCGCGAACGCGCGCGCGAGCGGGGGGCGGTGACCGCCCTGGGCCGCGCCCTGCGGGGCGAACTGGGCGGTCTGACCACGGTCGACTCGGTCCTGTCAGCGGCGCACGGCGAGTCCGGCGACCCGGAGGACCCGGCGGTACGGGCGCTGCGCCGGGCCGCGGAACTGCGCCGCGAGGCGCTCGGAGGTCCCGGATGTCACTGATCTCCGCCCTCGCCCGGCTCGAAGCCGTCCAGACCGGCCGCGCCCAGCCCGCCGCCACCGCACGACACCGGCACCTCTCCGACCGCCCCCTCGTCCTCGTACCGCTGACCACCGCGGGAGAGGCCGGGGCGCCGCTCGGAGCACTCGTCGGTACGGACCGGGACGCGCCGCGGCTGCTCGTCGTGCCGCAACCGCGCGACCGCGATCTGCGGTTCGCCTTCCTCGCGGAACTCGCCGACGTCGTCCTGCCGTACATCGACACGTACGCCGAGGCCGCCGAGTCCGCCGAACGCAACGAAACCGACCCGGAGACCGGCAAACGCGTCAAGGTCGAGGTCGAACTGTGCTCCGACGCACCCCAGTTGATCGTGCCGAGCCGGGCCGGCGTCGACTACGTACGACTGCTGGGGCGTTCCATGCGGTTCCGGCGCACCGCCGAGCAGGAACCGGAGGCACCCCATCCCGCGCCACCACGGGTACCACTGCTCGGGCGGTGGCTCACCCACTACGGGGAGCGGGCCCGCGTACCGGGCTCCTCGCTGCTGCTCGCACTCACGGAAGTGCTGTCCCGGCACTGGGCGACCGGACAGAGCAGCCTCGAGGACCAACACCTGGGCGCCCTGCTCGCCTGGATCGACCCACCGGACGGCACCTCCGGCGCCGAAGCCGCGCTGAGCGCCGAACTGGCCCGGGACGAACGGGGCCAGCTGCGGTGTCCGCCGGCCGGACCCGCCACCGACCCGGCCTTCGACAACAAGCTGCTCGCCCCCGCCATCGAGCGCTACGACCGCGCCCGCACCCGGCTCGCCGCCGCCGAGGACGGCCTCCAGGCCGACGACCGGCTCGCGGAACTCACCGCCGCCGAGCACGGGATCCGCGCCCTCGTCGAGAGCCGCACCCGGCCCACCTGGGACGCCGTGTGGCGGGGCATCGACCTGCTGCGCGCACTGCCCGAGGGCGCACACGTGGCCGACCGGTGGACCCGGGACCGCTGGTCGTTCACCGGGCACCGGGACCGGGTCACCGCCGGGGAGCCCCCGCAGCCACGCCACGACGACGCGGTGACGGCGGCGAACAAGCTCGCCACCCGCGAGCGCGAGCAGGCCCGGCTGGAGGCGCAGGAAGCCCTCGACGACCCACTGATCATGGCCGGGCGGCGGCTCGCCGGGGAAGCCTTCGCGGGCGAGGTCATCGACGTGGTGATGGCGTACAGCGACAGCAAACGGCCCAGCCCCCGGCCGCTGGTCACCGTACGCACGGAGGACCGGCCGCACCTCGGCGAGCGCACCAAGGTCTACCGCCAATTGGGCGGGAAACCGCAGGCCGCCGAGTTCGTCCGGTACGAGGGGCAGGAGGGCGCCGGTGCGCTGTTCGTGCTGCGGATCCTCGACAAGATGGGCCGGGGCAAGGAGCCCGAGGCCGGTTCCGTACCGGAGAAGGGCGACCACGTCTGCTTCACGCTCTTCGAACACGAACAGCGTGGCGGGGCGAAACTGCCCGATCCGGAGGAGACACCGTGGACACACGGCGGGCCCCCGGGCGAGCGCACCGAATCACCCCTGCCGGACCCGGTGACGGAGGAGGACGCCCTGTGACCACGACCTTCACCGGCACGCCGGACGCCCCCGGTGTCTTCGACCCCGGCGCCGAGGCCACCCGGGCCACCGACGCCATCCTGCGCGACACGCTGCACGGGCCCGAGCGCGGAGTCGTCGTGGACTCGCCCCCGGGCGCCGGCAAATCGACCCTCGTCGTCCGGGCCGCACTGGAACTCGCCTCCGCCGGGCGCCCCCTGATGGTCATCGCGCAGACCAACGCCCAGGTCGACGACCTGGTGCTGCGGCTCGCCGAGAAGGACCCGACGCTGCCCGTGGGCCGGCTGCACAGCAGCGACCCCGACCCGTACGACAAGGCGCTGGACGACCTCGACAACGTCCGCACGTCCGCGAAGGCCGCCGAGCTGGCGGGACTGGACGTGGTCGTCTCGACCGCCGCCAAATGGGCCCACGTCAAGGTCGACGAGCCCTGGCGACACGCCATCGTCGACGAGGCGTACCAGATGCGCTCCGATGCCCTGCTCGCCGTGGCCGGACTCTTCGAACGGGCCCTGTTCGTCGGCGACCCGGGGCAGCTCGACCCGTTCGCGATCGTGGGGTCGGAGCAGTGGGCGGGGCTGTCCTACGACCCGTCCGCGTCGGCCGTGACGACCCTGCTGGCGCACAACCCCGATCTGCCCCAGCACCGGCTCCCCGTCTCCTGGCGGCTGCCCGCCTCGGCGGCGCCCCTGGTCTCCGACGCCTTCTACCCGTACACCCCGTTCCGCAGCGGCACCGGCCCCGGCGACCGGCGACTGGACTTCGCGGTCGCGTCGGACGGCGGCGGGCCGGACCGGGTGATCGACGAAGCGGCCAGGTCCGGCTGGGGCCTGCTGGAGCTGCCCGAACGGCACACGCCCCGCACGGACCCCGAGGCCGTGCGGGCTGTCGCCCAGGTCGTACGCCGTCTGCTGGACCGCGCCGGCGCCGCCACCTCCGAGCGGTCCCCCGAACCGGTCCCGCTCACCGCCGACCGGATCGCCGTCGGCACGGCCCACCGAGACCAGGCAGCGGCGGTACGGGCCGCGCTGACGGACCTCGGCGTCACCGATGTCACCGTGGACACGGCCAACCGGCTGCAGGGCCGCGAGTACGACGTGACGGTCGTGCTCCACCCTCTCTCCGGCCGCCCGGACGCGACGGCGTTCCACCTGGAGACGGGCCGGCTGTGCGTTCTCGCCTCCCGCCACCGCCACGCGTGCATCGTGGTGTGCCGGGCCGGTGTCCCCGCCCTGCTGGACGACCACCCGTCGACCGAGCCGGTGCAGTTGGGGGTCAATGTGAAGTTCCCCGACGGATGGGAGGCGCATCACGCCGTGCTGTCCCAGCTGTCCGAGCACAGGGTGACGTGGAGGCCCTGACCTGTCCGTCCCCGCCGGCCCGCGCGTGCCGCAGCCTGCTGGTCACGGCGGCGCCGCGCCGGCCGGGCGGGGCGGCATGGTGTTCCTCACGGCGCTCTTGCGCGGGCGCGGGACAATGGACGGTGGTCCACCCACGCAGAGGGGCCACCGACCGTACGAGGAGGACAAGACATGGCGGAGCCCACGCCGCGTCGGAACCAGCCGCGGCTACGCCCCGCGCCCCTGCTCTTCGAGCCCGCGGAGGCCGCCGCCGACCCGGAGCACTTCTTCGATCTCGAGTCGATCGACGATCCCCGGGCGCTGCTGGACCGCGCCACCGAACTGACCCAGGCGTTCCGTGCCGCGACCGACCGGGCCGTCGAGTTCCAGGCGATCGCCGCCGCCCAACTCGCCGATCCCCGCAGATTCGACCGCCTCACGCCCGCAGCGATCGCCGAACGCGCGGAGTGGACCGAGGACTACGCGAAGAAGATGGTGGAGTTCGGCAGGGACCTGATGCGAGGGGTGGAGACCACGGGGAGCGCCGATCCGGTATGACCATCGGATGTCCGTATGGCATATGCCCGGCGGCAAGGTACCCCACCCCGCTCCCTCTTGTCCCGATTTCTGGGAACTCTGCGGGAGGCACCGTTCACTCCCGGTAGTTATGAATGCATGAGCAGCCATCCTCACCCGGCGAGCCCCTCCCTCCCACTCCCCGCCCCCGAGCAGCCCGACACGACGCACGTCACCGCGGACGGCGCGGCCTGGCTGGCCTCCGCCGACCCCTGCCCACGCCGCCTCCTCGCCCGGTGGGCGGAACGACCCGAGGAGCCCGCGGTGCTCAGCTGCGGGACCGTCTTCGACGTGGTGACCGCGCCGGTGCTCTTCGGGCGGCGGATGCTGGACCGGCTGTGGGGTGAGGGGCCGGGGTCCGGGCCGGTGGCCGTGTACCGCGGGCGCATGCTGCTGTTCGCCGCCCCCGGCGCGGCCCAGCGGCTGCCCACGCTGCTCGGCTGGGAGGAGTGGGGGGCCGCCGGCCGCCTCGGGGCGGTGCCACTGCCGCTGCTCTGCCACGGCCTCGGTGACGCGGTGACCGTCCCCGGGCCC
The DNA here is from genome assembly GCF_004023625.1 of Streptomyces cavernae. GTDB lineage: Bacteria > Actinomycetota > Actinomycetes > Streptomycetales > Streptomycetaceae > Streptomyces > Streptomyces cavernae. The sequence goes on along the minus strand of NZ_RPDJ01000014.1, from coordinate 126,529 downwards.
GCCACCTGCGGTGATGCGCGACACATGGGCCGCTGGCTGGTCGGCCCCGATACCCGGCAGCCCCTCCTGCCCGGGCCCGATGTGCTCCTCTGGGCGGCCGTGCGGGCGGCTCGCGCGAGCGTTCGGATATCGATTTCTCCTCCCGCCGATCAGGATGCTAAGGTCTACGACGTCAGCAGGCGCCGCTAGCTCAGTTGGTTAGAGCAGCTGACTCTTAATCAGCGGGTCCGGGGTTCGAGTCCCTGGCGGCGCACTCGGACGAGGGCGGAGTGTGTCCACGGAAAGCGTGGACCTGCTCCGTCCTCGTCGTTTTCTGCGCGGCTGCGCCGCGCGTTGTGGGGGCTTTCGCCACCCACACCCCCATGGGGTTGCGCGAGGTGAGGCATCCAGGTGAGGTGGGGCTCGTCCGGGGGGTGGGGCATCCACGTGAGGTGGGGCTCGTCCGGGGGCTTACTGGGGCGGCCTCCGCGTGGGTGTACAGGAGATGGCGTCCACGTGGGGCGGGAGGTCAGCCTCTTGTGATGGTTACCGTCCAGGTGGCGGACGTGGGGCGGTCCTCGACCCTGATGCGGACGCGGTCCTCCCGGATCGTGAAGGTCTCGCCGACATCCACGGGGGCGTCCGCCAGCGGTGGGTACACCGAGGCGTTCCAGCACGCCTCCGTGTACGGGTGGGCGTCGAGGACCTGGACCGGGCCGCCGCCCGACTCCGCGCGATTGCGGACCCGGTAGACCAGCACCCCCTCCCGGCAGGCGGACGCGTCGTTCCCGAGAGGACTGCGCGCCTCGAAGGCGAGCGCGCTGTCCATGCCCGTCGGCACGACCGCCAGCTTCTTGGCCCACCCTGCCTCGCCGCCCGGCGGATCCGCGGCCCTCGGTGGCGCGTACGAGCCGGCGTAGGAACCAACGCCGGAAGGGACGGACGAGCCCACCGCCTCGGCCACACCGATCGGCTCGCTGATCCCGTCGGCCTCCACCGCCTCCAACGTCACCCTCGTACTGCCTGCCCCCCGCGCGCACACCACCTGTTCCGGCGCCAGCCACCCCAGCTTCCACTTGTGCCACGCGAACAGATCCGGAGCCAGGCCGAACTGGCTGCCCATGAGGTCCCAGTCGCCGACGTGTGTGTCCCAGTCGCCCTGGCCGTCGTCGGGGCGGTGGTAGAGGTCGGGCAGGTCGAAGACGTGGCCCGTTTCATGCGCCAGGACCAGGCGGTCCGGCGGGTGGCGCTCGAAGACGGTGACCACACGGCGCAGCGCACTGCCGTCCGCCCGCAGCGGCGCCTCCAGGTTCACCACCTTCGTCGCGTCCGAGTCCACCCCCGGCGCGTCGGGGTCGGCCACGAAGTAGACGATGTCGTACTTGGCGAAGTCGACCCGCGCGTCGGAGGCGGCGAGCGCGTCCTTGATGTAGGCGGTCCGGTGCTCCGCGTTCCAGTCGCGTCTTATCGCGTACGCGGTGGAGGCGCGCGGCATCCTGATCCACCGTCCGAGCGCGTGCGGGCGCAGCGTGAACCTCCCGTAGGAGGCGCGTTCGAAGAAGCGGCTCGTGGCCGGGAAGTGGTCGGCGGCGAGTTGCTGAGGCGTCGTCAGCGGGGCCGAGTCCGGGAAGGAGAGGAAGACCAGGACGGCGTTGAGGGTGCGCAGCGGTCGAGGATACGCCGCGTTCCAGCTGTCAAGTCCCTCGGAGTGGTGTGCGGTGGTGCGTTTCAGGGCGCACGGAGCCGAGAAGGGGGCGGCGACCGTGGGCCCTGCCACCAGTGATGTGGCGGCGAGCGCGGACAGCGAGGTCACGGCGGCGGTCGTACCGTGCCAGCGGGGACGGCCCTCAGAAGCGGACCTTTCCACGAAGGACGACTGACCCGGCACGTCCACCTCCGGATGCGGTTTGCGGGACACCGCACCCAGCCTGGGTGTTTTTGCTCAGTTATGTCCTGTTCTCCTGGCCCGCTCGGGTGAGGGAATCCATCAATCACCGCACCAGAGTGGTCTCCCGACACCCCCGGCGCTCACCCAACGTCACTACCGGTCGGACATCACAGGAACCAGTCCAGGCCACAGAAGAAACGATCTGTCGGATGCTGCCGCACACCGGGAACACTGAAGAGTGGCTGGCTGCTCCCTTCGGCCACCCTCTATGATCGGCACACTTTCCTGCCCGGACACGGCTTGAGCGGCCGTCCATCACCGGCCGACCACCCCGACGAGACCCATCCGAAGAACGACTGCACTGCGGGAGCGAACGGTGAGCGGAACGTCCGATGGGCCGATGCCCGCGGCAGACCTCGTCCGGTCGGCCGTCACAGAGCGTCGTGCAGACGTACATCCCGACGAACATCCTGACGAACATCCCCCAGCGGGTCCCGGCGTGGGTTCCGATGTGCGTCCTGGGACCTTTCGGGCCGCCTTCGCGGAAGGGCCCGCGATGGCCGTGGTCGACCGCGAGGGCCTGGTCGTCACCGCCAACACCGCGCTGGGCAGGGTGCTGGGGATCGCTCCGGACCGGCTGGCCGGGCGGCCCGTGGGCGATCTGGTGGACCTGGCCTCCGACGCCCGCACCTGGCAGGCGTACCGCGAGGTCCTGAGCGGCCGGCAGGCACGGTTGAACTGCACCCGCCGGATCAAGCACCCCGACGGGGAGTGGCTGTGGGTACAGCTGACGCTCACTCCGCTGCCCGAGGACGAGCAGGCGCTGCTGCTGTCGGTCAAGGACATCAGCGCGCGCCGCGAACTCCAGGCCAAACTCCGGCACTTGCAGATGCATGATGCGGTGACCCGGCTGCCCAACCGGACCCTGTTCTTCGAGCGTCTGTCCACCGCACTGGAGGCGGAGCCCTACGACGAGGCCGGCACCGGCCGGATCGGGCTGTGCTACCTGGACCTCGACGGGTTCAAGGCGGTCAACGACACGCTCGGCCACCGGGTGGGCGACCTGCTGCTCGCGGCGGTGGCCGAGCGGCTCAACCGGTGTGCCGACGAGGCGGGGTACGCGCGTATGGCCACCCCGCTGGTGGCGCGGCTCGGCGGGGACGAGTTCGCGCTGCTGGTGGAGAACTCCACCGGGACCGAGCAGTTGGCGGAGCTCGCCGAGTCGGTGCTGAAGGCGCTGCGGGCGCCGTTCGACCTGTCCGGGCAGCGGCTGTCGGTGTCCGCGTCGATCGGAGTCGTGGAGCGGCAGGCGTCCGGGACCACCGCGACCGGGCTGATGCAGGCCGCCGACACCACGCTGTACTGGGCGAAGGCGGACGGCAAGGCCCGCTGGACGCTCTTCGACCCGGAGCGCAACGCGCACCGGATGACCCGTCAGGCGCTGTCCTCCACACTGCGGCCGGCCATCGAGCGGGGCGAGTTCGCCCTGGAGTACCAGCCGCTGGTGAGCATGGAGCAGGGCGATGTCCGCGGGGTGGAGGCGCTCGTACGCTGGAACCACCCCCAGTTCGGCACGTTGGCGCCGAATCGGTTCATCGGACTGGCCGAGGAGGACGGTTCGATCGTGCAGCTCGGGCAGTGGGTGCTCGCCACCGCCTGCCGGCAGGCCCGGACGTGGCAGCTGGAACACCCGGACGTACCGCCGGTGTTCGTGAGCGTCAATGTGGCGGTGCGTCAGGTCTGGGACTCGGACCTCGTGGCGGATGTGGCGGCGATCCTCGCGGAGACCGAACTCGCTCCGCACCTGCTCCAGTTGGAGCTCACCGAGTCGGCGGTGATGGGTTCGGCGGGCCGCCCGCTGCAGGCCCTGCAGGCACTCAGTGACATGGGCGTGCGCATCGCCATCGACGACTTCGGCACCGGCTACTCCAACCTCGCCTACCTCAGCCGGCTGCCGGTGTCCGTACTGAAACTGGACGGCTCGTTCGTCCGGGGCTTCCAGTACGAGGACGACGGCGGATCGGGCGCCGGGCACTCCGGCCGTCCGAACCCGGCGGACGAGGTGATCGTCGAGGCGCTGATCCAACTGGCGCACCGGCTGGGCCTCACGGTGACGGCCGAGTGCGTGGAGACCTCCGGTCAGGCGACCAGGCTGCGGCGCATCGGCTGCGACACCGGGCAGGGATGGCTGTACTCGCGGCCCGTGCCGCCGGACCGCATCTCGGAGCTGCTGCGGGGCGCGGTGCGTTCCGTGCGGTGACGGTCCGGGCGGTGACGGGAGCGGGCGGCGACGGGATCGGACGGCGAGGTGCACTGCGCTGACGGGAGCGGGCGGTGACGGGATCCGGGGACCCGGACCATGTGGTGACCGGTTCCGCCGGCCGCTTGCCCCGTACCTACCGCTGCGGCAAGTCGTAGGCGTCCGCGACGAGTTCGTACGAGCGCAGGCGCAGGTCCGCGCTGTGGGCGTGTGAGGTGATCATCAACTCGTCGGCGCCGGTGCGCTTTTGCAGGTCGTCCAGGCCCGTGCGGACCCCGTCCGCGGTGCCGTGGATGACGTTGGAGTTCCAGCCGTCGACGAACTCCTGCTCCAGCGGGCTGAACTCATACGCCTCCGCCTCCTCCGGGGTGGGGACCAGACCGGGGCGGCCGGTGCGCAGGCGAATCATGTTCAGGGCGGCGGCCCGGACCTGACGGCGGGCCTCCCGCTCGTCGTCGGCGGCCAGCGCCGAGACACCGATCAGCGCGTAAGGGGCGTCCAGCACCTCCGACGGCCGGAACGACTCGCGGTAGAGGTCGAGCGCCGGGATGGTGTTCTGGGCGGAGAAGTGGTGGGCGAAGGCGAAGGGCAGGCCGAGGGCGGCGGCGAGACGGGCGCTGAAGCCGGAGGAGCCGAGGAGCCAGACCGGTGGGCGGTGCGGGCACTGGACGCCGCCGGGTGAGGTGCCCTGGACGGGGCCGGGTACGGCGTGGACGCGGCGGTAGGGGTGGCCGTCGGGGAAGTCGTCGTCGAGGAACCGGGTGAGTTCGACGAGCTGCTGCGGGAAATCGTCGGCGCCTTCGTGCGGCCGGTCCGTGCGGCGCAGGGCGGCGGCCGTGGCACCGTCCGTACCGGGCGCCCGGCCGAGGCCCAGGTCGATCCGGCCCGGTGCCATCGCCTCCAGCGTGCCGAACTGCTCCGCGATCACCAGGGGAGCGTGGTTGGGGAGCATCACGCCGCCCGAACCGAGCCGGATGCGGTCGGTGTGGGCGGCGAGGTGGGCGAGGATCACGGCCGGGGAGGAGGAGGCCACGCCGGGCATGGAGTGGTGTTCGGCGACCCAGTAGCGGTGGAAGCCGCGGGATTCCGCCAGACGGGAGAGGGCGACGCTGGTGCGCAGGGCGTCGGTGGCGGTGCGGCCGGCGCCGACCGTCACCAGGTCCAGTACGGACAGCGGCACCGGTGCGGTGCCCGCGGCTTTGCCTCGTATCTCGTCGGGCGTGTGGTCCGCTTGGGTCACGGGGGCCTCCTGGTCCGGTGCGTCGCGCTGTCCGCGGGGCTTAACAGGAGACGGCCTCCGCTTATTCCCCTTACTCCCCGGCGCTGCGCCCCGCGCGGGGCCGGAGGGGCCGAAGATCCCCTCGCCGGAACCGGAGCATCCTCGGCCCGTCGGCCTCACACCTGCACCAGCGGCTCCTTCGTGAACAGGCTTCCGAGCTGCGGGGCGTTCACCCTGCGGCCGGCCAGGCGCAGGGCCTCCCAGACCGTCACCTGGTTCGCGGTGAGGACCGGTTTGGCCAGTTCCTTCTCCAGGGCCGGGATGTGCGAGGCCGTGTGCAGGGCCATGTCCGGGAGCAGGAGGGCCTGGGCGTCCGGGTGGTCGCCCGCGCGGGCGAGCGCGAGGACCTCCTCGTAGCCCCAGGCCCCGGCCTCCGCGGCGGTGATGCTCCCGCTGCCGCGCACCGCCAGGACCGAGAACCCGGCGTCCCTCAGGAAGGCGGCGAAGAGGGCCGCCACGTCGTCCGGGTAGGTCGCCGCGACGGCGACCCGCCGGGCGCCGAGCTCCTGGGCCGCGTGCACGAAGGCGAAGGACGTGGACGAGGCCGGCATACCGGCCGTCCGGGCCAGGGTGCGCACCTGCTCGTGGGCACCGGACCAGCCGTGGACGAAGCTTCCGCTGGCGCACGCCCACACCACCGCCTCCGCGCCGGACAGCCGCAGCTCCTCCACACCGGCCGCGAGCCGCGCGGTCGTCCCCATCTCCAGCAGCGCGTCCACACGGTGCGCGTCCTCGCCGATGTCGGTGTGCACCAGGGGGAGGCGGATGTCGCTGCCCAGGAGCTGTTCCATGCGTGGGTAGTCGTCCTCGGCCGAATGACCGGGGTACAGAAATCCGAGCGCGGTCATGCCCAACCTTCCTGTTCTTCCGGCAGTACGGGTTCCTGCCGCGCGGCGGCGTCGATCGACCGCTGACAGGGCCCACTGCTCGGGTACCCAAGTGGCGCAGCGCGGCCCATATGCTCACCTGGTTGGCCGAGATCACTGGTGCGCCGGTCGGTGTCGTCGACCGTGCCTCGACGGTCTCATCGGCGGCGCCGTTGCATCGCCGCTGCATCACCGCCTGCGACGCCGTCACCACAGAAGGCGGCGCGCCGGGACGTCGGGACGGGGACGGACCGGGACCGGGTACGGGACCGGGACCGGGTACGGGTACGGGTACGGGTACGGCGACCGTGCGACGACCCTTGTTGACGAAGGTAGATTCGGGTGCGAGCGTGGTCAATCCGCGCATGTCAGACAGCGTGCGCGGCACTCCCACAGAAACGGTCCCCAGTGCCGAACGGTCCCGAGAACACCCTGCTCGTCCTGGACGCCGAGCCCCCGCCCCGGCTGGGCCGGCTCACCGGACGCGCCCGGGTCGTGCACGCCGACGACCGCACGCTTGCCGAGTTGCTGCCCGCGGCTGACGTGCTGCTCGTCTGGGACTTCCAGTCGCACGCCGTACGGACGGCCTGGCCCGGCGAGGGCCCCCGGCCGCGCTGGGTGCACACGGCCAGCGCGGGCGTGGACCATCTGATGTGTCCTGAACTCGCCGCCTCGGACACCGTCGTCACCAACGCCCGCGGCGTCTTCGACGCGCCGATCGCGGAGTACGTGGCCGCACTGGTGCTGGCCATGGCCAAGGATCTGCCGCGCACCTGGGACCTGCAGCGGGAGCGTGTGTGGCGGCACCGCGAGGGAACGCGGGTGGCCGGCACGCGCGCGTGTGTTGTGGGGTCCGGGCCGATCGGCCGGGCGATCGTGAAGACGCTGAAGGCACTCGGTGTCACCACCGCGCTGGTCGGCCGCACCCCGCGTACCGGGGTGTACGGGCCTGAGGAGCTGGACCGGCTGCTGGCCGGGGCGGACTGGGTGATCTCCGCGGCGCCGCTGACGGAGGCGACGCGCGGGATGTTCGACGCGCGGCGCTTCGGGGTGATGCAGCCGTCGGCGCGTTTCGTCAACGTCGGCCGGGGCGCGCTCGTCGACGAGCGGGCGCTCGCGGACGCGCTGCGGAAGCGGTGGATCGCGGGGGCCGCGCTCGACGTCTTCGAGCACGAACCGCTGGGCCCGGACAGTGCGCTGTGGGAGGTGCCCGGGCTGATCGTCTCGCCGCACATGAGCGGGGACACGGTGGGCTGGCGGGACGATCTGGGTGCGCAGTTCGTGGAGTTGTACGAGCGCTGGGAGGCCGGTCGGCCCTTGCTGAACGTGGTCGACAAGGAACGGGGGTACGTGCCCGGACACTGACATCCGGGTAGGACCCCCGCAGTGATCCATACCGCTGCCCCGGGAGGACGCATGTCGGAACTCGACCGGTTCACCGCGCAACGGCTCGTCGACGGCTACCGCAAGGGGGAGTTCAGCCCTGTCGAGGCGACGCGTGCCGCGCTGCGGAGGATCGAGGCGACCGAGGGCACCGTCAACGCGTTCGTACGGGTCTTCGCCGAGGAGGCGCTCGCGCAGGCAGAGGAGTCCGCCGCGCGCTGGCGGCGCGGGGAGCCCCTGGGGCTGGTGGACGGGGTCCCGACGACCGTGAAGGACATTCTGCTGCTGCGCGGGGCGCCCACCCTGCGCGGGTCCAGGACCATCGACCTGAAGGGACCCTGGGGGGAGGACGCGCCGTCCGTGGCCCGGCTGCGCGAGCACGGGGCGGTCTTCCTCGGCAAGACGACGACGCCCGAGTTCGGCTGGAAGGGCGTCACCGACTCACCGCTGTCGGGGGTCACGCGCAATCCGTACGACACCTCACGCACCTCCGGCGGGTCCAGCGGAGGTGCGGCGGTGGCCGTCGCGGTCGGCGCGGGGCCGCTGGCGCTGGGCACGGACGGCGGCGGCAGTGTGCGCATCCCGGCCGCCTTCTGCGGGATCTTCGGGCTGAAGCCGACATACGGCAGGGTGCCGCTGTATCCCCCGAGCGCGTACGGGACGCTCGCCCACGTCGGGCCCATGACCAGGGACGCGGCGGACGCGGCACTGATGATGGACGTGATCGGCGGGGCCGACTCCCGGGACTGGTCGGGGCTGGGGCCCGCCGAGGGGTCGTTCGTGGACGCGCTGGGAGGTGGGGTGCACGGTCTTCGGGTCGCCTACTCGCCGTCGCTGGGTGGGCAGGTTGCCGTGCGGCCCGCGGTCGCCGCGGTCGTACGGCGGGCGGTCGAGCGGCTCGCCGGGCTCGGGGCGTACGTGTCCGAGACCGACCCGGACTTCACCGATCCGGTGGGGGCGTTCCACGCGCTGTGGTTCAGCGGGGCGGCGCGGGTGATCCAGCATCTGGGGCCGCACCAGCGGGAGTCGCTCGATCCGGGGCTGCGGGAGATCTGCGCACTCGGGGCGCGGCTGTCCGCACTGGACTATCTGGCTGCGGTGGACGTGCGGATGGAGCTGGGGCGGCGGATGGGCCGCTTCCACGAGACGTACGACGTGCTGGTCACGCCGACGCTGCCGGTCACCGCCTTCGAGGCCGGCGTGGAGGTTCCGCCGGGTACGCGGCAGCGCCGCTGGACCGGATGGACACCGTTCACGTACCCCTTCAACATGACGCAGCAGCCCGCGGCGACGATCCCCGTGGGCACGGCCGACGACGGGCTGCCCGTGGGACTGCAGGTGGTGGCCGCCCGGCACCGGGACGACCTCGTCCTGCGGACGGCGCACGCGCTGTACGAGGCGGGCGTCGCCGGGATCGAAGCGCCGACCGCGGTGTAGCCACCTCCGGCACGGAGAGTCCGTTGGAGGGGTGGCCACCCCTGGTCATGGACAGTCCGGCGGACGGGACCGTCGTCCTCCCGACCCTCCATGAGTCGTCAATGTCATGGTTGCCCCTCGGCTTAGGGAAATGAGCGGGAAGGTTTCCCGCGCGGCTTCGCAGGTGCGGGGCGCCTGATCGTCCAGGAGCTTCGCCGTGCCGTGGACTTCCCGCTTGACCAGCGAGATGGCGTTGTGGCGGCCGGCCAGGCACCCCATGGTCCACCCGCGGTCAACAGCGCGTCCGCAAAGCGGAGTCGGAGCGGCACGGCGAACGGGGCCGAAATTCATCGGGCATGATTCGCATGAGTTCGGGTAGCCGCGCGGCCATGGCTCCACCATTCGGGAATGGCGCAGACAGACCTCTCATATCCGGGACAACTTCCAGTACCGCATCGGGGACCACCACCCGCCGCTCGCTCCTCGCGGGTGTCGCGGCACTCGGTGCGTTGGGCGCGACCGGCTGCAGCAGGGTGGCCACGGCGGACGGCGTGGAGGGCGGTGACCTCCTCGACCGGCTCAGGGCACAGGGCGTGGTCCGGCTCGGCATCGCCGGCGAGATCCCGTTCGGCTACATCGACAAGAACGGCGAACTGACCGGGGAGGCACCGGAACTCGCCAAGGTCGTCTTCAAACGGCTCGGAGTCGACCGCGTCCAGCCCGTGCCCACGGAGTTCGGTTCGCTCATCCCTGGGCTCAACTCGCAGCAGTTCGACGTCGTGTCGGCCGGGATGTACATCAATCCCGAGCGCTGCGCACAGGTGATCTTCTCCGATCCGGACTACCAGATGAAGGACGCCTTCATCGTGCGGAAGGGGAACCCGAAAGGGCTGCGCGACTACGCGGACATCGTCGAGAAGAAGGCGAAGTTCGCCACCGGGACCGGGTACGCCGAGATCGGCTACGCGGTCGAGGCGGGCTACAAGGAGAGCGACATCCTGATCGTTCCCGACCAGGTCGCCGGGCTGAACGCCGTGGAGGCGGGGCGGGTCGACGTGTTCGCGGGTACGGCGCTCACCGTCCGCGAGGTCGTCAAGAAGTCCTCCAGGACAGAGGCGACCAAGCCCTTCGCGCCGCTCGTCGAGGGCAAGCCGCATGTGGACGGCGGGGGGTTCGCGTTCCGGCCGACCGAGACGAAACTGCGGGACGCCTTCAACGTCGAGCTGAGGAAGCTCAAGGAGAGCGGTGAACTCTTCCGGATCCTGAAGCCGTTCGGCTTCACCGAGGCGGAGATGACCGACATGACCGCGAAGGAGCTCTGTCGCGGATGACAACGGGCCTCTGGGAACTCGTACTCAAGGGCATCTGGGTCACCGTCCAACTGCTTGTCCTCAGCGCGTTGCTGGCCACGGCGGTTTCCTTCGTGGTCGGTGTGGCCCGCACGCACCGGCGGAGGGTCGTCCGCTTCCTGGCGGGCCTGTACACCGAGGTGTTCCGCGGGACCTCCGCACTGATCATGATCTTCTGGGTGTTCTTCGTGCTGCCGGTCGCCTTCGGCTGGCAGCTGGTGCAGATGTGGGCGGCCGTGCTCGCGCTGGGGCTGACCTACGGTGCTTACGGCGCGGAGATCGTGCGGGGCGCGCTGAACTCCGTCGATCCGGCGCAGCGGGAGGGCGGGATCGCGCTCAGCTTCACGCCCTGGCAGCGGATGCGGCTGATCCTGCTGCCGCAGGCGGTGCCGGAGATGATCCCCTCGTTCTCCAACCTGCTGATCGAGCTGCTGAAGGGCACCGCGCTGGTCTCCATCATCGGCATGGGCGACCTCGCGTTCAGCGGCAACCTGGTGCGGCTGGCGCTGCAGGAGAGCGCGCAGATCTACACGTACATCCTGCTGATCTACTTCGTGATCGCGTTCGTGCTGACCCGGCTGATGCGTGCCCTGGAGCGCAGGCTGAAGGCCGGGATCGGCAGGGCTCCGCAGCCCGCGGTGAGCAAGACCGAGCTGCGCCGTCCCGAGACGGCCGGGGTGGGCGCGGGCGCCGGGGATGGTGCGCTGTGACGTGGGACTGGAGCGCCGTCGGTGACTTCATGCCGCGGTTCTGGGACGGTCTGCTGGTCACCCTGCAGGCGCTGGTCGTCGGTTCGCTGATCTCCTTCGCCCTGGGACTGGTGTGGGCGCTGCTGATGCGGGCGCCGAGCCGGTGGGTGCGCTGGCCGGTGGGCATGGTCACGGAGTTCATCCGCAACACCCCGCTGCTGGTGCAGCTGTTCTTCCTGTTCTTCGTGCTGCCAGAGTGGAACATCACGTTCTCCGCCCTGACCACCGGTGCCATCGCGCTCGGGCTGCACTACTCGACGTACACGATGCAGGTCTACCGGGCCGGTATCGAGGCGGTGCCGGCCGGCCAGTGGGAGGCCGCCACGGCGCTCAGCCTGCCGGTGCGGCGCACCTGGACCGCGGTGGTCCTGCCGCAGGCGATCCGCCGGGTGGTGCCCGCTCTCGGCAACTACGTCATCGCGATGCTCAAGGACACCCCGATGCTGATGACGATCACCGTGCTGGACATGCTCGGTCAGGCGCGGCTGTTCTCGCAGCAGCAGTTCCAGTTCACCGAGCCGCTCACGGTCATCGGCGTGGCCTTCATCCTCATCTCCTACCCCGCCTCCCTCCTCATCCGAGCCCTGGAGCGACGCCTTGTCCGCTGACACCCCGCTGATGAAGGAACCCGACGCCAACGCCGGCGCCGACGCGAACGCCAACCCGCCGGTGGACGGCAGCGAGCTGATCCGGTTCGAACACGTCACCAAGCGCTTCGGCACCAACACGGTCCTGGACGGGCTGGACTTCTGTGTCGACTCCGGCAAACACGTCACGCTGATCGGGCCGTCCGGCTCCGGCAAGACGACGATCCTGCGGATGCTGATGACGCTGGTCAAGCCCGACGAGGGCACGATCACCGTCGCCGGGGAACGGCTCTTCCCGGCGAACGAGCAGCAGATTCGTGACGTCCGCAAGAAGATCGGGATGGTCTTCCAGCAGTTCAACCTGTTCCCGAACATGAAGGTGCTGCGCAACATAACGGAGGCCCCGGTCACCGTGCTCGGCCTCCCCAAGGACGAGGCCGAGCAGCGTGCCCGGGACCTGCTGGAGCTGGTGGGGCTCACCGACAAGGCCGACGCCTATCCGACGCAGCTGTCCGGCGGGCAGCAGCAGCGCGTCGCCATCGCACGGGCGCTCGCGATGCGGCCGCAGGTGCTGCTCCTGGACGAGGTCACCTCGGCACTCGACCCCGAGCTGGTCGCGGGGGTCCTCGACGTGCTGCGGGACATCGCCCGCACCACGGACATCACCATGCTCTGTGTGACCCACGAGATGAACTTCGCCCGTGACATCTCCGATCAGGTGCTGATGTTCGATTCCGGCCGGGTGATCGAGTCCGGTTCGCCGGAGCGGATTTTCAGTGATCCCGAGCACGACCGGACCCGGGAATTCCTCAGCGCAGTCCTGTGACTACGGGTAGTGACGCCTGGTGAGCCGACAGGTCCGGACCATTTGGCCGTGACCGGGGCATATGCCATAGTGGCGCGTTCCTGATGAGCGGCGTGGAACGCTCCTCCCATCTGGTCAACAGCCCCTCCGTCACGGCCTCTTGGGGGCTATCGTGGAGACAGCTCAGCTGTCCGAAAAACGGCCACCGAAGCGCAGGGGGATCACCGTGGCGCTGAAGCACGAGCCGACCACTCCCAACCACTCGGCCCAGGACGCCCTGCGCGTCCTGGAGATCGTGGCCCGCCGCAGCACCGGCGTGACCGACGCCGAGCTGGCCCGCCACCTCCGCCTCGACCCCGCCCGGCTGACCTCCCTGCTGCGGATGCTGCGCCGCGAGGGCTATGTGGAGCAGCAGACCGACGGCGCGTACGTCAGCGGCGCGGCCCTCAGCCGGCTCGGCGCCGCGCGGGGCCGCGAGCAGGCGCTGCGCGTCCAGATCCAGCGTGCGCTGGACCGGCTGCGGGACTCGGTGGGCGCCGCGGTGTACATGAGCCGCTACATCGACGGCGAGATCGCCGTCACCCAGTGCTCCGACGGCCCCGGTACTCCGTCCGTCCACGAGTGGGTCGACTTCCGCTCCGCCGCCCACGCCAGCGCGATCGGCAAGAGCCTGCTGGGGCAGCTGGACGTCACCGGGCGCCGCGACCACCTCGCCCGGCACAAGCTGGCCCGGCTCACCTCCCGGACGATCACCAACGAACGGGTCCTGCTGTCCCGGCTCGCCGCCCAGCCTCCGACGGTGCCGTTCCTCGACCTCCAGGAGTACGCGATCGGCACCGTGTGCGCGGCGGTGCCCGTCACCGCCGGGTCCGCCGTGGGATGCCTGGCGCTGTCGCTGCCGGTGGAGCGGGCGCATCGGCTGCGGGAGGCGGCGGACGCCCTGAACAAGGGCGCGGCGCCCGTGCTGCTGTCACTGGCGATCTAGTGCCCCGGCAGGCATACCTGGGCCGCTTCGGGGTGGTCAGAAGCACCCTTGCGGACCAGGTAGTATTTCCTGTGTCGCTGACCGCGGAGGCGGGAGGCGAGAGTCATGCGCCGCTAGCTCAGTTGGTTAGAGCAGCTGACTCTTAATCAGCGGGTCCGGGGTTCGAGTCCCTGGCGGCGCACGAAGTCGATGGCGAGGCGTCTCCACGGAAAGCGTGGAGCGTCTCGCCTTCGTCGTTTTCTGCGCGGCTGCGCCGCGCGTTGTGGGGGCTTCGCCACCCACACCCCTTTTGGGTTGCACGGGGTGGGGCCCATGCGGCGTGGGGCTCATCCGCCGGGGCTTCGCCGGCCACGCCCGCATCGGGTTGACCTCCCCCAAGCTCTCGGCTGCGCTCGAGCAGGGGGACCCCCGTTTCAGCCCCTCCGGCGCTTGAGGAGCGGGGGTCTGGGGGCAGCGCCCCCAGGGATGGGGTGGGTAGGGGCGGAGGGGGCGAGTGTTCATCGTCCGCGAACACGCGATGCCCACCGTGCGGCGCGCCTACGTGTACGTGCAGGGCGATGCCCTCGCCGAACCGGCCGCCGGACTCCTCGCCCGCATCGAGGAGGCCGACCCCGTCAGGCGGTAGCGATCACCGACCCCGGTGAGGGCGTCCGGGCCCGCAGCCGTGAACGCTGCTGACCGCCGCGGGTTTCGCCCCGACCCCGGTCGGCGCCGCGGCCTGCTACGCGGACCTGGCCGCAACGTTCGTCCTCGACCGGGCCGATCTGCCCCTGCTGCCCGCGGTCGAGCGGCAGGGCGTGCGCATCGTCACGGGCGACACCCTCGTCCACCGCGGCGCGGACCCGGCCGCGCTGATCGCGGAGCTCCTCGCAACCTGTGCGGCCGGAGCGGCGAGCTCACCCTGAGACGACGAACTCCGTCAGCACCCGCGCCAGCATCTCGGGGTCCCGGGCGCCGCACAGCTCACGGGACGAGTGCATCGACAGGCCGGGGACACCGGCGTCGACGGTCGACACCCCGAGCCGCGCCGCCGTGATCGGTCCGATCGACGTCCCGCACGGCATCGCGTTGTTCGAGACGAACGGCTGCCACGGCACCCCGGCCCGCTCGCTCGCCGCGGCGAACACGGCGAGACCGCGGCCGTCGGTGGCGTAGCGCTGGTTGACGTTGACCTTCACCACCGGCCCGCCGTTGGGCAACGGCCAGTGGTCCGGGTCGTGGCGCTCGGCGTAGTTGGGGTGGACGGCGTGCGTCATGTCCGCCGAGACGCAGAACGCGCCCGCCAGCGCCCGCTCGAAGTCCTCCCGGCGGCCGCCGCGCGCGGTCACCGAGCGGCTGAGCACCCGTTCGAGGAGCGGGCTCTGCGCCCCGGACTCCGAGCCGCTGCCGACCTCCTCGTGGTCGAAGGCGGCGAGGACGGGGACGTACGAGGAAGGCGCCGCGGCCGCCGCGACCAGCGCGGTGACACCCGCGTGCACCGACACCAGGTTGTCCAGCCGCGCGGAGACGATGAACTCCTCGTCCCCGCCGAGGTAGCCCGGCGGCTGGATGTCGTGCAGCATCAGGTCCCAGCCGAGGATCTCGTCGACACCGGTACCGGCCTCCGCGGCGACCCGCTCCAGCAGCGCGCCGGACCGGGTGCCGCCCAGCCCCCAGAGCGGGGCCATGTGCCGCTGCCGGTCGAGGGAGAGGCCGTCGTTGACGCCGTGGTCGAGGTGGATCGCGAGCTGCGGTACGCGCAGCAGGGGCCGGTCGACGACCACCAGCCGGCTGGAGCCGTCCCGCAGGGTGATCCGT
The DNA here is from genome assembly GCF_004023625.1 of Streptomyces cavernae. Classification (GTDB taxonomy): domain Bacteria; phylum Actinomycetota; class Actinomycetes; order Streptomycetales; family Streptomycetaceae; genus Streptomyces; species Streptomyces cavernae. The sequence goes on along the minus strand of NZ_RPDJ01000014.1, from coordinate 111,186 downwards.
CCGGAGACGCCGAGGTCCCGGTCGAGCCAGGTGTTCAGCGGCACCCCGCCGTAGATCTCCACGGAGATCTGCCGCCAGCCCGCCGAGCTGGTGTCGGGTGCGGGCTTGACCCGCAGGTTCGGCGAGTCGGTATGGGCGCCGACGATCCGGAACGGGGTGTGCGCCGGCAGCCCTTCGGCCACGTGCCAAGCGATCAGGGCACCGCCGCGGACGACGTACCGCCCGCCCGTCGCACCGGTCCAGTCGTGGGTCTCGGTCAGCTCCTTGAAGCCCGCCCGCTCCAGCCGGCGCACGGCACTCGCCACCGCGTGGTACGGCGAGGGACTCGAGCGGAGGAAGGACAGCAGATCGTCGCCGTGACCGCGGTCATGCGTGGGGGACATGGAAGTTCACCTTTCGTTCCGCCCGCGGACATCGTTCTCCGGCCGGTGCCCGGACATAAGGCCGACTCAGCCGTCGTTTTGTAACCTGCACACTTGTGAACGACGATCAATTCCTGGCGAGTGGGTGCGAATGTGACATTTCGTTGCCCTCAAGGTCCGACACGCCATCCCGATCGGGCCCCTGCCGACCGGCGCTCGAGTGCTACCGAAGGCTGGCCGGCGGCGAACGGCTGCCCCGCGCCGAGACGCCCGCCTGTCTGTGGGAACTGCGGCTCGTCGTGGCGGACCCTCAGGCGCCGGATTCGGTGATGGCCGTTCCGCCGGAGGCCGCGGCCTTCTCCGTGCTGACACCACTGGAGGAGTCGATCGCCGGGCAGCAGAGCGCCCTGCGGTCGGCACGGTCGGTGCTGGCCGCGTTCGGTGAGGTGTACGCGGACGTACGACGCGGGGAACGGCCCCCGCTGACCCTGCTCGACGGCGTCGAGCTGATCAACCGCATGCTGGAGGCGGCGGTCGACGCCTGCCGCGAGGAGATGCTCACCGCGCAACCGGGCGGCGGACGCCCCGAGGGCGCGCTGAGCGAGGCCGTCGAGCGTGACGTACGGCTGCTGTCGCGAGGCGTGCGGCAGCGCACGATCTACCAGCACACCGTGCGCTCGCACCCCACGACGCTCTCCTACATCGAGCGGGTCACCGCCGCCGGAGCCGAAGTCCGCACCCTCGCCGAGGTCTTCGACCGAATGATCATCTGTGACCGGGAGGTCGCGTTCATCCCGGTGGCCGAGGAGGACGAGGTGGCACTCCAGGTGCGCCACCCCGCGCTGGTCCGCTTCCTGGCCCGCTTCTTCGACAACGCCTGGACCCGTTCGGTGCCGGTTCTGACCGACTCCCTGCGCACCCCGACGATCACCTCCGACATCCAGCGCACGATCCTCACGGGCGTGGTCTCCGGCGAGACCGACGATTCGATCGCACGCCGCCTCGGGATGAGCCGCCGGAGCGTGGCGGAGCACATACGCAAGGTGTCGCAGCGGCTTGAGACCAACAGCCGGGCCCAGTTGGGGTTCCGGCTGGCGACGTCGGGACTGCTGGACCCGGAGCCGCGGCCTTCACCGTGACGGTTCCCCACCCCTGGCCCGCGCTCGCGGGCAATGCGGTGCGGTGCCTCCCCTGCTCCGGGCGGGCAGCCGTCGGCGTCCGGCGGCAGGCCGAGCAGCCGCCGCCCCTGACACCTACCGCCCCAGCAGCCCCTCCCTCCGCCGCACCCGGTACTCCTGGAGCAACCCCGCCACATCCCCCTCGCCCAGCAACCGGTACGCCTGCTCCCCCGGCGCCCGCCACCACACGGGATCCGCGCAGCGAAACCCCTCCCTCCGCAAGGCCACCCGATGGATCTTGTTGGTGGCGGTCACGGGCATCCGGGCCGTGACCCGTACGAAGCGCGGCGCCATCTTCGTGCCCAGGTCCCCCTGCTCGTGCAGGAACGAAGCGAACCGCTCCGGGTCGAAGGCCGCGCCCTCGCGCAGGGCGAGCGTCGCCATCACCTGGTCCCCGGCCACCGGGTCCGCCACCGCGTAGACCGCGACGGCGGCGGCGTCCTCGTAGCGGGCGAGGATGTTCTCGATCATCGCGGTGGCGAGGTTCTCGCTGTCGACACGGATCCGGTCGTCCGCACGGCCCGCGAAGTAGAGGAAGCCGTCGGCGTCGCGGTAGAAGAGGTCCCCCGTCCAGTACCAGCCGGCGCGCCGACGCGCGGCGTCCGCCTCCGGGTTGCGCCAGTACCCCTCGAAGGGGTTGGGCCCACGGTTCACCAACTCCCCTATGGCCTCGTCCCCGTTGAGCAGTCGCCCGGCCGGGGAGAACCGGGCGGCCGGGCACTCGGCCCCGGTCTCCGGGTCCACCACGGCCAGGTCACCCACCGCACGCCCGATCGCCCCGGCCGGCGTCCCGGGCGACCACTGGACCGCGGCCCCGCCCTCGGAGGAGCCGTACCCCTCCACCAGCCGCACCCCGAACCGCTCCTCGAACGCGGCGGCGTCCACCGCCCCCGCCTCCGTCCCGAAGCCCAGCCGCAGCGGGTTGTCGCGGTCGTCGGGCCGCTCGGGGGTGGCCAGCAGGTACTGCACGGCCCGCCCCACATACGTGAAGTACGTGGCCCCGTACGCCCTTACGTCGTCCAGGAACCGGGACGCCGAGAACCTCCGCCGCAGCGCGACCCCGGCTCCCGCGACGAGCGCGGGCGCCCAGTCGGCGATCACCGCGTTGCCGTGGAACATCGGCATGCACACGTAGTGCACGTCTTCGGCCCGCACCCCGAACTGATCCACGAGCGAGCGTCCGGCGGCGGCGAGCCGGCCCTGGGAGCAGATCGCGGCCTTGGGCGCGCCGGTGGAACCGGAAGTGAAGTAGAGCAGGAACCGGCTGTCGGGCGTGGCCCGCGCGACCGGCTCCGGCTTCGCACCCGCATACGGTGCGACCAGGGTCGCGTAGTCCTGAGTGTCCGTAACCAGCAGTCGCACATCGGGAAGTTCGAGCCCGTCGAGGAGCGGTAGATACCGCTCCTCGGTGACCATGACCCGGCACTCGGTGTGGCGGATGTCGCGGGCCAGTTCGGCTCCGCGCCGAGTGGGGTTGATTCCGGCCACGGCAGCGCCCGCGAGCGCCGCGGCGCCCAACCAGAGCGAATATTCGGGGGTGTTGTCGAGGAGCACCCCGAGATGTGGTTCTGCTCCGTCCGGCAGCAGGTCGGCCAGGAGCGCGGCCCGGGCGGCCGCGCCGGCCGCGACCTGATGGTGACTCAGCGTCTGCTGCCCGAACCGCAGTCCCGGCCGGTGGTCTCCCCACTGCCGCTGCACGAGTTCCGCGACGGTGGACCTCATGGCGCTCATGGCGGCGCACCATAGTTGACGGATCGTCAGATGTGGAGCCTCACGGCATACCCGGGACGCCGCTTTCGGTCGAGACGCCACCGTCGATCACAACGCCACTCTCGTCGATCACGACATCGCCGTCGGTCCAGACCTCGCCGTCGGGCAGGGCACCGCCGTCGGTCCAGCCCTCCTCCACGGAGCCGAAGACGAAGTCGATCCCCGGTCCGACGACCTGGCTGTACTGGAGCATGAACCCGACGCAGAACACGACGACGACCCCGAGGAAAGACAGGGCGCCCAGCGTGGCCACCGTGCTCCGGACGGGGCTGGGCCGACGCGCCGTGGCGAACACCTCCGCACCCTGGCTGTAGTGGACGGTGACGATGTCGCCCTCGAGCGTGGTCGCGGGGCCGTCCTCCTCCTCGAAGCGGATCAGCCGTCCGTCGCGGGTCGTGAACTCGTAGACGTGGTGGAGGGTGGTGCTGACGGAGGTGTCGTTGCTGCCGCCGCGCGTGGTCGTGAACATGCGCAGACAGCGCGCCTCAGCAGTGAGCCCGCTGTTCCAGGCGCCTCTGAGCTGGAGCCAGCGGCGAACCACCCGGCTCGCGATGAAGAGCGTCACCGCCGTGATCAGCGCCGGTACGACGTAGAAGAGAGCGTCCATCACCGTTTTCCCCCGAACTTCGGTCCTGCGCACACCAGTTGGTGTGCGCAGAACCTACCCGTGGCGGGTGCGCGGGAGCCTCAAGTGATCCTCAGAGCTTTCCGACGCCCGAACACGCCCGGAACATGCTCAGGGCACGCCCAGAACACGCGCGGGACACGCTCGCGACATGCTCAGAACGACGCTCGGAGCAGCGCTCGGAACGACGCTCGGAACAGCGCTCAGAAGGTGACGTCCGAGCAGGCGTAGAACGCGTTGCCCGTGTCGGCGATCGTCCACACCGCAAGGATGACGTGGTGTCCGCTCTTGCCGGTGGGCAGGGTGCCCGAGTGCGAGAGCGTCGCGGGCGGCTGGCCGCTGTACGGGACGGTCAGGAACGGCGTGGTCTGCAGCGCCGAGCGGGTCAGCGGGGCGTTCTGGTTCCAGCCGTTCTTGGTGATGTAGTACCTGAAGTCGGTCGTGGAGTGCCGCGCTGTGAACTGCCAGCGGAAGGTGTAGCTCTGGCCGCCGGTGACCCTGGTGGTGGGCCAGGCGCCGCCGCCGGGCTTGGTCGGCGAGTTGAGCTGGTTGAACCGGCTGTTGCCTCCGGAACAGATCTGCCCGTCGGCCGGCCCCCCGGACGGGAAGCCCTTGGGCCCCTCGACGCTCTGGGGCTCGTACTGGATGTCGCCGCAGCCGGTGACCGTGCCGTTCTGGCAGAGCTTCTGACGGCTGATGGGGAGGTCGGTGTAGCCGTGGCCGCTGGCCCCGCCGGCCGAGAGCACGAGCGCTCCGCCGGTGGCGAGCCCGACCGCGGCCGCGTACCACTTCGCTTTCCTGCTGGTCCGTATGCGCATGCTGCCGCTCCTGGAGAAACGTGGGGGAGTTCCGTGAGCCGTGCGGGCGACGCGCCGCTTGAATTTCAGGTCTAGACCAAGTCCAGATTATTGCTGAGCATTGAACATGTCCAGACCAATCGGGGACCCACCTCCACGAGTTGGCACGCCCGGCCCGAACGGTCCGCCGCACCAGCCCCAATGGCCCGCACCCAGCCCGAAGGGGCCCTGCACCACTCCCCAAGGAGCAGCCGCCCACCACCCAGAAGGGCCTGCACCCCCGAACGAGCCGACGCCCACCACCGACAGCCGCGGGCGGGCTCACCGCGCGGCGTCCCCCCGCCCCGTGTAGAACGCCACCGTCAGGTCCCTCACCAGCTCCTTGCGTTCGTGGTCGTCGAGCGCCACGAGCCCGCGCATGGTCAGCCGGGTCACCGTGTCCTCGACCGAGTCGACGACCGAGGAGAGCACGGTGTCGCGGTGCTGGGCGTCCAGCGCGGCGAGCCGGCTGCGGTGCATGACGGCGGCGACCTCGGGTGCGTACTCGACCCGGACCGGCTGCACCGAGAAGACCTCCAGCCCCACCGGCGCCACGTCCGCCGCGACCAGCCGCGTGAACACATCAGCGGCCGCCTCGATCCGGTGCGGGGTGGCGCCACCCCGCGCGGCGGACATCTCCACCGGCACCCGCGCGAGCGCCGCTTCGACGCACTCCCGCAGATACGTCTCGTGGTCGTCGACGCCGAGCACGGCCCGCGCGGTGTCCCGCACCCGCCAGACGACGAGCACGACCACACGCAGGGCCACACCGTTCGGGTCGACCGCCGGCATCGGCTCGCTGCGCCAGTGCCGCAGCCTTACGTCCACCCGGCGGCGCAGCAACAGCGGATTGACCCACAGCAGCCCGGTCCGCCGTACGGTTCCCCGGTACCGCCCGAACAGACCGAGCACCCAGGCGCCTCCGGTCCGGCCGCGCGCGAGTCCACCGAAGCCGAGGAGCGCCAGCGCCCCGGACCCGCCGAGCACGGCCCACTGCTCGTGCCCGAGTCCGGCCTCCACGTACGGCAGCCCGATCGCCCTCACGGCGAAGGCGGGCACCAGCCCCGCCCACCAGGCACCCAGCCCCGCGCCCGCCACACCCGCGCCCCCGGCCAGCACCCCCACGAATCCCGGCAGCACCCGCCCGCCCCGCTCGACCAGTTCCGGATCGGCATCGACCACGGGCCGCGGCGGCTGCGGCCGTACCGGGACGGCCCGGCGCGCCCGGGGCTGCTCCCCCGTGTCCGGGCGCCGCCCCACGAAGGCGGGGCCGGCCGACCCGGCCGCCGGTGCGGGTTCGTCGCGGAAGAGCAGATGGACGGGGATCTCGGTGGTCACCTCGTTGTGGATGAGCCGCTCACCGTGAGCGAGCCGCGCCGGACGCACACCACCCTCGTGCCGCGTCCCCCGCTCCTGCCCCCACTCCGGCTCCCGCTCTCGCTCCGGGGGCTGCGACGCACTCGTACTCATCCGTACCTCCCTGCCTCCGCAAAAGGCCCTGCGGGACGAGTTGCCGCCCGAACCGACGGCCGACGCCATCCCCTGCGGCCAGCCCTCTGTGGCGATAGGGCACGTAACGGCTGGAACTGCTCCAGTAGGCGTAGGGAGTGACCTGCCTCCGGGTGCGCGGCCGGGTCTGCTCGTACGCCAGGTAGTACGTGTGGGTGTGATTCGCCCAGCCGCCGAAAATCACGACGTGTGAACCGTTCAAGGGATCGGCGGAGTTGTGGAAGAGCAGAATGTCACCGGGCTGGAGCTGCTCCCTGGTGATACGCACACCGAATGCCGCGAGGCTCCCCGTCGATTCATTGGCGCCCAGGTTCCAGGCCATCGAGACGAAGCCCGAACAGTCCTGGCGATACCCGTCGGACCAGTAATCCCTCGTGCTGTACGGGACCTTCGCGGTGACCCACTTCCTGGCCCGATCGATGATGTCCGCGCGGGTGGTGGTGGGCGCTTCGGCCGGGTGGACGGGGTACCCCGGGGCCCCGTGGAGTGGTCCTTTCTCGCCTTGCGGGGTGGGGCCGTGGCCGTCGTCCGCGGTGCCCGCGGCGGGGCCCACGGCACTCGTGGAACTCGGGAAACTCGGGGAGCTTGTTGGATTGGTGGCCCCAGGCCGGTGGGGCTTGGGCGCGGCGGCCACGGCGGCGGAGAGAGCCGGGGTGGCGGCGTTGGCGGTGGCGGCCGTCGCCCCGGCGACGGCCAGGGCGGTGCCTGCGGCGGTGCTCGCGGCGGCGGCCACGAGGGCGTCGCGCACACCGAAACGCGCGCCGGTCACGGAATTCACCGTATTACGCCCGCCCAGCGCGCACCCGGGGCAGTCGCACTCGTCCGCCGGGTCGAATTCCTCGAATACCGGAGTATCCATGAGTTTCCCCTTGCGCGCCGGATGAGAATGCCCTCGCTGCGGTACGTCCGACAGTTTCGCAATTGTCCTGCGGTGCCGCATGCTGACGGTCCGAATGATGTACGCCCGGGTGGGCTTCGTCACCGCGCCGCCGTCGGCACGCCGAGCACTCCACGGCGCACACCCAGCCGCTGCGACCACCGACCGCCGCACCGACGGCCTCCCCCACCCACACAGAAGCCCCACCCCACGCAACCCGACGGGAGCTGGGCGGCGCAGCCCCCACACACCAACGCGCGGCACACCCCACGTGCACGCCCACCCCGCGCAACCCGAAAGGGGTGGGTGGCGAAGCCCACACACCAACGCGCGGCACACCCCACGTGCACGCCCACCCCGCGCAACCCGAAAGGGGTGGGTGGCGAAGCCCACACACCAACGCGCGGCACACCCCACGTGCACGCCCACCCCGCGCAACCCAATGAGGGTGTGGGTGGCGAAACCCCCACAAAGCGCGGCGCAGCCGCGCAGAAAACGACGAGGACGGAGCAGGTCCACGCTTTCCGTGGACACACTCCGCCCTCGTCCGAGTGCGCCGCCAGGGACTCGAACCCCGGACCCGCTGATTAAGAGTCAGCTGCTCTAACCAACTGAGCTAGCGGCGCCCGCTGACCCGAAGAGAATACCGGACGCGGAAGGGTGCTGCGGACCACCATCGGGGGGTTCCTCCCGGGACCGCCCACCCCGGCCGCGAGCCGCAGCTACCTTTGCCCCATGGTGCGCGACCTGCGGGAACGGATGGAGAGGCTGATCGTCGAGGAGCGGCTGCCCGCCGCCGGACGGGCCTCCCGGCTCGCGGGGCGGACACCGGAGCATGATCTACTTGAACTCGGGAGTCTCGTGGGCCGTATGGAGAGGCGGGCCGCGGAAGGGATCGGCCTCGCGGAGACCGACCGTGCCTTTCGCGCCACCCAGGTGGACATGCCGCAGGACCTCGAGGTCACCTGTCGGCAGCATCCGGGGGGTCCGGATGCGGTCAGATCCGGCGATTCCGGACGCGCAGAGAGTGCCATGCGTAATCACTTTGGCACCATCCGCGCACGAGCAGGCCCAAAGCAACAATTCAGTACCAATAGCGGCCCCAATTAGCAGGTATGACCGGTAAACACCACGTTTCGCGTCTTGCGATCATGCCGGACGGCGTAGAACCCTGGGCAGCAAGAGGCTGCCGGTACTCGGCAGTTGGGGGCCACAGAAATCGGTTGCGATGGCGCACGGGATGGAGGGTCCAGTGCACGCCGCGATGCCGAGGGGGGCATCATGCAACCGGAAGGTCGTCGTTCCATGTCTATAAGGTGTGGATGATGTGGTGACGGGGGCCCGCCATTGTTACGTCTGTGACGGTTTCAGGGGGACCCAACCGGACGTGAAGACCGACGACCACGCAGGAGGACTGCGTGCGGGGGGATGACTCATGACGTCGACGCCTAGCGGCGCCCGGCAGAACTATGATCCGTCTCAAACCACCCAGCTCAGGGTGCCGTCGAGGACGGGTGGTTTCAAGCGGCTGAAGAAGTCGCTTCCGCGATACGACTACGAGCACTACAGCCGGCTCGCGGGCCCGCTCACGCAGCCCGATCCCACGAAGCCGTACCGGGTGCAGTACCGCTCCTTGCTTTCCCAGGAGCCGCACCGGATCAGGGCCGCGCTCATGCTGGGTGCCGCACCGGTCCTGTCGATCGTCCTGCTGATCTGGCTGCTGCAGCCGGAGCACTGGACCGAGCGCGACTACCCCGCCTTCGAGTGGCTGCCCACCCTCGACGTCGTCATGCTCGTCTCGATCGCCCTGATCGAGCTCTTCCGTTGCCTGAACGTCCTGTCGAACGCGCACGCCACCCTGGTCGCCCGGGACCCGATCCCGGTGGTGCCGGAGAACGGCACCCGTGTGGCGTTCCTCACGTCCTTCGTTCCCGGCAAAGAGCCGCTGGAGATGGTGACGAAGACCCTGGAGGCGGCGGTCAAGATCCGTCACCGGGGTGTGATGCACGTCTGGCTGCTCGACGAGGGCGACGACCCCGAGGTGAAGGCGGTCTGCCAGCGCCTGGGCGTACACCACTTCTCCCGCAAGGGCGTGGCGAAGTGGAACACGAAGAAGGGTGCGCACCGCGCGAAGACCAAGCACGGCAACTACAACGCCTGGCTGGACGCGCACGGCGACAACTACGACTTCTTCGCCTCGGTCGACACCGACCACGTGCCGTTGCCCAACTACCTGGAGCGGATGCTCGGCTTCTTCCGTGACCCGAACGTCGGCTTCGTCATCGGCCCGCAGGTCTACGGCAACTACGACACCTTCGTCACGAAGGCCGCCGAGTCGCAGCAGTTCCTCTTCCACGCGCTCATCCAGCGGGCCGGCAACCGCTACGGCTCGCCGATGTTCGTCGGCACCTCCAACGCGGTGCGCATCAAGGCGCTGAAGCAGATCGGCGGTCTGTACGACTCGATCACCGAGGACATGGCCACCGGCTTCGAGATGCACCGGCACAAGAACCCCGCCACGGGCAAGAAGTGGCGCTCGGTCTACACGCCGGACGTGCTCGCGGTCGGTGAGGGCCCGAACGCCTGGACGGACTTCTTCACCCAGCAGATGCGCTGGTCGCGAGGTACGTACGAGACGATCCTCAAGCAGTACTGGAAGGGCTGGTACTCGCTGCCGCCGAGCAAGCTCTTCAACTACACGATGATGATCATCTTCTACCCGATGTCGGCCCTCAACTGGATCCTGGCCGCGCTGAGTTGTGCGCTGTTCCTGGGTGTGGGCGCCTCGGGTGTGAACATCGACCCGACGATCTGGCTGATGCTCTACGGCAACGCCTCCGCCCTGCAGATCGGTCTCTACGTCTGGAACCGCCGCCACAACGTCTCGCCGCACGAGCCGGAGGGCTCCGGCGGTGTGGCCGGCATGGTGATGTCCGCTCTGTCGGCGCCGCTGTACGCGAAGGCACTGATCGATTCCGTACTGCGCCGCAAGAGCAAGTTCGTGGTCACCCCGAAGGGCGACTCGGCCAGCCCCGACCGGCTGTTCGGGACCTTCCGGTACCACTGGTACTTCATGTTGATCTTCGGTGGTTCGATCGGTGCGGGCTTCTACTACGGCCACTCCCACCCCGCGATGATCATCTGGGCGTCGTTCGCGCTTCTGATCACCGCATCGCCGATCTTCTTCTGGCGCCACATGATGCGCCAGGCCAAGAAGAACCCGAAGCCGCCGGCGTCCGAACAGACGGCCGTGGTGCCTCCCCAGGCCACCACACCGCAGGATGCCCGGGGCCACGGTTCGCAGCACAAGCCCAGCTGGGCCGCGAACCCTGGCTCCGACCAGACCGTACAGATCGCCCTTGGGGGACGTAAGAAATGACAGACCGTTCCGGCCGCCGCCGTGCCCGTCGCATCGCGATAGGCACGGTGGTGGTTCTGGCGCTGGCCGGTATGAACGGGCCGGCGCTGTACCGCTTCGGCTCCGCGAAGTACCACGAGTACAAGATCAACCAGCCGGAGTACAAAGCAGCAAATGGCAAGTGGGAGATAGTCGAGTTCCCCGAGGAGTTGCGGCAGAACACCATTCACGCGGCCCTGCTGCACACCGGCAAGGTGCTGCTCGTCGCCGGATCCGGCAACAATCAGAAGAACTTCAACGCGAAGAAGTTCGACACCCGGCTGTGGGACCCGGTCAAGGGGACGATCAAGGAGATCCCCACGCCGAAGGACCTGTTCTGCACCGGCCACACACAACTGGCCGACGGCAAGCTGCTGATCGCGGGCGGGACGAAGCGGTACGAGAAGCTCAAGGGTGACGTCACCAAGGCCGGCGGCCTGATGATCGTGCACAACGAGAACCCGGACAAGCCGATAACGCTGCCCGCCGGTACCAAGTTCACCGGCAAGGAGAACGGCAAGACCTTCGTCTCCAAGGACCCGGTCCTGGTGCCGCGCGCCAAGAAGCGCTTCGACCCGGAGACGGGCAAGTTCCTGGGCAACGACCCGGGCCTCGGCCGTATCTACGTCGAGGCGCAGAAGAGCGGCCGGAAGTACGAGACGGGCACCCAGGACAACTACACCGTCCAGGGCCTGTCGGGCACGGACGAGCGCAACACGTACGGCATCGCCGAGAAACTCGCCCTGGATAAGAAGGACTTCCAGGGCATCAAGGACGCGTTCGAGTTCGACCCGGTCGCCGAGAAGTACATCAAGGTCGACCCGATGAACGAGGCCCGCTGGTACCCGACGCTCACCACCATGAGCGACGGCAAGATCCTCACCCTCTCCGGTCTGGACGAGATCGGCCAGCTCGTGCCCGGCAAGAACGAGCTCTACGACCCGAAGACCAAGAAGTGGGCGTACACCGAGAAGGAACGCCAGTTCCCGACCTACCCCAACATCTCGCTGATGCAGGACGGGCGGATGTTCTACTCGGGCGCCAACGCCGGCTACGGCCCGGACGACGTCGGCCGTGACCCGGGCATCTGGGACGTGAAGACGAACAAGTTCACCAAGGTCACCGGCATGAGCGACCAGAAGTTGCTGGAGACCGCCGGTACCGTTCTGCTGCCGCCGGCGCAGGACGAGAAGTACATGGTGATCGGCGGCGGCGGGGTCGGCGAGTCCCGGGAGTCCAGCAACAAGACCCGCATCATCGATCTGCTGGCCGACAACCCGCAGTTCGAGGACGGTCCCGAGCTGGAGAAGGGCACGCGCTACCCGCAGGCCTCGATCCTGCCCGACGACTCGGTGCTGATCTCCGGCGGTTCGGAGGACTACCGGGGCCGCGGAGACTCCAACATCTTCCAGGCGCGGCTCTACGACGCGAAGGACAACACCATGAAGCGGGTCGCCGACCCGCTGGTGGGCCGCAACTACCACTCGGGTTCGATCCTGCTGCCCGACGGCCGTGTGATGATCTTCGGTTCGGACTCGCTCTACGCGGACAAGGCCAACACCAAGCCCGGCAAGTTCGAGCAGCGCATCGAGATCTACACGCCGCCGTACCTGTACCAGGGTTCGCGCCCCACGCTCAGCGGCGGTCCGAAGACCATCGCCCGCGGGGAGTCCGGCACCTTCAAGTCGGAGCACGCGTCGTCCATCAAGTCGGCCCGGCTGATCCGTCCGAGCGTCTCCACGCACGTGACGGACATCGACCAGCGGTCGATCGCCCTGGACGTGGAGAAGTCGGCCGACGGTGTCACCCTGACCGTCCCGGAGAACCGCAACCTGGTCCTGCCGGGCTGGTACATGCTGTTCGTCACGGACGACCAGGGGACGCCGAGCGAGGCACAGTGGGTCAAGATCACCTGACGGTGACGAGGGCGGGGGGGGGGGGGCCCGGGCCCCGCCCCGCGGGCCCCCCCCCCCCGGGGGGGCGCCCTCCGTGAAGGAGGGCGCCCCCGGTTGTTTGCTTCGACTTCTCCCCCACTCTCGGCTGCGCTCAAGCGGGGGACCCCCATGAGCAGGGGGGATCCCCATGACGCCGCTCCTTACCGGGCAAACGTTGCCCGCCGCGACACTAGTCGCTGGCCTTGGCGAGCTTCAGGGCGTAGTCCGCCCACCACTCTCCGGCCTTCGGACCGCCCTTGCACGTGCCATCCGACTCACCCGGACGCTTGATCCACAGGTAGGCGTCCACCAGCGGGTCGGCGGTCTTCGTCGTCGGCGTCTCGCCCAGCGCACGGCCCGGCGGGTTGCACCAGCGCTCACTCTCGTCGCCCTTGGTGTAGGGCCCGTTGCCGTTGCGGCCGGTGTCTATCACGAAGGGCTTGCCGCCGACCTTCGCCGACAGTTCCTTGCCGTACGCGATGCTGTCCTCGGTCGAGTAGAAGTTCGCGACGTTGACCGAGAACCCGTCGGCCTTGTCGATGCCCGCCCGCTTCAGCGGCTCGAAGATCTGGTCCGGCTTCCCCCAGCCGGCGTTGCCGGCGTCCAGATAGACCTTCGTGTTCTTCAGTGACTTCAGCTTGGTGACGGCTTCGGTCAGGAGGTTGTAGCGCTCGTCGTGGAACTCGGCGGGTGTGCAGCCGTCCACCAGGTGCAGCACCGCGTCCGGCTCCAGGATGACCGTGGCCGGGCGGTCACCGATGCCCTTGGCCACGTTGTCGATGAAGGCACGGTACTGGTCGCCGTCCGCCGCGCCGCCGCCCGAGTAGTTGCCGCAGTCGCGGTGCGGGATGTTGTAGAGGACGAGGATGGCGTCCCGGTCGGCCTGCTGCGCCGCCTCGGTGAATCCCCTGGCCTCCTCCTCCGCGCTTTCCGGGATCAGCCACTGCCCGGTGGGCTGTTCGGCGATCTTCCGGATCTGCTGGGCGGAGTCCTCCTTGCCGTCCTTCTCGTAGATGCCCACCTGCTGGGCCGCCTTACCGTCCGGGTTGACCCAGAAGGGGTCGCTGGCCTTCGGTTGCTGGCCGATCTCCGTGCCCGTGCTCGTCGGCTTCGCGCCCCCTCCCTTCTCGCCGTCGGAAGAAGAACAGCCCGCAATCAGCAGCGCCGCCCCCGCCAGCGCCACGGACGCCCTGGCCCCGGCCCCCCAGCTCCCGTACATCAACTCCCCCTCGGGTGCATTGTCGAAGTTTCAATCCTGACATAGCGAGGCCCAGACCTAGGCGACAAGTCGGACCTTATACAACAGCTGTTTCGGCGCTGTACGCCGGGGTGAGCGATGTGCGACCGGGCCGTACGCCCGGTGCCGCGTCCGCCGCGAGTGGTCACTCAGAGCCACCGGACGGGGACTTGGCGTCAAACCGCCTCTAGGCCGGAGCGGCCATCCGTCCTATCCTCGGGCACACGCATGCCGCACATGCAGATCACGAACGCCCTACGGGCCCCGATAGGGAGCCGTAGGACGGCGGGACTCGTTGGGGCCCGTTGGGCCCGTCACCAACGGTCCGGGACCGCCGGACGGCCGGGACCCGTCGGACGGATGAGACCCGTCGGACGGCCTGGATCCGTGTTTGGACGGTACGGAACCCGTCGGACGGACGGGACCCGTTCGGACAGCGAGGCCGCTGTGCCTCCCGTGCGGCGCCGGGTTACTCCCACAACCCGTGCGTGCGCGGTCGAGGACCGGCCGGTCGGCGGCTCCAGGGGGAAGCGGGTCGCCGATCGGCCGGGATGCGGGAATCGGACCGTCAGACGCGGTCCACGAGGTCCGCGATCGAGTTCACGACGGTCGACGGCCGGTACGGGTACTTGTCGACGTCCTCGGGCGTGGTCAGCCCGGTGAGCACCAGGATCGTCTCCATCCCGGCCTCCAGGCCCGCCAGGACGTCGGTGTCCATCCGGTCGCCGATCATCGCGCTGGTCTCGGAGTGCGCCCCGAGGGTGTTGAGCCCGGTGCGCATCATCAGCGGGTTGGGCTTGCCCGCGAAGTACGGCTTCCGCCCGGTGGCCTTGGTGATGAGCGCGGCGACCGCGCCGGTGGCGGGCAGCGGGCCCTCGGTGGAGGGGCCGGTCTCGTCCGGGTTGGTGCAGATGAACCGGGCACCGTCGAGGATGAGGCGGACGGCCTTCGTCATGGCCTCGAAGGAGTACGTACGGGTCTCGCCGAGGACGACGTAGTCCGGCTCGTGGTCGGTGAGCACATAGCCGATGTCGTGCAGCGCGGTCGTCAGCCCGGCCTCACCTATGACGTACGCGGTGCCGCCGGGGCGCTGGTCGTCGAGGAACTGGGCGGTGGCGAGGGCCGAGGTCCAGATGTTGTCCACCGGCACGTCCAGACCCATGCGCTGGAGCCGGGCGTGCAGGTCGCGCGGGGTGTAGATGGAGTTGTTGGTGAGGACGAGGAAGGGCTTGGCGGAATCCCGCAACTTCCTGATGAACGCGTCGGCACCGGGAATCGGCACGCCTTCGTGAATGAGCACGCCATCCATGTCGGTCAGCCACGACTCGATGGGCTTGCGCTCTGCCATGTGCGATCTCCTGCCGTACGCCGTACTGCGTCGGGCACAGCCTAGCCACACCCCGGATCATGGTGAATCGTCACCTTCCGGGTACGGGGTTCGGCGGCCGGGTCGCGGGCACGGCAGGGTGCTCGAGGTGGTCGCCTCCGCCGGAGGTGTTCAGCGGCGGCGACCGCGGCGGGTGGTGGTGAAGAGGAGGGCACCTGCGGTCAGCAGGACGGTGACCACCGCGGCGGTGGTCAGCAGCGCGCCCGGACCGGTCGAGGCGAGCTCCTCGCCCAGCGGGACCCCGCCCGCCCCCGGGCGGCCCCCGGCGTTCTGCTCACCCGGCACACCCGGTTGGCCCTGATCACTCCGCTCCCCCGACGCCGCCGGCTCCCCGGGCTCCGACACACGCGCTCCCTTCCCCTGGTCCTTCCCTTGGTCCTTTCCCTGGTCCTTTCCCTGGTCCGCCGTCT
Source organism: Streptomyces cavernae (assembly GCF_004023625.1). Classification (GTDB taxonomy): domain Bacteria; phylum Actinomycetota; class Actinomycetes; order Streptomycetales; family Streptomycetaceae; genus Streptomyces; species Streptomyces cavernae. Next base: position 95,664 of record NZ_RPDJ01000014.1, on the reverse strand, counting down.
GCTGTCCTTCCTTCTCCGGCTCGGCCTTCTCTTGCTCCGCCTTCTCCTGCTCGACCTGCCCCTCCTCCTTCTCCTCGTCCCGATCGCCCACCGGAGGTGCGTCCGCGTCGACGATCCGGAAGCGGTAGTCGTTCGACTCCCCGACCCAGTCGCCGTCGTCGTCACGGCGCTGGACGAGCGCGGCGTTGGCGACGACGTCATTGGCCTCGGTCCCGTCCGCGACGCCGAGCCGCACGGTGACGCTCAGGGTCCGTCCCGGCTGGACGGTGAATCCCGGGAAGTCGTCGAAGACTCCGATGTTCTCCGCCTTGTCGGACACCTCGAACCGGACGGGCCGCTGCCGGCCGCCGTCGAGGAAGTCCATCGCCAGTTGCTCCGGCCGCAGCGTCCGCTTCTCATCGACGAGGACGAGGATCGGGTGCACACCCACGCAGGTCGTCTGCGTGGTGTTGGTGAGCTCGAGCGTCCACATCCCGGGGGCGCCCCCGGCCTCGTAGGTGGTGGGGGCCCGGCGGATACGGGTGGTGAGGGGGAAGTCGTCGGGGTGGTCCGAGGCGCAGGTGGCGCGGGGAGGCGGGTCGGCGGGGTGAGCCACCGGCGCGACGGTCAGGCAGGCGAGTGCCACGGTCACGGGCACGACCACGGTGGCGGTCTTGCGGGCGAGAGGGAGGGACTTGCTCAGTCGCATGGGAGGCCTTTGCCGATCGGGAGTGGACGGGACCGGTGTCGGGGACGTAGGCGGCGGTGCCTGGCAAGACTCGTGACGCTGCCAGGGCCCCGCGCACCACCGCGGAAACCACGCCCTCACACGACCCCGTTCGGCGGCCGAACACCCCTCGCCCGGCCCAACACGGGCTCTTCCCGATTCCCGCCCAGCCGGCCACGGCCGCCCGCGTCAACCGGCCCTCGCCAACGGCCCCGCACGGTCGGCGGACGGTCCCCGCCCGCCAGACGGCCCCGTGCACCGGCCGTGCTGGTTCACCGGCCGTCCTCGTCCGCCGGCCGTCCCCTCCGCCCGCAATCCCCGTCCGCCGGCCGTACCCGTCCGCCAGTCGGCCCGTGCACCGGCCGTGCTGGTTCACCGGCCGTCCTCGTCCGCCGGCCGTCCCCTCCGCCCGCAATCCCCGTCCGCCGGCCGTACCCGTCCGCCAGTCGGCCCGTGCACCGGCCGTGCTCGTTCACCGGCCGTCCCCGTCCGCCGGCCGTCCCCTCCGCCCGCAATCCCCGTCCGCCGGCCGTACCCGTCCGCCAGTCGGCCCCGTCCACCGGCCGTCCCCGTGCACCAGTCGTCCTCGTCCGCACAGACTCGGTCAGCCCGGCAGAGAAACTCCGTGCCTCCGCCTGCCGACCGCGCCCCACCCGTAGGCTCCGTCCTCGCCGGTCAGCTCAGTCCTCGCCCGCCAGCTCCGTCCCCCGGTTAGCTCAGCCCACGCCAGTCGGCTCAGCCCCGCCCGTCACCCCGGTTCTCTGCCGAACACCGGTGCCAGCAGCAGCTGCGCCGCCCCCTCCGCGACTCCGCCGGAGGCGATCCGGACCGGGACCGGGGAGGTCGATCCCGTGCGCCGGGCGCGGGCCAACAGGACCGCTCCGACTCCCCGTTCGAACCGCTCCGGATCCACGGCGATCGCCCGTCCGCCCAGCAGCACCAGGTCGATGTCGAGCAGGCCCACGAGGTTCGCGGCCCCCGTGCCGAGGACGCGCGCCGCCTCGTCCACCGCGCCGCGCGCGACCGCGGCGAGACACAGCGCCTCGATGCACCCACGGTTCCCGCACTCGCACGGCGGCCCGTCCAGCTGGATCACCTGGTGGCCGAACTCGCCCGCCCCGGTCCGCTCGCCCCGGTACACGGTTCCGTCGAGTACGAGCCCGGCCCCCAGCCCCGTACCGAGATGGAGGTAGGCGAAGGAGCCGTACGCCCCGCCCAGTCCGCCGCCGACGGCGATCCCCAACGCCGCGGCATTGGTGTCCTTGTCCACGACGACCTCCATCTCGAGCCGTCGTGCGAGTGCGTCCCGCAGCGGGAAGCCGTCCCAGTCGGGAAACCCGGTGACCCGGTGGAGCACGCCTCGGAGGTGGTCGAGAGGCCCCGGCAGTGCGACTCCCACACCAAGCACGGGGGGACGGGCCCCGCTCCCGGAAGCGAAACGGGCACCGGTCCCAGCGGGCTCGGCGGCTTCAGGGGTCCCAATGGCCCCGCCGACGGCAAGGGCCCCAGTCCCAGCCGCCCCAGTCCCAGCCGCCCCACTGCCAGTGGGCCCGACGAATCCGGCAGGCCCAGCGGCTCCCGCCACCGGCCCAGCCGATCCGTTCGCCCCCTCGGCCCCGGCCAGCAGCGCGTCGACCTCTCCCACCACCCTGTCGAGCACCACCCCGGCCCCCGCCCCCAGGCCCAGTGGCGCCCTCCGTTCGGCCACCACCGCGCCGGTCAGGTCCGCGAGGACCACGTGCAGCTCGTCCCGGTCGAGGTGCACCCCCACCGCGTACGCCGCCCCCGGCTCCAGCCGCAGCACCGTGCGCGGTTTGCCCCCGGTGGACGCCCGGCGGCCCGCCTCCGCGACGAAACCCTCGGTACGCAGCCGGGCCGTGATCTTGCTGACGGCCTGGGGGGTGAGCCCGGTGCGCTCGGCCAGCTCCGTACGGCTCAGCCCCTCCGCCCCGGCGGCACGCAGCAGATCGAGCACCAACGCGGTGTTGTGGCTGCGCAGCGCGTCCAGATTCGCCCCAGCCGTGCCCGCTCCGGCTGCCGTACCTCCTGCGTACGACCCGGCATACGTTCCGGTCTGCGTCCTCTTCACAGGACCATTCTCCCCCGCTTGCACTTAATCAACAGCGTTGCTTAAGTGGACACATGACTGGCACAGGCTCCGGCTCCCCGTTCCGCGTGGCCCTGGTGGGCTACGGTCTCGCGGGCTCCGTCTTCCACGCCCCGCTGATCGCCGCCACCCCGGGCCTCACCCTGGACACGGTGGTCACCGCGAACCCCGAGCGCCGGGCCCAAGCGCACTCCGAGTACCCGGGAATCCGGTTCGCCGAAACCCCCGACGAGTTGTTGCGCCGAGCCGATGAGCTGGACCTGGTCGTGGTCGCCTCCCCGAACAAGACACACGTCCCGATCGCCACCGCGGCCCTCGAGGCGGGCCTCCCGGTCGTCGTGGACAAGCCGCTGGCGGGCACGGCCGCCGAGGCCCGGGAACTGGACCGGCTCGCGGACGAGCGCGGTCTGCTGCTGTCCGTCTTCCAGAACCGCCGCTGGGACGGCGACTTCCTGACCGTCCAGAACCTGCTGCAAAAGGGCGAACTGGGCGACGTCCGGCGCTTCGAGTCCCGCTTCGAGCGCTGGCGCCCGCAGCCGAAGGGCGGCTGGCGCGAGTCCGGTGCCCCGGAAGAGATCGGAGGTCTGCTCTACGATCTCGGCAGCCATGTCGTCGACCAGGCCCTGGTCCTCTTCGGTCCCGCCGCCCAGGTCTACGCGGAGGTGGACGTCCGCCGCCCGGGCGCGCAGGCCGACGACGACACGTTCATCGCGATCACCCACACCGGCGGGGTCCGCTCACATCTGTACGTCTCCGCCATTACCCCCCAGCTCGGCCCGCGCTTCAGGGTGCTCGGCTCGCAGGCGGGCTTCGTCAAGTACGGCCTGGATCCGCAGGAGGCTGCGCTGCGCGAGGGCCGGCGTCCGGCGGCCGACTCGGTTGCGATGGCCGACCAGGAGTGGGGCGCGGAACCGGAGGAGATGTGGGGCCGCCTGGGCGCCGGGGAGTCACCGCTGACCGGCGGCGGCCACCCCGTACCGACTCTCCCGGGCGCGTACCCGGCGTACTACGCGGCGGTCGCGGCGGCCCTGCGCGAGGGCCCCGGGCACAACCCCGTTCCGGCGTCGCAGGCCGCGGCGGCCCTGGGCGTGCTGGAGGCGGCGCGGCGGTCGGCGCGCGAGGGAATCACCGTGCACCTGTGACACTCACGCCTGTGACACTCATTCGATATCGCATCACCCTGGTGAACGATATCGTTGAAAGTGTTCACCTGTCTTGAGGGAGGGCCCGCGCATGTCCCGGACCGTGATCGACCTCGATGACCGGATGGTCGCCGAAGCCATGCGTATTTACGGCACGACCATAAAGGCCAAGGCCGTTCGTATGGCGATGGAAGACGCGGTGAAGCGCCATCTACGCCGGGAGTTCGCTGAGGCGATCAAGACGGGCGAGTTCGACTTCAGTGACATCGTGGCCTCCACCGGCCCCAAGGGCGCGGACGCGGCAAGCGCCACGGACGGGGAGAACTCCTCGGACAGGGGCGGAGCCGTCGCGTGACCGAACGGTTCCTCGTCGACAAGTCCGCCCTGGCCCGCTGGAACCAGAGCACAGTGGCCGCCGTGCTGGACGACCTGGACGAGCGGGGCCTGCTGGCCATCTGTGCCCCCGTCGAGTGGGAACTGGTCTACAGCGCGCGCAACAAGGCCGACGGCGACCGGATCCGTCTCCTGCTGTACGGCTTCGAACTACTGCCAACACCCGACGAGGTCTGGGACCGCGTCCTCACTGTCCAGCGGGAAGCTCTCGCCCGGGGTGTCCATCGTTCGCTGTCCATGGCCGACCTGCTGATCGCCGCCACTGCCGAGCGTCACCGCGTCACAGTGCTCCACTACGACGGCGACTACGAGACCATCGCCTCGATCACCGGCCAGGCCACCCGCTGGGTGGTACCGCCGGGCACGGCAGACCGCTGACCCGGCGGAGGCGCGCTACGCGTCCTTGAACTCCTGCCGCTGCCGCCCCAGCCCCGCGATCTCCAGCTCCACCACATCACCGGCCCGCAGGTACGGCTTCGGCTCCGGGTGGCCCATCGCCACACCCGCCGGGGTTCCGGTGTTGATCACGTCGCCCGGGTAGAGCGTCATGAACTGGCTGAGGTAGCGCACCACTTCGGCCACCGGGAAGATCTGATCCGAGGTGCTGCCGTCCTGCTTCAGCTCGCCGTTGACCCAGAGCCTGAGGGAGAGCGCCTGCGGGTCGGGGACCTCGTCGGCGGTCACGAGCCAGGGCCCGAGCGGGTTGAACGTCTCGCAGTTCTTGCCCTTGTCCCACTGACCGCCCCGCTCGATCTGGAACTCGCGCTCGGAGACGTCGTGCGCCACCGCGTACCCGGCGACGTGCGCGAGCGCCTCCTCGTGCGACTCGAGGTAGCGGGCCGTGCGGCCGATGACGACTGCGAGCTCCACCTCCCAGTCCGTCTTCTCGGACCGGCGCGGGACGAGGACGGTGTCGTGCGGGCCCACGACCGTGTCCGCCGCCTTCATGAAGAGCACCGGCTCGGCGGGCGGCTCGGCACCGGTCTCGGTGGCGTGGTCGTGGTAGTTGAGCCCGATGCAAACGATCTTCCCGATCCGGGCCAGCGGCGGCCCGACGCGGAGCCCTTCCGCGTCCAGCACGGGCAGCTCGCCGGAGTCGGCGGCCGACCGGATCCGCCCGAGTGCGGCGGCGTCGGCCAGCAGCGCCCCGTCGATGTCCGGCACCAGCCCGGACAGATCGCGCAGGTTCCCGTCGGCGTCGAGCAGCGCCGGCCGCTCCGCCCCCGCCGTACCCACTCGCAGCAGCTTCATGGTCTCTCTCCCGGTGCAGCCATCGGATGTCTCGTCGATCCTCTGATCTCGGAGGGCCCGTCCGCAATACCCGTCGACGAGAACCTGCGCTTCTCATGCGGCGAGGGCGGTCGCGCCTGCCGCGCCGGGCATGTCGCGGTAGAGCACCGCCCGCTCCACCGCGCTCCATGTCGTACTGGTCACCACGTACAGCGCGGCGGCCAGCGGTACGACGGCCACCGTGATCAGGGTGAAGAAGGACATCAGCGGCATGATCTTGGTGATCGCGCCGAGCCCGGGCACCTGCTGGTCCCCGCCCGCCCCGGCGATGGGCATCGGCGAGGCCGCCATCATCAGCTTCGTACGGCGGTAGTTGAAGGTCGCGACCGCGACGACCACCGCGAAGAGCCCGAGATAGACCAGGCCGTGCGCACCGAACGGCCCGCCCTCTGCCAGCGCGTCGGTCCATCGGTCCCCGAGCGGGGCCGCGAGCAGCTTGTGGTCGAGCAGGGAGTTGGGCTCCCCGCCGATCGAGGAGTTGGAGAAGAGGTGGTAGAGCAGGAAGAAGGCGGGCAGCTGGATCAGGCTCGGCAAGCATCCGGCCAGCGGCGAGACCTGCTCCTTGGCGTGCAGGTCCATGATCGCCCGCTGCAGTTTCTCGGGGTGCTTCCCGTGCTTCCTGCGCAGTTCGGCGATCTGCGGCTGGAGCCTGGCCTTGGCCCGCTGCCCACGTGCCGCGGCCCGGGACAGGGGGTGGACGAGGAGCCGTACGAAAGCGGTGAACAGGATGATCGCGACGGCTACCGCCGAAGCGTGGAAGAGCGGCTGCAGCAGGTCGGCCAAGTGCTCGACCAGGCTGGCGAAGACGGACATGGGTGAGCCCTCCGGGGTCTCGTCGTGCCGGGAGTTCCGTGGCGCCGGGGTTGCCGGTGCCACGGACTGGTGCTGCGGCAGGCAACGTTTGCCCGGTAAGGAGCGGCGTCCGGTGCGTGCTCTGGGGGCACCCCCTGCTCGAAGAGCTTGGGGGAGTGCCGGGCATCGCGACGGGGCGGACGTTGCCTGTTGCGGCACTAGGACATGCGGCGCGACGGCCACCCGCGGGGCGGGGCCCTTGTCGGAGGGGGAGTCCGCTACGCGGCGGCCGTCAGGAGGGCACGCCCGGGTGCTCGCGGACGCGTCCGGCCCGAGGCGTCGGGATCGCGTTGCGGCAGGAAGGCCGTGCGGTGTTCACGGTCGCGGATGGCCGTCCGCACCCGTGTCGGCGGTACGGCCGGGGCGCAGCGCGCGGCGATGACGGCGCAGAGGGCGAGTGCGGAGCCGGCCGCGGTGGTCGCGGCGACGGCGACGGCGGCGGTGAGGCTGCCGGTGTCGAGGAGGGCTACTTCGAGGAGGAGGATCAACAGCGCGGCCGCGGGACGCAGGTTCAGCCAGGGACGAGCCACGGTGGGCCTCCTTTCCTCTCCTCGATGCTGTGCCGGTCCTGCTTGCCGTTATACAGGATCGTCAGATTGTTCGACGGGGCGGACTTCCGATCACCCTTCTCACAACGGTCATAAGAAACCGTTGCAGGCATCTCGACAACCTCGCCCGCCACCCCCGATGCTTCTTTCCGCCCAGTGACCCTCCCAAGCCCCCTCCCCCTCAGGGGCTTCCATGGCATGCGCGCAACAGACCCACCCCCGGAGGGACGACCGGCAGCCGGCGGGACGACCGGCATTCGAGTGGGACGGAGACGAGACCATGATCCGACGAAGAAGCCTGCTGACCGCGGCAGGCGGAACGCTGCTCGGAAGCGCCCTGGCGACGGGCACCGCGCGGGCCGACGCGACCATCGCCGTCAACCCGGGCCGGACCTACGGGAACTGGGAGGGCTGGGGCACCTCCCTGGCCTGGTGGGCCAATGTGTTCGGCGCCCGGGACGACTTCGCGGACATCTTCTTCACCACCAAGTCGGTGACGTACAACGGCCGGACCCTGCCCGGCCTGGGCCTGAACATCGCCCGCTACAACCTCGGCGCGTGCAGCTGGAACAGCGTGAACGGCGAGAGCATGGTCGCCTCCCCCAACATCCCCGGCTTCAAGCAGATCGAGGGCTACTGGCAGAACTGGAACAACGAGGACCCGACGTCCTCGGCCTGGGACTGGACCGCGGACGCCACCCAGCGCGCCGCCCTGACCAAGGCGGTCGCGCGGGGCGCCACCACCGAACTGTTCGCCAACTCCCCGATGTGGTGGATGTGCCTCAACCACAACCCGTCGGGCGCCTCCGGCGGCGGCAACAACCTCCAGTCCTGGAACTACCGCCAGCACGCCTCCCATCTGGCGGCCGTGGCGCTGTACGCGAAGAACAACTGGGGTGTGAACTTCGCGACGGTCGACCCCTTCAACGAGCCCTCGGCGAACTGGTGGACGGCCACCGGCACCCAGGAGGGCTGTCACATGGACGCCACGGTCCAGGCGGCCGTGCTGCCGTACATGCGCAGCGAACTGGACAAGCGCGGACTGACGGGCGTGCGGATCTCCGCCTCCGACGAGACCAACTACGACACCGCCCGCTCGACGTGGGCGGCGTTCCCGTCCTCGTCCAAGGCCCTGGTCAACCAGGTCAACGTGCACGGCTACCAGGGCGCGGGCGGCCGCCGCGACCTCCTCTACACCGACGTGGTGACGACGTCGGGCAAGAAACTGTGGAACTCCGAGACGGGCGACGCCGACGGCACCGGCCTGACGCTGGCCGGAAACCTCTGCTACGACTTCCGCTGGCTGCACCCGACCGCCTGGGTCTACTGGCAGGTGATGGACCCGACGACGGGCTGGGCGATGATCGCGTACGACGCCAACACGCTCCAGCCGACCACGGTCCAGACGAAGTACTACGTGATGGCCCAGTTCAGCCGCCACATCCGCCCAGGGATGACGATCCTGGACACCGGCGTGAGCTACGCCGCGGCCGCACTGAACACCTCGGCCCGTCGCCTGGTGATCGTCGCCGTGAACACCTCCACCTCGGCCCAGACCCTCACCTTCGACCTCTCCCGCTTCACCACGGTGACCGGCGGAACGGGCGGCCTGGTGCGCCGCTGGAACACGCTCACCTCCGGGACGGGCGACCTCTACACGGCCCGCTCGGACACGTACCTGAGCGGGAAGTCGGTGAGCGTGCCGTTCGCGGCGGGGGCGGTGCAGACGCTGGAGGTGGACGGGGTGGTGGTCTGAGGTAACCCACTGCCGCGACCGTGAACACCGGGGAAGGATCACGAGAAAAACCGGGGGGAGAAAACGGAATCAACGGCACCAGGGGGACCTCTGTCGCCCTGGTGCCGCTCTGGCCTGCGAATCTCTCTTCCTTATTCAGTTGACGGCAGTACGGTGTCCCCCATGCGCCCCGACACCTCTGCCGAGCACGTCGACCACCAGGCCGAAGTGGCCCGCCTGGAGCGGACCGCCGCCCGCTACCCCGAGGACGCCGAACACCTGCTGCTGCAGGCCGCGGCCCACCTCGAACTGTCCGGCGACCGCGCCGCCGCCAGCACGCTCTACGACCGCCTGCTGCAGTCCGCGGCTCCGCTGGAGAGCCCCCAACTGGTACGCGCCCTCAAGGCGTCGAACCTCTGGGAGTACGGCCACGAGGCGGAGGCCAGGGCGATCATCGAGGGCGTACGGGCCGAAGCGCCCCGCGACCCCGCCCCGTGGGTGATCGTGGCGGAAGCCCTGGAAGCCCACGACGAGCTGGAGCAGGCGCAGGAGACCTTCACCCAGGGCGCGACCCTCCTCCTGTCCGACGTGACGGACCCCCCTTACTCCACCCACGCCCTCCTCTTCGGCCGCCACCGCGTGCGCCGCATGCTGGGCGTGCCCCACGACCACTTCGACACCCTGGCCGACACCCTCCACAAGGCCCCGGTCTCCCTGGACGAGCTCCACGACCCGAAACGGGTCTGGGCGCTCGGCTCGGACAACCCGGCCGAACTCCAGGCGGAGATCGCCCGCCTCCAGTCGGAACTCACGGCGGCGCGGGAGGCCCTGTCCCGCCCCTTCCCGGTGGCGGTCCTGCACTGGCCGGCGAACGAACTCTCGGAACTGGTGGAGTCGTACCCCACGCTCCTCACGGAGTACCCGTCCCACGAGGAACACCTGGCGACGATAGAGGCCTCGCTGAGGGAGCTGGCGTCATCCGGCACGTCCAACCTGGGAATCGTCTCGGGAACACTCCCGTCGTACGAGGCCTTCGCCGCCTCGGAACTCGCATCCCCGTCCGACCCGACCCTGCTCCCCCAGTACGCGACGACGCTGGCAGCGCGGGGGCGCGCGGTGGCCTGGCCGCCGCAGCGGGGGGCGTCCTGCTGGTGCGGGTCGGGGAGGGTTTACGGGGAGTGCCACGGGGACGGGGCCTGACGTCTGAGGGCGGGAGCCTGAGGGCGGGAGCCTGAGGGCGGGAGCCTGAGGGCGGGAGCCTGAGGGCGGGAGCCTGAGGGCGGGAGCCTGAGGGCGGGAGCCTGACGGGAGCCTGAAGGCCGAGGGAGGGCAGGAGCCTGACGGGAGGAGCCTGACGGCGTGGAACAGCCCTGGCTCACGTTCGCACTCATCTTCGCGGCGTTCTGGTTCGGCATGGGGGTGCACGTCACCCGCCTCGCCCTCCGGGCACGCCGCGCCGTGCGTCGGCTCGGCGTGCGTGGCGTGCGTACGAACGGCGAAGTGGTACGCGGCCCCCGCCAGGAAGGAACCACGGTCCATCAACCTGAGATCCGCTACCAGGCCCCACCCATCGACCAGCCCGGCGCCCCCGCCACCCAGACCTACCGCCGCGCGCCCCTCAACCCCGAGCAGCACCCACTCAAGCCCGGCGTCCCGGTCACCCTCCGCTACGACCCGAGGGACCCCCGCAGAGCGGTCGTCATCCACACGAACAGCGGCGCCCCCGGCACCGTGTCCTACTCGGCGACGGCCGGCTTGATCTGGGGCGTCTCCTTCCTCCTGTTCGGGCTGGGGATCGGGGCCTTGTCCTTCTTGTAGCGAGCTCGTGAGCGAAGAGGCCCGGGGCCCACACCGGCCACGCCCGACTGCACGCGCCGACGGAGATCCTCACTCGGCAGCACGCAGCAGCGTGACCACCACCGTGTCGAGAACCACGACGCCGCCGAACCACAGGGCGAGGTTGCGGTGCCCGATCGCGACGAGGGCGAGGACAGCTGCGCCGAACACCACCGCCTTCACGACGAGCACCCCCGCCAGGGGCAGGCTGTAGGTGGCCCGAGGCGCGGCGAAGGCTCCCCAGACGACGGCGGCGAGCAGCGGAGCACCGAGCCCCAGCACTACGGAGGCCACCCGCGAGCCGGGCCAGGTGAAACCCCACCAGGCGAGGACGGCGAGCGCCACCAGCTCGAGAAGGAAGGCCAGGCCTTCGGCGGTCCAGGCGAGTGGTGCGGGGATCGTCATGGTGCGTGGCCTCCCGTTGCTCAATCTTGATAGGCGCGTAGTCAGCGGTCAGGACGCAACAACTCGCGCCCCCCGTGCGCTCTACGGGGTCCGTTCCTGGACAGGATCAGGCAGGCGATGCAGATCGAACTGGCAGATCTTGATTTGTGATCCATCCGGTGCAGGCGACTTGGAGACAGCCGTGCGGATAGTTGTGATCTCGTAGAGGCCGTCATAGCGGTAATCATTCGCGAGCGAGTATTTAGGGTCTCTCTTATAGCCGCGAATTACGCGAATGGGATATTTGCGGTCATAACTGTGCTTCAGGGCAGCGTTGTCCTCGTAGTCCCACGACTGACTTCGGAGGAGCTTCCCGCCTTCCCCCTTGTCCTTGTCCGGCGAGGCACCCGTATACCTCACCCACGTCCAGTGGTCCTCGTCGTCTTCATATCCACCGTGAAGCACTATGGCGTCCCCGACCTTGCAGCCGTCCTCATCTATGAGCCAAGAAATGCCATTGCGGTTGGTGCGGTGCAGCTTGGCTGCCAACACATCCGCCCGCCGATGGAAGATCGCTCCAGGGGCGATGCCTTCAATGTGGCCGATGACTCGTTCGATTTCCATGCGCCCATGATCGATCTACATCGATCAGCAATGTCAAACCAATAGGCAAAGTTGACCGATTACTGCGCATCCCGCTCGCAGATCGGCCCCACAATGCTCGATGTCAGTGGCCCCTGTTACACATGGGCACAGTTGCCTGAGTAACCAAGGGGGAGCAGCGTGTCCGAGTCAGCGGATCTGTCACATCCTGTTGCGGGCGTGTACGAGGAGCTCATCACGCTGCGGTTCGAGCAGAAGTTGAAGGAACTCGCGGCCCTCGGGTGGCATCCGGTCAGCGAGGCCGTCGGCGCCGAGTCGGTACCGCACATCCTGGCACTGCACGTCGCCCGCACCGTACGGCGCGTACTCCAAGGCATCCCTTCTGAGGAGCGGGTCTACGCGGCCAACCACATCCTGGAGTCCATCAGCACACTCGAGGGGGCAAAGGAGTGGGTGGATCTAGTGGCCGATGGCCCTCGCCAACTCCTGGCGCTGACACGGCAGGAAGCCCCAGGTGTCTTCGCTGTCCGTCCCGCCACCCCCCTCTCCGACACTGCACTCATCACCAATGCCCCGGAAGACCCCAGCCTGGGCTTCGAGCTACGTGCTGAACTGGCCACTGCTGACCGTGTTGACCTGCTCTGCGCCTTCGTGAAGTGGCACGGACTGCGGATCATCGAACAGTCCCTGAAGGCAGCCCACGAGCGGAATGTGCCTATACGCGTCATCACGACCACGTATATCGGGGCCACTGAGCGGCGTGCGCTGGACCGACTGGTGCAGGAGTTCAACGCTGAGGTCAAGGTCAACTACGAGACTCGGTCAACGCGACTGCACGCCAAGGCTTGGCTCTTCCGTCGGCGGAGCGGCTATGACACGGCGTATGTCGGTAGCTCCAACCTCTCCAAGGCCGCCCTCCTCGACGGGCTGGAGTGGAACGTCCGGCTCTCCTCCGTCGCCACACCGGACGTGTTGAGAAAGTTCGAGGCGACCTTCGAGGCGTACTGGAACGATCCATCCTTTGAGTCATACGACCCTCACATCGACGGAAGTCGCCTCCAGGAAGCACTTGCTATCGCAGGGGGCTCATCCTCGGCATCAGCAGGGGACCGCAGGATCACCCTCTCCGGCCTTGAAGTACGGCCCTATCCTCATCAGCGCGACATGCTGGAGCGCTTGGAGGTCGAACGCGAGATCCATGATCAGCACAGGAATCTGCTGGTCGCCGCGACCGGCACCGGAAAAACCGTGATGGCCGCACTCGACTACAAGGAACTACGAAAGAAGCATGGCCGCGATCTGCGCCTACTGTTCGTCGCCCACCGCAGGGAAATCTTGGAGCAGTCGCTGCGCACCTACCAAGACGTCTTGGTAGACGCGAACTTCGGCGAATCGCTTCATAGCGGAGAGATCCCGGAACGTTGGGCGCATGTCTTCGCCAGCGTCCAGTCCTTGAACGCGAGAGCGCTGGGCAGGCTCGATCCTGATCACTTCGACGTGATCGTGATCGACGAGTTCCACCATGGAACCTCGCCTACCTACCGGAAAATCCTTGATCACTTCCAGCCGCTGGAGCTGTTGGGACTGACAGCCACGCCTGAGCGCATGGATGGCAGGAACATCCAGGACGAGTTCTTCGAGGGTCGGATCGCGGCAGAGATGCGCCTCTGGGAGGCTCTGGAGAACGATCTCCTCAGCCCATTCCACTACTTCGGCGTCAGCGACAACACCGACTTGAGTGCGGTGGAGTGGAAGCGCGGTGCGTACGACACGAACGCGTTGAGCAATGTACTGACCGGCAATGACGCACGGGCTCGGTTGGTCGTGAAGGCGGTCAGGGACAAGATCGCCGAGCCAGGCGCCATGCGAGCACTGGGTTTCTGCGTATCGGTCGCGCATGCACACTTCATGGCAGAGTACTTCCGCGCCGCCGGCCTCAACGCCGTAGCCCTGTCTGGCGACACTCCCCCAGAGCAACGTAAGCAGGCGCTGGATGAGCTCACATCGGGAACGTTGCAGGTGATCTTCTCGGTCGACCTCTTCAACGAAGGGCTCGACATACCCAACGTGGACACGCTTCTACTACTGCGTCCCACCTCCAGTGCGACGGTTTTCCTGCAGCAGCTCGGCCGAGGTCTCCGGCGTACCGAGGGCAAAGCGGTGCTGACCGTTCTGGACTTCATCGGCCAGCATCGCAAAGAGTTCCGCTTCGAGAATCAGTTCCGCGCCCTGACGAACCTGACCCGGAAGCGGCTCCTCGACAACATCGAGCAGGGCTTCCCCAAGCTGCCGTCCGGCTGCCAGATCATCCTGGAGGAGAAGGCCAGGAACACGATCATCGCGAACATCAAGGATCAGATCGGCATCAACGTAACGGCCTTGGCCCGCGAGGTGGCTGTGTTCGCCGAGCCGAAGCTGAGCCGCTACCTCGACGAGAGCGGCCGCGAACTCAAAGAGCTCTACCGCGGCAATGGCAACTCATGGACTGGGCTATTGCGCCGGTCTGGCCTCTTGAAGGGCGAGGTGCCGGTAGGAGAGGCCGCGATCCTCAAGCGCGTCTCCGCCTTCCTGCACGTAGACGATCCGCTACGGGTCGCGGCGTACACACGGATGCTGGAAGACGACGCCCCTTCCTACAATGAACTCGACGAGCAGGCCCAGGCATACGCCCGGATGCTCTTCTTCCAACTGTGGCCCCTCGGCGGCGAAACTCGTAAGGGCTTCGCGACGTACGACGCCGGCTTTGCAACACTCCGTAAGCAGCAAGCCTTCCGGAGCGAGTTGCGCCAGGTGTTGCAGTACAACCTCGCTCACACCGAGCACGTTCCGATCCCCCTCATGGGGATTGGCGAACCGCACGGGCTGCCCCTGACCGTGCACGCTTCTTACAGCCGCGAGGAGATCCTCCCTGCCCTCAGCCAGTCCGTTATCGGTGGATTTATGCCGGGTGATTTCCGGGAAGGCGTGAAGTGGTGTGAGTCGATCAAGACCGATGCTCTTCTCATCACCCTGGACAAGGACGAGAAAGACTTCTCCCCACAAACCCGTTACCACGACTACGCGCTCAGCGAGACCCGCTTCCATTGGGAGTCCCAGAATCAAACCTCAAACACCTCCCCCACTGGGCTCCGCTACCAACACCACGTCAGGGACGGCAGCCACGTACTGCTCTTCGTGAGGCGTTACAAGAGCACCGACATCGGCGGACCTCAACCGTGGATACTCCTCGGCCCCGCCGAGTACGAGGAGCACGAGGGGAGCAAGCCGATGGCCATCACGTGGAAGCTGAGGCACAAGATCCCGCCGGATGTGTGGACGTACTCAGCTATTGCCGCGGGTTAACGTGCCACTCAGCTTCGCATCGGGTCTGCGCTCGGTCCAGAACCTCGTCAGGGTCGCAACCTTGCGCCCGAAGCCAGTGGAGGAGGTCCGTGATGGCAGTAATCGCGGTCTCCTCCGCCGCGAGCACTTTAAACCGACTCGGGCCGGCTGGAGGCGGTAGTTTTCCTCCGCTGTGGAGGTCGAGCCATCCATGGGCCTTAGCGACGCGGGGGTCTGCGCTGCCTCCGCCACATGTGGTCAGCCCGGTGCCGAGCTCGCACCACGTCACCTTCCGGTCCGCCAGGAGTTGGACGCCCCAGCAGTCTGCGGTTGCGTCGATGAGAGTCATGCCTCGGCCGTTCTCGGCGTCGTTGTCCACTGCGATGAGCATGGGGAGAGCACGCGTGTCTGGGTCGTGGACTTCGATGCGAAGGCGGCTGCTCTTCATGGAGACCGCGAGCGTGGTCGGCGTGCCGCGGCCCACGTGGGTGATGACGTTGGAGACGAGTTCGCTGACGCAGAGTTGGGCCGCGTCGATCACCTCGTACAGGCCCCAAAGTCCCAGGTGGAGCCGCATGATGCGTCGGAGGGGCGCCACTTCCTCGGGTTCCGCCAGGAACGAGAGGTCCCAAGGCTTCCTGGGCATGCAGGTCGTACAGCTCATGGCCAACTCCTCTGTCGCCAGTCTCCAGTTGCTCTACGCAATGCACCGCACACTGAGGGTTGCATTGAAACTCTCAAAATGGAACTCTCATCACGCCGGCAAGAGGAGCGTTCCCTTATCCCGCGCGCCCCCGGCGCACACCGCCTTGCCGTCCTGCTGGTCCACCCAGCACGATCGGTTGGATCGACCTGAAGGGCCGCGCCAATGCCAGTTGGACCCACCACCCGCAGGCGCCAACTGGGTGCCGACCTCCGTCGTCTTCGCGAGCTCAGGGGTTTGACTCTTGAGGAGGCGGGCGCACGCGTCGGTATCTCCAAGGCAACGCTGAGTCGTTACGAGACCAAAGAGGGGGCGGTCAAGTGGCCCGCCGTAGATGCCCTTTGCCGTGAATACGGGGCCTCAGACGAAGAGCGCTTCGCGCTCGTGGAACTCGCCAAGGGTGCCAAGATCCAAGGGTGGTGGCGATCCCTCGCCGACCCCATCCCGGAGTCCATGAACCTCATGCTCACGTTGGAGGATGAGGTGGTGCGCGAGGACCACTACGCGTGCATGTACGTGCCTGGCCTACTACAGACCCGCCCGTACGCCGAGGCGGTCCATCGGGCTTCGGAGGTGCCGTGCCCGGAGCGCGAGGTGCAACACATGGTCGACGTCCGCATGAAGAGGCAGGAGCTTCTTCAGCGCGACGAGCCACCACACATCTGGTGCGTGATCGACGAGGCGGCGGTCCGTCGAGTCGTCGGTGGACGGCAGGTCATGCAGGAGCAACTAGGTCACCTGGTGGCTGCTTCGGCGCTCCCCCATGTGACTATCCAGCTTCTTCCGTTTTCTACTGGTGCCCATGCCGCCGCCGTCGGCAGCTTCGTCGTCCTTCGCGGCCCGACGAACGAGTTGGACGTCGTGTATGTGGACATCCTCGGTGGCGGCCTCTTCATGGAAAAACCACAGGAACTGGAGCGCTATAGGTTGGCGTTTCAATACCTCAGCGCCCAGGCCCTCGACCTGGAGTCGTCGGTGGCGCTGATCCGCCGCATAAGTGAGGAGCTCGGATGACCACACCATCGAAGCCCCGCTGGTTCAAATCTTCCTATAGCGGTGGTAGCGGCACGGAATGTGTCGAGTGTGCCCGCGTTACTGACGGCACACTCGTTCGGGATTCCAAGGACCCTGTAGGTGCCGTCATATTCATAGGAGGGCAGGCCTGGTGCACCTTCATACGTGCTCTGGACCAAGGCGGCGTCAACGGACATCCGTAGGGTTCGGGCCTGACAGGGACCTTCAGCATCCACACTGCATTAACCAGCGCGTTGCACAACCCCGTTGAATGCCTCGAGATGGCCCTGCGCAAGGCGGTGCACTGGATGGAGGGGTGCCCCCGCGGTTCGGGCAGCCGGGAACGGGGGCGGTTCGGGGCTCAGGCGCGGTGGCGGTGTTGTACTGGCTGATCGTGCCGACGCGGACTACGCGTCCGAACTCGCGCAGGGCCCCCACCGCGGCGGCGAGTTGCTCGCCGCCGACGTTGTCGACGAACACGTCAATGCCGTCGGGTGCGGCCTTGGCTAGCAAGTCGAGGGCGGGGCCGTCGTGGTAGTCGAAGACGGTGTCGTAACCCACCTCGCGTATGAGGTGGGCGGCCTTCGCCGCCGAGCCCGTGCTGCCGACGAGCCGACCGGCGCCGAGGAGCTGGCGAACCGTCCGGTCGCCGTGCCGACTCTGCCCGCGGCCGACATGAACAGGTCCTCGCCCTCCCGGAGCCGGGCGATCCTGGTCAGGCCCACATAGGCGGTCACCGGTGCCGCCGAGGACGCTCAGGTACGCGGTCAGGGGCACCCCGTCGAAGCGGGGCAGCCGGCGGATCTCCTCCGGTGTGACCACCGCGTGCGTGCGCCAGCCCTGCGGGTGGAAGACGATGCGTGCCGGTCGTAACAGTGGGAAGCACGGCTTGGCGTTCCTTCGTGGCAGCCTTGGCCAAAGGACATCCGGCGCGCTGAGGAAGATACTGGCTGCGGGATCCGTAGGACGCGTCCGTTCCTGCGCCGTTGTCATTGAGGACCATCGGCGACATTCGAGCGGCTCTGCGATCCGGGCACGGCTTCCCCGGCGACCGGGAGTCCTTCGAAGCGGACCTTCAGCATGCGCTGGAAACGTCGACGGAGACGGACCTCAACGCGGTCGCTGCGGTGATCGTCGATTACCGGGGAAGAATCCGTCTCTACCAGGACCCTGAATTCGACATCGCAGTGCAGGAAGGCATCGACCTCACAGCCCGGCTGAAGCGGGAGGCCCAGGACCGGTGACCGGCGTAATCGCGGCCGTGACAGTCAGAGCAGCCGATCGGGCGAAAGCCCTCGGAGCGGAACAGCCCCTCGAAATACTGCGGCAGGAGCTGGAGCAGGCGCCGCGGCTCGGGGTACTGCTGGGGCCGGCTCAGACGGGCGGCACGGAGGTACGCAAGACACGGATCGAGCCCCGAGACACCCGTCGACACGGTCCCGAGGCCGCCGAAAGACAACCGGGTGAGTTGTTGCCAAGGGAGGTAACGGGCTCTCCACGGTCTTCCTGGTGCAGACGCTCCCGGACGCTTGAGCTATGCCGTAGACCGGTATACCTGCCACCGGTACGGTCGAAGTATGGGCAAAGACTCTGGTTCCGGACCGCTGCGTGAACCCACCTTCCTTACCCTGGCCGCCCTCGGCCCGGGGCCCCTGCATGGGTACGGGATCATCAAGGCCGTCGAGGAGATGTCCGAGGGGCGGGTCGTTCTGCGGGCGGGGACTCTCTATGGGGCGCTCGAGCGGCTGGAGTCTCAGGGGTTCGTCGCGTTTGACGGGGAGCGCAGCGAAGGGGGCCCCGTGCGGCGGTACTACCGGTTGACCGCGGAGGGGCAAAAGCTGTTGGCCGAGGAGGCGGCTCGGCTGGCCGCCAACGCGAGGTTGGCCTTTTCCCGGCTGGGGATCGAGTCGCCGTGAAGGGCGGCGGTGCGGGCCTGTACGGGCGGGCCGTGGACTGCGTGGTCGCCCGGTTCGAGGGCGTCGACGCGTCGTTCCGGCATGAGGTTGCCCTGACCGCGCGTCAGGTCAGTGTCGAAGGCGAGGCCGGGCGGTCGGTGCGCTTCCAGGAAGTGTGCTCGCTGGTCGGCCTCGCCCTGCGGTTGCGTTCGCGGTTTCGGACGGGGGGACGGGGTGCGCTCGTCTGGCGGCAGGGGGGCTATCTCGGTGCCGTTCTACTCATGTTCGTGGGGGCCGCCGCCGCATGGGGCGAGACGGCGGTCCGCGGGGGTGTGGGCGGGGTCGGGGGCCTGCTCGCCGTCGGGCTCGCCGGGGCCGCGGGCTGCGCCCTCGCCGGGCCCGTGTGCCGTGCGCCGTGGTCGGCGCGGGGGCTGGCCCTGGTGCCTGCGGGATGTGCGGTCGTCGCACTCGCCGGCCGTGGGCCGGACGTGCTGAGCGGGATGTGTGCGGTGGCCGCCGGTGGGCTGGCCCTGGGCTCGCCGCCACCGGTTCCGGCCGGTCGAGGGGTCGCTCTCGGACTGGCTCTGCTGCCGTGTCTGGCCTGGCCGTTGGCCGTCGCCGTCGGGGCGGGGGCCATGCGGGCCGGTGTTCTGGCCGTGTTGACCGGGGTCGTGCCCGGTGTGCTGATCGTTCTCGGGTGGTTCGATGCTCGGCTGGCCGCCATGGGGGCCGTCGTGTGGTTCGCTCGGCTCGTCGTGGGGGATCTCGGCGCGCTCGGGGACGCACTCCTCGCCGCAGGTGACGGGGAGCAGCGGTTGTTGTTGCTGCGCTGGGCGCTGATGAGCTCCGGGGTCGCCCTGGCGTGGCTGGTCGCGCGGCGGTCGATCCGTGAGCTCGGGCGGTTGTGACACCGGAAGGCCCCCGCCCCGCCCCGTCTGCCGGAGTTCCGGCTCCGACCGCCGGCCACACAACGGCCCCGCCCCTGGCCAACGGCCCCGCCTCTGGCCAATCGCCCCCGCCCCTGGCCAACGCCCCGCCGCTGTCCGCCCGAGCTCCGACTCCAACCTCCGCCCAGACCGCAGCTTCAGCTCCGGCCAGACCGCGGCTCCACCTCCGGTGTCAGACAGCTGACTCCCCTCCAGGCAGGCAGCGGCTCCACCCCCGGCCGGACCACGGCTCCACCCCCGGCCGGACCACGGCTCCATCCCCGGCCAGACAGCGACTCCTCCCGGCCGGACCACGGCTCCACCTCCAGCCATACAGCGGCGCCACCTCCAGCCATACAGCGGCGCCACCTCCAGCCAGGCAGCGGCTCCGCCTCTAGCCATATACCGGCTAGCGATATACCGTGTAACGGCATACTCATTGCCGACCCTTCGGAGGGCCCCATGACCGTGGTGGCACCGAAAGTCCTCTCCTTCGCCGGTGGTCTCGGGATCGTCGGCGGGCTGTGCTTCGTCCTCGATTCCCTGGTGGTCGATCTGCCCGGGAACGAGGAAGCGCTCCCCAACACCCTCGGTCTCCTTGTCCCGTTGCTCGGCGTTCTGCTGCTCGGCGGGCTCTACGTCGTCGCCCGCGCCGAACGGCCCGGACCGCTGCTCGACTTGGGATTCCTGCTCAACGCCGTCGGACTGGTGCTCGTTGCCGGAGTCGACTTCACCCGTACGTACGCCCTGTCCTCCCTCGACGACGACACCGTCGACGTCCTGCTGGAAAGTGGGCCCACGCGACCGGCGTTCCTCGTCGCGGGAGTGACGTTCGTCGTGGGGGCGCTGCTGTTCGGCGCGTCGCTCATCCGGGGCGGATACGGCGTCGCCGCATGGCTCTACGCCCTCACGGCCGTGCCCTCGGGCTTCGCGGCGGTCCTGCCGGGCGCCGTGGGGGCGTCGGCCCAGGTTCTCGCCGGGGTTGCCATGACCTGGCTGGGGCTTGTGCTGGTGCGCCGTTCCGGTGCCCGCGCGGCAGACAGTGCCGGTGCGGGCGCCGACACCGGCCGGACCTCCGTGGCTCCCTCACCCTGACCGTTCGCGGATCACACCGCACCCGGGCAACCTGAAGGGCGTCCGAGGGCTCCGAGGGCTCATAAGAACGCCCAAGCCCAAGGACGCCAAGTCCAAGAAAACTCAAGTCCAAGTACGCCCAAGTCCAAGTACGCCCAGACGCCCAAGAACACCCGAGGGCGTGCCGCGAGCTTCTGACGGCCGGTATCTGTTCCCCTCGCATACCGACTGGTACCGTCCAGGCTTTCAGGACGAGCCCTGGATGCTGATGGCGCCGATGCCGCAGTCGGCCCGGACGAGGAGCAAGAGCCTTGCGCGAACTGAGCGTTCCGGCCCTGTACGACGTTCCCCCGGACGGCAATCTGACGGATCTAATCCGCCGTAACGCCGTCGAGTATCCGGACCGGGCCGTGCTCGCCCGCAAGGTCGGCGGGCGGTGGCAGGACGTCACCGCGGCAGCCTTCCTCGCCGAGGTGCGCGCCGCGGCCAAAGGGCTGATCGCCTCCGGAGTGGGACCGGGCGACCGGGTCGCGCTGATGTCACGCACCCGCTACGAGTGGACGCTGCTGGACTTCGCGATCTGGAGCGCGGGCGCCGTCTCCGTCCCCGTCTACGAGACCTCCTCGGCCGAGCAGGTCGAGTGGATCATCGGCGACTCGGGCGCGGTCGCGTGCGTGGTGGAGACCGAGGCGCACCAGGCGGTGGTCGAGGACGTACGGGAGCGTCTGCCACTGCTCAAGAACCTCTGGCAGATCGACGCGGGCGCGGTCGAGAAGCTGGCCGCGGCAGGTACGGACGTCACGGACGCGCAGGTCGACGAGCGGAGCACGAAGGCCGACGCCGACTCGCTCGCCACCATCGTCTACACCTCCGGCACCACCGGCCGGCCCAAGGGCTGTGTGCTCACCCACCGCAACTTCCTCGCGGAGTGCGGCAACACCATCGCCCGCAACAAGCCGCTGTTCTCCGAAGGTGCCTCCCTGTTGCTCTTCCTGCCGCTCGCGCACGTCATCGCGCGGGTAGTCGAGGTCGGGGCCATGATGGCGCCGATCAAGGTCGGACACGTCAGCGACATCAAGAACGTCACCGGGGAACTGGCCTCCTTCCGGCCCACCTTCCTGCTCGGCGTGCCGAGGGTGTTCGAGAAGGTCTACAACTCGGCACGGGCGCAGGCCCGGGCGAGCGGCAAGGGGAGGATCTTCGACCTGGCCGCGGACACCGCCATCGAGTACAGCGCGGCGCTGGAGACCACGTCCGGTCCCGGCCTCCTGCTGCGACTGCGGCACAAGGCCTTCGACCGGCTGGTCTTCAGCAAGCTGCGCGCGGTGCTCGGCGGCCGGGCCTCGTACGCCATCTCCGGCGGCGCTCCGCTGGGCGAGCGCCTCGGCCACTTCTACCGCGGGCTCGGCTTCACGGTGCTCGAGGGCTACGGTCTGGCGGAGTCCTGCGCCGCGACCACCCTCAACCCCCATGACCGCCAGAAGATCGGCACGGTGGGCCTGCCGTTGCCGTGCAGCACGCTGCGCATCGCGGAGGACGGCGAGGTGCTGCTGCGGGGCGAGCACCTGTTCACCGGTTACTGGAACAACGAGGAGGCGACCGCGGAGGCGTTCTCCGAAGGCTGGTTCCACACCGGCGACCTCGGCTCCCTCGACGAGGAGGGCTATCTGAAGATCACCGGCCGGAAGAAGGAGATCATCGTCACCGCGGGCGGCAAGAACGTCGCCCCGGCCGTGATCGAGGACCGCATCCGTGCCAACGCGCTGGTCGCCGAGTGCATGGTGGTCGGTGACGGCAAGCCCTTCGTCGGTGCGCTGGTGACGATCGACGAGGAGTTCCTGCCGCGCTGGGCCGCGCAGAACGGCAAGCCGGAGGGCACGTCCGTGGCGGAGCTCCGCGACGATCCGGAGTTGCTCGCCGAGATCCAGCGCGCCGTCGACGAGGGGAACGCGGCGGTCTCGAGGGCGGAGGCGGTGCGGAAGTTCCGCATCCTGGACGTCCAGTTCACGGAGGACTCCGGGCACCTCACCCCGTCGCTGAAGCTGAAGCGGAACGTGGTGCTACGGGACTTCGCTGACGAGATCGAGGCCATCTACGCACCCTGAGCGCGCCCACGCACCCTGAGCGCTCACCCCGCCTCCCGAGCGCCCACGCGCCTTGTGCGCTCACGCGCCCGTGGTGGACCCCGGGCGAACGATCATCAGTACCGTGACCGTCGCCCACAGCAGGTTGAAGACTCCGGTGAACATGGCGAGTTGGACCGTTCGCTGCCGCTGTGGTCCCTCGACCAGCACGGCCGAGGTGACGGTCGTCTCGTCGAGGGCTCTGCCCGCAGCGCCGGGCGCTGGACCAGCGTCGCCGGGCGCTGCCGAGGAGGAGCCCCGGGGCTGGTTCGCGTCGGCTTCCCATTCCTCCAGTTCCTCCAGCAGCGCCTCCTGACGCGGCAGCACCAGCACCGCCAGGATCCCGGCCGCGAGGGCCGTCAGCACGATCGAGGTGATCAGCCAGGCGTCGCCGAGCACGCCCATGTTCTTGGCGGTAGCCAGGCCGAACACCGGCACCGCCACGCCCATCGTCGCGTACACGCGGCAGATCCGGTGCAGCAGGCGCAGCGTGGACAGGGCCTGGGGATCGTCCGGTGTCTGCAGGGCCTTGCGGGCGGCCGGCGGGAACATGCTGGCCGCGACGGTGACGGGGCCGATGGCGACGATGGCCGCGAGGACGTGGACGGCGAGGAGGAATTTGGTCACGCTCGACGCTAGATCGGCGCCGGGCCGGCTCGGAAGTGGCGGTATTGCCGGGGTTCAACGGATTCTCGCCAGTCGGCGGGCTACGCTCACACCATGCGTTCCGTCCATACCGTGGCCGTGCTCGCCCTGGATCAGGTCATCCCCTTCGATCTGTCCGCCCCGATCGACACCTTCAACTGGGCGAGGCTGCCCGACGGCCGGTCGCCCTATCGGGTCGTCGTGTGTTCGGCGGGGGGCCGCGGTGAGGTGAGTGCGGGGTCGTTCACGCTTCGTGCCCCCTACGGGCTCGAAGCGCTGGCGGAGGCGGACACCATCATCCTGCCGGGCACCGTCGACCCGACCGTCCCGCTCCCGCCGGGGGTGGCGGAGGCACTGCGCGCGGCGGCGGCGAACGGTACGCGGATCGCCTCCATCTGCGTCGGCGCGTTCATCTTCGCCGCGACCGGCCTGCTCGACGGGCTGCGCGCGACCACCCACTGGATCGCGGCGGAGGACCTGACGCGGATGTTCCCGGCCGTGACGGTCGATCCGAACGTTCTCTACGTCGACAACGGCCAGTTCCTCACCTCGGCCGGCGCCGCCGCGGCCATGGACATGTGTCTGCACATGATCCGCATGGACTTCGGTTCGTCGGTCGCCGCGCAGACGGCGCGGATGTCGGTGATGCCGCTGGAACGGGAGGGCGGGCAGGCCCAGTTCATCGTCCACCCGCAGCCGCCCGCCCCGGCGGGGTCGGCCCTCGAGCCCCTGCTGGAGTGGCTGGAGGAGAACGCGGAGCGGGAGTTGAGCCTGGAGGACATGGCTGCCCGCGCCGGGATGAGTACCCGCACCCTGAATCGGCGCTTCCGCGAGCAGACCGGTACGACGCCGCTGCAGTGGCTGCACCGGGCCCGTGTTCGCCGGGCCCAGCTTCTGCTGGAGACGACCGATGATCCGGTCGAACGGATCGCGGTACGGACCGGCTTCGGGTCGCCCACCGCGTTCCGTGATCGCTTCAAACGGGTGGTGGGGACGAGCCCTCAGGCCTATCGGCGTGCCTTCCAGCGTCCGGCACAGCCCGCAGCGGTCCCCTAGCGCGCGGTCCGGCCTTCCAGCGTCCCGCACAGCCCGCAGCGGTCCCTAGCGCGCGCTCCGCGCCGGCCTTCCACGGGCGGCGGTGCGCGACAGCCCTCCAGGCGCGGTCAGACCCGCAGCAGCCCCTGGCCACGGGACCCCGAAAAGCCCCTCGGCACGGCGGCCACCCGCCACAGCTCCGCGATCATGTAAAGCCGAAACCTCAGGGAGCGGGGCGGGGCGCCGGAGCCCGCGACCAAGGCATAGCAACCCCTGAAAGCCCGCCGCCAACGGCGATCCCGACAGCCCCCCAGCCCCAGGGACCCGAAGCCCCCTCGGCACGGCGGCCACCCATAGCCTCCTAGGCTCGGCGGTCCGCGACCGCCCAGGACGCCAGGGCCACGGCCCCGGCGACCCCGAACACCGCGGGCCAGGCGCCGACCTTCTTCGCCAGCGGATGCGATCCGGCGAAGGCAGCGACGTACGCGGCCGTCAGCGCGCCCGCGGTCCTGCCGCCGGCCTGGCGGCGCCACTGCTCGGCCGCCGCGGCGCCCGCGACGGCCAGCACGGCACCGCCGAGCTGGCGCTGCTTGGTCCAGCGGGCCACCCCGTACCCGCCGACGAGCCCACTGGCGGCCACCACCGCGGTCGGCACCTTCGCCATCCCAGCCTCCACATCACTGCACGCTTCTCGGTGATCGAGACTAACCCGCAGACCGCATTGAGCCGGGGGTTGTCAACTTTCCTCCCTCGCGCTATATAAGAAGCCGTAGGGCATCGCACCCAACACCTGAAGGAAGGAGTGACCTGTGATGCTCATGCGTACCGACCCGTTCCGCGAGCTCGACCGGCTCACGCAGCAGGTCTTCGGCGCCGCTCGCCCCGCCGCGATGCAGATGGACGCCTACCGGACCGGTGACGACCTCGTGGTCCACTTCGATCTCCCGGGCATCGACCCCGAGACCATCGAACTCGACGTCGAACGGCATGTGCTCAACGTCCGCGCCGAGCGCCGCTCGCCCGCCCCCGAGGGCGCCGAGATGATCGCGGCCGAGCGTCCCGCCGGGGTGTTCACGCGCCAGCTGTTCCTCGGCGACACCCTCGACACGGAGCGGATCGACGCCTCGTACGAGGCCGGCGTCCTGACCCTGCGCATCCCCGTGGCCGAGCAGGCCAAGCCGCGCCGCATCCAGATCACCGGAGGCAGCACCCGCAAGGAAATCAACAGCTGAACCGTCCCGCCGTTCCCACGATGCGCCCCGCGGGTCCGTGCCCGCGGGGCAAGACCTGGATCTTTGAAACTGGAGGAGCAGCCCGCACGATGAGATGGAGCGAACTGATAGAGGCGGTACGGGAATCCGGCCAGTACGCGACGTCGGCCGAGGCGGAACGCGTCACCCGCACCGTTTTGTCCGCCCTCGGCTCTCATGTGGTCGGTGACGAGCGCGTCGACCTGGCCCGCCGGCTCCCCCCTGAGGCGGCACGGCTCGTCGCGGCCGAAGTGCCTGCGCCACAGCCGCTGAGCGCGGCGGAGTTCGTGAACGCCGTGGCGGCCCGTTCACCGGAGGCCACCGCGGCGACCGCCCGCTGGGACGTCGGCTCGGTCCTGAGGGTGCTGCCGGTCGCGGTGGGCGCCGAACTGGTCGGCCGCATCATCAGCCAACTGCCCGTCGGTTACGCCCTGTTGTTCGGCCGGGCGGAACTCGCCCCGGCGGCCTGACGGAACGGCGCCCGCCCGGAACCGCGCCAACGGAACGGCGCCCGACCGAAAACCGCGCCCGGCGGAAGGGCGCGCGAGGAACCGCGCCCAACGGCAGCGCGCACGACGAACCGTGCCCGGCGGAAGGGCGCGCGACGGATCGGCGCCCGGTCGCCGGCACAGGTAAGGTCGCGGTCGCCATGGAGCTGACCACCGTCGACGGCGTCTCGCTCGCCTACCGCGACCACCGCCCGGCCGGGCGCACCGCCGAACCCGCGCCCGCCGAACCCACGCCCGCCGTCCCCGTCCTCCTGCTGCACGGCCTGGCGGGGCACATGGGCGAGTGGGACGCCCTCACGGACCGCCTCCTCCAGGAGGGAGCGGACGCGTACCGCGTCGTGCGCTACGACGCCCGGGGGCACGGCGACAGCACCCTGCGGCCCTCGGACATGTCGAGGGCCGCCACCGTCCGGGACGCGGTGGCCCTCATCCGCGACCTCGGCCTGGCACCCGTCACGTTGATCGGTCAGTCACTGGGCGGGCTCACCGCCCTGCTGGTCGCGGCGAACCATCCGGAACTGGTCCGCTCCCTGGTCCTGATCGAGGCGGGCCCCGCGGGCGCGGACGCCGGCCTGCCCGCCAGGATCGCCGGGTGGCTGGACGGCTGGCCGACACCGTTCAGAACCTTCGCCGAGGCCACGGCCTTCTTCGGCCATGAGGCCTGGGCGAGGGGCCTGGAGCAGCGGCCGGACGGCTGGTACGCGCGCGTGGACCGCGACACGATGATCGCGGCCGTCGCCGAGCCGGCCGAGCGCTCCTACTGGGCGGAGTGGGACCGGATCCGCTGCCCCGTCCTCGTGATCCGCGGCGCGCGGGGCACGCAGCGCGAGGCGGAGACGGCCGAGATGCGGACCCGGCGGCCGGGGACGACCAGGATCGAGGTCGCCCCGGACGCGGGCCATGACGTCCATCTGGACCGGCCGGACTGGCTGTACGAGACGATCCGGACCTTCCTCCCGGGGATGGAGTGACCCCGCCCGGTCACGCCGCCGACAGGGGCTTGGCGATCTCCTCCAGCGAGCGTCGTTCGGCGTTCACCGCCAGGAACGCCGCCACCACGCCCGCCGCGCACATCAGCGACGCACCGATCTGGAACGCCAGTACGGTGTCCGCGACCTTGCCGCTCTCGGTCAGGTCCGCGAAGACCAGCGGGCCGCTGATGCCTCCGGCCGCGGTGCCGATCGCGTAGAAGAAGGCGATCGCCATGGCGCGGGTCTCCATGGGGAAGATCTCCGAGACGGTCAGATACGCGCTGGAGGCACCCGCCGAGGCGAAGAACAGCACCGCGCACCAGCAGGCCGTCAGCGTCGCCGCGGTCAGCGAACCGTTCTCGAAGAGCCAGGCCGTCGCGAAGAGCAGCAGACCGGCAAGGAGGTACGTCGACGAGATCATCTTCTTTCGGCCCAGGGTGTCGAAGTGCTTGCCCAGCAGCAGCGGGCCCAGGAAGTTGCCGAGCGCGATGACGGCGAAGTAGTAGCCGGTGTCGCCGGAGGGCACGTCGAAGAACGCCGTGAGGATCGCCCCTAACGGCCCTGACGGCCCTGACGGCCCACGGCCCGCCGCCCTGCCGGCCGCTCACGCCCCCAGCGCCCGCGACACCGTGTAGATCAGCAGCCCCGCCAGCGAGCCCACCACCGTGCCGTTGATCCGGATGAACTGAAGGTCCCGGCCGATGTTGGCCTCGATCTTCTTCGAGGTCTGCTCCGCGTCCCAGCCCGCGACGGTGTCGGTGATCAGTGAGGTGATCTCTTTGCGGTAGGTCGTGACGACGTACACCGCCGCTCCCTCCACCCAGCCGTCCACCTTGGCCTGCACCTTGCCGTCGCTCGCCATCCGGGCCCCCAGCGACAGCAGCGAGGCCCGCACCCGCAGACGCAGTTCGCTGCGCTCGTCCTCCGCGGCGGCCACGATCATCTGCCGTACGGCCGACCAGGCGGAGGCGATCAGGTCCTGGACCTCGCCACGGCCCAGCACCTCGCCCTTGAGGCGCTCCACCCGGGCCCGGGTGTCGGTGTCGGACTGCAGGTCGTCGGCGAAGTCGATCAGGAAGCGGTCGAGGGCGGCGCGGGCGGGGTGCGAGGGGGAGTCGCGCATCTCGGTGACGAAGCGGAGGAGTTCCTTGTAGACCCGCTCGCCGACCTTCTTGTCCACGAACTTCGGGGTCCAGCCGGGTGCCCCGCCCTGCACCGCGGCCATCACCTGCTCGTCGTGGAACACCAGCCAGTCGTGGGCGCGTACCACGATCAGGTCGACGACCCGTCTGTGGCCGCCGTCCGCGACTACCTTCTCCAGCATCTTGCCGATGCCGGGCGCGATCTCCTGGGCGTCGGCGCGGCGGGTGATCGCCTCGCCGACGACCGCCTGGACGTCCGAGTCGCGCAGGACGGCGAGCGCGCCGCGCAGGGCTGTGGCCAGTTCCGCCGTGACGCGGTCGGCGTGGTCGGGGACGGCCAGCCAGGCGCCGAGTCTGCTGCCGATGCCGACGGCCCGCAGCCGGCCTCGCACGACGTCCTCGGAGAGGAAGTTCTCGCCGACGAACGCACCCAGGGTGACACCCAGCTGGTCCTTCTTGGTGGGGATGATCGCGGTGTGCGGGATGGGGAGGCCCAGCGGATGGCGGAAGAGCGCGGTGACGGCGAACCAGTCGGCCAGCGCACCGACCATGCCGGCCTCGGCCGCGGCGGCGACGTACCCGGCCCAGGCGCCCGCGCCCGCGTTACCGGCCCATTTGGCGAGGACGTAGACGAGCGCGACGAACAGGAGCATCCCCGTCGCCGTGAGCTTCATCCGGCGCACCCCGCGGAACTTCTCGCGGTCGGCCTCGGTGAACATGAACCGTCTCGTCACGTCGCCCGACCCGGCGGACCGCCGCGCGACGCCGTCCGGCCCGGAGAGCCGCCCGGTCGCGTCGCCCGTCACGGACCGGCTCGGCCCGGCCCCGTCCGCCCCGGAAGGCCGCACGCCGGCACCGTCGCCCGTCCCGGACCGCCTCGCCGCGTCACCCTTTTCCGCCACGTTCGTCCGATCCATCCGCTTCACCGTCCGCAGGTCTCGTACCCATTGTCCCTTCCTGACCTACTCCTGGAACGGAAGACGAGTTCCCCGCGTCTCCTGCACCGGGGGATGTGTCATGTCCGCCTTCCCCATGCCTCATCATGGATTCGTAACACCGGAGCCCCGAACTCGTGGACTCCCTTGTGCTTTAGGAGACATGCACCGCATGACCAAGCGTCATGGTTATGCCTTGCTTGCCGCGATGATCGCCGTCGTACTGATCTTCTCGGCCGCCATTTACCTCGGGGTCGCCTCCGACGACGGCAGCAAGGACACTTTCGCCGGGGGCCGCTCGCTCCAGGGTTCCGCCGCTCCCGCCTCCGTCGGCACCTGGGTGGGCGCCTGGTCGGCGTCGCCGGCCGGAGCCGAGCCCGGCACCGTCCGGAACGGTCTGGCGGGCCGCTCCCTCCGCAACGTCGTCCACGCGGGATCCGGCGGCACCAGCGCCCGCGTCACCCTGTCGAACCTCTACGGTCACCGGCCGCTCACCATCACGCACGCCTCGATAGCGGTGGCCGCCGAACCGAGCAGCGCCACCGCCGTCGCCGGCACCCTGCGCCGGCTCACTTTCGGCGGCAGCGACCGGGTGAGCATTCCGGCAGGTCAGCAGGTGGTCAGCGACGCCGTCGCGATCGTCATCCCCTACGACAGCGACGTCCTGGTCACCACCTACTCGCCGACCCCGTCCGGCCCGGTCACCTACCACCCGCGGGCGCAGCAGATCTCGTACGCGGCGATCGGCGACCGCACCCAGGAGACCAGCGGGGCGGCGTACACCGAGCAGACCCCGTACTGGCGCTATGTGACCGCGCTGGACGTGCTGAGCCACGAGACGGACGGCACGATCGTCGCCTTAGGTGATTCGCTCACCGACGGTGCGAACTCCAGCGTCGGCGAGAACCGGCGCTGGACCGACGTGCTCACCGACCGGCTGCGCGCGGCGGACTCGGACGGGCCCCGCTACACCGTGGTCAACCAGGGCATCAGCGGAAACCGCGTCCTGGGCGGCGGGAGCGCGGTGGCGTCGGCCGGGCGCGGCGAGAGCGGCGGGATGCGTCTCGCCCAGAACCCGAGCGGGCTGAGCCGCTTCGGCCGCGACGTCCTCGGCCGGACGAACGTCAAGGCGGTCGTGATCGCGCTCGGCGTCAACGACATCCTGCGCACCCCGCACCAGACCGATCCGGAGAAGATCACCGACGGTCTGCGGGTGCTGGTGCGGCAGGCGCACGCCCGTGGCCTGAAGGTGATCGGCGCGACGCTGATGCCGTTCGGGGGACACCGGGGGTACGAGGACCAGCTCGAGGCGGTGCGCCAGGCCGTCAACGCCGAGATCCGGGACGGCAAGGTCTTCGACGCGGTGGTCGACTTCGACAAGGCGCTCCGCGACCCGTACGACCCGCGCCGCCTGCGCGCGGAATACGACTCCGGCGACCACCTCCACCCGAGCGACCGGGGCTACCAGCGGATGGCCAAGGCTTTCGACCTCAAGTCCTTGAAGGGTTCGGCTCCCGCTCAGCTGTGACCGCCGAGGCCAACCGCGCCGCAGGGTTGGAGTCCGGGTCTTGAGCCGGCCCGCTTCGGGAGCGGCGATCACTGGTCGCGGTGCCGCCGGGACCGGTGATCGTCCATCGCCTCGCGGTGGGCGGCCCGGTGTTCCTCCAGCGCCTCGCGGTGGACGTCCCGATGCTCGTCGACCATGTCGCGGTGGGTGGCCCGGTGCTCCTCCAGCGCCTCGCGGTGAGCACCGTGCAGCTCTCGCCGAGCGGCCTTGCGTTCCAGCTTCTCCTGGCGGCGGGCCTCCTTCAGCCGCTGCCGCTCCGCCCTGGGCAGCTTGCGTTCCACACCGACGCCGCCCCAGAAGGCCAGCCCCGTCACGATCACGCGCGGAGCGCCCGGCTCCCCCGGCACGCCCTCCTCGCGATGGTCGAAACCGCCCATGATTCCGACACCGCGGACGACGACCTCGACGCCCGGCGGCACCACGACGTTCATCCCGCCCATGATCGCCACGCAGTTGATCACGACCTCGGCGTCCGCGAAGTCGGCGTCCCGCAGATCGATCTCACCGCCGCCCCAGAACGCGAAGCAGTTGAACCGCCTGGGCACGGTCCACCGCCCCTTGCGTTCGAAGCCGCTCATGATCGCCACGCCCCAGGTGGAGGAGCCCTCACCGCCGACGATCCGGTCCGCCCAGGAGCGGTCGCCCACCGGCTTCTTGACCATGGACACGGGCATGCCGGGTTTACCGGGCGTACCGATCGCTCCGGGTCCGCCGGCCGCGCCCGGACCCGGCAGATCGCGGGTGATCGGCACCAGCTCGCCGTATGTCCGCGCCCGGTACGTCGCGTCCAGCCGCTCCTCGAACTCCGTCATGTCGAGACGGCCCTCCGCGAGGGCGTCCCGCAACTGTTCGGCGACCTGCTCGCGGTCGGCGTCGGAGGCCCGCAGCTCCAGGTGCGAGGGAGCCGGAGGCTCGGGGGTTGCTCCTGCGGAAGGCTCGGCGTCCGTCATGTACAGCAGCCTACGAGGACACGGCCCGCGAGACTACGCGGCAAGCCCTACGCGGTGGCCCGGTCCGCGTACATCTTCGCGATCACGGCCTCGATGTCCGGCTCCCGCACCGACAGGTCCACCAGCGGATACGCCTGGGCGATCCGCGCCACCAGCGGCGCCGCCGACTGCGCCGCCGGGAACGCCAGCCACTGCCGCGGCCCCTCCACCTTCACCACGCGCGCCGACTCCACCGTCAGGGGCGGCAGTTCGCGCTCCAGGTCGACGACGAGCATGCGCTCGCTCTCCCCCACCTCGTGCAGCCCGCTGAGCGGACCGTCGTACATCAGCCGCCCGTGGTCGATGACCATCACCCGTCGGCACAACTGCTCGATGTCCTGAAGGTCGTGGGTGGTGAGCAGCACCGTGGTGCCGCGTTCGGCGTTCAGATCGCGCAGGAACTCCCGTACCTTCGCCTTGCTGATGACGTCGAGTCCGATGGTCGGTTCGTCGAGGTAGAGCACCTCCGGATCGTGCAGCAGCGCGGCGGCGATGTCCCCGCGCATCCGCTGGCCGAGGGAGAGTTGCCGTACCGGCCTGTCCAGCAGTTCGGCGAGATCGAGGAGTTCTACGCACCGGTCGAGGTTCTCGGCGTAACGGGCGTTCGGGATGCGGTACATACGGTGCATCAGTCGGTACGAGTCGATGAGCGGGAGGTCCCACCACAGGGTGGTCCGCTGGCCGAACACGACGCCGATGCGGTGCGCGAGCCGGATCCGTTCACGGGACGGGTCGATGCCCGCGACCCGCAGCCGCCCACCGCTCGGGGTGAGGATGCCGGTCAGCATCTTGATGGTGGTCGACTTGCCCGCGCCGTTCGGCCCGATGTAACCGACCATTTCGCCGCGCGGCACGGTGAAGGAGATGGAGTCCACGGCCCGCACCTCATGCCGCTCGCTCCGCAGGAACCCGGTCTTCTTGCGTACGTCGAAGACCTTCTCCACCCGGTCGAGTTCGATGAAGTCCTGACTGTCGCTGTCCACTGCTGGCTGACTCATTTTTGCTGACTGACTCACTTGCCGACTAACTCCCTGTACTCCGGTACGAACGAAGCCCCACGCGCCACGCGGCCCCGGCGAGCGCGCAGCAGCCCGCCGCCACCAGCGGCGGCAGGAACGCCGTCCAGTGCGGCAGGTCGAGGGGGTAGGGCCGATCCAGCACATACAGCGCGGGCAGCCAGTTGACGAAGGCCAGTGGCAGCACGAAGGTCACCGAGCGCACGATGTCCTTGGCGAAGACGGTCGGTGGGTACTGCAGGAGCGTGTTGCCGCCGTAGGTGAAGGCGTTCTGTACCTCGGAGGCGTCCTGCGCGACGAACTGGAAGGCCGCGCCCCCGACGAACACCGCGCCGAAGATGGCCGCCCCGCTGAGCAGCATCACCGGGATCAGCAGTGCCTTGGCGGGGGTCCAGGAGATGTCCAGGACCGCGAACGCGTACGCGAGGACGAGCACTCCCTGGGTGACCCGCCCGAGCCGGCGCAGCGCGAAGCGGTCGGCGGCGACCTGTGCGAGCACCGGCGCGGGGCGCACGAGGAGGGCGTCGAGCGTCCCGTCGCGCACCCGCCGGCCGAGCCGGTCCATCGAGCCGATCGCGAGGTCCGCGAGCCCGAAGGAGGTGCTGGTGCACCCGTACAGGAGGGCGATCTCACCCAGCGAGTAGCCGCCGAGCCGGTCCACCTGGGCGAACATCAGCAGGATGGCCAGGAAGTCGAAGGCGGTCACCGCGAAGTTGACGAAGGCGGTGATCGCGAAGGAGGTGCGGTAGGCCATGGTGGAGCGGATCCACATGGCGGCGATCATGCGGTACGCGCTCAGCGAACCGCGCAGGCCACCGTACGGGGCGCCGACCACGGCAGCTTCGGAGCTGCCTGGGGCCCGGCCGCTGCCTGCCCCGCGGCCACTGTCTACGTCCCGGCCACTGCCTGCGCCCCGGCCACTGCCTGCGCCCCAGCCACTGCCTACGTCCCGGCCACTGCCTGCGCCCCGGCCACTGCCTGCGCCCCGGCCACTGCCTGCGCCCCAGCCACTGCCTACGTCCCGGCCACTGTCTACGTCCCGGCCGCTGCTGGGAGCCGCGCCACTGCTGTGAGCCCGGCCGCTGCCTGGGGTCGGACGGGTCGTGTCCGTGTCGTCAGCCACCCTGGACCACCACCCGTCGGGTGGCCGCCGACTGCACCAGCCGTCCCACACCGAGCAGCCCCACCGCCCAGGCCGCCTGGAAGACATAGGCGTTCAGCAGGCCGAGGCCGGTGTGCGTGCCCAGCAGGACGTCCGCGGGGACCTGGAGCAGGGCCGACCAGGGCAGGGCCCGGGCGATCTCGCCCAGCGCGCCCGGGAAGACGTTCAGCGGGAGCAGCATCCCGGAGAAGAACAGCCCGGCGAGCCAGGACAGCTGCGCCATCCCCGCGCCGTCCAGCAGCCAGAACGCGGACAGCGCGACCAGATAGCGGATCGCGAAGCTGACCACCACACCCAGGGCGACCGCCACCAGGAAGGCGAGCCAGGGCAGTGGGCCGGTGGGCAGCGCCAGGTCGAAGACCAGCGCCCCGAACACCATCGGGACCACTCCCCTGCCCAGCAGTTGGAAGGCCGCCCGTCCCGCGTCCGCGGCCAGCCACCACAGCTGGAGGTCGGCGGGACGGTACAGGTCGACGGCGATATCACCCGTACGGATGCGTTCGATCAGTTCCTCCTCGAAACCGCCTCCGCCCACGCTGGTCACGGTGAGGAGCGCCTGACCGACCCAGACGTAGGTCAGCGCCTGCGCCTGGTCGTAGCCCCCGAGTCCGGGCCGCTCCTGCCACAGCGCGACGTACGTGTACGCCAGGATCAGGCCGAAGACGGTGTTGGTGAATATCCCCGCGGCGGTCGCCGCCCGGTAGGTCGCGTACCGTCGGAAGCCACCCGCCGCCACGGCCGCGTACAACCGGCCTGCCCGCATCTCGCCGCCTTTTCCGCCGTTCCGAGCAAAGGGAAAGAGGCTAGCGGTCGGTCAACCCCCCGTGCCACGCATTTTTCAAGGGGGCGCGCGGCGCGAGTTGGGAACGATTCGCCGGATGCGACAGTCTTGACATCGGGGGACGCGGAAGGCGTACGGCGACGTACGGATGTATCAGTGAAACGGGAGTCCGGCACAACATGAGCAACGAGCCGCAGCAGACGCCCCGGGGCCGACCGCCCAGGGAGCCGGACGCGGTTCCGGGGGGACCCGGTGCGAACCCGAACCAGGGGCACCCCGGCGACGACCGGGGGGACCGCGGTGGGCCGGGAGAACCCGGCGACAACCAGGGGGACCGCGGCAGGACTCCCACTGAATCCGGCAGGACCGCCGACGCCGACGCTTCCGCTGCGACGGCCGGCAAGTCCGGCACGACCACCGGCGAGTCCGACCCGACCGAGGAGGAGTCCGGCCCGACGACCGGTGCGACCGACCGGCCCAACAGTGGGTCCGACCCGACGACCCGCGCGACCGACCGGCCCAACAGTGGGTCCGACCCGACGACCCGCGCTTCCCTCGAGGCCTCTCGCGGCTCCGCCACACCCCCCGGAGGATCCGGTCCCTCCGCGCGTCCGACCGGCCCAACCGGCCCGTCCGCCCCGTCCGCCCCGTCGGCTCCGTCCGCCCCATCCGCTCCGTCGGCTCCGTCCGGCCGAGAAACCGCGCGCTCCGCCGGAGAATCCACCAGGGCCCTCAGAGAACCCACCAAGGCCCTCGGAGAACCCGCCAGGGCCCAGGGAGAACGCCCCAGCGCCCAGGGAGAACCCGCCAAGAGAGCCGAAGAACCCGTCAGGGCAGCCGGAGAGCCCTCCGAGACCGCCGGAGAACCGGCCAAAGCCACCCGCGCGCCCAGCGGGTCCAGCAGCGCGTCCGACACGCCCCCGGGAGCGTCCGGCAGGCCCTACGGAGTTGCCGCCGGCCCGCCCTCCAGCGCATCCGGCCCGACCCCCGGACCAGTCAGCCCGACCGCCGGCGGTTCCGGCCCGACCACCCGAGACTCCGCCCCCAAGGCGACCGACGCCTCCGGTGGGACCCCGGTGGGTACGGGCAAGGCCCGGGAACACACCCCCCAGGAGCCCAAGAGCCCGGGCAGGCGCCCCGGCGAGTCCGGCACGGACCCGTCGGCCTTCCGGGCGGGCGAGGACCGCCCGGGGAGCCGCGGCAAGAGCCCCGGAGCACCCAGCCGGGCTCCGGCGACTCCGGCCGGCCGGAATCCGGACGGCCCGACTCCAGTCGGCCCGACTCCGACCCGCCCGGCTCCGGCCGGCCCGACTCCGACGCCGACTCCCGGTTCGGGCCCCGACCGCACCCCCGCCAAATCCGACCAACCCGACAAGACCGAAAAAAGCGCCGCGGAGACCGACACGGACACGACGGTCCTCGCCGCTGTCAATCGGATCCCCAGGGACCCCACCAGCACCCTGAACCTCGGAAAGGCCCTCAGCGGACCGACCGGGGCCCCGAGAGGAGCCTCGGCGGCCTCGTCCGCGGCGGCCGCCACAGCAAGGATGGCCCCAGTACCCCATCTCGCCCCGACCGTTCCAGGGGCATCAGCTACTCCCATGGTTCCGCCGGGCACCCACACCCCGGGGCCTCACACCGCCCGGCCGACCCCGGAATACACCCCTCCGGCGCCCACGCCCCCCAAGAAGAAGTCCCGGCCCAAGCGCACGGGCTGGCGCAGGCTCGTGCCCACCTGGCGGTTCGTGCTGGGCAGCTTCATCATCAGCGCGATGCTCCTGATCGGCCTGTTCGCGCTCGGCTACTACCTGGTCAAGATCCCGCCCGCGAACGCCGCCGCGACCAAGCAGAGCAACGTCTACTTGTTCGCCAACGGCTCCCAGCTGGCCCGCGACGGCGAGGTAAACCGGGAGAACGTGTCGCTGACGCAGATCCCCAAGTCCGTCCAGCAGGCCGTGCTCGCCGCCGAGGACCGTGACTTCCACTCCGAGTCCGCGGTCGACGTCAAGGCGATGCTCCGCGCCGCCTGGAACACCGCCACCGGCAAGGGCAAGCAGTCCGGCTCGACGATCACCCAGCAGTACGTGAAGAACTACTACCTGGGCCAGGAGCAGACCGTCACCCGGAAGGCGAAGGAGTTCTTCATCTCCATCAAGCTCGACCGGCAGAAGACCAAGGACGAGATCCTCGAGGGCTACCTCAACACCAGCTTCTTCGGTCGCAACGCCTACGGCATCCAGGCCGCGGCACAGGCCTACTACGGCATCGACGCCGAGGACCTGAACACCGCCCAGGGCGCCTACCTCGCGACTCTGCTGAACGCCCCCAGCGAGTACGACGTGATCGCCCACCCGGAGAACGAACGCGCGGCGAAGGCCCGCTGGAACTACGTCCTGGACGGCATGGTCAAGGAGAAGTGGCTGACGGCCGCCGAGCACGCCGACATGAAGTTCCCCACGCCCAGGCCGGCCAAGACCTCCGGAGCACTGTCCGGACAGCGCGGCTACCTGGTGGAGGCCGTCAAGGACTACCTGATCAGCAACAAGATCGTCGACGAGGCCGAGTTCGAGACCGGCGGCGGCTACCGCATCACCACCACGATCCAGCCGAAGAAGCAGAAGGCCCTCAAGAAGGCCGTCGACGAGCAGGTGATGGACAACCTCGACAAGAAGAACAACAAGGTGGACCGGAACGTACGCGTCGGCGGCGTCTCCATCGACCCGGCCACCGGCAAGGTCGTCGCGATGTACGGCGGCATCGACTACACCAAGCAGTACGTCAACAACGCCACCCGCCGCGACTACCAGGTCGGCTCGACGTTCAAGCCGTTCGTCTTCACCTCGGCGGTGCAGAACGCCTCGACCACCCAGAACGGCGTCCCGATCACCCCGAACACGATCTACGACGGCAGCAACGTCCGCCCCGTCCAGGGCTGGAACGGTCCCACGTACGCGCCCGAGAACGAGGACCAGGCCTCGTACGGTGACATCAGCGTGCGCACCGCGACCGACAAGTCCGTGAACTCCGTGTACGCGCAGATGGCCGTGGATGTCGGCCCGGAGAAGGTCAAGCAGACCGCACTCGATCTGGGCCTGCCCGAGAACACCCCGGACCTCAACCCGTACCCGTCCATCGCGCTGGGTACCGCCACCGCGAGCGTCCTCGACATGGCGGAGGCGTACGCGACGCTCGCCAACCACGGCGAGCACGGCACGTACACGCTGGTCGCGAAGGTCACCAAGAACGGCCAGGAGGTGCAGCTGCCGGAGCAGCGGACCACGCAGGCTGTCACCCGGGAGGCGGCCGACACCACGACCTCCGTACTGCGGAGCGTGGTCGACGGCGGCACCGGCACCGCCGCGCAGGCCGCCGGGCGGCCCGCCGCGGGCAAGACCGGTACCGCGGAGGAGGACAAGGCGGCCTGGTTCGCGGGCTACACGCCCGATCTCGCCACCGTCATCTCCGTCATGGGCCAGGACCCGGTGAGCGGCAAGCAGACCCCGCTGTACGGGGCGCTGGGCCAGGCCCGGATCAACGGCGGCGGGTACCCGGCGCAGATCTGGGCGCAGTACACACGGGAGGCGCTCGAGGGCAGAGACGCCAAGGACTTCAACCTCCAGCTCCAGGACGGAGCCGAGGAGTGGGCCGTGCCGCCGGTCGCCCCCGACCCGGAGCAGGACACCGGTACGGCCGGTCAGGACAACGGTGGTACCGGTGAGGTCCCGCCGGAGCAGGACGCGCCGGAGCAGGACCCGGGCGCCGACCCGGGCCAGACGGACGGCGGAACCGACCCCACCGGCGCCCCGGTCGACCCCGACGACGGCGCGGGGAACACAGCCGGCACGGGGGACGCGGGCGGCACCGCCGACGGCGGCACGACGGACGGCACGGAGAACGGCGGCCAGACCGGCGACGACCCCGGAACGGACGGCGGTGCGGACGGCGGAGCCCCGCTGAACGGCTTGGGCTCCCAAGGCTGATCGGTCCGGCCTGGGCCCCAGCGGCTGATCCGGCCGCCCGGGACCGGACCGGGGCCGGGCCGGGGCCAAGGGCGGACCGGGCCGGACCGGGCCCGGGCCGAGGGCGGACCGGACCGATCCCGGGCCGAGGGCGGACCAGGCTGGGCCCCGAAGGCTCATCCGGCCGGCCGGCCGGGACCGGGGCCGGGGCCGAGGGCGGACCGGGCCCGGGGTCGGACCGGGCCGGGGCCGGTCCGGGCCGAGGGCCGGGTTTCGCAGCACCACCGCCGCCGCGGGACCCGCGCCCTCCCCCCAGAGCCGCCCCTATCGACTCAGGGCGGACCGGGTCCCCGGCACTGCGCGCGGCATTGCTCGCCGTGGAGACGTACGCCTGGCGCGAGCGGCACCGGTCCGGGGCTCGAGGCACCCGCCTCAGACTTCGGGCCGGGCCCGCGGCCCCCGCGAAGCCCCCGCGGCCCCGGGAGATGCACACAGCGTCGAGGCTCGTACCCGGCCCGCGGCCCCGAAGGGCCTCGCGGCCTTGGGAAGGCCCCGCGGCGTCGAGGCCTCCCGCCCGGCCCCGGTGCCCGGGGCCCTTGACCGGGGCCCTTGACCGGCCTTGATCGCAGGCCTTCAGAGCCCTGTCGTCAGCAAACCCGCACCCGGCACCCGGCACCCACCTCACGGACACCTGCCCGCTGCCGCAGCGACGCACCGGCCCGCTGCCGCGGCGACGCACGGGCGCCCCGGCCCGGCGTGCGCACGGACGCACGGCCCGCGCCTCACGGACGCACCGGCCCGCCGACGCCCCGGCCAGCTCGTCACAAACGGCGCCCGGCGCCCCAGAACGAACGGCACCCAGGGCACCGCAAAAGCGGCACCCCGGCTCGTCACAAGTACAGACCGGTGGAGTCCTCGGAACCCTCGAAGCGGTCGGCGGCCACGGCGTGCAGGTCGCGTTCGCGCATCAGCACATAGGCGATCCCGCGCACTTCGACCTCGGCGCGGTCCTCCGGGTCGTACAGGACGCGGTCGCCCGGCTCCACGGTCCGTACGTTCTGCCCGACCGCGACGACCTCCGCCCAGGCCAGGCGTCGGCCGACCGCCGCCGTGGCGGGGATCAGGATGCCGCCGCCGGACCGCCGCTCGCCCTCGTTCGTGTCCTGCCGCACCAGCACTCGGTCGTGCAGCATCCGGATGGGCAACTTGTCGTGGTGGGTCTTCTCGCTCACGCCCCGAACTTACCTGCCTTTCGCCCACACGTCGGCGGGCGGCCCCCTCAGGGGGCGGAGTGTTCAGCGCCTGCGGCGACGGCCGCTCACCGTGAGCAGTCCGACCAGCCCCACCACCACCAGCGCCACCGGCACGATCCGCTCCAGCCGCGGCGTGCCGTTCTCCGACACCAGCTGGCCCCGGACGTCGGTGACG
Source organism: Streptomyces cavernae (assembly GCF_004023625.1). GTDB lineage: Bacteria > Actinomycetota > Actinomycetes > Streptomycetales > Streptomycetaceae > Streptomyces > Streptomyces cavernae. The sequence continues at coordinate 55,623 of NZ_RPDJ01000014.1, read as the reverse complement.
AAGCGGTTGGCGCCCACGTACGCGCGGCCGAGCGTGTGGTCGATGTTGGAGACGACCTTGGCCTTGGCATCGCCGATGATCGTCTTCGGGTGCACCCGGGCGCCGATCTCGTCGAGCGTGTCGGCGAGGGTTTCCCGGCGCCGCTTGATGTCCGCCTCGATCTGCGCCGGAGTCCTGGAATCCGGCGTGCTCGACGTTTCCGACACCGCGCTGCCTCCGTGGTCGTATCGGGTCTGAAGGTTTCTGCCGGACAGTCTGTCAGCTAACCGCCTGCTCGCACCCCCGGCACCCCCATTACGCTCGTTCTTCAACCGACCCACGTGAGGTACCGATGAGCGAACGACTCCAGCCCGGCGACACCGCCCCCGCCTTCACGCTGCCCGACGCGGACGGCAACGAGGTCTCCCTGGCCGACCACAAGGGCCGTAAGGTCATCGTCTACTTCTACCCGGCGGCCCTGACCCCCGGCTGCACCAAGCAGGCCTGCGACTTCACCGACAACCTGGAAGTGCTGGCGGGCGCCGGCTACGACGTCATCGGCATCTCCCCCGACAAGCCGGAGAAGCTCGCGAAGTTCCGCGACAAAGAATCCCTGAAGGTCACCCTGCTCGCCGACCCCGACAAGGGGGTCCTGGAGTCCTACGGCGCCTTCGGCGAGAAGAAGCTCTACGGCAAGACGGTGGTCGGCGTCATCCGCTCGACGGTGGTCGTCGACGAGGAGGGCAAGGTGGAGCGGGCCCTGTACAACGTGAAGGCGACGGGCCATGTCGCCAAGATCATCAAGGATCTGGGAATCTGAGGTCCGGTGGAGGCCGTCCGGCCAGTAACATGACCGGACGGCAGGCGGCCGTGGTGGAATTGGCAGTCACGCTGGGTTTAGGTCCCAGTGGGGTAACACCCGTGAGGGTTCGAGTCCCTCCGGCCGCACCAATGCATCGGATTCATCCGAGCAGTTCCCGGACCACCGGCACCAGCGCCCGGAACGCCTTCCCCCGGTGGCTGATCGCGTTCTTCTCCTCGGGCGTCAGCTGGGCGCACGTCCGCGTCTCGCCCTCCGGCTGCAGGATCGGGTCGTAGCCGAAGCCGTTCGTACCCACGGCAGCGTGGCGCAGCGTGCCCATCAACCGGCCCTCCACGACCCGCTCCGTCCCGTCCGGCAAGGCGAGTGCCGCCGCGCAGGCGAAGTGGGCGCCGCGGTGTTCGTCGGCGATGTCGGAGAGTTGGGCCAGCAGGAGTTCGAGGTTGGCCCTGTCGTCGCCGTGGCGGCCGGACCAGCGGGCCGAGAAGATGCCGGGGGCGCCGTTCAGGACGTCGACGCAGAGGCCGGAGTCGTCCGCCACGGCGGGCAGTCCGGTCGCCCGGGCGAGTGCGTGGGCCTTCAGCAGGGCGTTCTCGGCGAAGGTGACGCCGGTTTCCTTGACGTCGGGGATGTCGGGGTAGGCGTCCGCGCCGACGAGGTCGTGGGTGAGACCTGCGTCGGCGAGGATGGCCCTCAGCTCGGTGAGCTTTCCGGTGTTGCGGGTGGCGAGGATCAGGCGGGTCATGCGCACCAGTATCCCGGGCCGGACCCCGCGCCGGCCGGGGAGTTACGGCGTGCAGACCTTCGTCAGCTCGCCCGCCGCGTCCGTGACCGGGCTGATGTCGGGGGTCTCGTCGCCGTTCTTGACGGCGTCGCGGACGTTGGTGACTGCCTTCTGGAGGTCGTCGACGGCCTTGTTGATGTCGGCGTTGTCCGTCTTGTCGCCGATCGTGTCGAGGTTCTTGTCGATGGAGTCGAGCGCCTCGGTGGTCTGCGTCGGGTCGTTCGCCGCGTTCTCCACGGCCTGCTGGAGGTCGGTGACGCTGTCGGCGATCGTTTCGGCGGTCTGGACGCAGTCCAGTGCCTTGTCGACGGCGGCGCAGCCGACCGCCGCCGGAAGGGCGACGAGCACGGCGGTGACAGCGAGTGCGGCGGTACGGCGCCGGCGAGCGGCCATGGAACGGTTCCTCCCCGTGTGGACGGTACGCACGGTCCGGCCGTGCGCCCTGGGTGCACGGGGCCGGCCCGTGCACTCTTCGGCGCACGGTCCCGCCCGTGCGCCGTCGGCTTGCTGAGAAGCCTTGTCTTTGACGTCGTTCAGGACGTTGTGGTTCAGGACGTTGTCTTGGTCCAGGACGTTGCCTTGGTCCAGGACGTTGCCTTGGTCCAGGACGTTGCCTTGGTCCAGGACGTTGCCTTGGTCCAGGACGATGTCTTATAGGACTAGAACGCGAACTCCCGCTACGCGGTTGCTTCGAGCGCCGCCCGCTGCAACTGCGCGAGTTCGTCGCAGCCCGCGACGGCGAGGTCGAGCAGGGCGGTGAGTTCCTTGCGGTCGAAGGGTTCCGCCTCGGCGGTGCCCTGGACTTCGACGAAGCGTCCGTCGCCGGTGCAGACGACGTTCATGTCCGTCTCGGCCTTGACGTCCTCCTCGTAGCAGAGGTCGAGCAGGGGCACGCCGCCGACGATGCCGACGGAGACGGCGGAGACGGTGCCGGTGAGGGGCTTGCGGCCGGCCTTCACGAGTTTTCTGGCCTGTGCCCAGGCGACGGCGTCGGCGAGTGCGACGTAGGCACCGGTGATCGCCGCGGTGCGGGTGCCGCCGTCGGCCTGGAGGACATCGCAGTCGAGGACGATCGTGTTCTCGCCGAGGGCCTTGTAGTCGATGACCGCGCGCAGGGAGCGTCCGATGAGGCGGCTGATCTCGTGCGTACGGCCTCCGATCTTGCCCCTGACCGATTCGCGGTCGCCGCGGGTGTTGGTGGAGCGGGGCAGCATCGCGTACTCGGCGGTGACCCAGCCTTCCCCGCTGCCCTTGCGCCAGCGCGGGACGCCCTCGGTGACGGAGGCGGTGCAGAAGACCCTGGTGTCGCCGAAGGAGACGAGGACGGAGCCCTCGGCGTGCTTGCTCCAGCCGCGTTCGATGGTGACGGGGCGGAGCTGTTCGGGCGTACGGCCGTCGATTCGAGACATGGCGACGAGCCTATCCGTTGCGGCGAAGGCCCCGTTCCGGATGAGCGGAACGGGGCCTCGACGCCAGGTCACATCGCGTCACATCACGTCACGGGTCACATCATGTCTTCGATCTCGGCCGCGATCGGGTCCGCGTCCGTACCGATGACCACCTGGATCGCCGTGCCCATCTTCACCACTCCGTGGGCGCCGGCGGCCTTGAGCGCAGCGTCGTCGACCTTCGACGCGTCGATGACCTCGGTGCGCAGTCGGGTGATACAGCCCTCGACCTCTTCGATGTTGTCGATGCCGCCCAGTCCGGCGACGATCTTCTCAGCCTTGGTGGCCATGTCTTTCTCCCTGATGCTCCAGGACGTGATGGGTCCCTCGTAGCACTGGTCTACACCACAGTCGGGTGCGCGCGAAACCCGGCTGCGCCACCGGTGCGCACAGTGGACGGCCGGTCTCGCGCGGGGCATCGACACAGTGCCGACAAACCGCCCGGCTGTCGACCGGCTGCCCGCACACCCCACCCGTACCGCAATGCGCCGTCGACGGACGGCAGTTGGCGCTCCTCTGGCGGAGGGGGGCGCTCAGACGCGCGGACATCGGTTGGTGATTCGTCCCGTTGGGAGTCATTCGACCGGTAATCCAATCGCGACAAATTGATGGGTTCCTTATCTGGCCTTCACCGTGCTACAACATGGTCTACACCACTGAGTGGTGTAGACCACGCCCCCTTGGAGGCACCATGAGCACCGCCACAGCCACGGCGGCCCCCGCGAAGAAGTGGGGATCCGGCCTGTTCCAGGGCCTGCAGAAGATCGGCCGCAGCCTGCAGCTCCCCATCGCCGTGCTTCCGGCGGCGGGCATCCTGCTGCGACTCGGTCAGCCCGACGTGTTCGGCGCCGACGGACTCGGCTGGCCGAAGGTCGCCTCCGTCTTCGCGACCGCGGGCGGCGCCGTCTTCGACAACCTGCCGCTGCTCTTCTGCGTCGGCGTCGCGATCGGCTTCGCGAAGAAGTCGGACGGCTCCACCGCACTCGCGGCCCTGGTCGGATTCCTCGTCTACAGCAATGTCCTCAAGGCCTTCCCCGTTACCGAGGCCAAGATCCAGGATGGCGCGGACGTCGCCGCCACCTACAACAACCCCGGTGTCCTCGGCGGCATCATCATGGGTCTGCTGTCCGCCGTGCTGTGGCAGAAGTTCCACCGCACCAAGCTGGTCGACTGGCTCGGCTTCTTCAACGGCCGCCGGCTCGTCCCGATCATCATGGCCTTCGTCGGTACCCTCGCGGGCGTCTTCTTCGGCCTGGTCTGGGAGCCGATCGGTGAGGTCATCTCCAACTTCGGCGAGTGGATCACCGGCCTCGGCGCCGTGGGTGCGGCCTTGTTCGGTCTGATCAACCGCGCGCTGATCCCGATCGGCATGCACCAGTTCGTGAACGCCGTCTCCTGGTTCCAGATCGGTGACTTCAAGAACGCCGCGGGCGAGGTCATCCACGGCGACCTGAACCGCTTCTTCGCCGGTGACCCGACCGCCGGACAGTTCATGACGGGCTTCTTCCCGATCATGATGTTCGGTCTGCCGGCCGCCGCGCTCGCCATAGCGCACACGGCCCGCCCCGAGCGCCGCAAGGCCGTCATGGGTCTGATGCTCTCGGTGGCGCTGACCTCCTTCGTGACCGGTGTGACCGAGCCGATCGAGTTCTCGTTCATGTTCATCGCGCCGCTGCTGTACGCGATCCACGCGGTGCTCACCGCCCTGTCCATGGCGGTCACCTGGGCGCTCGGCGTACACGCCGGCTTCACCTTCTCCGCCGGTGCGATCGACTACGCCCTGAACTGGAACCTCGCCACAAGGCCCTGGCTGATCATCCCGATCGGTCTGGTGTTCGGCGCGATCTACTACTTCGTCTTCCGGTTCGCCATCGTCAAGTTCAACCTCACCACCCCGGGCCGCGAGCCCGAGGAGGAGGTCGAGGACCTGACCAAGGCGTGAGCCCACCCGTCCCGTCCCTGTAGGGCTCACCGCGAAGGCCCCCTCAGCGCTCGGCTGAGGGGGCCTTCGCATGTCTTCGGGTACGCCCCCGGGGCCGCCGGTCGGGGTACTTGCGCCGGGCCCGAGAGCCGGGATGCCCGCGCTGGGGACCGAGGGCCGGGATGCCTGCGCGGAGGGGGGTGTGCCCGAGTGCCGGGCCGGCAGGCCTAGATCTCGTACGTCGTGCGCGGCGCCGCCAGCTCCACCGGGCCGGCGTACGCGGCCCGGGCGTCCGCCAGATTGACCTGGGGGTCCGTCCACGGCGGAATGTGGGTGAGCACCAGTCGGCGGGCCCCGGCCCGGGTGGCGGTCTCGCCGGCCTCCAGCCCGTTGAGGTGCAGGTCCGGGATGTTCTCCTTGCCGTGCGTGAACGCGGCCTCGCAGAGGAACAGATCGGTGTCCTGCGCGAGTTCCTCCAGGGCGCTGCTCACGCCCGTGTCTCCGGAGTACGTCAGCGACCGTCCGCCGTGCTCGATCCGGATCGCGTACGCCTCCACGGGATGGCGCACGCGTTCGGTGTGGACCGTGAAGGGGCCGATCTCGAAGGTGCTCGGCTTGACGGTGTGGAAGTCGAAGACCTCGCTCATGGAGGACGCCGAGGGAGTGTCGGCGTAGGCCGTGGTCAGGCGCTGCTCGGTGCCCTCGGGTCCGTAGACCGGGATCGGGGCGCAGCGACCGCCGTCGTGGCGGTAGTAGCGCGCCACGAAGTACGCGCACATGTCGATGCAGTGGTCGGCGTGCAGATGACTGAGGAAGATCGCGTCGAGGTCGTAGAGACCGCAGTGGCGCTGTAGCTCGCCGAGGGCGCCGTTGCCCATGTCGAGGAGCAGCCGGAAGCCGTCGGCCTCTACGAGGTAGCTCGAGCAGGCCGATTCCGCGGACGGGAACGACCCCGAGCAGCCGACGACGGTGAGCTTCATAGAGCTGGAACCTCCGCGCTGGCGTGAAGTGGAGATAAGGAAAACGGGGGTCGTGCGGTTCGTCGAGCGTAAGGCGCAAAAGGGTGCGTCGCTCCTCCGGCAGGGGCCGTTGTGGGCGAACTCACCTGTGCTGTCACCGGTTCGATGGAAGTCGGCTGCTGCGCCCGGGCTTCTCGGCGTGGCTCGCGGTTCCGTACGAGCCTACGCCGGGTATGTCGGATTGGTCGCTTTTCACCCCCGCGCCCCTGCCCGTCCCCCCGTCAAGCTCCCGGCTTCTCCACGGCTCGCCCCCGGCTCGTCCCCCGCTCCTCCCCGGATCGTCCCCGGCTTCTCCACGGCCTGCCCCCGGGTCGCCCCCGGCCTCTCTCGACCGACACGCGGGACCCCAGGGCCGGCGGGCCCGGGAGTCACGCCCAGAGCTGGCCCTGCAGGGTCTTGATCGCCTCTTCTGTCGTGGCCGCCGTGTACACGCCGGTCGACAGGTACTTCCAGCCGCCGTCCGCGACCACGAACACGACGTCGGCGGACTCCCCCGCCTTCAGGGCCTTCCTGGCCACTCCGATCGCGGCGTGCAGGGCCGCGCCCGTGGAGACCCCCGCGAAGATGCCCTCCTGCTGGAGCAGCTCACGCGTGCGGGTGACCGCGTCCGCGGAGCCCACTGAGAAACGGGTGGTCAGAACCGAGGCGTCGTAGAGCTCGGGGACGAAGCCCTCGTCGAGGTTGCGCAGCCCGTAGACCAGGTCGTCGTAGCGCGGTTCGGCGGCGACGATCTTCACGTCGGGCTTGTGCTCGCGGAGGTAGCGGCCCACACCCATGAGGGTGCCGGTGGTGCCGAGGCCGGCCACGAAGTGGGTGACCGAGGGCAGGTCCGCCAGGATCTCGGGGCCGGTCGTCGCGTAGTGCGCGCCCGCGTTGTCGGGGTTGCCGTACTGGTAGAGCATCACCCAGTCGGGATGCTCGGCCGCGAGTTCCTTGGCCCTGCGGACGGCGGTGTTGGAGCCCCCGGCCGCGGGGGACGGGATGATCTCGGCGCCCCACATGGCGAGCAGGTCCCGGCGTTCCTGCGAGGTGTTCTCCGGCATCACGCACACCATGCGGTAGCCCTTGAGCTTGGCCGCCATGGCGAGGGAGATCCCGGTGTTGCCGGAGGTGGGTTCGAGGATCGTGCAGCCAGGGGTCAGTCGGCCGTCCTTCTCCGCCTGCTCGATCATGTGGAGGGCTGGGCGGTCCTTGACCGAACCGGTCGGGTTGCGGTCCTCGAGCTTCGCCCAGATGCGGACGTCCTCGGACGGCGACAGCCGCGGCAGGTGCACCAGGGGGGTGTTGCCTACCGCGGCGAGCGGGGAGTCGTAGCGCATCAGCGATCAGGACCGATCAGGACATGCCGCCGGCCACGGCCGGCAGGATCGTGACGTTGTCGCCGTCCGCGACCTTGGTGTTGATGCCTTCCAGGAAGCGGACGTCCTCGTCGTTGAGGTAGACGTTGACGAAGCGGCGCAGTTCACCGCCGTCGACGATGCGCGCGTGGATGCCGGTGTGCCGGGTCTCGAGGTCGGCGAAGAGATCGGCGAGGGTGTCCCCGTTGCCCTCCACCGCCTTCTGACCGTCGGTGTACTGGCGGAGGATGGTGGGGATGCGGACCTCGATGGCCATGGTTGCGGCTCCTGTCGGAAGAGTCGAGAAGGTCGGTGGGCGCACGGCAGCGCGGAACAGCTTCAGGAGGTGCGGGCGGACTCGCGCCGCGGCCACGGGCCTACGGCGGCAGGGCGCCGGCGCGGGGTGCGTCAACAGATGGCGCTGGCGAGCCTGCACAGGTCGACGTGCAGCCGCGCCACGAGCAGCATGCCCGGCGTCTTGTCGCTCACGTCGTGGGTAACCATGCGCTCATGGTATCGATTCCCGTTCGGGGTCCCAGGGTGTGATCTCACATACTGGATGAATTCTGACCGAACTGCGGGACTCCCCTGGTCAGTACGCCTCCACGACCTTGACCTCCTCCTCCGTCACCTCTCCCTCGACGATCCGGAAGGAGCGGAACTGGAAGGGGCCGGCGTCGTCGGTGTCCGCCGTCGAGACCAGGACGTAGTGCGCACCGGGCTCGTTCGCGTACGAGATGTCCGTGCGGGACGGGTACGCCTCGGTCGCCGTGTGGGAGTGGTAGATGATCACCGGCTCCTCGTCGCGGTCGTCCAGCTCGCGGTACAGCTTCAGCAGATCGCCGGAGTCGAACTCGTAGAAGGTGGGCGAACGGGCGGCGTTGAGCATGGGGACGAAGCGCTCGGGGCGGTCGGAGCCGGCCGGGCCGGCGACCACGCCGCACGCCTCGTCGGGGTGGTCCTGGCGGGCGTGGGCGACGATCTGGTCGACGAGCGCCTGGGTGATGGTCAGCATGAGCGTCAGGATAAGCAGAAGGGCAATCCCGTACCGAGGGTTGGTACGGGATTGCCCACATGCCGGACGCGCGCCTCGGGCCGGACGGCCCGGATCACCTCTGCGGCGCTCGTACGTCTTTACTCGCGCCTGGTCAGCCGACCTTCTCGAGGTCCGGGTCCCGGCGCTGGGTGACCTCGGGGTTCTTCGCCTTGAGCAGTGCCCAGCCGACTGCCAGCGCGGCGGCCCAGCCCGCCATGACGAACAGGCAGATGCGGGAGTCTGCGTCGTAGGCGATCAGACCGGTGACGAAGACCAGGAACGCGATGGCGATCCAGCTGCACACCGTGCCGCCGGGGGCGGGGAAGGAGGAGGCGGGCAGTCGGCCCGCGTCGACCGCGCGGCGGTACAGGACGTGGCTGATCAGGATCATCAACCAGGTCCAGATGCCGGCGGCGGTGGCGACGGAGGTGACGTAGCCGAAAGCCTTCTCCGGGACGATGTAGTTGAGGACCACGCCGATGCCCATGAAGGCGGTGGAGAGGGTGATGCCGACGGCCGGGGTCTTGGTGGCCGAGAGGCGGGTGAAGGCCTTGGGTGCCTCGCCGCTCTCCGCGAGGTTGCGCAGCATCCGGCCGGTGGAGTACATGCCGGAGTTGCAGGAGGACAGGGCCGCGGTGAGGACCACGAAGTTGACGATGCCCGCGCCGGCCGGGATGCCGATCTTGGCGAAGGCGGCGACGAAGGGGCTCACACCGGGCGCGAACTCGGTCCACTTCACCACGCAGAGGATGACGGTGAGGGCGCCGACGTAGAACAGGGCGATACGCCAGGGCAGGGTGTTGATCGCCTTGGGGAGCGTCTTCTCGGGGTTCTCCGACTCACCGGCGGTGACGCCGACCAGTTCGACGGCGAGGTAGGCGAACATCACGCCCTGCAGGGTCATCAGGGAGGAGCCGACGCCCTTGGGGAAGAAGCCGTCGAAGGCCCAGAGGTTGGAGACTGCGGCGGTGTCGCCGGCGGCGCTGAAGCCGAAGGTGAGCACGCCCAGGCCGATGACGATCATGCCGATCAGGGCGGTGACCTTGACCATCGAGAACCAGAACTCGATCTCGCCGAACAGCTTCACCGAGATCAGGTTGGCCACGAAGAGGATCAGCAGGAACGCCAGTGCGGTCACCCACCGAGGGACCGCGGGGAACCAGTAGTTGACGTAGATCGCGGCGGCGGTCAGCTCGGCCATGCCGGTGACCACCCACATCAGCCAGTACGTCCAGCCGGTGAAGTAGCCGAAGAACGGGCCGAGGAACTCCCGGGAGTACTCCGCGAAGGAGCCCGAGACGGGGCGGTAGAGGAGCAGTTCGCCGAGGGCCCGCATGATGAAGAAGACGATCGCGCCCGCGAGGGCGTACATCAGGATGAGACTGGGCCCGGCCTTGGCGATGTTCGCCCCGGCCCCCAGGAAGAGGCCGACGCCGATGGCGCCGCCGATCGCGATCATCTGGACCTGACGGCTGCCGAGCCCGCGCTCGTACCCCTCTTCGGGGGCGTCGCCGCCCACGGCCTCATTGCCGTCGTCGTACTGACTGTCGACCTGCGCTGAGGTCATGTGTGGTGCGCCTTTCTCCATGCCGACCCGGGCCGTTCGTCGGCCTCGGATCGGGTCCCGATCCCCCCGGATGTGACGGAGTCCTGCCAGACCGGCGGTGGCCGGCTCGGTGGCGCCCCTGCGGGGACATGGGTGGTCCCGGCAGGCGGTCGTGAAGATTTATCACGCCGAAAACATTGATCGACTCAGCGACTCGTGGCGCACGCCACAAGGAGAACCGGACAAAAGGACATCGGGCGCCGCATAGGACGCGGTCGCGGTGACGTGATCGTTATCCGGATTTGAGCGTCCTCTGAGCGAACGCGAGAGCGGACATGTCCCGATTTGCCACCGCCCGAAGAGAGACATGCCCCAACGGGGACATGTCCGGACAGCGGCGTTCCCCGACAGGCCAGGGCGTCAGGAAGTCCGGACAGCGGCCGTTCTCCGACAGACCGGGGCGTCAGGCTCTCGGCGGGTCAGGGCATCAGGGTCTCGACGAGCGTCTCCTGGAGCCCGCCCAGCCAGAGGTAGGCCATCACCATGGGCTTGCGCGGGTCCTCGTCCGGCAGCCGGTAGAGCAGGTCGGTGTCCTCCTCGTCGGCGATCTCCAGACGGGCGCCGATGGCCAGACGCAGGTCGTTGAGTGCGCCGAGCCACTGCACGGATTCCTCGGCGGACAGTTCGAGGACCGCGCCGCCGTTGCCCGCGGTGGTGAGCGCGTCCAGGGAGCGGATCACCGCGAGGGCGTTGTCGCGTTTACCGGCCCGCAGATCGTTCTCGGTGAAGCGGCGGAACTCCGCGGAGTGCGCGTGCTGCTCCTCGGCCTCCTTGGGGGGGACCGGTTCGCCGCCGGGACCGCCGTAGGCGTCGGGGAAGAGCCGCCTGAGCACCGGGTCCTTCGGCGGCTCGCTCGGACCCTCGGCGAACAGTTCGGCGAGCGGGTCCTCGGGGGCACCCTCCGCCGGACCGGGGCCGATCAGCTCCAGGAGCTGCACGGCCAGCGAGCGGATGATGGAGATCTCGACCTCGTCGAGCGCGACGGCGGCGCCGCCGCCGGAGGTCGGTTCGAAGTGTCCTGGCATGGAGTGAGTTCGCTGCTTCCGGCCGGCTGTGAGGAGGGCTGCTTGCGGAGTGCTGCTACTTGCGGTCCTGCTGGAGGGTGGCCCACAGGCCGTAGCCGTGCATGGCCTGCACGTCGCGTTCCATCTCCTCCCGAGTCCCGGTGGAGACGACAGCCCTGCCCTTGTGGTGGACGTCGAGCATGAGCTTGGTGGCCTTGTCCTTGGAGTAGCCGAAGTACGTCTGAAAGACGTACGTCACATAGCTCATCAGGTTGACCGGGTCGTTGTGGACGATGGTCACCCACGGGACATCGGGCTCGGGTACGGCGAAGGACTCCTCCGCCGACTCGGTCTTTTCGATCTCTAGGGGTGCGGGAGCCGTCACACGGCCCATGCTGCCACTTAGGACCCCGGGTCGCACAAACGAGCCGGTGGCTGAATGTGAGCACGCACACGCGCAGCAGAAATCGTCAGAGTGACGAGATTGCGGTTAACATTCCTGTTATGAACACTGCGGACCTTGGACTGCCGGTGGACGTCCCGTCCACGGCTCTCTTCACGGACCACTACGAGCTGACGATGCTGGAGGCCGCCCTGAAGGCGGGTACCGCCGACCGGCGCTCGGTCTTCGAGGTCTTCACCCGGAGACTGCCGGAGGGCCGGCGCTACGGCGTGGTCGCGGGCACCGGGCGCGTCCTGGACGCCGTCGAGAACTTCCGCTTCGACCAGGGTGTACTGGGCTTTCTGAGCGAGCGGAACATCGTGGACGAGCCGACGCTCGAGTGGCTGGCCTCCTACCGCTTCGGCGGGGACGTCTGGGGTTATCCCGAGGGCGAGGTGTACTTCCCGGGCTCGCCGATCCTCAGGGTGGAGGGCTCGTTCGCCGAGTGCGTGCTGCTGGAGACGGTCGTCCTGTCCATCCTCAACCACGATTCGGCGATCGCGGCGGCCGCGTCCCGGATGTCCTCGGCGGCCGGGGACCGTCCGCTGATCGAGATGGGTGCCCGGCGCACCCACGAACTCGCGGCGGTGGCGGCCTCCCGGGCCGCGTACGTGGGCGGATTCACCTCCACCTCCGACCTGGCGGCCGGCTTCCGGTACGGGATCCCGACCGTCGGCACGAGCGCACACGCGTTCACCCTGCTGCACGACCGCGAGCGGGACGCGTTCACCGCCCAGGTGAGGGCCCTGGGCCGGGGCACGACGCTGCTGGTGGACACCTACGACGTGGCCGAGGCGGTGCGCACGGCGGTCGAGGTGGCCGGGCCCGAGCTGGGCGCCGTCCGGATCGACTCGGGGGACCTGCTGCTGGTGGCCCACCGGGTCCGGCAGCAGCTGGACGAGCTGGGCGCGACCGGCACGAAGATCGTCGTCACCTCCGACCTGGACGAGTACGCGATCGCCTCGCTGGCGGCGGCGCCCGTGGACGCGTACGGCGTGGGCACCCGGCTGGTGACGGGATCCGGCCATCCGACGTCTTCGATGGTCTACAAGCTGGTGGCACGTGCGGAGTCGGCGGACCCCAGGGCTCCGCTGGTTCCGGTGGCCAAGAAGAGCACGGGCGGCAAGACCTCCCAGGGCGGGCGCAAATGGGCCGCACGGCGGCTCGACGAGTACGGCGTGGCGGAGGCCGAGGTGATCGGCACGGGGCCCGTCCCGGCGGAGCTCCAGGAGCGTCAGCTGCTGGTGGAGCTGATAAAGGGCGGCCAGGTCCTCGGCCGCGAACCCCTGGACGTGGTGCGCGACCGGCACGCGGCGGCCCGGGGCAACCTGCCGATCTCGGCGACCCAGCTCTCGAGCGGGGAGGCCGTCATTCCCACGGAATACCTCTAGGACGAGCGCGGGCGCGCGACCGGGGCGCACAGGCCGCGCGCCGCGCCCGGCGGACGCAGGGCCGCCCCGGTCCGCACGGGTAGGGCTCCGGCCACCCTCCGGACCGGGGCGAATGAACCGGCGACGAGGGGGAATGCAACGGCAGCGCGCCCCACTACCAGTTGGGTGCCCCCTCCCGCAATGGACGTGAAGTCTCTAGGCTCGGACAAACGGCCGGGCCCGCACCTCCTAGCCGAACCTTTGTCAAGCTGAAGGACAACGACCATGCGTCGCGCCTTGATCGTCGTAGATGTGCAGAACGACTTCTGCGAGGGCGGCAGCCTCGCGGTGGCCGGGGGTGCCGATGTGGCCGCCGCGATCACCGAGCTGATCGGGCAGGCGCCCGCCGGCTACCGGCATGTCGTCGCCACCCGGGACCACCACATCGCGCCCGGCAACCACTTCGCCAGTCAGCCCGACTTCGTCCACTCCTGGCCCGCGCACTGCGTGGCGGGCACCGAGGGCGTCGGCTTCCACCCGAACTTCGCTCCGGCGGTCGCCTCCGGGGCGATCGACGCCGTCTTCGACAAGGGGGCGTACGCGGCGGCCTACAGCGGGTTCGAGGGGGTCGACGAGAACGGCGTCCCGCTCGGCGACTGGCTGCGGGCCCGGGAGATCGACGAGGTGGACGTGGTCGGCATCGCCACCGACCACTGCGTACGGGCCACCGCTCTGGACGCCGCCCGCGAGGGGTTCCGTACGCAGGTGCTGCTGGACCTCACGGCGGGGGTCGCCGAGGAGACCACGGAGAAGGCGCTCGAGGAGCTCAGGCAGGCCGGGGTGGAGCTGTCCGGCAAGCCGGTGCTGGCCTGACCTCCGCCTTCCCCACGTGGGCGCCCTCGCCGTCAGTACCGCCGGGCGGTCGCGCCCTGTCTGAGCAGCGCTCTGATCGGGTGCCACAGCTCCGCCGTCGTCGTCGGGGACTCCGGGGCCGTGCGCCATATCAGGCCGTCCGGGTGGTGCAGGACCGCGGTGACCTCGTCGGGGGTCGGCGGGGCAGCGTTGCCGCGGAGGTAGACGGCGCGCAGGCCGAGGTTGCGCAGCCGGGTCAGCGCGCGGGCGCGGTTCGCCGCGTGCACGAGCACACGGACCTGGCCCTCGCCCACGGTCCCCGAGCCGCCCGGTGCGGCGCTGGGCGCGGGCAGTACCAGCGCCACCACCACCGTCCCGTTCGGCAGCTTGCAGAAGCCTCCTGCGGCCATGAAGTCACACCCCCGTGCGCCCGGTGTCAATAAGAAGCCAACAGGAGGCACCTAAACACGATCGGCCGCGACCCGCCAGGGGGTCCCGGCCGATCATGCTCTGACCTGCCGTTACGTCAGCCAATTCAGGGAGCGGCCGACCCGGGCGGTGATCCTCGAGCCGCTCCGGACCGCGTGGATGATCTTCATTCGGCTGCCGGTGTCAGTTGTCCGGGCGCCTTCCGTGGGGTCCGCCGCGGGTTCGCCGGGCCGCGGGGGCTCCCGGAAATCGTGATCGGTCCGGCTCGGCGCTCAGCCGGCCGCCGCCCTCCGGATCGCCACCGGAGAGGGCGCGGACGGGCGCTCGACCGGCGCCTGACCGCTCCCCCGACCGGCGCGCCGCACAGTCCACTTGCTGGACGTCATGAACCCGTGCGCCCCCCGTGCACCTGGCCCGTGGGTTAGGTCACGCTTACTCTTCGTTCCGGAAGGGCATGCAGCCGTCTAGAGTCTTTTGTTGGCGCGCTTCAGCTAAGTCGACCAGCGTTGTCGTGAACCCCCATTTCTGTCCACACCTCCCCCATCGCGAGAGGCACGGGGGGAGACCCCCATCTCAAGGACTGATACGCCATGCCTCGTCCGACTGTCGCACAGCTCGCCTACGGTTCGTGCACCGTCATCCTTGCCACTCTCGCCATGTTGCTGCTGTCGCAGACGAGTTCGACGCTTGGGATCGCGGTCGTCGCGGTGTCGGGGCTCGCGCTGGGGCTGCTCGTCGCCCTGACGGTTCCTTCGCCCAGGCGGGCGACGGCGGTGCGGACGGGGGCCGGGTCCGTGGCGGCCCAGCAGCTTCCGTTGCGGCGGCCCACGGTCTCCGCCGGCTCGGCGCCGGCCTCGGCGTCCGCCTCCACCGCGCCGGAGCCGTTGCGCGAGAGTGCGTGATCGCCGCGCGATGCTGAACCGGCGGACCCGCCGCTTCCGGGGTTCGCCGGTTTTTTGCGCCCGCATCCGAATGTTCCGCCCAGCTTGTTCCCGTGCCGGAGCCCGGCCGCTCACACCGTGCTGACCACCACCGTCCTGCCCGCCTTGTCGTGCAGGCCCTGCTTGTACGGCCGGTCGAAGAAGCTCCAACCGCCGCAAATCGCGGTCCAGACGCAGGCACAGCAGAACGCGAACGGGATCCACAGCACGGCGGCGCGCAGGAGGGAGCTGCCCCAGTCGGGGTTGGCGCCGTCGCTGAGGCGGGCCACCCTCATGTTCAGCAACTTCTTGCCCACGGTCTGGCCCGTCCTGGCGATCAGGACGGTGTCGTACGCCGTGTAGAGGACGGCGGCGATCACGGACTGCCCGAGCGAACTGCCGTAATCGACCCTGTCCGGGTCGACGTCCCACTCCATCGTCCCGACGCCCCACGACAGCAGGCCGACCACGATGCCGACGATCAGCATGTCGATGATGCGCGCGAGGACACGCTTGACGCCGTCCGCGAGTGGGGGCATACCGGCGAGGGGATCCGGGGCACCGGTGTCGTAGGGGCCGCCGGGGGCTCCCGGGGCGCCGGGACCACCAGGACCGCCAGGGGCACCAGGCCCGCCCGGGGCACCGGGACCACCAAGACCGCCAGGGGGACCAGGACCGCCGGGGCCGCCTCCCGGAGGTGGGGTGCCGTTCTGCTCGGGCGGCGGCTTCTTCCGGAACGGGTCCTCCTCCGGTTCCCCGGAGCCCGGCGGCGGTTCGGTGCTCATGGCCCGAGTCGACCGCGAACTGCCCGGCTCCGCATCCGGCGCGCAGCCGTCCGGAGTAGACCAGATCCATGGACCGGATCCGGCGGAGACGGACCCCGCCCGGAGCAGACCGGACCACGAACGAACCCGGCCTCGAGCAGCCCGGACCCCCATCAGACCGGAACCCGAACAGACCGGACCGGAGCGGAGCAGACCGGAACCCGAACAGACCGGAACCCCGAACAGACCGGACCCGGAACAGACCAGACCCCGAACAGCCCGGACCCGGAACAGACCAGACCCCGAACAGCCCGGACCCGGAGCAGAGCGGACCGGACCCGGAGCAGACCGGCACCTGAACGGACGAGACCCCGAGCAGACCGTCCCCGGGATCAGCTCGCCACGAACGTATGGGCCGCCTTGTCGTGCCAGCACTGCCGCCACGGCTTGTCGATCAGGCACCACAGAACGCCGACGACTCCCACCACCAGCAGCCCCGGCAGCACCAGGACGAGCCACCGGCGCAGTGCCGCGCCGAAGGTCGGGCTCTCGTGGTCCTCGATGTCCTGAACGTGCAGCCCGCACAGCTTCTTGCCGAGGGTGCGGCCCCATTTCGCGGTGGGCAGGGCCTCGTAGAGGACTCCGAAGACCACCAGCACGCCCAGGACGATGCCGAGGTAGGTGCCGGTGGTGCCGTCCAGCAGCCAGACCGTGACGGTCTCCCCGGAACGCTTGGCCGCCTCGATCTTCGCGTCGATGTGGTCCACGGCCTTGCCCACGAGGGGCACCGCCGCGGCCCCGGTCACCACGGCGAGCACCAGGGTGTCGATGAGCCTGGCCGCGACGCGTCTGCCGAGCGCGGCGGGGCGTGCGGCGGCCTGGGCGCGGGCCGCGGCGAGGAACGGGTCCTCCCGGGGCGGCTTCCAGGGCGCGGGTCGCTCCTCGGCGCTGTTGTCGGCGAGCCGGTGCACCTGCTGGGCCCAGGAGGGCTGGCCGCCACCGGCACCGGTGGCCATGGGCGTTTCGTTCTCCGGCGCGGAGACCCCGCCCACCAGGCCCGGTCGCAGGCCCGCGCCGGCTCCGGAGCCGCCGACGCCACCGGAACCGCCGGTGCGGCCGGAGCTGCCCGTGCCACCCGAACCCCTGGAGCTGCCCGCGTTGTCCGAGCCCCGGGACTTGCCGGCGCCGTCGGCCGCCGACGAGGGGTCGTTGTGCTTGCGGAACGCCGTCGCACCCTGCTGCATCGCGGAGGCGGACGGCTGCCCCGGACCCGAAGCTCCGGTCTGCGACGGTACGCCGGGCGCCCCCCGGCCTCCCGGCGCACCCGCCGCGTCCACGCCCCCGCCCTGCGCCCCGCCCCGCTGCCTCGCGCGCGGGGAGAGCGCACGGAAACCGTGGGTGCTCTCAGCCGGCCCGGAGCCCATCTCCGAGGTGCCGGTGGTGCCCGAGCCGTCGGAGCGTGCGGAGGCAGCTGCGGGGGCGCCGGAGGACGAGCCCTCCGTCGGGCCGGCGCCGGCCGTGGCAGAGGTGCCCGCGGCGTCCGGGAACGCCGGGTTGCCGCCGCCCGCCGGACGCATCGGCCCCTGCGGCCCCTGGAAGACCGCCGAGCCGCCCGCCGGACCCTCCGGTGCCATCGGGTCGATCGTCGCGGAACCGTCCGCGTGGTCACTGGGCCGCGCGGGCGACGGAACACGCGGGTCGGATCCGGGTGCCGCGTCGTCCTGCGGGGAGCCCCACGAGATCCGGCGGTCCTGTTCGCCGCCGAAGCCGGACTGCCGGGAACGGTCGGCGCCCCACGCGGACGCGGGTTCCGGCCGGCTCCCGTGCTGGGCCTCGGCGCGCGACAACGCGGGCTCGGCCGCGCCGAACCCGGCGTCCGGCGGGTCCTCGTCGAAGAAGTGCGGGCCGGTCTCCTCGACCGGAACGGCGGACGCACCCGGAGCCGCCGACCCGGCCGGAGCCCCGCCTCCCGCCGGTGGTGCGAGCGGTGTGCCGTCGGACGGCGCCGGTCGGCTGGTACCCGGCACCCACGCGGCGCCGTTCCAGTACCGGACGTATCCAGGAATGGACGGGTCCGGGTAGTACCCCTCGCGGGGCCTGTCGTCGCCGGGGGCCGGAGTTGGGGCGCTCATGTCCGTCGTCCCGTATCTGCTCGAGGGCTTGTTTTTGGGGGGTCCACATCTATCAGACCTGCCCAACCCCCTGCGCCACTCCCACCGTTCCCATCCCTTTCCGGGCACACTTGCGCCCCGACTTCGCACAGGTCGGAAAAATTTCCTCACGAACTCGCGTAATGCTCCGTCGCAAAGGCCCTCTTCCTCGTACGGGTCCGACCGCAGGGCCCGTACGAGGAAAGGGAGCGCATCGACATGCACACCGTGGTGGAACGCGACCTGGTGCTGGAGCTCGTCCTCTCGCCCGAGCACAGCATCCCCGTCCCGGCCAGACTGACCTACCGCAGCGACGACCCGTACGCCGTCCACATCAGCTTCCACATCGGGTCCGAGCACACCGTCCACTGGACGTTCGCCCGCGAACTGCTCGTGGAAGGGGTGTTCCGGCCGTGCGGCCGCGGTGATGTGCGGGTGTGGCCCACCAAGGGCGCGGGCCGCTGCACCGTGATGATGGCGCTCAACTCACCCGACGGCGACGCGCTGCTGGAGGCGCCCGCCGCTTTGGTGTCGGCGTGGCTGGAGCGCACCCTGCGGCTGGTTCCGCCGGGCACCGAGAGCGAGCGGCTCGGCATCGACGACGGTCTGGCCGAGCTGCTCGCTCCCTGATGCGTGCGTTTCACGGTCGGACGTGCCGCACGTGAAAGCGTTCGAGGGTTTCCGCAAAGCCTTCGGAGGTTCCGCGAGGCGTTCGAGGGTTTCCGCGAAGTGTTCGAAGGTTTCCGCGCGGTCGTCCCGGCGCGCGGACACGGGCCTTCAGAACAACTTGCCCGGGTTGAGGATGCCCAGCGGGTCGAAGGCCGCCTTGACGGCCCGCTGCATCTCCACGCCCACCGGCCCGATCTCACGAGCGAGCCACTCCTTCTTCAGGATGCCGACACCGTGCTCCCCGGTAATCGTGCCGCCGAGCTCCAGACCGAGGCCCATGATCTCGTCGAAGGACTCGCGGGCGCGCCGGCACTCGTCGGGGTCCTGGGCGTCGAAGCAGACGGTGGGGTGGGTGTTTCCGTCTCCGGCATGTGCCACGACCCCGATGGTGAGCGCGTACTTCTCCGCGATCCGCTCGACCCCCTCGAGCAGCTCGCCGAGCCTGGAGCGCGGTACGCACACGTCGTCGATCATCGTGGTGCCCTTGACCGCTTCGAGCGCGGTGAGCGACAACCGCCGTGCCTGGAGCAGCAGTTCGGACTCGGCGGCGTCGTCCGCGGGGACCACCTGGGTGGCGCCCGCGGCCTCGCAGAGCGCTCCGACCGCGGCGAGGTCGGCGGTGGGGTCGGGGGTGTCGAAGGCGGCGAGCAGCAGTGCCTCGGTGGTCTCCGGCAGGCCCATGTTCGCCAGGTCGTTGACGGCCTTCACCGTCGTACGGTCCATCAGTTCCAGCATCGAGGGGACGTGCCCGCCCGCCATGATCCGGCAGATCGCGTCGCAGGCGGCCGTGGCGGAGGCGAACTCGGCTGCGAGGACGAGTTGCTGCGGCGGCTGCGGCTTCAGCCCGAGGATCGCCTTGGTGACGATGCCGAGGGATCCCTCGGAGCCGACGAAGAGCCGGGTGAGGTCGTATCCGGCGACGCCCTTGGCGGTGCGGCGGCCGGTGTTCATCAGCCGTCCGTCCGCGAGGACGACCTCCAGACCGAGGACGTACTCGGCGGTGACGCCGTACTTCACGCAGCACAGCCCGCCGGAGGCGGTGCCGATGTTGCCGCCGATGGTGCACATCTCCCAGCTGGAGGGATCGGGCGGGTAGTAGAGCCCGTGTTCGTTCACCGCGCGGGACAGCGCCGCGTTGACGACGCCGGGCTCGACGACGGCGATCCGGTCCACGGGGTTGATCTCCAGGATCCGGTCCATCTTGGTGAGCGAGAGAACGATGCAGCCCTCGGAGGCGTTCGCCGCGCCCGACAGGCCGGTGCGCGCGCCCTGCGGGACCACCGGGACGCGCAGTTCGGTGGCGACGCGCATCACGTGCTGGACCTGTTCGACGGTGCGGGGCAGCACCACCACCGCCGGGGAGCCCGCTTCGCAGAAGCTGGCCATGTCGTTGGCGTAGGAGGCGGTGACGTCCGGGTCGGTGAGCACGGCCCCGGCGGGCAGGCCCGCGAGCAGCCGGTCCACGAGGTTGCCCGTGACGGCATCGGAGGGTGCTTCGATACGGCTCATGATCAGAGGGTCGCACCCGGGGGCCATCGGTGTGAACCCCGCAGGCTGGGGGCTTTCGTGCCAGGGAGCCGTCGGCGTGTTGACGCACAGTGAGCGGCATGGACATCGAACGGACCGAACGGGTACCGCCGCCGCCCCGCTCGCGTCTCGCCGGGTCGTGCTCGCGCCGTCCTCGGCCGCGGTCGCGTCTTCCCCGGCCGCGGTCGCGTCTTGCCAGGTCGGCGCTGATCGCCGGGGCGGGGTGTGTGCTGCTGGGCGGGGTGCTGGTGTTCGTGCAGTGGGAAGGACCGGCCATGGTGCCGCCCTCGTCCGGGCCCGTCGGGCGGGCCGCGACCGCGGTGGGGACCGGGGCACCGGCGACGCTGTCGGACCTCGCGGCGCTGACCGGGGACTACACGGCGTATCTGCGGGGCCGTCCGGATGACGCCCGGTCCTGGGCGGTGCTCGGGTCCGCCTATGTCGAGCAGGGGCGCCTGACGGGGCGGCCCACGTACTACCCGAAGGCCGAGAAGGCGCTCGAGACCTCGCTGGAGGTGCTGCCGCGGGGGAACCGGGACGCCTACGACGGGCTGGCCGCGCTCGCCCTCGCCCGGCGCGACTATCCGGCGGCCAGGCGGTGGGCGGAGAAGGCGGTACGCGGGGCGCCCGAGCGGTGGGTGTCGTATGCGGCGCTGATCGAGGCGCACGAGGGGCTCGGCGACCACAACGCGGTGCACGGCACGCTGAACAAGCTGCTGGCCCTGCACTCCGGACCGTCGGCGCTGGCGCGAGCGGCGCAGGTGTACTGGGACCGGGGCCGGCGGGAGGACGCCGAGGCGGCGATCGCGGACGCCACGGCGGGGGCGTCCACCGCGGCGGCGGAGGCGGCCTTCTCCTGCCGGATGGGACAGCTGGCGTGGGACCGGGGAGAGCCCCGGCGGGCGCTGCGCCATTACGAGGCGGCGCTGCGGGCCGACCCCGATCGGCAGGCGGCGCTCGCCGGGAAGGGGCGGGCGCTGGCGGCCCTGGGCCGCACCGCGCAGGCACTGCGCGCGTACCGGACGGCGCTGCGACGCCAGCCCGAGCCCGAATACGCCCTGGAACTGGGCGAGTTGTATGAGTCGCTGGGTCGGCGCCGGGAGGCCCGCGTGCAGTACGACACCCTGCGCGAGAGGGTGCGTGAGTCGGCCGCCGGCGGGGTGAACGAGACGTTGGTCGCAGGTCTGTTCGAAGCGGACCAGGGGGACGCGGCGAAGGCGGTACGACGGCTGCGGGCCGAGTGGGACCGGCAGCCCGGGATCGCGGTGGCGGACGCCCTGGGCTGGGCGCTGCACCGGGCGGGGCGGGACGAGGAGGCCCTGGAGTTCGCCGCGCGGGCGACGGACAAGGAGAAGAGCGGCGGGGTGCGCAGCGCGCTCTACGCCTACCACCGCGGCGAGATCGAACGGTCGCTCGACAGGGAAGGCGCGGCCCGCCGCCATCTGGCGGAGGCGCTGCGCCTCAACCCGCACTTCTCGCCCCTGCTGGCCCCCAGGGCCGAGAAGGCCCTGAAGGCGCTGGGAGAGCCGTCACTCGAGCCGCCGCCCGAGGGATGAAACCGGGAACAGGCGGGGCTCACCTCACAGATTGCCGCGCTTCGCCTGTTCCCTCTCGATCGCCTCGAACAGTGCCTTGAAGTTGCCCTTGCCGAAGCCCATGGAGCCATGGCGTTCGATGATCTCGAAGAAAACCGTCGGACGGTCCTGGACCGGCTTGGTGAAGATCTGCAGGAGGTAGCCGTCCTCGTCGCGGTCGGCGAGGATCTTCAGCTCGCGCAGGGTCTCGACGGGGACGCGGGTGTCGCCCACCCACTCCCCCAGCGTGTCGTAGTACGAGTCCGGGGTGTCGAGGAAGCGGACCCCGGCCGCGCGCATCGTCCGTACCGTCTCCACGATGTCGTTCGTGTTGAGCGCGATGTGCTGGACGCCCGCGCCGCCGTAGAACTCGAGGTACTCGTCGATCTGCGACTTCTTCCTGGCGACGGCCGGCTCGTTGATCGGGAACTTCACCTTCAGGGTGCCGTCGGCGACGACCTTGGACATCAGCGCCGAGTACTCGGTCGCGATGTCGTCGCCCACGAACTCCTTCATGTTGGTGAAGCCCATGACCTTGTTGTAGAAGCCGACCCATTCGTTCATGCGGCCGAGTTCCACGTTGCCGACGCAGTGGTCGATCGCCTGGAAGGTGCGGTGGGCGGGCGGTTCGACGATCGGGTCCGCGGCCACGTATCCGGGCAGGTACGGGCCCTTGTAGTCGCGGCGTTCGACGAGTGTGTGCCGGGTCTGGCCGTAGGTGGCGATCGCGGCCAGGACCACCGTGCCGTAGTCGTCGGTCATCTCGTGCGGCTCGGCGATCGGCCGTGCCCCGTGCTCGACGGCGTAGGCGAATGCCTGGCGGGCGTCCGGCACCTCGATCGCGAGATCGACCACGCCGTCGCCGTGCTCGGCGACGTGCCCGGCGAGGAAGCGGCCCCAGTCGGTCGCCTCCTTGATGACGGAGGTGAGGACGAACCGGGCGGAGCCGTTCTCCAGGACGTAGCTCGCCGTCTCGCGGTTGCCGTTCTCCGGGCCCGAGTACGCGACGAGTTTCATGCCGAAGGCGGTGGAGTAGTAGTGCGCGGCCTGCTTGGCGTTGCCCACGGCGAAGACGACCGCGTCCATTCCCTTGACGGGGAAGGGGTCTGCCTGCCGTGCCGTTTCAGGGGTGGGGGATGTGGTCTGCGTCATGGCGGCAGGTTCGCCCCCAACCGCAAGGTGCGCAACAGTTCGCGTTTTCGCTGGGCAATGTGTTCAGCTGGATGGGCTACCGGGCAGGCCTTCTGTACAGGATGCTCACCTTGGAGACCGTCTTGGAGACCGTATGGCGATCGATCATCTGGACGGGCGGATCATCGTGCTGCTGGCGCGGGAGCCGCGTATCGGGGTGCTGGAGATGTCCCGACGGCTCGGGGTGGCGCGCGGCACGGTGCAGGCCCGGCTGGACCGGCTGGTGTCGAAGGGGGTCGTCCGGGGTTTCGGGCCCCAGGTGGACCCGGCGGCCATCGGCTATCCGGTGACGGCGTTCGCGACGCTGCAGATCCGGCAGGGTCAGGGCGCGGACGTACGGGCGCATCTGGCGACCGTTCCCGAGGTGCTGGAGTTGCACACGACCACCGGCAGCGGCGACATGCTGTGCCGACTGGTGGCCCGCTCCAACGCCGATCTCCAGCGGGTGATCGACCTGGTGGTGGGAATCGACGGCATCGTGCGGGCCTCGACGGCGATCGTCATGGAGAACCCGGTGCCGCTCAGGATCATCCCCCTGGTGGAACAGGCGGCGGAGGACCGGGATCCGACCTGACCCCTTTGAGGAGGCCATCAGGTACGCCGCCCCTCTCAGGTCGCCGTCAGGAACGCCGCCCTTGAGGTGCCCTTCAGGAACGCCGCCCCTTCGGGGCGTGCTCAGCAGCTCGGAACCGTTCCGCCCTTCTCCAGCGCGACCAGCGAGTCGACCGCGCCCTTCAGCGTGGTCACCGGAATCAGCCGCAGCCCCTTGGGCAGTTCGGCCTCAGCGTCGGAGCACTCGGCCTTCGGGACGAGGAAGACGGTGGCACCGTCCCGCCTCGCGGCCTGTGTCTTGAGGGCGACCCCGCCCACCGCGCCGACCTCGCCGCTGTCGTCGATCGTGCCCGTACCGGCGATGACGCGACCGCCGGTGAGGTCGCCGCCGCTGCCGTCGCCCCGCAGCTTGTCGACGATGCCGAGCGAGAACAGCAGGCCGGCGCTGGGCCCGCCCACGTCGGCGAGCTTCAGCGTGACCTTGGCGTTCTTCTCGCCGACGTAGTCGAGCGCCGCGGTGGTCGCGGAGTTCTGCGACTGCTTCATCTGCTGGAGGTTGTGCCGCTCGATCTCCTTGACGTTGTCCCCGGCCGGGTAGACGGCGTCGCGCGGCATCACGGCCCGGTCCGTGCGGAACCAGTTGTCGACGACGTCGGCGAGGCCCACGTGGGCGTCCGGTCCGGTGGCGAGGATGGTCGTCATCCGCAGCTCACCGGCGGTCTTCCGGGTGGGCGCGCCGCTGATGGTGATCACCGGGTCGCCCTTGTTCTCGCCGAGCACGTCCGCCGTCGTGCCGGGCTCCGCCACGGAGAAGGGCAGCGGCGCGAGCACCGCGGTGGCGAGCAGGGCCACGACGGGGACCGCGAAGACGGCGACGGCCTGGGGGCGCGTGAGACGAGCGAACACGAGGTCAATGTAACGTCACGCCTCGCGGCGCCTCCGTGCAGGTCGCGCCTGACCGCCGGGCAGCGCCACGTAACTCCTCCGGCCGAACCGCCCGCGCCTTGGGCCGTACGCGTCAGCGCAGCGCGTCGGCCACTTCGCGCGCCGCGTCGACGACCCGGGCGCCCACCCGCTCGGGTACGGCGTCCGCGAGCATCACGACCCCGACGCTGCCCTCGACCCCGGTGACCCCGATCAGCGGAGCCGCGGCGCCGCTCGCGCCGGACTCCAACTCCCCGTGTGTCAGCGTGTATCCGGGGTCGCCCACCGGCTGTTGCCGCGCGGCGAGTATGGCCTTGCCGGCGGCCCCCCGGTCCAACGGATGCCGGAAGCCCGCGCGGTAGGCGACGTGGTATTCCGTCCAGGTCGGTTCGACGACCGCGACGGCCAGCGCCTCGCTCCCGTCGACCAGGGTGAGGTGGGCCGTCGCCCCGATGTCTTCGGCCAGCGCGCGCAGCGCGGGCAGCGCGGCCTCGCGGACCAGCGGGTGGACCTGGCGGCCGAGCCGCAGCACACCGAGCCCGACCCGGGCGCGACCGCCCAGGTCACGGCGGACGAGAGCGTGCTGCTCGAGGGTCGCCAGCAGTCGGTAGACAACGGTGCGGTTGACGCCCAACTTGTTGGACAACTCGGTGACGGTCAGCCCGTGGTCGGTGTCTGCCAGCAACTTGAGGACGCGCAGTCCCCGGTCGAGCGTCTGAGAGGTCTCCGCGGTCACGACGCCCACTCCTTAGTGGTGAGGGTCGACGGCCCCGTCCGCGGCGCTTGCGTCACCGGTCCCGTAGGCGACGCGCTTCAGAGGCCGCCGATCGGCAAGCGGCCCGGGCCACCCCGGGCGGAGTCGCTTCACGGCTGCGCTCCGCGGCGGCGCTGCCACGGGGCGTTTGCGTAGCGGGACAGTAGCGAGCCAGTTCGCTCAGCGGAAGACTTTGTCCAGAATCCGGTCACGAGTTACCGCACGTCGACCTCTTTGGTCGGGAATGTTCCTGAGTTGCCACTCATCGTGCACAGGTGCGACACGGAGAGTGGACAGTGCGGAGAAAGCACGGAGAAAGCGCGGACACGGCACGGGCACAGCGCGGACACAGCACCACAGCACGGACAGAGCCCGACACAGTCACAGCACGGAGAGGGCGAATGCAAAGGCATTCGACGGTCACGGCCGGACACCCGGACACAGCCCGGCCCGCCGGCGTCACTTCATCCGGGTCGCCCACTCCTGAACCTTGGCGATCCGCTGCCGCAGCTGCCCGGCCGTCGCCTCGGCGCTCGGCGGGCCGCCGCAGACCCGGCGCAGTTCGGTGTGGATCACGCCGTGCGGTTTGCCGCTCTGGTGGACGTACGCGCCGACGAGATTGTTGAGCTGCCGCCTGAGCTCCATCATCTCCTTGTGGCTGACCACCGGCCGCCGCTCTGCGGGCAGTTCCAGCAGGTCGGCCTCCGCGTCCGGCTTCTTGCGGCTGTGCGCGATCTGCCGTGCCTGCCGCTTCTGCAGCAGGAGTTGGACCTGGTCGGGTTCGAGGAGGCCGGGGATGCCGAGGTAGTCCTGCTCCTCCTCGCTGCCGGGGTGCGCCTGCATCCCGAACTCGGCGCCGTCGTAGAGCACCCGGTCGAAGACGGCGTCGGACTCCAGCGCCTCGAACGGCAGCATGTCCTGCTCGCCGGTGTCCTCGTCCTGCTCCCGGTTCGCCTCCTCCATCTCCTTCTCGGATTCGGCGTACGGGTCCTCCTCGACCTCCTTCTTGGGCTTGTCGAGGGCGTGGTCGCGCTCGACCTCCATCTCGTTGGCGAAGGTGAGCAGATCCGGAATGGTCGGCAGGAAGACGGAGGCGGTCTCGCCGCGCCGCCGGGACCGCACGAAACGGCCGACGGCCTGGGCGAAGAAGAGAGGAGTGGAGATGGTGGTGGCGTACACCCCGACCGCGAGCCGGGGTACGTCCACGCCCTCGGACACCATCCGCACGGCGACCATCCACCGGTCGTCGTTGTTGCTGAACTCGTCGATACGGTCCGACGCGCCGGCGTCGTCGGAGAGGACGAGCGTCGCCTTGTGCCCGGTGATCTCCCGGATCAGCTTGGCGTAGGCGCGCGCGGAGTCCTGGTCGGAGGCGATGACGAGGGCGCCGGCGTCCGGGATGCCCTTCCTCACCTCGGTGAGCCGCTGGTCGGCGGCGCGCAGCACGCTCGGCATCCACTCGCCGCGCGGGTCGAGCGCGGTGCGCCAGGCCTGGGAGACGGCGTCCTTGGTCATCGGCTCACCGAGCCGGGCGGCGATCTCGTCCCCCGCCTTGGTGCGCCAGCGCATGTTGCCGCTGTAGGAGAGGAAGATGACGGGCCGGACGACGTGGTCGGCGAGCGCGTGCCCGTACCCGTAGGTGTAGTCGGCGGCCGAGCGCCGGATCCCGTCGTTGCCCTCCTCGTAGGTGACGAAGGGGATGGGGTTGGTGTCGGAGCGGAACGGCGTTCCCGTCAGGGCCAGTCGGCGCGTGGCGGGCTCGAACGCCTCCAGGCAGGCCTCGCCCCAGGACTTGGAGTCACCGGCGTGGTGGATCTCGTCGAGGATGACGAGGGTCTTGCGCTGCTCGACGCGGTTGCGGTGCAGCATGGGCCGTACGCCCACGCCCGCGTAGGTGACGGCGACGCCGTGGTACTCCTTGCCGAGCGGGCCCGCGCTGTACTCCGGGTCCAGCTTGATGCCTATCCGCGCGGCGGCCTCGGCCCACTGCTTCTTCAGGTGCTCGGTGGGCGCGACCACGGTCACCTGCTGCACCACGTGGTGGTGCAGCAGCCAGGAGGCGAGCGTCAGCGCGAAGGTGGTCTTACCGGCACCGGGCGTGGCGACCGCGAGGAAGTCACGCGGCTGCTCCTGGATGTACTTCTCCATGGCGCCGTGCTGCCAGGCACGCAGCTTGCCGGCCGTGCCCCAGGGGGCGCGGCCGGGGAAGGCGGGAGAGAGGTGGTGGTTGGAGGAGGCGGCGGTGGTAGTCACGGTCTCCGGTTCGGGTCGGGCAGCTCTGCTTTGTTCTGCCGGGCGCGGCTCGGCTCAGCCATGTCATGGCATGCGGCACGTATGACAACCGGGCCACCTTATCGGTGGCCCGGCGGGGTGAGCGGGGCGACGGTGGCGCGTCGTACGGGATGGGATTCAGCTCACATCGCGCGGCAGGTCAGCGCGCGAAGCGGGGCAACTGCGCCGCGATCTTCGGTACGTCCAGCGCGCCCTGGCAGACGTCGAGAACGAATGTCTCAGCTTCGTCAACGTCGAAGTCCGCATCCAGCGGATGCCCGTTCATGTGCAGGAAAACCCAGGTCGCGTACCAGGCAATGCGCTTGTTGCCATCGACGAGCCCATGGTTGCGAGCGAGTGACTCCATCAGCGCCGCCGCCTTCTGCCAGACGTCCGGATACGCGTCCTGTCCGAACACACTCGACTGGGGCCGTGCCAGCGCCGAATCGAGGAGCCCGAAATCTCGCACCTCGTCCGCCCCGAGCCGCTTCGCGAGGTTCAGCAGCTCGGGGAGCGTGAGGTAGTGCATCAGGCAAGCCTCCTGTTCAACTCGGCGCTGGCCTGCAGCACGTGCTCAGCCGCCTCGTTGAACAGTCTCGAGTGCTCGTTTATGGCAGCGATCACCGCGTCGTGCGCGAAGGCCTGCATACTCCGCCCTTCCGCCGCCGCACGTTCCCGCAGGGCGTCGAGCTCCTCGTCCGTGAATCGCAGGTTCAGTCCAGCCATGGGCAGATGGTACTACGCGGTACCACTCGGTGTCACCGCATCGCGGGCTGCACCCTCGTCGCCACCCACGCCCCCATCAACGCCACCCCCACCATCGGCAGGAACACCGCGGCGAACGCCGCCGGATGGGAGCCGTTCGCCGAGGCCGCGTCGGCCGAATGGGTGATCGCGCCGCCGCCCAGCGCCGCGAACGCGGCCCCACTGGCGGCCAGCAGGATCACATTGCTCAGCCCGTCCGAGATCTGCAGCGCGGCGGAGTTCGCCCCCGCCTCCTCGGGCGGTGACAGCTGGAACAGCAGCACGCTGGTCGAGGAGATCACCAGCCCCATTCCGAACGTACCGAAACTCCAGGCCACGGCAACCGTCCACCAGGCCGGCACCGCGTCCACCAGCACGCTCGGCACGACCGCGATCGCCACCGCGACCAGCAGCATCCCGGCGAACATCATCCGCTGCCGGTACGGCTCCAGCCGCGGCCTCGACTGGAGGTACGACCCCAGCGCCCAACTCCCGCCCGCAGCGGCGAGCGAGAACCCGGCCATCGTCGGCGACAGCCCCCGCTCGGTGACCAGCATCAACGGGATGAAGCTCTCCGCCACGACGAAGGCCCCGGCCGCGACACCGCGCAGCAGCACGACCGAGGGCAGCCCGCGGGCCGCCCGGTACGTCCCGCGCGGCAGCAGCCCCCGCACGGCCGGTACGAGCAGGACGGCGCCCAGCACGCCCGGGACGAGCGAGGCCCAGCGCAGATCCTGCGCGGCGTACTGGAGCAGCCCGGCGCCGAGGGAGACGGCGAGCGCGAGCCGGATGCGGCGGCGATCGGAGGCGCCGTCTTTCGTACCGGCGCCGGCCCCTGCGTGGGCCTCTGCGTCGGCACCGGCGCCAGTGGGGGTTCCGGTGGGGGCTCCGGCCCCGGTGCCGGCCGGACCCGACGCCCGTCGCCGGATCTGCGGCAGCGCGAGCGCCAGCGGCAGCACCACGAGGACCGGTATACCCACGAACACCCAACGCCAGCCGAGGTGTTCCGTGACGGCGCCCGCCGCGAGCGGGCCGACCACCGTCGGGATCACCCAGCACGCCGCGAAGGCCGCCATGATGGCCGGCCGCAGCCGTTCCGGGTAGGCCCGGCCGACCACCACGTACAGCGCGACGATGACGAGTCCGCCGCCGAGGCCCTGCACGGCCCGGCCGAGCACGAACAGCCACATCGAACCGGCGGTCCCCGCCAGCACCAGCCCCGCCCCGAACGCCCCGATCCCCGCGCTCAGCGCCCCCAACGGCCCCGTACGGTCGGCCCATTGCCCGGCGAGCACCATCCCGAAGAGGCTGGTGGTGAAGTACCCGGAGAAGGCGAACGCGTACAGCGCCACCCCGTCCAGTTCCCGCGCCGCCACCGGCATGGCCGTGCCGACGGCGGTCGCCTCGAAGGCGATGAGAAGCACCACGGATACGATCCCGATGCTCAGCGCCCGGTACCCGCGCCCCAGCACCCCCTCGCCCCCATCACCGGCCGCACCGACCGGGACACTCACCCGTCCGGCCGAATCAGGGTCCGCGACTTGGTCTGAGCCGATGCCAGGGCCGACGTCAGGGCCGGCTTGGCCGGGGTCAAGGGCAGTCATGCGGGCCAGCGTAAGAGGCAAAGATGGTGTTGACCCCTGTCCGTGGTCGGGGTCACCCCCGGACCTTGGTCGTACGACCTCCGCGGGACCTGGCGCCAGGCCCTTTCCTGACTCCAGGCTCCGTTCCTGGCCCCAGGCCCCTTTTATGAACGGCGATGAACGGCGTATGGCAGTCCTGTTGCAGCCCACCGCCAGCGGTTGAGCCCCGGATCGGGCCCGCTTACGGTCGATGCATCGAGTTCGGAAGAAACGGACAGCCCGCCGGCGTCCATCCGACTTGGCCGTGTGCCCGAGTGGTTCAGGGACTCGCCTGCAAAGCGAGTTACGCTGGTTCGATTCCAGTCACGGCCTCAACTGCCCAACACGCGGCCGACCAGACACCACCAGCCGACCGCGAACCCAAGCGCCCCAGAGGCTCGCCTGCGCCGAATCCAACAGCAGGCTCCGCCCGCCGAGAGTAACGCGGATTCGATTCCCGCCACGGCCTCCGCCGGCTCGACCAGACAGAACGAAGGGGCGGCACCCAACACGGGTGCCAGCCCCTTCTTGTGTGCGCGTCTCAGTTTCTTGGGTGTGCGCGTCTCAGTTCTCGTCCGCGTTGAGCATGGCCGAGGAATGTGGCCGATGGGTCAGGCGAACGACGGCCCGCTCCCGGCGAGACCGCCGGGGCGCGGGGTGGTGCCCCAGCCGCGGTGGAGCAGCCAGAGGGTGACCACGAAGGTGGAGATGTCGGTGCTCAGGGGGCTCAGGGTGAGGTCCTGTTCGTGCCAGCCGTGGACGGCGCCCGTCGTCCCGTCGAGCACCGGGGTCGGCCCTCCGGCCAGTCGGCCCAGGCGTATCAACCGGCCTGTTCCTGCGGGGAGTTGCGCCTCGGTGAACTCGCCGGGGCGTTCTTCCGCGTAGTACTCGGCGAGCGTCGGCAGTGGAACGTCGGTGTCGAACTGGAACAGGAACCCGTCCTCCGGGAGTCCGGTCTCGCGCAGGAAGCAGCGGGTGGGCTCATGGACGAGCTCCGCCGGGAAGTCCACGTCCTCGAAGCGCATCACGGCGCCCGGGCCGAACTCCTGGACGAGGAACCGGTGGGACAGGGCCTGCGCCGGACCGGAACCGCGGCGTCCGCGTTCGGCGGCCGGTCCCACGATCAGCGCCCACTGCTCGTCGGTCACACCGGTCACCGCTCCGGCTTCCGTGATGCTCACGCTTCCCCCTGCGTACTGTCCTGTGGGCGGGCGGCACCCCGTCGGCCGCTCCCACCACCAAGAACCCTACGCGCCACCACTGACAACGGCCCCGTCGCAACATGCCCGCCACAGGTGAGAACCACCACAGGACCGGTGGGAGCGCCTCCAAGGGGACGCCGTCGTCGCCGAGGTTGTAGCGGGCGGCGAGGTGGAGCGCCTCAAGCGCCTCAGGTGAGGTACACCCCGGCCGGCACGACCACCACCCGCCGACGCCACTCCCGCCGCCGTCACCGCCACCAACAGCCACACCGACACCGTCACCGCCGGCAGTGGCTTCACGGCCGTGGCCTCGCGGCCCCGGTCGGATGCGGGCTCACTGCCCGGTCACCACCGCCGCCTGGGGCCGGATCGGGAGCCGGTTCACCGGGCGCCCCGTGGCCGCCCGCACTGCCGACGCCACGGCCGCCGGTGTCGTCACCACGGGCACCGCGCTCACCGACTTGGCCCCGAAGGGCGCCACCACGTCCCGTTCCTCGACCAGCTTCACGATCTGGATGTCCGGCGCGTCGAGCGCGGTCGGCAGCGCGTAACCGGTCAGGTCGGGGTGGCGTACCAGGCCGCGCGGCGTGCGCAGGTTCTCCGTGAGGGCCGCGCCCACGCCCTGGGTCACGCCGGCCTCGATGCGGGCGGCGATCTGGGCGGGGTTGAGCACCCGGCCGACGTCCTGCGCCACCGCCAGTTCGACGACGCGTACGGATCCGATCTCGATGTCGACGTCGACGACCGCGCGGATGGCGCAGAACGACATGCCCACGAACGCGTCGCCCTGCCCGGCGCCGTCCAGCGGCTCGGTGGGGTGCGGGCGGCACTGCGCTGTCGCCCACAGTTCCTTGCCGTCCATCGCCTCCGTGACGGTCGTCGACAGGACGCCGTCGTAGGAGGTGATCTTGCCGTCGGTGATCTGGAGCAGTTCGGTGGACATCCCGAACTTGTGCGCGAGGGGCTGCAGGAGCTGGGTGCGGACCATCTTGGCCGCGCGCTCGACCGCGCCTCCGGACACCCAGGTGTGGCGGCCGCGGCAGCCCGCGCCCGCCGGTGGCTGGTCGGTGTCGACCGGCGCCACGTGCACCTCTTCGATGCCGAGGGTCTCCTGGACGATCTGCCGGGCGAGGGTGGTGAAGCCCTGGCCGGTCTCGACGGCCGCGCAGAGCACGGTCGCCACACCGTCATGGACCTTCACCGTGGCCGTGGAGACCTCGTCCGCGCCCTCGGCGCCCAGCATGTGCACCATGCCGATGCCGTAGCCGACACCCCGGCGGACCGCGCCCGGTTCGCCCGCGCCCTCCGGTCCGCCCGGCAGCAGCCACTCGTCCTCGGGGGTGTCCTTGGGCAGCGGGGGCAGCGGGTGGTCCCGTACGGCCTCCAGCAGTTCGGCCACCGGAGCCGGGCACGTCACCGACTGGCCGGTGGGCAGCATGTCCCCCGTGGCCATGACGTTGCGCATCCGCAGGTCCGCCGGGTCCACGCCCAGTTTCTTCGCGAGCTTGTCCATCTGCGCCTCGTAAGCGGCGCACACCTGCATCGCGCCCTCGCCGCGCACATGGCCGGAGGGCGGGTTGTTGGTGCGGACGGCCCAGCCCTCGATGAAGGCGTTCGGGACGACGTAGGGTCCGCAGGCGAACGCGACCGCCGCGGCGAGGGCGTCGGAGGAGGTGTCCGCGTACGCGCCCGCGTCCAGCAGGATCTGCGCCTCGACCTTCACCAACGTGCCCTCGGCGTCCGCATGGTGGCGGTAGCGCAGGAGCGTGGGGTGCCGGTGTACGTGCCCCAGGAAGGATTCCTCGCGTGTCGCGCTGAGCTTCACCGGGCGGCCGGTGGTCAACGCCAGGAGACCGAGGGGGAGTTGGAAGCCCTGGTCTTCACGGTCGGCGGTGGCGCCGGGCACCCCGGTGACGACGATCTTCACGCGCTCGGGCTCCAGCCCGTAGCACGCGGCGGCCGCGTCGCGGTCGGTGTGCGGGTCGGTGGAGGCGACGTAGAGCTCGACCCCGCCGTCGGGGCGGGGCACGGCGAGTCCGGCCTCCGCGCCGATCGGGGCGGGGTCCTGGCGGCCGATGCGGTACAGGCCCTCGACGACGACCTCGCCGATCGCGTCCGGGTCGCCGTGGCGCAGCGGGATGTGCCGGATCAGGTTGCCGTCGGGGTGCAGCGGTTCAGCCTCGAAGGCCAGCTCCGGGTCGGTCACCGGGTCGAGCACCTCGTAGTCGACCATGATCGCCGCGGCGGCCATCCGCGCGGTGTCGGGGTGGTCCGCGGCCACGGCGGCGATGGGCTCCCCGTGGTGGCGGACCACTTCGGAGGCGAACATGGGCCGGTCGGCCGTGCCCCGTCCGTGCAGCGCGTTCCCGGGCACGTCCTCGTGGGTTACGACGGCCTGGACACCGGGCATCGCGCGCGCGTGGGAGGTGTCGATCGACACGATGCGGGCGCGGGGGTGCGGCGAGCGGAGTACGGCAGCCCACAGCAGCCCCTCCGCCCACAGGTCCGCCGCGTACGGGAAGGTGCCCTCGGTCTTGGCGCGGGCGTCCTGGGACGGCAGCGTGACGCCCAGGCCGTGCGGCACCGGCTCGGCGGCGGGCGCGGGCACCGCGCTGGGCGCCGTGGCGGTCTCGTTGGTCACGCCTGGCCTCCGTCCTGGCCGTAGGGCTCCTGCGGGTCACCGTAGGACTCGGGGTCGCTGTAGGGCTCGTTCGGGTCTTCGTAGGCGGCCGGGTCGGCGATGTTGACGCCGCCGGCGCCCGGGCCCGCCTGGTGCGGGATGCGCGCTTCCTCGGTGTTCTGCTGTTCCGCCTCGGTGTGCGCCTCGCGCTCGGCCACGACCTCGCGCACGGCCTCGAGGACGCCCCGGTAGCCGGAGCAGCGGCACAGATTGCCGCACAGCGCCTGGCGGGTCTCCAAGTCGGTGGGCGCGGGATTGCCCTCCAGCAGGTCGTGCACGGTCATCGCCATTCCGGGGACGCAGAAGCCGCACTGCACGGCGCCGCACCGGGCCAGGGCCCGCTGCACGTCGGAGGGCTGGCCTTCGACGGCGAGGCCCTCGACCGTGCGTACCTCGCTGCCGGCCGTGGTCACCGCGGGCACCAGGCAGGAGGCGACCAGCCGCCCGTCGACCTGGACGTTGCAGGCCCCGCACTCGCCCTGCGAGCAGCCGTCCTTGGCGCCCGCGAGGCCGAGCCGCTCGCGCAGTACGTAGAGCAGCGACTCGCCGATCCAGGCCTCGCTGACGGGCCGGTCGATGCCGTTGACGCGCAGCACGTAGGAGGCGAGGGGGTGTTCCTCCCTGGGGAGGAGGGGGGTCGCCTCTTCGGCGTCGGCGTCGTCATCGGTCCCGGAACGCGCTGCTTCGGGGTCCCCTTCCTGGCCACCTTCGGGAACGGGCTCCACGAGGTCGTCGGAAACGGGGGCGGCAGCGGAGCCCTCGGGGGCGCGCTCCTCCTGGGCGGCTTCTTCGGGAGCCGCGGAAACCGTCTCCTCAGGGGCCGCGGTTTCGACCCGGTCCTCCGTGCTGCCCGCGGTGTTCGCGGTACCCGCCGAAAGGCCGTCGCCGTAGGTGCCGGCACCGGTTCGGTCGGCGTCGTACGCGTGGGCTTCGTAACGATTCGCTCGGCGCGGGTCCACGTGGTGCGGGTCCGCTTCGCGCGAGTCGGTTGCGAAGGCGTCCCCTTCGGGTGCGTTCGCCGAGGCTCCGTCCGGCCCGGGGCCGTCCCCTTCGGGGCGGTCCGTGGGACGGCGTTCGGCGTCGTCGTCCACCTCCGGCGCGCGCGTGCCGCGTTCCGGGATGCGCCTGAGGAGGGTGGTCTCCACGACCCCGGACTCCTCGGGAACGTCGGCCGGGGACGTGCCCTCGGCCGTCGCGACCCAGGCCCGCATCTCCTCCGCCCAGGGCGCGGCAGCCCCTCCGGGGAGCGTGGCCGGCGGAGTCCGGCCGCCCCACTGGGTGGCCAACGAGGACGCCGAGAACTCGCCCGACTCGTCCGGGATGTCCCCGTCCGCGACGGGGATGGACCACTGGCCGGTGACGTCCTGGCCGGCGGCCTCGGCGGCATCGTGCCGGGAGTCCGCCGGAGCGTCCTGTGAGGCGTTGGGGAAGTCCCACTGGCCCGTGGAGCCCGGGTGGTACTCGAAGCCCTCCTGAGCGCCCCTGGAGGGCTGCTCGGGCTCGGGCCAGCCCGGCGCGTTCGCGGGCGGCGCGGGCCAGGACGGCGACTCGGGGTTCGGCAGCGGCTGCTCTATCCGTGGCGGCGTGTAACCGTGACCGGGCGCGGCGAGCAGTTCGTCCACGCCGCCCTCGGGGAGCTGCACGAAGGCCGTGGCGTCGGAGTCGTACTCCCCGGTGGGCTCCCAGGCACCGGGCGTGCCCGGCGTCCGGCCGTGCCCGTTCCCCCTGTGCTGGTCGTCGGTCACGACAGCGCCCTCCCCAGTGCTCGTCGGGCCAGTACGGCGACGGTGCGCCGCAAGTGCAGTACGGCGGGCGGCAGTTGGCCCGGTGTCCCGTCCTCGGCGGGGGCCGGATCGGGGATGCAGGCGGCGGCCACGTAGTCACCGAAGGCGTTCAGCGCCTCCGGGACGATGGTGCGCCCGCCGTCCCAGTCGATGAGCTGCGCGACCCACTGCTCGGCATCCAGGGGCCGCAGCGGCATCGGCGCTATGGCCCCGACCGCGCACCGCACCCCCCGCCGGGCGGGGTCGAGGACGAGCGCCACCGAGGCGATCGCGCGCCCGGGACCGGTGCGCCCGGTCGCCTTCAGGAAGACCTGTGGCGCGTGCAACAACGGCACGCGCACGAAACCGATCAGTTCGCCGCCGCGCAGCATCTCCATGCCCGCCAGCAGGTGTGAGACCGGGATCTCACGGCGGGCGCCGTCCGGACCCGCGATGATCAGCGTGGCCTCCAGGGCGGCCAGCACCGGCAGCGCGTCCCCGGTGGGCGCCGCGGCGGCGATGTTGCCGCCGAGCGTGCCCGCGTTGCGGATCTGCGGCGGCCCGGCCGCGCGCGCGGCGGCGGCCAGCGCCGGGATCAGCGCGGCGAAGTCCGGGCGCCCCATGCGTGCGTGTGTGAGGCCCGCGCCGAGCAGCGCGTGCCCGTCCAGGTACTGCCAGCCGCGGATCTCGCTGATCCGGCCGAGGCCGACCAGTGCCGCGGGTCGCAGCTGCCCTGAGTTGACGGCCGCCATGAGGTCGGTGCCGCCCGCCACGGGCACGGCCGTCGGCATGGCGGCGAGCGCCGCCACGGCCTCGTCCAGCGAGCCCGGCAGCGTCACGGCCTGCGCCGCCTGCGGTGCGTGCGTGGTCAAACCGGCTGCCCCTTCCCGCTGCCCCACCTGGTCCCACCTGTTGCTGCCGTACGGTACGTGCTGACAGGGCGGACGTGGCAACTCTGGCACATCATCGCAGCACCCCGACGCGGGGGTCCGCTAGGAGACATTCGCCCCGTTCACCGATGAGATGGACCGTTTTGCCACTGCCTCACCGGTGAAGGACGATTGCCCCTGTTCGACGCCCCTTGCGCGCGTTGTCCACGGTCCCAGGGGTGGCGCCTCAGGACACCCGCCTCCGGGGCGGCCTCACACGTTCGGGGGCGCCCCCTCGATCGGACGTCCGAGCACTCCGGGGCGCCGCTGCCAGGGACGCGGTCCCGTAGCGGGCCGGTAGGCCACTCCCAGGGCGTCGAGACGCTCGTAGTGGGCGCCCATCCGCCGCTCGAAGCCGGCGAAGTCACGCTCGGCGGGGGGCGGCAGCGCGCTCCAGGTGACCTCGGCGAAGGCCGCGAGCCGCGGAAAGGCCTGGTAGTCCACGCGGCCCTGGTCCTCCATCACCTCCGTCCACAGGTTGGCCTGGGTGCCGATCACATGCCGGGCCTCCTCAGGAGCGAGCTCCGGTGGAACGGGCTCGAAGCGGTAGACGTCCTCCAGGGTGCGCACATAGCCGATGGGTACGGGCTCGTCGGCGCCGCCGTCCTGACGGTGGTCCAGGTAGACCTGCTGTTCGGGGCACATGACGACGTCGTGGCCGGCCCGTGCTGCCGTGATGCCGCCCTGGTAGCCGCGCCAGGAGGACACCGCGGCACCGGGCGCGAGGCCGCCCTCCAGGATCTCGTCCCAGCCGATCAGGCGACGCCCGCGCGCGGTGAGCCAGGCGTCGAAGTGCCGGATGAACCAGGACTGCAGCTCGTCCTCGTCGGCGAGTGAGAGTTCCTTGATGCGCGACTGAGCGACCGGCGAGCGCCGCCACTGCTCCTTGGGGCACTCGTCGCCGCCCACGTGGACGAACGACGAGAACGGGGCCGCGTCCGCCGGGAACAGCTCGAGGATCTCCTCGAAAACTCCTTCGTAGAAGCGGAGGGTGTTGTCAGTGGGGGCGAGTACGTTCGGGTTGATGCCCCAGGTGTCCCAGACGGAAAGGGCGGTGGTGTCGATGACGTCGGTGTTGCCGAGTTCCGGGTACGCGGCGATGGCGGCCTGCGAATGGCCCGGCACGTCGATCTCGGGCACGACGGCGATATGCCGCTCGGCGGCGTAGGCGACGATCTCGCGGATGTCGTCCTGCGTGTAATAGCCGCCGTGCGGTCGCTCGTCCCACAGTGGTGAGGCTCGGTGGCCGAATTTCGTGCGGGCCCGCCAGGAGCCGACCTCGGTGAGCCGGGGATGGCGCTTGATCTCGACGCGCCAGCCCTGGTCGTCGGTGAGGTGGAAGTGGAAGACGTTCAGTTTGTGCGCGGCCATCAGATCGAGGTAGCGCAGGACGCCGTCCTTGGGCATGAAGTGCCGGGCCACGTCGAGCATGAGGCCGCGCCAGCGGAAGCGGGGCGCGTCCTCGATGGTGACCCTCGGCAGTTCCCACTTCTGTCCCGGCCGCACGGGAGCTCGCCGGTACGCGTCGGGGCCGAGCAACTGCCGGAACGTCTGGGCGCCCCAGAAGACGCCCGCGGCGCTGCCGCCCTCGATGCGTCGGGCGTACCCGTCGATGACGACGCGGTACGCCTCGGGGGCCAGGTCCGGCTCGACGCTCAGCACGATGCGGTTGTCGGTGTGGTTCCCGTCCGGGAAGGGCAGACCGGTCGCCGCGCCCAGCGTCGCCCGCAGCCAGCGTGCGACACCCTCGGTGCCCGCGCGCGCCTCAAGGTGCGTATCGGCGTCGAGGCTCTCGTAACCAGGGGCGGGCGGCGACCAACTGACCTTTTGCGGGGCCGGAATGAGATCGATCACGTCAGTCCTTTACCGCGCCGCCCAGTCCGGAGACCAGGCGCCGCTGCACGAGTACGAAGAACACCAGAACCGGAATCGTCATCACGGTCGACGCGGCCATGACGCCGCCCCAGTCCGTGTCCTCCGGCTTGAAGAAGACGAGGAGGGCCATGGGGAGGGTCGACTGGGAGGTGTCACTGATGATGAACGACTTCGCGAACAGGAAGTCGTTCCAGGCGGAGATGAAGGAGAAGACGCTCGTCGCGACGAGACCGGGGAAAACCAGCGGGAACAGGATTCCCCACAGGAACCGCGCACGGCTGGCGCCGTCGATGTAGGCGGCCTCCTCCAGCGCCTCCGGGACGGCCTTCACGAAACCGCGCAGCATCCAGATCGCGAAGGGCAGCGAGAAGGCGATGTGAGGCAGGATCAGCGAGCCGAGGGTGTTGAGTTGCCCGAAGTCCCGCATGAGGAAGAACAGCGGAATGGTGAGCGCTTCCACGGGCACCATCTGGGCGACCAGAAACATGATCAGCAGGGTGGTACGGAAACGGAAGCGGAATCGCGTCACGGCGGTGGCCGCGAGGAATGCGATGAACGCGGAGGCGACGACGACACTGCCCGCGACGATCACGCTGTTGAGGAAGTAGCGGCCGAATTCCTGTTGTTCGAAGACGCGCCGGAAGGAATCCAGGCTCGGGGCGAGCGTCCAGGGCCGGGGCTCGCTGGACTCGATCTCGCCCGCGGGTTTGATGGCACTGAGCGCCATCCAGTACAGCGGGAAGGCGACCACCAGCGCGATCAGCAGCGCGGAGACCTCCGCGGCCAGCCGCCAGGGCCGCCGGATACGCAGGCGCGCGAGCAGCGAGGGCCGCGTGACGACTACGGACCGGCTCACAGTTCCTCCCCCTGCCGCCGGAGCAGCCGCAAATAGACCAGGGTGACCGCCAGCAGAATGAGCAGCATCACGACACCGATCGCGGAGCCGAGGCTGTACTGCGAGGACGCGAAAGCCTTTTGATACGCGTACACGTTGAGCACCAGGTTCTGTCCGGCGATGCCGCCGCCGTTGGTCATCACGTAGATCTGGGTGAACACCTTGAAGTCCCAGATGACCGACTGGATGGTGACGACCACCAGGATCGGCCGGAGCATCGGCGCGAGCACCGAGCGCCAGGTGCGCCACTGCGAGGCGCCGTCCAGGGCCGCCGCCTCCAGCACCTCGACGGGTACGGCGCGGATGCCCGCGTAGACGGTGACCATCACGAACGGGAAGGAGCACCACACCACCTCGAGCAGGACGAGCGCGAAGGCGCTGTAACGGCCGTACGTCCACGAGTGGTCGCCGATGCCCAGCAGCCGGTTGACGGGGCCGAAGTCGGGGTCGAAAAGGAACAGCCAGACGGTGGACCCGGTGACGGCGGGTGTGGCCCAGGCGCCGAGCGCGGCCAGCATCAGCGCGAGCCTCGGCAGGGCACGCACCCGGGTCAGCAGCACGGCCAGCGCACAGCCGACCGCCAGGGTCGACACGACACAGGCCGCCGCGAACACCACGGTGGCGCCGAGGACCTGCCAGAACTGGTCGTCGACGAAGAGGGTCCGGTAGTTGCCGAACCCTTCGAAGGTGGTGGGTCGACCGCCGCTGACCTGCGCCTGGGTGTACCTCAGGAACGAGATCAGCCCGAGTTGGTAGATGGGATAGACCAGCAGCGCACCCAGGACGACCAACGCGGGCGCGAGATACACCCAGGGAGTCCAGCCCACCCCACGCGGCCCCAGCCGGCCGCCCCCGGACGACTGCCGCGCCTTCCCGGGGGCGGCCGCCCGGACACTCCGGGGAACGGCCTGCCCGCCGGACGGCACTCCCGCCGGCGTGCGCGCAGCATCCGCCACCGCTACGGGCACCTCGCCGTACGCCCGGACCGGTACGTCATCGGCCTCGGCCGTCGCACTGCGGTCGGGCGTGACGGGGTTGTCGGTCATCGGGGTCACCCCGCGGAGCTGAACGCGTCGTTCATCTTCTTCGCCGCTTCGGCGGACGCCGCCGCCACGTCCTTCTTGCCGCTGATGATCTCCTGGAACATGGTCGGCAGCACCAGCGAGGAGTCGATCTGCGACCAGGCGGGCGAGGCGGGCACGAACTTGGTTCCGGCGCCCAGGGTCTTGATGAACGGCGCGACGAACGGCTCCTTCGTGGCGGTCTCTTCACGCACGCTCTTGAACGTCGGCAGGAAGCCCATCGCGTCGAAGAGTTCGCCCTGGGTCTTCTTCGAGGCGAGCTGTTCCATCAGGTCGACGGCGAGCGTGCGGTGCGAAGTGCTCTTCAGGACACCGATGTTGTTGCCGCCCGCGAAAGCGGGTGCGATGGAGCCGGCCGTCAGACCCGGCAGCGGCACCACGGCGTACTTGCCCTTGACCTTCCCCGCCTCCACCGCTTGGTGGTTGAAGTCACCGCCGAGGGCCATGCCCGCCTTCCCCGCCGCGAAGGCGGTGACGACATCGTTGCCGGTCATGCTCGCGCACTTGGCGGCCGGGCAGTTGTCGTCGTCGAAGAGGGAGGTGAAGGCCTTGATGCCCTTCTGGGCGGCTGCGCTGTCGATGGCGGCGGTGTACTTCCCGCCGCTCTCCTCGGCCAGTTCACCCCCGTTGGCCCAGATGTACGGCAGGGCGGCGAACGTCTGCGCACCGCCGACCGCGAACCCGTACAACTCCGGCTCGGCCTTGCGGATCTTCTTCGCCGTCGTCGCCAACTCGTCCATGGTGGCGGGGGGCTTGAGGCCGAGTTCCTGGAAGACGTCGGTGCGGTAGTACAGGGAGCGGACCCCGACGAAGAACGGCGCGCCGTAGATCTTGCCGTCGACGGTGACGGACTGCTGGGCGGTCGGGTCGGTGTCCGCGGCCTCCTTCCAGGCCTTGAACTCCTCGGTGATGTCGGCGAGTCCGCCGTCGTTGACGTACCCGGCCGTGTCGGTGTTGCCGTACTCCACGATGTCCGGCGCGCTCTCGGGGTCGTTGAAGGCCGACTTCATGCGCTCGGCTCGGGTGTCGACGGGTATGTACTCGACCTCGACCTCGGTGCCCTCGTGCTCCTTCTCGAACGCGGCGACCACGGAGTCGACGACCTTCTGTTTGGGCGTGTTGTCGACCTCCTGGAAGAGCCAGACGCGGAGCGTGCCGCTCTTCTCGTCACCGCCCGAGGAGTTGTCGGAGGTTCCGGGGGCGCAGGAGGTGGCGGTCAGTCCGGCCACGAGGAGCGCCGCGAGGGAGACGGTGGTCCTGGCAGAGAGATTCATCGGAGCCCTTCGGAAGAAGTGTTGCAAGGTGTGCAATGGCTGTTTCGCTCTCCACAACACGTCGGAGGCTAGAAGGAAGGCGAACGGCCCGACAAGAGGTCTCAACCACTCTGTGACCGCCGGAAGCAGCCCGTGCAACGACCCGGGCAGCACAAAGGCCCCGGACGCGCAGAGAACGCACATCCGGGGCCTTGCTGTTTTCAGCCGCGCACGCGGCGCGCCTTGGTCATGCCGTGGACGCTCGATGAGCCGGCGAACGGCGAAGGGCACTCATGAGCCAAAGTCCGCCATGGGACGAACGGGGCCGCTTCCGGGCAGGCCGTACACAGCCGCGGGAAAAGGTCGCTTCCGGGCAGCCCGCGCCACCGGCCGTACCGCCGCCGGTGGACGGGTCCGTTACTTGTCGCCGCCCTTGCCCTCGTCGCCGCCCGAGCCCATGGATTCGTAGATCTCCTTGCACATGGGGCATACGGGGTACTTCTTCGGGTCGCGGCCGGGGACCCACACCTTGCCGCAGAGGGCGACGACGGGCGTGCCGTCGAGCGCGCTCGCCATGATCTTGTCCTTCTGGACGTAATGGGCGAAGCGCTCGTGGTCGCCGTCGCCGTGCGACACCTGCGGTGTCGGCTCTACCAGGGTCCCCGTACCGGTACCGCGCTCGGGCTCAAGAGTGCTCATGACTGCAAGAGTACTGAAGCTGACAGACATCAGTTCAGCGAAGGGTCGTCGGGGTACGTGGCGACCATCGCCAACTCGTTGCGCTGGCGTCTGAGGACCTCGCGCCACAGCCGCTCCGGGGCCGGCGAGGATACGTCGCCGGGCTCCGACTCGACCACGTACCACGCCCCCTCCGTCAGCTCGTCCTCCAGCTGGCCCGGGCCCCAGCCCGCGTAGCCCGCGAAGATCCTGAGCGAACCCAGCGCCGCGGCGAGCAGCTCCGGT
The DNA here is from genome assembly GCF_004023625.1 of Streptomyces cavernae. Lineage (GTDB taxonomy): Bacteria > Actinomycetota > Actinomycetes > Streptomycetales > Streptomycetaceae > Streptomyces > Streptomyces cavernae. The sequence goes on along the minus strand of NZ_RPDJ01000014.1, from coordinate 13,272 downwards.
GGCGCCTCCAGGTCGACGAGACCGATCGCGCCGTGCACCCGCCGCCAGCCGAGCGGCGCGCGCTCGGCCGAGCCGCCGGGGATCACCGCCACACCGAGTGCCGAGTCGAGCGAGACCGGACCGCCCTGGAAGACGACACCGGGCTCGCCCGCGTAGTCCGCCCAGCCCTCCAGGATGTCCCCCACGTCCACCGGCGTGGGGCGGTTGAGGACGACGCCGAGCGAGCCCTCCTCGTCGTGGTCGAGGAGGAGCACCACCGCGCGGTCGAAATTCGGGTCCGCCAGGGCGGGTGTTGCCACGAGCAACCGCCCTGTGAGCGAGGACACCTCGGTCATGCCAGACATGATCCCGCATCTTCCCCGCTCATGGGGAGGCAATCGGGGTCAGTGAGTGAATGCGCCCGGGAATCGGACCGCCCATGCGACGACCGCGCTGGTGGGACCCGGTCCGAGGGGCGGGCGGCGGGGAACGGACCGGCGCAGGGAGGCACGACGGGCGCGTGCATCGTCTCGTGACGCGGTGTGGCCGACCGGGCGCGGGTCGTGTTGTGGCAAATCTATGACGTGGCTGAGGGCAACGCGGGCTTACGGAAGGGGGGTGTGACGCGACTACCCTTTCCCCTTGCCCCTGCCCATCTCATCGGAACGCGAGATTCATGACCGTCAACGACGTTGATGACGTACTGCTTGTCCATGGCGGAACCCCCCTGGAGGGCGAGGTCCGTGTCCGCGGTGCGAAGAACCTCGTGCCGAAGGCCATGGTCGCCGCCCTGCTCGGCAGCGCGCCAAGTCGACTGCGCAACGTCCCCGATATCCGCGACGTCCGCGTGGTCCGTGGGCTTCTCCAGCTCCACGGAGTGACGGTCCGGCCCGGGGAACACCCCGGTGAGCTGGTGCTCGACCCGTCGCACGTGGAAAGCGCGAACGTCGCCGACATCGACGCCCACGCGGGCTCCTCGCGCATCCCGATCCTGTTCTGCGGCCCGCTGCTGCACCGGCTCGGGCACGCCTTCATCCCGGGTCTGGGCGGCTGCGACATCGGCGGCCGGCCGATCGACTTCCACTTCGAGGTGCTGCGGCAGTTCGGCGCGAAGATCGAGAAGCGTGCCGACGGCCAGTACCTGGAGGCCCCGCGGCGGCTGCGCGGCACCAAGATCCGGCTGCCCTACCCGTCGGTGGGCGCCACCGAGCAGGTGCTGCTCACAGCGGTCCTCGCGGAGGGTGTGACGGAACTCTCGAACGCGGCGATCGAGCCGGAGATCGAGGACCTCATCTGCGTGCTGCAGAAGATGGGCGCCATCATCGCGATGGACACCGACCGCACCATCCGCGTCACGGGCGTCGAGAAACTCGGCGGCTACACCCACGCGGCGCTCCCGGACCGGCTGGAGGCGGCCTCCTGGGCGTCGGCGGCGCTGGCGACCGAGGGCAACATCTACATCCGGGGCGCCCAGCAGCGCTCGATGATGACCTTCCTGAACACCTTCCGGAAGGTGGGCGGCGCCTTCGAGATCGACGACGACGGCATCCGCTTCTGGCACCCCGGCGGCCAGCTCAAGTCCATCGCCCTGGAGACGGACGTCCACCCGGGCTTCCAGACCGACTGGCAGCAGCCGCTGGTCGTCGCCCTCACCCAGGCCACGGGGCTGTCGATCATCCACGAGACGGTGTACGAGTCCCGGCTCGGATTCACCTCGGCGCTCAACCAGATGGGGGCGCACATCCAGCTCTACCGCGAGTGCCTCGGCGGCTCCGACTGCCGCTTCGGGCAGCGCAACTTCCTGCACTCCGCGGTGGTGTCGGGCCCGACCCGGCTGCAGGGCGCCGACCTGGTCATCCCCGACCTGCGCGGCGGCTTCTCGTATCTGATCGCGGCGCTGGCGGCGCAGGGCACGTCCCGGGTGCACGGCATCGACCTGATCAACCGGGGCTACGAGAACTTCATGGAGAAGCTCGTGGAGCTCGGGGCGAAGGTGGAGCTGCCCGGCAAGGCCCTCGGCTGACAGGAACACGCCCTCAGCGGCGGGCTGCGCAGCAGCCGGCACCGAGCAGCCGGACACGAGCCGGCACAAAGCAACAGGAGCCGGCACAAGCAGCCGGGCCGGACACGAGCCGGCACAAAACAAGGGTGGGGCGGTACCCGAGTTCGACTCGGGTACCGCCCCACCGGCGCTTGTGATGCGGCTCTCGTGCCCGGGGATCGGTCCGACCCGGGGGCCCGTGTGCCCGGGGCTTACTTGCCCTTGGCGGCATCCTTCAGCTTGGAGCCCGCCGAGACCTTGACGCTGTAGCCCGCCGGAATCTGGATCGGGTCACCGGTCTGCGGGTTGCGCGCGGTGCGCGCCGCACGGTGGGTGCGCTCGAAGGTCAGGAAGCCGGGGATGGTGACCTTCTCGTCGCCCTTGGCAACGATCTCGCCGACGGTCTCGGCGAACGCGGCCAGCACGGCGTCGGCGTCCTTGCGGGTCACCTCGGCGCGGTCGGCCAGCGCGGCCACCAGCTCACTGCGGTTCATGTTGTTACTCCCGTGTTCATCTTGCCGTTGAGGCGTGCCACGCGGCGGAGCCGCATGTTTGGGCACAGCGAAGCCGATGCTGCCAGGGCCATCGGCGGTCCCCGGACCCGGGTCCTTGGCGGACCCTCGCGCCCAGAGACGCATCCTGCCCCCACCTGCGGCGGGAAAGCCAATCCGGCACCCCTGGGAGTCACACGAAAAGCGCCACTGCCTCGAACTGGTGACACTCCGCTCGCTCCCGGCAGCGGACCGCAGGATCTTCGGGTGTGTGCCCGCCACCCTAAAGGGCGGTTTCGACCGCCACACTCCGCGACGCGCCGCGCGGGCCCGCCGTGGCAGTGGTCACAAACCACAGCAGTGGCCTGCTCACAAACCACTGTGGTGGCCTGGTCACGGACCACCGACGTCGCGGTGGTCACGATCGCCCCGGGACCGGCTCCGCCGACGCCCCGCCCATACGATCGCGGACGAGGCGACCGCGGACGAGGCCACGGCCGGACCGCTGCGGGGTCCGGGGTGACAGCCCCCAGGATACGGCCCCGTCGACGCTCAGGAGCCCGTGCCTGAGCCGGCTGCCGCTCCCGCGGCCTTCGCGGCGTTGCGAACCGCACCCGCGACCGCACCCGCGACCTTGTCGTTGAAGACGCTCGGGATGATGTAGTTCGGGTTCAGCTCGTCCTCCGTCACCACGTCCGCCAGCGCGGTCGCGGCGGCGAGCATCATCTCCGTGTTGACCGTGCGCGACTGGGCGTCGAGCAGGCCGCGGAAGACGCCCGGGAAGACCAGGACGTTGTTGATCTGGTTCGGGAAGTCGGAGCGGCCGGTGGCCACGACCGACGCCGTCTGACGGGCGACCGCCGGCTCGACCTCGGGGTCCGGGTTCGCGAGCGCGAACACGATGGAGCCGTCCGCCATGGCCGCCACGTCATCGCCGTCGAGCACGTTCGGAGCCGAGACGCCGATGAACACGTCGGCGCCGCGCACGGCCTCCTTCAGGGTGCCGGTGACGCCCTCGGGGTTGGTGTTGTCGGCGATCCAGCGCAGCGGCGAGTCCGGGGCGGCCTCCACGAGGTCCTCGCGGCCCGCGTGCACCACACCGTGGATGTCGGCCACCACGGCGTGCTTGACGCCGGCGGCGATGAGCAGCTTGAGGATGGCCGTGCCGGCCGCGCCCGCGCCGGACATCACGACCCGGACGTCGCCGATCGCTTTGCCCACGACGCGGAGGGCGTTGGTCAGGGCGGCGAGGACCACGATCGCGGTGCCGTGCTGGTCGTCGTGGAAGACGGGGATGTCGAGGGCCTCACGCAGCCGGGCCTCGATCTCGAAGCAGCGCGGGGCGGAGATGTCCTCGAGGTTGATGCCGGCGAACCCGGGGGCGATCGCCTTGACGATCTCGACGATGGCGTCGGTGTCCTGGGTGTCCAGGCACAGCGGCCAGGCGTCGATGCCCGCGAACCGCTTGAAGAGGGCCGCCTTGCCCTCCATGACGGGCAGGGCGGCCTTGGGACCGATGTTGCCGAGGCCGAGGACGGCGGAGCCGTCCGTCACGACCGCGACGGAGTTGCGTTTGATGGTGAGGCGGCGGGCGTCCTCGGGGTTCTCGGCGATCGCCATGCAGACGCGGGCCACACCGGGCGTGTAGACCATGGAGAGGTCGTCACGGTTGCGGATGGGGTGCTTGGAGGCCATCTCGATCTTGCCGCCGAGGTGCATCAGGAACGTACGGTCGGAGACCTTGCCGAGCGTGACGCCCTCGATGGTGCGCAGCTTGCCCACGATCTCGTCGGCGTGCGCGGTGGAGCTGGCGGCGATGGTGACGTCGATACGCAGCTTCTCGTGACCGGAGGCGGTCACGTCGAGGCCGGTGACCGAGCCGCCGGAGGACTCGACGGCCGTGGTGAGCTGGGAGACCGCGGTTCCGCTCGCGGGCACCTCCAGGCGAACCGTCATCGAGTAGGACACGCTGGGCGCCGTTGCCATGGCCGACTTCCTCTGCTTTCACCGTCTGTCACTGTGGAGCGTGTACGCCTAACGGGGCGCGATCGCGCCGAGACGTTCCCCGATCGTCGCACCTACCGCGGAGTACGTGGTAACCGCCCCGGATTGCGAACGTATTGTTCGCGCAGGTGGCACCGGGTGCCACGGAGAATCCGGCTCACTTGGGACAGACGAGAGGGGTCCACGTCACCTGGTGACGTGGACCCCTCTCAGAGGTTCAGTGGCACCGACCCGCCATGCTCGCCTCGCGGCAAGTGGTCGCTCGAAGCGACTAAGGTTGGGCCCGGGGGCTTGGATCGAGCCGGTGCCACGTCAACGGTAACAAACGATCCCCGTAAGGCAATTCCCGTACCGAGAGTTCATCTTGCGGGGTACCGGGACGTGCCGGAACCGCCGGGCCGGCACCTCACAGGACCCGGTCGGTCCCGGACATCCGGGTCCGTACTTCACGACATCCGGGCCAGTGCTCAGAGACATCCGCGTCAGTCCCTCAGCAGATCGGGCACGCCGTTCGCGTCCGGCTCGTCCCGGTCCGCCGAGACGACCGTCAGCTGCTGGGTCGCACGAGTCAGCGCCACGTACAGCACCCTGAGGCCGGCCGGCGACTCGTCGGCGATCTCCGCGGGCGAGACGACGACCGTCGCGTCGTACTCCAGTCCCTTCGCCTCCAGGCTGCCCAGCGCCACCACTCGGTCGCCGAGCCCGGCGAGCCAGCGCGCCGCCTCCGCGCGCCGGTTCATGGCGACGACCACACCCACGGTGCCGTCCACCTGGTCGAGCAGCCGTGCGGCCTCCGCCCGTACGGTCGCCGCGAGGGAGTCCCGTACGGGGGCGAACCGCGGTCGTACTCCCGTCGAGCGGACCGCGGACGGTGACGGCGAGCCGGGCATGGCCAGGGCCAGCACCTTCGACGCCAGTTCGGCGATCTCCGCCGGGTTGCGGTAGTTGACGGTGAGGGTGAAGCGGCGGCGGGGGCGGGTGCCGAGGGCCTCGTCGCGGGCCTCCGCGGCCTCGTCCGGGTCCGACCACGACGACTGGGCCGGGTCGCCGACCACGGTCCAGGTGGCGTGCCGTCCCCTGCGGCCGACCATCCGCCACTGCATGGGCGTGAGGTCCTGGGCCTCGTCCACGATGACGTGCGCGTACTCCACCCGTTCCTGGGAGAGCCGTTCGGCGCGTTCGCGCTGGGACTCCTCCCTCACCGGCATCAGCTCCTCGAGGCCGGTGAGCTGGTCCAGCGGGTCCGCCTCGCGCTTGCGCCGCGGACGGGCCGGGACGCCGAGGATCGCCTGGAGCTCGTCGAGCAGGGCCACGTCGTGCACGGTCAGCCCGTCGCGCCGCAGCGAGCGGGCGACACGGCGCACCTCGCCCGGGTTGAGCTCGCGCCGCGCCCAACGCCCCAGCCGTCGCTCGTCCGCCATGGCGGCCAGGACGCCGCGGGGCGTCAGCTCGGGCCACCAGGCGTCCATGAACGCGATGAAGTCGTCCTCGGCGGTGATGTCCTCGTCGAAGGAGGAACGCAGTTCGGCGGCGAGTTCCGGGTCGGTGTGCCGGCCGGCGGCGCCGGACTGCTCCCAGAGCGCGTCGAGGAGCAGCCTGCGGGCCCGGGGCCGCAGCAGGTTGACGGGGGCGGTGCCGCTGAGCGCGGACCGGCGGATGCGGGTGAGTTCCTCGTCCTGAAGCTCCAGACGGCGACCGAAGGCGACCACCCGGAGCCGGGTGGGCGTTCCGGTCCCGGCGAGGGCGAGCGCGGGGGCGGCCGGTTCGTCGTCCTCGCCGAGGGCGAGCTGCGCGGGCGCCTCGGGCGGGGTCTCCAGAGCTCCCCGCGCCGCCTTCCGCAGCACCCTCAGCATCCGGTACGAACCCTTGACGCGCGCCACCGCCGGCGCGTCGTACAGCGTGGCCTCCGCGCCGTCGACCAGGGACCCGAGCGCCCGGATCGCGACCTGGCCCTCCTCGCCGAGCGAGGGCAGGACGCCTTCGGTGTAAGCCACCAGCAGGGGGGTGGGCGAGACGATCAGGATGCCGCCCGCGTACCGGCGGCGGTCCTGGTAGAGCAGGTACGCGGCCCGGTGCAGCGCCACCGCCGTCTTGCCGGTGCCGGGGCCGCCCTCCACATAGGTCACGGAAGCGGCGGGGGCCCGGATCACCAGGTCCTGCTCGGCCTGGATGGACGCGACGATGTCCCGCATCGTGTGCGTACGGGCCTGGCCCAGCGCGGCCATCAGCGCGCCGTCGCCGATCACCGGCAGTTCGCTGCCGTCGAGGTACGCCGTCAGCTCGGGCCGCATGAGGTCGTCCTCGACACCGAGCACCCGGCGTCCCTTGGAGCGGATCACGCGGCGGCGTACGACGCGCCCCGGGTCGACCGGGGTGGAGCGGTAGAAGGGGGCGGCGGCGGGCGCGCGCCAGTCGATCACCAGGGGTGCGTAGTCGGCGTCGAGGACCCCGATGCGCCCGATGTGCAGGGTCTCCGCGATGTCGGCCGTGCTGTCGGCTCGGACGGCGCCCTCGGCCGGTTCCACCGCGGTGTACGCGCCGTCGGGCCCCTTCTTCCCGTCCTTGCCGGGAAGAAGGTCGATCCGGCCGAACAGGAAGTCCTCGAACTCGTTGTTCAGCCGGTTGAGATGGATCCCGGCGCGGAAGACCTGCGCGTCCCGCTCCGCGAGCGCCCCCGGCGTGCCGACCTGGCCGCGCTGGGCGGCGTCGCGCATGAGGAACTCCGCCTCGTGGATCTTCTCCTCGAGGCGCCGGTAGACCCGGTCGAGATGCGTCTGTTCGACGCTGATCTCACGGTCGCGGGTCGAATCGACCGTGGCGTGCGCGGCGTGCTGAGCGGCCACCGGGCCCCCTTCTGACGTGCAATGCAGCCGTCAACCGTACGCGAAGGGGGCCCATGGAGGCTACGTGAGCGCTACAAGTGCGCTCCGGATTTCGCTCAGACGTCCACCGTCACCAGCTTCTTGTCGTCCTCGAGGCTCACGACCTCGAAGTGGTCGATCTCGTTCATGCTCATCGCGGCGCCGCCGTTCACGTAGAGCGGGGACCTGCCGCGCTCGTCCGTGGCGTTCGCGAGGCCGTAGCCCCACTTGGGAACGGCCCATGAGGAGAGCGTCTCCCGGGTGCCGTTCTTGCTCACGGCAACCAGTGCGCACTTGTTCGGTCCCTCGACGTTGCTCAGCTCCACGACCGTCTGGGTGCCCCAGGGGCGCGACGCCATGGCGACGGTGGCGCTGACCTTGGTGGTGGGGTCGGTCGCGGTGGCCTTGTCCGAGAGGGTGGTGAAGTCCTTCTGCGCGCTGCTGCCGGCCACCGGGGGATTCGAGCCGCTGTCGCCGCCGGATGCCGCGGCGAATCCGCCCGCAACACCGCCGAGGCCCAGCACCGCCGAGGCGGCGAGCATGAAGAAGTTGCGCCGGCTCTTCTTGGCGCGCTGGTTCGTCACCTCGACGGCCAGCCGGTCCGACAGCCGCTGGCTCGGCCGGGCCGCGAGCTGTTCGCCGAGCGCCGGTGTGCCGCCGTGGGCCGAGGGCAGATCGGCGAGTTGGGCGAGCATCGGCTCCATGCCGGCCAGCTCGTCCAGTTGCTGGGCGCACCACTCGCAGGTGGCGAGGTGTGCCTCGAACTGTGTGGCCTCGGCGTCGTCGAGAATGCCGAGCGCGTAAGCGCCGACCGTCTCGTGAATCTCGCTGGGCCCCCGTTGGAACGTGTTCATGCCGTCACCCCCCGCTCCTCCAGCGCCAGCTTCATCGAGCGAAGCGCGTAGAACACTCGTGAACGCACCGTGCCACTGGGTATGCCGAGAGTCTCGGCTGCCTCATTGACGGTACGCCCTTTGAAATACGTTTCGACCAGGACCTCGCGATGGGCAGGGGTCAGGTCTTCCAGTGCGTCCGACAGTGTCATCAGCCACAGTGCCTTGTCGATCTCGTCCTCCGCAGGAATGACCTCCAGCGGCGACGGGTCCACCTCCTGCGGCCGGGCCTGCCGGCTGCGGTGTCCGTCGATGACGATGCGTCGGGCGACCGTCACCAGCCAGGGTCGAACGGAACCGGTAGCTCGGTTGAGCTGACCGGCATTCTTCCAGGCACGGATGAGCGTCTCTTGCACGACGTCCTCGGCACGCTGCCGGTCCCCCGCGACAAGCCGCAGCACATAGGCGAGCAACGGACCCGCATGCTCCCGGTACAGGGCACGCATCAGTTCCTCGTCTGGTTCCGAGGGCTGCTGGGACATTCGATGTCGGGCCCTCGGAGTGCGTTCATCAGCCACGGCTGGATCCTTGCGCACGCCTACCTCCGGTGTCCGGGGGTTCCCCCGAGTCGGTCGCTCACATCCGGATACGCGTACGGACGTGTCTGTGTTCAAGAGATTCTGAGAGAAGTTCAGAGAATCGAGAAATCGGATGTTTGAGGCCCCTGAGACGGGTGGTTCTGTTCCTGCTTGGGTGATTTGACGGGCAGGTTTCCCCTGTCACCGCTCCGCCTCAGGCGGCACGACTCTGCCCCCGGCGGCAAACACCGAGGGCCGAGAACAATATGTACAAAACCCCGGGTCAGACCGCCTCGGACCCTCTCGAGCCCACTCACCGACCCGTGCGGGGCGCTTGACGCCGACTCGCCTCTCCCGCGGGGCACGCCTGACGCCGGCTCAGCCGGTCGACCGTGCCGCTTTCGACGGGGTGCCGAGGTGTTCCGGTGGCCCGCTCACTACGCCCGGGCGAGCGCCGCCCGCCGCCGGTGCCGGGCCACCCGTTCCCGGTTGCCGCACACCTCGCTGGAGCACCACCGCCGACGGCGGCCCCGGGACGTGTCGAGGTACACGATGGGGCAGTTGTCCCCCTCGCACTGGCGCAGGCCGGCCCGGGCCACCGGGTCCGTCAGCAGTTCGACGGCGTCACGGGCAACCACGGCGAGCAGTTCCGCACAACCGGGCGGGGCGTGCAGCCTCCTCAACAGGGTTCCGTCGTCCGTGCGGACCGCGCGAGGCGCGGGCGTCCGGTACATCGCGAGCCCGTTGACCCGGTTGAGGGCGGCGTCGGCGGGCCGGCCGTCGAGTTCGCCGCACACCAATTGTTCGACGTGTCCGCGCAGTTCGCAGAAGGCGACCAGCCACTCGGGGCCGACCGCCGCGAGCGAGGTCCCGGCCGGTATCAGCCCGGCCCTCATGATCCAGAACCTCAACCGCTCCACGGAGCCGAGCCGTTCCTCGGGATGCGTGGTGGCGACGAGATCCAGACAGATCCGCCCGGAGTCGAACCGCATCTCGTACGGGGCCGTGGGCGTCGTAGTCGCGGTCGTGGCCGTACCCAGTGCCATGTGCCTGTCACCGCCTTGGGGTTACCGCCGCAGGGTCGGGCCGAGGGGTTGCCGGCGCGAAGGCCGCCCGGGGCCGCCCGGAGTCCGTATCCCTACAGTGCCCTCCCGGAGGCGTACCGGGAAGGCCGCGTGCGGAAGGCCGCGTGTTCGGTCGCACATTCCGGGGAGCCAGGGCCCGGGCGTCTCGGGACATCAGCGACCGCGTGTCATCGGTGACCTGCGTACGTCACGGTGACATGCGCGGTCATCGGTAACGCACGCCCACGGCTCAGCCGCCGCCGTATCACCCGGCGCAGGACGGAGGGCATGGCTGACGCCCCGGTGGCACGGTTCACATGTCGGCGTACTTGGCGTCCGCAGCGGGGTCCAGGGCCAGCCGGTAGCCGCGCTTGACCACCGTCTGGATCAGCTTGGGCGTGCCGAGGGCAGTGCGCAGGCGGGCCATCGCCGTCTCCACCGCGTGCTCGTCACGGCCCGACCCGGGCAGCGCCCGCAGCAGGTCGGAGCGGGCCACCACCCATCCCGGCCGCTTCGACAGGGCCCGCAGCAGCGACATCCCGGCGGGCGGTACGGGACGCAGTGCGTCGTCCACCATCACCGCGTGCCCGCGGATCTCCACCCGGTGCCCCGCGATCGGCAACGTCCGGGCCCGGCTGGGGAGTTCGGTGCAGAGCAGCTGGACCAGCGGCCCGAGCCGGAACCGGTCGGGCTGGACGGTGTCGATGCCGCGCGCCTGCAACGGCAGGGCGGTGACCGGCCCCACGCAGGCGGTCAGCACATCGTGGCGGAGGGCGTCGAGCAGTTCGGGCAGCATTCCGCGCTCCTCGGCGCGGGAGAGCAGGGAGGCGGCGGCGGGCGCGCTGGTGAAGGTCACCGCGTCGAGGCCACGGCTCACGGTGGCGTCGAGCAGCCGGTCGACCGGCCCGATGTCCTCCGGCGGCATCCACCGGTACACGGGAACGCCGACGACCTCCGCTCCCCCCTCGCGCAGCGCCTCCACGAACCCGGGCAGCGGTTCGCCGTGCAACTGGACCGCGATCCGGCGCCCCTCGACGCCGTGGTCCAGCAGCCGGTCGAGCACCTCGGCCATCGACTCGGAGGACGGTGACCACTCCTCGGTGAGCCCGGCGGCCCGGATGGAGCCCTTGACCTTCGGTCCGCGGGCGAGCAGTTCCACGCTGCGGAGCTGGTTCAGCAGTTCCTCACCCAGTCCCCACCCGTCGGCGGCCTCGATCCAGCCGCGGAAACCGATGGCTGTGGTGGCGACCACGATGTCGGGTGCCTGGGCGAGCAGGCCCTTCGTGGCGGCGAGCAGTTCACTGTCGTCGGCGAGTGGCACGATACGCAGGGCGGGCGCGTGCAGGACTGCGGCGCCCCGCCGCTGGAGCAGGGCGCCGAGTTCGTCGGCCCGGCGTGCCGCCGTCACTCCGACGGTGAACCCCGACAGGGGACCGTGTTGCTGCTGTTCGTGGTACATGGCTCTCGTCCCGGGCTCGAGTGGTGTCCTCTGGGTCTGGGGCAGGGGCTTGAGTGCGGCTCTGTGCGGACCAGGGTCGGGGACAGTTTGCGGCTCTGTGCACTGGCGCACAGCGGTCGACCGAGCCTGTCAACGGTGAGTGACAGGCTCGGTTCAACTCGATGTCAGGCGTGTTACGTCACACCTCGGCGTAGCTGAGCTGCGGCTTTGCTTCCGATGCAGAAGCCTTGGCCTGAGCTTCCGCGTTCGGCTTGCGAAGGTATACAGCCCAGGTGACCGCGAAGCAGAGCCCGTAGAAGGCGAGGAAGGAGATGAAGGCGCCCGTCCCGGAGCCCACGGTCAGGAAGGACTGACGGAAGGCGAGGTTGATACCGAGTCCGCCGAGCGCACCCACTGCTCCGATGATGCCCATCGAGGCCCCGGACAGCCGCCGTCCGTACGAGGCGGCCTCCTCACCCTCCAGCCCCTTGGCGGCGGCCTTGGCCTGGAAGATGCCCGGGATCATCTTGTACGTGGAGCCGTTGCCGAGGCCGGTGAGCACGAACAGCGCGATGAACGCCGTGGTGAACAGCGGCAGCGACTTCTGCATCGACGCGATGACGATGATGCCGGTGGCGAAGGCCATGAGGACGAAGTTCCACAGCGTGATCTTCGCGCCGCCGAACCGGTCGGCGAGCGCACCGCCCACGGGCCGGATCAGCGAACCGAGCAGCGGGCCGATGAAGGTGACGTAAGCGGCCTGCAGCGGCGTACGGCCGAACTGCGTCTGCAGCACCAGGCCGAAGGCGAAGCTGTAGCCGATGAACGACCCGAACGTCCCGATGTAGAGGAAGGACATGATCCAGGTGTGCGCGTCCTTGACGGCTTCCTTGGCCGCGCCGGTGTCGTTCTTCATGTGCGCGATGTTGTCCATCTTCACCGCGGCGAGGACTGCGGCGATGATGATGAACGGGATGTAGATCCCGAGCAGCACCCGCGGCCCCGCACTGGCACCGATGACACCGAGACCCACGAGCTGCACGACCGGCACACCGATGTTGCCGCCGCCGGCGTTGAGCCCCAGCGCCCACCCCTTCTTCCTGAGGGGGAAGAACGCGTTGATGTTGGTCATGCTCGAGGCGAAGTTGCCGCCACCGACACCGGCGAGCATCGCGCACAGCAGGAAGGTGGTGAACGAGGTGCCGGGCTCCATGAAGATGAAGGCGGCGATCGTCGGCAGGAGCAGCATGCTCGCGGAGACGATCGTCCAGTTCCGCCCGCCGAAGATGGCGACCGCGAAGGTGTAGGGGATGCGGACGATCGCGCCGACCAGTGTCGCCATCGACACGATGAAGAACTTGTCGGCCGGGGTGAGCCCGTACTCGGGGCCCATGAAGAGCACCATCACGGACCACAGCGTCCAGATGGAGAACCCGATGTGCTCTGAGAGCACCGAGAAGATCAGGTTCCTGCGGGCGACCTTCTCACCGGTCTCCTTCCAGAACTGCTCGTTCTCCGGATCCCACTCCTCGATCCACCGACCACCCCTGCTCGGGGCTGTACCACTGACTGGGGCAGTCATCTCACGCCTCCACGCATTTCCGGCTACCGCGACGTTCCCGAAGGTAGGGAGCACGCGTTTCCGTGCTGTGGCTGTGGGTGACCGGAAGGGAACTTTGCTCTCACCTGAGCGCCGGGTCGCCCGTGAGGAAGAATCCTGGGACGGGCTTGCTGAGCATCCTGACATGGGACGAAGCACCGGGGCGGCCGGACGGCGCGATCCCGGTTGAGACGCTACTCACTGCGGCACGGACGGCCTTGCTCACCTGCGCCGGAGGCCTTGCTCCCGATCGGTCCCGCATCCTGGTTCACCGCGCGCGGAGTCAGCGAGCAGAGCAAGCGGGCGGCGACGGGTCACCCGTACTTCGGTGACCCATCGCCGCCCATGACACGGGGTTGGAAGGCGCGAAAATGGCCGGGCGG
>NZ_ML137710.1:111913-315502 GCF_004023625.1 Streptomyces cavernae | reverse complement strand
CGCCTTCTGGCGGGGGCTGCGGCTGCTGGCGATGGACGCCACCTGCTGGGACGTGGCCGACAGCCCGGCCAACGAGGCCGCCTTCGGCCGCCCCGGCAACAGCCGCGGCCACGACAAGTCCTGCTTTCCCCAGGTGCGGATGGCCTGCCTGATCGAGGTGGGCACCCACCTCGTGCTGGACGCCGAGCTGGCCGGCTGCCGCACCGGCGAAGTCACCCTGGTCAGCCGCCTGCCCCGTTCCTGCGGGCCGGGCCAACTGCTCCTGGCTGATCGGGAGTTCCTCGGCGTGCCGCTGTGGCGGGCGTTCACCGCAACCGGCGCCGATCTGTTGTGGCGGGTGCCCGCCAACCGGATCCTGCCCGTCGACCGACTGCTGCGGGACGGATCCTGGCTTTCTCGTATCCACGCCACCGGCGACCGCGCCCACACCGATCCGGTCACGGTGCGGGTGGTGGCCTACCAGCTGCACGGCACCGGCCAGGCGGCCGAGGGCTACCGGCTGGTGACCACCCTGCTCGACGCCCGCCACTATCCAGCCCGCCAGCTGGCCGCGCTCTACCACGAACGCTGGGAAGCAGAAGCCGTCTTCGCCGAGCTCAAGACCCATCAACGCGGCGCCCGCGTCGTGCTCACCAGTAAGACTCCCGACGGCGTCCTGCAGCAGATCTGGGCCCACCTGCTCGTCCACCACGCGCTGCGCGAACTGATGGTCAGAACCGCCGCCACCCGGGACCTGGACCCCGACGGTGTCTCTTTCACCGAAACCCTGCGCTCCGCCCGGCGCAGCGTGACCATCACGCCGGGCAGTTTTTCCCCCTGACCTGCTGGTCAGAACCCTCGTCCTGCTCCAACACGACCTGCTCGAACGCCTCCTGCCACCCAGACGCCTGCGCAGCCAGCCCCGCGTCGTCAAACGCAAGATGTCCAACTATCGACTCAAACGGGCCGAACACCACACCTGGCCCCAACCCACCCACACCGGCACCCGAGCAGTCCGCATCCAGCGACCCCAACCCGCAACCACGTAAAACAACGGCATTGGGCTTAGGGGTCCTTGCACTATGCCCGCCCGGGTCGAGCGGCCTGGCACCGCTCCCCCAAGCTCTCGGCTGCGCTCGAGCAGGGGGCACCCCCATCCAGGGCTCTTGGGCGCCTTGCGATGCACGGCACCAGACCACGCGACCTCATCGGACGCTCATAGTGCAAGGACCCCTTAGGGTTTGCCGGGAAATAACTTGCGTGCTCCAGGTCTTGACACCGCAGCTCAGGACAGATGCTCGCCGACGATTTATTTCCCGGCAAGCCCTTAGAGGTCGTACACCACGGTGACGGGGGCATGGTCGGACCACCGCTCCGCATGGGTGGCCGCCCGTTCGACGACCGCCTTGACGGCCTTCCCGGCGAGCCGAGGGGTGGCGACCTGGAGGTCGATGCGCCACCCGGTGTCGTTGTCGAAGGCCCGCCCCCGGTAGGACCACCACGAGTAGGGCCCCGCGACGTCGGGATGCAGGGCACGTACGACATCGACGTACCCACCGGTCCCGGCCTCGAGCACACTCCCGAGCCAGGCCCGCTCCTCGGGCAGGAACCCGGAGTTCTTCTGGTTGGCCCGCCAGTTCTTGAGGTCCGCCTCCTGATGGGCGATGTTCCAGTCACCGCACACGAGAACCTCGCGCCCTCCGGCGGCGGCCCGCTCCCGAAGCCCCTCCAGATAGCCGAGGAACTCGGTCATGAACCGGACCTTCTCCTCCTGCCGGTCGGTCCCGACCTCCCCCGAGGGCAGATAGAGACTCCCCACCGTCACCCCTGGCAGATCGACCTCCACATACCGCCCGCTGTCGTCGAACTCGACGGAACCGAACCCGACCTGAACCCGCTCGGGCGCCCGGCGCGTGTAGAGGGACACCCCGGCCCGCCCCTTGGCCGCGGCGGGCGCGTGCACGACGTGCCACCCGTCGGGTTCCCGCACCTCCTCGGGCAACTGCCCAGGCTCGGCCCGCACTTCCTGCAGACACAGCACATCGGCGGAGGTCCCGGCCAACCACTCCACGAAGCCCTTCTTCGTGGCAGCCCGCAGCCCGTTAACGTTTACAGAGGTCACAGTGAGCACGGGGGCACGATACTGAACGCGGAGAGCGCCCGAGCCAGCACGTCCGCATAGTTATATCCTAACCGGCATGAATATTCGCCAGGTGCCCTTCGACCACCCCGACGCCGTCAAGCTCAACGACGAGGTCCAACTGGAATACGCCGAACGTTACGGCGACGGTGGCGACATCACCCCCCTCACCCCGGCGATGTTCAGCCCCCCGCAGGGCCTCTACCTGATCGCGTACGACGACCGGGACCGCCCGGTGGCCACCGGCGGCTGGCGCTCGCAGGAGAAGAACGACGAGGGCTACGCGAACGGCGACGCGGAGCTCAAGCGCATGTACGTGATCAAGGAGGCCCGAGGCCAGGGCCTCGCCCGCCGCATCCTGGCGGCGCTGGAGGAGGACGCGAGGGCCGCGGGCCGCATCCGCATGGTCCTGGAGACGGGCACGAAGCAGCCGGAGGCCATAGCCCTGTACACATCCAGCGGCTACGAACCCTGCGCCAAGTTCGGTTACTACCGCCACGAACCGAACAGCCGCTGCTTCGCGAAGTCCCTGTAGCGGACGTACGCGAACCGTTCGGAAGAGAAGAAGAAAGAGAAGAGGAGACGAAGCAGGCGACGCGACTCACGTTTCCGCGAGCCACGCCGCCTGTCGGCCGCGTATCAGGCCTTGGAAAGCGTGACCACCGACTCCTGCTGTCCAGTGTCGGCAGTCACCGGGTAGTCCCGGTCATCCGCTCGGGCCCTGCTGCGCATCGTCGCAGCGCCCGGCTGGAACGAGGTGCCGGGTTCCTGGCTGGTGAGGCTGACAGACCAGAGGACGGGCGCGCCCGGGGTGCAGGCCACAGTCGTCTCGAAGGACGTGCCCGGCGCCTCCTTCTTCTGGATCTGGAAGACCTGGCCGACGATCCAGACGCTCGCAGGCTTGTTGCACGTCACGGTGCCACCGACGGTGATCCGACCATCCGGGCCGTCCACCGTGCCCTCGGGGTCGACGTTCATCCCCATGGCGAGTTCAACCGGAGGTTCGGGCATGACCGCGTGAACCGCCCCGCGCAGAGGCACCGTCGATCCGTTGCAGTACTGCTCGAAGGTGGCGTCGAGTTCGCGGACATAGCCGTAGGGGCCGAAAGCGATGTGCTCGATGGTGAAAGACCCGGAGTTGGTGTTACAGCCCTTCTCGGTCCCGTTGTCGATCCCGCCGAAAACCAGTTCCGGATCCTCCGGCTGGGCGTAGGGCCATTGCTTCGTCCCGGTATACGTGGTGCCCTCAGTCAGCTTCTGACCATCGGGGGCGGCGACGATGAGACGCCAGAGCGTACCCGGCTCCGAATCTATCGCGACGCTAAGGCTGTTCTCGTCCCTGCTGGCCTGGACGTCGAACAGCTGGACCGCTCCAGCCGTGTACACATACGACTGGCCGCCCGATATGGGCTCACCCGGATCGCCGCTGAAGCTCAGCGTTCCCGACGCCGCGCCGTAGGCCTGTGCAGTGCCCGCCAGCGGTGCGGCCGTGAGCCCGACGGCCAGTGCTGCGACTACGCCCACTACCCGGGCAAGTATGCGTCCGGGCAAGGTACTTCTCGTCAAGGTTCCCCCAAGGAAGGTTTTTTGGGGAGGCCATCACGCCTCACTGGAGAAGCGTCGGAGCTCCGACAGACGTCACACTGGCCCCACAGGTCCCTTGGGCCACATGCCCCCGTACGCCGACCGGTCCGGCGCTTGTTCCATGACGAGACGAACACCCAGGCGTCCGCGGCCACGCTCCCGCTGCCGCAGATCTGCGTCACTGCTCTTGACCCCGACCGGGAGAGCAGGAGTTGGCGAAGCGAGCGGCCGGTGAGCCGTGGTCAGGACCGAACCTCGTCGCCACCCGAGGGCACCGCGCAAGCTCGGCAAGCAGATTGGGAAACAAGATCCAAAGCGGTTGCCGTACTTCGCTGCCATAAGGCACGTCAAAGCCCCGGTCGGTGATCACCTACCGGGGCTTTGAGCTGCGTGGACCTGAGGGGATTTGAACCCCTGGCCCCCTCGATGCGAACGAGGTGCGCTACCGGACTGCGCCACAGGCCCTTGCAACGAGTGAAACTTTAGCATCCCCGTCCGGGTGCTTGGAAATCCGTTCCCGGCAGGCCTCCTGGCTGGTCGGAATGCCGGTTTCACTCATTGGCGGCGCGTGGGCGATCGCCTTCCGCGTACTGGTCGAACAGGGGGGTGCGGCCCCTTTCGCGGGCGCGGCGGGCCGATGCCGCGCGGCGGGCGTCCGAGCGGGCGTCGTCGGCCGGCGGCTCAGGGTGGTCCTCCGCTTCGGCGTCCGCGTCCGCCGCCGCGGGCGCGGGCTCAGCGGCGGAGGAGCGCGCCGAACTCCACGCGTCGGGCGAGCCGAGGTCGACGTCGGAGGTGGCGCGCGGCGCGACCGGTGCGGTCACGTACGTCGGCAACGGCACCGGCACCGGGTCCCAGCTGTCGCCGCGCCCGGGACCGCGCTGCCGTTCCTTCTGCTGGTCCACCCACTCCGCGTGATCGGTCTGCTCGACCAGCGCGCGGCGGTCGGCGGCGAGCGCGGACAGCCCGGGGTCGACCTCCGGCTCGGGGCTTTCGTCGACCGCCTCGGGCTGATCGTCCACCGGGGCGGTGTGCCGGCGTCGCGACTCCCGCTCACGCAGCTGCTGGGCCGCGGCCTCGGCCCGGCGCCGGTCCATCGTGTAGGTGAAGCGGCGCCGTTCCTGCGCCCGCAGATGCGCGATGTACACGCTCAGCAGCACCGCCGGGACTCCCGGCGCCCACAGGAACGCCAGCCCGCCGACGGCCGCGACGATCGAGCCGAGCGTGAAGGCGAGGAACAGCACCGTGGTCGTACGACGTCGGCGCGCGAGCACCTTCGAGCGCCGGGCTCGTGCCGCGGCCTCCGTGGCGGCCTTCCCGCGCGCCGGGGCGTCGCCACGGAGCGCACCGGGCTTGCGCGCGCCGGGAACGCGGCCGTCGGGTGTCCGGGCACCGGGCACGCGCGCCTCCATCGGACGGGCATCCGGCCTGCGCGCACCGGGGTTCCCGGGCGCCGCCTTCCCGGAGCCCGAACCGGGGCGGGGGGCGGAACCGGCCGGCTGCCCCGACGGCTGGGGAGACTTCACCGACTTCGCGGGGCCGGACGGTGTCGCCTTGGCCGAGACCTGCTGGGCACCCTCGTGAGCCGCGGGGCTCGCCTCCCGGCGTCGCGCCCTGCCGCCGTCCTCCCGTTCTCGTGGGGGCACGGCGAAGGCCCGGACGTCCACCGAATCGGTGATCACGTCCGGGTCGGCGTCGGGCTCCCCCTCCTCGGTGGAGCGCGCCTTCAGGTCCCTGGCGTATCGGCGCTCCATCCCCGCCCTTCCGGACAGCAGCCGGATGGCGGTGCTGAAGCGTTCCGTCGGACGGGCTTCGTTCAGCTCGTCCTGCCTACGGAGCCACATTGGCACCAAGTAGGCGGCCCAGGCCCCGACAATGACTGCGTAGATGAGGCCGCTGCTGCTCACCCCTCACACGGTAGAGGGGTTTGCGTGAGCCCATCTGCCAATTGAGCCGGTGTGTCGCACGATCTGGCTGATATTTCGAGCTTTTTTTGTGACCGATGCGATCAGTCACCCACCTGGAGCGCGAAAATTAATGCCCCCAGGCGGTCGCTGTCCGATCATTTTCGAACAAGTATTTCATTTTCGGGGATCCGCGCCGTGTCCGGAAGTCCTAAGCCGTGTTCCGCGGAGTGTCCCGTGGGCTGTTTTGCGACGTGCCCCGCGCGCGGGTCCGCTGCCAACGACGCAGCAACCCGTCCGGCACCTCCTCCGCGGTGAGTGCGAACACGAGGTGGTCGCGCCACGCGCCGTCGATGTGGAGATAACGCGGACGCAGCCCCTCCTCGCGGAATCCGAGTTTCTCCACGACCCGCCTACTCGGACCGTTCTCGGGCCGAATGCAGACCTCGATGCGGTGCAGGCCCACGGTCCGGAAGCAGTGGTCGACGACCAGCGCCACCGCCGTCGGCATCACGCCGCGGCCCGCCACGGCCTGGTCCACCCAGTAACCGACATGCCCCGAGCACATCGACCCCCAGGTGATCCCGGCGACGGTCAACTGGCCGACCAGGCGCCCCTGGTACTCGATCACGAACGGCAGCATCCGCCCCGCGCCCGCCTCCGCGCGCAGATGCCGGACCATCTGCCGGTAGGTCGGCCGGTGCGTGATCGGCCCGCTGACGGAGGGCGGCGGGATGGTCGCCTCCCAGGGCCGCAGCCAGTCCCGGTTGCGCCGGTTCACCTCACGCCAGGCGCGCTGGTCGCGCAGCCTTATGGGCCGGAGGACCACATCGCCGTCCACCAGCTCCACTGGCCAGGATGGGCTGTTCAGCTCGCACCCCCAGAAGATCCGAGGTGACCACCACCGGTGGGCCGGGCGTGGTCGGGCCGGGGATGGTCGCCGCCGCGGATCTGCTCGACGGCATGCACGAGCAGGGGCTCCAGGACGGCGAGTCCGTCCCGAACGCCGCCCGTGGAACCCGGGAGGTTGACGATCAGCGTCCCGCCCGCGACTCCCGCGATCCCCCGGGACAGGGCCGCCGTCGGCACCTTCTCCCGGCCGAACGCCCGGATCGCCTCGGCGATGCCCGGGATCTCGCGGTCGAGGACCCTGAGCGTCGCCTCGGGAGTGCGGTCGGTGGGCGATATGCCGGTGCCGCCCGTCGTCACGATGACGTCGTAGCCGGCCTCCACGCCCGCGCGCAGGGCCGCCTCCACGGGGTCGCCGTCGGGCACGACCTGAGGTCCGTCCACCGCGAAACCGAAGTCCCGCAGCCCTTCGGTGATCAGAGGTCCGCCCTTGTCGGCGTAGATACCGGCCGCCGCGCGGTTCGAGGCGGTCACGACCAGAGCCCGGTAGGGGGCACGTCCGGCGGATGCCTCACCGACTGCCGTCATACCGACGCCTCCGTCCTCCGCGAACCTGCGCATGCGGCCCCGCGGACCCCGCAGACCCTGCGGACCCGCGCAGGTGCGACCCCACGGGCGTGCCCGGTCGTGCCGGCCGCCCTCATGCCGGAGCTCCCCGGTGCCAGTGCCCGGACTTGCCGCCCGTCTTCTCCTCCACCCTCACGTCCGTGATGACCGCCCCCTTGTCCACGGCCTTGACCATGTCGATCACGGTCAGGGCCGCCACGCTGACCGCGGTGAGTGCCTCCATCTCGACGCCCGTGCGATCGGTGGTCTTCACCGTGGCCAGGATCTCGACGGCGTCGTCCGCGACCGACAGGTCCAGTTTCACACCCGACACCGACAACGGGTGACAAAGCGGAATCAGGTCCGGAGTGCGCTTGGCGCCCATGATGCCCGCGATCCGGGCAGTGGCGAGGGCGTCGCCCTTGGGGACGCCCTCGCCGCGCAGGAGTTCGACGACCCTGGGCGAGACCAGGACACGTCCGCTCGCGCGTGCGCTGCGCGCGGTGACGGCCTTCTCCGATACGTCGACCATGCGGGCGGCGCCCGCCTGGTCGATGTGCGTGAGTCGGTCCTGTTCCTGTGCGGAGGGTCCGGGGGTCTCCCCCGGGGAAGGGACGGTCATGGCGCTCCCGGTCGGGCGTGTTGTGCGCGACACGGTACCTCCAACTCGGCGTTCGGAGCCGACCAGGATTGCCCGGACCGGCCCTCAGCGCCTACCGGGACGACGTGCAGGAGCGCCCTCAGCACCGACCGGAACCACGTGAATCGGCGCCCTCAGCCGAGCAGGACCACCTCGACCTCGGTGCCGGGCTCCACGGATTCGGTCTCCTCGGGGACCACGATCAGCGCGTTGGCGTGGGCCAGGGCCGCCACCAGGTGCGATCCGGCGCCTCCGACGGGGCGCACCTGGCCGTCCGCGTACCGTCCACGCAGGAACTGCCGGCGTCCGGCGGGCGAGGCCAGGGCCTTGTCGGCGGTCAGCTCCGCGCGCCTGGTGGGCCGGTGCACGTCGTCGAGGCCCATGAGGGTGCGGATCGCCGGTCGTACGAACAGTTCGAAGGAGACGTACGACGAGACCGGGTTGCCCGGCAGTGCCACCAGCGGGGTGTGCTCGGGGCCGATGGATCCGAAGCCCTGGGGCTTGCCGGGCTGCATGGCGATCTTGCGGAACTCGACTCCGCCGCCGGTCTCGTCCTCCTCGCCGACAGACTCGAGGGCCTCCTTGACGACGTCGTACGCGCCCACGCTGACCCCGCCGGTGGTGACCAGCAGATCGGCCCGGATGAGCTGGTCCTCGATGGTGGCGCGCAGTGTCCGGGCGTCGTCGGCGACCGCGCCGACCCGGTAGGCGATCGCCCCGGCGTCCCGGGCGGCCGCGGTGAGCGCGAAGCTGTTGGAGTCGTAGATCTGGCCCATGGCCAACGACTCACCCGGCTGGACGAGTTCGCTGCCCGTGGAGAGGACGACCACGCGCGGGCGCGGGCGCACGCGTACCGTGCCCCGGCCGATCGCCGCGAGGAGCGCGATCTGTGCCGGGCCGAGCACGGTGCCGGCGGCCAGGGCGAGGTCGCCGGCCCTGACGTCGCTGCCCTTCGCGCGCACGTGCGCGCGTGCCGGGGCCGAGCGGTAGACCTGTACCTCCGCCCCGGCGGCCTGGGGGGCCGCACTGTGGGCGTGCATCTTCGAGACCGGTCCGGCACCGAGACCGCCGTCGGTCCACTCGACGGGGATCACCGTCTCGGCGCCGGGTGGCAGCGGGGCGCCGGTCATGATGCGCGCGGCCTGACCGGGGCCCACGTTCGGCTGCTCGCCGTGGCCGGCGGCCACGTCCCCGATCACCGTGAGGACGGCGGGGATCTCGTCCCCGGCGCCCGCCACGTCCGCGACCCGCACCGCGTACCCGTCCATGGAGCTGTTGTCGAACGGCGGCAGTGACACCGGCACCGTGACGTCCTCGACCAGGACGCAGCCCTGTGCGTCGAGGAGTTGCAGTTCGATGGGCTCCAGGGGGCGTACGGTCGCGAGGATGTCCTCCAGGTGTTCGGTCACCGACCAGAGGCGGTCCTGGCCGGGATGCTCCTGACCGGAGTGATCCTGGCCGGTGACGCGGGTCGCGGCGCTGCTCAAATCGCTACATCTCCTCCGTGACATAACTGCGAAGCCAGGTCCGGAAGTCCGGGCCCAGGTCTTCACGTTCGCACGCGAGTCGGACAATGGCACGGAGGTAGTCGCCACGATCGCCGGTGTCATAACGACGGCCCTTGAAGATCACGCCGTGCACCGGGCCGCCGATCTTCTCGTCGGAGGCGAGTTGCTGGAGGGCGTCGGTGATCTGGATCTCGCCGCCGCGGCCCGGCTCGGTCTTGCGCAGGACGTCGAAGACCTCCGGGGCGAGGACGTAGCGGCCGATGATCGCGTAGTTGCTGGGGGCGTCCGCCGGGTCCGGCTTCTCGACCAGGTCGCTCAGTTTGACGACGTCGGACTCCACGGTGGTCTCCACGGCCGCGCAGCCGTAGAGGTGGATCTGCTCGGGATCGACCTCCATGAGAGCGATCACACTGCCGCCGTGCTCGGTCTGCACCTCGATCATGCGCTGCAGCAGCGGGTCACGCGGGTCGATCAGGTCGTCACCCAGGAGGACGGCGAAGGGCTCGTGGCCCACGTGCGGGGCCGCGCACAGGATGGCGTGGCCGAGGCCCTTGGGGTCACCCTGGCGGACGTAGTGCATGGTCGCCAGGTCGCTGGACTCCTGCACCTTGGCGAGCCGGCCGGCGTCGCCCTTCTTCTCGAGCGCCGACTCGAGCTCGTAGTTGCGGTCGAAGTGGTCCTCGAGCGGGCGCTTGTTGCGGCCCGTGATCATGAGAACATCATCGAGGCCCGCCGCCACGGCCTCCTCGACCACATACTGGATCGCGGGCTTGTCAACGACGGGCAGCATCTCCTTGGGAGTGGCCTTGGTAGCCGGCAGGAACCGGGTGCCGAGGCCCGCTGCCGGAATGACAGCCTTGCTGATCCTGGGGTACGACTCAGTCATGTGCGCAACCATATCCGGTGACTATGTGTGGAATGTTTGACTCCGGTTAATTCGCTCTCATATGAGCACATTAAGACGAGTTCGGGACCAAGCTGTGACATACACAGGGCGCGAGGCGGAGCCTGACAAGCGATTGTTGCGGCGGGAAATCCTCGCGGTGAGAAACAGGTTGACGGCCGATGACCTGCAGGAAGCGACCGCGGCCCTGGCACGGGCCGCCCTCGGGCTGAACGAGCTGGCCGGGGCGCACACCGTGGCGGCGTACGTCTCCGTGGGGAGTGAACCAGGCACCCGCGCGCTCCTCGATTCGCTCCGCGCGCGGGGTGTGCGCGTCCTGTTGCCCCTGCTCATGGTTGACAACGACCTGGACTGGGGGGTGTACGAGGGCGAGTGCTCACTTGAGCGCGTCCGACACGGCGGCCGCATGGCCCTCCTGGAGCCCGCGGGCGAGCGGCTGGGCCCCGATGCCGTCCTCGGCGCGGACGCCGTCCTGCTTCCCGGCCTCGCCGTCGACGAGCGCGGTATGCGCCTCGGGCGGGGCGGGGGCTCCTACGACCGGGTCCTGCAACGGCTGGAGCGGTCCGGTGCCACTCCGGCACTGGTGGTTCTCCTGTACGACGAGGAGGTCGTGCGACGCGTCCCCGAGGAGCCGCACGACCGGCCGGTGGACGCGGTGGTGACACCCTCGGGGGTACGGCGCTTCCGCACGGTCTCCTGACCGGCCGCGGCCTTCCTGATCGGCTGCACGGAAAACGGCCCTCCTCGCGCGCGTGGAGGGCCGTTTCACCGTTTCAAGGACCTTTCGCGGGCCCCGAGGAGTCGGATCAGGGCTGCAGCGACAGGGTGTCCTCCGTGGCCGCGTCGACCGCCTTCGCCGAGTACGCCCACGGCAGCAGTTCACCGTCGACCCACTTCTGGGTCTGGTCGGTGTAGTGGGAGCTGTAGGCGTGCCCGGAGGCACCGGTCAGGTTGATCCACTTCGACTTGTCGAGGTCCTCGAGGTTGACCACCATCCGCATCGACGGCACCCAGACGACCTGGTAGCCGCCCGCCGCGTTCCAGCCGGTGGCGTCGACCGCCGCTTCTCCGCCGCCCAGGTTGTAGGGGCCCCGGTTGAGCATGTACCGCAGGAAGCTCGGCCCCTCCGTGCCCAGGGTCTGGTTCTTCAGGTAGAGCCTGTGCAGCCGGCCCCAGCTCCAGGTGTCCATGTCCTTGCCGAGCTTGGCGGTCAGCTCCCACCGAGCGTCGGTCATGGCCCGCTTGAAGAGACCGTCCCGGTTGGTGACCGGGTCCTCGTTGCGCGGTCCGGGCGCGGTCCACCAGTCGCTCTTCTCCTTGTCGAGGAGGTCGCGGACCACCTCGAACCAGCGGTCGCCGCCGTCCGGCTGCGCGGAGTCGGCGTCGCGCTGGCCGCACTCGCGCACCTTGCGGTCCTCGTCGACGGGACCGGTCTGGTCGGTGGGCTCCACGTAGAGGCACTGGCCCTCGACCCGCAGCTCCTTGGGGAGCTTGTTGCCGAAGGCGAGCTTGAGGATGTTGCGCCAGACCGCGTTGAAGTAGGCCGCCGCCGCGGAGTCCGCGTCCTGGGTGTAGTCCCAGCCCTCGAGCAGCTTCTGGCCCTCGCGGACGTACTTGTCCCCGACGTCGATCTTGAGCAGCAGGGGCACCAGCAGCTTGGCGACCTCACTGCTGTTGTCTAGCTGCATCTGCCGCATGTCGTCGGTGGAGATCTTGCCGCCGTTCTTGGTCTTCGCGTCGATCAGGTCGATGATCCGCTGGCTGCGGGTGCCGTAGCCCCAGTCCGTGGTGAGCGTGTAGGGGTACTTGTCCTTGTCGACGACGGCCTGGTTGGCGGTCACGATGTAGCCGCGCTCCGGGTCGTACTCGTACGGCAGCTCGGACTGCTTGAGGTAGCCGGTCCACTTGTACTTCGAGTCCCAGCCGGGCACCGGGAGCGAGCCGTTCTGGCCCTGGGCGCGCGTGGGGATCTTCCCCGGCAGCTGGTAGCCGATGTGGCCCTCGGTGTCGGCGTAGATCAGGTTCTGCGAGGGCACGTCGAACAGGGCGGCCGCCTTGCGGAAGTCGGACCAGCCGGCGGCCTTGTCCATCGCGAAGACGGCGTCCATCGAGGTGCCCGGGTCCAGCGCCGTCCAGCGCAGCGCGATGCCGTAGCCGTCGCCGCGGTCGGGCGCCGCGGCGTCCACGTTGGCCTTCTTGCCGACCTGGACCAGCTCGTCGTCACGGTCGGACAGCAGCGGCCCGGCCTTGGTCTCCCGTACGACGATCGTCTTGGAGGTGCCGCCCGCGACCTTGATCGTTTCCTCGCGGGTGGTGAAGGGCACCACCTTGCCGTCGTACTGGTAGCCGTCCCCGGTGAGCTTCTGCAGGTACAGGTCGGTGACGTCCACGCCGGAGTTGGTCATGCCCCAGGCGATGTTCTGGTTGTGGCCGATTATCACGCCGGGCATACCGGCGAAGGTGTACCCGCTGACGTCGTACTGGCACTTGGCGCCGACGTCGCGGCAGTGCAGGCCCATCTGATACCAGACCGAGGGCAACGTGGGCGCCAGGTGCGGGTCGTTGGCGAGCAGCGGCTTGCCGGTGATCGTGTGGTCGCCGGAGACCACCCAGGAGTTCGAGCCGATGCCGTTGCCGTTCACCCCGACGGCCGCGGGAACGTCGTCCAGGACCTCGTAGAGGCCCGCGAGCTGGCTCTGGATGCCCGGGGAGCCCGCGATGGTCCCCGCGGCGCTCTGGGTTCCCTGCGTGGACGTGCCGGAGCCGGAGTTCTGCTCCCACGTCTCGGTGGCGCTGTCGTACTCGCCTTCCTGGACGATCGTCTTGTTCCGGTCGTACGGGTACGCCGGGTACAGGTCCTTGATCTGCTGGGGGCCGAGGCGGCTGGTCATCAGGGCCCGGTCGACCTCGTCCTGCATGTTGCCGCGCAGGTCCCAGGCCATCGCCTTGAGCCAGGCCACCGAGTCGACCGGGGTCCACTGCGCGGGCCTGTAGTCGTTGCTGAAGCCCAGGGCGGCGTACTCAAGGGAGATGTCCTCGGCGTTCTTGCCCTTCAGGTACGCGTTGACTCCCTTGGCGTACGCCTGGAGGTACTTCTTCGTCTCGGGCGAGAGCTTGGTGTCGTACTCCTTCTTGGCAACCCGTTCCCAGCCGAGCGTGCGCAGGAACTCGTCGTTCTTCACCTGGCTCTCGCCGAACATCTCGGAGAGCCGGCCGGAGGTCATGTGGCGGCGCACGTCCATCTCCCAGAACCGGTCCTGCGCCTGGACGTAGCCCTGGGCCATGAAGAGGTCCTCGTCGGACGAGGCGTAGATCTGCGGGATGCCGTATCCGTCACGTTTGACGTCGACCGGGCCCGTCAGACCGTCCAGTTTCACCGAGCCCTTGGTCTGCGGGAACGAGGCGCGCACGGTGCTGATGCTCCAGTACGCGCCGAAACCGACGCCTCCAAGGATGGCCAATACCAGGACAATCACGATGAGACGGGCTCTGCGCCCCTTCTTCCTGCCGGACTTGCCGGATTCCTGACCGGACGAGGTAGTGGGGGTGTTGGCGGGCATCGCTGTCCTTGCTGTCCTTCGCGAGCGGCGGCAGGGCGGGCTGTGCGGTTGTCGGAGCGCTGGAGCAACCATAGGCGCAGGCGCCCCGGGCACTTGACGCGGTGTCGTGTAACGAATAAGACGCGCGTTCGAGATCGCCCCCGAGTGTCAAGAAAGCGTCAAGAGTTAGGTAAGGTAACGAAGTACTTGGGTTGCCACGCGCGTCACTCGGCAATCCGGAGATCGCTACGCGGTGACACCGGCCCACGAAGGCACCGGCGTCCCGCACACGAGCCCGGGACCACCGTCCCGGCACCGGCCACAGGCCCCCACTCGGAGGCCTGGGTCATGACCGACACGGGCCCCGACCCCACTCGGAGGCCCGGGTCACTGACCGGCACGGGCCCCGACCCCACTCGGGAACCCACGGCCACCCACGGACCGACCGGCCCACGCAGCCACAGGCCAACGGAGCCCCACTCAGGGAATCCGCAGCGCCGACCGGCTTCGTACCGGCGTGCGCGCACGCGGGGCTGACCCACACGCCGGCCCGATCACACAGGGGCCCGGAATCGCACACACGACCGACCACACATACAACGAAGAAGATCCGGAACCCGCGCGGGGCCGGAGTCCCGCTGGGCCAGGCCCGCACGGGAGCCAGGGCAGGGCAGGAACCAGGCCCCGGACTGGTGCCATGACCAGGCAGGACCACTGTCCTCGTGGCCCCGGCGAGAGGCATGGCCCCGGCAAGAGCCATGGCCCCGGCATGGGCCCTGGCTCCGGGCACAAGGGTCCGGGCCTGCCCACACTGGCTCCGGGCAGAAGGGTCCGGGCCCGCCCACACTGGCTCCAGGGCCGCGCAAGCGGCTCCGGAGCCGCACGCACCACGACAGGGATCACACGCAAGGGGAAGGAAGGCCGCTGACCGTCCACCACCTGAACCAGCTTCTGCTCGTCTGCTCGCTCGTCCTGCTCATCGCCGTGGCAGCGGTCCGGATCTCGTCGCGCAGCGGGCTCCCCAGCCTGCTCGTCTACCTCGGCATCGGCATCGCCATGGGGCAGGACGGCATCGCCGGCATCCAGTTCGACAATGCCGAGCTGACCCAGGTCATCGGCTACGCCGCCCTCGTCGTGATCCTCGCCGAGGGCGGTCTGGGCACGAAGTGGAAGGAGATCAAACCCGCCCTGGGGGCCGCCAGCTCGCTGGCCCTGGTCGGTGTCGCGGTCAGCGTCGGCATCACGGCGTCCGGCGCGCACTACCTGATCGGACTGGACTGGCGGCAGTCGCTCATCATCGGCGCGGTCGTCTCCTCGACCGACGCGGCAGCGGTCTTCTCGGTGCTGCGCAAGGTGCCCCTGCCCGCGCGGCTGACGGGCGTCCTCGAGGCCGAGTCGGGCTTCAACGACGCTCCCGTGGTCATCCTGGTGGTCGCGTTCTCCACGGCCGGCCCGGTGGAGCACTGGTACGCGCTGCTCGGGAAGATAGCCCTTGAGCTGGCGATCGGCGCCGCGATCGGCATTGCGGTGGGCTGGCTCGGCGCGTACGCGCTGCGGCACGTGGCGCTGCCCGCCTCCGGCCTGTACCCGATCGCCGTGATGGCGATCGCGGTCACCGCGTACGCGGCCGGTGCGCTCGCGCACGGCAGCGGCTTCCTCGCGGTGTACCTGGCGTCGATGGTGCTCGGCAACTCCCGGCTGCCCCACTGGCCCGCCACGCGCGGCTTCGCCGAGGGGCTCGGCTGGATCGCGCAGATCGGCATGTTCGTGCTGCTCGGTCTGCTGGTCACCCCGCACGAACTGGGCAACGACTTCGTGCCCGCGCTCGTCATCGGCCTGGTGCTGACCATGGTGGCGCGGCCCGTCTCCGTGATCGTCGGCCTGCTGCCGTTCCGCTTCCCCTGGCGCGAGAAGGCACTGCTGTCCTGGGCCGGACTGCGCGGCGCGGTGCCCATCATCCTGGCAACCATCCCGATGGTGAACGACGTCGAGGACAGCCGGTCGATCTTCAACATGGTCTTCGTGCTGGTGGTCGTCTACACCTTGGTCCAGGGACCGACGCTGCCCTGGTTGGCACGCAAACTGCGCCTGACCGATGCCGACGAGGCCGCCGACCTCGGCATCGAGGCGGCGCCCCTGGAGCGGCTGCGCGGCCATCTGCTGTCGGTGGCGATCCCGGAGGGATCGAAGATGCACGGCGTCGAGATCAACGAGCTGCGGCTGCCGGCCGGGGCCGCGGTGACCCTGGTCGTCCGCGACGGCAAATCGTTCGTCCCGCTGCCCACCACGGTGCTGCGACGCGGGGACGAGTTGCTCGTGGTGACCACCGACCCCGTACGCGACGCCGCCGAGCGGCGCCTGCGGGCCGTGGGCCAGGGCGGCAAGCTCGCCGGCTGGCTGGGCACGGGCAACGGGAACGGCGGCAATGGGGGCAGGGGCAGGCGGTGAAGCCGTTTCGGGGCGTCGGCCGGCTGTGAGGCCGGCCGGGCGCGGAGGTGCAGGGACAGACCCTGAAGCGGTTCCCTTCCGGGGCGTCGGCCGGCTGTCATGCCGGCCGAGCGGCAGAGGTGCAGGGACAGACGCTGACTGAAGCCGTTTCGGGGGCGTCGGCCCGGTGCGAGGCCGGCCGGGCGGCGGAGGAGCCCAGGCAGACCGGGTAGCCGGCTGAGTGGCAGAAGGGCGTCTGTAGGATTACCGCGCACCCTGAACGAACCAACTCTGCCTGACGCAGAGCTGGCGCGACCGCACGGCGGCCGTGGCTGTTCCGCCCGGTATCTACCGCAGTCCGCGCAAGAGGACAGCTCTCGGCGCGCCCGCCCCCTCGGAGGGCCCGCGCTACCAGGCGGCAGAAAGGCACGGCCGTGGCATCCACGGTCACCCTCGAGTCGTCCCGCCCGGGTTACGGGCAACTGCTGCGCACCCGTGGCGCCTGGACGTTTCTGCTCCCCGGCTTCGCCGCGCGCCAGCCGTTCGCGATGCTGACCGTCTCCATCGTGCTGCTGGTGCGGCACACCACCGGTTCCTACGGGGCCGCCGGCGCGGTCGCGGCCGTGACCGGCGTCTCCCTGGCGCTTTTCGCGCCCTACGGGGGCCGGCTCGCCGACCGGTACGGACAGCGTGCCGTGCTGCTGCCCGGGGTGATCCTGCACACCCTCGCCGGTCTCTCCCTGACAGCGCTCGCCCTCATGGACGCCCCCTTGTGGGCGCTTTTCGCGGCGGCCGTGCCCACCGGCGCCTCGGTGCCGCAGATCGGCCCCATGGTGCGGGCGCGCTGGGGTGTGGCGCTCCAGGGCTCGCCCCTGATGACCACGGCCGCTGCCTTCGAGTCCGTCACGGACGAGCTGACCTTCGTCCTCGGCCCGCTGGTGGCGACGGCGCTGTGCACGACCGTGGACCCGGCCGCCGGACTGCTGGCCGAAGCCGGGCTCACCCTGGTGGGCGGTTTGCTGTTCGCGGCACAGCGGAGCACCCAGCCCGCCGTGGTCGTCGTGGGCGGGCACGCGCGCGTGGAGCGCGTTTCGGCACTGCGGGTCCCCGGGGTGCGTGTTCTCGTGGTGGCTTTCCTGGGCATCGGCTCCGTCTTCGGCGGCATGCAGGTCTCGCTCGCCGCCTTCACGGAAACGATCGGCTCCCCCGGCCTGAACGGCGTGCTCTACGGGGTCTTCGCCGCGGGCAACATGCTCTCCGGCGCCGTCTGCGGTGCGATCGCCTGGAAGACCGCCCCGCGGCGGCGCCTGGTGATCGGCTACGCGGCCCTCGCGGTGACCGCCTCCGGGCTGTGGGCCGCACACTCCGTGCTCGCGCTCGCCGGACTCGGCCTCCTTGTGGGTGTCTGCGTCGCACCCGCGCTGATCACCGGCTACACGCTGGTGGAGGGCCTGGTACCGGACGGCGCCCGTACGGAGGCGTTCACCTGGCTGACCGGCGCGGTGGCGCTCGGGCAGGCCGCGGCCGTCACCGCCGCCGGCCAGTTGGAGGACCGCCTCTGGGAAGGCGCCGGATTCCTGGTGCCGCTCGCGGGGACGACGCTCGCGCTCGCGATCGTGGTGGCTCTGCGATCCCGACTCGTCCCCCGGTCGACGAGTCGGACGGTGGCACGCGGTGCCGGTCGGCGGCACGTGGTGTCGGTCACCGCACGCCGGTCCCAGTGGACTGATCCAGCGGAATAGGTCACTATAGACCGTCGTTAGCACTCAACGAGTGAGAGTGCCAGGAGGAAGACAAGTGCCGACCTACCAGTACCAGTGCACCGAGTGCGGCGAGGGCCTCGAGGCGGTGCAGAAGTTCACCGACGACGCGCTGACCGAGTGCCCCAGCTGCGGTGGCCGCCTGAAGAAGGTGTTCTCCGCGGTCGGCATCGTTTTCAAGGGCTCCGGTTTCTACCGCAACGACAGCCGCGGGGCGTCGTCCGGCAGCGCGCCGAAGTCCACGTCGAAGTCGTCGGACTCCTCGTCGTCGTCCTCCTCGGACTCCAAGAGCTCGTCTTCGTCGACGTCCTCGTCGTCCTCATCGGACTCGAAGTCGTCCGGTTCGAGCAGCACGTCCAGCTCCGCCGCCTGACATCCTCCCGGACCCCGCCGTCCCAGGACGGCGGGGTCTTCGGCGTGCCCGGGCGGCTGAGATGCCGGGGCGGGGCAGAGCGGCAGAGGTGCCGGGGCAGAGCAGAGCGACTGAGGTGCCGTGCCCGGGGCAGCTGAGGTGCCGGCCCGGGGCGGCTAATGTGCGCGGCATGGCGAACACAGCGACCACGGCCGAGATCGGTGTCATCGGCGGCTCGGGCTTCTACTCCTTTCTCGACGATGTGACCGAGATACAGGTGGACACCCCGTACGGGGCACCCAGCGACTCCCTCTTCCTCGGCGAACTCGCCGGACGGCGGGTGGCCTTCCTCCCCCGGCACGGCCGTAAGCACCACCTGCCGCCGCATCGCATCAACTACCGCGCCAATCTCTGGGCGCTGCGCTCGGTCGGGGTACGGCAGGTGCTCGGGCCCTGCGCGGTCGGCGGACTGCGCCCCGAGTACGGGCCCGGCACGCTGCTGGTTCCGGACCAGATCGTGGACCGTACGAAAGCCCGGACGCAGACATACTTCGACGGACTGCCCCTTCCGGACGGCTCGGTGCCCAACGTCGTGCACGTGTCGCTGGCCGACCCGTACTGCCCCGTCGGACGCCAGGCCGCGCTGGAGGCGGCGCGCGGCCGTGACTGGGAACCCGTGGACGGCGGGACCCTCGTCGTGATCGAGGGGCCGCGTTTCTCCACGCGAGCCGAATCGCTGTGGCACCAGGCGCAGGGCTGGTCGGTGGTGGGCATGACCGGACATCCCGAGGCGGCGCTCGCCCGTGAACTGGAGCTCTGCTACACGTCGTTGACGCTGGTCACCGACCTGGACGCCGGGGCGGAGACCGGTGAGGGGGTCTCGCACGAGGAGGTCCTCACGGTCTTCGCGGCGAACGTGGACCGCATGCGGGGCGTCCTGTTCGACGCGGTTGCCGGTCTCCCTGCGAACGAGAAGCGCGACTGCTTGTGCACGACGGCACTGGGCGGGATGGATCCGGGCTTCGTATTGCCCTGAAGTTCTCGTTCGGGTGAGGAAGTTGTCCACAACTCGCGGGCTGTCCACGGGCCTCAGCGGGATCCGCGGCGAAGCCCCATCGTGGGATCGCAAGCCGATCTCCCGACGCAGGTGGTGGTACACGGTGGTCCTTCCTCGCCCTCTCTCGTCATCCCCGCTGGCCTCTCTTCCTCCCGAGGCTTCCTCGGCCCCGCATTCGCCTTCCACTCCCCCTCGCACGCCGACCTGGGCAAGCTCCAAGCCGGTCCAGCCATCACCTCTCCCCTCACCACCCACTCCTTTACCTACCGCCTCTCCGCTCCCCTCTCCCCCGCAGTCACTGCCACCGCTTCCCCTACCGCGCTCACCACGCGAGGAGGCCCCTCCCACCTGCGAGGTTCCGCACTTCGATCCCGTTCGGGTACGGGGCGGCGGGCGGCAACTGCGTCGCCTGGTACGTCACCGGAAGCGGGCCGTGGCCGCCGGGCTGGCGGTGACCGCGGCGGCACTCCTGGCGTCGGGCGCCGGCGACACGGAACGGGCACGCGGCCATCCCGTGGCCGATCCGGCACGCGGGCGCGGGGCGGTCCGGTTGGTGGCCGCACCCGTCCGCATCGCCGACGGAGCCACCGTGCGGCTGCTCCGTCCCGGCGACCAGGTCGACGTCATCGCGGCGGAAGAGAGCGGCACCGCACGGGTGGTGGCTTCCGGTGCCCGAGTGACGAAGGTGCCTCACGTCCCGTCCGACGCCGGTCCCGTGCCGAGCTCCGGCAACGGGTTCGACTTCGAATCCGACTCGGGAGACCGTTTCGGGGCCGGGCACACCCCTGCCTCCGGCGGAACGCTCGTCGTGCTGTCCGTGCCGCGCGAGACAGCGGCCCGGCTGGCCGGGGCCGGCGTGACCGCACGGCTGGCGGTGACGCTGTGCTGAGGCATCGCGCGGGCGGGCGCGGACCGGCACACGCATGTGACACACACTCACATGCCACACATGTCTCATCGGCCTCATCGGCCTCATGCGCTTCATGTGCTTCACGTGCTTCACGTGCTTCACGCGCTTCACGTGACGAGTTGGCGTCGAGCCTTCGGATCAGGTGCCCCGGCCGTACGGGCCCGGATCCCGCTGTCGTAGGTTGCGGAGCTGTCCGTGCCACAGCTGGTGCAGCCGTAGAAGGGCCTCTTGGTGAGCGAGAAGAAGGAGCCGAACATCTGGCAGGGCTTCAAGGCCTTCCTGATGCGCGGGAACGTCGTCGATCTGGCGGTCGCAGTGGTCATCGGCGCCGCCTTCACCAACATCGTCAACTCCTTGGTGAAGGGCGTGATCAACCCCGTGGTCGGGGCGTTCGGCACGAAGGACCTCGACAGGTACAGCTCGTGTCTGCAGGGGCCGTGCAAGTTCGACGCGACGACCGGCACTGCCACGAAGGGCATCCCGATCATGTGGGGCACGGTCCTCAGCGCCACGCTGACGTTCGTGATCACCGCGTCCATCGTGTACTTCCTGATGGTCCTGCCGATGTCCAAGTACCTGGCCCGGCAGGCGGCCCGCCAGAAGGAGAAGGAAGGGACCCGGGAGGTCATCGAGGTGACCGAGTTGGAGGTCCTCAAGGAGATCCGCGACCTGCTCGCGGCACAGCGCGGTCCGGACCGCCGGGACCTCTAGGGGTCCTGCGGCGAGTACTGCCCTCAGGACTGCGACGGGTTCAGAGGTGGTGGGGCGGCTTCTCGTCGAGGAAGCGCTTGAGATCAGCGGCGGAGTCGCTCCCGGAGCCGGGACGCTCGCCCCATCCCCGGTCGGTGTCGTCCGGGGACTGCTGGTCCAGCGGATCGTCGAAGATCAGCGCGCTCTTCGGCGCGGCCGGTGCCTCACTCGGCGCAGTCTTCGGCTCGCGTGGCTCGGGGGCGGTGCTCATGGCTCCAGAGTACGTGCGGCCGCTCCGGGAACGGCCGGACGCCTGGTTTCCGGGGCCCCGTGACTCCCGCCGCACGGCACCGCCCACACTGGGATGCATGACAGTTGACGCACTGACGGACGTTGCCGGGCTGCGCGTGGGACATGCGACGCGCAGAGGGGACGGGTGGCTCACCGGGACCACGGTCGTGCTGGCTCCGGAGGGCGGGATGACCGCCGCGGTGGACGTGCGCGGCGGCGGACCCGGCACCAAGGAGACCGACGCCCTGGACCCGCGCAATGTGGTGCAGCGGATAGACGCCGTGGTGCTGACCGGCGGCAGCGCCTACGGGCTGGACTCCGCCTCGGGCGTGATGGCCTGGCTGGAGGAGCGGGGACGCGGGGTGCGGGTGGGACCCGAGCCGAGGCACGTCGTTCCGGTCGTGCCGGCTGCCTGTGTCTTCGACCTCGGGCGGGGTGGCGACTTCGGGGCCCGGCCGGACGCGGCCACCGGGCGAGCGGCGGTGGCGGCGGCCGACGCGAGCGCACCGGGCGCACCGGTGGCGGAGGGCTGTGTGGGGGCGGGTACGGGAGCGGTGTCGGGCGGCTTCAAGGGTGGGATAGGAACGGCGAGCACGGTCCTCGGCTCGGGGATAACCGTGGCGGCGCTGGCGGTGGCCAACGCGGTGGGAGCGGTGGTGGATCCGGAGACGGGGGTGCTGTACGGGGAGTTGTTCCGGGGACGCCCGGCGTATCCCGCGGCCGAGGTCCACTCGGCGGCTCAGCGGCGCTTCGCCGAGGCGGCGGAGAAGAACACGCCGCCGTCGCTGAACACCACGCTCGCGGTGGTGGCCACGGACGCCGAACTGTCCCGTTCCCAGGCGCAGAAGCTCGCGGGGACGGCGCACGACGGCATAGCGCGTGCCGTGCGGCCGGTGCATCTGCTCAACGACGGGGACACGGTGTTCGCCCTCGCCACGGGAGCACGCCCGCTCCCGTCGGAGGGACCGGTCGCCCTCAACGAGGTGCTGGCGGCCGGGGCGGACCTGGTGACGAGGGCGATCGTCCGGGCGATACGCGCGGCCGAGCCGGTGGCCGGCCCGGGCGGCAACTGGCCGTCGTACGAGGAGCTCTACGGGAGCTGACGTAGTCAGCAGCCCGAAGGAAGAAGGCTGAAGAAAGAGGGCTGAACGGTCGACGTCGGCACGCAGACGATGACGGTGGTGCGCGACGGCAGGACGGTCAAGACGATCCCGATCTCGGCGGGCAGCCCTCAGAACCCCACGTACAACGGGCAGATGGTGATCTCGGCGAAGTTCACGCAGACGCGGATGGACGGTTCGACGGTCGGTTTCGGCGGGGACTACAACATTCCGGACGTGCCGCACGCGATGCGGCTGACCCGGTCGGGAACGTTCATCCACGGCAACTACTGGTACAACCGCGGCAATCCGCCGTTCCGCCGGGCGGGCACCAGCCACGGCTGTGTGGGACTCGCGGATGTACAGGGAGCGCAGGGGGCCACGCCCGCGAAGTGGTTCTACGACAACTCACTGATCGGAGACGTCGTGATCGTGAAGAACTCCACGGTCGCCCCGGACAACGGGCTCAACGGGTGGAACCTGTCGTGGAGCGAGTGGAAGGCGGGCAGCGCGCTCTGACACCCGAGAACGGGCAGTTCGCCGTGATCACCACGGGCGGGCAGCGCACCACGGCCCCTTCGACGGGCCGCGGGCGCGCGTGCGCTGTGATGGCCTCGACCGGCTGTGCGCTGTGAACTTGAGAAGGGGTTGTGCACTGTGAACTCTAGAAGGGACAGTGCACCGTGAAGGCCGAGGGGAGGGAGTGCGGGAGGGAATCGCGGGCAACAGGCCTCTGACACCGTGGTTCTGACGGACCGAAGGAACAACTGGACCAGCCCGCGCGGGAACTTACCGGGCGGCCCGTCCGTTTTCCGGGCGTACGTTTTCTCGGTTCCCGGACATGATGTCCCGCCGAGGGACTACGGTGTGCACCCATGAGGTGACATGCAGCGACGCCAGGAGATGCCTTGAGCGTTCCGTACGAGACCGCAGCGTACGAGCCGTCCGAGTCGCCCGAGTCTCCGGAGGAGGAACTCGCGCGACTGCTCGGACGCGCCATGAACTCCTTCGAGCTGCCCGAGGAGACGATACGCCGGCTCGACTGCGCGCTGGCGCACGACAGTTCACTGCACTCCGCCCACCACAGCGCGGGCCTGCACCGCGAGACGTACCGGCACAGCTGGCTGCTCGCGGAC
This sequence comes from Streptomyces cavernae, assembly GCF_004023625.1. Classification (GTDB taxonomy): domain Bacteria; phylum Actinomycetota; class Actinomycetes; order Streptomycetales; family Streptomycetaceae; genus Streptomyces; species Streptomyces cavernae. Next base: position 292,129 of record NZ_ML137710.1, on the reverse strand, counting down.
GGCGCGGCGCTGACGTTGTGGGAGCTGGTGCACAACACCGCACCAGGCTCGTACCCGCAGCACGAGGTCTACGCGGACGAGACGGAGTTGCGGGCAGCCACCGCGCGGCTGCCGCTGCCGCCGGATGCCCCGGACTTCGAACTGCCGGCGCTGGTCCACCTGTCGCCGATCCCCGAGCCTGGTCCGGAGTACTCACCGGACGACTCGGCGGACCACGGACGCCGGCTGTTGCGCCGGGCGGAGAATCCTGACGCTCCCGGACCGGAGATCGCGGCACTGCTGCGGACGGCGTTCGCGCATCAGATCACGCAGGCGTTCGGAAGGCCGTGCCGGGCCGGGCGGATCGGGCTGGGCTACTCGCTGTACGAGCATGCGTTCCTGCTGCTCGACGGGGAGGAGCTGAGCCTGTGGGAGGTCGAGCACACGGCGACGCCCGACGGGCGCCACATGTGCGAGGTGTATCAGACGGAGAACGCGGCCCGGGCGGCGATGGAGCGCAGGGCGGCGACGCTCCGCTGATGCGCTGACCCGCTTCGGGAGCTGACGTGCACGAGGGGACTGCCCGGCGCGAATGCCCAACGGGAGTGCCCAACAGGGAGTGCCAGAGGGGCTCTAGGAGCGTCCCTCGCTGAACTGCCGGACGAGTCCGGCGAAGGCGGCCCGTTCGGCGGCGGTCAGCTGTACCGCCTCCGGGGGCGGGCCGGCCTGGCGGGGCAGCGCGCGCAGGGGCCGGGGCCCGGTCGCGTAACGGTCGTGCCGGTACTGGCCGGTGCGGTGAATCCTGCGCCGGACGACACGCAGCAGAACGGAACCCCAGACGAGACCGGCCGCGGTCAGTGCGGCCACGCCGGTCATCTGAAGGAACGAGACGTGATCGGACATGCCCCCAGTAGACACCACGGTCCGGGACTTCGGCCCCGGACCGTGACGCATCTCGCAGCTGTGGTGAACGGTTCACATCCGAAGCAATGGGGCGATTCTCACATCTCCACCGCTCGGATAGCCGGTCTCAGGCGGCCACCGGCTCCTTGCGCTGTGCGGTCACCGTGGGCCCGGCCGCATCCGCCGACGCGGCTTCCGGAGTCTGCTTGCGCATGCCCTTCAGGACCACCACCAGGCCCGTCGAGACGAGCACGCCCGCCGCGATCGCCACCAGGTAGAGGAAGGGGTTGCCGATCAGCGGGACCACGAAGATGCCGCCGTGCGGGGCACGCAGGGTGCAGTCGAAGACCATCGACAGTGCGCCGGTGACCGCGCCTCCCACCATCGACGCGGGGATGACACGCAGCGGGTCGGCCGCGGCGAACGGGATCGCGCCCTCGGAGATGAAGGAGAAGCCCAGTACCCAGGCCGCCTTGCCGTTCTCCCGTTCGGTCTTGGTGAAGAGCTTGCCGCGCACGGTGGTGGCCAGGGCCATCGCCAGCGGCGGGACCATGCCCGCCGCCATCACCGCGGCCATGACCTTCAGGCTGCCCTCGGTGGGGTTGGTGAGACCGCCGACGGCGAAGGCGTAGGCGACCTTGTTGACCGGTCCGCCGAGGTCGAAGCACATCATCAGGCCGAGAATGACGCCCAGGATGACCGCGTTGGCGCCGGACAGGCCCTTCAGCCAGTCGGTCAGGGCGCTCTGCAGTTCCGCGATGGGCTCGCCGACGACCAGGAACATCAGGAATCCGACCACCGCGGAGGAGATCAGCGGGATCACCACCACCGGCATGATGCCGCGCAGCGGCGCCGGGACCTTCACCTTCTGGATCGCCATCACCACACCACCGGCGATCAGACCGGCCGCGAGACCGCCCAGGAAGCCCGCGTTGATGGTGGTGGCGATCATGCCGCCGACGAAACCAGGGACCAGGCCGGGCCGGTCGGCCATGCCGTAGGCGATGTAACCGGCCAGGACGGGGACCAGGAAGCCGAAGGCGACGCCGCCGATCTGGAAGAGCAGCGCGGCCCAGCTGTCCGCTTGCGTCCACACGAAGTGCTCGGCCACCGAAGGGGCCTTGTTGATGGTGTAGCCGCCGATGGCGAAGCCCAGGGCGATCAGCAGACCGCCCGCCGCGACGAACGGGACCATGTAACTGACGCCGGACATCAGCCACTTGCGCAGCCTGGTGCCGTATCCGTCGCCGGCCTCGCCCGCGCGCTCCACCGGCGTGCCCGCGCCCGCGGGAGCGGTGACCTCGCCGCGCTCCGCCTTGCCGCGGACCTCTGCGATGAGCTCGCCGGGGCGGTTGATCCCGGCCTTCACACCGACGTCGACCGTGGGCTTTCCGGCGAATCGTTCCTTCTCGCGTACGGGGACGTCGTGCGCGAAGATCACCCCGTCCGCGGCGGCGATGAGGGCCGGGTCGAGCCGGGTGAATCCGGCGGAGCCCTGCGTCTCGACGACGAGTTCGACCCCGGCCTCGCGGCCCGCGTTCTCGAGGGACTCCGCGGCCATGTAGGTGTGGGCGATGCCGGTCGGGCAGGAGGTGACCGCGACGATCCGGAACTTCTCGGGGACCGGGGCGTTCGAGGTGCTCGAGGACTGCGCGCCGCTCGCCGGGGCGTCCGTGGTGGTCACCGTGTCGGCCGAGGTGTCCGCGTCCTCCGCGGTCTCCGGGTCGGCCGTGGCCACGCTCCCCTCGGACGGCGGGACCGCGTCGGCGCCCTTCGGTCCGGCGCTCTTCGACTCCCCGCTGTTCGACTCCGCGCTCAGTGCTGCGTCGCCGCGGATGAGGGCGGCCGTCTGTCCGGCGTCGGTCGCCGCGCGCAGCGCACCCGTGAACTCGTCGTCCATGAGCTTGCGTGCCAGCGCCGACAGGATCGTGAGATGGGCGTCGTCCGCGCCGGCCGGGGCGGCGATGAGGAAGATCAGGTCGGCCGGGCCGTCCGCCGCACCGAAGTCGATCCCGGCCGCGCTGCGCCCGAAGGCCAGCGTGGGCTCGGTGACATGGGCGCTGCGGCAGTGCGGGATCCCGATGCCGCCGTCCAGACCGGTCGGCATCTGGGCCTCCCGGGCGGCGACGTCGGCCAGGAAGCCGTCCAGGTCGGTCACCCGGCCCAGCCCCACCATCCGTTCGGCGAGGGCACGCGCCGCGGCCTCTTTGGTGTCGGCGGACAGGTCGAGATCGACCAGGTCCGCGGTGATCATCTCACTCATCGCGGGCTCCTTCGCACGCGTATCGCCCTGGGGATCGGGTGGGCGCAAGGGGGGACGGGTTCAGTTCGCCGAACCGCGGCGGGGAATCCACGGCCCGTGGTGAGGGGGGTGGGGGTCGCCGGCGTGGGGAGGTAGGTCCCCACACCGGCTGTCCGGATGCGCGATAGGGGAGAGCGCGCACCCGGGGCAAAGGGGGTGGTGGTACGAGCCGTGCGCGGGGCGGTCACCGTGCTCATGGCACCGGCTCCGTCAGGACGCGGTCCGTCGGAATCGTCGAGGTCACCGTCACCGTGGCTGGGTCCAGGTCCGCCGGGGTCGGCATCACGCTGCCCGGGAGCCGGACGGCCGCCGCGCCGTGGGCCACCGCGGAGGCGAGGGCCTGTGGGCCGTGGCCGTCGGCGATCAGGAAGCCCGCCAACGAGGAGTCGCCGGCCCCGACGTTGCTGCGGACCGCGTCCACGCGGGCGGACCCGTACCAGGCGCCGGAGCCGTTCACCAGCAGTTGGCCGTCCGCACCGAGGCTGGCGAGGACGGCGTCCGCGCCCAACGCGCGCAGTTCCTCCGCGGCTTTGACCGCGTCGCCGACCGTGGCGAGCGGCCGGCCGACCGCCTCGGCCAGCTCCTCGGCGTTGGGCTTGACCACGTCGGGGCGTTCGCGGAGCGCGGCAAGCAGGGCCGGGCCCGAGGTGTCCAGCGCTATCCGGGCCCCGGCGGAGTGGGCCCGGGCGACCAGCTTCGCGTACCAGGAGGGGTCGAGCCCGCGCGGCAGACTGCCGCAGCAGGCGATCCAGGACGCCGCCCCGGACTGGCCGCGCACCGTCTCCAGCAGCAACTCGGCCTCGGTCGGCGAGAGTTCCGGTCCCGGAGCATTGATCTTCGTGAGGGTGCCGTCGGGCTCCGCGACCGCGATGTTCGAACGGGTCGCCCCGGCGATCGGGACGGGCGCGACCTCGATGCCCTGGGCGTCGAGCAGATCCGCGACGAGCGCGCCCGGCGCACCGCCCAACGGCAGCACGGCCAGCGTGCGCTGCCCGGCCGCGGCGACCGCACGCGAGACGTTGACGCCCTTGCCGCCCGGGTCCATACGTTCGCCGGTGGCCCGGATGAGCTCGCCGCGGTCCAGCGAGGGGACCTCGTACGTGCGGTCCAGGGAGGGGTTCGGGGTGACCGTGAGGATCATGCGCGCACTACTTCCGTGCCGCCGCGCTCCATGGCGGTGGCGTCGTCGGGGCTCAGCCCGCTGTCGGTGATCAGCAGGTCCACGTCGCTGAGGGCGCCGAACCGCGCGAAGTGTTCCTGACCGTGCTTGGCGGAGTCGGCGAGCAGGACGACGCGGCGGGCCGCGGCGACGGCCGCGCGCTTCACGGCCGCCTCGGCGAGGTCGGGCGTGGTCAGTCCGTGCTCGGCGGAGAAACCGTTGGCGGCGATGAAGACGAGATCGGCGCGGATCTCCGCGTACGCCCGGAGCGCCCAGGCATCCACGGCGGCGCGGGTGCGGGGGCGTACGCGGCCTCCGACGAGGTGGAGCTGGATGCCGGGGTGGTCGGCGAGGCGGGCCGCGATGGGCAGACTGTGGGTGACCACGGTGAGCTGGGACTCCAGCGGGAGCATCGCCGCGAGACGGGCCGTGGTGGTGCCGGCGTCGAGGATCATCGTGCCGTCGGGTGGCAGTTCGGCCACGGCGGCGCGGGCGATGCGTTCCTTCTGGTCGGCCGCGGTGGTCTCGCGCTCGGCGAGGTCGGGCTCGAAGTCGAGGCGGCCGGCGGGGATGGCGCCGCCGTGCACCCGGCGGACCAACCCGGCGCGGTCCAGCGCCTTCAGATCGCGGCGGATGGTCTCGGCCGTGACCTGGAACTCCTCGGCCAGAGACAGCACGTCCACGCGACCGCCGTCGCGCGCGAGCCGGAGGATCTCCTGCTGCCTCTCCGGTGCGTACAATCCGTCCGCCTCCACCCTATGCCCGAACGTGTGGTTTCCCACGAGAGGCTACGTCCGAATGTCGGGAAAGTAAACAGGTTCGGGCATCAGGCGGACGCAAACGGGCGTGCGTGACGAATGCTTGGTGCGGGGATGTCCGCCGCCCGCACGTACGGAACTGCCCGGCGGATCGCGAACTCGCCGCGAAGCGCCGGGCAGTGGATGGGAAGCGGTGGCGGCTGCAAGCGCCGCAAGCGCGGGCGGGGCGGGCAAGCGCCGCAAGCGCGGGCGGGGCGGGCAAGCGCCGCAAGTCGCGGGCGGGGCGGCGCCGAGCGCAGCCCGACCGGCGCCGAGCGCGGGGCCGGTCGGGCCCCTGTGGTCAGGAGACCAGTTCCCCCGCCCGAACCGTGCCCTCCGCGGCGGCGACGCCCTCCACCGGCTCGGCCGGCTCTCCCGGCTCGGCCTCCGCGGCGGCCCCGTCCACCGGGTCGGCCCCCTCCACGTGCTGGGCCGGCCGCCGTGGCAGGGCGAACATCAGCAGGAAGATCGCCGTCAGTACCCCGGCGACCCAGTAGAGCGCGTGCTGGAAGCCGTTCACGAAGGCCGGTCCGACCGTGATCGGCGTCAGGCGCTCGTCGATGACCCCGAAGAAGACCACCGACACCAGCCCGAGCCCGAGTGCGTTGCCCATCTGCTGCACCGTGTTGATCAGGCCGGACGCCGATCCCGCGTGTTCGCGCGGCACCTCCGACAGCACCGCGTCCGTCAGCGGGGCCACGATCAGTCCCATGCCCACGCCCATCACGACCAGTGGGAGCGCCATCTGCCACGAGGCGATGGCGAGCCCGTACCGCTCGGACTCCCAGACGTAGATCAGCACGCCGGACGCCATCACCAGCGCTCCCGCCTGCAGCACCCCGCGTCCGAAGCGCGGGACCAGCAACTGCACCGACAGACCCGCCGCTACCGACACCGCCACCGAGAACGGCACCCCGGTCAGCCCGGCCCGCAGCGCGCTCCAGCCGAGCCCTTCCTGCATGTACAGCGTCCAGACCAGGAAGAAGATGCCGAGTGAGACTCCGAAGACGGTCTGCACGGCGATGCCCGCCGCGAAACTCTTCACCCTGAACAGGGACAGCTCGATGAGCGGCGAACCGTCACGCACGGCCTTCCGCTTCTCGTACGCCACCAGTGCCGCGAACACGACCAGCGAGCCGGCCATGGACACGTACCCCCACGTCGGCCAGCCCAGCTCGCGGCCGCGGGTGAGCGGGTAGATCAGCATCAGCAGTCCGAGGGTGACCAGGGCGACGCCGACGAGGTCGAGCCGGAGGGCGCGCGGGGCCTTGGACTCGGCGATGAAACGGCTGCCCAGGATCAGCCCGGCGATACCGACCGGCAGGTTGATGAGGAAGATGGGCCGCCATTCGAGGCCGAACAGGTTCCACTCGGTGAGCAGCGCCCCCAGGAGCGGACCGGACACGGCGCCCAGTCCCACGATCGCGCCGAAGAGGCCGAAGACCTTGCCGCGCTCGTGCGCGGGGAAGGTGGCGTGCACGATCGACAGCACCTGCGGCACCATCAGCGCGGCCATCGCGCCCTGCAGGATGCGCGCGGCGACCAGCATCTCGGCGTTCACGGCGAGTCCGCAGAGCGCGGAGGCGAGGGTGAAACCGCCGATCCCGATGAGGAAGACCCGCTTGCGGCCGTGGATGTCACCGAGCCGTCCGCCGGTGATGAGGCCGGCGGCGAAGGCGAGGGCGTAACCGGCGGTGATCCACTGGACCTGGCTGAAGGACGCGCCCTCGTTCCGCCGGATCGACGGGATCGCGATATTGACGATGGTGACGTCGACAAGATCCATGAAGGCCGCGGTCATCACGATGGCCAGCGCGAACCACCGCTTGGAGTCGGCCTCCGGCCCGGGGGACGGGGTTGTTCGGTCGGCCTCCGGCCGCGGGGACGGGACTGTGCTGCTGCTGGAAGTCATGACCTCAAGCTAGAGCCGATATAGGTCAGTTCATGTCCTAGTTGGCGGGCATTCTGGAGGCATGAAGAAGAAGCGGGAACGGGGAGGCTGGAATGACCACTGATACGCCGGCACGACTGCTTCAGTTGCTCTCCCTGTTGCAGACGCCCCGCGAGTGGCCCGGCGGTGAGCTGGCCGATCGGCTCGGCGTCTCGCGGCGGACCGTGCGGCGGGACGTCGACCGGCTGCGGGAGCTGGGGTACCCGGTGCAGGCGACCAAGGGTGCCGACGGCGGGTACCGCCTCGTCGCCGGGAAGGCGATGCCCCCGCTGGTGCTGGACGACGAGGAGGCCGTGGCGATCGCCGTGGGACTGCGGGCCGGCGCCGGACACGCCGTGGCGGGTGTGGACGAGGCCTCCGTACGTGCCCTCGCCAAGCTGGAGCAGGTGCTGCCGTCCCGGCTGCGACACCGGGTCTCCACGCTGCAGTCCGCGACCACTCCGCTCACCAGCGGTGACGGAGCGAGCATCGCCCCTGAGACGCTGACCGTGATGGCGTCGACGGTGGCGGGACACGAGCGGCTGCGGTTCGCCTACCGCTCCGGCGACGGGACCGAGTCGCGGCGGCTGACCGAACCGTACCGGCTGGTGTCGACCGGTCGCCGCTGGTACCTCGTCGCCTACGATCTCGACCGCGCCGACTGGCGGACCTTCCGTGTGGACCGGGTCAGTGAGCCATTCGCGACCGGGGCCCGCTTCAGCCCGCGCGAACTGCCCACGGGCAGCGCGGCCGAGTTTCTGAAGCAGTCGCTCCGGCGGCGGCAGGAGACGTACGACTTCGAGGTGACCTACTCGGCTCCGGCCGAGTACGTGGCCGCCCGGCTCCCCCACTGGGTGGCAAGGCCCGAACCGATCGACGAGCACACCTGCCGACTGCGGGGGTCCACCGGCGATCAGGTGGAGTGGCTGGCCGTACGGCTGGCACTGGTCGACTGCGACTTCACAGTGCGGAAGCCCGTGGAACTCGTCGAGTGCGTAAGGAAGTTGGGCGCACGGATGACTCGGGCAGCCGTCTCCTGAGGTGAAGGGGCGACCGCCTCACTGACGGGACAGGCAGTGACAGGTGCGGCCGCCTCCCGGCGGTTGCACTTGTCCATACCTCTGGAACGTGTCGAGCCGAGCCCCGGCGCGAGGGGGGAGTGCGCCGGAGCTCGGCTCTGGGGAGAGTCCCGGCGCCGGGGGGGGAGTGCGTCGGGACTCAGCTTCGGGGGCCCGGGGGGGGCGTGTGTCAGACACGCCCGGTGCCCATGGATTCCAGGGCCCAGGGGGCTTGTGCCCCGGGTCCGGGATGTTATGCCGGTCGATTCTGGATTCGTCGGACGGCGATGACGCCGCCGCGCGGACAGGTCACTCCGCCTGCGCGGCCGGGCCGTCACGCCGCCGCGTCGAATCCGGTGTCTCGGGCCAGCTTCTTCAGCTCGAGCAGTGCGTGCTTCTCTATCTGGCGGATGCGCTCGCGGGTGAGGCCGTGCTCCTTGCCGACCTCGGTGAGCGTGCGCTCCCGGCCGTCCTCGATGCCGTACCGCATCTTGATGATCGACGCGGTACGCTGGTCCAGGCGGCCGATGAGACCGTCGAGTTCCTCGCTGCGCAGCAGGGTGAGGACCGACTGCTCGGGCGAGACCGCGGAGGTGTCCTCCAGCAGGTCGCCGAACTGGGTCTCGCCCTCGTCGTCCACCGACATGTTCAGTGACACCGGGTCGCGGGCCCAGTCCAGCACGTCGCTGACGCGCTCCGCCGTCGAACCCAGCTCGGCGGCGATCTCGGCGGGCTCCGGGTCCCGGCCGTGCTCCCGGTTGAACTCGCGCTGGATACGGCGGACGCGGCCCAGTTCCTCGACCAGGTGGACGGGGAGACGGATGGTGCGCGACTGGTCGGCGATCGACCGGGTGATGGCCTGGCGGATCCACCACGTCGCGTACGTCGAGAACTTGAAGCCCTTGCGGTAGTCGAACTTCTCGACCGCGCGCACCAGGCCGGCGTTGCCCTCCTGGATCAGGTCGAGCAGCGGGAGACCGCTGCGCGGGTAGCGTCGGGCCACGGCCACGACGAGGCGCAGATTGGACCGGATGAAGATGTCCTTCGCCCGCTCGGCATCGGCGACGAGCGCCTCCAGTTCCTCGCGGGTCGCTTCCGCCCTGGACTCCTCCTCACCGTCGAGGATCTGCCTGGCGAACACTCCCGCCTCGATGATCTGGGACAGCTCGACCTCTTTGGCGGCGTCGAGCAGCGGTGTACGCGCGATCTCGTCGAGGTACATGCCGACCAGGTCGCGGTCGGCGATCTCGCCGGCTGAGGCGCGAACACTGCTTGCCACGTCGGTGTCGCCGGCGGCGGACTTGCGACGGGCGACGGCACGGGTTGCCATGCGTGCTCCCTTGCGATGGTGGGGTCAGCGGGACTTTCTGGGGCTCAGCACCTTCCTCGGGTGCCCTGCTTCCGATGGAAACAACGACTGGAATCAGGACAGAATTCCCAACCCGCCCCCCGAATTTTCTGATCATGCAGTACCCTGTGCGGCCACTACGCGCGACCAGTCGCGGACCGTGTGCATGCCTCCGCAGGTCAGACCGGATTCCGAGGCGGGTCGGCAATGGTCTCGACCGCCGCGGTTCCCACGCCTGTGAGACTCCCATCACACACACCGCCGTCTTCCGGCCGGAAGGCGTCCCTCTTGGCCGCTCCTTCCACCCTGAAGACGAAACGCGCCCCCGGAAAGTTGCCGGGGGCGCGTATAGCGGGCTAACTCACAGACGATTCTCAGACTGGGCGGAACTCACCCACCACCAAGCGCCCGCTACCCGAGCGCCCGCCACGGGGTGGCGGCCATCCGGAGCCCGGGCATCCGAGCCCCGCCACGGGCCGCCGGCGGCCATCCGGACGCTCGCGCCGAACGCCCGCTACCCGAACTGCACCGAGCGCTTGGCGAGGCCCATCCAGAAGCCGTCGATCACCGAGCGCTGGCCGTCCAGTTCACCGGTCGCGTCGGCCGCACCCATCGTGACGAAGAGGGGGGCGAAGTGTTCGGTGCGCGGGTGGGCCAGCAGACCGGCCGGGGACTTGTTGGTGAAGTCCAGCAGCGCGTCCCAGTCACGGGCGGCGAGCGCGCGGTGGCCCCAGTCGTCGAACTCGACCGACCAGGACGGGATGCCGCCCTGCCGCAGCGCCGCCAGGTTGTGGGTGAAGAAGCCGGACCCGACGATCAGTATCCCCTCGTCGCGGAGCGGGGCCAGCTTGCGGCCGATCTCCATCAGCCGGACCGGGTCCAGCGTCGGCATGGAGACCTGCAGGACCGGGATGTCCGCGTCGGGGTACATCTCGACCAGCGGGACATACGCACCGTGGTCCAGGCCGCGGTCGGGGATGTCCTGCACCGGCGTGCCGGGGGCGCGCAGCAGCTTGCGTACGGACTCCGCGAGTTCCGGTGCGCCCGGCGCGTCGTAGCGCACGCGGTAGTAGTGCTCGGGAAAGCCCCAGAAGTCGTAGACGAGCGGGACCTGCTCGGTCGCTCCGAGGGCCAGCGGTGCCTCTTCCCAGTGCGCCGAGACCATGAGGATCGCCTTGGGGCGGGGCAGGCCGGCCGACCATGCGGCCAGCTCGCCGGGCCAGACAGGGTCGTCTGCCAGCGGCGGGGCGCCATGGCTGAGGTAGATGGCCGGCATGCGCTCCGACGACTTCTCGGTGCGCTCCTGCGTGGCGGCGGACATGACTGCGGCTCCCTCCGGGAACGGGTGCTCGGTGTTGCTCAGGCGCTGCGACTGGTTACACGTCCGGGGTCGAGAGTGATGATTGAAGTCTCAACCTTCCCGACACGTGCAACCATACGCCTCATTTGTTTAAGATTCAAGGAGAGGCCTCGTACAGTGGGATACATGAACAGGGCATCCGCTGACGAGCCGCGCTGGCTCAACGACGAAGAACAGCGCACCTGGCAGGCGTATCTGCATGCCACCACCCTCCTCGACGACCATCTGGATCGCCAGCTCCAGCGTGACGCGGGGATGCCGCACATCTATTACGGGCTGCTCGTGAAGCTGGCCGCCGCGCCACAGCGGCGGCTGCGGATGACCGAGCTGGCGATGGAGTCGAAGATCACCCGCTCGCGTCTGTCGCACGCGATCGCGCGGCTGGAGAAGAACGGCTGGGTACGGCGCGAGGAGTGCCCCTCGGACAAGCGGGGCCAGTTCGCGGTGCTCACCGACGCCGGGTACGAGGTACTGCGACGCACCGCCCCCGGCCATGTCACGGCCGTCCGCCAGGCCTTGTTCGACCGTCTCACCCCCGAACAGCAGAAGTCCCTCGGCGAGATCATGGAGATCATCGCCGAGGGACTGCAGCCGAAGGAGGCGGGGGCGGACCTTCCCTGGTTGCGGTAGGACGCGGCAGGACGCAGGCCACGCGTCGGTGGCTCAACCCCCACATCGGTGACGCGGTCCTACGTCGGCGACGCGGGCCCGCGCCGGTGGCAGCCCCACACGGTGACGCGGAGCCCGCGTCGGTGGCTCAGGTGTCGTCTCACCTACGGGGTTCGCCCCGGCTCCCGCTGAGGGGGGCCGGGGCGAACCCGCGAAGACCGGGCGGGTGCACCGCGCGTGCGGCGTGATGCTGGGGGCTCAGGTCAGTGGGCGACCACCGGGACCATCACCTCGTCCTCCGCCCCTTCGCCGGCCGCCGTCGTCGAGCCGGCCTCGGGCCGGCCGGTGTTGACGAAGGTGAGGGCGATCACCGCGGAGAGCACCAGGATGCCGACGGCGAACCAGATCGCGTTCGTGTAGCCGTGCACCATGCCGTCCAGCTGGAGGAGTTGCTGCGCGGGCTTGCTCGTGGCTGCGGCGGCACGGTCGGCGATGTACGACGTCGTGGCCGAGGCGGCGATCGTGTTCAGCAGGGCCGTACCGATCGCACCACCCACCTGCTGCGAGGTGTTGACCATCGCGGACGCGACACCGGAGTCACGCGGCTCGACACCGTGCGTGGACAGGGACATCGCCGGCATGAACGCCGTACCCATCCCCAGACCGAGCAGCAGCTGGGCCGGCAGCAGCAGCCCCGCATAGGACGAGCCGACCTCCATCTGCGTGAGGAGCAGCATGCCCACCGCCGCGACCAGGAAGCCCGGCCCCATCAGCAGACGCGGGGCCACCCGCATCATCAGACGGGCACCGATCTGCGTGGAACCCGCGATCATGCCGGCGATCATCGGCAGGAAGGCGAAACCGGTCTCGACCGGCGAGTACCCCTTCACGATCTGCAGGTAGTAGGTGAGGAAGAGGAAGAGACCGAACATCGCGATGATCGCGAGGCCGAGGGAGAGGTAGACCCCCGCGCGGTTGCGCTCGGTCACCACCCGCAGCGGCAGCAGCGGGAACCGGACCTTGGACTCGGTGAACACGAAGGCCGCGAGCAGCACCGCGGAACCGACGAACAGGCCGATCGTCATGGAGTCGCCCCAGCCGTCGGACTCGGCGCGGGTGAAGCCGTAGACGAGGGCCACCAGGCCCAGGGTGGACAGCACCACACCCGGGATGTCGAGCGGCGAGCGGTTGCGGCCGCCCGCCGGCTCACGGATGACGTAGTAAGCGCCGGCGGCCGCGACGATCGCGAACGGGATGTTCACGAAGAACGTCCAGCGCCAGTCCAGGTACTCGGTGAGGAAGCCGCCGAGGATGAGCCCCACGGCACCGCCGCCACCCGCGATCGCACCGTAGATGCCGAAGGCCTTGGCGCGCTCCTTGGCGTCGGTGAACATCACCGCGAGCAGCGACAGCGCGGCCGGCGCGAGCAGCGCGCCGAAGACGCCCTGCAGGGCGCGAGCGCCGAGCATCATCGCCTCGCCGGTGGCCGCACCACCGAGCGCCGAGGCACCGGCGAAGCCGATCAGGCCGGTGACGAAGGTGCGCTTGCGGCCCCAAAGGTCGGCGACCCGTCCGCCGAAGAGCAGCAGTCCGCCGAAGGCGAGGGCATAGGCGGTGATGACCCACTGCCGGTTGCCGTCGGATATCCCCAGATCCTGCTGGGCGGAAGGCAGCGCAATGTTGACGATGGTGGCGTCCAGAACCACCATCAGCTGGGCGAGCGCGATGAAGGCGAGCGCTTTCCAGCGGTTGTTGTCGGGGGCCGGTGGCGCCTTGTCGGCGGTGGTGGCCTTGGCTGTTTCAGACATGGGGGTACCCACTCCGGTACTTCGCAGGAAATGGCAAAGAAAAAATGAATACGGTGCCGGCACGGCACGTCGACGCTGACGGCGGCCGGTCGATCGGTCTGTCTGTGCGGGCGGGCCGCGGGGGCCTTGGGCTGTGGGGCGATCCTCTGCGGTCATCTCAGGCGACACTCGCGGTCGTCTGCTTGACGACCCTCGACGGTGTCGCAGGGCAGGCCGAGGTCAGCTCGCCTTCGTTCCGGCTCGTTCGAGGCAGGCCTGTCGGAGATCCTCCATGGTCGTGGTCTTGCCGGGCAGTTCGGAGCCGGCCGGGGCGCGCAGCCCGTCCAGGAACAGCTGCAGATGCCGGTGGACGAAGCGGTCGAAGTGCTCGCATCCGGTCCCGGCCGGGGGCCGGCTGAGCTGGGCCGTGGCGATCATCAGATCGCCGACGCCCACGTCGGAGCGGAGCTGCCCGGCGGACCGGGCGCGCTCCATGAGCATCTCGACCAGCTGTTCGACCCGCTCGCGCGCGGCCTCGAGGTCGGGGTGGTGCTCGTCGAAGGTGCTGGAGGCCATCGGGCACAGCGCGCTGATCCGCTCGTCGGCGGCGGCGTGCACGAACCGCGACAGAGCCGCGAACGCGTCGCCAGTCTCGGCGAGCGCCCGTTCCGCCTGCGCGGACGTGCGGTCCATGACCGAGCAGACGACCTCACGGACCAATGCGTCACGGTCCGGGAAGTTGCGGTACAGCGTGGCGTTGCCGACGCCGGCCCGACGGGCGATCTCGTCGAGCGGAACCTCGCCCCCGTGCTCGGTGAACATCTCACGGGCCGCCGTGACGATCCGCTCCCGGTTGCGCAGCGCATCGGCACGCGGCCGGGGCGCTCGGCGCGGTTCGCGGGTGGCGGTGCTCACGGCGTACTCCTCTCGTCTCGGGACTGCTGCCCGAACTCCTGGTCTCGGTCTGCGTGGCCGAAGTTCCGGGCTCGGTCCGCATGCCCGAACTTCTGATCTCGGCTCGCATGCCCGAACTTCCCGTCCCGGGTCTGCCTGCCGTACCGCGATCCGGGGATCGTTTCCCCGTTTCGCTCGGACACCAGACTAAACGGGGAAACGATCCCCGGTTATTTCCCGACCTTCCCGTGATGCGCGTCACACGCTCGGCGAGCAAGAAACCCACGATCGGTCGACTCCAGCGCGCGCCCGTGCACGCTCCGGCACAGGGTGATCGCAGGGCGCAGTCGGTGCGGGCCGACTGCCGGGAGCGAAGGGTGCAGGGATGCAGCCGCCCAGCCGACGGATACGCCAGCGCCGCGCGGCAGCCCTCGCCTCGGTCACCCTGCTCACCCTGACGATCAGCACCGCGGCCGGTTCCGGACGACTGACCGGTGACACGCCGAACACCGGCGGACCCGTCACCCTGGCACACACCACGGGCCACGGCCCCTGCAGGATCAGCGGCCCGCTGGACGTCCAGCTCTCCGAGGGCATCCCGACCGGCCCCGGCTACGCCCGCTCCACGGGCACCGTACGGGCCCTCAACCTCATGGTCGACTTCCCCGACGCACCCGGTCAGGGCAGCGCCCTGACCCGCCTCGCCGAGTTCTTCCCGCAGACCCAGGAGTGGTTCACCACCAGCTCGTACGGCCGCCTCGACTACCGCCCCGAGGCTCCCATAACGCGCTGGCTGCGGATGCCCAGGCCGTTCGCCGGATACGGGATAGCGCGCGGCGCCCCGTTCGAGCCCGCGTACCGAGCGCTCGCCCAGGACATCGTGGCGGCCGCCGACCCGGAGGTGGACTTCCGCTCCTACGACCTGGTGAACGTCCTGGTCACCCCGAACGCCGGCCCCTCCGCCCTGGACACCGTGCTGTCGGTGACCTTCGCGGGGAACGCGGACGCACCGGTCGCCGACGGGGTGGCGGTCGCCAACGCCTCGTTCGTCTACAGCCGCCAGGACGACGGCTCCGGCTCGTACGGCGACACGGGCTACCGCGTACTCCCGCACGAGAACGGACACGTCTTCGGGCTCCCCGACCTCTACACCCAGGACGGCGGGGGCGCGGTCGGGCACTGGGACATCATGAGCGAGGACTGGGGGGCCAACAACGACTTCCTCGGCTGGCACAAGTGGAAGCTGGGCTGGCTGGACGACTCCCAGGTCGGCTGCGTCGCGGCACCGGGCAGGAGCGAACACGTCCTGAGCCCGCTGTCCCGGGCCGGCGGGCTCAAGCTCGTCGTCGTCCCGCTGTCCGCCCGGTCCGGATACGCCGTCGAACTGCGCACCCGGGGCGGCAACGACGAGGAGGTGTGCCGGCCGGGCGTGCTGATATACCGGGTCGACGCGGGCGTGGACACGGGAAGCGGACCGGTGACCGTCTTCGACTCCAAGCGGAACAGCGGCGGCTGCACCCGCAGCCCCAACGTGCACGCCGAACTGTCGGACGCGCCCTTCGGCCCCGGCGAGAACTTCGAGGACCGCAGGCGCGGGATAGGGATCAGCGTGACGGGGACACAGGCGGCCGGTGACTACCGGGTGCTGGTGACCCGGCGCTGAGAACCGCCGGGGACGGCGAGCGGGCGACGCATTACGGTGGCGTTCCGAGATCCGTAGCGCCATCGGAGAGTCCATGTCAGCGAACGCCGGGCCGGTGAGTTCCGTGCCGGTGCCCGTTTCCGGCTCCCCCGGGCCGGGGAGCGAGGACCCCGCGGCACCTGCCGATGCAGCCACGCCGACCGAGGCCGCCGCGGCGACCGAGGCAGTCGCACCTGCCGATGCAGCCGCACCGGCCGAGGCCTCCGAGCCGCCCCAGGCAGCCGCACCGGCCGAGGCAGTGACCCCCCTCATGCGCGGGATCACCGTGCTGCTGCGGCTCACCGAGGCGGACGGGGCGCTGAGCCTGAGTGCGCTGGAGCGAGCGACGGGCCTGGCCCGCTCGACGGTCGACCGGATCACCGCGACCTTGACGCGCATGGACTACGTACGCCTGGACGGCCGGGACGCGGTGCTGGCACCCCGGCTGATGGAACTGGGCAACGCCTATCTGTCGGCGCTGCGCCTGCCCCGCCTGCTGGACCCCTACGCCGACGCCCTCGCGGACGAACTGGACGAGTCCGTCTCGCTGGCGGTGGGCGACGGGGACGGTATCCGCTTCATCCACCAGGCGACCCGGCGTCGGGCGATGTCGCTGAGCTTCCGCATCGGCGACCTGCTCCCGGCCGAACGCACCGCGCCGGGCCCGCTGTTCGCCATGGAGTGGGGAGCGGCGGAGTGGTCGCGCTGGCGGGCGCGGCGGGCCGCAGATCCGCAGGACCGCGGATTCCCGGCGGTACCGCCACGGGAGGACGCCCCGGCCGAGGAGGACTTCGAGGCCCGCACCCGCGAGGCACGCGCCCGGGGCTGGGCCCTGGACGACCAGCTCATCGAACCGGGACTGGTGGCCATCTCCGTACCCGTACGGGCGGCCGAGGCCGGCCGCGTCGCCTGCGTGGCCAACGTGGTGAGCCACACGAGCCGGCACACGGCCGCCTCGCTGCGCGACACGCTGCTGCCCCGGCTGAGGGAGACGGTGGACGCGATGGAACAGCGGTTGCGGGACGCACCCGAGCCGGAGGTACGCCCCGCACCGTCAGGCCTCGCCGCGTGGACGGGGGCGTCCAAGCAGGAGCTGGGCCGGGAGTTCGTCGAATCCCTCGCGCGCGGCCTGACCGTTCTGACGGCCTTCGACGAGGGACGGGCCGAACTGACGCTCACCGAGGTCGCACAGGCCACCGGGCTCGCCCGGGCCACGGCCCGCCGCGCCCTCATCACCCTGGACCACCTCGGCTACGTCACCACGCACGGCCGTAGGTTCCGCCCCACCCCGCGCGTCCTGGCGCTCGGCTTCCCACCCCTGTCCCGTACGACACTCCCCCGGATCGCCGAACCGCACCTCGCCGAACTCGCGGCGAGCGTCCACGACTCGACGTCGCTGGCGGTGCTCGTGGGCGACGACATCCAGTACACGGCCCACGTCACGACGAGCCGCATCATGAGCGTCAACGTCACGGTGGGCACCCGCCTGCCCGCCCGGGCCACCTCACTGGGCCGGGCGATCCTGGCGGACCACCCGCCCAAGGGCCCGTCGGACCTGACGGCCGTCCTGGCCGAGGTCCGCAGGACGGGATACGCCCTGGTCGACGGGGAGTTGGAGGAGGGCCTGCGCTCCATCGCGGTCCCGGTCCGCGATCGTGCGGGCAGGGCGGTGGCAGCGGTGAACGTGGCGATGCACACCACCCGCCGCACTCCTGCCGAGTGCGTGACCGATGTCCTCCCGGCCCTCCGTGCGACGGCAGCCCACATCGAGACGGACCTGCACACGGCGACCCGCTTCACCCGGATCCCCCCGACCTGATCCCCCACCGCCCATCCTGACCACCAGCAGATTCGCGGGGCGACCGAGACCGGGGTCGTCGGCGTACTCGGCCCGCGGGACCACGACTTGGTCAGCGTTGGCGAACGGGCCGCACGACGATCTCGTTGACGTCGACGTCGGCCGGCTGCGCGAGCGCGTAGGACAGGGCCCCGGCGATGGCGTCCGGGTCGATCGCGTGCGCCCGGTAGGTCTGCATGGCCTGCGCTGCACCGGGATCGGTGATGGAGTCGGCGAGTTCGGAGGCCACCACCCCCGGGGAGATGGTCGTGACCCGGATCGAGGGATCGCACTCCTGGCGCAGGCCATCGGTGATCGCCCAGGCGGCGTACTTGGTGCCGCAGTAGACGGCGGCAGTGGGCACGACCTCGTGGGCGCCGATGCTGGCCACCGTGACGAAGTGGCCGCCGCCCTGCGCGGTGAACACCGGCAGGGCCGCGGCTATCCCGTGCAGCAGCCCGCGGACGTTCACGTCGATCATCCGGTCCCACTCCTCGACGAGCAGGGCGTCGAGCCGCGACAGCGGCATGACCCCGGCGTTGCTCACCAGGACGTCGACCCGTCCGAAGCGGTCACGGGCGTCCTCGACGAAGGCGCCGACGTCGTCGCGGTCGGTCACGTCCACCCGCACCGGGTGCAGGCCGCCGCCGGAACGGGCGGCCGTCTGAGCGGTGCGTTCGGCCAGCGCCGCCAGACGATCGGTCCGCCGCGCACCGGCGACCACCTGGTGTCCCTCGCGCACCAGCCGGGCGGCGACGGCCTCACCGATGCCGCTGCTGGCCCCGGTGACCAGGATGACCTTGCGGGAGGCCGGAACGTCGGTGGTTGTTCGGTTCATTGACATGACGTCGACTCTGGCCGAGCCGGCCGGCGCCTGGAAGGGCGCCGTCCTCCCTGGGAGCAGCGCACCCACCCAAGACGCTGATCTGCGACTTCGCATGGTCGCGGGGCGCGTTCCGCGCGCCGCCGGAGCCCGTGCGAGGGGACCGGCGGCGGATGGGAGTGCTGTACCCAGTGTTACCCCGCGGCGGTGAACGAGGCCGTCTACGTGGGCAGGGCGCCGCTCTGTTCCGCCTTGCGGTGCCGCGCGGACAGGCGGGAGCCGGACTCGCGGCGGGCGGCGCGGCGCAGGAGGGGCACCGCGAGGAGGAACCCGAGGACCGCCCAGACGGTCAGGACCAGGGCGACCATGGGAAGCTCCCAGGAGCCGGCCACCTCGGCGGTCCGTGCCGCGTCGGGAAGCAGCGCCGAACGCAGGCCCTGTGCCATCCACTTGAGCGGGAACACCGCGGCCACCTGCTGGACCGGCACGGGCAGCGAGGTGATCGGGAACACCACTCCGGAGGTGAGCAGGAGCCCCATCGCCGGCAGCATGATCAACGCCAGCGCCTCGCGGGGATTGGGCAGCACGGCGCCGATGGCCGCGCCCAGCGGTACGACGGCGAGCAGCCCGAGCGTGGTGACCCACAGCAGCGTCAGCCAGTCGCCCTGCCCGTGCGGCAGTGGCCCGTCCACCAGCAGCGCCGCGGCCGCCAGGAGCAGAGCCAGACAGCCGACCGCCAGGACGACCACCAGCAGGCACTTGGCGACGAGGTAGGCCGGTATCCCGCCGGGCGTGGCGCGCAGCCGCAACAGGGCGCCCTCCTCCCGCTCGGTCACGAGTATCTGCGGGAAGTTGATCAGTCCGATCTGGAACAGCAGGTAGGCGGCGAAGCCCGCCAGCACCAGATGGGACATCGGCGTCCGGGTGCCGGGCACGTCGTCGCTGACGTAGGCGGCGACGAGCAGCGCGACGACCACGTTGATCAGATGGCCGGACATCTCCTTGCCGTTGCGCAGGAGGTGCCTCAGCTCGATGCCGCCGCGCTGGATCCCGGCACGCAAACCGTTCGTCATGGGTGTCTTCCTCATGCGACCTGTGCCTCCCCGTCCGCGCCCGTGTCCCCGTCCTCGTCTGCGTCCCCGCCCGTGCCGTCGGCCTCCCGGTGCACCATGTGCAGATAGGTGTCCTCCAGCGTCGGGCGGCGCACCTCCAGGTCCGGGATGGGGCCGTCCGCGTGCCGGTGGAGTTCCCAGACCAGCCGCGAGGGGTCCTGGGTGCGTTCGCGGCGGGACGTCCCGTCGTCGGCCGTCCAGCGGACCTCGGCCTGGGCGGCGGCCCGCCGGGCCAGTTCCGCGGGCGTTCCGCAGGCCCGTATCCGGCCGCCGACCAGCATGGCGATCCGGTCGGCGAGCCGCTCGGCCTCCACCAGGTCGTGGGTGGTGAGCAGGACGGTGACGCCCTCGTCGCGGGCCAGCCGTTCGACCAGGACGTGGAACTCGTGCCGCGCCTCCGGGTCGAATCCGGTGGTCGGCTCGTCCAGGAAGAGAAGTTCGGGGCGGCCGACGATGCCGAGCGCGACGTCCAGCCGCCGGCGCCGGCCGCCGGACAGCCGGTCCACCTGCCGGCCGGCCTGGTCGGTGAGGCCTACCAGGTCCAGCAGTTCGGCCGGGTCGCGCGGGTCGGGGTAGTACGTGGCGAAGTGCCTCAGCAGCTCGGCGACCCGCCAGCGGCGGTGGTCGCGCCAGGACTGCAGGACCAGTCCGATCCGGCCGCGCCAAGCGTCGTCGCCCCGCTCCGGGTCCGTACCGAGGACGCTCACCTCACCGGCGGAACGCCGCCTGAAGCCCTCCAGGATTTCGACGGTGGTGGTCTTCCCGGCGCCGTTGGGTCCGAGCAGGGCTAAGACCTCCCCGCGGTGGATGTCCAGGTCGACGCCGTGGAGGACATCGATGTCGCCGTACGTCATCGTCACGTCGCGCGCGTGGACGACGGGCTCGGCGGATGTGTGCTTCGGCGTCATCGTCCTGCCCCCGAGTGGTGTCGCTGTCGTAGTGGTGGTGGTGTTTCGGGTCGTAGTGGGGGTGGTGGTGTTTCGGTCGCCGCCAGAGGACCGGCGCCCTCGACGATCGCCCGGAGCGCCGCGACGTGCCCTTCGAAGGCGGTGCGGCCGCGGTCCGTCAGCCGTACCCTGGTGCGCCGTTTGCGGCCGCCGCCGTCCTTGTGGAGCTCCAGGTATCCGGCCTCCTCCAGGGTGTGCAGCTGTTTGGAGAGCGCGGAGTCGCTGAGCGAGAGACTGTCGCGGACGAACGCGAAGTCCGCCCATTCGGTGGCGGCGAGCAGCGCGACCACCGACAGCCGGGTGGCGGGGTGGATCAGTTCGTCGAAGCCGGCGGGGACGCTCATCGGTCCGCTCCCGTGCCTGCTGAACCCGTGCCTCTCGCTCCCGCACCTGCCGCCCCCGTACCTGCTGCTCCCGAGCTAGCCGCCCCCGTACCTGCTGCCCCCGTACCTGCTGCTGCCGTGCCTGCCGCCTGTGTGCCGCGGTCCCGCGCCGACCCGGCCGCCCAGCGGCCGGTAGGCCCGACGAACAGCACGAACACCGTCGCCGAAACCGTGGGCTGGATCAGACTGGCGGGCATCGGCTCCAGCGAATCGACCAGACGGTCGGACAGCAAGGTCGTCCCGCCGGTCAACACCGCCCCGGCGACGAAGGTGCCGAACATCCGCCGGGTGCACCGGGTGTGGTGCAGACGCACCCGGCTCCGGCGGTTGTGGAGCACGGCAAGCAAGCTCAGCGGCGCGATGTACGCGGCGAGGACCAGCACCACGCCCCACCGGGGCAGGTCGAAGCCCAGACCGGCCAGGAAGAGCCACATGAGCGCGGCCGTGGCCCAGGTGGTGCCCCAGCCGCCCGCAGCGGACCGCTCGACCTCGTCGTACACCCGCTTCTGCGGCACTCGGATGCGCTGCAGGTCTCTCCATGCCTGTTCGGCATCCACCGGCGTGCACACGTCCCTTGCCCTCCCGTCCCACTTTACTTTCCTACCAGGAAAGTTATCTTCGACTTTCCTGGTAGGCAAGTCGTCGGAGCGCCGGTGCCGGCACCATCGAGATCGGCACCGGGCTTGGCGAGACCCTGCTGGACCGGCTCGTCGAGCGGCGCCTGCTGCGCGGGGAGAGCAGGCGGACGCTGGGCGTGTTCCGCACGACGGCCACGCGGGCCGCGGACACGCGGTACAAGGTGGCCCTCGCAGAACGGGGGGCGACCAGGCCGGCCGCCGGGCCGGCTTTCCCTGGTGACGGTGCTGCTGCGCCGCCCACCCGGCGGCGACCATGGAGCAGATCGCAGCGGCGGCCATGCACTTCCTGGCCGCCGTGCGGACCAGCCGGGCGGCGCTACCCAGCCTGCTGCGCCGCCGCGGGGCGCTGGTCAACATCTCTTCCAACGGCGCCCCGGATTCCGCATGCCGGGCCCGTCCCCTACACCACACGTGCATGGACCTGCCGATCGACGGTGGATCCGTCAAAACCGTCTGACGCGACGTCAAAAGGCACGTGCGCTGGCAGCCTTCTTACCGGCAAATGCAACTCGGGCCGCGATTCCTGGTGCTCGGCCCACGGGCCGGTCACGTCAAGCACAGCCTTGCCCCGAAGGCGGCGCTCACAGGTCAAGCCCCGCCCCGGCCCAAGACGGTCTGTAGTGCGTAGGCACAAGGACACGTGGGTGGCTGGTCCGGGTGCACCAGAGGAAGACGGCAGCGGGGGACGATGCCCGGCGGGGCGCCGGAAGGAAGTGTTGGAGGTGCGCGAAATCTCGCGCGTTCCCCTTGCCTGACGGTGTCTGGAGTGATCAATAGGTGATGCAAGGGACCTCTACGTCCGAAGGTGTGGTTTCCCCGGTCCGCATCGGGAGGCTGTCGATCGGTGCCCTCGGCGTCTTGGCACTCGCCCTCGGCGCCCTGCAGTCAGTGGTGGAGCCCGCGCTCCCGCTGCTGCAACGTGAGCTGGGAGTCAGTTCTGGCGAAGGGGCGCTGATCGGCAACGCGTTACTCGTCACCGGCGCGGTCGTCACACCCGTCGCAGGCAAACTCGGCGACCGCTACGGCGGAAAGCGGGTGCTGGTCTGGCTGATGGCCGTGGTCTCGGCCGGTGGCCTGTTGGCCGGCCTGGCGCCGAATTTACCGGTGTTGTTGCTCGGTCAGGTATTGCAGGGCGTCATGGTGGGTGCGCTGCCCCTCTCATTCATCCTGGTGCGCAAACACCTCCCGACAGGAGCGTCACAGGCGGCGATCGGGCTGGTCGTCGCGCTGTTCACGGGCGGCAGCATGGTCGGAATGCTGTTTGCCGGGCCGATCGCGGAAGGACTGTCCTGGCATTGGATGTTCGCGCTGCCGACGATCGCGATCATCGCGACGACGTTGGTCGTGACTCGGCTGATGCCGCATGATCCGCCGATCCCATCGGACAACGGGATCGACTGGCCCGGCGTGGTTCTGCTGAGCGGCACGTTACTCGCGTTCATGCTCGGGCTCGTGACGGTGACGAGGGACGGCGGCCTGCCGCCACTCGCGGTCGGTGCCATCGCGGTGGTCGTGGCCGCCCTGGCAACCGGATGGGTCGTCGTCGAAAGTCGGGCAGGCTCGCCGATGGTCGATCTACGCATGCTGGCAAAGCCTCCGATGTGGAGTTCGTGCCTGCTCACCTTCGTCATAACCACCAGTTCCGGGATGGTGCTCTTTCTGCTCCCGCAACTGTTCGCGGTATCGGCCGACGGGTACGGCTTCGGAGCCGGGACCACCGACATAGGACTGTTCCTGCTGCCCGGCGCCATCGCCGGGGCGGTAAGCGATTCGGTCGGCGGGATCGCGGCGCGGCGTTTCGGTCCGCGTGCCGTGGTCGTCGTGGGCACCGTCGTCACGGCGGCCACGATGATCGCCCTGGCGTCGCTGCACACCGCGGCATGGCAACTCGTCCTCGCGAAGGTGCTGACCGCGTTCGCCTCGGGCGTCGGTACCACGGCGTTGCTTGCCGCCACCGCCACCGCCATCGAGACCAAGGACATCGGCATCGCCACCAGCCTGCTCGTGGTGACTCGCGTGATCGGTGTGGCCCTGGGCGCCCAGGTCGCCGGCGCGATCCTCGACGCGGGGGCCGAGCCGATGACGGGCCGGCCGACCGAATCGGCCTTCGTTACAGGTTTCGCCGTCGCGGGCCTCGTCGCCGCACTGTCACTGCTCGTTGTCCGCACCACGAAGAAAGGAGCCAGGGCATGACACCCACCGGCCTCTCGATGGACGTGAGCACTACCGCGAGGCGCAAAGTTCTGATCTCCGGGGCCGGCATCTCCGGACCCGCGCTGGCGTACTGGCTGCATCGGTCCGGATTCGCAGTCACCGTGGTGGAGAAGGCAGGCGCACTGCGCCACGGCGGTTACCCGATCGACGTCCGCGGTACCGCGACAGAGGTGGTCCGGCGGATGGGCATACTGCCACAACTGCAGGACGCGCACATCGACTCGCGTCGCTGCACTTTCCTCAACCCCGATGGCAGCAAAGTGGCCTCGCTCCACCCGCACGCCGTTGCCGGCAGTGTCGAGGGACAGGACCTCGAGGTGCGTCGTGGGGACCTGGCCGCGAATCTCCACGCGATGGTTCGCGACAACGTGGAATTCCTGTTCGACGACTCCATCGACACCCTCGACCAGTCCGAACAAGGAGTCGATGTCACTTTCCACAGTGGTCAACAGCGCACGTTCGACCTGGTAGTCGGCGCCGACGGTATGCACTCACCCACCCGGGAGTCCCTGTTCGGCCCGGAAGAACAGTTCCACCGCTACCTCGGCTACTGCTTCGCCATATTCACCATGCCGAACATCTTCGGGCTCTCCCACGAGCTCATGTTGTGGAACACCCCGGGGAAAGCAGCGGCCCTCTACGCCGTCGGGAACAACGACGAACTGTACGCCTTCCTGACCTTTCACCAACCAGAACCGCCGTTCGACGCCCTCCGGAACCCCGACGCCCAGCGGGACCTTGTCGCCACGACCTTCGCAGGCGCGGGATGGGAGGTCCCTGGCATGGTCGACGCCATGCATGACGCGGATGACCTGTTCTTCGACACGGCCGGTCAGATCCGCATGCCCCACTGGTCCAGCGGTCGCGTCGCGCTCGTCGGCGACGCCGCGTACGCACCCTCGTTCCTTACCGGACAAGGCTCAAGCCTTGCGCTGGTCGGTGCCTACATGCTCGCCGACGCCCTGGCAACGAACCAGGACCACACTGTGGCCTTCGCCGCTTACGAACGCGACCTCCGCGCGTTCGTAGCCATGAATCAGGCACTGGTCGACAACGGTGCGGCCACGCTCTTTCCCAGCACGATGCGGGCCTTGGAGCAACGCAACACCATGCTGCGTGACCTCGTCACCATGCCCTCCGCGCCGGCACGACCGGCCCACTCAGCCCTCGTACTGCCCGAATTCGCCCCGATGCCGTGACCGGATACAGCAACCGCGATCAGTTCGGTGTTCAACCTCGCCTGCTGTATGAGGCGAACATTGGGTGGTCGGGGAGGTCGGTGAGCCGTTCGATGCGGAGCACCGTCTCGTCTGCGGTCCGTTGGTCCACCGGTGGCGAAGTCGATGCCGCGGTCCAGCCAGATGCCGGTGAGCCCGGCGAGGGCGGCTGCGTTTACATCGTGGGGCGGCCGAAGGAGCGGGCGGTCGGGGCGCTGGCCTCCGCAATCAGCAGCAGTGCCCGCTTTTCCTCCACCAGGTCCGCCATGGGCGGCACGCCCCGAGGTGCGCGGCCGGGCCTTCGGCACGGCGCTGCTGCTCGGCACGCGCTCAGCGGGGTCACCGGGCCCCGGCCGGTGGACTGCTCGTCGAGGCTTATGAATGGCCGGCCGTCTTCTACGTCAACGCGCCCGTCGTCGCCGTGGTGCTGGCCGTCGTCACCCGGCAACTCCCGCTCGGACCGCGGCTGCCGTGGCCCGAGCCTTCCTGCTCGCCGGTACGGCATCCCTGGTCCCGGCGAGCACGGCCTGGGGCGCGCCCGACATGGCCTCGCGGTTTCTCCTGATCGGCGTGGGATTCGGACTCTTCAACGGGCAGAACCAGGCTCGGGTGATGTCGAACGCTCCGCAGGACCGCCTGGGCGGGCTCCGGTACGACCAGCCTCGTCCGCCGACTGGGCGCCACGGCGGGCTCCGCCCCGGGAGCCGCACTCCGGGCGACCACACCCGGCGGCGCCACGGCACTGAGCGCCTGCGCGGCCGGCCGCGTGGAGCCGCCGGAGGGCCCCCGATATCGGACTACGGCACGCGATCGGTGCCGCCGTCGGGGGCGGCGTGGGCCAGGCCCGTCCGGTAGGCGATGACCACGAGTTGCGCCCGGTCGCGGGCATCCAGCTTCGTCATGGCGCGCTGCACGTGGGCGCGTACGGTGAAGGGGCTGAGGAACATCCGCTCGGCGATCTCCTGGTTGGAGAGACCGGTCGCGACCAGAGCCACCATCTCGCGTTCGCGCGGGGTGAGCACGTCGAGTTGTTCGGGGTGGTGCGGCGGGGCGTTCTCCGGTGTGGCCAGGAAACGGGCGACCAAGGAGCGGGTCGCGGCGGGCGACAGAAGAGTGTCACCGTCGGCGATCGTGCGCACGGCGTCCAGCAGGTCCTCGGCCCCGATGCCCTTGCCGATGAAGCCGCCGGCCCCCGCGCGCAGCGCCTGAGCGACGTACTCGTCGGTCTCGTACGTGGTGAGGATCAGGATGCGGCTGGCACGCAGTTCCGGGTCCGCGCAGATCTCCGAGGTGGCGGTGAGACCGTCCACCTCGGGCATACGGATGTCCATGATCACCACGTCCGGGCGCAGCTCCCGGGTGAGTCGCACCGCCTCCCTGCCGTCGGCGGCCTCGCCGACCACGGTGATGTCGTCGGCGGTGTCGAGAAGTATGCGGAAGGCCTCGCGCAGCAGGGCCTGATCGTCGGCGAGCAGTACCCGGAGCGTCACGGCGCATCCCCGGTCTCTGCGTCGCCGGTCCGTCCGGCGCCCGTCCGTCCATCGCCTGTCGCTCCCTCGGCCATTCGCCCCTCGACGGTTGTCGCTCCCTCGGCCATTCGCCCCTCGACGGTTGTCGCTCCCTCGGCCATTCGCCCCTCGACGGTTGTCGCTCCCTCGGCCATTCGCCCCTCGACGGTTGTCGCTCCGTCAGCCATTTGCCACCCCTGTGTTGTTGCTCCGTCGGTCCTCCGCGTCGTGTCCTTGGCGGGCGGGAGGGGCAGCTGGGTGGAGACGAGGAAGCCGCCCTCCGGGCGCCTGACCGCCGAGAGGTGTCCCCCGACCGCGGTGGCACGTTCACGCATCCCGATCAGACCGTAACCGGGCGGACGGTCCATCGCCGTGGACGCACTCGCTCCCGTGGATGCGGTCGGCGCCGTACCGGCGCCCACTCCGTCGTCGGTGACGGTGATGGTCACGCGATCGCGGTTCCAGGCGAGGCGCACCCGGGCGCTACCGGTACCGGCGTGCTTGGTCACGTTGGTCAGGGCCTCCTGGATGATGCGGTAGGCGGTGAGATCCACTCCCGGCGGCAGCGGCCTGGCCGTGCCCTCGTGGTGCACCGACACCTCCAATCCTGCGCGGCGGAAGGACTCGAGGAGCGTGGGAAGCCGGGACAGCCCGGGCGCCGGCTCGGCGGGCGCGGCCGCGTCCCCGGACTGGCGCAGCAGACCGACCGTGGCCCGCAGTTCGTCGAGCGCGTGCCCCGTGGTCTCGACGAGCTCCTTCAGGCTCTTGCGGGTCTGCTCCGGGCGGGCGTCGAAGAGGTGGGCGGCGACCGTGGCCTGCGCGTTGGCCAGGGTGATCTGATGGGCCACCAGGTCGTGCAGTTCCCGGGCGATGCGCACCCGCTCCTCGGCCACTCTCCGGCGCGCCTCGCTGTCCCGGCTCTCCTCGGCCCGCCGGGCCCGCTCCTCGACGGCCGCCAGGTAGGCCCGCCGGTTCCGCACCGAGTGACCGAGTACGCCGGCCACCAGCGGGAACGCCGCCACCGCTCCCACCCTGCTCGCGTCCTGCCACGAAAGGGCCCCGAACAAGGGGGTGGAGGCCACCAGCAGCGCCGCGGAGATGAGCAACACCGCGCTCACCGAGCGCCGTTCGGTGCGCGCGGTGAGCGAGTAGGAGTAAGCGGTGATCGCGGCGGGGGCCACGATGAGCGGGCTCAGCAGGAGGCCCAAGGACGGCCCCAGCACGGCGCCGGCGGTCGTGGCCGCCATAGCGGCCCGGGGCGCCCGGTGCCGCACCGGCAGCACGGCACACGACACCACGGCGATGAAGTAGGCGGCGGCAGGCGGCGCTGACAGCCTGCTGCCGTCATCCTGCACCACACCGCCGAGCAGACAGAGCGCGAATGCCGTCGCCGTGATCGCTCCCTCCCGCCACCACGTGCCGCGTGGTCGCGGGCCACCGCCACCCGTGTTCGTCACGGCCGACTCAGCGCCGGTGCCGGCCCACGGGGAGCTGTGGGACCACATCGTCCGGCTCGGTCGCCAAGGCCGGGACGTGCCTGCTCAGTTTCTCACCCTCGATATCCACATTCGGCAGCACACGGTTCAGGGTACGGGGCAGCCACCAGGCCCGGTGGCCGAGCAGTGCCAGGACCGCGGGTGCGATCGCCATCCGGACCACGAAGGCGTCGAAGGCGACTGCGGCGGCCAGGCCGACGCCCATCGTCTGGATGGTCGGGCTGCTCATCCCGATGAATCCCGCGAACACGCTGATCATGATGATCGCCGCCGCGGCCACCACACGTCCGCTGTGCCGGAAACCGTTGACGATCGCCTCGCCGGGGGACGCGCCATGGACGTAGGCCTCCCGCATACGTGTGAGGAGGAAGACCTCGTAATCCATGGCGAGGCCGAACACTATCCCGATGATGAGGATCGGCATCAGCGACATGACCGGTCCGGTCTGCTCGATGCCGACCAGGTCTGCCGCCCAGCCCCACTGGAAGACGGCGACGAGGACACCGAAGGCGGCACCGACCGACAGCAGGAAGCCGAGCGCGGCCTTGACCGGGACCAGGACCGAGCGGAAGACCACCATCAGGAGGAGCACCGCCAGGCCGATGACCACGGTCAGATAGGGGATGAGAGCGTTGGACATGGCCTCGGAAATGTCGATGTTCATCGCGGTGGTGCCGGTCACCAGGATGCCGGCGCCCGTGTCCGCCTCGACGCCGGAGACCGCGCCTCGGATCGCCTGCACCAGGTCCTTGGTCTCGCCGCTGTTCGGCGCGGTCTGCGGGACGGCGGTGAGGACGGCGGTGTCCTTGGTCCGGCTGAGAACCGGATCACCGATCGACGCGACACCGTCCACTCCCCGTACGGTCTTGACGACCAGGTCCGTGGTGGCCCGGGTGTCCCCGGACTCCGACGTGTCCACGACCACGGTCAACGGGCCGTTGAAGCCGGGGCCGAAGCCTTCCGAGAGCAGGTCGTAGGCACGGCGCTGGGTGGTCTTCACCGACTTGGACTCGTCTCCGGGCAGCCCGAGTTCGAGGCTCAGTGCCGGTAGGGCGATGGCACCGAGACCGATTCCGGCGATCATCAGCACGGGCACCGGCCGGCGCAGCACGAACCGCGCCCAGCGGGTGCCGAGCCCAGGCCGGCCGGCCGCGGTGGGCACCGGGTGCGGGTGCTCGCTTCCCGGCCCGGTGGCCTTGCGGACGGCGCGGGACAGTATGCGCCGGGCGAAGAAGCCGAACAGCGCGGGGACCAGGGTCAGCGCGACGAGTACGGCAAGGGCCACGGCGCCCGCACCGCCCATGCCCATCTTGGTGAGTTCGGGGATTCCGACGACCCCCAGCCCGACCAGGGCGATGAAGACGGTCGCGCCGGCGAAGACGACGGCGGATCCGGCCGTGCCCACCGCCCGGCCGGCGGCCTCTTCCGGCTCGCAGCCCTGGGCGCGCTCGTCGCGGAAGCGGGAGGTGATGAAGAGTGCGTAGTCGATGCCGACCGCCAGTCCCAGCATCAGTGCCAGGATGGCGACGGTGGACGTCAGGCCCAGCGGAACGGCCAGCGCGGAGACCAGGCCGAAGGCGACGGCCACGCCCACCAATGCGGTCAGCAGCGACAATCCGGCCGCGACCAGCGACCCGAGGGCGAGGACCAGCACCACCGCCGCCACGGCCACGCCGATGATCTCCGTCGTACCGCCCAGTGCCTCTTCGGCGTCCAGGGCCGAGCCGCCGATCTCCACGGTCAGCCCCGCGTCCCGGGCCTGGCTCGCGGCGTCCTCGAGGGCGCTCTTCGTCGGCTCGGTCAGATCGACGGCGTCCGCGGTGTAGGTGATCGTGGAGTAGGCGATGGTGCCGTCCTCGCTGACAGCGCCGGTCTCAAAGGGGTCGGTGGTCGACGAGACCTGATCGCCCCCGTCCAGCGAGCCGAGCATGTCCTCGACGGCCGCCTTGTTCTCCCTGGCCGTCACCCGCTGCCCGTCCGGGGCCCGGAACACCAAGCGGGCCTCGGCGCCCTGGGAGTTGCTCTGGGGGAAGCGCTCGTCCAGCAGGTCGAACGCCTTCTGCGACTCGGTGCCGGGCATGGAGAGGTCCTCTTCCTCCCCGGCCGGCGCCATGGCGGCGGCGACGACGGCCAGCACCAGGACAGCCAGCCACAGACCACCCACGAGCCGGCGCCGCCGGAAGGCCCACCGTCCGATCCGGTAAAGAAATGTCGCCACCTGTTGATCACTCCAGACACCGTCAGGCAAGGGGAACGCGCGAGATTTCACGCGCCTCCAACACTTCCTTCCGGCGCCCCGCCGGGCATCGTCCCCCGCTGCCGTCTTCCTCTGGTGCACCCGGACCAGCCACTCACTTGTCCTGGTGCCTACGCACTACAGGCCGACTTGGGCCGGGGCGGGGTTTGCCTGACGTGGAGTTCAATGACCTGGGCTGCGGCCGGACTGTCACGCACTCGAGTGGCGCTGCGCCGCCGGTTCTGCGCCCCGGAGTTCCTGGACGACGTACGGCGGTACGGGGCCACGAACGACGCGGCGCGCTTCAAGGCGCGGCGGCGGTGAGTGCAGCGCGTGAGTGCGGCGGCGTGAGTGCGGCGGCGTGCGTCCAGCGCCCTCAACGCTCCCGAACGCAGTCACTGACTGACACGGGCGGCAGGGCGGGCAGGTCGGCGGCCACCGTGCCGAGCAGTGCGAGGGCCTGCTGGGAAGCGCTGCCGGGCTCCGCCTGGTACACGATGAGCTGCTGGTCCGTCGCGCTGTCGACGGTGAAAGAGTCATAGGTCAGGGTCAGCTCGCCGACCTGGTGGTGGTTGAAGGACTTGGCCTCATGAGCCTTGCCCCGTACATCGTGCCGAGCCCACAGCTTGCGGAACTCCGGGCTCTTCAGGGAGAGTTCGCCGACCAGTTCGGTGAGCTTCGGATCGTTCACCAGGTCGCCGCTGCCGGCCCGCAGGGCCGCGAGCCCGGACCTGGCGACCCGTTCCCAGTCGGGGTAGAACTCCCGGGCGGCCGGGTCCAGGAAGGTGAACCGGACCAGGTTGGTCTCGCCCTGTTCCAGCATTCCGGCGAAGAGGGCGCGTCCGAGGCGGTTGCCGGCCAGCACATCCAGCCGGCGGTCGAGGATCAGCCCGGGTGTGTCCAGCCAGCCGTCCATCAAGCGCAGCAGACTCGGTGCGACGAGCACACCGCCACCTCGCCGGACGCGGCCACGAGCCGTGTGTGCCAACTGGTGCAGGTGCGCCGTCTCCTCGGGATTCAGTCCGAGGGCGCGGGCCAGGGCGTGCACCACCTGTGCGGAAGGGTGCTTCTCTCGTCCTTGTTCCAGCCGTGCGTAGTAGTCGGTGCTGACTCCGGAGGACTGGGCGACCTCCTCCCGGCGCAGGCCCGGCGTCCTGCGCCGACCCGACCAGGGCACCCCGGCCTGGGCCGGGCTGGTCATCTCTCGCCGGGCACGGAGGAACTCACCAAGCGGGTTGCCACTGTGCGGGTTGGCACTTTGCATGCCGCAACGATAGGCGCGCACGCGTTCGGTTACCTGGGTGTGGCGCACCCTGGATGAGACGACCCTTGTTGGGCCTCCGCCGCCCTGGTTGGGCTTCCGCCGCCCTGGTTGGGGCTCCATCGCCCTGGTTGGGCTTCCGCCACCCTGGTTGGGCCTCCGCCGCCCTGGTTGGGCCTCCGCCGCCCTGGTTGGGCTTCCGCCACCCTGGTTGGGGCTCCGCCGCCCTGGTTGGGGCTCCGCTGCCCTGGTTGGGCCTGGCCACCGGCCCACCGCACATGCGCAGGCTCATGCTGACGAGCTCTTTCCTGCTCGGCAGCGTCACCGATGTCGCGACACCGCGACCAACCTCCCCACCGCCCTGGGCCTGGGACTGGGCATCGACTACGCCCTTCTGGTGGTCAGCCAGGGCGTCGGGGTGGGAGACCCCGAGGCTGTCGGCAGTCGCTCGTCGAGCCGCGCGGTGAGCAGACGGCCCGACTTGCGGCCCGGCCGATACGGCCTGCCTGCAGATGTTCCCTGACCAGGGCCAGGGACCCGGCGCAGGCACCGGGCTCCGGCTGCCGCACCGGCGGCCGCATCCGCGGGTGGGCCGAGGGCAGGTCGTCAGGTCCTCTGAGCGTTCTGGCGCGCTGTCCGCTCGGTACCTTGACCGGCCTGCCGCCCCCGGGAGCACCCCACGGCGTCCCCGACCGGCGCCCTCAAGATCCTTCAGGACTTGGTGCGACTGGCCTCCGGGCGGTGCCCGGCCGTGGCAAATCCCGTGGGCAGCCCTCGTCACCTGACACCACCCCCGCCCGGACCTGCCTGCTGAGCACACACCCAGGCACCCCAGCCAGCCCGACCAGGAGCCAGTGATCAAACACCGACGCCGATCTCACCCGACCCGCTACACTGTCGGCGGTGGCTCAGCCCGCACAGGGGTGCCCACCACAACCCTGTCGGCAACAGACCTGAAGCCCACCCATTCGCAGCGGGCTCAGACACGTTTTCCGACAGATCCCCGCCTTCGTGGGGCTTGTGCGAAAGTCGTCCGCCGCAGGTCAGAGCGTGGACGCTGGCGGCGGCCAAAACGCTCCTACGGTGATCTGGGAACGCCCAACACGTTTGTGCAGGCCAAGCCCTGTTGCATCGTCAGTGGCTTGACGCAGGTACGGTGGGGGCCCTCCTCTTCCTTCAACCGCATGCCCCGTCGGAAGAGAGCCTGCCCTCTCAAGCCGGCCACTGTCATTCATCGCGAAGGCGATGCATCGTGGATGTACGGCAGCCACCTCAGTTCAGCGAATCGACTCATCTCTATCGGCTTCATTCCCTTGCAACTCAGCGCAGGCATGACCGTCAACACCGAGGCACTCTCAACGCATGAGAGTCCTTCAGCCGAGGAAATCCGCCTCTACCGTGCTGGCCGTGATCGACCACCGAGAGCGCGTGCTGCTATGCCGGATTCACGGCGATTCCACTTGGCGGCCGGTCAGCGCAAGAGTGATTCGTGTCTGGCCGACCAGGCACTCGCTCATTCGAGTTCTGGACACGCTCTTCTCTCATTGGTTCCTTGCCGCCACTCCAGTGATCGGCAGGTTCAATCCCGTGGCGGAGCAAGCCGGCCGGGCCGACTCGATGCGCATCTTCGTCGTCCGTCACCGCAAGATGCGTCCGATCAGTCTTCGCGTCCGCACCCATTCCTTTCCGGATGCCGACTACGCCTGGCACAGGCTCACCGATGTCGAGGACGGAGAATTGGATGTGTGCCCACGCGAACTCGACCCCCTGCTGCGCGGGTACCTCGAGGGCTGGATCCCTGATGGCGTCATCACTCTCGTCGAGTGACCACGCCTAGCCGCCGGTAGACATCAGCCGCCACCTGAGTGGAATCCGCCGCCCTTTTCCACGTTTGACGACCCTTTTCGCCAAGGAGAAGCATCCCGTGACTAGTGGTCAGCACCGACGACGCCCTCCACATCGCGGTCCATTGGGACCGGAAATCAGGACGTTTCTGGCAGCCATCGGAATACCCGAAGCCGACAACAACGACCGCTATCGCGCACACGGTGTCGTAGTGACCGATCTCGGCGAATCGGTCAGCGTGGAATGGTTCGTTTCTCGTAGTCTGCGCCGCACCGCCGCCGATGAGCAGCTGCGGGGCTTGCCCATGGCCGCCGCGGACCGCGCGCACGAAGCTGCTCGACGCCACCTGCACGCGGCCTTGTTCGGCATTCTGTCGGAGGTCGGATACCTGGTGGAGACCGATCCAGCGGGTGCCATGAGCGCGCTGTCCGTCCGCGCCGGCCGGGTTTCCATGCCCACGACTCTGGTCGCGGATGTCAAGCGGATCCTGGCCGATCTGCATGACCCGCAAGCGGGTTCGGAAGGTTCTGGCCTGTCTCCTTGAGGTCATCCGCCCCTGAGGTCGACACGACGTACCTGCAGTCCGATAGCGCGCCACAGGTGGGCACCCCATCACCTAAGGTGGTGCGTACTTGCACCAGCATGGAGGCGTGTACCGACTCGTACGGCACGGAGGGACGGGACCCATGGGGACGTGGGATCATCTCGGCATGCCCCGGAGCAACAACGACCAACTGCCGGCGACGTATGTCGCGTCCGGCAATTGGCCGTATGCCCGGCTCGTCGAGGACGCTCCTGTCAGCGCGCACTACGGCCAGGCCTTCGCACGGAACCTGGCAGAGGCGATGGAGACGTCCGAGATCGGACTGAGGGCGCTGGGCGACAAAGCGGGGGTCTCGCACGCAACCATCAGCCGGCTGCTACGCGGGATGGTCCTGCCCGACTTGGGGACTCTCGCCCGCTTGGAGGTGGCAATGGGAACCAGCCTCTGGCCCGGCCTCACAGCATGGACCGAGCGCGAACACGTCTGAGCTTGCGCTTCTCCGCTGTTTGCCATGTCCAAGGCGGGAGCTGAGCGTCGGGCATTCGACATTTCAGTTGTCGTTGCTGCGACTGATGCGTTCGCGCAGCTTCAGCATGCCTGTGCGCTCGGTGGAGTAACCCACGGCCTTCAAGCCCTCGACACCATGTTGCGCAAGGTTGCTCCACTTCGTGCCACTTGCTTCGACGGCCTCACGTACGGCCACAGCTCGCACTGGGTGATCTGGCCGGGTTCGTAGGTGACCCGGTCGACCGGGGCGATGCCGACGTACTCCGGCCGGATCTCGGCCGGCTTCTTCACCAGCGGCGATATCGAGTACGGCCACTTGATCCGCTCGGCGATCACCGGCGCCGGCATCTTCGGCCACTCGCTCAACAGGACTCGGATCTGCGGCTCGAAGGCGTCCGCCACCCGTCCGCGCGGGGCCCGCTCGTACTTCGGCGGTCGCTCCGAGTTCAACGCGGCCCGCACCAGGTCCGGGCCGCCCCCAGCCGCCGTGAGATGTCCTTGCTGGGCACGCCCTCTGCTCGATGCAGCCGACGTGTCTCCGCCCAGTCCTCCACCTTCAGCACCCTCTTGCATTGAGCAGGCGATCCCCATCCGGAAGCCACGTGATCAGCGAGTTCGAGAGCAACCTCGCGAATTCCACCGAACTCCCGGAGGTTGCGGTGGGCGTACGGCCCGGCCATAGGCCAACTGCACCGGTTGGCCGGGCCTCCGTGCGACCGAGTGCGGTCACCGGTCCCGCCGCAGGATCGCCGACTCGACGGGGCGGCCACGGCTTCAGTTTTGAACTGCCGCAGTCGGCTCCGGGAAGGTGACGCCGGTCAGCTCTTCGGAGGTGGTCCACAGGCGTCGGGCGGTGGCCGGGTCGCCGGCCGCTGCGGAACGGCCTACCAGGCAGGGGGCGCCGCGCATCTCGAACATGCCGTCGGGGCCGACGTAACTCGCGCCGGGAAGGTCCTGGACGGCCGCGTACAGGGTAGGGAGTGCGCCGGCCTCGCCGTCCTGGGCGATCAGCTTGTTGACGAGACGGTAGAAGAGGGTTCGCAGGAGGCTGGCGTCGTGGCTCTGCAGGTTGGTGGCGGCCAGGCCGGGGTGCGCGGCGAGGGCGCGGACGGGTGAGCCTGCGGCGCCGAGTCGGCGCTGGAGTTCCAGGGTGAAGAGCAGGTTGGCGAGCTTGGACTGGCTGTAGGCGGTCAGCGGGTTGTACTGGCCGGTCAGGTCGAGGTTGTCGAAGTGGATGCGGGGACTGCCCGGGGCCTTGTGCGCTCCTGACGACAGGGACACCACGCGGTCGGTGATGTGCGGAAGCAGCAGGTTGGTCAGCGCGAAGTGGCCCAGGTGATTGGTGCCGAACTGGGTCTCGAAGCCGTCCTTGGTGCGGCCCTCGGGGACGTTCATGATGCCGGCGTTGTTGATGAGCAGGTCCAGGTCGCCGTGCCAGGCATCGGCGAACTCGCGCACGGAGGCGAGGTCGGCCAGGTCGAGCCCGCGGACCTCCACGCTGCCTTTCACCGTCGCGGCCGCGGCTTCGCCGCGCTCGGTGTCCCGTACGGCGAGGACGACGTGGGCGCCCGCGGCGGCCAGTGCCGTGGCGGTGGCGAGTCCGAGGCCGCTGTTGGCGCCGGTGACGACGGCGGTGCGGCCGGTCTGGTCGGGGATGTCGGTGGTGTTCCAGGGCTGGGTGTGCGTGTTCTTTGCCATGACCTCAATGTATACACCGATCACAATGTAGGCAACATTAACAATGTGTGCGTCACCTACACCGAGCTAGGCTGAGGGCATGACGAACCGCCCCTACCACCACGGAGACCTCCCCGCCGCGCTGCTCGCGCGAGCCGAGAAGACACTGCGCGAGAGGGGAGTGTCCGCGCTGTCCCTGCGCGAACTGGCCCGCGAGATCGGAGTGAGCCCCGCCGCGCCGAGTCGCCACTTCAAGTCCAAGCAGGCGCTGCTGGACGCCCTGGCGCTGACCGGGTTGGAGCGGCTCGCCGAGGCCATCGCCGCCTCGCAGGAAGGCGTTGGTGAGGCGTTCGCCGACCGGCTGGATGCCGCGGCCCGCGCCTACGTGGGCTTCGCCGTGGCCAACGCCGCACTGCTCGACCTGATGTTCTCGGTCAAGCACAGTCCGCAGGCGTCGGAGGCGCTGGGGGCGACAGCCCACCAGTGGTCCGATCAACTCCTGGAGCTGATCGGCGACGGGCAGCGCCGGGGTGAAGTTCGAGTGGGGCCGCTCGAACGGATTGCCTTGCCGGTCTTCGCGGCGCTGCACGGCTACGCCGCCCTGGCGGTGAGCGGCGTCCTGCCGCCGGAGGCGGCAGAGCACGGCTTGGACGACCTGATCGCGTCCGTCCTGCGCGGCTGCGCGCCACAGTAGAGCCGCGCAGGATGACCAGAGGACCGGAGGGGTCGACATCCATGAACTGGCTGAGTGTCAATTTTCAGGTTCTGGATCACTTTCCGTGCCTGGCCACGGAGGGTCACCACAACCGCGACCGGACGTCGATGGCCCACTCGCTGCGGGCATTGCCGTGGCAACGGAACCAAGAGTGGCGAGGTAACCATCAGGGTGAAACGCCGTTGCCGGAAGCAGCCCCGTCCTTCCGGGTGAAGCGCGGCAGGAGAGACCGGGGTGAGCGGCTGCGCAGCGCTCCCACCCAGAGGCCGGCGCCGTATGCCAGGTTGTCGAGCTGACGGGCGAGCAGCCAGGACGGTGGGATCGGCCGGCGGAGTTCGGAAACCTGCACGGCGACATCGACCAGGAGGCCGGCCAGCACGGCACGCCGCACCGGCTTGCTCACCAGCGCGAGCGCGGCGGCCGCCGGCCAGCTGTGGCGGACCAGCAACGCCGACTCCTGCCGCACCGACCAGCCGAGGCCGCGGACAGCGAGCCGGGTGGCCAGGCCACCACGGCCGGGGATGTCCGGAAGGACGCGCTTCAGGCGCACTTGGCTGGAGATGAGGGAGGCCGCGGCGACGGGCCAGGACCACCGACGGTGCAGGAGTACCGCCGCCGCGCCCACCGCGGCCACCGGTGGGATGACGGCCGGCGCGACGGCGGTGCCGTGGCGGGCCGCCAGGCCGGCACTGCCGGTGCCGTAGACGAACTTGCGCCCGAGCCACGACCCGATCGTCGGCCGGGCGTCGTGGTAGGCGGTCTCCTGAGGTTCGTAACGGACGACGTGCCCGCGGGCGACCAGCCGCCACACCAGGTCGACGTCTTCACCGACCCGCATGGCCGGGTCGAAACCCGCGCCGAGGTGCGCGACCCGGCCGACGAGGCAGGCGCTCGGCAGCCAGCCGACCGCGGCTCCCGGGTGTACCGAGCCTGGTGTGGTGCCGAGCGCGAGCGACGACGCCTGTTCGTCGTACCGCTCGAACCAGCGTGGACGCGACGACCGCGCCCGGCTCTGCACCAGCGGACCGGCCAGGGCGACCGCGGGATCGGCGAAGTGCCGGGCGAGGCGGCCCAGTGTGGCGGCGTCGACGCGGACATCGGAGTCGACGAACGCGACGAACTGCGTGGGCACGTGCCGCAGGCCCGCGTTGCGCGCGCCGGCGGGACCGACGTTCTCCACGAGGGTGACCAGCCGGGCGCCGTGCCGAGCGGCGACGGTCGCGACCGCAGCGGGGTCGTGAGAGGCGTCGTCGACGACGATGCAGGGCAGCGGGTGCACCGCTGCCAGCGCGTGGTCGAGCTGGTCTGGTCGGTCACGGACCGGTATGACCACCGTGATGTCCGCCGGTCCGGGTCCGGCGAGGTCGGGATCGGCGAGATTCGCGTCCAACAGCCGTTCGGCGACGGCGCGACCGGTCGCGTTCTTCACTTCGAGTCGATCGCCCTCGAAGAGTTCCCGGGCGCGGGCGCTGAGCCGGACGACTCGCAGCGGGGAACCACCGACCAGCACTCCCTTGTCCCCGTGGCGTCGGACGTCGGCCCTGATCCGGATCGTGAACCCGTCCGGCAGCCGGCGGCCTCGGGGCGTCACGACGGGTACCCGCCGTCGGCGTGGACGACGCTTCCGTTGAGCACGGCACCAGCCGGTGAGCAGCAGAACGCGATGCACGCGGCCATCTCTTCCGGTGTGATCGCGCGACGGATGCCTTGGTGTGCCACGAGGTCTGCCGTGTCGGCGTCGTCGTAGAGATCCGCGGTGCGGCGCAGCATGGCGGTGTCCGTCGCTCCCGGTGCGACGGCGACGGCGGTGACCCCGGACCCCACCAGGTCCGCCGCCAGCCCGCGCACCGTGCCGACGACCGCGTGCTTGACCGCGTTGTACGCCGCCAGGTGGAACATGCCGTGCCGGCCGGCCGCCGAGGCGATCGCGACGAACCGGCACCCCGAAGGCTCCGGACCGGAGAGCATCGCCGGAACGGCGGCAGCGGCGGTGTTCCAGACGCCCATCGCGTCGATCTCCCACAGCAGTTCGAGTTCGTCAGCCGGCGTTTCCCACAGCGGGAGCCCGCCGGCTACGACAGCGGCCGCGGCCACGGCCACGTCGAGCCGGCCCCAGCGAGCCGTGGCTGCGGCGACGGCGCCTGTCATCGCCTCGCGGTCGCGGACGTCGGCCACGTATGCCTCGACGTCCGGATACGGTGCGGCGACCGCGTCGAGCTCGGCTCGCTCGGGCATCGGGTACGGCGCTGCCGCGGGCCCGGCGCACCAGTCGACGGCGAGTACCGCGTAGCCGTCTTCGGCGAGGTGGCGGACGGTGGCCGCGCCGATTCCGCGGGCAGCACCCGTGACCAGGGCGACCCTCATGTGGACGCCCCGAGCGCCATTGCCACCTTGGCCACCATGTGTTCCAGCATGTGCTTCCCCTCGTCGGCGGAGGCGCCCGAAGGGTCACCGAGGACCCCGTTGGCCGAAACCGCGCCGACGCCACCGGCTCGTAGCTGCGGCATCAGCTCGTGCAAAGAAGCCGTGTTGCCGGCCTCGGCTCGTTCGAGCCGGACTCCTTCCGGCCGCAGGTGCAGCATCAGGGACGTCTCGGTGCGGCCCGCGTGGAGGTCCGATCCTTCGGCGACGCAGGCGACCCACGCGACATCGTGTCCCTCGGCCGTGAGCTGCCCGACCGCGGCCTCGAGTGCGTCCAGGTTGCCTCCGTGACCGTTCACGTAGACCACGCGGGCCGCCCAGGTGCGCACCGAGCGCGTGAGCTCGACCAGGACCGTCCGGAGCGCGTCGGTACCGATCGAGCTGGTGCCGGTGAACGTCTGGTGTTCACCACTCGCGCCGTAGGAGATCGGCGGCGCGACCACGACCTCGGGGCGATCGGCCAGTTCCGCGGCCCGGTGGGCGACCGCGTCGGCGATGACGGTGTCGGTGTCCAGCGGCAGGTGCGGGCCGTGCTGCTCGACGGAGCCCACCGGCACCAGCACCACCGCGGCCGGCGGCACCGTGGCCGTGGTGCCGTCCGCGAGCGCGTGGCTCATCGCGAGCCGAGTGCGCGGTCGAACCCCTCGCGCACCATGAGCAGTTCAGGGTTGAGCTCGTCGATCGAGGAGACACCCATGCCCAGCAACGTGGAGTCGATCCCGTTGCGCAGGAGGTCGAGGACGTTTTCCACGCCGGCCTGGCCGTTCGCGGCGAGACCCCACAGGTAGGCCCGGCCGATCATCACCGCGCGTGCCCCCAGGGCCAGGGCCTTGACGACGTCCGAGCCGCGCCGGATCCCGCCGTCCATGACGACCTCGATCTGGCTGCCGACCGCTTCGGCGATCGGGCGGACCATGCGGATCGCGGCGGGTGTCCCGTCGAGGTTGTTTCCACCGTGGTTGGACACCGAGATCGCGGCGACACCGGCGTCCACCGCGCGACGGGCGTCGTCGATCCGGCTGACGCCCTTGAGCATGAAGGGCTGCCCACTGAGCTGCTGCCAGGTCTCCCGCATCCAGGCGACGTCGGCCCAGCTGGGTGGCGGGGTCGTCATCCACTCGTAGTAGGCGCCGAAGAACGTCGGGGCGTCACCGTCCGGCGGAGCGAGGTTCGGCGCGGTGAGGTCCGGGAGCTGACCGGTGCGGGCGAACTGCCATAGCCAGCGCGGCTTCGTGGCGACCTTCGGGGCCAGCCGGACCATGGTCTTGAGGTCGACCTTCTCGGGGATCTCCGGGCTGCCCCAGTCGCGCCCCATGGAGAACGACCAGTCGAGGGTGGCGATCAGGCCGAGGGCGCCCGCGTCCGCCGCGCGCTGCATCCGCTGAACCATGACGTCGCGGTCGCCCGTCCAGTACATCTGGAAGAAGGTGGGGGCGCCGGTGGCGGTGACCTCTTCGACCGAGCGGCTGGCGAAGTTCGACAGCCCCATCACCGTGCCCCGCGCGGCGGCGGCCCGGGCCACGGCGACCTCACCGTCGGGGTGGACGGCCTGGACGCCGGTCGGGCTGATCAGCACCGGCAGAGAGACGTCCTGGCCCATGACCGACGTTTCCATCGACCGCTTCGCGTGCTGGCCGGCGACGACCGGGGACAGCCCGATCTCGGCGAACGCGGCCTGGTTGTCCGCCACGCTCTGCCCGCGTTCCGAGCCCGCGACCAGAGCGCCGTACACCGGGGCAGGCAGCCGCTTACGGGCCCGCCGCTGGGCGACCGCGACCGACTCGAACCAGGGGTTCTGCTTCCAGGGGTTTTCGATCTTCATCGGCTTTCCTGTTCGCGAGCCGGGTCGTACCCGGCGAGCGGGCTTTCGGCGCAGGCCGACACAGGGCGCCGAGTGAGCAGCTTCAGCATCACCGGCTGGTTCCTGGTCGGGTTCGCCTTGGAGTGGTTCTGGCTGGACGACGGAACCGTGCGATCACCCGCTAGAGCGGATTGCCCGTAGCCCTGGACGCATTCCGGATCCGGGCCGTCGAGTGGCAGTCCGGTGAAGAACTTCGCGGCCATGCAGCCGCCGCGGCAGGAGTCGAAGAACTGGCACTTCGCGCAGGCGCCGCCGGTCTGGGGTGATCGAAGGTCGGTGAAGAGCTCGGATTCCCGCCACACGCGCTGGAAACCGCCCTCGTCGAGGAGGTTGCCCGCCAGGAACTCGTCGTGGATGGCGAAGGGGCACGCGTAGACGTCGCCGACGGGGTCGATCAGGCAGACGACGCGACCGGCCCCGCACAGGTTCAGGCCGGGCAGGGCCTGCCCGAATGCCGCGAGGTGGAAGAACG
The DNA here is from genome assembly GCF_004023625.1 of Streptomyces cavernae. Taxonomy (GTDB): domain Bacteria; phylum Actinomycetota; class Actinomycetes; order Streptomycetales; family Streptomycetaceae; genus Streptomyces; species Streptomyces cavernae. The sequence continues at coordinate 250,608 of NZ_ML137710.1, read as the reverse complement.
AATCGCCGGTCAGCACGTCCTCGCCGTGGGCCAGCAGCCAGTCGTACAGCTCGCGTTGCTGCTCCGGCAACAGGTGCAGTTCGTCCCACACGTCCGCTCCCCGGCCCGACGGGCGCAGCCGGGTCAGGCGCAGTGTCGCGCCGAAGCGGTCGGCCAGGGCCTTGAACTCGTCGAGCTGCCCGACGTTCTGCCGCGTGCAGACGACGGAGATCTTGGCGTCGCGGAACCCCGCGTCCTTGAGGTTCTGCAGTGCCGTCAGGGCCGTGTCGTACGAACCCGGGCCACGGATGTAGTCGTTCACCTCGGCGGTTGCGCCGTCGAGGGAGATCTGGACGTCGACGTAGTCCGTCGAGGCGAGGAACCGTGCCCGGTCGGGGTTGATCCGGACCCCGTTGGTGGAGAACTTCACGCCGACCTGGTGGTCCACGGCGTACTCGAGCAGGTGCCAGAAGTCCGGCCGGATCGTCGGCTCGCCGCCGCCGATGTTCACGTAGAAGACCTGCATCCGCTGCAACTCGTCGATCACCGCTTCGCACTGCTCGGTCGTCAGTTCTCGCGGATCACGCCGACCGCTGCTGGACAGGCAGTGCGCGCACTCCAGGTTGCAGGCGTAGGTCAGTTCCCAGGTCAGGCAGATCGGTGCGTCCAGGCCGTACTCGAACTGCTGGACCAGCGAGCCGGCGGGCGCGCGTTCGATGGTGGTCATGCCGATTCCCTCCTGGGCCGGATCATGTCGCTCGCCGCCAGGCCGCGCAGGGCGGCGGCGTAAGCCGCGTGCTGGGAAGCCGGGACGCCCGCGGCGTCGAGCGCCGAACGGATGTCCGGCTGGTCGCCGAGCGCCCGCACGACCGCGACCAGCTCGGGCCGCTTGAGGAACGTCAGTTTGCGGTTGCCGAAGTGGTACGCGAGCGCACCGAAGCGCTCGGGTCGCAGGGCGACCGACGGCGAGAGCGTCCACGGCTCTCCCAGCAGCGGGTCCATCAGTACACGCCGCACATGCCGTCGATCGAGATCTCCTCGATGAGCTCGTCCACGACCGGCTCTTCCTGGTGCTGGTCCTCGGATTCCGTTTCCACGGCTCCTCCTTGTTCTCGGTTTCGAGTTCACATTGGGGGTCGGCAAGAATGGGTCCGCCCCCGTAACGCCGGGGCGCGCCGGCCTGTACTCCGCGGCGCGGCGACGTGCGGCCCACGGTCGTGAGGTCGTCAGAAGTTGACGACGCCCCGGATGATGCGGCCCTCGCGCATGTCGCGGTAGGCCTCGTTGATCTGCTCGATCGTGTAGCGCTTGGTCACGAGCTGGTCGAGTTTCAGGATGCCGTCGGCGTAGAGGTCCAGCAGCGCCGGAATGGTCTTGCGGGGCGAGGTCATGCCGTACAGGACGCCTTGGATGCGCTTTTGGAACATCGACAGCTCGAACAGGTTGATCGGGACGCCCGTCTCGGTCAGCGAGCCCTGGGCCGTGACCGCGACGATGCCGGCCTTGCGGATGGCGCCGAAGGCCTCGTTGATGCGGTCACCGTGGATGAGGCTGGTCGTCACGATGGCGGAGTCCGCACCCTGGCCCTGCGTGATGCTGCGAGCGAAGTCGGCCGCCTCCTCGATGGTGGCGAAGGCCTCGGTGGCGCCGAACTCCAGCGCGGAGGTGCGCTTGAACTCGACCGGGTCCACCGCGATGACGTGAGAAGCGCCTATGTTGGCTGCCCCCTGCACGGCGTTCATGCCCACGCCGCCCACGCCCATGACGATGACCACGTGGCCGGGCCGGACCTCGGCCGCGTTGACGGCCGAACCCCAACCGGTGGGTACGCCGCAGGCCACCAGGCAGGCCACGTCGAGAGGGATGTCCTTGCGTACCTTGACCAGCGACATCTGGTCATAGACCTGCCACTCGGAGAACGTGCCGAGCATGGCCATGGTCCCGATGTCCTTGCCATCGAGATGCATCCGGTACGTGCCGTCCATCTGGCCGCCGTTCATGATGTACATGCCGTTGTCGCACAGCTGCTGCAGGTTGCCGGCGCACCACTTGCACCTGCCGCACGACGGGACGAACGACGTGACCACGTGATCTCCGACTTCGAAGCCGTAGACGCCGGGACCGACCTCCTCGACGACCCCCGCGCCCTCGTGGCCCCCGCACACCGGGAAGGCGCCGAACGTGGAGTCCCCGGTGGCCAGGTGGTCGTCGGAGTGGCAGAGCCCGGTGGCCGTCATCTTGACCAGGATCTCGCCGGCTCCGGGGGCGTCCACGTCCACTGTGGATATCTTCCACTCACCGGGCTGCTCCCAGAGCAGTGCTGCCTTGGACTTCTTCATGATTCTCCTTGGATGGTGGTCCGGATCATCACGAGAGGATGAACCCGGTCGTGAAGTCGGCCTCGGCGATCTCCCGCAGCGTGGTGTTGAACTCCGGCAGCGGGATGCTCGCGGCGAGGAACTGCCGCTTGTGCCCCGCGACGTTCGTCCCGTAGGCGTAGCTGCTCACCTCGGAGCGGGCACCGACCCCCGTCTGGCCGTCCTGTTCGATCCGCCGGCCCCACTCCTGCGCCGCCACCGGATCGGCCTCGAGACGGGCGTAGCCGCCCTTGACGAGCCGCTGTGTGGTGTCGGCGATCCACTCGCCGGCGACCTCGAAGGCGATCGGACAGTTGCCGCTCGCAGCACGCCCGTTCGGGCCGCCCACGAGGAACAGGTTCGGGAAGCCGGGGGCCATCAGGCCGAGGTAGGTGACGACCTTGTCGTTCCACACCTCCTTGAGCTTCACGCCGCCCGCGCCGATGATGTCGATCCGCTTGAAGGCACCGGTGTGGACCTCGAAGCCGGTCGCGTAGACGATGACGTCGACGTCGAGCCGGCCGTCGCGCAACCGGATCCCCGTCGGCGTGATCGCCTCGATGGGGTTGTCCTGGACGAAGACCGCATCCACGTTGTCCTGGTTGAAGACTTCGTAGTAGTTGTCGATGTCGTAGTCGGCGGGCTTGGCCATCACGGCGTGCTTCGGCATGAGTTTCTCCGCCAGCTCCGCGTCGTGGATCCGCGGCCGGGACTTCTCGAGGATGAAGTCCGCGTACGTCTTGTTGGGTCCGTCCTCCAGCAGGATGTCGTGGGGCAGCCCGAAGACCTTGGCCCAGCCGGGCTCCTGCCACCGCTTCTCGTAGTGGGCCCGCAGTTCCTCGGGGGTGTAGTCGGTGGTCGGCTTCGGTTCGGGGGACCAGGTGAACCCCAGCATGGTGGAGGAGATGCGGTCGTGTATCTCGTTCGCGCGGGCGCGCAGGTCCGCCGACTCCGCCGCGTCGAGGGGGCGGTTACGCAGGGGCAGAACGTAGTTGGGGGTACGGACCAGGACCGACAGGTGCGCGGCGTCCTTCGCGATCTGTGGGATGACCTGGACACCGCTGGCTCCCGTCCCGATCACCGCCACCCTCTTGCCGCGGAAGTCGACGCCCTCGTGCGGCCAGCGGGAGGTGTGGTGGGCCTGCCCCTCGAACGAGTCCAGACCCGGCACATCGGGGTAGATCGGGGCCGAGAGCATCCCGACGGTCGCGACGACGGCCCGGGCGCGGACCGTGTTCCCCTGGTCGGTTCGCACCTGCCACTCGTCGGCGGACTCGTCGAAGGTCAGCGCCTCCACCCGCGTGTCGAACAGGATGTCCTTGCGGAGGTCGTACTTGTCGGCGACGAGGTTGTAGTACCGCTCCAGCTCCGGTTGCCCGGCGAACACCTCACTCCACTGCCACTCGTCGAGCAGTTCCTCGGACCAGAAGTACTGGTAAGTGTAGGACTCGGAGTGCAGTCGGCAGCCCGGGTACCGGTTCCAGTACCAGGTACCACCGACTCCGCCCCCCGCCTCGATGGCCAGGACGCGCAACCCCTTCTCGCGGAGAAGGTGCAGCTCGTACAGCCCGGACGGGCCGGCGCCGATGACGACGGCGTCGTAGCGGTCGATCCCCTGGTGCAGCGGGTTCGTCTTCGCGGTCAGTGCTGAGACCATGTTCTCTCCTGTGGCATCGGTTCGCGCGACAGTGCGCGCCGGCTCTAGCGGGTGAGGTGGGCGAAGAAGCGGCGGACGTCCGCGACGAGTGCGCCGGGCTGCTCCAGGGCAGCGAAGTGACCGCCGTGTTCGAAGTGCGTGAGCTGCCTGATGTCGAACCGCGCCTGGTACCAGGAGTCCGGGGCGAGCGCGATGGTCGCCATCTCGGCGGGGAACCGGGCGAAGGCCACCGGCACGGTCACGGGGTTGACCAGGTCGGGGTCGGCCAGGCCGAAATTCTCGTAGTAGAAGGAGGCGGCGCTGGCGGCGCTGTTGGGCGCCCAGTAGAACATCAGGTTCGTGATGAGGTCGTCGAGCGAGTAGGCGTCGAGGACCGATTTCGCCCCCAGGTCGGACCAGGCGTGGAACTTCTCCAGGATCCAGGCGGCCAGGCCGGCCGGGGAGTCGGTCTGGCCGACCGCCAGGCTCATCGGTCGGGAGGACTGGACCGAGCCGTAGGCACCCTCCCACTTCTGGAACTCCTGGGCCGCGGCACCCCACTGTGCTACGTCGGCGGGGTCGGCGTCGGCCGGCGGCATGACGAGGGCCAGGTTCAGGTGCAGTCCGACGACGTGCTCGGGGTGGCGGACTCCCAGGGCCGTGGCGATGAGCCCGCCCCAGTCCCCGCCCTGGGCGCCGTAGGCGGAGTAGCCGAGTTCCTCGGTCATGAGGTGGTCGAACGCGTCGGCCACCCGGTCGGTGTTCCACCCCTCTTCGGCGGGCTTGCCCCCGAACCCGTAGCCGGGGATGGACGGGATGACCACGTCGAAGGACGGCGCCTCGGGAGCACCGTGGGCGGCCGGGTCCGTGAGCGCGTCGACGAGCCCCAGGAACTCGACCGGGGAGCCGGGCCAACCGTGCACGAGCAGCAGCGGGGTGGGGTCCGGGCCCGTGCCGCGGATGTGGAAGAAGTGAATGTCCACCCCGTCGATCTCTGCCAGGAACTGGGGGAACCCGTTCAGGCGTCGCTCCTGGGCCCGCCAGTCGTACCCGTCACGCCAGTGGTCCAACACCGTCCGCAGGGTGCCCAGGTCGACGCCGCGCGACCACGACGCTCCGGGCAGAGGGGCCGGGAGCCGCGTTCGGGCCAGCCGGTCGCGGAGGTCGGTCAGCACGTCGTCGCTGACGGAGATCGTGTAGGGGGTACTCATGGCTGACTCCTTTGTCGGTCATGGTCTGGGGGCGCGGCACCCCGCCCGGGCCCCGGTCGGGGTGCCGAGGACGCGTTCGGCAGGTCAGCCGGCGGCCACGCTCCAGCTGATGGACTTGGTCTCCAGGTAGCCGTCCAGGCCGGCGTCGCCGTTCTCCTTGCCGAGGCCGCTGTTCTTGTAGCCGCCGTAGGGCATCCGCAGCGTGGCGGCACCGCCGCCGCCGTTGATGGACACGTTGCCGGTGCGCAGACGCCGGGCGATGCTCAACGCACGGGCCGGGTCCTTGGCCCGGACCGCGCCGCCCAGACCGAAGTCGGAGTCGTTGGCGATTCGGACGGCGTCGTCGTCGGTGTCGAAGGGGATCACGACGTTGACCGGGCCGAAGAACTCGTTCTGGGCAATGGTCATGGAGTTGTCCACGTCGACGAAGACGGTGGGCTGGACGAAGAATCCGCGGTCGCTGCCTTCGGGCCGGCCGCCACCGACGGCGATGGTGGCGCCCTCGTCCAGGCCGGACTGAATGAGCGACTCCACCCGCTCCCGCTGCTGGGCGGAGATGAGCGGCCCCATGGTGCTGCGGGGGTCGCGGGGGTCCCCCGTGACGACGTCCTCCATCCGCCCCTTGAGCAGCTTGACCAGCTCCTGCAGCCGCGAGCGGTGCACCAGCGTGCGGGTGAGGAAGACACAGCCCTGGCCGGCGTGGGTGGTGGTGTGGAACAGGATGTCCTCGACAGCCGGCGCGAGGTCGGCGTCGTCGCAGATGATGTGTGCGGACTTGCCGCCGAGCTCGAGGACGACCCGCTTCAGGGACCGCGCCGCCTGCTCGTAGACAGCCTTGCCGACTGCGACGGAGCCGGTGAAGCTGACCATGTCGACGCCGGGATGCGTGGTCAGTTCCTCGGAGATCTCCCGGTCGCCGGTGACGACGTTCACCACGCCCGCGGGCAGGCCCGCCTCCTCGGCGATCTCGGCCCAGACCAGACCCTGCAGCGGGGTGGTCGGCGCGGGCTTGAGGACGACGGTGCACCCGGCCGCCAGCGCCGGGGCGAGCTTCTGCGCAGCGATGAACAGCGGGAAGTTGTAGGCGGTGATCAGGCTGGCCACGCCGATCGGCTCACGGACAATGATCCCCTGCCCCACCCCGTGACCCGCCACGGCCGCGGCCGGCCGCTCCCAGGCGAAGGTGGGCATGATCCGCTCGACCATGTCGCCCCACAACTCCAGGGCGAGGCCGACCTGCATGCCCGAGGCGGTGGAGGGGATGGAGCCGGTCTCCTGGATGTTCAGCTCGACGAGCTCGTCGAACCGGCGCTGCATGATCTCGTGCATCCGGACGAGGTAGGCACGACGCGCCTCGACCGACAGACGGGGCCACGGCCCGTCGTCGAAGGCCCGCCGCGCGGCCTGGACGGCCTGGTCGGCGTCCTCCCGGGAGCCGTCCGGGACCAGCGCGAGCTTCTCCTCGGTCGCCGGGTTGATCGACCACATCGTGGCCGTCGACCGCGAGTTCACCCAGGACCCGTCGATGTAGAGCTTCTTGACCCCGCTGGCGGTGGTGGTGTCGGTCTGTGTCACGTAGTGCCTCCTTGCACTGTTCGAGGTCCGATGCTCCGCAAAGGGTGGTGGTGAGCTGCGTCGCCTGTGGCCGGTGCCAGTGCTGCTCGTGCAAGCTTCCGGCGACGGACGTCCATACGTCCAATGCATGTTCACGCCGTCTGATTGCATCGGGCGCATCACGACGTCCGGCGGACAGCCCTGCGCGGCGATCGGATTTACGCAGGTCAGCCAGTTAAATGCGTCGCCTACGGCTAGGCGTGAGCCAGGACCGCTGTCTTCAACGGCGTCCCCGGATCCGCGGCGAGCTCGGTGTCGAGCCGCTCTCGCTCGCCGATGACCCGCCTGGCACCCGCGAAGTCCGCAGGCACGTTGACACAGTCAGCGGCGAGGAGCCGGCCCCGAGCGAGGTAGAGCACCGAGAACCGACCGCTGTCCGGTTCCCCGCGGGTGACGACCTCGTCGTGGCCGGCGAACAGACCGGCGGTCTGCAGCTTGACGTCGTACTGGTTCGACCAGAACCACGGCACGGCAGGGACCGGCGGCGGTGCGCCGACAAGGTGGGCGGCAGTCACCTTCGCCTGGTGGTTGGCGTTCGACACCGACTCCAGGCGGACCGGGGCCGCCGAGGTGCTGAACCGATTGACCTGCAGGGCGCAGTCCCCGATGGCGTGGACGTCGGGCAGGGTGGTACGGCAGAGGTCGTCGACGAGCAGCCCGCCGTCGCCGGCGGCGCCCGCATCCTGAAGCACCTCGACGGCCGGGACCGCGCCCACGCCGACGATCACGACGTCGGCCGGCAGAAGCTCACCACTGCCCAGGTGCACCCCATGGGCGCGGCCGGCGCGGGTCGCGATGCCGGCGACGGTCTCACCGAGCACGATGCGGACGCCGTGGCGCTCGTGCAACTGCTGGTAGAAACGGGAGACGACCGGTCCGGTGACCCGGGCGAGCACCCGGTCCACCGCCTCCACCACGGTCACCTGGTGCCCCAGCCCGGTCAGGACGGCTGCCGTCTCCAGACCGATGTAGCCCCCGCCGATGATGACCGCCCGCCCGCGGGCGGTCAGATGACGGCGGAGCCGGTCGACGTCGGACAGCCTGCGGATGCTGTGCAGGTTGTCGGCGGTCGCGCCCGGCACGCGCAGAGCACGCGCGTCGGCGCCGGTGGCCCACACCAGCTTCCGGTAGCCGAAGGTGCGGCCGTCGGCGACATGAACCAGCTTCGCCGCCGGGTCCACCGTGGTCACCTGGGCACCGAGTTCGAGCTGGACGCTGTCGGTGGACCAGAACGCCTCGGTGCGGAGCAGCGGCGCTGCGCCGCCGTCGGTCAGGTACTCCTTGGACAGCGGCGGGCGCTCGTAAGGCAGGACGGGCTCGTCGCCGAGGACGGCGACGCTCCCGGCGAAGCCTGCCTTGGCCAGGGCGCTCACCACCGCGACCCCCGCATGCCCGGCGCCGACGACCACCACGTCGTACGTTGTGGTCACGATCCCTCACCCGCCACGACGACCACCATGCCGTCCATGGAGTCGACGAGCCGGACCTGGCACCCGAGCCTGCTACCGGCCTGTCGTTCGTCGACGACCTCGAGCATCTCCAGCTCGTCGGCCGAGGGCGGCGGGACCAGGGCAGCCAGGGACTCCGGCAGATAGACATGGCACGTGGCACAGCTGAGCTCGCCGCCGCACTCGCCGTCGATGCCGGCGACGTTGTTGTTGACCGCTGCGGTCATCACCGACTCCCCGGGGGAGAAGTCGGCGGGCCGCTCGGCCTGCCCGCTGTCGATGAACGTGATGCGACCCACGACGGATCCTTCCGCTCGTCCGAGTCGATGATCGGATGCCACCGACATCACGCACGGTACGAAGCAGACGCTGATCCGGCCATTGCATCTTGACTATGAAACTGATGCATACCAGGCATCAGTCGGGGTCACCGCGGGGCCTCGATGCGGTCGGACACCGGCTGCATGAAGAGGCCCGCGCGGGACCGGAGCAGCTCGACGGCCGCCGTGGCCGCCGGGGACAGGCTGCGATTGGGTAGGGTGAAGATTCCCGCCTCCCGCTTGAGCAGCGGTGACGCCAGGAAGTTTCCCCTGACCCGCAGGGGGACGAGGCCGCCGGTGTCGGGCACGCTGGAGGAGACCATGACCAGGTCCGAGCGGTGCGTGACCGCCACCATCACCGACAGCTCGTCCAGCACCACCCGGGCCCGCATCAGATCCCGCTCGCGGCGGTGGGGCAGGGCATCGACCATGGCGTTCCACTCCGTGGTGGCCAGCAACCGGTAGTCGGCCAAGGCCCTCAGCGGCACGGACTCCTCGGCAAGCAGCGGGTGCCCGGGCCGGACGAAGAGCATCGGGCTCCCCCGACCGATGACCTCCACCTCGCTGGCGTCCTGCGGGGACCAGTTGGCGGCACGGCTGAGGAAGAACTCGTCGGCCGCCGCAGCGAGCCGGCTCGCCAGGGTCTCGTAACTGCCCACAGTCACCGACACCTGCAGCTGGGGGAAAGTGGGCAGCAGGTCGGCGAGCACCTCGGGGACCAGCGTTCCCGAGGCTCCCCCACCGATCCCGAAGGACAGGGTCCCCACCACACCACGGGCGATGGCCTCGATCTCCAGTCCCAGGGACTCGGCGTTGGCAAGCAGGTCGAGCGCCTTGGGCAGGAGCAGGCGCCCGGCCGAGGTCAGCGCCACACCACTGCGGTCACGGTCCAGCAGCCGCACGGAGTAGGTCCGCTCCAAGGACTGGATGCTGCGACTCAGCGCCGGTTGTGAGATGTGCAGTCGCTCAGCCGCGCGCGCGAAGCTCGCCAGCTGGGCCACGGCGACGAAGTGCCGGATCTTGACCAGATCCACCGGGTGGTGGCCCAGCATGGCGGTCTGCACATGTCCTCCTGATAACTCAAGCGCATCCATATGCCCTGCAGAATGCATTTCCCATCATCGTCGCTCTCTCCTAACGTCCTGTCCATGCACCGGACGGCGCGCAGGAGACGGAAAGTGGTGGGTCGATCGTGAGCAGCTTCAAGCCGTCGGGGTCCGTGGTGGTCGTCACCGGGGCCGGGGGCGGCATCGGTCGGGGCATCGCCGCCGCTTTTGCCCGGCGTGGTGCGTCCGTCGTGGTCACCGATGTGGAGGGTGAGGCGGCCGAGGAGGTGGCGGGCGAGCTACGCGCGGACGGCGGGTCGGCCCGAGCGGCGCAGGTCGACGTCACCGACGCCCGGGCTGTGCAGTCGTTGGCCGACGCTGTCTACGCCGAGGAAGGACGGGTCGACGTCCTGGTCAACAACGCCGGGGTGACCATGCGACCGATGCGGGCGCTGTGGCACGGGTCCGAGGAGGACTTCCGCTGGATGATGGAGGTCAACTACTTCGGCGTCGTCAACGGTCTGCGCGCCTTCCTGCCCCGCATGCTGGAGCAGACCGGCCGGCGGCACGTCGTCAACATCGCCTCCACCGCCGCCCTGAACGACGTCAAGGGCCACTCCATGTACACCGGGTCCAAGTACGCGCTGGAGGGCATTTCCAACGTCCTGCGCGCCGAACTTGCCGACCAGGGTCACGACATCGGCGTCACGGTCGTCTTCCCGGGTGCCGTCGCCACCCGCATCGCCACCAGCGAGCGACTCCGGGCCGAGGCGGACCGTTCGTCGGCTCGGACGGTCACCCCTTGGGTCTCCGCGGTCGATGCGCACCTGGACCAGACCGTCGCCGACCCCGACGAGGTCGGCGAGCGCGTCTTCCAGGCCGTGCTGGCCGACGACCGCTACTGCCTGACCCAGCCCGTGCCCGCCCGGTGGCAGGAACAGCGGCTGGCCGACCTGACCGGCGGTTTCCGCGACACCCCAAGCACCGAACCAGCGAGCTGAGAGGACACCGATGTCCACGACATGGGACGACATCGACGAGGGTCTCGCCGACCCGAACTGGTACCGCGACGGCGAGCCCCGAGCAGCGTTCAAACGGCTCCGTGATGAGGACCCCGTCCACTGGACGCCGGCGGTGACCTACGGCCACGGCTTCTGGGCGCTGTCCCGGTACGACGAGTGCAAGCAGCTGTTCGCCGACCGGGTGAACTACAGCATCTCCCGCGACATGCGGCTCCCCAGGACCGTCCAGCGGCTGACATCTCAGCAGTACGCCGACCTCGGGCTGCACGCGAGCCTGGCGCTGATGGACCCCCCGCGGCACACCCTCTTCCGGGCCCCGGTCAACAAGTTCTTCTCCGTCCCCCAGATCGGCCGGATGCGGCAGAGCGTCGAGTCGACCGTCGACCACCTCATCGACCGCATCGCGGCCAAGGGCGAGACGGAGTTCGTGCAGGAGCTGGCCGGCGACGTCCCGATGTTCGTGGTGCTCGGCTTCCTCGGCGTGCCACCCGAGCACTGGGAACGCATCAGGCTCCTGGTCTGGCGCAGCTTCGCCCCCGCCGATCCGCACTACGCCATCGAGGGCCAGACACCCGAGGAGACCTCGCTGCAGGCCCGGCACGAACTCATCGACTTCGCCCGGGAGATGACCGCCCAGCGGCGCGCCGAGCCCGCGGACGACTTCATCTCGGTGCTGGCCGGACTCGAGGTGGAAGGGGCGCACCTCGACGACTCCGAGATATCCGCGTGGGTGAACACGATCATCGTGGGCGGCCTGGAGACCACCCGAAACGCCGCCGCTGTCGGCCTGTGGCTGTTCCACCAGAACCGTGACCAGCTCGCCCTGCTACAGGCAGACCCGAGCCTCATGGGGTCGGCGGTCGACGAGGTCCTGCGGTGGGTCACCCCGGCACGCTCGCGGATGCGGGTCGCCCGCGCGGACCACCAGCTCGGCGGGAAGACCATCAAGGCCGGGGACTGGGTCGTGCCGTTCATCTCCTCGGCCAACCGGGACGAGGCGGTGTTCCACGACCCCGATGCCTTCGACATCACCCGCAACCCCAATCCGTACCTGTCCTTCGGCGACGGCATCCACCGCTGCCTCGGCCGGCATCTGGCCCGGCTGGAGCTCATGGTCATGTTCGAGAAGTTCTTCGCGGCCTTTCCCGACTTCCACGTCGTCGACGCCGACAAGCCCGACTGGATCGTCGACCACGTGATCAACGGGGTGTCCTCCCTGCACGTGCAGCTGGGCCCCCGCGCCACCGCCGAGCACGCAGCGTGAGCGCGCCGAGGAGCACCACCCGGCTGCGCGAGCTCTTCGAGCGGCCCACCACCACCGTCCTGCCCATGGGCACGGTGCCCCTGCACGCCCAGATGGCGCAGGCCGCCGGGTACGAGGCATTCTGGCTCTCCGGCGGGTTCAGCGCCTGGTGGGACGGTTTCACCGACGTGGGGCTGCTCACCCAGACCGAGGTACTCGCCCACGCCGCCAAGTTCGTGCGTGCGACCGACCTGCCGATCTTCTGCGACGCGGACACCGGCTACGGCAGCGCGATCAACGTACAGCGCACCATCGAGGAGTTCATCCGGCTGGGCGTGGCCGGGGTGCACCTGGAGGACCAGGCCGAGCCGAAGAAGGCCGGCGGCACCAAGGGCATCCGGCTGGCCGACGACGACGAGGCCATTGGCCGGCTCCGCGCGGCGTGCGAGGTGCGCGACGCGCTGGACCCCGACTTCGTCATCGTGGCCCGCACCGACGGGTACGGCGCCGCGGGCGGCAGCCTCAAGGAGGCCGTCCGGCGCGGCAATCTCTACCTCGCCGAGACCGGCGCCGACGTCGTCTTCTACGAGGGCCTGCAGTCCTGGGACCAGGCTCGGCAGGCGCTGCGGGAGACCAACGGCCGGGCGTTCGTGCTGACCAGCCCGTCCGCGCGGCCCGCACCCACGGTCGAGCAGATGTCCGCGATGGGGCAGGCCATCACGGTCTTCCCCTTCATCCAGCCGGGCGTGCACGAGGTATGGCGCGCTCTGCTCGACGGCAAGGACCGTGGCGAGCCGGCCTGGATGGACGAGTACAACGAGCGCATCGAGGCGTTGAAGGGGACGCGGTACCACCTGGCCTTCGGCGAGCTCGCCCGTCCGTCCTACGCGACGATCCGGCACGTCGAGGAGACCTTCCTGCCTCCTCACCAGCGGCCGGACTACGAAGGCTCGCTGCACTCCGACCAGTGAGAGGCGCCAGGCGCCCCGCGCCGCCGGCCGGGGCGCCTGGCTGCCCTCGAACGTGTGAGGAACGACCCGAGACCGTCGCCGACCTCAACTGCCACGGCATTCACCGGAACGGCCACCCGACCGCGCCCAGATCCGTGACTTCCCGGCCACCCGGCACGCCAGGATCACCCCGGACCGGGTCGGCCTGCTCAGGGGCCCCCGCAGGCGGACCTTCGACTGGTCGACCGACGAGCCCACACGGCACGCCCGATTCCGCCTCGAACGGCGATTCCGGAACCCCCATCAGCGGTAACCCACCAAGGAGTTCAGGTGATCGAGGTGCGGCCCAGCCAGCACAGGCAGAACCTCGGCGTTGTCCAGCAGGCGTGCCCGTCCAGACGATCCACGCGGGCTACAGTCCCCGGTACTTCGCCCTGCGGCAGAAGGGCGCGATCTGGCTGAACGTCGTCAACGACCAGGGATGGGCCTGGGCGGCGTCGTCGTGCCCGGCACCCTGCGCGACTCATGGACGCACTGCTGGGCCGCGACGGCGGCGTTCCGCGCCCACGGGGGCGACATGCTCCGCGTGGCCGGCTCCCTGACGCTCGGCGAGGTCCGCGGCCACGATCTGATCGCATGCTCTGCGGGACGGCCGCCCGACCGGCCTGGGCGACGCATTCGCCCACCACGGCCGGATCTTCAAGACCCTGCACCTGCTGCAGTTCCCTCCGAGACCCGGACGCCGGCGAGGACGACGCGGGCGAGGACGGACGGCCACCGGCCGGGACCGCACGATGACGGTCCCGGCCGGTGGGACCGGTGTCCTGGCCCGCGGGGCGGGTCAGACCCAGGTGGGCATGGCCTGGTCGGGGTAGCGGGCGCCGAAGCCGCCGTGGGGCAGGATCTCCCGGATCTGCGCGAGGTCGGCCTCGGTGAGAGTGACGTCGGCCGCTCCGGCGTTCTCCTCGATGCGGGCAGCACTGCGGGTGCCGGGGATGGGCACGATGTGCTCGCCCTGGGCGAGCAGCCAGGCCAGGGCCAGCTGCGAGACGGCGATGCCCTTCGCCTTGGCGAGCTCACCGAGCCGGCCCACGGCCTCCATGTTCTTCTCGAAGTTGCCGGGCAGCCAGCGCGGGTCGTGGTTGCGGTAGTCGGTGGGGTCGTACTCGCTGGCGGGCTTGGCGCTGCCGGTGATGAAGCCGCGGCCGAGCGGCGAGTAGGCGGCCAAGCCGATGCCGAGGTCGTCCAGGACCGGGAAGAGCTCCTCGACCTCGCGGGAGAAGAGGCTGTACTCGGTCTGCAGGACGGAGACGGGCTGCACGGCGTGTGCGCGGCGGATGGTCTGCGGTCCCGCCTCGCTCAGGCCGAAGTACTTCACCTTGCCCGCGTCGATCAGCTCCTTGACGGCCCCGGCGACGTCCTCGATCGGTACATCCGGGTCGACGCGGTGCTGGTAGAAGACGTCGATGCGGTCGGTACCGAGGTAGCGCAGGCTGTTGTCGGCGACCTTGCGGATGTTGTCGGGGCGGCTGTTGCGGGCGCCGGTGGAGGAGGTCATGTCGATGCCGAACTTGGTAGCCAGCACCACCTCGTCGCGGAAGTCCCTGACCGCCTCGCCGAGCAGGATCTCGTTGGAGCCGGTGCCCATGCCGTAGGCCTCGGCGGTGTCGAAGAAGGTGACGCCCAGGTCGTGGGCGTGCTGGATGGCGGCGACGCCCGCCTGCTCGTCGGTGGGGCCATAGGCCATGGTCAGGCCCATGGCTCCGTAGCCGACCGCTGAGACCTCAAGGCCCTGGTTGCCGAGTGTCCTGTACTCCATGACGCACTCCTCATCGCCAAACCAAACTGTCTGGTTTGACCGTAGGTCAGGCTCGGCATCGAGTCAAACCGAACGGTTTGGTACGATTGAGGCATGATCTCCTCCACCGGCGCCGACTCCACCCGCGACCGAATCGTCGCCGCGGCCACGGCCGAGTTCGCCCGGCACGGAATCGCCGGCGCCCGCATTGAGCGCATCGCCAAGGCCGCGAAGACCAGCAAGGAGCGTGTCTACGCCTACTTCCGCGGCAAGGAGGAGCTCTACCGCTTCGCCTCCGGCCGTGAACTCACCGCGATCGCGGAGGCCACCCGCATGGACCCTGCGGACCTGCCCGGCTACGCGGGCCGCATCCACGACTACTTCACCGCCCATCCCGAGCAGCACCGGCTGGTGGCCTGGGGCCAGTTGGAACTCGGCCCGGACGACACCGCGGACGACGACCCCATCTGCCAGGCCATGGCTCACAAGACCGAGCAACTGCGCGCCGCGCAGGAAGCCGGGCAACTCGCCCCCGACTGGGATCCGGTCGACGTCCTCGTTCTCGTCAACCAGATCGCCACCTCCTGGGCCAACCAGCCCCACCTCACCGCCGGGATCCCCCCGCAGGAACGGGCGGCATACCTGTCGTCCCGGCGCGCCGCCGTCGTAGCGGCCGTCCAACGCCTCTTCCCCACAGCCCAGGCGCCACTCGACGAGGAGCGCTGACCGTCCGGCCCGAAAAGGACGCCACGCGGGGCCGGTCTCCTCGTCGCCCAGGCTTCGGGCTGTCGGGCGTGACGGCCTTCCGCCGGTTCACCGAATGGACCGAGGCCAGGGTGTGGGCCAAGCTTCACCGCCTGGTCCTGGATGAACTCGGTGCCAGAGGTGAGCTGGACTGGTCACGGTGCGCGATCGGCTCGGTGACCGTCCGGACCCTCGAAGGGGGCAGCTGATGGGACCGAATCCGACCGACCGAGGCAAGAAGGGATCGAAAACCCACCCTCATCGTCGACCGCCAGGGCCTGCCTCTGTCGATCGGCATCTCCGCCGCCAACCTCCACGACAGCCAGGCACTCATCCCGCTGGTCCGGCCAGTCGCCCCCGTCCGCGTCCGCGGCGAGGACGACCGCCTGTTCCGGGAGCACGAGCCCTCCGTCGCCCACGGCCTCGCGGGCCCGCCGCGTGTGCTCGGGGGTGACGAGGTAGGGGTACACGCCCCGGGCCCGCTTCGCCACCACCTCCAGCATCTTGGGGCCGAGTGCGGCGAGCGCCCGGCCCTCGGACGGCACCGGCTCGTCTGCCGTGTCCAGCCCGTCGAGGAACGCCGTCATCGCGGCCGGCGGCCGACGGTAGCGGCCGGGTTCCAAGGCGTCGACGCGATGGGCGTGGCTCACGCCGGCGCCCAGCAGAAACCGCTCCTCGTGTGTGGCGGACAACGAGGCGTACGACGCGGCGGCGCCGTCGGCGTGTGTGCCCACAGGTTCAGTACGCCGGTCCGGCCGGCGGCGAGCAGGACACCGAGGCCGCGGCCGTCCACGCCACAGTTGTTGGAGACGACCCGCAGCCCGCCCGCGCCTTGTGTGCAGAGGGCGCGGATGAGGACGTCGGGGACGCCGCTGAGGCCGAAGCCGCCGACGGCCAGTGAGGCACCGTCGGGGATGTCGGCGACCGCCTCGGCGGCGGTGTCACGGACTTTGTTCACGTGGAGCCTTTGCAGGTGGTGGCGGGGCGATTGCGCGCTTCGTGGGGCAGGCCGACGCCGATCAGACCTGGGTGTGCAGGGGGCCGGAGTTGTAGGTGATCGCGTCGGCGAATGCTTGGGGCAGGTCGAAGGGGTGGCCGGTGGTGTCGGCGTAGGCGCGGTGCAGGTTGAGGACGATGCGTTCTGCGTCGGGCAGGTCGGCGAATGGGCCGAGGCGGCAGGTGCGCGCCGCTTGCAGGGGTGTGAGGCCGTCGCGCAGGCCGGTCTGGGCGGTGGTGTGTACGAGCCGGTAGTACGCACGGTGCTGGTCGAGCACCATCGGCAGGGCGTGTGCGTCGATGACGGGGCCGTGGCCCGGCACCACGTGCCCGCGTGCGAAGGAGGCGATCCAGTCCAGCGAGCGCAGGGCGCCGTCCAGGGAGCCCATGAACACCAGTGGGGTGACACGGTGGAAGAGCAGGTCCCCGGCGAACAGCACGCGTTGTTCGGGGAGCCAGGCGATCAGGTCGCCGCTGGTGTGCGCGGGGTGGCCGGGGTGGTGGAGTTCGATGGGATGGCTGTCGCTGTGCAGGGTGAGCGCTGTGCGGATGGTGAGGTCCGGGGCGCGCCGGGTGACCGCGCCCCAGTCGGGCACGGGCTGCCAGATCGGCGGGCAGCCGTCGATGACGGTGTCGGTCAGGATGCCTTCACGGGTGGCTTGGTGCGCGATGACCACCGTGGTGCGGGGCAGCAGGCTGTTGCCGTGGGTGTGGTCGCCGTGCAGGTGGGTGTTGACCAGGTAGCGGATCGGTGTGCCCGGTGCCGCCCGGCCGACGGCGCCCAGCAGGCCCCGTGTGCGGTTCTCGGTGGCGCAGGTGTCAATGAGGACGGTGTGGTCGTCGGTGATCACGAACCCGGCATTGTTGATCCACCAGGAACCGTCCTGCTGGATCCAGGCGTACACGCCGGGGGCCACGGCGTGGGCGGTGCCCGCGGTGTCCGGTGGCGGGCTCAGTGCGGGGGTCATGGGCGGCCTCCGTGGTGCGGGTGCGAGGTGGCCCGCAGGTCGCCGACGGGGCGCTCGGCAGGCTCGGTCACGCGGCAGGTCTGGGTGCCCAGGTGCTCGACGCTGAGGGTGACGGTGTCGCCCGGGGCCAGGGGTGGGTGGGCGTCGAGTCCGTGGCGTCCCCACAGTTCGGCCAGGCAGCCGCCGCCGCAGGTCCCGGAACCGAGGATGTCGCCGGTGCGGACCTCGGTGCCCCGCGAGGCGTAGGCGATCATCTGGGCGTAGCTGAAGGCCATGTTGCTCCACACGTCCTCGCCCACGACGGTGCCGTTGACGGCCGCCGTCATCCGCAGGCCGTAGGCGTTGCCCGCGCGGTAGGGCTCCAGTTCGTCGGGGGTGACGAACACCGGGCCGAGCGTGGTGGCGCTGTCCTTGCCCTTCGCGGGGCCGAGGCGGACCTGCATCTCCGTGAACTGCAGGTCGCGCGCGGACCAGTCGTTCATCAGCACGTATCCGGCGATGTGGGACTCTGCCTCGTCGACGCTCAGGTCCCGGCCGCCTCGACCGATCACGGCGGCGACCTCCAGTTCGAAGTCGAAGCGCGTGCAGCCCGGCGGGATGCGCACATCCTCCTGCGGGCCCTGGATGGCATAGGGGTTGGTGAAGTAGAAGGCCGGAGCCTCGTACCACTGCTCGGGCGGGCCTGCCTCCGGTCCGCCCAGTCTGGCCACGCCCTCGACGTGACTCTCGAAGGTCATGAAATCCCGCACGGTCGGCGGCTGGGGAATCGGCGCCCGCAGCCTGAGCGAGGCGTAGGGGTGCACGGCACGGGGATCGCGCAGCGCGTCGTCCGCGGCGTCGCGCAACCGCTGCGGGTCGTCGAGCAGGTCGATGAGACGAATACCGGCTGGCAGCGCGTGGACGAGGCCGTCGGCGCCGAGTACGCCGACACGGTCGCCGCCGTCGCTGTCGATGTCGCCGTCGTTCTCGGTGTAGGTGACGAAGCGCATGATCACCTCCCGGGCGGCTGGTGTTCCGGAGCCGCCTGGAGTTCCGGCGACATGCTGGCAATGAAGCCCCATGCTTCCGGCGGGGTGCCGGGCAGGGGGCGCCCGGCGCCGGCGAGCCGGCCGAGGACTGTTTCGGCCGAGGCGTCCGCCCGTGCGAGCAGGGCCGGAAGATCAGTGCCGGTGAGTCGGCCGTCGCGCTTGACGAAGCGACCGGCGACCAGGACGTGGCGGACATCGGCGGGGGTGGTCTGGAAGACGAGGGTGCCGGCAGGGTCGAGATGCGGGTGCTGGGACATGCCGGGCCCGCCGGTCACGATGATGTCGGCCTGCTTGCCGGGGGTGAGGCTGCCGATCCGGTGATCGAGTCCGATCGCCTCGGCCGCATTGACGGTGGTCCAGGCCAGTGCCTCCTGCGCAGTGATGGTCACCGTGGTGGGGTCCGCGCCTGCGAGGTTGAGGTTCTCGGTGTCGGCCCAGCGTTGGAAGGCCAGGCCCATGCGGGTCTGGGTGAACAGGTCGCCGGTGTTGAGGGAGACGATGTCGCAGGACAGGGTCGGTTTGATGCCGTGCCGGCGGGCGGCTGCGAAGGCGGGGCGGCCCATGCCCATGTTGAGTTCGGTCTCCACCGAGATCGACAGCTTGGCGCCGTGGTCGGCCAGCAGGCGCCACTCCTCGTCGGTGAGGGTGTTGCAGTGCACGTGGACCTGGTCCGGTCCGAGCAGGCCCGCCGCGGCGAATTCGCGCACGCCGCTCGGCAGTGACCACACGCAGCCGGTGTGCGTGACGATCAGCGCGTCGTGTTCGCGGGCGGCGGCGATCTCGGCGCGGGTGGTGTCGAACGGCCGCGTGCCGTACTCGGTGAGCGCCACGCCGAGGGTCAGCAGCGCGTCCCGGCTCGGGAAATGGGCGTCGGCGACGCGACGGAAGTCCGCCAGGCGCGAGGCGTGGTCGGTGAAGTGCGGCGGCTGGAGCGGGTTCGACTCGAAGAAGCCGTAGCCGAACACCGCGCGGATTCCCGCGTCCCGCAGCCCGGTGATCGCGGCGTCGGCGTGCTCGGGCGTGTTGTTGCAGTGCGAGAAGTCCAGGATCGTGGTGACGCCGGAATTCAGTGCGTCCAGGGCGCCGAGGTGATTGCCCAGGTGGACGTCCTCGGCGAGGTAGGCCGGTGAGACGCCGAGCCGGATGCCGAACAGGTAGTCCGCCAGGGTCCAGTCGGCGCACAGGGCGCGCAGCTGCGTCTGCCAGGTGTGCCGGTGTGTGTCGATCATGCCGGGTGCCACGATGTGCCCCGTGACGTCCACCGTCTCCGCCTCCTCGACGGAGAGGTCCGGTGCCACAGCGGCGATCACACCGTCCTCGATCAGCACGTCACCTCGGGGCAGGCTCCCCAGATGCGGATCCATGGTGAGGACGGTGCCGCCGCGCAGCACAACGCGATACCGAGCCATGATGATGACTCCTTCGTCATCCGAGCCACAGAGGCAGTGCCTCCCGTGGACTCACCTCACCAGAGGAGGAAGCCGGGGATCATCAGCCGAAACGGTTGTGAACCGGCCGTGACCGAGGGATTGACGGCCCGGCCTCCTCTGGCATAGACGGAAGCACCGGCAGTGCGGGCGGTACGGAGCGGGAGGCACGGAGGCACAGGCATGGACATCCGGGCGCTCCGCTACGCGGTGACCCTGGCGGAGGAACTGCACTTCGGCAGGGCCGCGCAGCGGCACTACATCAGCCCCCAGCCCTTCGGCCGCCACATCCAGCGGCTGGAACGGGAACTGGGCACCAAGCTCTTCGAACGCACCAGCCGACGGGTGGCCCTCACCCCTGATGGAGAGCGGCTGATCGCCGAAGCCCGGACTCTGCTCGACACCGTGGACTCCCTCACCGAACACCACCGCCGCCGCACCACCGACGAAAAGCTCCTCACGCTGGGCGTCCTGGGATTCGGACTCGCCGAACGCTGGACGGACCTGACTGCGGCGGTGCACGGCCACGATCCCGGGATCGCCTTCTCCTACGCCGAACTGGACCTGGCCGACCAGTACGAAGCGGTCCGCAGCCACCGGGTCGACGTGGGCATCGTCCAGTACGTCGGCCCCGTCGACGGGCTGGTCTTCGAGCACGCCATGACCATGCCCCGGGTCGTGGTCGTCCCCGCGCGCTCCCCTCTCGCCGACGCCGACCGTCTGACCGAGGCCGACCTCGGTGACAGCCCGTGGCTGCCTACCGCCCTCGCCCATCCCGCGCTCGAAGCATGGTCCGGCCCCGCCTCCGACGGGTCCCACAGCCGCGGCGCCCTGCGCCACCCCGCCGCCATACCGTCAGCCGTGGCGACAACCGGCCGCATAGCCCTGCACGCCGCAGCCGCCGGCCGCTTCTACCCCCACCCGGACGTCCGGTTCGTCCCGCTCGACGGACCGCCCGTGGAGATCGCCGTCGCCACCCGCGCCACCGACGACCGGCACGCCATCGCCGCCGTCCGCCACGCGACCCGCCTTCTCGGCAGAGTCCGGTAGGCCGACCAGAAGATCCGCGGGGCGCAGGGATCCAACGTCCTGACCTCCGCGGTGATCACCCGCCACCAGCCTGGACGTTCGGCGCCGTCGGCGCGGCTGCCCCACTGCTGAATCTCGCGCCGGGGCCGCGCTCCATCGCGGGGCGAGAGCGTGGCTGCCGCCCGGTCGATACCCAATTACGGCCGACTCTGCGGGTCTGTCCACGGATATTGGCAAACCTGCTGCACCGTGTGCGGCCGGGGATCGCCACGAACCCAACGCGGCGCTAGTTCAGAGAAGCTGCCGACCGCCATGTCGGCCCGCTCCGCCGAACTCGGCCTGACGGAGCGCGACATCGACGAGATCACCGCACAGGCACAGGCCCATCCCTACGCCAACCCACAACCGGTCACCGAAAAAGCCCTCCGCTCGCTCCTCACCCAGGTACTGAAGGGAACCCTCGTTCAGTCCCACTGACCCCATCGACGGTGATGGCCGATCGGCTCGACGTCCTCTGCCGTTCGGCGGGGGCAGGTCTGGAAGTTCGGCAGACGCGTCAGGGTGTGCGGACCATACATGCTCCCATCGACAACACAACGTCCTTGGAGGCACCATGCGCACTCGCACAGCCGCCTGCGTCGTACTGCTCGCCCTCACGGCCTTCACCACCGGCTGCGGAAGCTCCGAGAGCACCAGCAAGCCGAGCAAGTCCAGCAGCACCCCGACCACCGCCGGCGCCACACCGGCAGCCGCCGGCGCCGAAGACCTGAAGGCCTGTACGAAGGCCATGAAGGCCGTACTCGATGCGAACCCCGATGCGGACTCCGAGGCCTTGAAGCCCGCCGAGTGCGACGGCCTCAGTAAGAGGGACTACCAGAAGGCCGCGACTGAAGTCCTCGCGGGCATGAAAAAAGACTGAGACGCACTCCAGAACGCCATCGACGAAGCCTCCACGACCGCCCCCGCCCTGGCCGGCCCCGACGAGGCCGTGCACGAGCCGGCCCGACCGTCGCGGGCTGAAGGCCCCTGCGTCGCCCACACCTTCCGTTCTGGTGGTCGTCTCAACACCCCAGCTCAGGGGATGCGAGGGACTTCGAGATCCGGAAGGTACGGAGCCCTCAGGGCCGCAAGAAGCTCTCTGCTGAGCGAGCTGCATACTTCCCGCTCACGCAGCAGGGTGTGAACAACGAGGACGCGGGCCGAATCGTCAGGGTGAACTCGAAGGCCGGCAGGCGCCGGCGCAACGGACGCAGACCGTCCGGCCGGGAACAAGGCGGCATCACCGGTTCGTCCGGTGGTGCCGTCGGCCGTTTCTTCGTCGCGATGCCTGAGCCAGGACGAGCGGATCTGCATCGCCGACCAGATACGGGAGAAAGCGCCGGTCAGGGCCATCGCCGTTGAGCTGGACCGCAGCCCGTCGACCGTCAGCCGCAAGATCCGCCGCAACCGCACCACGGGCACCACCGCCCAGTGGCACTACCGGCCCTACACCGCTCAAGCCCGTGCGGAGAGCCGCCGCCCCCGCCCCAAGCCCCGGAAGATCCACCGGAACCCCGAGCCGCGGGTCTTCGTCCGGGCCGGCCTGGACCGCCGGCGGAGCCCGGAACAGATATGCCACGCTCTAGAAGGCACAGTTTCCCGACCGCCGGAGATGCATGTGGTCCACGAGACGGTCTACCAGGCCCTCTACGTCCAGGGCCGCGGGGAACTGCGCCGTGAGCCGGCCCGCGCACTGCGCTCGGGACGGACCCGCCGCAAGCCCCAGCGGCAGACCCGCAGCCTGCAGCCCCGCCGCCGGGCCCCCTGGGCATGATCAGCGAACGTCCCGCCGAGGCCGAAGACCGGGCCGTCCCCGGCCACGGGGAGGGCGACCTGATCATCGGCAAGGACGGCGCTTCGTCGATCGGCACCCTCGTCGAACGCGCCACCCGCTGCGTGATGCTCCTGCACCTGCCCGACGGCCGCAGCGCCGAACACGTCCGGGACGCCCTGGTGGATACCGTCCGGCCGCTGCCCGAACACCTGGTCCGCGCTCTCCCCTGGGACCAGGGCGCAGAGATGGCCACCCACAGGAGCGCCAGCACGGCCACTGAGAGTGTCGACGACCTTCTTCTTGAAGCCCTGGTCGACCAGGGCCTTCTCCACCGTGTCGCACTGCCCGGCGACACCGTCCAGCAGGGCGATGCCGGCGGCGTTGTCGTGGGCGGAGGCGGGCAGGACGACGCAGTCGATGACGAGGCCCGACACGTCCACGGCCAGGCATCTCGTCCTGCCCGGGCCCTTCTTCGCGGCGTCCCGGCCCGTCATCGCGGCCGGGACGCCGGCGGAGGCGGGGAGGCTCTGCGTGTCCAGGACCACCAGGCTCGGGTCGGCTAACCGTTTCCGTTCATCCCGCATCTGCCGATGCGGCAGGCCGTGGATGTCCTGGTCGATGCCGTCGTCGCGCCAGAGGTGGAAGTAGTACTTCACCGCTCCGGGCAGGGGCATGCCGTGGGGCGGGAACTCCCACTGACAACCCGTGGGGCGGGAACTCCCACCGACAACCCGTGCGGTTCTGGTAGAGGGTCGCGTTCACGATCTCGCGCATCGCGTACTTCCCCTGATGGCCGCTGACAGACGGATGCCGGGCCTTCCCTGCCGTGATCACGGGCTCCACAAGCACCCACTGCACGTCGGTGAGACCGCTCGAGTACGTGCACATGTCCATGCCACAACCCCAGGAACTCCGAACGCCTGACCGGCAGCAATGCCCCGACGTCACACCGTCGAGCGATGACAAGACCGACGGAACGCCACATCCCGCACTCTCAGGAGGACTCCGCCAAGCTGAAGCGGCTGAAGCGGCTGAAGCGGCTGAAGCGGCTGAAGAGGGAGAACACGGAGCTGAAGCGGGCGAACGAGATCCGCAAGGCTGCGGCGTCCTTCTTCGTGTCAATGCCCACGATGAGTACGGCCCGGTGAGGTTCTGGGGGCGACCGCCACGGCAAGGTCCGGCTCAACCGAGTCGGCAACCGCACCGTCAACACCGCACTCCACATGATCGCCATTACCCAGTCCGCGGACTCGGCCCCGGCAAAGCCTACGTCGACAAGGTCCAGGAGCGCCGCAAGACCCCAATCGCCGTCTCCGCCTGCTGCGGCGACGCCTCTCGGATGCCGTCTTCACCGCCTACACCTCGACGAACAGACCGTGCTTCGGCCAGCCGGGCAACCAGCACAACAGCCAGCGCCAGGTTGGCACTTGCCCGGGCTGCTTGACATAGGAGCATCTCTGAGCTCGACCGGTCACACACATGCTCGTGGCGTTCATCGACGAGCACAGGGGCCGCATCGGCGGCGTCGAGCCGATCTGCTGCGTGCTGACCGCACACGAATGCTGGATCGTCCCGTCCACATGAACGCCACAAACGCCAGGCGACGTCGGCCGCCCGCACCGTCCGCGACAGCGACCGCGAGTCAAGACCGCAGCGCCGAAGTCGCTTCTGGTTGGTCGATCGGCTCGGCGTCCTCTGCCGTTCGGCGGGCGTGGTCCGGAAACTCGGCAGACGCGTCAGGGCGTCCGGACCGGCGACGTTGGGCGCATGACTCAGACAGAGATCTCGCACGAGACGCCACCCCCGCGGCACGGGGCACCGGCTGAGCCCGCCTACGTGGTCGAAGAGCAGCCGTCGGTGGGGCGGTTGGTCGGGGTGGACGTGGCCCGCGCGCTGGCGGTGTTCGGCATGTTCGCGGTCCACGTCGCCCCACCTGCCGAGGACGTGGGTGGCTTCGGCGGCCGGCTGCTGGGACTGACCGAGGGCCGGTCGTCGATCCTGTTCGCCACCCTGGCCGGGTTCTCGCTGATGCTGATCGCCGGCCGTCGGGAGCCGAAGACCGGCCTGGCCGGCCGGCAGGCGAGGGTCCGGATCGTGATCCGTGCCCTGGTCCTGCTGGTACTGGGCACCGCGCTGACGATGCTCAAGACCGGAATCGTGGTCATTCTCGCCTTCTACGGGGTGTACTTCCTGCTGGCACTGCCCCTGATACGACTGCGGGCCAGGACCCTCGCGATCATCGCGGCCGTGCTCGCGGTCGTTGGGCCGCAGGCGGCGTTCGGCCTGAAGTGGCTGCTGGGGGAGGCGACGGCGAAGAGCATCGACGCGTACGACCCGATCGCCCGGCTCGGCGGCGACGGACTGCTGGGCCTGCTGCTCGACGGTTATTACCCCGCGATCACCTGGATGCCGTTCGTGATCGCCGGCATGGCACTGGCCCGGCTCGACCTGGCCTCCGGCGCGGTGCAACGGCGACTGGCCGCGCTCGGCCCCGCGCTGATGGCGCTCGGATACGGCACCGCCTGGCTGACGGCAAGGCTGTACCCGCCCATTCAGGCAGGCAAGGCCGAAATGAAGGACATCTTCGCGAACCTGAATCCGCAGTCCGTCGAATCCACCTTCGACGCCATCCACAACAAGCTTGCGGACACCTCGAACAAGGCCCTGTCGCTGCTGGGATCCGAGCCGCACAGCGGTACAACCTTCGAGATCATCGGCGGCCTCGGCGTGGCGATCACCGTGCTCGTCTGCGCGACCGTGGCCATGGCCCGGCTGGCATGGCTGCGCCGGCTGGCGAGCCCGCTCATCGCCGTGGGCACCATGTCCCTGACGCTCTACGTCGCCCACGTCGCCGCCTACACCATGCTGCCCGACGGCGCCACCGGCACCTTTGTGTCGCTGCTCGGGTTCATCGCCGGGGCCATCCTGTTCGCCACCGTCTGGTCGCGCTTCTTCAGCCGCGGACCGCTGGAATACCTGCTCAACAGCACCACCAAACTGGCCAAGTTCGTCCGGTAAAAAGCGATGTGTCAGGGGGCGCCCACCCTTCGCCCGAACGAGGTCGGCCCTGGCCGAGCCCGGATACGGTGACCATGGCCCCTGTCCTCCGGTACGGTCGGCGCCGATCACGGCCTACCGGTCGTCACCGCTGCACTGCTGTGGCTGGTGACCCCGGCCGACTCGGCCCGGACGCGGCTGCGCTCACCGGTCGGGCGACCGCCCGGCTCGCCGGCCACCGCCGTCGTCGTGGAGGTGCCGTGACAGGCCACGCAAAACTCGCCCAGGTATCGTCACCGCCGAGGCGGTGACGACCTAGCAGCACCCGGCACGACAGGGCAGGTTGCTGCCGGCGTGGTGGTTGTTCCTGCCCGCCACGGCGATCGTCACCGGCGTCGTCAACGTGCCCGGGCAGCCCGCGACAGCGATCGGCCTGCTGGCCGCCGCGGTCGCCCTGCTCTGCCGATTCACCTGGCCGATCACCTCACTGCTGGCCGGGACCGGCCTCGCGGCAGTGCCGTTGATATGGCCGAGCACGACCCTGTCGGATCTTCTCTGGCCGGTGAGCGTGATGCTCGCCTATGCGGTAGGCCGCCAGGTGCAGGACACCCGCCTCGCCGTGGCCGCCTTGGCACTCGCCACCGTCGTGCAAACCGCGGCCAACCTTGTCGAACAGGTCGCCTGGTCGAAGGTTGGGCCAGGGGATGTCGGCCTCAGCGTCGTCGTCACTGTGCTGCTGGTGGTGCTGCCGGGCGCCATCGGCATGCTGCAGGGGGAACGAGCTGAATCAAACGCTCACTCAAGTCCTGGCGCATCTTCCGCAGAGCACGGCGCAGCCCGAACCGATTGTCGTCCAGCGCCGCAGCGATCCTCACGCTGGAGTGGCAATTGAAAGAGCGCGGTCAGTAAGTTCCTGCCCTGGCATGGTCGGCATGCTGGTTGGCGCGCACGGCCAGGTAGACGGCGTGCACCGCGAGAGTCCGTTCGACTTCGTCGATGGTCGGGGCGAAGAAATCCTGTCGATGGTTGGCGTCGGTCATCGAGGTGATGGCGAAGTACATGCCGCCGAAGGCGGCCAAGAGCGTGGCGTTGCCCAAGAGAGCAAGCGGAACGCCAGGGAGAACGACCGAGACTGCGGGCGTACTCCCGATCCACTGTTTCGCCGTTTCCGGTGTGACCACTATCAGGCCCAGGACGAGGAAGAACGTGAACAGCGCGAAACCGAACACCATCGCCTGAACCAATTGGCGGACGGCAAACAGCAACAACAAGTTGCGCACCTGACGCCTGTTCAGGGACACAGGTGCAAGTGAACAGCGCTGTGTCAGCTCGCCGATGTTCACAGCCTCCAGGGGTGTGCCTCGGCACGCCGACGACAACAGGGACGGTGTGAGGTCCTGCTCGACCTGCCCGATTCGTCGTGAAGACGCCCGGCTGCCGCGAGCACGGTGACTCCCACGAAAAGTGCGACGAACAGGGCGACCCTCCACCACGAGAGCCTGTTCATCACCTGCCACAACTCGCTGGTGAAGAAGAGGAAGAGGGTGACGAACAACATGGGCGGCAGCGCCCGGCCCAGTACGCGCGGGCTGTTGCGCAAGTCGTGGGCGGCGCGTCCGATCGCGCGGCGCATCAGTTCACCGAAGCCGTATGTCGTGGCTACGAGCGCGATGCCGAAGACAACGGCGAAGAGCACGGCGAAGAGCACGGCGGATGCCAGGAGGCCGATGACGTATCCGCCGACAGGTGTAACGGGATCCTCGACGGCGAGTTTCAGCTCAGGTGTCACGACAAAAATCACGGCAAAGCCGGTGAGGAGCGCGACGGCGGCCGGCGGCGGGAAGCGGCGTAGCCGCCGGACAAACACTCTGATAGTTGTCCAGGCGGCCAGTGCGGCCACGATCACCGCGCCGAGCAGGACCCATTGCAGCAAGCCCGCTTCCAGCGGTATCAGCCAGGCGAGGCTGGCCATGCTCACGAAGGACAGCGCAGGCAGCATCCGGGGCAGGACATTCCTTATGACGCCGTATCCCTCGATCATCGTGGGGGTGCCCTGACGGATGAACCAACGTTCCGTCCGGCGCAGGACGACTGATGAGGCAGTGATTCGCATACTGATGAAGCCTCGCGATCGAGTTTGAGTAGAGCTCATCTCAGCGATTCGGAATCGCCGCAATGTGGACAGGAATCTTCCTGCCACGTCGCCGTGGCCGGGGAGGCGGGCGCCGGGCATGCGCCCGGCGCCCGAGCCGGTCAGTTGCCGGGGACGCGCTGGGCGGTGTGCGGTGCCCGCACGCCGTCCAGGACCCTGGCCTCGGGTGCGGCGGACGTGCCGCCCGAGGTGGCGCGGGCGAACGCGGTGGCGCCGCCGAGGAGCGGGACGTGAACCGATGTACGGGCCAGGTCCAGGGTGAGCGTGGGGGTGGTGGACGGCGGGTCGATGAGGTTCTTGTCCGTGCCCGCGACGATCAGGGCCAGGCGGTGGCCCTTGGGGACGACGTGGTCGGTGGCCGCGAGGTCGAGCGTGATGGTGTAAGCCTTGCCCGGGGTGAGCGGGACCCCCTTGCGGTCGGAGGCGTGGTTGCCGAGGTCGGCCCACCCGCGGCTGAACACGGTGTAGTCGACGGACCTCTTCTTCGCCCGCGTTGCCTTGAAGCAGGCGCTGTCCCCGGTGGTGCTGCTGCCCCAGCAGGTGCGGTTGGTGAGCGTGGTGATGCCCTCGGCCTTGTGGGCGTAGTCCCGGATGGTGTCGGGGCCGAGGTCGACGAGGACGGCGGACAGATGGGCCGTCGAGGTGGTCGGGGTGGCGGTGACGGTGACCTTGGAGGAGCCGGACAGACGCAGGTCACGGGTGAGCGGCTTGGTCAGGAAGCCGGCCTTCTCGGGCGTCGTGCTGCCGATCCGTGCCGCCCAGTCGGTCTCGCTCCGCGCCCGGTTGTCGGTGAACGTCTCGGTGCCGGTGCCCTTGTTCGGGCCGAGGGTCCCCACGCCCGGTCGGCTGCCGGTGGCCGGGTACAGGGTGGTGGTGTGCGTGGCGCGCGGCGGCCAGACCTTCGAGGTGACCCACTGGTCGGGGTGGCGCTCGATGTCGGCCATGGGCTCACGGCCGATGCCGTTGTCGTAGCCGAGGAGTTCGTGGTCGAACCAGCGGTGCAGGGCATGGACCCAGTCGGCGCGCCGGAAGTCGAAGGGGTCGACGTGACCGGTCTGGGAAAGCCAGATCTTGCGCTCGACGCCGTTCTTCGCGAGTGCGTCCCACCACTGCCCGAAGTGCTTGGCGCGGACGTTGAGGTCCTGCGTCCCGTGCACGAGGAACACGCTCGCGCGTACCTTCGCCGCGTCCTTTATGTAGTCGCGCTGGGTCCACAGGGGCGTCCAGTCACCGCTGCGCGGGGCCCCGTTGATGAGCTTGCGTTCCATGGCCGCACAGTGCCTGTTGGCGTTGTTGCTCTGCACTGCGAAGGACAGCCAGTCTGGGCCGAACTCGGAGAACGGGGCACCCTTGGCGAAGTAGTAGTCGTACCAGGAGGAGATCGCGCTGATCGGAACGATCGTCTTCAGGCCCTTGACGCCGGTGGCGGCGACGCCGTTGGCGATGGTGCCGTCCCAGCTCTTGCCGATCATGCCAGTGCGGCCATTGCTCCAGGTCGCCTTGACGACGGTGCCGCCTCGGCGGCTGGTGTAGGCCCTGGCGCGGCCGTTCAGCCAGTCGACGACGGCCTTCGCGGACCGGATGTCGCTGCGGCCGCCGACATCGACGCAACCGTCGGAGCGGTTGGTACCGGCGAGGTCGACACCGACGAAGGCGTAGCCGCGGGGAACGAAGTAGTTGTCGTAGAACAGCGGCATCCGGACGACGCGCCCGCGTTTGTCGTACGTCTTCTTCTGGCTCTCGTTGCCGCGCCCGCAGCAGGAGTAGTACGGGCTGGCGTCCATGATGACGGGGACCTTGCGGCCCAGCCGGGCGGGTTCGCGGGGCCGGACGATGTCGGCGGCGACGCGGTCGTTCCTCCCGTCGCCATCGCCGTCGAGGCCGGTGTCGACCCAGACGGACTCACGGACGGCATGGGCGTAGGAGTAGACCGGCCGGCTCTCCTTCGGGGCGGGGGCGGCCTGGGCCGCCGCCGGGGTGAGGAAGGCGGCCAGCAGGGCGGCCACGGAGGCGGTCGCACACGTTCTGTAGATCGTGAAGCGCGTGCGTTTCCCCGTACGCGGAGGCGGCCCAACGACCGCGGGCACGGTCGCGATGATCGCGTGCCGTGGAGGTGGCGTTTCGTGGGAGAACTCTGTCTGAGTCATGCGCCCAACGTCGCCGGTCCGGACGCCTTGACGCGTCTGCCAAGCTTCCGAACCACGCCCGCCGAATGGCCAAGGACGCCGAGCCGATCGGCCATCACCGGGGGCGACTCCGGTGCCGCTGCGGGAGCCGAGATGCGCCTGCATCGTGCCCTTGCAGCCTCGGTCCCGGTCGGCAGCCCGCGCCGTGCAAGAGGCATGGGCCGTAGTCGGCGCACACCTGCAATGACGAACAATCAGAACAACGACAACCCAGAGCACGAGTACTGCACCGGACACCGGCCTCGACGGCGATGGCGGCGACGATGCCATCGGCAGAGCCTGGGAGCACCGCAGTGATCAGAGTGTGGGAACCCTGGACTGGCCCGCCCGGGCAATGCTCAGTCCCGTTATCCCGTTGGCAGGTGTGCACCCAGGGGGCGGGCGGCAGTCTTCTGCGCGGCGTCGACGGCGTGGGCTGGCGGGGCGAAGTCCGGCTCGTCGACCTCACCCGCCGGAACACGCCGCCCTCGACCTCGTCAGAGGTCACGGCGACGCCGTCGACCGCCTGGAGACCGGCGGGCTGGCCATCACTCCCCAACTGACCGAACGCGGCTGCCGCGAACGCGTCCGCGTCTACCATGGCCACCTCCACACCACCGCCGAACTCACCGACTTCACCGCCCTCGGCGAACTCACCACCCGCCTCGCCGAACTCGACCTCACCAGCGTCGACGGTCCCTGGTGGGCCCTGCGCCTAGACTCACCCGTCCACCGCGCAGCGCGCCGCACCGCCGCACGTCCTCGACGCCGTCCGCCGCGCCCGCGCATACGCCGAGGCCCTCGACGGAGCCGAGCCGCCAAACGCCATACACCTGCAACCCGCACGACAGATCGTCACCGCCCGAGTCGAAGCCCACATCGTCATGACCCCACCACGACTGTGACCGAACCCGCTCCACTCTCCGGCGCACACCAGAGGGCCGCACTGTGCAAGACGACACAGAAGCCACCGACGCCGCCGGTCAGGTGGTCGAGATGGGCAAGCACCGTACGTCCCGAACGACCCGCACGGCCTCACCGTGAACCACCCGGATGCGGTGACGACCGCGGACTTCATCGCATCGGCCCCTCCGCCCTTTGCCGGCTGTCGCGGGCGGGAGATGGCGCCGCTTGTCCGGGCCGAGGTCGAACGTTCACGGGTGCTTGAAGCTCGTGAGTCAGCTTGCCCATGGCAGCCGCGCGTTTCGGGAGTCGTGGATTGTTGCCGTAAGAGCACGAGTGCCAGATTCGTTCTTTGCCTCCTGCAACTGCCGGCCCGGATGGAGGGCTGCAAGGACATGATGCAGGCGCGTCTCGGCTCCCGCTGCGGTACTGGGGTCGCTCTTGGTGGTGGCCGATCGGCTCGGCGTCCTCTGCCATTCGGCGGGGCGTGTTCCGGAAACTCGGCAGACGCGTCAGGGCGTCCGGACCGGCGACCTTGGGCGCATGACTCAGACAGAGATCTCGCACGAAACGCCACCCCCGCGGCACGGGGCACCGGCTGAGCCCGCCTACGTGGTCGAACAGCAGCCGTCGGTGGGGCGGTTGGTCGGGGTGGACGTGGCCCGCGCGCTGGCGGTGTTCGGCATGTTCGCGGTACACGTCGGACCGTTTGCCGTGGATGTGGGTGGCTTCGGCGGCCGGCTGCTGGAGCTGACCGAGGGCCGGTCGTCGATCCTGTTCGCCACCCTCGCCGGCTTCTCACTGATGCTGATCGCGGGCCGCCGGGAGCCGAAGACCGGCCTGGCCGGCCGGCAGGCGAAGGTCCGGATCGTGATCCGTGCGCTGGTCCTGCTGGTGCTGGGCACCGCGCTGACGATGCTCAAGACCGGGATCGTGGTGATTCTGGCCTTCTACGGGGTGTACTTCCTGCTGGCACTACCCCTGATACGACTGCGGGCCAGGACCCTCGCGATCATCGCGGCCGTGCTCGCGGTCGTTGGGCCGCAGGCGGCGTTCGGCCTGAAGTGGCTGCTGGGGGAGGCGGGGGCGAAGAGCATCGACGCGTACGACCCGATCGCCCGGCTCGGCGGCGACGGACTGCTGGGCCTGCTGCTCCACGGTGACTACCCCGCGATCACCTGGATGCCGTTCGTGATCGCCGGCATGGCACTGGCCCGGCTCGACCTGGCCGCCGGCGCGGTGCAACGCCGGCTGGCCGCGCTCGGCCCCGCGTTGATGGCGCTCGGATACGGCACCGCCTGGCTGGCAGCAAAGCTGTACCCGCCCATTCAGGCGGACAAGGCCAAGTTGAAAGAGATGTTCGCGAGCGTGGATCCGGGGTCCTTCGACTCCCTGGAACCGGGGTCGGCGGCTTTCGACGCCATCCAGAACAAGCTTGCGAACAGCTCGCCCACGGTCTGGTCGCTGCTGGGATCCGATCCGCACAGCGGTACGACCTTCGAGATCATCGGCGGCCTCGGCGTGGCGATCACCGTGCTCGTCTGCGCGACGGTGGCCATGGCCCGGTTGGCATGGCTGCGGCGGCTGGCGAGCCCGCTGATCGCCGTGGGCAGCATGTCCCTGACGCTCTACGTCGCCCACGTCGCCGCCTACACCATGCTGCCCGAGGACGCCACCAACACCCTGGTGCCGCTGTTCGGGTTCATCGCCGGGGCGATCCTGTTCGCCACCGTCTGGTCGCGCTTCTTCAGCCGCGGACCGCTGGAGTACCTGCTCAACAGCACCACCAAACTGGCGAAACTCGTCCGGTGAGACGCGGCGTGTCAGGGCACGTTCGCCCTTCGCCCGAACGAGGTCGGCCCTGGCCGGCCCCGGATACGATGACCACGGCCCCCGTCCTCGGGTACGGTCGGCGCCCATCACGGGCTACCTGTCATCACCGCTCCACTGCTGCGGCTGGTGACCCCGGCCGGCGTGGCCCGGACGCGGCTGCGCTCATCGGTCGGGCGACCGCCCGGCTCGCCGGCCACCGCCGTCGTCGTGGAGGTGCCGTGACAGGCCACGCAAAACTCGCCCGGGTCGTCACCGCCGAGGCGGTGACGACCCGGCAGCACCTGGCAGGACAGGGCAGGTTGCTGCTGGCGTGGTGGTTGTTCCTGCCCGCCACGGCGATCGTCACGGCCGTCGTCAACGTGCCCGGGCAGCCCGCGACAGCGATCGGCCTGCTGGCCGCCGCGGTCGCCCTGCTCTGCCGGTTCACCTGGCCGATCACCTCGCTGCTGGCCGGGAGCGGCGTCGCGATAGTGCCGTCGATATGGCCGAGCACGACCCTGTTGGCTTTTCTCTGGCCGGTGAGCGTGATGCTCGCCTATGCGGTGGGCCGCCAGGTCCCGGACACCCGCCTCGCCGTGGCCGCCTTGGCACTCGCCACCGGCGTACAATCCGCGGCCAGCCTCGTCGAGCTCGCCGGGCTGACGGTTGACCTCCAGGATGTCGGCGTCATCGTCGTCATCAATGTGCTGCTGGTGGTCCTGCCGGGCGCCATCGGCATGCGGCAGGGGGAACGAGCCCTGGCCATGGATGCCCTGCACGAACGCAACGCCCTGCTGGAACGCGCCAACCTGCTCGGCGAGTCGCAGGCCCGCATGCAGGAAAGGGCGCGCATCGCCGGCGAGATGCACGATCTCCTCGGGCACCGGCTCAGCCTGATCGTCCTGTACGCCGGGGCCCTGGAGATGCGCACCCGCACCGCGGCCCCCGAGATCAACGAGCAGGCCGACCTGCTGCGGACCACCTCCCGGACCGCACTCGACGAGCTTCGCATCGTGCTGGGCATCCTGCGCCTCGACGGCGCCGAACCACCGGACGGCACCGAATCGGTGGCCGGCACGCGCGAGGATGTCACCAACCTGGTCGCCGAAGCCCAGCATGCGGGCCTGCCCCTCACCCTGTCCTGGCGCGGCGACGACCTCACCGACGCCGACATCGGCATCCGCCGAGCGGTCAACCGCATCGTGCGCGAAGCCCTCACCAACGTGCACAAACACGCCCCGGGTGCGCCCACGCGGCTGACCGTCACCGTCGACACCGAAAAACTCACCATCAGCGTCCGCAACGTCGCACGCCCGCCCGCCGTCCCACCGCCCAGCAGCGGCCTGGGACTGGCCGGCCTGCGCGAACGCGCCCGCCTGGCCGGCGGCGACCTCACCGCCGGCACAGACCCGCTCACCGGCAACCACACCCTCACCGCCACCCTCCCCCTGCGCCACAACAGCCCCGGCACTACGAGCCCCACCATCGATCAACCCGCCCCGGCCGACGCGCAGATGCTCCCCTCCCGTACCGGGGCCGAAGACGGGCCCCGCCACGACGCACCACGAAGGAAGACCAAGACGGCCTTCATCGCCCTCGCTGGAGCCGCCGTCGCGGTCTGCGGCGGCCTCGGCTTCAGCGTCTACTACTACTTCCAGTCCGCCGTCTCGCCGCACACCTACCGGCAGATCAAGATCGGCGACACCCAGGACAGAGTGCGCGAGCTGACCGGCGGCGACAACATGATCGCCCGCACAGCGGGCCAGGCAGAGCAACCGGCGGCACCGGCCAACACCACGTGCGAGTACACGCTGGCCGAGGGCTTCGGGCACGTGTTCCGGTTCTGCTTCACACACGGCAAGCTCACACAGAAGGACGAGCTTGGGAGGTCATAGGCGGAACCCGGCAAGCCGGCGCTTCGCGTGGGCACGACGAGGCGGATCAGGAACGGCTGCTTGGCGGAAGAACTCCGGCATCGTGCGCCAGGATCGCCGCCTGAACCCGGTTGGTGCAGCCAAGGACGGAGAGGATGCGACTGACGGGAGACTTGGCGGTGCCTTCACTCATCAGCAGCGCCTTGGCGATCTCAGCGTTCGAGCAGCCCTCACGCAGCAGGCACAGCACGTCGCGCTCACGGTCGGTCAGAGCCGCCACGCGGCGCCGCGCCTCGTCGGCCTGGCTCACGTCCCGGTTGACGTGGCGATCGATCAACTGCCTGGTGACCCGGGGCGACAGGACGGGCTCACCGGCGGCCGCCGCCCGGACAGCCCTGATCAGGTCGTCGGGCGGGGTGTCCTTGAGTAGAAACCCCGCAACGCCGCAGCGCAGCGCCCGGGTGACGTACTCTTCCTCACCGAAGGTCGTCAGCATGACCACGCTCGTCCGCGGCGCCACCTTCCCTATCTCGGCCGCCGCGGCCAGCCCGTCGACGCCGGGCATACGAATGTCCAGCAGCGCCACGTCAACGAGGTGCTTGCGAACGAGCTCGACGGCGCCGGCACCGCTGTCCGCCTCGGCCACGATCTCGATGTCATCGGCGACATCGAGCACGAACCGGATCCCGGCGCGGATCAACACCTCGTCATCGGCCAACAGCACCCGAATCACCCTGCCACCCCACTCAGTCAGCCGCGACGTCCCCGACGGCCGACGCGCGAGCCGACCCCGGTTAGAATCCGGCGGGTGCCGCAGGCGTTGGCACCCCATTATCGACGGACGGCATGGCGGCGCGCACCGAACGGCAAAGTGCAGCAGTTCAGGCTGGTCTGCACCCCGCTCACAGGCTCTCCCGTCTCGCGGGTCGCAGGCGCGTGCTCTCCACCCTTCACATGGCGCGCAAGGCCGCTGCTGAAGCAATGAGGCGTCACGTTCCAAGAGGTCGAGGAGGTCGTCGATCGTGGGCTGCCCCAACGGCTCCTCGAGACCGAGCCGGGTGGCCCGGCGGAGCAGGTCATCGTGACGCGCGCCGCCGGGCCGGTGGTCGGAGACGGAGAGCTGGGAACTCTGCTCGCTCCGGGGGGTGGGGGCAGGGATCACTTGAAGGTGTAGCCCTTGCCGCTGGGGCCCTCGAAAGTCTTGCCCAGCTTGAGACCGCCCGGTGTGTCGGTGTCCGCACGGGAGATGAAGACGGTACGCGTCGGCGGCTGCGACGCGTCGGTGTAGTCGAGAGGCGTGGTGAGCAGGCCGTCCAGGTCGAGGTCGGAGGTCTTCCGCATCGCTTCCACGACACCCTCCGGGGTGAGGTTCCCGGCCTTGCAGGCGCCCTTCATGGCGTCGGTCAGCAGCTCTGCCTGCGCGTAGGCCAGCGGCACCTCGAAGCCCTTCGC
Source organism: Streptomyces cavernae (assembly GCF_004023625.1). Taxonomy (GTDB): domain Bacteria; phylum Actinomycetota; class Actinomycetes; order Streptomycetales; family Streptomycetaceae; genus Streptomyces; species Streptomyces cavernae. The sequence continues at coordinate 214,624 of NZ_ML137710.1, read as the reverse complement.
CCCCTTGGGGGCGGCGGCCTCGTAGATCTCCACGGCCTTCTTGACTCCCGGCTCGTCCGAGCTGTAGGGGGCCGTGCTGGTGAACGCGTAGTAGTTCTTCAGCAGGGCCGGGCCGGCCGGGCTGTCCAGCAGGGCCGGGTTGAACGTCGGGGCGTGTCCGATGACCGGGACGTTCACGGTCCTGCACGTCGACCATCACGTCGCGGTCGCAGACGCCGCCGTCCTTGGTGAGCTGCTCGTAGTACGCCTTCGTCTCGTGGCCACGAAGATGATCGCGGCCAGCACCTCGCGATCCCCGTACCGCCGCCGGCCGCCACCCTGCGGCCGCGATGGAACAGGCGGAACCACCCGCTCGAACATCTCCCACAACTCGTCCGGCGACTTCCCGCTCGTTGAACCTGCTCATGCCGATCTCCAGTTCACTGGTTGTCGCTGACTTCCACGGAACCGATTTCGAAGTCCGGAGCTTTCTCTACGGGCGCAGGAGCACCTTGCCGCGCGCACGGCCGGATCGCTCAGCTCGTGCGCCCTGGCGGCGTCGGCGAGCGGAAAGCTCTGGTCGACGCGCACGCGGCGCGACTATGCCCCCTGCCCCGCAGCTCCCACCAACCGCCCGCGCCAAGTGCTCTGGGGCTGCATAGCCGAGAGCACCACCCAGGTCGCATCCCAACGCGTCCCACCACTGCGCACGGTGCACTTCAGGTGCGAGCACCTGCGTCTTGCCTGATCAGCGTAGGTGCACCCGAAGCACGCACGCGCAGTGCACCTGCGAGTGAATGCACATCCAACAGACTGGAAGACAGGGTGAGTTGTTGTTGCCTATGCTGTCGCCGCAGATCATGAACGCCGTGACCCCGTCGACAGGAAGGGCGAGGTGGCAGTGGCCGATATCGATATCTCCACTCACCACTTTCTCGCTCAACTCGCCAGCCAGACAGAAGAGTTGAGACAGGGAGCCGAAGCCGCTCGGCGTGAGCGCGACGAAGCGGCAGCGCGCCTCGCGGACTTCGAGAAGCGGTTGGCGGACAGTACGGCAGCGCTGCGCGCCCTGCAGGTCTACACCGGCGACGCCCCGGGGTCCCCCATGGGCGACGGAGATGCCGACACCGCGAACGACTCGGAGGCCCCTCACGCTCTGTCGATCGAGGAGGCCATCCTCCGCGTGCTGCGCGGGGAAAGCGGCCTGCCCCCTCTGGAGATCGCGAGGAGGGTCGAGACGCTCGGCGTAAGCAGTTCCGCGTCCAGCATCCGAGCCCGGCTCAGCAAGCTGGCCAAGCAGGGGACGCTCCGACGTGACGGCAAGTCCCGGTACTCACTCGCCGTGGTGGGATCGGAGGGCACTCGGGCCCGGTAAAGACGCAGACACACAGATCGGCCGCCGCAAGTTGCGAGCCCACGGCGGCCGTTGGCGTATGCCTCCAGACAAGGGTTCACACACCGGTGGCCAGCCTAGGCCATCTGGCGAGACCGACGTGAGCCCTTTCCGTCGCCGATCTTCGCGGCGACCAAGGAAACAAGGACCCACGAAATGAGCGCTTCCTCGTCCGGACCAGCCGGACGCTCCTCCAACCGGCGCGCATCACGCGGCCCCGGGGCAAAGGCGACTTCCAGTGCCAAGCCCACCACTTACCGCATGCCGGCCGTCGGGATCCAGGCCGACCGGCAGATGGACCTCCTGGCCGCCGCGGTCAGCACATGCGCAACCGGTCGCCTGGCGGTCAAGATCCGCGACTTCGTCCGGGAGACCGGGCTGGAACGACGCGACATCACCCCCGCGCTACGTTTCCTGACCGACACCGGCCTGCTGACGTCGGGCCCGGCCGGATGGACACCCACCGTCTCCGGCGTGCGCGTCGGGCAGTCATGGGCCACCAATCGTGAGGCCGCCAGGACGGTGTTCGGCGACGTCTGGCGTGACTCGTGGGTGTACCGACTCCTGTCCGACTCCGTACAGCCGGGTGTCGCGTACAGCGCCGAGGACATCGCCAGGGCCATGAAGCCCTACCCGACATCCACCCTGTCGCCGTGGGTGCACCTGGTGGACTGGCTCGAGCTGGCGCGGTATGTCGAGCGCGACGCCGATGGAAGGCTCCACCTGTCGAAAGCGGTCGGAGCCGGGGAGGCGACTCACGGCAAGGCGGAGGAGCAATCGCAGGACCCGGCCGCCGATCCGTCCGCGCCGCAGGTGGGCCTGGTGCTCCCGTTGAGCATGGATCAGCTTCTGCACCTGACCGCCGAGGACTACGGCGCGGTGATGCGATCGCTCGCGACGATCTACGACGTGTTGTCCCGCCAGAGGACCTGACACCCCGTCGCTGAACCCGGCGTCTTCCGCCGCTCTCGTCACCCTTTCGCGCGCGAGCGTTTGCGCATCGAGGGCCCCCCTCTCAAGGCTGGTGTGAACTTGCACCGCCTTGGGAGGTAGTCACCCATGCCCGTCCCGCGCGCACCCAGACCCCACGAAGCGCTGCCCGCCGACCCCAGCACGCCCGCAACCACTTCTGCGGACGTCACGCTGGCGCATGCCGTCGAGCAGACCATCACCCTCTGGACCGACATGACTTCCCAGGGACAGATGTCCCCGCAGACCAGCCGCTCCTTCGGGCAACTGCTGGAGCGCTACCAGCGCTATGCACAGGCCCGCGGTATCCGCCTCGTCGCCGAGGTCACCCTCGACTTCGCCGAGGACTTCGTCTTCGCCCAGGGCCGCACCCGACACGGACTGATCGGTGACTCGGCCGCCGCGACCCTCCACCAGCGCCGCGCCGTCCTGCGGTCCTTCTACCGGACTCTGCGCGAGCTGGGCCTTACCGACGCCGACCCCACCCGGGACATCCGCCTGCCCGAGCGCACCAGAACCCTGGTCCGCCCCCTGGACGAGGACGAAGCCATCGCCCTGCGTCACGCCGCGGAGTATGTGAGCAGGCCCAGCCGGCACGCCGCGGCGGCAGCCCTGGCCCTCTCGGGCGGGCACACCGGCGAGATCGGTCACGCCCGCATCCGTGACCTGGACCAGGACGCCGCGGCCGTCTGGATACACGGCTCCACCCGGACAGATCCACGGTGGTGCCCTCTCGACCCATGGGCATTGCGCGTGCTCCAGGCGAGGGCCGCCTTCGTCAGCCGACAGCAGCGCTCCTCGGAGACGACCCCCGACGCTCGGCTCGCTGTCTCCTCGGCCCCCGCTCCGGACGAGCAGCTACAGGCCCGGGCCTGTGTCGCGCTCGCCGACCTCATCCGCCGCATCGGGCTGGGTGCCGACCCACGGGTCAAACCGGCCTCGCTGACCGCCTACGCCGCTGTACGGATCTTCGACGAGACCGGAAAGGTCGAGAAGGTCGCCCGCGGGCTCGGCCTGCGCTCCCTGGACCGGGCAGCCGATCTCGTCGGCTACGACTGGTCGCGCCGTACACGGGAAGGGCAGGTCGGCCGTGCCTGAGGACATCTTCGGAGATGCCGTCCCGCCGGCCCAGCGCGCACCACGCAAGCGGGCCTTCACCGACAGCGACCGCCGCACTCTCCACGAGCGCCTCGTCGACTGCGCGCACAACCCCGACCTCTACGAGCTGGCCGAGACGCTCCCGCCCCCGGCAGGACCGGCAGGCCCCGCGACTACCCCGATGTCGCGTTCCTGTTCTTCCTGACGGCCCGCAGCGTGCTGGCCTCAGCCCGCCGCGCTGCCGCGCACCTCGAAACCCGCAGGTCTGGGCCATCCTGAAGGCCGGGGTACGGGCGGAGCTCGGGGCCGTGGCCGCCGCCTGCCTGCCCGAAACGGGACCGACCCGGTCCCAGTGGCTCCGTGCCCAGCAACGGCTGCGCGAGCATGCGCACGACCTGTGGGACGCGTACCGGGTGCTGGCCCTCGACCAGGCACTTGGACAGGGGATCTTTCCCGAAAACGAGACCCGGTCCTGGAGCAGACCACAACGACACCAGCTGATAGCCGCTGACGGAACCGTCCTCAAATCCCCGACCCTGGCCCGGGCCGGCCAAAGTGTGGACATGACGACCGGCGAAATCCGATATCACCGTGTCGACCCTGCTTCCATCGCGCAGATGGAAGGCGGTGGCAGGGAAGTGTACGGCCCGAAATACGTGTTCTTCTCCGCCCGAAAAGACGAGAACTACCTGTCACGAGTCTTTCTGGACTCGCGCTACGTACCCCACCTCCACCCGGGCGGAGAGGCCGCCGTCGCCATCGAAGGCGTCATCGACATCATGTCCGCGGCTCCCGGCTGCATGGGAGTCCTCTACGACGGCGCGTTCCGCGGCGTACACCGCGATGCCATTGCCCGGTACGGCGGCTCGTCATCAACAAACAGCACAAGGGGAACGAGCCGCAATTCTACGAATCACTACGCCCCGGTCGCTGCATCCACGAGCTGTGGGCGGCCGACGGACGCATCGCGGAGAAAGTCCACTATGCCGACGGCACCGCGGAACTCCTCCCCGTTCCCATCAAGCGACTGGAGCGACGCGGAATCCAGACGTTCCGCTGGTACCACCTCCTGGCCATTCCCTGCCGCCACGGCCTCCACGAACACAGGGTCGCTGTCGGGACGACAAGCCGACAGGGCGAGCGGCCACGCGGCGAAAGTGACGAGGAACGCGGCTTCCACCGTGCCGAGCACCTGCAACAGATACCAGAGCTCACCCGCACCCATCAGCTCGTCTACCCCTACCGAAGCGACGCCGAGTCGGGCCACTCACAACTCGACGCCTCCCTGTGGAACGGACGCCTCATCTCCTACGGCGTCGAAGCCCAGCAACTCCTGACCCTCGGCTTCGTCCTCGCCCAGAACTCGACCAGCCGCGCACTGCACGAGGAGGCAGCCCCCATGTTCAGCCACACGGCCTGACCGCCTCCTGCCCGCCCCCAGTCCGAGACACCAGCGCCCGTCCGAGCCTCGATCCGGTACCCTGTGGATCGAGCGCCCCGGCGGGCGCTGTGGCGTGTCACGCGGGCTCCGCCCACCTGCTCACCGCAGTTGCTGCCTCAGGTCGCTCAGGGCTTGACCGAGAGACCTGGCCACGACTCGTACACCGAGTTCCGCGCAAGGTTTCGCCCAAGCCCCGCCTTCGTAGCTCAGGGGATAGAGCACCGCTCTCCTAAAGCGGGTGTCGCAGGTTCGAATCCTGCCGGGGGCACAGACAGAAGGGCCAGCTCAGGAGGGGTTTCCTCCAAGGCTGGCCCTTGGCCATTTCAGGCGCCGTGCCACATCCATGCCACTACGAGCCCGCCCGATCCTTTTCAGAGGGCTCGGGGCTGGCCACTCCCCCGCCGCCCGGATCATGGCCCCAAGCCGGTCGGCGATGGCCCGGTCCCGGTCGCTGGTCATGTGCTGGTAGATCAGCGCGGCTCGGGAGCTGCTGTGGCCCATGCGCGTCATCAACTCCCGGGTGCTGGCTCCCGCCGTCGAGGCGAGCGTGTTGCCGTGTGCCGAAGGTCGTGGAAGTGCAACTCGGCCGTGACACCCGCAGCCTTCCGAGCCTTCACACAGTCGTCCCTCCACCGCAGGTGCCCGCCTCTGCGGATCGACGAAGACGTGTGTCTCGGTCGGCGGCGGCGAAGTGCTCCAGATGATGCGTGACCGCGTCGAGGAGTGTCTGGACCACGTCAGGTCAGGAGGTATGCCTCCAGGATCGTCACCGCGTAGGTGTTGCCGGTGGTGTCGGTCAGGGTGGATGTGAGGGAGACCGAGCGGGCGTTTTCCGGGTGGGTCAGGGTGAGGGTCCTTTTGCCGTGGCTGGTGGTCACTGGGGCGGGGGACCAGGTCTTGCCGGCGTCGTAGGAGACCTTCACCGTCAGGGATTTCAGGTCAGTGGCCGCCGGGCCCTGGAGGGAGAGGGGGATCGTGGTGCGGCGGCCTGCGGGGGCCGTGCCGGTCGGGGTCAGCTTCGGGTGGAAGCGGACCGTGGAGAGGGGCAGGGAACCGGAGTCGGACGGGCTGGACGTGAAGGTCCAGGCCGCTGTCAGGCGGCTCGTGGTGGTGGCCACGCCTGGCGGGCGGGTCAGGTTCGTTCGGATCGTGTAGCGGGCCGGGACGGACGGGAGCTTCTCCACGGTCTGGCAGAGGTCGCCGTCGTTGTCGAGCAGGGTGCTGCCGTCCGCGGTCACCGTGGTGTGGCGTTTCGCTGTGGAGGAGGCGGGGTGTCCGCTCCCGTCGGCGAGGTCGGGGACGCACAGGTCGAGGGTGTCGCCGTCGCGCTGTGCGCCGTACGGGCCGCCGGTGATCGGGCTGAAGACGCCGACGTTGTACGTCGCTGCGTAGGTCCGGCCCGCTTGGTACGACCTCGCGCTCTCCGTGCCGTAGAAGACGTCATCGTCGTCTCCGGAGGCGTTTCGCTGGCCCAGGTTGGCCGTCCACTTGAAGCCCTTGGGCGTGGTGACGTAGATCTTCGCGGTCGTCGGCAGCGGGAAGGGGTCGCTCACCGTGCCCAGCGACAGGGTGGGGCCGCTCCACAGGACGTTGACGATGCCCCTGCGGTGTGCGACGGACGAGCCGAAGTTCCGCTTCAGCAGGGCCAGTTCGTTCATGCGCGTGGTGTGCCGATAACCGGTGGGGAAGCGGTCAGGCAGGTTGTGGAGCAGGTGGTAGGTGGTGCTGCCCTTCTGCCACAGGCCGCCGAGCTGCGTGCTGAGCCTCCCGGCCGGGGCGGTCGGTCCCAGGGTCGCGGTGCGCAGGTTCTTGAACGTTCCCCAGAACAGGGTGCTGTTGTGCGGTTCGCTCCCGGTGTCTCCGGTGCCCACGGCGAGGTTGATCTGGCCGTCGGACATCTTCGCGCCCTGCGGCGCGGTGATCCGGACCGGCTTCGCCTTGCGCGCGTCGAAGACGACCGTGGTGTCCCCGGTCAGCGAGAGCCGCGGCCGGACCAGCGCGGAGGTGCCCCCGGCGTCGTCCATCACGGTGTCCACGACATAGTCGCCGCGCGGGACCCGCACCCGGTACACGCCCTTGGAGATCTGCTCGGAGTCCTTGAGGTTCGTGGTCCAGTACGTGCCCGAGTACCCGAGGATCTCGGTCAGCGGAGCGCTCACGGGCCGGCCGTCGCGGTCGAGGAACTTCAGGGTGAGGTCGTATGACTCGGCCTCGCGTACGACGCCGAAGGCGGTCCGTACGGCAGCGGGGCCGGCGCCGTTCCGCGCGGTGGCGACCAGCGTGCCCGAGTAGGCGCCGTCCGCCGCCTCGACGCGGGTGTCCGCGGTGAGATCGACGTCGGCGGTGCCGCCCGCCGGGACGGTGAGCTGTGTGGTGCTCAGCGTGAACATGCCCTTGGGGGCCGTGCTGCCTCCGGGGCCGGTCGCGGTGGCCGTCAGGTCCAGGGTGACGGGCTGGTCGCCGTCGTTGCGGTAGGTGATGTGCTGGGTGACCGGCCGGTCGTCGGTGTGGGGCCACAGCTGCTTGCCGAAGGACACGGAGGTCTGTTCGCTCGCCACCGCCCCCTCCAGTGCCCGGGACACGTCGAGCCGGCCCGTCCCCTGCTGGTAGCCGGTCGCGCCGGTGGTCGGGGTGGTGGACGCGGTGAGCGCCTGCTTGATCCGTGCGCCGGTCCAGTCGGGGTGCCGCTGGGCGAGGATCGCGGCCGCCCCTGCGGCATGCGGCGTCGCCATCGACGTACCGGACATGGAGACATAGCCGTCGGCAGCCGGGTCGCCCATGTGGCCGTGCGCCGCCCTCGCCGAGACGATGGCCACGCCCGGCGCCGTGAGGTCCGGTTTCAGCGCGCTGTCGGCGGTCGGGCCGGTGCTGGAGAAGTCGGCGAGCCGGTCCTCCCCGTCGACGGCGCCCACGGTGAGCGCCGACTCCGCGGCCCCCGGGGAGCCGACGGTTCCCGCGTCGGGGCCCTCGTTGCCGGCCGCGGCGACGGTGAGCATGCCGGTGCTCTTCGAGAGGGCGTTCACCGCCGCCTCGACCGGGTCCTCCCCCGGGGTGTCGTCCTGGCCCAGGCTGAGGTTGGCCACCCTGGCGCCCTGCCCGGCGGCCCACTCCAGGCCGGCGATGACGCTGGAGTCGCTGCCCTCGCCGCTGTCGTTAAGCACCTTGGCGTTGAGGATCCCGGCACCGGGCGCGACGCCCTTGTACCGGCCGCCGGACCGTTCGCCGGAGCCCGCCAGCGTCGCGGCCACATGGGTGCCGTGGCCGGCCATGTCTTCGGTGCTGCCGGTGCCGGTGAAGTTCTTCGAGGCCTTCACCGCCGAGGCGAGGTCCGGGTGTGTGGTGTCGACGCCGGTGTCCAGGACGGCGACCTTGACGCCCTTGCCGTCGTATCCGGCCGCCCAGGCGGCCGGGGCGCCGATCTGCGCGACGCCGCCGCCCGCCTCCCCGGCCTTCGCGCCGTCTTCGTCCGCCGGGGCCTTGAACCGGCCGTCCAGCCAGACCCGCGCGACTCCCTGCTCCTCGGTGAGGGCCTGCCACATGTCGTCGGCCCCGGCCTTGGGCACGGTGATCGCGGCGCCCGCCACACTGGGCAGCTCCCGGCGCACGGTGGCGTCCGCGTCCGCGACCAGCGACTTCTGAGTGCTTCTGCGCTGGGCGGACTTGCCCTCGTACGACACGATCAGCGGGAGCGTGCCGCGCCGGGTGTCGTCGTAGCCGGCGCGTATCAGGCCGCTGACATCGAACAGCCGCATGTCCAGGACGCCTTGGCCGATCAGGGCGGCGGCGTCGGCGGGAACGACGTACTGATCGCCCCCGACGCCGCGCACGGACACCGGGACGTGCTCACGGCCCGGTGCCCGCCGTACGCCCGTCACCCGGCCCCGGGCGTCCAGCCGGACCCGGTCGCCGGTGAGGAGAGTGACGTACCGGTCGGCCGCGGAGGCGGAGCCGGCGGTCCGCGCGCCGAGGGCGGGGCTGCCGGGCGCCGCGACGGTGGCGGTGGCCTGCGTCCGTACGCCGAGGCCGGAGCCCGTGGCCGCCACCGAGACACCCGTCATCAGCCCCGCCACCAGCAGGGCGGCCAGCGAGGCGCTTGTGGTTCTGTCGCGCATTCAGCTCGCCTGCCCGGGGAGCTGCTTGTTGGCGTCGACGACCGCGCGCTCGGTGATCGCGCTGGTGTGCGTGACGGTACCGACCTTGAGGGGGTTGTCCGCCGTGGCCTTGACCACCACGATGCGCTGGCCGAGGAACCGCAGCGTCTTCTTGTCGAAGATCCACTCGATGCGCTCGCCGTCGTTCTCCCGCGCGATCGCGACCCCGTGCCGGCCCGTGGCGTCGACCGCGTCGTTCACCGCGACGACGCCGGGGATCTTGGCCGCGGCCTTGTAGAGGGCGGCGCCGACCTCGGCGGGCGGGTAGCTCTCGAACAGCAGATCGCCGATCGCGACGAAGGCGGCCTGGTCGCGCGGGACTTCGGGGTCCCGGACGGCATCCGACTCGCGGTAGATCCGCTGCAGCAGCGTGTCGGGGTCGGTCGGCAGCTCGGCCAGGGCGTTGTAGGCGCCGCTGAACGGGGTGTCGCCCTTCAGGGTGATGCCCTTGTCGCTCGTCTTGCCGGCCTCGATCAGCCAACCGTCCCTGCCGTCAAGGGAGTTCCAGACCTGGCGGGAGTGCAGCTCGTCGCTGACCACCTCGCTCTTGTCGCCCTCGGTCTTGATGTAGGTGTCGGCCACCTTCGAGGCGATGTAGATGTACTGGCCCTTGCGCGGGGTGGGCGCGGAGGTGTCGGCGGCGGCCAGGGAGATACGTTCGAGGAGCTGGGGGGCGCCCTTGGCGTCGGCGGCGCCGATCCGGGTGGTCAGTGCGGGGCCGGTGGCCAGGGCGGTCCTGCCGTCGTCCGCGCCGCCGCCGGTGAGGGCGAGGCCGCCCGCGACCGCGCCGGCCAGGGCGAAGGCCGCGGCGGGCAGCAAGATCGTACGGCGCAGGAACGGGTTGGAGCGCTTCCCGGGCGCGACCGGAGAGGTGGCGGACGTACGGGAGGAGGTGCGGAGGTCTTCGTGGATCCGGGCCATCATCTGCTCCTTGTGGAACTGGTGGCGGCCCGCCGGCAGATCCCGCTCGGCGGAGGGCAGCAGGCTCTGCGTCTCCGTCCACTCGGCCGGGTGGGGCCGGTGGGAGGGGCTGGCGTTCATCGGTTTCCTTCCTGTGCGGACCGGACCGCGTATCCGCGATCACCTGTTATCTGCCGGTTCGTGCGGGTGGGTTCCCGTTTTTCTCCGAGCAGTTGCGCGTCGGCGAGCTTGCGCAGCTTGGCGCGGGCGCGGGAGAGGCGGGAGCGGACGGTGCCGACCGGGATGCCCAGGGCGCGAGCCGCCTCGGCGTACTCCATCCGCTCCCACAGGCACAGCGTCAGGACCTCACGCTCGGGGCGCTTGAGCAGGCTGAGGGCGGCGAGCGTGGCGTTGATACGGCGCCGGCCGTCCAGGCGTCCGGCGGTCTCCTCTGCGTGGTCCTCGACCCGTTCCTCGGCGGCGTGCGCGGCGGCCGCGGCGCTCGCCGCGTTGCGGTAGCGGCGGTTGCTGCGGTGGTGGGAGCGGGCGACGTTGGTGGCGATGCCCAGCAGCCACGGCCGCAGCGAGCCACCTTCGGCCTCGACCGAGGCCCGGCGCCGCCACGCCTCCATGAAGGTCGTCGACATCACGTCCTCGGCCAGCGACCAGTCGGCGGTCAGCCGGAAGGCATGGTTGTACACCGCGCGGGCGCACTCGTCGAAGAGTTCCGCGAAGGCGTCCGGATCTCCGTTTCGCACCCGGGTTCGCATATCTGTGGTCACGTCTTGAACTGACGTACGGTGCGGGCGAGTTCCCGTGAGACACGTCACAGCCGTCGTACAGGTCACCGGGGCGGTGACCTGTACGAGGACTCGGTGGACATGGCAGCCGCCCAGCCGCGCACCGCTCAGGCTGCGAGGCCCGAGAGCAAGGCGCCCGATCTGATGCCGGACCCGGTCCGGGGGTGCGCAGGCCGGTCGAGAAGCTGTTGGAGGTGTCGAGGCCGAACGCGGGCGCGGAACAGGCTGATCCGGCAACGCCCACCGGCACGGGCGGGCACCGGTCTCACCGACGGTGAACGGCGCCGTTGTCGTCGTACGCAAACCAGGCCCGGGCTTCGGCAGAGCTGCTCGCCCCCGGGCAGCGACACTTGCGGACCGGAGCGGCCGAGAACCGACGGGGCCAGGGCCTCGGGCTGACGATCGCGCCGGTCCAGGCAACCATCAGCACGCTCACGGGACTCGCCGCCCTCGGCCTGGCCGTCTGGTCGGCGTTCGCCCGCTGAGGCACAGGCTCACACCGCATCGGAGAACAAGGAGACCGGATTGACCACACCCGACCTGATCTTGGCCAACCTGCTGGTGCTTGGCCTCGCGGCCGAGTTGTTCACGCTGGTGGACAGCGAGGACGGCAACACGCGGTCCGAACGTTTCCGTGCCTGGCTGCGCCTTCACAGTCGCCCTGGCCGCGCGCTCTTCGCGGTCGCCTGGACGAGCCTCGCCGTCTGCTTCCTGCTGCGCATCCTCTGATCGCGCTACTGGAGGGGAGTCCAGCGGAGATCGGCCGGATTCCAAACCCACGTAAGGCGCCCCTCCGACTCCACGTACCAGCGCCCCTCCTTCGCTCCCTCCGGAAGCCACATCACAGATCCGCGGACTTCCCGTGTTCCGGCACGTCCCATCTTGAGCAGCTGGGCTACGGCCTCCGCGGGGAGATCATCAGCGAGGAGCACGCGAGCACCGGAGTCCTCATCGCTGAGAGCGACACTGACCTGCGTGCACAACTGCGGATCGGGCGGCGGGAGTTCCGCCTGATTTCGTGTTCGCTGCAGCAGGCGACGTACCGCGTCGCGGGCGTTCGTGTCGATGGAGTCGGCGAGCTTGCCGCCCATAGCCGTGGCGACCGCTTGGACGAAGGGCGCCACGGCCAAGGTGATGGCCACGGTCACGTACGCCGAGCCGCCGGACACCCGACGCGTCACCGCGACCTCGGCAGGCGGCAATGGGAAGTCCTCGAAGTCGGCTGGCATGTCAGCGTGTTGATTCCCCACCCGTACCTCTACAGCGGTCGAACGGCAACGCCCCGGGCAGAGTGCGAGTCAGATCCCGGGGCACCGTTCCACAAGGAAAGAGAGGCCCAGTCTACGGTCTACAGCAGCGCTGCCGGGCAGCACTGCAAGGCCTTTACGGGCCCTGCGATGCAAGCACCTCGGTACCCTCACCTGCTCTGCGCCCACCACACAAGGCCGGCGACCACGGCACTACCCATGGCAGCGCTGGCCCCGCGCACGAGCCCGAACAGAGCGGTGCGTCCAAGGCGCTGGACCGTGAGATTGCTCCGAACCCTTTTGACCACGTGAACCCCCTGAGGTACCGAGCGGGCCAGCGCCACGCTGCTGGTTTCCATTTGGGGGCTGCGCACCTGCTCCGGCCACACATCTCGTGACGATCCGGATTCCGGACTCATACACTCGGTTCCGAGTCGGAAGTTCCGACTCGGAGGTCCTGAGACGGGGACGGCATATGACGTCACCACCCATGCGGGCGTTCACGGACTTGTGGGATGCCGCGCGGGCTCGCCTGGCCGCCGAGGGAAGCAGCCTGACCTTGGTTCGCGTCCATCGCGAGACCGGAGTACCAGTAGCCACGTTGAGCGACTGGCGCACCGGAAATCACGCTCCACGTGACGCCGACCGTTTCCTCGAAGTCGTACGCCTCTTGAGTCGTTGGGCAGAGCTGCCTCCCCCAAATGTGCGCCAGTGGATACAACTGGTCGAGAAGACTGGCGAAGCCCGCGCAGTCAGGGATACTTCGGCTGCCAACGCAGACATTTTGTGGCTACCGTCCATGGTCGGCCTCGGGGATCGAATCTCGACAGGCTTCTCTGCGCGTCAAGTAGAGGTAGACGCCTTGTGCGTGACCGGTCAAACGCTGGCCTTGGCCATAGCGCGTCCAGTTCAGGACATACACGCGGGCAGGATCAGACCCGAAAGCATTGGCGTCAGAGTCCTGTTGCCAAGTCGAGACATCAGCCTTGCTTTCCCGGTGTCAGTCGAAGCGCCTGAATCCGACGATCCACTGCATAGCCAATGGCTGATACAGCGCAATACAAACGCAAACTCACTCAGGACCGCCCTGCTCTCACTTCGCAGATCGCACGGCATTGACGTGCAGGTCTCCTTCCGGGCCGTCCCCTTCACCCCGATGGCAGAGCTTTACCTGATCAACGGGACTGAGGCGCTCTTTGCCTACTGCATGGTGTCGCGTCGAGAGGAAACCATCGATGACACGCTTCACGATGTCTTCGACGCATCGACGGATGTTTCCTTGCAAAGGCGCTTCAACTCAGGCGAAGCCCTGGACAACGATACCGTTTTCGTTGAGCAATCCCACCTGTGGTTCAACTCAATCTGGGAAACGGTCTCCGCAGATCTCTCCTTCTACTGAAGATCAAGTAACTTAGAGGATGTCTCACGTGGTGAGTTTGGCGAGCTTCTTGTAGCAGGTGAGGGCGGCTGCGAGGCCGAGGAAGTGAGATCCCTTTCGCTCGTACCGGACGGTGAGCCGGCGGTAGCCGAACAGCCAGGCGATCGACCGCTCGATCTTCCAGCGGTGTCGGCCGAGCCGCTCGCTCGATTCGATCCCGGGACGTGCGATGCGTGGGACGATTCCGCGTTCGCGCAGCCAGGCGAGCTGTTCGGCGGACAAGTAGGCTTTGTCTGCGCGGAGTTTGGCGGGCCGCTCCCGCCGCGGCCCTCGGCGGGAGCGGGCGGCGGGTATGCCACGGATCAGGGGCTTGAGGGCCAGGCTGTCGTGGGTGTTCGCACCGGACACCGCGACGGCCAGAGGGATGCCCTGGGCCTCGGACAGCACGTGCAGCTTGCTGCCCTTCTTGCCGCGATCGACCGGGTTCGGTCCGGTCAGCGTGCCCCCCTTTTGGCCCGAACCGAGGCAGCGTCGACGATCGCCGAGGTCCAGTCCAGCTCGCCCCGCGCGCCGAGTTCATCCAGGACCGCCAAGCCGACGCCACAGCCCCGCCGGGTCCGCGCGGTGAACCGGCGATGCGCCGTCGCGGGCGAGACGCCGAACGTCTCCGGTAGATGCCGCCAGGCACACCCGCTGGTCAGCACAAACACGACCACCGTGAACACGGACCGCTCGTCACACGGAGCGGTCCCGCCGGCCTGCGGACGGGAATTGAACGACGGCAGCAACGGAGCAGCCAGCTCCCACAGACCGTCAGGAACCAGCCGGACGGTTCACGGAACGGCGACAGGTCAGACGGTATCGATCTGCCAGGCGATCACACCGGTCGACCCCTTGGAACCATCGACGTCGATGCGCAGTGCCTTTGCCGCTGTGATCCGCTGTTGGACCACCGACTGGTCGCACGGCACCTTGGTCTCCGTGCCAGTGCTCGCCGGCGTGAACACCAACTTGGCGCTACCGCTGCCGAAGCACATCAGGCTGATCTTGTAGGTCTTGCCCTCGCTCAGGCTGGGCTCTGTGTGGATGCCGTCGGTCACACGCTCTGCTCCGGCCTCAACCATCGTCCCGCCATGGACGGCGGCCAGGGCTGCCTGGGCCTGCTGGGTGAGCTTCTTCTCGTCCGGTCCAGCTGCCGTTTGAGAGACGCTCGGTACGGACGGCGTTGAAGAGGCGGCGGCTTTGCCGTCGTCGTTGCTCGACGTGCACGAGGCAAGCAAGAGCACCGATGCCGCTACCGTGCATCCGGCGACCAAGGGCCGCAGGTTCCGTGAAGTCATGACGCAGTTTCCCAGTACCTCCAACCGGTCTCAGCCGTAGGCAGGGTCGCATTGCGACTGTTTCCCGGCCCGATGAGCTGGGCCGAGCTTCGCGTGCTCAGGCCCTGACACCTCGGAAGGAACCTCTGTGCAAGCGCCACCCCCACCAACTCCGCGAAGCTCCTCGCCGACATCGCCGAGCGCACCGTTCTGACCTACCTCGAGGCATTCCTCGGCCTCCTGCTCGCCTCGGGTACGACCAACGTCGTCAACCTGTCCGCACTGGAGTCCGCAGCCATCGCCGCGATCCCGGCCGGCCTCGTTGTGGTCAAGGGTGCCGTCGGCTCCGTCCTCGGGGGCCGGCACCGCGTCATGGCTCCCCGCCAGGAGAGCCCCGGCCTCCAGCGCCATCGGCTGACCCCAGGAGGGACGCCGCGCCCTCGATCAGATCCCGGCAGTCGCGGTCACCGAACGAGAAGTCGAGTTTCGCTCATCTTGTCTGGAAACCCCCAGGTCAGTGGCACGACGCGGTTGCTGCCGTACGGATCTGTGCCAATGGCCACAGCGAGCGGGACAGACGTGGGCTCATACTGAGTCATGACAAAGCCTGCGGCACCTAAGCGTCACCTGCCTACCAGCCCCTTCAAAGCCCCGGTCGCACCGGCCCCCAAGCACTTCGCCATGGGCGACCAGGTCACACACGACATGTACGGCCTCGGCCGGGTAATCGGCGTCGAGGAGGGAATCGCGGCGCTCGTGGATTTCGGCTCGGCGCAGATGCGGATCTTGAGCCCCTACGCCAAGATGACCAAGCTGTAGAACCGCTGTGCCCGGTCACGGCACGCCAGGTCCCTTCAGGGACCTGTAACGAAAGGCAGACCTCTCATCGACCCGACGTCGCTGTTCTCCGCCCTGGAAGGGCAACCCCGCCGTTCCACCGCAGTATCACCGCCTCCGACTACCAAACCCTTTCAAGCCCCGGACTTCGGAGAGGACGAGAGCTTCTGGTCCGAGGATGCACAGGTGCCCGCCCCGGGCACGCGACCGGCGCGGCCCAAGGCCGCCTAGCGGATTGCCCAGCGGTGCTTTCGACGGCTACTCGCGGCCTGGCCGCACGGTAACTGCCTGTACTGCCTGTACCTGAAGGCCCGGCAGGCAGACGCCGTGCGGCCGGCGGCCGTGTTCCGCAGACTCGTTCCGGCAGATTCTGACGTCGTGTTCTGCGACGAGGGCTACACCTTCGACGTCCGCCTCCGGCCGGAGGCCAGCGATGCCGAGTTGACCGGGGTGACCGGGGTGACCGGGCTGACCGAACTGATGACGGCTGGTCAGGCCGCTAGGGCAGGTGGCGTTCATGCGGGTTGGCGACCTGCTCCGCCACCCGCCCGATCTTCGCCAGGCGGACCAGCGTGGGCCGGGACAGCACCTCTCCGATGTCATTCAGGGCCACGATCAGTTCCTCCACCCCGTCCAGGGGCGCCTCCTTGCCCGCGTGCAGGAGTACGCCTCTGTACTCCTCGGACGAGATCACTTTGGCAGGCATCTCAATGCGCTCCTCAGCCGCGTCCGCGAGGAACAGGGCCGGAATCGATGTATCGAGCGCCAAGGCGATGGCCGTCAGCTCAGTCGCCGTGAACGCCCGGCCACCGCGCTCCGCCTGGTGGACAGCCTGACGACTCCAGGACTTGCCCAGGTATCGGCCCACCGCCTCACCCAGTTCGGCGAGTGACATCCGCCGAGTTTCCCGGAGCCGCGCGATTTGTCGCCCGATGGCTTCCTCAACCCGCACAGCTACTCCTAGGTGTCATTCCCTGCAATGACAAATATACGCCACCGTTGACAGTCACTCATCCTGGCGCCTACCGTAACGCCAGGCATTTCCCTGTCACTGCTCAGAATGACAGATGACAGATGACAGATGGCAGATGGCAGACGGCAGACGGCAGATGGCAGATGGCAGATGGCAGATGGCATTAGCAAAATGCTCCATGACGGCCTCGGTTACCTCGGGCCGCCGAGGAACCGTAGAGGGCATAAGGAGACCGACGTGCAGGACCTACTCCTGGAGTCCGTGAGTGCGGAGAGCAACCGCGCCGTCCTCCGCGCCACGGGCGAGCTCGACGTCTACACCGCCCCGAAGCTGCGCGACAAGGTGATCGAACTTCTCGACGAGGGCGCCTTACACCTCATCGTGGACTTGCGTGGTGTGGAGTTCCTGGATTCCACTGGCCTGGGTGCTCTCGTAGGCAGCCTCAACCGGCTCCGCACCTGCAAGGGATCGCTCCACCTTGCGATCGACTCCGACCGGATCATCCGGATCTTCCGCATCACCGGACTCGTCAGTGTCTTCACGATCCACCCGACGGTTTCGGACGCCATCGCCGCGGACCAGCGCTGGCGGCAGGTCATCGAAGAGGGCGGCCACGACATCGTGAAATGGTGCCAGGACCATGGACTGCTGTGAGTCCGCCGTCCGACTGACCGGGGGCCGGCCGGCGGCTGTCGGCTGTGGGCTGTCGGCCTCCTCTTAGCTGAGCCGAGACCGAACCCCCAGGCAGTGTGCCCCCACGTGCGACTACGCGAGCGCGTCCGCTCCTCCTTCCAGCCACACTCGTAGGTGGGAGGGGCGCTCGGCATCCATGTGCACGGTGTTCACGGCTACGGCGGTGCGGCGGGCGGCGGCCTCCGGTTCGCCGGTGTTGGTGTTGACGTCGAAGCGGGGGAAGTTGCTGGAGGAGACGTCGAGCCGGATTCGGTGGCCGGCGGCGAAGCGGTTCGCCGTGTCAGGAGCGGTTACCTCGATCCGGTACACCTCGTTCGGAGTGAGCAACTCCGGCCTCTCGAAGGAACGGTGGAAGCGGCAGCGGACGATGCCGTCGGTGAGGTTCATGGCGAAGCCGTGCGGGTAGTCGGCGTTGGGCGGATGGACGTCGATCAGTTTGATGGTGAAGTCGGTGTCCGGGGCTGTGGTCGAGATGTAGAGCCTTGCCGACACCGGGCCGGCCAGCACCACGTCCCGCTCGAGTGGCGCGGTGCTCAGGCTGATCACGTCCGGGCGGGAGTCCAGTGGCAGGTACGGCTCGCGCGCCCCGTACACCCGGGCGTCCGGGGCATTCTGGTCGTATGCCCCGCCCGTCATCACCGGCTCGCCCGAGGTGACTTGGCCTCCCATGGTGGGGACCGGGTGGCGCGGGTCGAAGTCGTAGGTCACCGACGCGACGGCCGCGGTGGGCGGGGCCACGGTGAGCGCGTCGTCGGTGGTGCCAGGAACTCGCAGGTACAGGGCGACGGGGGCCGTCGACGCCGGCGGCCACTGGGTGTCGGTGCGCCATACGCCGCCGTGCCGCATCCGCCCTGCCGCATCCCGTCGGCCGTCGCCGCCGCCCATCAGGAAGTACTGGACGGCGGGGAGGTCTTCGCTCTCCGGACTCCCCGGACTCCGACTCCCCGGACTCCGACTCCCCGGATTCCCCGCATTCACGTCACTCCCCTCGATGCCCTCACTCCCCTCACTGCCCTCCCGGCCCAGCGCCCGGTCGAACCAGCGGCGGCGGAACTCCAGATAGGACGGGGCGAGGTTGCCGTCCAGTGTCGCCCGCGGACCGAAGTCCACGTCTCCGGCGTACCTCTCGCAGCGGTGCCCGTGCGTCCAGGGACCCATGACCAGGTAGGAGGATGCCGACTTCAGCTCCCGCAGGGCGGTGAAGTTCTCGATGGTGGAGCGGACGTAGGGGTCGTACCAGCTGCCCATGTGCAGGCTCGGCGCGTCCGGGAAGCGCTCGTAGAAGCCGCGCCCGTAGATGGCAGGGTTGCGGTAGTAGTCCCCGAACGTGTCCTGGCGCCACTGCTCCAGCAGGAAGTCCTCGTACGCCGACAGGTGCCGCAGCGGCGTGCAGCCGGGCCGCCACGGCATGGCACCGAACCAGCCCGCCAGGTCCACCCGCCGCAGTGCCTCGGACAGAACCGGATCCGCCGCGGCCTCCGGGCTCTGCACCGCGTGCCGCACTGCCCAGGTCACCTGCTTCAGCTCGAAGGCGCCGCCCATCCGCATCCCCGCGTCGTACGCGGAGGAGAAACCGCCCGAGTCCTGGAACATGGCGGCCAGCCCCGTCGCCCCTTCGGCGGCCGCGGCTGCCTGGACGTGGGCGGAGTAGGACACCCCCGTCATCACGACCCTGCCGTCGCACCACGGCTGGTTCCTGAGCCAGGCGATCGTGTCCGCCCCGTCCGGTCCCTCGCCGAGGTACTTCACGAACGTCCCCTCGGAGTCGCCGCGGCCCCGGCAGTCCTGCCGTACGACGTGGTAGCGGGCTTCGGTGAAGTGCCGGGCTATGTCCTCGGGCTGCGGAACCGGCGCGTCGCTGCGGTCCTGGTCCGAACCGCGCTGCGCGCGCCGGCCGTACGGGGTGCGCTCGAGGAGTACGGGAAGCGCGGTCGCCTCCGCCTCCGGCTCGGGTGAGGCGGAGTACAGGTCGGCGGCGAGACGGATGCCGTCCCGCATGGGGATGCGCAGGGTACGGCGCCACAGGGCGCCGCCCTGGAGGGGTTCGGGTCGGCAGGCGTGGGAGGTGTCGTACGGGGTCACTCCCGTGACGCTAAGCAACGGCCCAGGTCATGGCGATCACTTGACGTCATCAGGTCAACTGTTCCGCCGGACGGTGACGGGACCGGACACGGGACCTACTGTGCAGCGCAACCCAGGAACGCCCGGACCCGGCACGCCCCACGTCCCAACGCGACGGAGCGTTAGCGGCCCCGGGCCCATTTCTCACTGCTCGCGGCCTAGCCGCGCAACGCCCTCATCTCCCCGTCACCGTCACCATCCCCATCCCCTCGCCATCCCCATCCCCATCCCCGTCCCCTCGCCATCCCCATCCCCGTCCCCTCGCCATCCCCTCGCCATCCCCATCACCGTCCCCTCGCCATCCCCGTCGCCGCCCCCATCACCGTCACCCGTCCTCACAGGAGGCCGCCATGAGCACACCCGACAGCCGCGCCAAGGAGGTGCAGGCCACCAGGCCCGACGAGGGGGGCCGTGGCTCCCGGCTCCTCGACCTGGTCGAGCGCGCGGGGAACGCACTGCCGCATCCGTTCTGGCTGTTCTGGATCCTGTGCGGGGTCGTCGCCGTCGTCAGCTGGGCGCTGAACGCCTCCGGCCTGCAGGTCGAGGACCCGTCCTCGGGTGATCCGGTCGGTGTGCGCAGCGCATTGTCGGCGGACGCCGTACGGGACCTGATCACCGGCGCCGAGGAGTCCTTCGTCACCTTCGGCCCGCTCGGCACCGTGCTGATGGTGATGCTCGGTGTCGCGGTCGCCGAGCGTTCGGGACTCTTCGAAGCACTGGCCCGCCGCATGCTGTCCGGGCTGTCGCCCCGCACGGTCGTTCTCGGCGTGGCGCTGGGCGGCGTGCTGGGCAAGTTCCTGTCCGACTCCGCGTACGTGGTCCTCATCCCGCTCGGGGCGGTGGCCTTCCGCGCCGTGGGCCGCTCCCCCATGCTCGGCATGATCGTCGCGTTCGTCTCCATCAACGCCGCGGGCGACGCCAACCCGCTGATCGCCCCCGGTGACGCGCTGTTCGCCGCCGTGGCAACCGAGGCCGCGCAACTCGTCGACAAGGACGTGGTGGTCCGCGCGACGGACAACATGTACTTCACCACCGTCTCGGCGTTCGTGCTGGCCGGCACCATCGCCCTGGTCGTGGACAAGATCCTCGCCAGACGCGAGCACCATCTGACCCCCGACGCGGACCTGGAGGCCGCCGCGGCACGGCAGGTGGTCGCCGCCGGCGTCGACGAGGCCACCGAGCTGCGGGCCCTGAAGCTGACCGGGCTTGCCGTGCTCGGCTACGCCGCGCTGATCGTGCTCGCGTTGCTGCCCGCCTCGTCACCGCTCCGGGGCGAGGGGGGCGCGATCGTGGAGTCCACCTTCATGAACGCCATCGCCGTCTTCCTCACCGTCTTCTTCCTGCTCATCGGCGCCGTGTACGGGCGGTTCACCGGGCAGATCCGCGGGAGCCGCGCGATACCGGAGTTCATGGCGGAAGGCGTGCGCTCCATCGCACCGCTGCTGGTGCTGTTCTTCGCCGTGTCCCAGTTCCTCGCCCTGTTCAAGTGGACCAACATCGCCACGGTCGTCGCCGTGGAAGGCGCCGACTTCCTCCGGGACTTGGGCGCGCCCACGCTGGTGCTGTTCACCCTGCTGATCGTCGCGGTGGCGCTGATGAACCTTCTCATCACCTCCGGCTCGGCCCTGTGGACCCTGGTGGCCCCGGCACTGGTGCCGATGTTGCTGCTGCTCGGCACCAACCCGGCCACCACCATGGCGCTTTACCGCATCGCCGATTCCTGCACGAACTCCATCACCCCGATGAGCACCTCGTTCATGCTCTGTGTCGGCTATTTGCAGACCCTCCGCCGTGAGGCCGGCATCGGCACCCTGGTCTCCTTCACCCTGCCCATTGCCATGATCATGATGGTGGTCTGGGTGTTGCTGTTCTTCGCCTGGTACCTGCTGGGCATCCCGCTCGGGCCGGGAGCGCCGGTGCGGTGAACTCCCGCCGTACGCTGACGGCGTGAGCATCGTCCTCGACCTCGGAGGGCTCGGGCCCGCGGACGTCACCGCGGGACCCTCCGCGCTGTCGGAACTGATGGCGAGCCTGCACGTGCTCGCCGAACCCGAGCACCACCCGGAGGCTGCCGGCTGGGCGGCCCGCGCCGCCGCGGCGGGACCCGAGCTGCACGACGAGTTGTCCGTGTTCGCTCCGCTGTGGGCCCGCTACCGCTGCCGCCTGTTCTTTCCCCTTGTGCTGCCGCTCGCGGCGAGCCTGGACGATGAGCTGGCGGCCATCGCGGCGCTGCCTGCGGAGAACTTCCTGGAGCTGGTGGCACCCGGAGTTCTCGGCACCAACGCGCAACCGGTGCCGCCGGCCCGCGATTTGCGTGCCGGCACCGCCGCGGCGGAGGACTACGCACGCCGCTGCCTGCGCCGCTCCTACGCCCGCGGGGAGCTGGCGCGACAGTTGGTCGCGGCACCGCTGGAGCTGCGGGACCGGCTGCTGGCGGTGCTGCGGGCCGCCGACAGCGCGTTCTTCGCCGAGGACTGGCGCCTCCTGCGGCCGGCCCTGGAGGATCACGCGCGGGAGGTACGTCGCCGGCTGGCGAGCCTCCCCCTGGGCGCACCCCCGGCCGAAGTCCTCCAGCCTCCGGCCGGGGGCGCCCCCAGGGGGACTTCGGCCGTGGGGACCCCCGTCTCGCATCGCTCGCCCGCGGATGTGCTCACCGAGTTGCTGCCGACCGCGGCCCGGGTCGGGCCGGGGGAACGGGTACGCCTGGACAAGCTGCAGATCGACGAAGTGAGGGTGGCCCCGCGCCCCCTCGTCCTCGTCCCGTCCGCCCGGGTGTGGCCGCATCTGACGGTCAAGAACGAGCACCCCTCGTGCGTGGTGGTGCAGTATGCGGCGCACGGCACCACTCCGGCCGGAGAGCTGACCCTGCGGGATCTGCACCACCGGCTGATGGCTCTGAACTCGCCCGCCCGGATGGAGCTGTGCCGCCATCTGCTGGGCGAGCCCATCACCACGTCGGAGCTCGCCGCCCGGCTCGGCTCCAGCGAACCACAGGTCTCCCGCGCGCTGCGGACCCTGCGCGACGCGGGCCTGGTGCGCTCCACCCGAGACGGCAAGCTGGTGCGGCACCGGCTCGCCACGGACGTCGTCCAGCGGCTGGGCCACGATGTCCTCGCTACGGTGGCGCGGTGAGCCGACGAGGGAAGCTCGTGGTCGCAGAAGGCCCCCGGCCCCAAGAGGTTCCACACCGTGCAGGACACCGGCCACTTCGCCCTGTACAGCGCCGAGGCCGTGCTGCTGTTTCTGTTGCTGTTGCTGTTGCTGTTGCTGTTGATGGGGTTGTTGCTCATGTTGCTGTTACTGGGTGCTGCGTCATCGTGGCCGGCCGACGGGTCACCTGCCCCGGGTGAGGCAGGCGGAGACGCCGAGGCCGACGATCGTGGCGAGAGGTTCCGTCCGCCTCCGCCACGCCCACCCGCGAGAGAACAGCACATGCGCTATGAGATCCGCGTCGAGGGACACATGTCCGAAACGCTGACCAAGGCGTTCCCAGAGCTGGACCACGTGGTGATGTCCGGCCAGACGGTCCTCTTCGGCCCCGTCGTCGACGAGGCACATCTGTACGGGCTGCTGGCGCGGTTCCAGTCGCTGGGGCTTCGCGTCATGGAGATGCGGCAGTTGCCGGACCGCTGATCCGGCCGGAGCGGCAGGCGGCTCCCAGCGCCTCGAAGTCCCGCTCGTTCTGGTCGGCGTAGGACTGGGCGAACTCGGTGATCGCCCGGTCGAAGCGGTCGCTGCCGCCCAGATAGGCGGCGATGGCGATGGGATCGCCGGAGCGGGCGTGGGCACGGGCCAGGGACGCTCCGCACAGCCGGCCGAACAGGGCGAGCAGGCCCGGTCCCATGGCCTCCGGCCGCGCTATGCCCTTCCAGTCCCACAGCTGGCGCACGTAGAAGTCCCGGCCCTGCCCGTCGAGGCCCACGACGTGCGTCCAGCCCAGGAAGATGTCACTGGTCGTCTGGATCAGACGCTGTCCG
This sequence comes from Streptomyces cavernae, assembly GCF_004023625.1. Classification (GTDB taxonomy): domain Bacteria; phylum Actinomycetota; class Actinomycetes; order Streptomycetales; family Streptomycetaceae; genus Streptomyces; species Streptomyces cavernae. Next base: position 191,348 of record NZ_ML137710.1, on the reverse strand, counting down.
GCCACCACCCGACGCCCCTGGTTGTCGTAGCGGGCACCGCCCGTGTGGGCGGACAGCACCGACTCCTGGGCCTCCTTGGCCTGCAGCAGCAGCGGATCGTCGTCGTCCCTGCCGAGCAGGAGAAGGATCCAGCAGCGCGTACCGACACTGCCGACGCCCACCACCTTCCGGGCCATGTCCACCAGACGGTAGTGCCGCAACAGGTACCGGCGTTCGGAGGGCAGGGTCCGCGCGTAGCCGTCCAGGAGGGTCCGGAGCTCCTTTTCACGCCCCTCCTCGGACGGGTCGGGCAGCAACTGGTCGATCGGAGTGATCAGCGGTGGGTCCGGGGCGATGCGTCGGCCCTCGGCTGTGGTCCTGGTGAGCTTGGCGAAGGCCCGGAGGTGGGTGCGGGTGCGGGCCCGCTCCGCCGCCCGGGCGGTACGGCGCGCCGACTCCTCGTCCATCGACGAGGCCATGAGCTCCCGCAGCCGGTCGGCGTCGTCCTGGGCGTACCAGATGTCCAGGGTGCGCATCCCGGCGAAGGCGCGCATCCGCTCCCGGTACGCCCGCACGCAGCCCCTCACCAGCATGTTCTGCTCCTTGAGCGAGAACCCGTTCCCCCGGCCCACCGTCACGAGGCCCGCCGCCAGCCGTTTGACGTCCCATTCGAACGGCCCGGGCAGGGTCTCGTCGAAGTCGTTGATGTCGAAGACCAGACGACGCTCCGGCGAGGCGAGCAGCCGGAAGTTCAGCGGATGGGCGTCCCCGCAGAGCTGCACCCGCAGCCCGGTCTTCGGGACGGGGCCCAGGTCCGCCGCCATGATCGCTGCCGCGCCGCGGTAGAAGCGGAACGGCGACTCGAGCATGCGGCCGTAGCGGACCGGCACCAGCTCCGGCAGCCGCGTCGCCGACTGACGCTCTATCACCTCGATCGGGTCGGGACGCCCCTGATCCGGCTCGAACCAGCCGTGACTCGAACGCGACGCGCGCGTGCGCGCCTGTTTGCCGTACGCCGCCCGCTCCGCTGGTGACAGCGCGGCGGTGAAGTCGCTCACTACTGTCATGCCCCGTCTCCCGGTTCCGTCCCGCCGCGAGGCCCCGGTCCGCCGCGAGGCGGACGGATGCCTCCGGTCCCACCCCACCGCCACGGCGGTGCCGCCGGATCACCCGTCATGGGTGACCCAGCGGCCACCGGCATGCTGGACGCTGGACCGGTCGGCTCCCTGTGCCTGCTGTGCCTGCTGTGCCTGCTGTGCCTGCGGAAGCCGCTTCTGGGGCGGTCGCCGTCACAGACCATCGCCGCGCTCTCGTTGATCGTCGGCGTCGTCCGGCCCGTGTCCGGCGTCCTCGCTTCTCCACGGCCATCGTCGCCAGGGACCTGCCGCACCGCGGCTTCGTCTGCGGCGTCGCGGTGCGGCAGTGCGGCAGTCGGCAGTCGGCAGTGCCAAGACCGTTCGGGGCCCGTCCGGGCCCCGGACGCCTGGCTCCGTCCGCCGGGCCCCGCTGTGCGGCTGACCGGATCACTTCCGCCAGTCCTCAGGAACGGTACGCGGTGACACGGTCGACGAGGCACGCCCGCCCCCACGCTCACCCGAGTCGGGTGAGGCCCCCCGGTTCTCCCCAGCGCACGCTGAGGAGGGCACGGAGTTGCCGCAGGGAGCACCCGCCCGGAGCGGAGGAACACATGAACGCGCAAACCTACCTGGCGTACGACTTTCCGCTGCTGAGCGCCTTCTGGACCATGCTCTGGTTCTTCCTGTGGATCATGTGGATCGTCCTGCTCTTCCGAATCATCGTCGACATCTTCCGCGACGACGACCTGAGCGGCTGGGCGAAAGCCGGCTGGCTGGTCTTCTGCATCGTCCTGCCCTTCCTCGGCGTGTTCGTCTACGTGATGGCCCGCGGCAAGAACATGGGCCGCCGGGAGATCGCGCAGGCGCGTGCGCAGCAGGAGGAGCTCAACGCCTACATCCGGCAGACCACGGCGGCCGGCCGGACCAGCAGCGCCGACGATCTCGCCAGGCTGTCCGAGATCCGTGCCCGCGGCGACATCACGGACGAGGAGTTCCGCAGGGCGAAGGAGCTGGTCCTGAGCGGCCACGGTCCGGCGGGGCACTCGAGCTCCACGCACCCCTCCGGTCACTGAACATCCGGACAACACGAAACGAGGCGCAGGATGACCGCCACACCCACCCGTCCGGCACCCACGGAGAAGCAGGAGTGGGCCACCGGCCTGACCGCCTTCGCCGCGGTGATGCTCTTCCTCGTCGGCGTGCTCGACATATTCCGGGGCATCACGGCCATCGCCAACGACGACATCTTCGTCACGACGCGCAATTACGTGTTCGAGTACGACCTGACCGGCTGGGGCTGGGTCCACCTCGTTCTGGGCGCGGTCGCCGTGATCGTCAGTATCGGGCTGCTCCGGACCGCGCTGTGGGCACGCATCGTCGGCGTGGCCATCGCCGGACTCGTCATCATCGCCAACTTCCTCTCCCTGCCGTACTACCCGGTGTGGTCGGTCGTGATGATCGCGCTTTCGGGCTTCATCATCTGGGCCCTGTGCGTGGTCCGGCGCGACAACCTCTCCGACCTGTTCGAGGAGCGCCCGCCGAGCAAGGTGTGAGGCAGCCCTGGCGTGCAGCCGGCGGCTGTGGCCGGGCGGGAAGCCGCGCGGGGAGCCACGCGGGAAGCCACGCGGGAAGCCACGCGGGGAGCCACGCGGGGAGCCACGCGGGGAGCTCAGGCGATCCGGAAAGGGCGGGCTGGGATCCGCCATCCGTGTCAGCATGCTCGGTCATGCTGGTGTACGAGACGAGCGACGAGACCCTGGCGGTCATCGCCGGGCGGCACGGGATCGCCGCCGAGCGGGTGCGGCCTCTTCCGTCGGGGGTGGCCAATCGCGTCTTCCTTCTCGGGGACAACCTGGTGCTGCGCGTTCCACGGACCCAGCAATTCCTCCCCGACCTGGTCAAGGAGGCCGCAGTCATCCCCGTCGCCCGGCACGCAGGCGTGAGCACACCGGAAGTCGTCGCCTTCGACGGCACCTGCTCGGTGGTGGACGTGCCCTACATGGTGCTCGCTCGGGCGTCGGGAGCAGATCTCGAACGCCTCGCACTGTCCACCGCCGAGAAGGACCGTGTCCTCCACCAGGTGGGGCGGGAACTGGCAAAGCTGCACCGGCTGTCTCCGCCCACCGCGCCTGACCTGCCTGCGGTCCCCGTGGAAGACGGCACCGCGGACCCCCGGGCACTCATCAGCCGTCTCGTAGTGGGCGGTTGGATGGACGCCGAGGCCGCCCGCTGGCTCACCTGCTGGTTCGACCGGCTCTCGGCGCGCTTCCCGGCGAACCCGCCCATGGTCCTGGTCCACGGTGACATCGCTCCGCCGAACCTGCTCGCCTCCCCGCGGACGGCCCAGCTCACCGGAGTCGTGGACTGGGGTGACGCCCAATGGGCCGACCCCGCCGTCGACTTCGCCAAGATGCCACTGACCGACATCCCGGCCATGCTCGACGGCTATCGGCAGGAAACCGGCGAGGAACCGTCACCACGTGCAGAAGCGTGGACCAGTACACCGGCCTGGGAAGCCCGTGTGCTCTGGTTCCATCTCAGCTGGGCCCTCGGGCGCCTCGCGGATCCCGTCCCGCACCCGGGCGAACGCCACTGGACAGCCCCTCCGGCCGGCCGGCTCCTGGGCCTGCTCCGCTTCTTCGCCTCAGGGCCACCAGCCCCCTGGGACGAACTCGCGTGATCCAGCCGCGTGTTTGTGATGCGCGCGCGCCGTTCAGCACTTCACTCTTGTGCCGCACCGGGCCGGCCCGCGGCCCTCTGAACGGGATGGAGCCTGCCCCGATCGTGGCGGGCCTGACCGAGCCCGAAAAGGCTTTGGGCGACGGGCACTTGACCACAGCTGGCAGAGCAGCCCCGGCCGGACGAGTGGTGTGATGATACTCGGGCACTGACCGGCCCGGGCAGGACCGGGGTTCGTGAGAAGGGGCGGAAGCACATCGTGGGCAACGGCGGGTCGTCCATACCGGATGAGGAGTGGGAGCGCTTCCTGCGGGAGGCCGAGGCCGGGAGCCGGGGCGCACCCGAGGAGCCGTCGGCGCGGGCCCGGATGGTGGCGCGGCGGCTTCGGGAGGAGCCCGCCCCGCCGGCGGGGTGGCGGACTCATCAACCGGCCCGGCGGAGACGGGGCAAGGGCTGGTACGCGGTCGGTCTGCTGGTCGCGGTCGGCTTACTGGTCGTGGCACTGGCTCCGGGCCGGGTGGTCGGTTGGTTTGGAGGCGGCGATGGTGGAAGCACGCCGCTCGCCACCGAGTCGGAACGCCCGGATGAGCCGCCGGCGACGGAGGCGGCTGCCCAACCGCCCACGGTGGACCAGCCGTTCAGGGGGTCCCCGGCGGCGCGGTGGGCCGACGGGACGGCAGGGATCGGTCTGCCCGCGGCACGGGCGACCGGCTGGATGAGCAAGAAGCAGGTCGCGCAGACGCTCGATCGGGCCCGGGACTTCCTCGCCGCGTCCAGTCTGGATGCCGCTGTGCTGCGCGGGGAGCGGCCGAGCAGGGCGATCGCGTTGATCAATCCGCATCAGAAGGATGTCCAGGACTTCTTGGCGACCGCGTTCCCCGCGCCCAGCCGGGAGAACGATCCACTGCTGCTGTTCAGCCGTTTCGAGACGGCGAGGGTGCGGATCGTCGGGGACGTGGTCAAGACCCGGGGGCGGGTCACCTACCGGGAGGGCGAGCGCGGTGCGGTCGAGGTGACCACCGATGTCACGTACGTCTATCCGGTCGTACGCGCCGCGGCGGGAAGCGACGAGGTCGCGCGCACCATCGTGCGCCGCGAGGTCGTAATGAGCTGGGACGACCCGGCGAAGGTGATCACCGAGCCGGGGACGTTCTCCCTGGTCTCCTACAAGATGCACGCCACCAACGGCGGCTGCGACACCGTCACCGGCTACTTCCGCCCCGAGTTCACCGGCGAACGCGCGACCACGGGACCCGGGGGCGGCCCCGAGGTCGACCCGTACGACCGGAGCAAGTCGATGGACGAGCGCGTACGGGAGGCCGACGACGCGGAATGCGGGACCGCCACACGCACCTGAGCGGGACCGCCACACGCAGATGAGCGGGACGGCAGCGCGGACGCTCCTTCCGGAGCTGCGTCACGGCCCGGCCACGTGTTTGACCTCCTGCTCGAACAGCGCTGTGCCGTCCTCGGCGTACGCCGTGACCGTGTAACCGGCGTACGCCGTAACGACCTCCCCGAAGGCGTAGTAAATCTCCACCGGCTCGTACGGCTGCACGACGCGCGGCCCGGCGGACGCGGCAGCGGCTCGGGCGGGTGCGGCTGCGTCGGGCGAGTCGCGTGCGCTCCCGGCGGGCGGCACCGTGCCGCCGACGGCGAGAGCCGTGCCGGCTCCGCCGGCCAGGGCCGGCGCCGCGACCGCCGCCATGACGAGCCTCTTCGTCCTCATGAGTCCTCCCGGTGATCCAAGTGATCGGTGGTTGGCTACACGTCTCAGACGTCGGAGCACCCCGGCAGCTATGTCACGGGCGGCGAATTCTTCCGTGACTTCAGGCGGAGAGCCGGCACCGCGACGCGGTACCGGCTCTCCGGGGTGCTCGGGTCCGGGTCTCATGCGGCAGCACGAGACCGGGTTCGCTCAGTGGTCGTGGTTGTTGTGGTGGTGGTTCTGGTGGCGGTGGTGGTGGCGTCCGCCACGGTCGTCGCCACGGTGGTCGTCGTTCCCCCAGGACTCGGTGTCGACGACGCGTCCGCGGTCGTTGCGCAGGGTGGCGGTGTCCGAGTGGTCGTCCCAGACGTACCGGCGGCGGTCCTGGTACACGTCACTGCGGGTGTCGCGGCCGATGCCGGTGTGGACGCGGACCGTGGCGCGTCCGCCGAGCCAGAAGCCGTCGAAGGTGTAGGTGCGGCCGTCCTCGCTCGCCAGGGTCCAGCCGTCCAGGTTCACCGCGTGGCGCGTGTTGTTGGTGAGCTCCACCCACTCCCTGTTCAGGGACCGGTTGCTGCGGTCGTCGTGGCCGGGCGGGTCGTACTGGACGGCGCTGATCTCGACGGCAGGCCGGTGTGGACGGCGGTGGTCGGCGGAGGCCGACGCGGCCGACGCACCCACCAGGGTGCCGGCCGCGAGGACGACGGCGGTGAGACGGCGGGCGGTGACAGACAGGGAAGCAGACATGAACGTCCTTCATTTCCGTGCTGGCAGACCCGGATCCGGTCCCCGAGGGGAGAGGCAGGTCTGCTGGTGCGGGTCCCGGCCCGGTGGCCGAGGGCCCCTACACTGGCGCCCGCGATGCCTGAAATGAGCGATACACGAAGCCTGTTACCAATTGCCGATATATCCGTGACGGTCGACTGCATGATCCATTCACATGCCGAAAACATCCCTCCTTGTCCCCTGTCGCGCCGACTGTCCCCTGAACACCGGGCCGACGCACCCTCCGGCCCGGCATCCGCGGCCCCGCCCCTGACCAGCCCGTCACTCGAAAGTGCGTAACACCACGACGGAACCGGGCCGCTCTCGTACCAAGCCGCTCTCGTATTAAGCCGCGCTCGTACAAGCGGCTCGTACTAATTCGGATGCGCTGAGGGGACAGGCGGGGTAGCGTCCCGGTCCGACGCCTTCCGATGCGCCGCGTCCCGGTTACTTCCTGTCGAAAAAACCACCGGGGCCCACTGTGATCTCGGAGGGCTCCTGCTGTCGCGTGTGCGCGCACCGAGCCGTGCGCGCACAGCTCGCGGGTTCCGACGAACGCCGCTTGGACGACCCGATTCCCACCACGTGTCGCTACGACCCGCTTTCCGACCGCCACCCGCCAGGGGGATCTCTGCATGACCCAGTTCAACCGTCAGCGGGCCAAGGCCGAAGCCAGGAGTGAGATCCAGGCCGAGGTACCGGGCTTGACCGCGGGCGGAGCGACATCCTCGCTCTCCACCCACGGACGGTGGCTCGTCCCGCCTTCGACGGCGGCCTCCCGGCGGACGGTTTTTCCCGCGCCGCGGGTCATCAACCACCAAGGGGGCGCCGGGTACGTCCGGGAACCCAGGGCGGAGCTCTTCCTGTTGGCCGTCGCCAACATGGTCGGGCACGGCAGTTTCTACGAGAGCGCCCAGTCCCGCGACGAGCGTTACGCCCGGCTGGTCCGCGAGTTCGCGGTCAGCGATCCTGAGTGGACCCTGGGGCTGTTGCGTTGGCTGCGCTCGGCAGCCCAGATGCGGACGGCGTCGCTGGTGGGCGCGGCGGAGTTCGTCCGGGCCCGGCAGGAGGCGCGGGCGGTCGGTTTCTCCCGGCAGGCGGTCGACGCCGTGCTGCAACGTGCGGACGAGCCAGGCGAGTTGCTGGCGTACTGGACCTCCCGGTACGGGCGGAGCCTGCCGCAGCCGCTCAAGCGCGGGGTCGCGGACGCCGTGCGCCGGCTCTACACCGGTCGTGCGCTGCTGAAGTACGACACCCGCTCGCGGGGTTTCCGCTTCGGTGACGTCCTGGAGCTGACCCATCCCTCCCCGGCTCCCGACCGGCCTTGGCAGGGGGAGCTGTTCCGGTACGCCCTGGACCGGCGCCGGCGGCCCGAGCGTGCCGTACCGCCGTCCGGCGAGCCGCTGCTGACCGCGCACCACGCGCTGATGTCCGTCCCCGTCGGTGAACGGTATGCCCTGGTCACCGGGCCGGGCGGGGCCGAGCGGCTGGCGGCGGCGGGGATGACCTGGGAGGCGCTGGCGGGCTGGTTGCAGGGCCCGTTGGACGCGGCGGTCTGGGAGGCCGTGATCCCGTCGATGGGAGCGATGGCACTCGTCCGCAACCTGCGCAACTTCGATCTCGCGGGTGTCGGTGACGGGGTGGCCGCCGAGGTGGCCCGCCGGATCTGCGATCCGGCCGAGGTGGCGCGTTCCCGGCAGTTCCCCTTCCGGTATCTGGCCGCTCACCGCAACGCGCCGTCGCATCGTTGGGAGCGGTCCCTGGAGGCGGCCCTCGGGCACTCCCTCGCCAACGTGCCCGCGCTGCCCGGCCGGACCCTGGTCCTGGTGGACCGGTCGGGATCGATGTTCGACCTGCCCAGCGCGGGGACCCAGCTCAACCGGGCCGACTCCGCCGCCATCTTCGGCACCGCGCTCGCTCTGCGGGCGGAGCGGGCCGACCTCATCGAGTTCGGCAGCGGCAGCCGACCGGTCGAGCCGGCGCCTGGCGAGTCCGTCCTGCGGGCGCTGGACCGGTTCCACGACCTCGGCGGCACCGACACCGCCGGAGCGGTCACCCGGCACTACGACGAGCACGACCGGGTGGTCGTCGTCACCGACGAACAGGCCCACCTCTCACCCTTCGGGGACCCCCTCGGCGCCGTTCCCGAGCAGATTCCCGTCTATACGTGGAACCTGGCGGGCTATGCCGTGGGGCATGGCGCCGACGGGCCGCACCGGCATACGTTCGGTGGTCTCAGCGACGCCGCGTTCCGGGTGATCCCGCTCGTGGAGTCCGGCGTCCAGGACGCCAAGTGGCCCTGGGAGGCCCCGGAGTCGACGGCCCGCACGGACTGACCCCGACCGGCGCCGCACCCCCGAAAGGGGGCGACCCCCGCTGCCTACGACTGCCTTTTCGCCTGGAACGCAAGATAGCGGGGGAACTCCCACCGTTCCGGATACATTTTCTCCGTCTCGGCGTCCGGGAACAGTTCGCGGATTTTTTCGATGCCCATTCCGTTGGACTCCAGCGCCCGTGAATAGGAGGTCATCGAACGCAGATAGTGGACGACCTCCGAGCCCTCGCGGTCGTCGGTGGATACCCGGTAGCGCCAGGCGACGCGGATCTGCGATTCGAGTTCCGCCCTCGGGTCGTACCAGGGCTTGTCGAGGTACCCCGCGTAGGCGGCCCAGTGGGCGGGGTGCGGAATGGTGGCCACGAGGCGGCCGCCGGGGGCCAGGAGTTCGGCCACGGACCGCAGGGTCGCCGTGAGGTCCGACACGCACATCAGTACCATGTTCGCCACCGCGATCTGGTACCGGCCGCGCCGGGCGGGAGCGCCGAAGGACTCGATTTCCTGCTGGTAGTAGCGGATATTCGACGCCGAATGCTTCGCCCGTGCGATGGCGATGCTCTGGAAACTGGGGTCGGTGGCGTCGACGTGTTCCGCCGACTTCGCGAGAATGCCGGTCAGATAGCCGGTGCCGCAGCCCACGTCCACCACGTTCGCTGCGGAGAGGCCCGGGAGGTCGGTCAGCAGGTTCTCGATCGCCGGGACCAGGACCCTGCGGTAGGAGATGTCAGCACCGGATTCGATCTGCTCGAACCGCAGATCGGCCACGGCGTCCCAGTCCTTCCCCGGCGCCAGCCAGGGTTCGGCCAGACGTCCGTCACTGTGCACACTGCGGCCAGTATCGACCATTCTGCCACTTCCACTTTCCCGGATTCCGATTCAAGCTCGGTTTCTCGGATCATTGATGCTCGGAAATCTTTGGCTCGTCAGTCTCGCCAGATCCTCGGCCAGTACGTGCGGCACACTACCATGTCGAAAACACTCGATTACGAAAACGGTAGTTGAAATGTAGTGGCCGAAGTAGACCTCCGAGTCGTCCTGGTTGTAGCGGATCATGGTGAAGCGGCTCTTCGGGGTCCATGAGGCGTCTGCGTACACATGAACATCGGCGCCGCGCTGCGAAGCGAGGTCCGCCTCCCGGACGAGACGCGGCACACACAGCGTCAACTCCCCGAGTTCAGCCTTTCGCAGCAGTGCGTCCATCGTCGACTGGTTGTCCCGGGCAAAACTGAGATCAACGGTGAAGATGACCGCCTTGCCGTTCTTCCGCAGAAGCTTCTCCATCGCCTTGTGGCTGTCTTCCTCAAGGCCCATGTAGAACGGTTTTCCGTCCTTGAAGTTCTGAATCTCGAGAACGATGGCGATCGTCACCAGAGCGGTGGCCACCAGAATCAGCACGGGTTTCGAATCACCCAGGAACCCGATGTCGGAAATCCCTGTGACCGTCCCCACGTATCCGCCGAGCAGTGTGAAGATGATCGTCCCGTGACGGAATTGCTGCAGCACCGGTGCGCCCCCTGAGAACCGAGACCGAGACCTAGCCTTACCCGTTGCGCCGCCGGCCTCCCCCGTGCCGGAACGTCAAGGAGCCGCTCCCCTGGAAGATACGGAACCCCAGTCGGACAGAAGTACAGCGTGCAGAGGCCCTGAAAGCACGGCACCGACGCCCCGGAGCCTCGGGGGCATCAGGGTCCCATTCTCGCCGATCACCGTAGTTCCTTACCAGACCCCGTAGTTGACATGACGGCATCTCGAACCAGGGCCCCCGGGAAGCGCGAGCGAGCGACGGAGGAGGGCAATTGACGGGAATGCAGATGCCCGAGCAACCAGACACCAGTAGGGCGCCTTCCTGCGACATCAGCCAAACGAACCGAAGAGCAGTTCGACTCACGACTCGGTCACGGACCCGACGGGAAGTGGGAGAGAGAAGGCCGAGGCACGGTCGTCCAGTTGATATCTACCGTCCCCCCAATTCCCCACGCCACAAGGTAATTCGCGCCGATCGCCCGGTCGCGGAGCTCGTACACAGCGAGAGGCGTCATGGTGACGCAGCGTCACCTCTCGGCGTTCCCGCCACGACTGCCGCGACGTGACCAGGATCACTTTTCGGGATGCGGAGGCAACTGATCGACCGGAGAACGGTCCTTGTCAATGACGAAGCGCGGAGCGTGACGGGCCGGTGATCGTTACCTGCCGGGCCGTCAGCCAACAGGTGAACAGTAAGTTGACACACTGACACATTTCATGAATGTATTACGCAATATTCACCTGAGTGAGCTATCCGGCGTAACCCGGGTGAAAGGGGCATCGTTGTGCGTCGTGACGCATGGGTGCCGGAGGTCGGCCGCCAGGGGAGGGCGGCGTGAGCCACACGGGGGCTGAGTGAAAATCACATTCCTGCTGCACAATGCCTACGGCATCGGCGGCACCATCCGCTCGACCATGAACCTGACCAGTGCACTGGCCGAGCGTCACGAAGTGGAGATCGTCTCCCTGGTTCGCACCCGGGACACACCGTCACTCTCCGTCAGCTCCAAGGTGCGGATGAGTTCACTGATCGACCTCCGCAAGGACTCACCCGCGTACGAGGGCGACCACCCGCTCGCGGCGTACGAGTCCGCCGTGGCGCCACCGACGGAGATCAAATCCGGCGGCTACAGCCGGCTCACCGACGCCCGGCTCGCCGACTTCCTGCACGCCACCGACAGCGACGCCGTGATCGCGACCCGGCCCACGCTGGTCGTCGGCCTCGCCGAATACGGCCAGGACCGCTACGTCCGCATCGGACAGGAGCACCTCACCTACGACAGCCACGCCGTCGACGTCCGGGCGGCGCAGGACGCGGCCATCGGCAGGCTCGACGCGTTCGTCACCGTCTCCGACGCCGACGCCGCCATCCACCGCACCCGGCTGCCCGGGCTGACCACGAAGATCCTGGGCATCCCCAACGCCTGCCCCACCCCGCGCACCGCGCCCGCCCGCGGCGAGGCGAAGCTCGTCGTCGCCGCCGGCCGGCTGATCCCGATCAAGCGGTGGGACCTGCTGGTGCAGGCCTTCGCGAAGGTGGTCGCCGAGCGCCCCGACTGGCGCTTGCGCATCTACGGCCGCGGCCGCGAGGCCGACACGCTGCGCGCGGCGATCGACGAACTCGCACTCAACAACCATGTGTTCCTCATGGGAGCGCACTCACCGATCGAGACCGAATGGGCCAAGGGCGCCATCGCGGCCGTCACCTCCGACAGCGAGTCCTTCGGCATGACCATCGTCGAGGCCATGCACGCCGGATTACCGGTCGTCGCCACCGACTGCCCGCACGGCCCCGGAGAGATCATCACCAACGGTGAGGACGGGCTGCTCGTCCCCGTCGGGGACATCGACGGCATCGCCGAAGGACTGCTCGCCCTCATCAACGACGAGCCCCGCCGCCGCGCGATGGGCGAACGCGCCCGCGTCGCCGCCGGCCGTTACGCCCCCACGCTGATCGCCGAACGCTATGTGGACCTGATCGGCGAACTCCGTGCCGCACACGTCTCACTGGCGGGCGGCACCACGAGCGCCACCACCACCTCCACCAGGCCCGCCACCGTGAAGCCCGGCACGGTGAAGCCCGGCACCGCCGCGTCCGGAACAAGCCTTTCCCAGACCACCGTCTCGGGAACCAGCGCCAGGATCTCCGGCGCCCGGCACCCGGCACCCCTGCGCCGGCTCGCCGGGCGGGTGCTGCGCCCGCTGCGCCGGGCCGGCTCGGTCACCGCCGCCCGTACGGTCGCCGCCAAGGCGTCCACGGCGGTGGCCCGCTCCGCCAGGGTCAAGCCCGACAGCAAGCCCGGAGCGCTCAAGTCGCTGCGCCCCAAGGGTGGGTGCCGCATCGACACCGACGGCGACATCGTCGTACGCATCGCTCCCGCCGGCGTCTCGGGGACCCGGCTGACGCTGACGGTCGGCCGCCGCCGGGGCAAGGAGCGCATCCGTATCCCGCTGCAGGCGCCGACCGAGCCCGGGGAGCCCTGGACCGCCGTCATCGAGCGGGGCGCGCACACCATGCCGGAAGGCCGCTGGGACCTGCACGTCGAGCGCGCCGCGGACGGTGCCCGGCACCGTGTCGTGGCCGACCTCGTCGAGCAACAGGGCCTGTTGACGGTGGCGCCCGCGCCACGGGAGCCGCTCGCCTGGCGGATCCCCTACACCACCGCGGACGGGTTCCTGGCGGTCCGGGCCTGGCACCGCCCCCTGCACGCCGAGACCACCGCGGTGCACGTCAACGACGAGCACCTGACCGTCGAGGGCACCCTGTACGGGGCCGACTGGCCGGACGAGCTCACCCTCGTCGCCGTCTCCGGCCGCGGCCGCATCCCGGTACCGGTCCACCGCACGGGCACCGCCGGCTTCCACGCGACGGTGTCGTTCACGGCGCTGGCCGAGGCACACTCCTCCGACTGCGTCTGGGACCTGGTCCTGCCGTCGGGGAAGACGGAGGTCCGCGTCGGCCGTCTCCTCGGCGACATCGTGGAACGCCAGAAGACGGACACCTACCCGACGACCGAGTACGCCCCGGACGCACCGGAACTGCCCGGCCCGCTGCGTATCCGTCCGTACTTCACCGGGACGAACGACCTCGTGATCGGCGTCAGAAGCGCGAAGTGAGCCGGCAGTACCGCCGTCGGACCGGGCACCGGCCCCGTCCGACGGCGGAGATAGGCTCCGCCACATGACTGACAACACTGACGCTTCTGTGTACGACGTTGAGATCGAGGCCCTGCAGGGCGGTTCCGCCGACCTCGGGCAGTTCCGGGGCAAGGCCGTGCTGCTGGTGAACGTGGCCTCCCGGTGCGGGCTGACCCCGCAGTACGCCGGCCTGGAGCGGCTGCACGAGCAGTACGCCGCCCGGGGGTTCAGCGTGCTCGGGGCGCCCTGCAACCAGTTCCTCGGACAGGAACCGGGCACGTCCGAGGAGATCGCCGAGTTCTGCTCGGCGACGTACGGTGTGACCTTCCCCATGACCGAGAAGATCGAGGTCAACGGGGCCGGTCGGCATCCGCTGTACGAGCGGGTCGTCGGTTTCGCCGACGCGGAGGGGCACAGCGGGGACATCCGCTGGAACTTCGAGAAGTTCCTGATCGGCCCCGACGGCACCGTCGTCGCACGGTTCTCGCCGCAGACCGAGCCCGAGTCGGCCGAGGTGGTCGCCGCGGTGGAGAAGCTGCTCGCCGGCTGAGTGCCCATGAGGCGGGGCCGGCTCCCACGGGCGGATGCCGAATGAGTACCCACGGGCAGAGGCTGGCTGAGTACCTACGGGCAGAGGCCTGCTCAGTACCCACGGGCGGATGTCGGCTTCCTACCGGGCCATGAGGGGCGTTTCCGTGGCCGGGCGGACCCCGCCCGGTGCGGCGGGCGGGGTCGGTGGGCTCAGCGCAGTTCCTCCGGGCAGCCCGTCCCCCTCGGGAGCTGGTAAGGCGCTGCCAGACGGTACGTTCCCGGTCGGGGCGCGAGGAGTTCCGTCCACGTGTCGCCGTGGGCGTCCTCCGCGGCCTCCATCAGACAGCCGTTGAGGTTCTCGTACGTCTTGGGGGCGTCATCCGCGCGCTCCTTGGACTCCTCCGTCTCCCTGGGCGGCTTCACGCTCTGGCCCTCGGCGTCGACCAGGCCCAGCCACGGCGAGTACGGGATGCGGATCAGCACCCGGCCCGCCTGCTTCACCTTGATGGTCAGCTCGCCCTGCTCCGCACGTTCGACGGCGGCCGGCGGGTCGGCCAGCGGGGTCGGGGCCTTCACCGCGAACAGCTGCCAGTTGGCGTCGCCCCAGATCTGCTTCAGATACGGCATGCCGCGCTGCACCAGCGCGCGCTCCCGTTCGCCGCCGTCGCCGTCCGGCTCGCCCTTCGGCAGCACCACGTAGTGGACGGCCCAGCGCTTGAGCCACTCGTGGTAGTTGGCGGAGTTGAGCGTGTCGTCGTAGAAGAGGGGGTTGCGTTCCATGTCCGCCTGGCGGTTCCAGCCGCGGGCCAGGTTGACGTACGGGGCGAGCGCGGACGCCTCACGGTGGGAACGGGCCGGGACCACCTCGACCCGGCCCTTCTCGGCGCCCACCACCTGGAGCTGGTTGACCAGCGGGGCCAGTTCCCGGGCCCAGGACGCCGCGGGCTGCGTGTGGATGATGTCGTCGACCGTCTTGATGCCGATCCACGTGGTGAAGCCGGCGAAGGCCACGACGATCGCGTACCACCTGCGTGACTTCGGCGCCGCGAACGGCAGCGCCGCCAGCAGCGCCACCCCGGCGAACAGCATCGCCAGACGGGTGATGTTGGAGCCGATCTGCGAACTGATGATCCAGACGAGCAGCACGGACAGCCCGTAGACCGCGGCCGTGATCCGGACCGTCACCCACTGCCGGGGGACGAGGAAGTAGACGAAGGCGGAGAACAGGAACGGCAGCGTGGTCGAGGCAAATGTCATCGGCTGGGTGCCGGAGAAGGGGAACAGCCAGGCGGACAGACCGACCACCGCGGCCGGGGCGAGACCCAGGGCGTACGCGCCCGGCCTGCGCTTCTGCAGGAACAGCGCGACCGCGACCAGGCCCACGAAGAGGCCCGCCACCGGGGAGGCAGCGGTCGCCAGGCCCGCCAGCGGGGCCGCGCAGAGAGCCTTCGCCCAGCGCTTGTAGCGCCAGCGGTACGGCCAGCAGAAGACGACGGCGGTGGCGCCGAGGGCGAAGGCCATGCCGAGACCGAAGGTGACCCGGCCGGAGATCGCGTTGCACAGCAGCGCGAACACGCCCGCGACCGCGGGATACAGCGGTCTGCGCACGGCACGGCTGCGCATCAGGATCAGCGTCAGCAGACCCGCCGAGACGGTCCCCGCGATCATCATCGTCGTCCGCACCCCGAGAACGGACATCAGATAGGGGGAGACGACGCTGTACGAGACCGGGTGCATACCGCCGTACCAGGCGAGGTTGTACGCCGAGTCCGGGTGCCGCCCGACGAACTCGGCCCAGGCGTCCTGCGCCGCGAGATCGCCACCGCTGTTCGCGAAGGTGAAGAACCAGACGACGTGCAGGACGCCGGCGAGCCCGGTGATGAGGGCGGCCGGGTGCTCGGTGAAGCGATGGTGCCCACCTTGTCCACGGGGATCGTGACCGGGGCGGAGACGCGGGGCGGACTCCTCCGCGGGCGGTGTGGCGTTCACGGGGCCTTCCGGTGCTGCCGGGCTTTCCGGTGGCGTGGGACCTTCCAGTGTTGCCGGTCCTTCCGGTGGCGTAGGACCTTCCGGTGCTGCCGGTCCTTCCGGTTCTTCCGGTGTTGCCGGTGTTGCCGGTGTTGCCGGTGTTGCCGGTTCTTCCGCTGCCGGGGGACCTTCCAGCGCCGCAGTGCCTACCGGTGCCGCGGGGCCTTCCGGTGCTGCCGGTTCACCTGGTGCCGCGGGGCCTTCCGGTGGTTCGGGGCCTTTCGGTGTCGCGGGCGCGTCGGCCGTTGCAGTTCGGGCCGTGGGTTTCGCGGGCTCCTTGGGCACCGTGGAGCCTTCGAGGTCCGCGGCGGGGGCGGGTTCTCCCTCGCCGTCCGGAGTGGGCGCGGGGTCGTTGTCGTGGCCCGGGGCGACGGCGGGCTTGGCGTTGTGGTGCTGGGGGTGGGGCGCGCCGGCGTGGTCGGACGTGCGGTGGGAAGCCCTGGTGGTGGGCTTCGGGTCCGGGCGGGCCGGACCGGGTCTCGTGGTGGACTGCCCGGGTGTCTCCGTGGTGCGTTCGGGCAGCCGTATTCGCGGGCCCCGCCCCGAGGATCGTCCCGGTCCCCGTCCCGCATCGGCGTCGTCGGCGTGCGTCGGCTCCGCAGTGGCCACTGTGCTGGCACTCCCCGTGTCGTACTCGGCCGGGGCTCGCGGCTCCCGACCTGCCCCGATCTCGCGACGCTAGCACGCACCCCGCCGAGGAGCGCCCGGTTGGGGCTCCGCCGACGGGGTGCGGCTGCTGGCTGCGTGGTCCGGCGCTGTTCCTCTTACTGCCTCTTACCGGCCCGGTGCCGGTCCATGCACCGGGCCCGCTGAACCGGGCCGCGCTGGTCAGGCGCCGGCCCGGGGACGCTCCTTCTGTCAGCTCACCCGGGTCAGCTTGGCGCCGAAGCCGGGTTCGGTCATTTCGGACTTCAGGGCGACGGGCACCTCGACCGCGTCCCCCGTACCATCTCCGACGTCCAAAACACCCACCTTGGTTCCCGCCGCGGCCGATTGCGGAATCGTCTCGCCGCCGTCGGCGAGCGTCAGCTTGACGGTCTGTCCGGCCCAGCCCACAGCCGAGACGTCCTTGGTGACCACCACGGGCGTGCGCCCGCCGAGCCCGTTGTCCACGTAACCGACGACATCGCCCTTCGAGAGGATCTTCTCCGAGGTCAGCACGTCCCGCGCGGCGATCATCGCGTCCTTGCTCACCCGGATGACGGTGTCGATGATCGGCGCCTCGTGCTGGCCGAGGATGGCGCCGACGACGGTCACCGTCTCGCCGCCGACGTCCTTGGTGGCGGCGAAGAGCAGGTTGCCGCCCGCCTTGGTGGTGGTGCCGGTCTTGATGCCGATGGCGCCGTTGTACGGAACGAGCTGGTTCCAGTTGCGCCACTTCGTGCCCGACGGGTCGACCCAGCTCGGCAGCTTGGTGATGTCCGTCAGGGCGGGCATGTTCACCAGCTCGTTGCCCAGCTTCACCTGGTCCTCGGCGGTGGAGACGGTCGTCTCCATCAGCCCGGAGGGGTCGGTGTACTTGGTGTTCTTCATGCCGAGTTCCTTGGCGGCGGCGTTCATCTTCTTGACGAACGCGGCCTCGGAACCGGCGTCCCAACGGGCCAGCAGGCGGGCGATGTTGTTGGCGGAGGGGATCATGATGGCGGCGATGGCGTCCTTCTCCGTCAGCACGTCGCCCTCCTTCACCGTGTTGAGCGTGGACTCCTTCTCCTTCTCGTCGAGCTTGCCCTCGGCCTCGGCCTTGGCGTCCACCTCGATCTTCGCGCCACCCTCGCCCGGCTTCATCGGGTGGTCCTTCAGGATCAGATACGCCGTCATGGCCTTGGCCACCGAGCCGATGGCGACCGGCTTCTGCTCGCCGAAGTTGTCCATCGTGCCGATGCCGTTGACGTCCAGCCAGCCCTGGCCCTCACCGGGCCACGGGAGCTGGACCTTGTCGCCCTTGAAGGCGTGCGTTCCGGCGGCCGTCAGCGTCAGGGACGGAGTGGGCAGCGGGCGCAGGGCCTGTACGGTCGCAAAGATCACCGCGAGCAGGATGACCAGCGGGGTCCAGATCTTGACCCGACGCACGAGCGTGCGTACGGGTGTCTCCGGGGTGTTGGTCAGCTCCGCGAGCAGGTCCAGCGGGGGCTTGGGGGGCAGCGGCTGCTGGGCGGTGCGCTCGGGGCCCACCTGCGGAATGGCGGTGGTCTGGGTGGAGGAGGCGCGCGGAGCGGCGGGGGGCGGGGTGTTCTGGACCTGGGCGGGGGGCTTCGGCCGGGTCTGCGGCTCGTCGAGCGACTTCAGCGCGACGAACTTGCTGGTCCGCTCCGAATCGGACTCGACCTTGGGCTTTTCGTCACCCTTGCCCTTTGCCTCGCCCTTGTCCTTGTCCTCGCTCTTGGGCGTTTCCTCGCCCTCGCCCCCACCCCCGTCTTCGGCCGGGGCCTCGCCCGAAGCCTTGCCGGCCGGCTTGTCGTCCGGCTCGGACTTGGCGTCGCCCAGCTTGAGCATGGTGGTGGGCTGATCGACGACACGCCGCGGGGTCTTGAAGACCGCGGTGGGTTGATCGACCGGCTTGTCCTCGGGGCCGGACTCGCCGTCCGTCTCCCCTTCCGTCTCCCCTTCCGCCTCCGCGTCCGCCTCCGGCTCGACGTCCGGCTCTCCGCCCGACTCGGCGTCCGGTCCTCCGTCCGAGTCCGACTCGGCGTCCGGTCCTCCGTCCGAGTCCGACTCGGCGTCCGGTCCTCCGTCCGAGTCCGACTCGGCGTCCGGTCCTCCGTCCGAGTCCGACTCGGCGTCCGATCGCCCGCCCGACTCGGCGTCGGTGTCGTCTTCTTCCTTGGAGAGGTCGGAGCTCTCGGTCGTACGAGGATCGGTTACGGCATCCTCCGACGCGCCGGAGTCGACCACCTCGCCGGATTCGCCCATTTCGGCCGGTTCATCCGTCTTTTCGGACTCATCCGATTCGGCGAGACCGTCGGCTTCACCGGACTCATCCGACTCGCCGGAGCCAACGGATTCGTCGGACTCGCCGGACTCGCCGGAGCCGTCGGAGTCGCCGGGTTCACCGGATTCGTCGGACTCGCCGACGGGGCGCGCCTCCGCGTTCGCCGACTCCTCGGCGTCTTCCTCGGCGTCGTCCACGGCGCCCGCGACATCCACGTCACCCGCGTCGTCCAGATCCT
Organism: Streptomyces cavernae; assembly: GCF_004023625.1. Taxonomy (GTDB): domain Bacteria; phylum Actinomycetota; class Actinomycetes; order Streptomycetales; family Streptomycetaceae; genus Streptomyces; species Streptomyces cavernae. Next base: position 172,418 of record NZ_ML137710.1, on the reverse strand, counting down.
CCGAATGGTCCGGTTCATCCGGCTCTTCGGCTTCATCCGCTTCCGCCGCGTCTTCCGGCTCCACAGCGCCTTCCGGCTCCCCGGCGTCCTCCGGCTCCCCGGCGTTCTCCGGCTCCCCCAGGCCCTCGGAACCCTCCGGCTCCGTCACGGCCTCCGCCTCGTCGGCGCTCTCCGCCTCATCGGCGGTCTGCGGGCCGTCCGAGCCGCCGACGCCCTCCGTGGCCTCCGCGCCCTCCGCGTCGTCCGCGGAGGCCACCCAGGCCGCCACAGCCGCGCGCAGGCGTGCGTCGCCCTCCGTCGGGAGCTTGGCCGCGAAGCGGGCGGAGGCCGGGGCGGCCCCGGGGTCGGTGTCGGACACGGAGTCGGACGCAGCCTCGGGGTCGGATTCGTCGTCGGCGGACACCAGTGCCCGCGTGGAGAAGACCGCCGTCGCCTGATCCACCCGTGCCGCCGCGGCCACGCTCTCGCGGGCCACGGCGAGGCGCGGATCGGAATGAGCGGGAACCGCGGAGGCGTTTCCCCGCGTCGGCTCAGCCGACGGCTCATGCTGCTTCGACCTGTCGGGGGACTCGCCCGCCACCGATGCCTCCTCCGTGCGCCGCAACGCCACAACCGAAAAAACCCGCCGGACTCACTGTCCGAACCATGTACCAGTGTCCTGTGTGTGGGATTGACCCCTGCGGTAGACGAGAACGACATACCTACCGGTTCCACTACGAAGCGGTCACGCACCCTCGACAGACCAATGTGAGAGGGGTCACCCTGTCATTCATCCACGCGGGGAGGCATGGATGGGCAGGAGCCGCAGAACAATTCCGGAGGAGCTTCTGCTGCTGGCATTGGACCCGGCCACGGGTACCACTGCACAGCCGCAGTCGCTCGACCTCGGTCTGGCCGGAGCACAGCTAGTGGAGCTGGCGCTGGCCGGACGGATAGCCCCAGACGGGGATCGTATCGCCGTGGTCGTGCCACGGCCGACTGGAGATCCGACATTGGACTGCGCGTTGGAGTTGCTGCGAAGGCGTGGCGCTCCGGTGCGGGCGGTCCATTGGATCGGCGGGCCCCGGCTGGGGCTGCGCCAGACGTATCTCTCGCACCTGGAGCGGTGCGGCATGGTGCATGCCGTGGCGGGCCAGATGTGCGGGGTACTGCCGACGACGCGCTATCAGGCGACGGACACGGAGATCAGCCGGGAGATCAGAACCCGGCTGGACAGCGCCATCCGCACCGGTGTTCCGCCGGACCCGCGGACGGCCGCGCTCGCCGCGCTGGCCCACGCGGTCGGTCTCGGCAAGCATCTGTATCCCGGGAACGAGGGGCGGTCCTCCCGCTCCCGCCTCAGGGATCTGATCCGGCACGACCCCATGGGCGGCCTCGTGGCGCACGCCGTGATGGACGTCCAGAACGGCGTGGCGGCTCAGCCGCGCCGCAGCCCGGCCCCGGCCGGCCGTCAGGCCGCCCCCGGGGGCAGGCCCGCACCGGAACCCGCACGGGGCGTTCCGATGCAACCGCGTCGCGGGTCCATGGCCCGCGCCGTGGCCCACTGAGCCGCGGGTCCACGGCACGGCACCACCCCGGACAGCACCGAGCACGACGGAGCAGCACCGGGTCCGTAACGCACAGCAGGACGCCGCACCACAGTCCCCAGACCGGTTCGGGAGCCGCCGGCCGCGCGGGGCGATGAGCTGTACGTCCGTCCGTACCGAACGGGCGGCGACACGGCCCACCGCCCCGCGCCGCCGCATGTACGGCGCCGTGCGCGTCAGCAGCGCGCCAGCACGTGCGGGCACGTGCGCGTCGGCATTTTCGGGGGCGCACGGCTTCAACTGACGCGTATCCGCCGCATATCCGGTGTTTCCCAGCGGTAAGAAGCACCATGGTGGCAATCTGCTCGGCAGCAGATACGCAAAGTCGAGGCTCGCAGCCGGAGGTGCACGTCCTGTGGCGTCCAACGTCAATCCCACCGTCAGGCGACGCCGCCTGGGTCAGGAGCTCCGTCGGCTCCGTGAGCTCAAGGGCATGACGGCCGAGGAGGTCGCCGAGCGCCTGCTGGTGTCGCAGTCGAAGATCAGCCGTCTGGAGAACGGGCGGCGCAGCATCAGCCAGCGCGACGTCCGCGATCTGTGCGGGGTCTACGAGGTCGAGGACCACCGGATCGTCGACTCGCTGATGCAGATGGCCAAGGACTCGCGTCAGCAGGGCTGGTGGCACTCCTTCGGCGACATCCCGTACAGCGTCTACATCGGCCTCGAGACCGACGCGGCCAGTCTGCGCGCCTACGACCCGCAGGTCGTCCCCGGCCTGCTGCAGACCCGGCCCTACGCCGAGGCGCTGATCGCCGGCGCACTGCCGGAGACCGCCGCGGCTGACATCGACAAACGCGTCCAGGTCCGCATGCGCAGGCAGGAACGAATCTCCGCGCCGGACAACCCGCTGCGGCTGTGGTCCGTGCTCGACGAGGCGGCGCTGCGCCGGGCCGTCGGCAGCCGCCATCTGATGCGTGAGCAGCTGGAGTTCCTGGTCGAGCAGTCCCAACTGCCGCATGTCACCGTGCAGGTGATCCCGTTCGACATGGGCGCGCATCCGGGGCTCAACGGCCAGTACGCGATCCTGGAGTTCCCGGACGCGGCCGATTCCAGCGTGGTCTACATCGAGGGCGTCACCAGCGACCTCTATCTGGAGAAGGCCAACGACGTGCAGAAGTACAGCGTCATGTACGAGCACTTGCGGGCGCAGGCGTTGAACGTGGAGCAGTCGCGGCAGTTCATCGGGGAAATCGCGAAGGAATACGCCCGCTGAGGCAGTTGGGGACCGCCTGAGGCCCATCCGCAACGTGAGCCGCTGCACTATACACGCCTGCACGCCCCAGTGGAAGACTCATGCGGTATATGCCACCCAGTCGAGTGAATAGCCATCTCGTCCACCGATGTTGGCGAGTAGCGTCGATCACGCCATCCAAGAACAACGTTGGCGCAAACCACGCTGTGCGTTCCTGCGCGAATGCCGCAGTGCGGTGACAGCAACTCACAACAGAGCCCCCCGGAGCGAACATGGCAATTCAGCAAGGCGCCACGGATACCTGGACCAAGTCCTCGTATTCCACGGGCAACGGCGCGTGTGTCGAGGTCAGGTCCCCCCTCGTGCGGAGCCTGGCCGTGCGTGACTCGAAGGTGCAGGACGGCCCGGTACTGGCCTTCCCCGCCGACTCGTGGAACGCGTTCGTGGCAGAGGTGAGCCGAGGGTCCTTCGACCTCGACTGATGCCTCTACCGTCTCGACAACTTCATAAGCACCACCGATGAGCCCTCTCGACTGACCGCCGTCTCAGCCGAGAGGGTTCGGTCTGCCGCCGGGCAACCGGCCGGACCGACTCCCGCCCCTCCGCCCGACTCCCACCAACCGCCCGCCCAACTCCCGCCACCCCTCCGACGAATCCTCAACGCCACTTCGTCCGCGCACGGTTCTCCACATCTGACGCTATGTCAGCTAGACCGGACGCATGACAGACGACGCGGCGCACACGGATGAAACGCGCAGTTCCCTCTACGCGGAACTCGCAGCCGTCGGCCCCTACGGAGCCGACCTCGGGCACGCCCTCATCACCATGGTCGAGCCCCACCCGGGCCGGGAGCGGGAGTACAACCGCTGGTACGAGGACGACCACTACATAGCCGGCGCGATGGCGATGCCCTGGATGTACGCGGGCCGCCGCTGGGTCGCCACACGGGATCTGCAACTGCTGCGCTACCCCGAGAAGTCCGCCGTCGCCGTACCGGTGACCGCGGGCTGCTATATCTCGACGTACTGGATCACCGCCGGCCGCTACGCCGACCACATGCGCTGGACCGTCGGCATCAACAAACGGCTGAACCGCGACCACCGGGTCTTCCAGGACCGCACGCACGTCTTCACGGCCTTCCAGGACCACCTGGCGACCGTCTACCGTGACGGCGCCCACGGCCCGCGTGATGTGCACGCCCTCGACCACCCCTATGCCGGGCTCGTCGTCGAGGTCGTCGACACGGACTCCCCTGAAAAACTGGCGCCTCTGCTCACCTGGTTGTGCGAGGACCACCTGCCGAAGCGGCTGGCGGACTCGGCCGCCGCCATGGTGACCGTGTTCGCGCCGACGCCCCTCCCCCTGGACCGGATGTCCTACGTCAAGCAGGTCGAGGGGGTGGGGACCCGGCTGACGTTGCTGTGGTTCCTCCAGAGCGACCCCCGTGACGTCTGGGACGACCGGTTCACGGACCTGGACACCGCGGTCACCGCCTCCGGCCTCGGCGAGGTCACCCTCGTCGCGCCCTTCATCCCCACCGTCCCGGGAACGGACCGCTACGTGGACGAACTGCGTTGAAACGCGGTGCACCGTACCGCCGTGCCTGTCGTGCCCGCCATGCCTGTCGTGCACGTCGTGCCTGTCGAGCCCGTCGGACACGGCGACACCGGCCACGTCCGGCGGGTCCGCACGGTCACGCCCGCAGATAGGCGAGCACGGCCAGCACCCGGCGGTGGGTTTCGTCCGCCGGGGGCAGGTCCAGCTTGGTGAGGATGCTGCCGATGTGCTTGCCGACGGCCGCGTCCGAGACCACCAGGGCCCGGGCGATCGCCCCGTTCGACCTGCCCTCCGCGACCAGGGCCAGCACCTCCCGTTCCCTCGGGGTGAGCCGCTCCAGCGGATCGCGGCGCCGGCGCAACAACTGCCGTACGACTTCGGGGTCGACGACGGTGCCGCCGTCCGCGACCTCGCCGAGCGCGTCGACGAACTCCTCCACCTGGCCGACCCGGTCCTTGAGCAGGTAGCCGACCCCGGTTCCGTCCCCCGAGTCCAGCAACTCGGCCGCGTAGGCGCGCTGCACGTACTGGCTCAGCACCAACACCGGCAACGTCGGCCGCTGTTCGCGCAGCCGCACCGCCGCGTGCAGGCCCTCGTCCTGGAAACCGGGCGGCATCCGCACGTCCGTCACCACGATGTCGGGTCCGTGCTCGGCGACCGCGGCGAGCAGTGCCCCGGCGTCGCCGACGGCCGCAACGACCTCGTGCCCGCAGCGGTTGAGCAGGCCGATGAGCCCCTCCCGCAGCAGCACACTGTCCTCGGCCAGCACTACGCGGAGCGGTCGGCCGCCTCGCTCAACTCGCAAGGAATCTCCACACTCAGCAGGGTCGGTCCGCCCGGCGGACTGGACAGGGAGAGTCTGCCATCGAGGACGGAGACCCGGTCGGCGAGTCCGGTCAGCCCGCTGCCGCCCTCCGCGTCCGCGCCGCCGCACCCGTCGTCGTGTACCCGCAGCAGCAGCCGTCCGCCGTCGTGTCCCCCGCTGACCCGCGCGCGCCGCGCACCGCTGTGCTTGCCGACGTTGGCGAGGGCCTCACAGACCACGAAGTACGCCGCCGCCTCCACCGCTTGGGGCAGCCGGCCGGGCAACCGCAGGTCCACGTCCACCGGCACCGCGCTGCGGTCGGCGGCGTCGGCGACCGCCGCCTCGAGGCCGAAGTCCGCGAGCACCTTGGGGTGGATGCCGTGGACGAGTTCGCGCAGTTCGGCGAGGGCCTTGCCCGCTTCGTCGTGCGCCTTGGCGAGCTGGTCGGCGAGCGGTCCGGGCGGGGCGTCCAGCCGCGCCAGGCCCAGCGCCATCGTCAGGGCCACCAGCCGCTGTTGGGCGCCGTCGTGCAGGTCTCGTTCGATGCGGCGCCGCTCGGCCTCGAAGGCGTCGACCAACCGGACGCGGGAGCGGGTGAGTTCGACGACCCTCCTCCTCAAGTCCCCCTCCCGGGAGATGATCAGGAAGCGAGTCAGCCGGGCCCGGGCGCCCGCCGCGAAACCCAGGACGTACAAGCCCAGCCCCAGCAGGAGCAACCCGAGTACGGCGCAACCGAACGCGGCCGGCCAGGTGGTGACCAGCCACAGCTTGAGCACCTTCGCCTCCCGGCCGTCGCCGACGGTGGCCATCAGCAGCGGGGTGGCGACCACCGACACCGGCAGCAGCAGGGCCCCGGTGACGACGAGCGCCTCCAGCGGCCACAGCAGCAGCGCCAGCAGCATCGCGTAGCCGAGTTCCTGCCACGTCGCCTGCTCACCCACACGGGTGGTGAACCAGCTCCGCAGCCCCGGCTCGGCCGGCACGCCATGCCCGTGCGGCACCGGGTCGCGGTCGGCCAGCCGCAGCCGCCACCGCTCCACCGACGCCACCGGCAGACCGACGAGCGCCGTGACCGCGAGCAGCGGCAGACCGACCAGCACCACCGCCAGGACGCCGCCGACGGCCACCAGGGACACGATCCCCACCAGCACGGCGACACCGGTCACCACACCCGTCAGCAGATACGCCACCGAGCGCCACGGCCACGGCGACAGCAGGTAACCCGGGCCGGACAAGGCCTGCCACACATTCCGAGGTCGCATGCGGATCACCGTAGAAGGCCCCTCGAACCGCCGCCATCCGCCCAGACGGTGGTCCGGGGGTATGCCTGGCCCTACCCCAAGTCTCCGTTCCGCCGCACTGCGCCGACGCACCGTCGCGCGATTTCGTTGAGTCGCCAACCGCGACCGACCCACCGACCTCAACGAACAAGGACACAGGGACACATGAGTGACAACGCGATCCACCTGCGCTCCGTGAGCAGACAGTACGGGTCCGGCGACGGCCCGGTGACCGCACTGGACCGGGTCACGCTGGGCTTCCCCCGAGGCACCTTCACGGCCGTCATGGGCCCCTCCGGCTCCGGAAAGTCGACCCTGCTGCAGTGCTCCGCCGGCCTCGACCGCCCCACCTCGGGCTCGGTCACGGTCGGCGACACCGAGCTGACCGAGCTGAGCGAGAGAAGGCTGACCCTGCTGCGCCGGGAGCGCATCGGTTTCGTGTTCCAGGCGTTCAACCTGCTGCCGTCGCTGACCGCCGAGCAGAACGTGGCCCTCCCGCTGCGCCTGGCCGGCCGGCGCCCCGGGAAGAGCCGGGTGCGGGAGGTGCTGCGGCAGGTCGGCCTCGACGGGCGGGAAGGACACCGGCCCTCGGAGATGTCCGGCGGACAACAGCAGCGTGTCGCCCTGGCCCGCGCACTGATCACCCGCCCCGAGGTCCTCTTCGCCGACGAGCCGACCGGCGCCCTCGACTCGGGGACCGGTCGCCAGGTGCTCTCGCTGCTCCGCGGCATGGTCGACGCCGAAGGGCAGACGATCGTCATGGTGACCCACGACCCGGTGGCCGCCTCCTACGCGGACCGCGTCGTCCTCCTGGTCGACGGACGCCTGGGCGGCGAGCTCATCGGGGCCTCCGCCAGTGACATCGCCGCCCGGCTGACCAAGCTGGAGGCCGTGCCGTGCTGAGCGTCGCCCTGCGCACCCTGCGCACGCGCTGGGTCACCTTCGTCGGCAGCTTCGTCGCGCTCGCCCTCGGCGTCTCCCTGATCGCCGTCATGGGCCTGGCCCTCGCCTCCTCGTTCGACGCGCCCGAGCGGAAGCCGGAGCGGTTCTCCGCGGCCCCGGTCGTCGTGAAAGGCGCGGACACACTGCGGGTGCCCACCAGCATCGGGGACCGCACCAAGAAGCTGGCGCAGCCGCGTCCGGTACCGGCGAAGACCGTCGCCGCCCTGCGGGAACTCGGCGCGGTCACCGAGGACCGGTCCTTCGCGGTACGGGCCGAGGGCGCATCCGGCGACCTGGTCGGCCACCCGTGGTCGACGGCCGCGTTCGCACCGTACGAACTGAGCGCCGGCCGCGCTCCGCGAGCCGCCGACGAGGTCGTCGTCACCGGCGACCGGACGGCCGAGGGCCGGCGGCTCCGCACCGGCTTCGGCACCGTGACGGTGGTCGGCGTCGTGCGCGACCTCGGCTTCGAGAACGCCGTCTTCTTCACCGACGCGCGCGCCGAGCAACTGTCGCCGCTCAGCACCCAGCTCGTCGTGGACGCCGACGCCACGAGGGTGCGCCAGGCGGTGGGCGACGGTTCCGGTGTCAGCGTCCTCACCGGGAGCGAGCGCCGGCTCGCGGACGCCGATCCCGACCGGGACAGCGAGGCCCTCGTCGCGATGAACGCCATGTTCGGGACTGCGGGCGGCGTCACCGGCTTCGTGTCGGTGTTCGTGGTGGCCTCGACGTTCTCCTTCGCGGTCGCCCAGCGGCGCCGGGAGTTCGGGCTGCTGCGCACCGCGGGCGCGACCCCGGGGCAGATCCGGCGCATGGTCCTCGCGGAGGCGCTGTTCGTCGGTGTGCTCGCCTCGGCCGCGGGCTGTGTGCTCGGCGACTACGCCGCGCCGTACCTCGCCGAGTGGGTCGTCGAGGGCGGCCTGGCACCGAGCTGGTTCACCATCGGCGACTATGACTGGCCGTACCACATGGCCTTCTGGACAGGACTGCTGGTGGCGCTGTGCGGGGTGGTGGCCGCGTCCTGGCGGGCCGGGAAGACCGGGCCCACCCAGGCGCTGCGCGAGGCGTCCGTGGACAGCAGGACGATGACGTGGGGCCGCGGGCTGTTCGGCGGGGTGTTGTTGCTCACCGCCGCCGTGACGCTGGTGCCGGCCCTGGTCACCGAGCCCGGCGACCTGCTGCACCGCAAGACCTACACCAGCCGACCGATGCTGCTGATCACCGCGGTCGCGCTGCTCTCGCCGATCCTGGTACGCCCGCTGACCCGGCTGATCGCCTGGCTGCCCGCCCAACTGCCCGGCGCCGGCGGCATGCTGGTGCGTGAGAACGCCGCAGCGGGCGTCCGCCGCACCGCCTCCGTCGCGGCTCCCGTCCTGGTCACGATCGCCCTGGCGGGCTCCCTGCTCGGGGCCACCGCGACGCTGAACGAGGCGAAGGCCACCGAGGTTCGCGAGCAGACCGCCGCCGACTTCGTCGTATCCCCGGCGGGCGATTCGGGTTTCGACGAGGCCACGGTGCGGCGTCTGCGCGAGGTGCCCGGCGCCGAGGTCTCCGCCACGTCGTCGAGCGCTGTCTACGTCCTCGAGGAGGGGGTGGCGCTCATCAGGTCCGACGCCCGCGCCGCGGATCCGAAGCTGCTCGCGGACACCGTGCGACTGCCGGTGACGGCCGGCCGGGTCGAGGATCTCGACGACGACTCGATCATCGTCAACGAGGAGTGGGAGACGGACACCGTCGGACAGCGGGTGGACGTGTGGCTCGGCGACGGCAGGAAGAAGTCGCTGCGGATCGCCGCGGTAATGGCCGTCGGCACCGGCGACAACGGCGTGTACGTCACCCCGGCCAACGCGCCGCACGCACCCGTCGACCGCATCGACGTCAGAGTCGGGGACGGCGCGAACGCGACCGCCGTGGCCGCCGCGCTGCGCAAGGCGGTGCAGACTCCCGGCGGGCGGGTGCTCACCAAGGACGAGTGGGTCCGGGCCAGTTACCCCGAGACCAACGGGAGCACCCGGCTCGGCTTCATGCTGGTCCTCGGCATCGCCCTCCTGCACACCGGCATCTCGCTCGCCAACACCCTGGTGATGGCGACCTCCGACCGGGTGCGCGACCTGGCGGTGCTGCGGCTGGCCGGTGCGACGACCTGGCAGGCGCTGCGGGTGGTCGCCGCCGAGGCTCTGACGGTCGTGGTGGTCGGCGGGGTGCTGGGGCTGCTGGTGGCGGGGCTCAACCTGCTCGGCATGTGGGGGGCGCTCGCTTCGCTGTCACTGTGGTCGCCGATCGTGGTGCCGTGGGCGACGGTCGGCTGGGTGCTGGGCGCGTGCGCGGTCGTCGCGGTGGTGTCGGCGGTGGGCCCGGCCGGGGTGGCTCTGCGGCGCACGGGCGTCGGTGTGGCGGGCGTCCGGGAGTGACCCGATGTTTTCGGCCCCGCGGGTTCCACCCCCGGACCGCACAGGGCCGGTACCGGCCTTCGGTCCCGTCCTCAACGGACGGGTGGTGGTGCGGAGTCGGCGAAAACCGACCGCGCGGACGCTACCGTGGATCTTTGCGGCAGCGGATCCCCGGGACTCGCCCTCGTCCCCGCACTTCCCACTTCCGCTCGACAGCCATATTCTGACGCTCCGTCAGAAGTACCCGCCAACGCCACCCCAACCGACCGTCCGGAGGCACGCGATGTCACTGCTGGCAGGGAAGACCGTCATCGTCTCCGGGGTCGGTGCCGGGCTCGGCCGGCAGGTCGTCGAGGCGGTGCTGCGCGACGGGGGCAACGCGGTGCTCGGGGCGCGCACGGAGGCGAACCTCGCCAAGACGGTCGCCGAGCTCGACCCGGACGGCGAGCACACGGCGTTCAAGGGGACCGACATCACCAACGAACGGCACTGCGACGCACTCGCGCAGTTCGCGTGGGAGCGGTTCGGGCGGATCGACGCGGTGATCCATGTTGCGGCCTGGGACAGCTACTTCGGCGGCCTGGAGGACGCGGACTTCGCCACCTGGCAGTCGGTCCTGGACGTCAACCTGCTGGGCACGCTGCGGATGACACGTGCCTGCCTGCCCGCCCTCAAGGAACGCGGCGGCTCCGTCGTCATCATCGGCACCCAGTCGTCGGTGGCAGCGCCGACCCAGGTGCAGCAGGCCGCGTACGCCGCGTCCAAGGGCGCGCTGACCTCCGCGATGTACTCGCTGGCACGCGAACTCGGCCCGCAGCGGATACGTGTCAACACCGTGCTGCCGGGCTGGATGTGGGGACCGCCGGTCGAGGCGTACGTACGGTTCACCGCGCACAGCGAGGGCGTCCCGGAGGAGGACGTCCTCAAGCGCCTCACCGACCGGATGGCACTGCCGGAGCTGGCCACGGACCGCGATGTGGCGGACGCCGTGGTGTTCCTGGCCTCCGACCGGGCCCGGGCGATCACCGGTCAGTCGCTGCTGGTGAACGCGGGCGAACTGATGCGCTGACCCGGCACGAGCGGCGGGGTGAGGGGTGGGCGACTCGGTGAACCGAGCGGCGACACGGCGAACCGAGGGGTGCCTCGATGAACCGAGGGGTGCCGCGGTGAACCGAGCGGCGATTCGGTGACCGAGGGATGCCTCGATGAACCGCTGGGCAGGCTCAGGCAGTCGACCCCGCTTTCCGGCCGTACGGGACCCGCATCCCGTCCGGCCCGATCCATCGGATGTATCCATCTGACGAAGTGCTCGCTCATGGTGTGCGCGTGGCCACGTTCGCGACAACCGCACGTATGGTCAAGAGCGAGTAAAATTGTTCTGACTTCTGATCTGTGTTCATATCCATGACCAAGAAAGGTCTTGACCGGCCGGTCTGACCGGCGGTTCAATCCCCCAAGTCCCCCGCTCCCGCACGGGGGCGCCGCCCAAATGTGCGTACTGGCGAAGTGCAGCCCGGTATCTGCAGGTTCAGAAGGCGGACCCCTGGAGGGGGCACATGAACGGTCTCGACTGGGCCGTCCTGATCGCGTACTTCGGTGTGATGACGGCGATCGGCATCTGGTCCCACAAGCGCGTGGACAACGTCAGCGACTTCTTCACCGCCGGCGGCAAGATGCCCTGGTGGCTCTCCGGCATCTCGCACCACATGTCGGGCTACAGCGCGGTGATGTTCACAGGCTACGCCGGCATCGCCTACACCTACGGCGTCACGTCCTACGTCACCTGGGCGCTGCCGATCGCCATCGGCATCCTCATCGGCGCCAAGCTGTTCGCGCCACGCCTGAACCGGCTGCGTTCACGGCTGCACGTGGCCTCGCCCCTCGAGTATCTGAAAGACCGTTATAACGTGCCGACTCAGCAGGCCTTGGCCTGGTCCGGCATCCTGCTGAAGATCGTGGACGTCGGTGCGAAGTGGGCCGCGATCGCCACCCTGCTCACCGTCTTCACCGGCGTCAGCCTCACCCAGGGCATCCTCATCACCGGTGGCATCACCGCGATCTACTGCACCATCGGCGGCCTGTGGGCGGACGCGCTCACCGAACTGGGCCAGTTCGTCATCCAGTTGCTGGCCGGTATCGCCATGCTGGTCATCGCGCTGAACGAGATCTCCAAGCAGGGCGGTCTCTCGCAGGCGCTGGACTCGCCGAAGCTGGACGGGCACTCGGACGGGTTCGCGGGCCCCTACCTGACGGTCTTCTTCATCGCGTACCTGTTCATCAAGCTCTTCGAGTACAACGGCGGCATGTGGAACCAGGCCCAGCGCTACATGGCCACGCCCAGCGCCAAGGAGGCCTCCCGCTCGGCCCTGCTGTCGGCGGTGTTGTGGTTCGTCTGGCCGATCATCCTCTTCATCCCGATGTGGCTGTCGCCGCTGCTGGTGAAGGCCGAGAAGCCGGACGGGTCCGACGCGTACGGGCTGATGACCGAACAGCTGCTGCCGCACGGGCTGCTGGGCCTGGTCGTGGTCGGCTTCTTCTCGCACACGATGGCCATGTGCTCCTCCGACGCCAACGCGATCGCCGCCGTGTTCACGCGGGACGTGGTGCCGGTGCTGTCGAAGGCGGCGCGGGGGTGGAACACCCGGACCGGGCTGATTGCGGGGCGGGTGACGACGGTCGTCTTCCTGGGTCTGTCGATGGCGGTGGCGACACAGGTCAACTCGCCGACGTTCAAGGACATCATCACGGTCGTCATCAAGTGGGTCGCCGGCCTGATGGGCCCGATCGCGATCCCGTTCATCCTGGGTCTGCTGCGACCGTTCCGAAAGTCCGGCCCCACCGCGGCTCTGACCAGCTGGGGCGCCGGTCTGCTGGCGTTCTTCTTCATCAACTACAACCTGGACTTCTCCCAGCGCACGGATGTGAAGCTGGAGTACCAGGTCGCCCTGCCGATGGCCATCTCCCTCGTCCTGTTCATCCTGATCGGCCTGATCAAGCCGGAGGACACCCCCGAGCGGGACGCGATCATCGAGAAGATCAACACGGACGACGACGGGGCGATGGCCGCGGCCATCCCGTCGCCGGCCGGCACCGTGGACGGCGGGACCGTCGGAACGGGGACCGGAACCGGTAGCTCGGTCAAGGACTGACGGCAGGCCGGGGGGTGGGGCGGGCAGGGCGGTTCGCCCCCCTCACCCTCGCGGATACCGAGCCAGCCACCCCGGAGAGGACGCACCCGGCCCGTGCAGGGCCGGGCCCTGGGTCATCTCCATGGCGTAGTCGTCCGCCAGCAGCAGCACCGTCGCCCGGCCCTCCAGCTCCGCCAGCCAGGCGGGCGGCAGGGCCGTCTCGCCGTGCAGGGCTCCCAGCAGGGCACCCGTCAGGGCTCCCGTGGCGGCGGAGGGCCCGCCGTGGTTGACCGCGAGCACCATCCCGTGCCGGACGTCCTCGCTCACCAGCCCGCAGTACACCGCCACCGCCAGGGCCCCCTCCGCCGTGCCCGCGCCGGCCAGCTCCTGCACGCGGGACGCGGTGGGCATGCCCTGCCGCACCGCCCCGAGGGCGTGCTGCAGCGCGTCCGCGACGGGCTGCTGCCCCGGTCGCTGCCCGAGCATCGCCAGCGCCCGCTGCACCGCCGCGTCCAGACTCTCCCCGCGCGCCAGCCCGTGCAGGATCACCGCGTACGCCCCCGCCGCGAGGTACGCCGTCGGATGCCCGTGCGTCTGCGCGGTCCCCTCCACGGCCAACTGCATCACCAGCTGCGGCTCCCACCCCACGAGCAGCCCGAGGGGCGCCGCCCGCACCACGGGCTCGCCCCCGGACTCGCAGGGGTTCTTGGGCGCGTCCAGAGTGCCCATCACACCGTCGGAGAGCCCCTGCAGACAGGCCGGGTCCGGGTCGCGGCGCGCGTACAGCCACTCCTCGCGGGCCAGCCACCCGTCGTCCTTGCGGCGCTCGTCGGGACCCCAGTCGGTCTGGGTGGCCGACCAGCGGCGGTAGGCGCGGTGCAGATCGGTCGGCGGGTGCCAGGCGCCGGTGTCGCGCCGCACCTGCGCCCGGATCAGCCCGTCGACGGTGAACAGCGTCATCTGGGTGAGGTGAGTGACGGCACCGCGCCTGCCGTAGGCGGGAGCGAGATCGGTGAGCCCCCCGGCACCGCACTGCTCCCGGATCGCCTCCAGGGACAGCCCGTTCAGGGGTGCGCCTAGCGCGTCGCCGAGGGCCGCGCCGAGCAGCGTCCCACGCACCCGGCTGCGGAAGTCCTGTTGTTCGGCACGCCCCCAGACGGCACTCGCCGCAGCAGCCACCACGCCACCCTCCTCCCGCCCGTTGTCCGGCACCTACCGCACCCGCGGCGCTCACCGGCGCCCACGGCCTCCATCAGCACCGCACACCGGCGCACACCGGCGTCGTCCGTCCAGCACTGTAATCGAACAGAGTCGATGGGTTGAGAGCCGCGGAACGGTATCCCACAGGTCGGCCGGGCATCACACCCGCACAGCCGTGAGCAGTCGTTACGGCGGTTCGCCGAGAGCGGTTCGAGACGGGAACGTGACGACCCGGTGTCCGGCCGGGCCCATTATCGACGGATGAGTCGTGCTGTCTCCGCCGCCCTCGCGGCCGTCCTGGCGACCACCCTGTCGGGGGCGGCGTCGGCAGCCCCGGCACCCGGGGACGACGGTGCCCTGCGCATCGAGGCCCCGGACGTCTACTACACGCAGATGTCGGACCCCACACGGGCCGCGATACCGCTCGCGGTCGACACCGGCGGTGTCGCCGTCCCGTCCGTCGTCCTCACCGTGGACGCCTCCGACGTACGGGGAAAGGTCCGCCTGCACCCGAAGGGGTCCTGTGCCCAGGGGAGCGGTGACGTCATCACGTGTCGTCTCGGCCCGAGCCGGCTCCGCGACGGACTGGTCGACCTGGAGGTCTTCGGGGCCGACAAGGCGGCCGCGCCCGGTACGCGCGGCACCCTCCGGCTCACCGCTGTCGCCTCCGACGGCAGACGGGCCGAGGCCGAGACGGTGATGGTCGCGGGCACCCCGGAGCTGTGGGACAAGAAGATCGCCATCAAGGGCGCCGCGGCGGGCAGACCCGTAGAGCTCTGGACGGGTGTCCTCAACCGCGGACCGATCGCGGCGACCGGCTTCGGCATCGTGGTGTCCACGGACGCCCGTCTCCGGCTCGCCCGCGCCTACCGCAACTGCCGCTACACCGCGACGGACCCGACCCGCGCGTACTGCTACTTCGACAGGCGCATCGAGCCCGGCCGGGCGTTCGCGTTCACCGGGCCCTTCCGGGTGAGCGGCGGGCAGTCGCTGACCAAAGCCCTGGTGTACACCCAGCTCTTCGCGCCGGGGCAGGACGCCGGACCGTACTTCGACGAGCGCCGGTTCACCGTCCGCGGCAGCGGTCCCCCGCTGGCCCTGACCCCGACCTCGCCCAAGGGCTTCACCGGGCGCTCCGACGTGGTGAGCATCGAAACGGATCAGAAGGTGGACGTCCAGGCGGTCGGAGGCGATCTGCGCGGCAAACCGGGCGATGTCGTCCGGATCGACGTGGGTGTGCGCAACACCGGCCCCGGAAGCATCGAGAGCAGGTACCTCCGCTACGAGATCATCCCGCCCGGGGGCACGACGCTGATCCCGCCGCAGAAGCCGTCACCGGACCCGGACGGCGAGTTGGAGTACAACCCCTGGGTGTGCCAACCGTGGCGTGCGGGCGAGAAGCGCTACACCTGCTGGACCAAGAATCTGCCGCCCGGCGCGGAGGCGGTCCAGACGCTGGGTTTCCGCATCGACGAGACCGGCTCCGGGGATCCGGGCCGGGTGGCCGTCGTCCTCAAGAAGCCGTATGCGCAGCGCGACCCCGACGAGGACGACAACGTGGCGCTGATCACGGTGAACGGCGACGCCGCCGAGGACGGAGCCGGTCCCCTGGGGCTCGGTCTGACGACGGGCCTGACGGCGGCGGGTGTACTCGCCCTGGCAGCGGCGACCCCGTACGGCATCCGCCGCCTTCGCGGACGCGCCGGCCGATGAAGATCTTGGTGGGGGCTGTCCGGCGGGAGGGACATGACGGGTTTCGGGTTTCCACCCCGCGATGCGCGGCTTCCTCGGCAGGACCGCATGATCCGGGGCACGCTCAACGGTCGTCGAGCAGCCCGGCGTCGTGGGCGAGTACGGCGGCCTGGACGCGGTTGGCGCAGCCGGTTCGGGTGAGGATCCGGCTGATGTGCGCCTTGACCGTGCCGGCACTGAGATACAGCCGATCCGCGATCTCGGCGTTGGACAGCCCTGCCCCCAGCAGCCGCAGCACATCCCGTTCGGCCGGGGTCAGTTCTTCGGTCCTGCGCAGCGCGGCCTCGGTGTCCCGACCGGACTGTACGTGCCGTTCGAGCAGTTGCCGGGTGATGCTGGGCGCCAGGACCGGTTCGCCCTTCGCGGCGAGCTGCACGGCGCGGATCAGCTCGGTGGGCCCGGTGTCCTTCAGCAGGAAGCCGCTCGCCCCGGCCCGCAGGGCGCGCGTCACACGCGCCTCCTCGCCGAACGCCGTCAGCATCACGACGCAGGTGCGGGGCGAGATACGGGCGATGTCCTCGGCGGCCGCGATTCCGTCCCTGACCGGCATCTGGATGTCGAGCAGGGCGACATCGATGTCCTGGGCACGGCACGCCGCGGCGGCCTCCCGGCCGTCGCCCGCCTCGGCGACGACCTTGATGTCCTCGGCGTTCTCCAGGATCAGCCGGATGCCCACGCGCATCAGCGCCTCGTCGTCGGCAACCAGAACTCGGATCATCGGCTCATCTTAGAGCCGCCTCCGCCAGCAACACGACGAGGAAGAACACCGTCGGCAGGACCACGAGCACTGCTACGCAGCCCGATCCGAGGACGCGCGGCCAGGTCAGGATCTCGTCGGGCAGTGGGGCTCGTGCTCCCCTTTGTTGCATGGCGCCGAGCTGAGGGCGGGCTGGGTCCGGAACGGGTTCGGCAGAGGTCCCCGGCGGAGCGGAGGCCTCCGGGGAGCGGTTCCCGCGGACCGGCAGCCAGGCCGCCATGCGGAATCCACCGTCGGTCAGGGTGCCCGCCTCGAACGTGCCGCCGAGCAACGAGATCCGCTCCTGGCATCCGGCCAGCCCGCTGTGGCTCCCCCCGTGGGAGCGGCCCCCCGCGGGGGGCGGCGCATTGGTGACGGACACCTCGATCCCACTGCCCGAGTCCCTGACCTCCACTCTCGTGGGCGCACCGGACGCGTGCTTGAGCACGTTCGTCAGCCCTTCACGGACCACCCGGTGGATCGCCTGACGCGTACGGAGCCCCAGCTCGGCCGTGTCGGGGACGGACCAGTCCAGCTCGACCGCGCTGCCCGTCCGCCGGGATTCCATCACCAGAGCGGTGATGTCCGTAAGCGTTCCTCGCTCCTCCCCGGCAACCGTGTCCGTCGGGTCAGTCATGTCCTTCAGGTCCTCGCGCCGCAGGACGCTGAGGATCTCGCGGAGTTCCTCCATGGCCGTACCGGTGGTCGTGCGCAGCAGCTCGGCCTGTTCGACGAGGGCGGGCGCCTGCCGCCCGACAGTGACTTCCAGCGCTCCGGCGTGCACCGAGATCAGGCTCAGCCGGTGGCCCAGGAGATCGTGCATCTCGCCCGCTATCCGGGCCCGTTCCTCCAGCCGGGCCGCAGCGGCGGTCAGCGCCCGGGTCTGCTCCAGATAGGTGTTGCGTTCCCGCAGCAGGCTGACCAGGGGCCGCCGCTGCCCCAACAGGGTCCCGGCCAGGGCGGGAAGCAGCAGAAGCAGCACCACCGAGACACCGTTCTCGGCCAGTGCCGACAGCAGGTCCCCGGACCGGACCGGGGCAAGGGCGACGGTCAGCACACCGATGCCGGCGCCGGCCACCCCGACGACCCGCCACGCACGCCGCGGCGGTGCGATCCGCCGGGTGGCGGACAGCACGACCAGCGGCACCACCGCCAGTGTCCACACGTTGTCACCCACGACCAGCGGAGCGGACCCCACAACCGCGGCAACCGGCCGGCCGCGCCGGGCCGGGACGAGCAGCACCGCCCACAACGCCTCGGCAACGGCCGACACCGGCCGATGCGGAGGCACCAGCAGCAGCGGCACCAGACAGAAGGCTGCTGCCAGGGCGCAGAAGAGTGCCTCGACGACGACCGTACGACGCTCGGCGCCACGCACCGCGGCCCAGCCCTCGGCCACCTCACGGCGCAGCCGCCGTGGCGCAGCGGTCAGCGTCTGCCTCAGCCCTGAGGGCGAGCGCGACAGCGCTATGTCGTCGGGTGCCTGACTCATGATCTCCCTTGCCACGCCTTGGCGGGTCTCTCCGGAGGAACGGTAACCAGGCCGGCGGTCGCCGCACGGTGGGCCCCGGGCGTCATCCGACCGGCCGCAGACCCAGGTCCGCCCGCAGTGCGGCCACGTCCACCTGATGGGCGGCCAGCAGCCGTACGACCGCGCCGCCGTCCCCGGCGTCGGTGCCCGCCGCCGACTCGTCGAGCAGCGCGGAGAGCAGGTGGACCGTACCGACCGTGGGCGAGCCGTGCTCGGCGGCGGAGAGCTGCGCCACCGTCCGCACCCGTTCGGCAGCGGCGGACCGCGGCACTTCGTCGCTGCCGGAGCCGGACGGGAGCGCCGAATCCGAAGAGACGGAAGCCGAGGAGACGAGGGAATCCTGCCGTACGCCATGCCGGCGCAGCAGCTGCGCGGCCGAGTTGACGCCCGCCAGGTCCGGCGGAAGCGGGCTCCCGGCAACGGCCAGGGCCCGGTCCAGGGCCAGGATCCCCAACAGCAGATCCACCGGCTCGACCTCGGCGCGCCCGCACCGTATCGCCTGCCGGGCGGCCTCGAGGTACACCGCGAACACCATCGGCGAGCCGTTCGCGGTGCTCCCCATCAACCACGAGTACAGCCCCCGTGTGACACGGTTACCGCTCTTGCCCACCACGCCGGCCTTCCGCAGCATGGTGACGCCCTGGGACTCCGGCCTGTCGGTCCCCGCCCGTGCGGCGGCGTCCAGCCGGTCGAGCGCGGACGCCGCGGCGGTGGTGTCCAGCCTCTCCAGCGTCAGAGCTTCCCGTGCCCTGCTGTCCGGCACCTCCAGCAGGGCGCGAGCCACATGCCGGCAGCGCACGGCCACGGTCCCCTCGGCGCGCGCCGCCTTGAGCGCCGACAGCAGACAGGCGCGCAGAGCGGAGCTCATCCCGGGCAGCTTCCGACCCCCCTCCGGGGCGCCTCCACGCGCAGCGAGCCCGAACCGCCACACAGCTTCCCGCCAGACGGCGTCGACCTCGTGCCGATCGGCTCCCGCCCCGTCCTCAGCCGCAGTCGCTTCCCCGGGCTGGACGGCCACGCCCTCATCGTCACTGACCCAGTCGACGCCCGCCCGGCCGGAGATGAGACCACTGAGCGAACCAGCCTTCCGCATCCCCGGGGCGATCGCCTCACCGGCATCGGTGTCCCCCAGCACCAGCTCCCCCAGCACGGTGTCGGTGCCCACGACCGACAACTCGCGCTTGACCGCACGCCGCACGCTCAGCACGAGCAGGTTCACGACGTCCGGCTCGAACTCCGTGGTCGCGCCCATGTCCGTGCCGTCGGCGTTTGCTCCGGCCGTCCCTCGCTGTTCCATCAACGTTCCCCCTCAAAGCCCGGTGGCCTGGTCACCGACAACGCTAGGCGTACCGCTGCTGCCACCGCGTCGGCCGACCGGCCAGACTCCCGGTCCGATCGGCGGACCTCTCGGGGGGCGGTATGGGAACTGATGCCGATTCACCCGAACCGTTCGTCCCCACGCCCCGCCGGGCCGACCGACCGGGCAAGCCCCGGTGGCCGGCCAGGCGTGGCCGGCCAGGCGTGGACGTCGTCGCGGGGTCGGCTTGTCGTTGCGGGGCGGCTCAGTCCAGCAGCGGCAGCAGTTCCGGCAGGTGCCCGTCGGATGACGCTGCCGCGCGCTGCCGCTCCTCCGGGACCTCGCCGTAGACCGTCGTCCGCGGTTTCGCCGGGCGACCTGCCGCCTCCGCCACCGCGATCAGGTCCTTGACGGACTTGTACGAGCCGTAACTCGAGCCCGCCATCCGGGAGATGGTCTCCTCCATCAGCGTGCCGCCCAGGTCGTTGGCGCCGGAGCGCAGCATCTCCGCCGCGCCTTCCGTGCCCAGCTTCACCCAACTGGTCTGGATGTTGGGGATGTGCGGGTGCAGGAGGAGGCGGGCCATGGCCGTGACCGCGCGGTTGTCGCGGAGCGTCGGGCCGGGGCGGGCGATGCCCGCCAGGTACACCGGGGCGTTGGTGTGGATGAACGGCAGGGTCACGAACTCCGTGAAGCCGCCGGTCTGTTGCTGGATCCGGGAAAGCGTGCGGAAGTGGCCGAGCCAGTGGCGGGGCTGGTCCACGTGCCCGTACATCATCGTGGAGGAGGAGCGGATGCCCAGTTCGTGGGCTGTCGTCACCACCTCGATCCAGGTCGCCGTCGGCAGCTTGCCCTTGGTCAGCACCCAGCGGACCTCGTCGTCGAGGATCTCGGCCGCCGTGCCCGGGATGGTGTCGAGGCCGGCCTCCTTCGCCGCCGTCAGCCACTCCCGGATCGACATACCCGTCCGCGTCGCGCCGTTGACCACCTCCATCGGCGAGAAGGCGTGGACGTGCATGCCGGGAACGCGTTCCTTGACCGCCTTGGCGATGTCGAAGTAGGCGGTGCCCGGGAGGTCGGGGTGGATGCCGCCCTGCATGCACACCTCGACCGCGCCGACGTCCCAGGCCTGCTGGGCGCGGTCGGCGACCTGCGCCAGGGAGAGGGTGTAGGCGTCGGCGTCCGTGCGGCGCTGCGCGAAGGCGCAGAAACGGCAGCCGGTGTAGCAGACGTTGGTGAAGTTGATGTTGCGGGTGACGATGTACGTGACCTCGTCGCCCACCGCCGAGCGGCGCACCTCGTCCGCGATGCGGGTCAGCGCGTCGAGCGCCGGGCCGTCCGCGTGGAGGAGGGCCAGCGCCTCGTCGTCCGTCAGGCGGGTCGGGTCGTCGGCCGCCTGCCGCAGCGCCTGCCGTACGTCGGTGTCGATGCGTTCCGGAACCATGCCGGGTGCCGCGGCCTCGCGCAGCGCCTCCCAGTCGCCGTAGACGGCGTCGAAGTCGTCCCGCCGGTCCCCGGTGCGGCCCTCGGTGTCGATGGTGCGGTGCAGATCGGTACGGCCGGACGAGGACGAAGTGAACGCCTCGTCGGGCTCCTGCCACGGGTGGCCCTCGACCACCGCGTCCGGACGGGCGAGCCCGGTGGCGGGGTCGGCCAGCGCGGTGACGTGCGGCAGCAGCCGGGGGTCCAGCCACGGCTCGCCGCGCCGCACGAACTCCGGGTAGACGCACAGCCGTTCCCGCAGCTCGAAGCCGGACGCGCGGGACTGCTCGGCGAGCTGCTCGATCCGTGGCCAGGGCCGTTCGGGGTTGACGTGGTCGATGGTGAGCGGGGAGACCCCGCCCCAGTCGTCGATACCGGCGCCGATCAGCCGCCCGTACTCGGCGTCCACCAGGTTCGGCGGCGCCTGGAGGCAGGCGGCCGGGCCCATGATGTGCCGGGCGACGGCGACCGTGGCGACGAGCTCGTCCAGCTCCGCGTCCGGCATCCCGCGCATCGCCGTGTCCGGCTTGGCGCGGAAGTTCTGGATGATCAGCTCCTGGATGCCGTGGTAGGCACGGGATATGCGGCGCAGCGCGAACAGGGACTCGGCGCGCTCCTCGTAGGTCTCGCCGATACCGATGAGGAGTCCGCTGGTGAAAGGGACGGAGGACCGGCCGGCATCCTCCAGCACCCGCAGCCGGACAGCGGGTTCCTTGTCCGGGGAGCCGTAGTGCGGGCCGCCCGGCTCGGACCACAGGCGGGTGGCGGTGGTCTCCAGCATCATGCCCATGGACGGGGCGACCGGCTTGAGCCGCTGGAAGTCGGTCCAGGACATGACCCCCGGGTTGAGGTGGGGCAGCAGCCCGGTCTCCTCCAGGATCCGGACGGAGATGGCCCGCACGTAGGAGATGGTGTCGTCGTAGCCGTGCGCGTCCAGCCATTCGCGGGCCTCGGGCCAGCGGTCCTCCGGCTTGTCGCCGAGGGTGATCAGGGCTTCCTTGCAGCCGAGCGCGGCGCCCTTGCGGGCGATGTCGAGGACTTCGTCCGGGGACATGAACATCCCGTGGCCGGCGCGGCGCAGTTTGCCGGGGACGGTGACGAAGGTGCAGTAGTGGCACTTGTCCCGGCACAGCCGGGTGAGCGGGATGAAGACGCTCTTTGAGTAGGTGATGACGCCGGGACGGCCCGCCGCCGCCAGGCCCGCGTCCCGTACCCGGGCTGCGGACGCGGCGAGGCCCTCGAGGTCCTCACCGCGGGCCTGGAGGAGCACCGCCGCCTCCGTGACGTCGAGGGCGACGCCGTCACGGGCGCGTTTGAGGGCGCGACGCATGGAGTTCACGGTGGGGCCGGTGTGGCCGTTTCCGGAGGTCGCGGAAGTCGTCATCCTTCGAGCATACGGGTGCGGTGATCAGGCAAAACCGTGATCTATGACTCGCCGTCCGGGGTCGCAGACCGCATTACCCGCGCCACGAGCGAAACCACGGGCGTCGGTGGCGCTCCTTCGCCTACTTGGATTCGACCCGTCCGAGCGGACTGGGCGCGCCCGTCAGCGCGTCACACGCCGCCTGCCAGGCGGGATCGCCCGGGTAGAGCGCGGTGCGGAGATAGGCGCTGGTGAGGTGCTGGATCACGGCCACCCGCTCGGGGTTCTCGTCCGTGGTCTCGGCGACGTCGTATCCGGAGACCCCGCCGAGCCCGTGCCCCGCGTCGAACAGGGTGACCAGGGACTTGGGGCCCGGGGAGAGGAAGTACGGATCGGCGTGCCAGTCCGGGCCGTTGACCGTCAGGTGGGCGGAGTCGTCCTTGTCGCCGGCGACCACGAGGGTGGGCGTCGCCATCCGGGAGAAGTCGGTGGTCAGGAAGAACGGCCAGTTCTCGACCACGGACGGGGTCAGGGCGTCACCGCCCCTGCCGGGCGCGGCGAGCAGGACGCCCGCTTTGATCCGGGGCTCGGCCAGGTTCACTTCGGTTCCGTCGTCCGGATCGGTGAGCCGGGCTCCCAGCAGCAGGCTCGCGGTGTGCCCGCCCATCGAGTGCCCCGCCACGGCGACGCTGCTCCTGTCCAGGCGCCCGAGAAGCTGCGGGACGGCGGCCTCGATCTCGTCGAGCCGGTCCAGGACGTGCGTCATGTCCTCGGCCCGCGACCGCCAGTACAACGGCGCCTCAGGGCTGCCGGGGTCCAGGCTCAGCGTCCTCGAGCTCAGGTGGGTCGGCTGGATCACCACGAATCCTTGCGCCGCCCAGAAGTTGGCGAGGGGAGCGTAACCGTTCAGCGAGGAGAGGTGGTTGGAATAGCCCTGACCGTGCGAGAGGAGGATGACCGGAAGGTCGCTCCCGGTCACGGGCGCGGAGACCCTCATTTCCAGGTCCACTGCCCGGTCGGGAGCCGGGAGCACCACCGGAGCGACCGAGAGGACGGGGGCGGGGGAGGGGGAGGTGAAAGCGTCGGCGGCGTTCGTCGATTCAGTCATGATGCACATGTCCATTCAATGGTCTTTTCCGCTCAATGGCCTTTTCCGCCGGGCTCGTTCGGGCGGCGGCAAGGAAAGGGCGGCGTTGTCCGAAGAGCGCTCGGCTTCAGCCACGCACAAAAGCGGAACGCTGTTCCGATACGATACGGATCAGCGTTCCGCTTTGTCAACGACCGTTGGACCAGGGGCACTCACAGGTACCGCGCGTACTCGTCCAGCACCCGCAGGACCTCCTCCTCCCCCGCCGGAGGCAACTGAAGGACGACCTCCTCGATCCCGAGGTCCGCGTAGTGGGACAGCTTGCCGGGGCTGGGTACCACGGCGTAGGGCACGACCTGGAGCGCGGACGGGTCGCGGTCCGCCTCCGCCCAGGCGGCGCGCAGCACGGGCAGTGACTCCGTCAGACCGCGCCCGCCGATCGGCAGCCAGCCGTCCGCGTACTCGCTGATGTGCGCGAAGAGTTTCGGCCCTGCCGCGCCGCCGATCAGCGTGCGCGGCCCCACCACCGGCCCCCGTGGCTTCTGCGCGGGCTTGGGATGGGCGTGGCTGGCCCGTACGGAGAGCCCGGACGGACCCTCGTAGGCGGTCGGTTCCTCCGCCCACAGCGCCCGCATCAACGCCAGCCGCTCCCGGACCGACTCACGCCGCACGCGCCAGTCGACACCGTGGTCGGCGGCCTCCTCGACGTTCCAGCCGTAGCCGACACCGAGCGTGAAACGACCGCCGGAGAGGTGGTCGAGGGTGGCGACCTGCTTGGCGAGGTCGATGGGGTCGTGCTGGGCGACGAGGGTGATGCCGGTGCCGAGGCCCAGCCGCTCGGTGACGGCGGCCGCCTGACCGAGGGCGACGAAGGGGTCGAGGGTACGGCCGTACTCCCGCGGCAGTTCCCCTCCGGCGGGGTACGGGGTGGTGCGTTCGACGGGGATGTGGGTGTGCTCCGGCAGATACAGGCCGGCGAAGCCGCGCTGCTCCAGCTCGCGTGCGAGCCGCGACGGGGCGATCGTCTCGTCGGTGAGGAAGATCGTGACGGCTATGCGCATGGGCGGCCTTTCCGATGGGGCTCCTGACGGGCGCCTCGACGTGGTTCTTCTTCCTACCTGGAGCGGGCTCCAATGTCCATACCGACCAGTCGGACTGACATGAGGGAGCACAGGCCCGGGAGGGCAGGCCCCGAGGCAGTCCCGGAGGCAGTCCCGGAGGCAGTCCCGAGGGCAGTCCCGAAGGCAGTCCCGGAGGTTTCCCACCCACTCCGGAAAGGTGCCGATTCCCTTGCCGTACACGCGCGTTCACGACCCCGTACGACGCTGTACCACGGCCACACGCATCACACCCACCCCCCAGGAGCAGCAGCATGTGCGAGGACGAGACCGGGATCCGCAGACGCGCCCTGTTCGTGACGGGAGCCACCGCGGCGCTTACGTTGGGCACTGTGAGCTTCGCGAGCGGCGCGGGCGGCGCCGGATCCCCGTCCGAGAACGAGCCCGGCGGCCGGTCCGGCGGTGAGGCGGGCGACGGCTCCGGCCGGGAGACGAGAACGGTGCGCGGCACACTGCCCCCCGGCGCCCCGGACTTCGTGTACCTGCCGGTCGAGGTCCCGGACGGCGTCCGGGAGATCCACGTCGCGTACACCTACGACAAGCCGTCCGTCCCGGCCGGCACCCCGGGCAACGCCCTGGACATCGGCATCTTCGACCAGCGCGGGACCGAACTCGGCGGACGGGGTTTCCGCGGCTGGTCGGGCGGGGCCCGCACGGAGTTCTTCATCAGCGCGGACGACGCCACCCCCGGCTACATCCCGGGCCCGGTCCGCGAGGGCACCTGGCACATCGCGCTCGGCCCGTACACGGTGGCGCCGCAGGGACTGCCGTACGAGGTGACGATCACGCTCACGTACGGGGAGACCGCGCCCACACCGCAACCGGTCCACCCGCCCGAGCGGGCGAAGGGCCGCGGCCGGGCCTGGTACCGCGGCGACTGCCATCTGCACTCCTGGCACTCGGACGGCCGCCGCACCCCGGCCGAGATCGGGGCCCTCGCCCGGGCCGCCGGCCTCGACTTCATCAACACCTCCGAGCACAACACGCACTCCTCGCATGCGCACTGGGCGGACGTCGCGGGCGACGACCTGCTGGTCATGCTGGGCGAGGAGGTGACGACCCGGAACGGTCACGTGCTGGCGCTCGGCACGGCCCCGGGAACCTTCATCGACTGGCGCTACCGCGCCCGCGACAACCGCTTCGGCAAGTACGCGCAGAAGATCCGCTCGGCGGGCGGTCTCGTCGTACCCGCGCATCCGCACGCCACCTGCATCGGCTGTGGCTGGAAGTTCGGCTTCGGGGAGGCGGACGCGGTCGAGGTGTGGAACGGCCCGTACACGCCGGACGACGAGGTGTCGCTGGCGGAGTGGGACAACCTGCTGGTGGCGGCGGTTCGTTCGGGGCGGCGCGACTGGCTGCCCGCGATGGGCAACAGCGACGCGCACCGCGCCCCCGACCCGGTGGGCGCCCCGCAGACAGTGGTCCTGGCGGACGACCTGACCCGCGAGGCGATCCAGGAGGGCCTGAAGGCGGGCCGCTCGTACGTGGCCGAGTCTCGCTCGGTCTCGGTCTCCTTCACCGCGTCGGGTCCCCGGGGCGAGCACGCGGGCATCGGCGAGCGGCTGCCCGTCGACCGGGAAGCGCCGGTGACGGTCCGTCTGGAGGTGACGGGCGCCCCGCGCTGCACCGCGCGTTTCGTCACGGACCAGGGCCTGCTCTTCACGAGCGAGGTCATCCCGGTGTCGGGCGCGGCGACCGTGGAGTGGCGCACGACGGCGTCGTACGCGGCGTACGTGCGCGCGGAGCTGCGCCACGAGGCGGCGATCTCGTCCCTGCCGGGGGCGTTGGCGGCGTTCACCAACCCGGTCTTCCTGGGCGGGTAGGCGGAGCGACCCGGGCGGGAATCCCGCTCGGGCGCGACGGCAGGGGGAGGGACGCGGGTGAGCGAGTTCGTGAGGTGGTGGCCCGGGGCCGCGCTCTGTTACCGGCCCTGTAGCTTCACCGGCAACGGACGGGAGAGCACATGTCGCGCTTCGACGAAGTCAAGTACCGGGCCATTACTACGTTCCAGCGGCGGATCGCCAACCCGATCACCCGACGGCTGCCCTTGCAGATCCTCCTGGAGACCACCGGGCGAAGTTCCGGGCTGCCGCGCCGGACGCCGGTCGGCGGTCGCCGCATCGGCGACTCGTTCTGGCTGGTCTCCGAGTACGGCGAAAAGTCCCAGTACATACGCAACATCCAGGCGGACCCGCGGGTGAGGGTACGCATCCGGGGTCGCTGGCACTCCGGCACTGCTCATCTCCTCCCCGAGGACGACGCCCGAGCCCGCCTGAGAACTCTGCCCCGCCTGAACAGCACGGCCGTCCAAGCGTTCGGTACCCAACTGCTGACCGTCCGGGTGGATTTGACGAGCTGAGCGGACCGATCCGAGGAGCCGGGTGCAACGATCCGAGGAGCCGGATGAATCGATCTGAGGCGCCGGCGCCTGAACCAGGCACCATGAACCGGGCTCCCCGCGGTGCGCTGCGGGGAGCCCGGCAGACACGATCCGGCAGACGGTGCCGGTCACAGGACGGAGTCAGGACATGACGGCAGCCGCGCTCGACTGGGCGGTAGACCAGATGTGCGTCACCTTCACCCGGGGCCTGGAACCCGCCGAGGTGGGCGGGCCGCTGCTGTGGCCCGCCGCGCCTGCCCGGCCGACCCGTCCCATCCCCACATCGAACTGCTCCAGTAGGCAGACCCATCGTGAGCCGACATGCCCGCAGCCGGCGGCAACCACCCGATCGATACTCCCCCTCGACATACAACCCTCAAGATCGGAACGACAACAGCTACTGAGCTGGCCGGGCTGAGCTGGAGCATCGTGGGGCGCACACGGGCTTGCGGCTTGCCTCGGACATATGCAGGAGCGACCGACTGCGCCCTCGTCGGTCAATGCGCCCCCTGGAACGGCTTGTTTCGGCCTCGTCGGGCGGGTTGGGTGGAACCTGCAGCGGGTACGGCCGGGGGGCGGTTGACGGTGCGGCACGCGCTGTCCGAGTCGTCACCGGCACACAAGCGCCCTCACTTCCCGGCCGACGCATGTGCACTGGGAACATGCCATGGATGGGCGCCGCCGCGCGGGGATCGTGCGTCCAGGCATGGAGCGGGGCTGTGATGTAGGGATCTCGGCTGAGGAGGGCCCAGGTGACCGTCCCGGACACCGTTCCAGCCATGCCTGCCAGTACCGCCGGAACCACCAGGGCCAGGGTGACCGCCAGGGCCACCGGGGCCGGGACGTCCACCGGGGTCGCCAGGGCCACCGGGGCCGGGACGTCCACCGGGGCCGCCAGGGCCAGGGCGTCCGCCGGGCCCACCAGGGCCGGGGCCGGCGCCGGGGGCGCCAGGGTCCCCGCGCCGCCGACGGCTGCCGAGCCCTCGTGTCCGTCATGGCTGCGATGCCCGCCGTGACCGGACGCCCCGCGCCGCCTCCCCTGGCGGGAACACGTCCCGGTTGCGGGCCGGCCCGGATCAGATGACGTCGGCCTCGGGCACGACCGGGCCGGTGCGCCGCTGCGGGCCCGTGCGCCGCTGCGGGCCGGTCGCACACCTTCGGTCGCACACCTTTCCCCCAGCACGTCATTCCTCAAGGCTCCCGAGCTTCTCCCGGTACCAGCGGACGGCAAAAAGAGGAAAAGGACATGGCGAACTCCAGGCTCAACATTCCGTTTCCCCACCGTGTCAGCCCCGATCTGGAAAGGGCCCGGCAGCACGGACCGGTCTGGGCCCGCGAGACGGGGATGGTGACCGGCGACGCGGCCGCGGCCTACTGGGAGGCGCTGCTGCTGCCGGAGCAGGCCGGTTTCTACTGGCCGTACGCCGCCGGCGAGGACATCGAGCTGGCGGTGGACTTCATGACCTTCTACTACTTCTTCGACGACCAGTTCGACGCCGAGTTGGGAAGGTCGGTCGCCGAGGTCAGGCGCGTCATAGGGGATTTGGTGGAGGTCACCCGCGGGATCGCACACCGGCGTTTACACGTGCCGATCGTCACCGCTTTCTCCGATCTCTGGCGCCGGGCGACGGAGGGAATGTCCCCGCTGTGGCGTGAGCGCTTCGGACGGAACTGGCGCGACTACTTCTACGGGTACGTCTCCGAGGCCGTCGACCGGCACCTCGGTACAGCGCACCAATGGGACACGTATCTGGCTGGGCGCCGCTACAGCGTGGGCGCCCAGACCTCCACCGACCTGTGCGAGCGGTTCGGTCACTTCGAGGTGCCGGAGGAGGCCCTGGCCCACCCTCACCTCCAGGTGATGCGCCAGAT
Organism: Streptomyces cavernae; assembly: GCF_004023625.1. GTDB lineage: Bacteria > Actinomycetota > Actinomycetes > Streptomycetales > Streptomycetaceae > Streptomyces > Streptomyces cavernae. The sequence goes on along the minus strand of NZ_ML137710.1, from coordinate 143,720 downwards.
CATCTGTGACGTGCTGGCCATGAGCAACGACCTGCACTCGTTCGAGAAGGAGTCGGCCCTCGGCGAGACCAACAACTTCATCCAAGCCGCCGGCCGCACCCGGCGGCTGCCCACCGACGCCGCGGTGGCGCACGTCCGTGCTGAGGGAGAACGGCTGCTGGCCCGTTTCGCCGAACTGGAGCGCGAAATACCACGCATCGTGGACGCCCTCGGCCCTGCCGAGCACCGCCGCAGCGTCACCGCCTACGTGGACGCCCTCAAGGCGAGCCTGCGTGGCTACGACGCCTGGGGCAACGTCACACCGCGCTACCGCGCCGAGTACAGCCGGCCCGGTTCGGCACTCGCCCACGTGGAGGACCTGACTCGCAGCCGAACCTGACGGAGCCACAAAGAACCGACAAGCACCCGGGCCCGACCAACAGCCGGGCCCCGCCCCAGACGGAGCCCCTGGACCCGCCCAACAGCCCAGCCCACCCAGACGGAGCCCCCGAACCCGACAAGCAACCGATCCGACAAGCACCGGCGCCCGACCACCAGCCGGGCCCGGGCCTCACGGAGCCCTCGGGGCCGGGCGGCGGTCCGGTGATCCGGGGTCCCCCGTCAGCCGGGCCAGACGATCGACTGGAGTTCGCTGTACGCGTGCAGGGCGTACGAGCCCACGTCCCGCCCCACCCCGCTCTTCTTGAAGCCCCCGAAGGGCGCCTCCATGTTGCGGCCGACGGTGTTGACTCCCACCCCGCCGGCGCGCAGCCGGCCCGCGACACGGAAGGCGCGGGCCACGTCGCCGGACCAGACGTAGTCGATCAGGCCGTAGTCGCTGTCGTTGGCGAGTTGCACGGCCTCCTCCTCGTCGGAGAACGGGAGCACCACCACGACCGGGCCGAAGATCTCCTCGCGGACCACCCGCATATCGGCGGTGCACTCGGCGAGGAGCGTAGGGGCGACGTAGAACCCGCGTTCGTACGGCGGCCGTTCGCCGCCCGTGACCACGTGCGCGCCTTCCTTGCGGCCGAGTTCGACGTACGACTCCACCCGGTCGCGGTGCGCCGCGGAGATCACCGGACCCACCACCGTGCCCGGCTCGCGCGGGTCGCCGATCTTCAAGTATCCGGCGTAAGCCGCCAGTTGCTCGACCAGCCGCTCGTACACCCCGCGCTGCGCGATCACCCTGGTCGGCGCCGTGCAGATCTGCCCGCTGTAGAAGGAGAACGTGGTGCCGATGCCGCGTACGGCGGACGCGAGGTCGGCGTCGTCGAAGACGACCGCCGCCCCCTTGCCGCCCAGTTCCATCAACTGCCGTTTCATGCCCCGGCCGCACACCTCGGCGATGCGCTGCCCCACGGCCGTGGAGCCGGTGAAGCTGACCATGTCGACGTCGGGCGAGTCCACCGCCGCCTCGCCGGCCTCCGGGCGTGAACCGCTCACCACGTTCACCACTCCGGGCGGTGCGCCCGCCTCCTGAAGCGCCTCCGCCATGCTGTAGACGGAGAGCGGGTTCTGGGGGGCGGGTTTCACCACCACCGTGTTGCCCATCGCCAGCGCCGGTGCGACCTTGCCGGCCGGGTTCGCCCAGGGGTTGTTGTACGAGGTGATACAGGTGACCACGCCGACCGGCCGGCGGACCGCCAGGGCGCCCATCACGGCGGCCGCGCCGAACGGCCCGGCCTCGTTGATCTGCGGCGGCAGCGGCTGCTCGACGGGTTCCACGCGCGCGTACCGGCGGAACCGGGCCGCGCCGACGCCGACCTGCATGCCGCGTGCCGTCCCGGTGGTCGCCCCGGTCTCGGCCTGGGCGAGTTCGGCGTAGGGAACCAGGTTCCGCTGGATGATGTCGGCCGCGCGGGCGAGGACGGCGGCCCGCTCCTCGGGCGGGGTCCGCGACCACGGGCCGAAGGCCTCGCGGGCCGCCGCCGCGGCGGCGTGCACCTGCTCCCGCGAGGCCTCCGGTGCCCACCCGACGACGGCCTCGCTCGCCGGGTCGATCACCTCGTAGTGCCCGCCGTCGGGCTCGGTCCACGAGCCCCCGATGAACAGCCGCTGCCCCTCGGGGCGGCCGTCGCCGCGTCCGGGCGCCACGGGACTCACCTCGTGCTCACCGTGCGCGTGTCCCGTCCGGAGCGCAGCACGCGGCCCGGTACGGCGCCGGTCACCACGTCGTCCCGGATCGCCTCGACGCCGTTGACCCACACGGCCCGTACGCCGATGGCCTTGGAGTCCAGCCGTGGGCTGTCTCCCGGCAGGTCGTGCACCAGGGTGGCCTTTCCGGCGTCGATCCGCTCCGGGTCGAAGAGGACGAGGTCCGCATGAAAGCCCTCCTGCACGTGTCCGCGGTCGCGCAGACCGAACAGCCGGGCGGGGTCGTCGGTGAGCATCTTCACCGCCTGCTCCAGCGGAACCAGCTTCCGCCCACGCAGACAGTCCCCGAGGAAGCGGGTCGTGTAGGGGGCCCCGCACATCCGGTCGAGATGGGCGCCGGCGTCCGAGCCGCCGAGCATGACGTCCTCGTGCCGCCAGGTCTCGGCCCGCAGGGCCCAGGAGTCGGGGTCGTTGTCTGGGGGCATCGGCCACAGCACGGTGCGCAGGTCGTCCGCCGCGCAGATCTCCACCAGGCATGCGAAGGGGTCCTGGCCGCGTTCGGCGGCGATGTCCTTCACCACCCGTCCGGTCAGGCCCTCGTTGGCCGCGCTGTAGGTGTCGCCGATGACGTACCGTCCGAAGTCCGCCAGGCGCCGGAAGACTCCCGCCTCCTTGGAGTCGGCGCGTCGCAGCATCTCGGCGCGTACCGCGGGGTCGCGGAGTTTCGCGATCCGCTCGGGCACCGGCAGGGCCAGGATCGGCCCCCAGCCGGGGATGAGGTTGAGCGCGCAGAAGGTGCCCAGCGACATGTTCATGGGGGTGAGGATCGGCATGGTGAGGGCGACGATCCGGCCACCGGCCTTGCGGGCGCGTTCACTTGCGGTGAGCTGGCGGGGCACGCGTTCGGGGACCGCGGCGTCGATCGTCAGGACGTTCCAGTTCAGGGGCCGGCCGGCCGCCGCGGTCATCTCGACGAAGAGGTCGATCTCGTCGTCGCTGAACTGGTCGAGGCAGCCGGCCACGATGGCTTCGATCTGGGTTCCCTCGTGTTCGCCGACGGCCCGGGAGAGAGCGATGAGTTCGGCGGGCCCGGCGTGCCGGGAGGCGACCGGTTTGCCGTCGCCGTCGGAGTGCGAGGTCGACTGGGTGGTGGACAGACCCCAGGCGCCCGCGTCCATCGACTCGCGCAACAGCCGTACCATCGCGTCGAGTTGCTCCGGAGTGGGCTGCCCGCCGACCGCGTCCGGTCCCATGACGTGGCGGCGCAGCGCGCAGTGCCCCACCATGAAGCCGGCGTTGACGGCGATCCGGCCCTCCAGGGCGTCGAGGTAGTCGCCGAAGGAGTGCCAGTTCCAGGGCGCGCCCTCCTCCAGGGCGACCAGGGACATCCCCTCCACCTTGGACATCATCCGCCGGGTGTAGTCGGCGTCCTCGGGCCGCTCCGGGTTGAGCGGCGCCAGCGTGAAGCCGCAGTTGCCGCCGGCGACCGTCGTCACGCCGTGGTTCAGCGACGGGGTCGCGTACGGGTCCCAGAACAGCTGGGCGTCGTAGTGGGTGTGCGGGTCGACGAAGCCGGGGGCGAGGACGAGTCCGGCCGCGTCCTCGGTGGTCCGGGCCTCCTCGGTGATCTTCCCGACGGCGGCGATCCGGCCGTCGCGTATCCCCACGTCGGCGGTGAAGGCGGGCGCGCCGGTGCCGTCCACGACGGTCGCGCCCTTGATCAGATGGTCGAGCATGGCGGCGTACCCCCTGTCTGGAAGCAGGCTCAGGCGGCCTGGCGGAAACGGGTCGTACGGTGCACCGGGTCGGTGTCGATCTTCGGGATGACGTGCTCGCCGACCAGCCGGATCGTCTGGAGCGTGTCCTCCCGGGAGATCCCGACCGGCAGGCCGAAGCTCAGCTGGTCGGCGCCCGCCTGCTCCCAGCGCTTGCACTGGGTGAGCACCTCGTCCGGGTCGCCGCAGATCAGCAGCTCCTCGGCGATCATGAGTTCGATGATCTCCTCGGAGTACTCGGGGAGCGTCTCGGGCCAGACGGGGAAGCCCTCGGGGCGCGGGAAGGTGTCGTGGTAACGGAAGAGCAGCGACGCCAGGTAGTGCAGCCCGCCGCCGACGGCGATCCGGACCGCCTCCGCGTGCGTCGGCGCGCAGATGGCGGTCGAGGTCACCATCACGTTGTCGTTGACGAAGTCCCCGATGGGCTCGGCGTCGACGATCGCGGTCTTGTACTGCTCCAGCACCCATTCCATGTCGGAGACCTTCTGCACACTAAACCCGAGCACCCCGAGTCCCTTGCGCGCGGCCATCGCGTACGAGGGCGGGGAGCCGGCCGCGTACCACATCGCCGGGTGGGACTTCCCGTACGGCTTGGGGAGCACCTTGCGCGGCGGGAGCGACCAGTGCTTGCCCTGGAAGCCCTGGTACTCGTCCTGGAGCCACATCTTGGGGAACTCCGCGATGGTCTCCTCCCAGATCTCCTTCGTGAAGTTCATGTCGGTGATGCCGGGGAGGAAGCCGAGGATCTCGTGGCTGCCCGCGCCGCGGCCGCTGCCGAACTCGAAGCGGCCCTCGCTGAGGTGGTCGAGCATGGTGACCTTCTCGGCGACCTTGACCGGGTGGTTGACCTGGGCGAGCGGGTTGAAGATCCCGGAGCCGAGGTGGATCCGCTCGGTCGCGTGTGCCAGGTATCCGAGGAAGACGTCGTTGGCGGAGAGGTGGGAGTACTCCTCCAGGAAGTGGTGCTCGGAGGCCCAGGCGTACTTGAAGCCGGACTTGTCCGCCTGGATGACGTACTCGGTCTCCTCCATCAGCGCCTTGTGCTCCGCGAGCGGGTCGGTCTCGGCCCGCTTGCCGACGTATCCCTGTACAAAGAGCCCGAATTCCAAGGAGGTTCACCGTCCCCGAGAGTCTTCGTCCGACCGTCCGCAGCGGCCGCTCCAGCGCCCGCCCGAGGTTTCTGACACATCGTCAGATTCATCTGCGGCCGACTGTTGCACCACGGGCATGCACCGTCAATAGCTGACACTGAGTCAGATAATGCTGACCCCGGCCAGCCAGCCGCCGTCGATCACGAACGGCTGTCCCGTGATGTAGGCGGAGTCCTCCTGCGAGGTCAGGAACAGCACCAGCCGCGCCACCTCCTCCGGCTTCCCGATCCGGCCGAGCGGCACCACCTTGCGGTACAGGGCGTCGATCCCCCGCGCGGCCTTCTCGGAGTCGGCCTCCGGGTCCAGCAGGGCCGGGTTGCTCATGGCCGTGTCGATCGCCCCCGGGCAGACCGCGTTCACACGGATGTTCCGCGCGGCCAGCTCCAGCGCGGCCACCCGGGTGAGCCCGATGATCGCGTGCTTGCTCGCGCTGTACGCGCCCACGTACGCCATCCCCGTGAGCCCGGTGTAGGAGGCGGTGTTCACGATCGTCCCGCCGCCGGCCGCCGCGATCTCGGGAGCCACGGTCTTGATCCCGAGGAACACCCCGACCTGGTTGACCTGGAGGATCCGCTGGAACTCGTCGAGCGGTGTGTCGACGAGGGAGTTGAAGCGCAGGATCCCCGCGTTGTTGACCAGCCCGTCGACACGGCCGTACGCGTCCTTCGTCGCGGCCACCGCGGAGCGCCAGTCCTCCTCACGGCTCACGTCGAGGTGCACGTACAGCGCCCCCAACTCCTTGGCGAGCGCCTCACCCTGGTCGTCGATCACATCGGCGACGACGACCCGGGCGCCTTCCGCCACGAACAGCCGCGCCTCCTGCTCGCCCTGCCCGCGCGCCGCCCCGGTGACGATGACGACGCGCCCGTCGAGCTTGCCCATTGAAGTCTCCTCAGGCGTTCAGGAGGGGCGCGACCTCCGCCCCGAAAACGGTGATCTGGTCGATGAGTTCGGCCCGGCTCCGACTGCGGAACCGCACCTGGATCTGGTGCACGCCCATCGCCCGGTACGCCCGCAGCGACTCCGCGAGCGCTTCCGGAGCACCGGTGAGCGTGCGCCGGCCGACGTCCCAGGCCGGCTCGCCCACGTAGAGCGGTTCGGCGATGGCCCCGACGGTGAAGGGGCCCTCGACACCCGCGCGCTCCCGAAGCTCCCCGATCCGGGCGATCTGCGCGGGCAGCCGGTCACGCGGGTCACCCTGCGGCAGCCAGCCGTCACCCTTGAGCGCGGCCCGGCGTACGGCCGCGGGCGAGGAGCCGCCGACCCAGAGGGGGATGGTCCGCTGGGCGGGCCGGGGCCGCTGCCCGAGCCCCTCGAAGTCGTAGAGCTTGCCATGGTGCTCGGGGAACTCCTCCGGCCCGAGCGCCGCCCGCAGTGCTTCCATGGACTCGTCGAGCACGGCCCCGCGGCGCTCGAAGTCCACCCCCAGCGCCTCGAACTCCTCCGGCACGTGCCCGGCACCGACCCCCAGGATGAGCCGCCCGCCCGCCAGGTGGTCGAGGGTCGCGTACTGCTTGGCGGTCAGCAGGGGGTGCCGCAGGCCGACGACGGCGACATGGCTGAGCAGCCGTACGCGCTCGGTCACCCCCGCGAGGAAGGACAGCGTGGCCACCGGGTCGTACCAGACGGTGCCCATGGCCGGGGCCAGCCGCCGGGGAATCGCGACGTGATCGCAGCTCGCGAGGTACGCGAACCCGGCGTGATCGGCGGCCCGGGCTATCTCGACGAGGTCGTCCGGCCCGCCGTCCGCCTCCCAGCCCTCCGCGTAGAGGGTGCTCTGCGACTGCACGGGAAGCTGCATCCCGTACCGCAGCGCCGGTCCGGGGTCCGTCCGGTGGGGGCTCAAGCGGCACCCCCGCCCGGTCCGGCCCACAGCCCGTCCTCCGTGAGCCCCAGCAGCTCGATCGCGTTGCCCCGCACGATCCGCTCGACGACGTCCGGGTCCAGGTGCCCCATCTGGGCCTCGCCGACCTCACGCGACTTCGGCCAGGTGGAGTCCGAGTGCGGGTAGTCGGTCTCGTACAGGACGTTGCCGACCCCGATGGCGTCCAGGTTCCTCAGGCCGAAGGCATCGTCGAAGAAGCAGCCGTAGATGTGCTCGGCGAAGATCTCGGACGGCGGCCGGTGGACCTTGTCGGCGACGCCGCCCCAGCCGCGGTTCTCCTCCCACACCACGTCCGCGCGTTCGAGGATGTACGGGATCCACCCGATCTGCCCCTCGGCGTACATGATCCGCAGGTTCGGGAAGCGCTCGAGCTTGCCGCTCATCAGCCAGTCGACCATCGAGAAGCAGCAGTTGGCGAAGGTGATGGTGGAGCCGACGGCGGGCGGGGCGTCCGGCGAGGTCGAGGGCATCCTGCTGCTGGAGCCGATGTGCATGGCGATGACGGTGCCGGTCTCGTCGCAGGCCTGGAGGAACGGATCCCAGGCGTCCGTGTGGATGGAGGGGAGCCCCAGGTGCGGGGGGATCTCGGAGAAGGCGACCGCCCGCACCCCGCGCGCGGCGTTGCGCCGTACCTCCTCGGCCGCCAGCCCGGCGTCCCACAGCGGTATGAGGGTGAGCGGTATCAGCCGCCCCCGGGCCTCGGGGCCGCACCACTCCTCCACCATCCAGTCGTTGTAGGCCCTGACGCCGAGGAGCCCCAGCTCACGGTCCTTGGCCTCGGTGAAGGTCTGGCCGCAGAAGCGCGGGAAGGTGGGGAAGCAGAGTGCGGACTGGACATGATTGACATCCATGTCGGCCAGGCGGTCCGGGACGCTGAAGGACCCCGTCCGCATCTGCTCGTAGGTGATGACCTCGAGCTTGATCTCGTCGCGGTCGTAGCCGACGGCGGTGTCGAGGCGGGTCAGCGGGCGGTGCAGGTCCTCGTAGACCCACCAGTCGCCGATGGGGCCGTCGTCGCCCGGGCTGCCCATGATCGGGGCGAACTTGCCGCCCAGAAAGGTCATTTCCTTCAGCGGCGCCCGGACGATCCGGGGTCCGATGTCCTGGTACTTCGACGGGAGCCGGTCCCGCCAGACGTTGGGTGGCTCGACCGTGTGGTCGTCCACCGAGATGATCTTCGGGAAGGTCGCCGTGGTCTCCATGCTCTGCACGGTAGCGCTCATCTGACGGTCCGTCAGCTCCCTGGGAGGCGGGGTGCGCCGGGGTGCGCGAATGCGTGGACGGCGTGCAGAGGTGTGCGGAGGACGTGCCGAATGACGCAAGCCCTTGTGAGCACGGCGCGTTGACCTGTGATCGCCGTCTCCCACGGCTGACGCATCCGCCGTGCGCAAGGCAAACTGTGCTAGTGCCGCGGCAGGCAACGTTTGCCCGTCAAGGAACGGCGTCCGGTGCGTGCTCTGGGGGTACCCCCTGCTCGAAGAGCTTGGGGGAGTGCCGGCCGGAAGTCCTCGTACTGGACGTACTTGGGCTTCGGCCGGTGCGGCGAGAGGGCGTGCCGGGCGTCGCGACGGGGCGAACGTTGCCTGTTGGGGCACTGGTTGCAGTGACGGGTGCGGTTGGGGGCAGCGATGGACGGTGTACCGCGAGGACCGGGGCAGGGTGCCGCCGAGGAATCGGCCGCGCTGCGCTTCGGCGTACTCGGCCCCGTACGCGCCTGGCGCGGAACGGAGCCTCTGCCGACGGGCTCCCCGCAGCAACGCGCCCTGCTGGCGGCCCTGCTGCTGCGCGAGGGCCGCACGGCGACCGCCGCCGAACTGATCGACGCGCTCTGGGGCGACGAACCGCCCTCGCAGGCGCTCGCGGCGGTCCGCACCTACGCGTCCCGGCTGCGGAAGGTCCTGGACCCCGGCGTCCTGGCCAGCGAGGCGGGCGGCTACGCGCTGCGGCTGCCGCCCGGGGCCACGCTGGACCTCGTACGGGCCCGTGAACTGGCCTCCGACGCGGAGAAGGCAAAGGCCTCCCAGGATCTGTGCCGGGCCCGCGAGTTGCTCAACCACGCGCTGGACCTGTGGGACGGGGAGTCGCTGACGAGCGTGCCCGGCCCCTACGCGGAGGCCCAGCGCACCCGCCTGGAGGAATGGCGACTGCAACTCCTCGAAACTCGGCTGGAGATGGACCTGGAGCAGGGCTGCCACGCGGAGTCCGTCTCGGAGTTGACGGCGCTGACCGCCGCGCACCCCCTCCAGGAACGCTTCCGGGAACTGCTGATGCTGGCGCTGTACCGCTCCGGACGGCAGGCGGAGGCCCTCGCCGTGTACGCGGACACCCGCCGACTGCTCGCCGACGAGCTGGGCGTCGACCCGCGCCCCGGCCTCAGCGACCTCCAGCAGCGGATCCTCCAGGCGGACCCGGCGCTGGCGGAACCGTCCGCCCCGCTCGTGGAACCGGCCGCGGCCCCGGTCCGCCCCGCCCAGGTCCCGGCGACCGTCCCCGACTTCACGGGCCGGAAGTCTTTCGTGAAGGAGCTGAGCGACGTCCTGGCGTCGGCCTCCTCGCCGCAGGACCAGCCCCGGGTCATGGCGGTCTCGGCCCTCGCGGGCATCGGCGGCGTCGGCAAGACGACCCTCGCGGTGCACGTGGCCCACCAGGCACGCGGCGCCTTCCCCGACGGCCAGTTGTATGTGGACCTGCAGGGCGCGGGCGCGCGGGCGGCGGAGCCCGAGACGGTGCTCGGGGCCTTCCTGCGCGCCCTCGGAACGGCCGACTCCGCGATCCCGGACTCCCTGGAGGAGCGGGCGGCACTGTACCGGTCGGTGCTGGACGGCCGCCGGGTCCTGGTCCTGCTGGACAACGCCAGGGACGCGGCGCAGGTACGCCCGCTCCTGCCCGGTACGGAAGGGTGCGCCGCCCTGGTCACCTCCCGGGTCCGGATGGTGGACCTGGCGGGCGCCCACCTCGTCGACCTGGACGTGATGTCACCCGAGGAGGCGTTGCAGCTCTTCACCCGGATCGTGGGCGAGGAGCGGGTCTCGGCCGAGCGGAAGGCGGCACTGGACGTGGTGGCCGCCTGCGGCTTCCTCCCGCTCGCGATCCGCATCGCGGCCTCCCGCCTGGCCGCCCGCCGCACCTGGACGGTGTCGGTCCTCGCGGCGAAACTCGCGGACGAGCGCCGTCGGCTCGACGAGCTGCAGGCCGGAGACCTCGCCGTGAAGGCGACCTTCGAACTGGGCTACGGCCAGTTGGAACCGGCCCAGGCCCGAGCCTTCCGCCTGCTCGGCCTCGCGGACGGCCCCGACATCTCCCTCGCCGCCGCGGCGGCCGTACTCGACCTTCCCCTGGAGGACACGGAAGACCTCCTGGAGTCCCTCGTCGACACCTCCCTCCTGGAGTCGGCGGCCCCCGGCCGCTACCGCTACCACGACCTCGTACGGCTCTACGCGCGTTCCTGCGCCGAACGCGACGAACAGCCACCGAGCGAGCGGGAGGCGGCCATGTCGCGGTTGCTGGACTTTTACCTGGCTTCGGCGGCGGAGGTCTTCGCGATCGAGCGTCCGGGCGACCGCCTCGTGGATCACCTGGAGCCGACCCAGTACGCGGGCCTGCGGTTCAGCGACCGCAAGGAGGCCCTCGACTGGCTGTACTCCGAGGCCAACTGCCTGCTGGCGTGCGCCAGACAGTCCTTCGCCACCGGGAGACTGCGCCGGGGGGTGGACCTGCTGTGGGCCGCCAAGGACCTGGGTGAGTCCGGGGCGAACTCCAAGCAGTACGAGTCCACGGCGATCGCGGCCCGGGACGCCTCACAGGCGGCGGGCGACTCCTACGCCGAGGGGCGCGCCCGAACGTCCTTGACCAACGTCCATCTGGTGGCGGGGCGTTACGCCGAGGCGGACGACGAGGCCCGTCAGGCGGCGCTGCTCTCCGACGCTGTCGGCGACTCGACGTCCCTGTACTGGGTCAGCAATGATCGCGGCATCATCGCGTTCATCCAGGGCCGCAACATCGACGCAGAGCAGCATCTTCTGTCGGCCATCGAGGGATCGCGAGCCGACGAGAACCATCCTCTCGAGGCCAGCGCCCTGTGCAACCTCTCCCGCGTCCATCTCGCCATGGGGCACACCGCCCATGCCATCGCCCTTGCGGAGCAGGGGATCGACATCTACGACCGGATGGGCCTGACCGTGCGTCTCGCCAACGCCAGATACGCCCTGGGTCTCGCTCTCACCGAGGCCGAACGGATCTCCGAGGCCCTGGACGAACTGACCGAGGCACTGCAGATGTTCCAGCTGAACCGTCAGCGCCTCTGGGAAGGAACGACCCACTTCCGCATCGCTCAGGCACACCTCTCGGGCAGGCGTCCGGCGAAGGCGGCTCAGCACGCCGAACAGGCGCTCGCGATCGGCTGCATCGGCGGAGACCGTATGCGCGCCAACGTGCTGACCGCGCTGGGCGGTTCGCTCGACGGTCTCGGTCAGACCGACCGCGCACGTGCCTGCTGGCGCGAAGCCCTCGCCCTGTACGAGCAGTTGAACGCACCAGAGGCGGACGGGGTGCGCCGGCTGCTCACGCCGGTCACCGCCGCCTGAGATGGGCCGCAGGGGCGTTCATCGAACGTTTATGGCCTGCTGCCACTCTTCAACACATCGACCCGTCGCGTCGGGGGGCAGACGGATCGCCAGGCCGCTGGACGCCGCAAGCGGCCCTGGGGCGCCCGTTCGGCAACCCACGGGGGAGTTGCTGAACGGGCGCTCCTGTCGAGCAGACCTTCAAGAAAAACAGGAGTGACCATGAGCGACGTCAAGAACGAAGACGTCTCCCTGCTGGACAACCACGCACCCGCCCCGCCGGCCGAGGACGGCGTCGTGGCCATGGACAACCACGCACCCGCCCCGCCCGCCGAAGACGGCGTCGTCGCGATGGACAACCACGCACCCGCCCCGCCCGCCGAAGACGGCGTCGTGGCCATGGACAACCACGCACCCGCCCCGCCCGCCGAAGACGGCGTCGTCGCGATGGACAACCACGCACCCGCCCCGCCCGCCGAAGACGGCGTCGTGGCCATGGACAACCACGCACCCGCCCCGCCCGCCGAAGACGGCGTCGTCGCGATGGACAACCACGCACCCGCCCCGCCCGTGGCGGAGGACATCTGAGACTTCCATCCCAACGGGGATCGGCCGCGGCGGCGCGGAGGGGGAGCCGCCGCGGCCGAGGTGCGTCAAGAGGAAGATCCACGTCAGCACACCGGTTGCGCCGGCGGACCACCACACACCCTGACCAAGCAACACCCATGGGGCCGAGCCCGAGCCGGCCTCGTCCCGGAGGCCGGCCGGCGTCAGAGGTCCGTGCGGCGGGAGCGCAGTTCGCCCTTCACCACCTTCCCGCTCGCGTTCCGCGGCAGCTCCCCCACGAACTCCACCGTCCTCGGCACCTTGTAGTTCGCCATCTCCCGGCGGGACCAGGCGATCAGGTCGTCCGCGGTGAGTGAGGAGTCCGGACGGCGGACCACGTACGCCGCCCCGACCTCTCCCAGCCGGGGATCGGGGACGCCGATCACGGCCACGTCCGCCACGTCGGGGTGCAGGCCGAGCACCTGCTCTATCTCCGCCGGGTAGGCGTTGAAGCCGCCGACGATGAACATGTCCTTCAGGCGGTCGGTGATGCGGAGGTTGCCCGCGGCGTCCAGGACGCCGATGTCGCCCGTGCGCAGCCAGCCGTCCGGGCCGAGCACCGCCTCGGTCGACGCCTCGTCCTCGAAGTAGCCCCGCATCACGTTGAAGCCGCGGACCAGGACCTCACCCTGGGAGCCGGGCGGCAGCGCCGAGCCCGCGGGGTCCACCACCCGGACCTCGGTGCCCGGGATGGCGCGGCCCGACGTCGCCGCGATCACGGGTGGTTCGTCCCCGCGTCGGCACATCGTGACGATCCCGCTCGCCTCCGACAGGCCGTACGCCGTCAGGACCGTCCCCACGCCGAGCTCCGTGCGCAGCCGTTCCACCAGCCGCAGGGGGACCACCGCCGCGCCCGTCACCACCAGGCGGAGGGCGGAGAGGTCGTAGCCGTCGCGTGCGGGGTGGTCGAGGAGGGACTGGTGCAGCGTCGGCGGGCCGGGGAGGACCGAGATGCGTTCCGCCGCGATGTTGGCCAGGACCGTGTCCACGTTGAAGACCGGCTGCGGGATCATCGTGGCGCCCCGCATGAGGCAGGCGAGCACCCCGGCCTTGTAGCCGAAGGTGTGGAAGAACGGGTTCACGATGAGGTAGCGGTCCCCGGTGCGCAGGCCCGCGAGGTCGCTCCAGATCTCGTACGCGCGCAGCGTCTGCCCGTGCGTGATCATCGCGCCCTTGGGCCGGCCCGTCGTGCCCGAGGTGAAGATGATGTCCGACAGGGACGACGACTCGACCGCGTCGGCCCGGGCCCGTGTCTCCGCCTCCGGCACCGCGTCGCCGCTCGCCAGGAAGTCCTTCCAGGTGCGGAAGTCCTCCGGTGCGTCGTCCGCCAGGACCACCACCTGTTCGAGGCTCGGAAGTCCGGGCAGCGGCCCGCGGCCCTCGCCCTCCGACGCGGCCCTCCGCAGCGACGCCACGTACGACGTCCCGAGGAACGTGCCCGTCACGAACAGCAGCCTGGCCCGGCTCCGGTGCAGTACGTACGCCGCCTCCACGCCCTTGAAGCGGGTGTTCAGCGGGACCAGTACGGCGCCCGCCGACACCGCGCCCAGGGAGGAGACGATCCAGTCCAGGGTGTTCGGGGCCCAGATCGCCACCCGGTCGCCGGGCCGTACGCCGTTCGCGACGCAGGCCGCCGCCGCGCGCTCCACGCGCGCGCCGAGTTCCGCGTAGGTGATGCGGGTGCGGCCGTCCACCACCGCCTCGAGGGAGGCGTACCGCGAGGCCGCCGACCGCACCAGTCCCGGTATGCCGCCCCACTCCAGGTCTCCGCGCACCGTACGCCTCCCGACCATCCGCGTTCCGATCGGCCGACCGGTTCCGACCGGCCGACCGCAGTCCGGACCCACTAGCTGACTACCCGTCAGATTAGCGCTAGCCTGACGCACTGTCAGCTCCCGGCCACCGCAGCGGAGGTGGGCATGCCCGCGCCCCTCAAGGACGCCACTGCCATCGTCGGCATCGGTCAGACACCCTTCGCCAAACGGCTCCCGGAGTCGGAGAAGACCCTCGCCTGCCGGGCGGTCCTGGCCGCGCTCGAGGACGCGGGCATCGCGCCGGAGGAGGTCGACGGTCTCGCTTCCTACACCATGGAGGAGACCGACGAGGTCGAGCTGGCGAAGGCCATCGGGCTCGGTGACCTCACCTTCTTCAGCAAGGTCGGCTACGGCGGCGGCGGTTCGTGCGCCACCGTCGCCCACCTCGCCGCCGCGATCGCCACGGGTCAGGCGAGCGTCGGTGTCGCCTGGCGGTCGAGGAAGCGGGGGTCCGGACCCCGGCCGTGGAAGAACACCACCGTCCAACTGCCCACGCCCGCCCAGTGGACCCGGCCCTTCGGACTGCTCCGCCCGGCGGACGAGATAGCCATGCTCACGCGCCGCTACATGCACGAGTACGGCGCCACCCGTGACCACCTCTTCAACGTCGCCCTCGCCTGCCGCAACCGCGCCAACCAGAACCCCGCCGCGATGATGTACGAGCGGCCCCTCACGCGCGACATGTATATGACCTCGCGGTGGATCAGCGAGCCCCTCTGCCTGTTCGACAACTGCCTGGAGACGGACGGGGCGTTGGCCTGCGTCATCGTCTCCGCCGAGCGGGCCCTGGACTGCCGCAGCAAGCCCGTCTACGTCCACTCCACCGCCCAGGGCCTGCCCGCCCAGCACCACGGCATGGTGAACTACTGGAACGACGACCCGCTCACCGGACCGGCCTGGACCACCGCCCGACAGCTGTGGAAACAGGCCGACTTCGGGCCCGAGGACGTGGACGTGGCGCAGATCTACGACGCGTTCACCGCGCTCATACCGCTGTCCCTGGAAGGGTACGGGTTCTGCGCCAGGGGGGAGGGCGGGGCGTTCACGGAGGGCGGGGCCCTGGAGATCGGCGGCCGGCTCCCGATCAACACCGGTGGCGGGGGCCTGTCCGAGGCCTACGTCCACGGCTTCAACCTCATCAACGAAGGGGTGAGGCAACTGCGCGGCACCAGCACGGCACAGGTACCGGACGCCGCCACCTGCCTGGTCACGGCGGGCGAGGGCGTGCCCACCTCCGCTCTCCTGCTGAGGAGTTGACATGTTGACACCGGTCGTCGACGAGGACGGCGCCCCCTTCTGGCGGTACGCCGCGCAGGGCGAGCTCAGGATCCAGTCCTGCGCGGACTGCGGCGAGCTCCGCTTCCCGCCCCGCCCCTGCTGCCCGCACTGCCGGTCCTTCGACAGCGAGTGGCGCAGGACGAGCGGGCGGGGCCGGATCTGGTCGTACGTCGTCCCGCATCCGCCGCTCCTGCCCGCCTACGCGGAGCAGGCTCCGTACAACGCGATCGTCGTCGAACTCGTGGAGGCGCCGCGCGTCCGGCTCGTCGGGAACCTCGTCAGCGGACCCGACGCGCCCCTCAACTCCGTGGATCCGCGGAGGATCCGGGTCGGTGCCCGCGTCCAGGCCGTCTTCGGCGAGGTGGCCGGCGTGATCGTCCCGCGCTGGGTGCTGGAGCGGCCGTGAGCGTGCGGATCGACACCGACAAGGACACCGGCGTGGCCGTCGTGACCCTCGACCGGCCCGAGAAGCTCAACGCCATCGACCTCGACACCGCGGACCGGCTCAGGCGGGCCTGGCGGGAGTTCCGGTTCGACGACACCGTGCGCGCGGTCGTCGTCACCGGGGCCGGGGAACGGGCCTTCTGTACCGGCCTCGACCGGAGCGTCACGGTGGAGCAGCCCAACTCGCCCTACATGGTGGACGACCCGCTCAGCTCGGTCGGCCCCAAGGCGGGCGACCTGTGGAAGCCGGTGATCGCCGCCGTCAACGGCATGGCCTGCGGTGGGGCCTTCTACCTGCTGGGCGAGGCGGAGTTCGTCGTCGCGGACGAGTCGGCGACCTTCTTCGACCCGCACACCACCTACGGCATGGTCAGCGCGTACGAGTCCGTCTCCATGGCCCAGCGGATGCCGTACGGGGAGGTGGCGCGGATGGCGCTGATGGGCACGGCCGAGCGGGTCTCGGCACGGCGGGCGTACGAGGTCGGGCTGGTCTCGGAGATCACCGCTCCCGGCGGCGCGCTGACCGCCGCAGTGGACTGCGCCACGGTCATCGCCTCCTGTCCGCCGGCGGCCGTACAGGGCACGGTACGGGCGCTGTGGACGGCCCGGGAGGCGGCACGGGCACATGCGACCGCCCAGGCGCCGCAGCTCATCAGCCTGGGCAACCTGCCCCTGGACGAGCAGGCGGCCCTGTTCGAGGAACGCCGCAAGGGCTTCCGCCTGCGCTGAGCGAGGCCTGGCGACAAGCCGTCCGACCCCACACGCTGACGGGCAACCCCACACCAGACGGGCGCCCCCACACGCGACGGCAGGTCAGGCCGTGCGAGCCGTCCCGGTTCCCTTCTCCGCGTCCAGGGCGTACACGCAGCGGTCCTTGCTGCACGCGTACACCACCCCGTCCATCACCACCGGCGAGCCGGTGATCTCGCCGCCGGTGGCGAGCTTCCAGCGGAGCCGGCCGTCGTCGGCCTTGAGGGTGTACAGGAGGTGGTCGGTGGAGCCGAAGTGGATGCGGCCCTCGGCCACCGCGGGCGCGCCCACGATGTCGCCGCCCGCCTGGAAGCGCCACTTCGGGGTGCCCGTGACCGCGTCCAGCGTGTAGAGGCCCTTGCCGCTGCCCACGTGGACGTGGCCGTCCGCGACCAGCACGGGCTCGATGGAGGCCCGGGCCTCGGTGGCGATGCGCCAGCGGTCGCGGCCGTCGGCGGAGTCGAGGGCGTAGACCGTGCCGAGGTAGTCGGCGAGGTAGATGCCGCCGCCCGTGACCGCGGGCCCGGGCGCGAAGGTCGGCGCGCACAGGAAGACCGCGGGAGCCTCGAAGTGCCAGCGGACGTGCCCGCTCGCGACATCGATGGCGAGGACGCGGGTGCCGGCGGAGACGTACACGCATCCGTCGGACGCCTCGGTGATCCGGACGGGTACGCCGCCGCAGGAGGCCGCGTCACCGATCGGGTAGGACCAGCGCTCTTCACCCGTTCGGGCCTCCAGGGCCCGCAGTCTCGCGTCCTTCCAGACGTACACCGTGCCGTCGTGCACGGAGGGCCCCGCTTCGGGAGCCTCGAAGTCGGTCTGCGCGCCGGTGATCTCCCACAGCTTCTGGCCGTTCGCGGCCTCGTAGGCCTGGACGCCGCCGCCGCGCGTACCGGTGACGACGGTGCCCCGGTCGGCGCTCAGCGAGTACACCCAGGCGTCCGCGGGCAGCCGCCACAGGTCGCCACCCTCGCGGGCGTCCAGGGCGATGAGGGTGGGGCCGTCGGAGGCGTGGATTCGGCCGTCCGCGACCGCCATCGACCAGGCGACGTCCCTCGTCTTGAAGCGCCGGCGGCCGGTGGCCACGTCCAGCGCGTGCACCTCGAAGGAGGTGACGTAGACGAGATCGCCGGCGACGGTGGGCGTGCCCCAGACGTCGTTGGACATGCGGAAGCGCCACGGTCGCCAGGCCGCGCCCGCGTCGGGGGCCGGCGGGACGCCCGGTACGGCCGGGTCTGCGCCGTTCACGCCCGCCCGGGGCCGCGACCAGGAGGCGGCGAGTCCGGCTTCCGGAGGGGGCGCGTCCACGGCGGCGGCGCGGGCGTCGGCCACCCGCGGTCCGGGCCCGATCGGCACCTGCGCCCCGGCCAGCCGAACCGGACCCGTGTCGGGTACGCCCCCGTGCCCGGCGGGCAGGGCGGCGGGCCGCGGCGGCTCCAGGGGTGGCGGCGGTACGGCGGGCAGGGCGGCGCCTCGGCCGCCGCTGCGCGCCTGCGTCGACGGCGACGACCTGGTGGCCGGACGTCCGCCGCGGCGCGTCTCGATCAGGCCCACCGCCCGCTCGGGCAGCCAGGCCGAGGCCGTACCGCTGTCGTCGGAACCGGAGCCGAAGAGGTGGGGGGCCAGCTGGGCCTGGAGGTCGGCGGGGTTGGGCCGGGCGGTGGGCTCCATCTGCATGCAGGACTCGATGAGCGGACGCAGCTCCTCCGGGAGCCCTTCCAGGTCAGGGCCCTCGCGCAGCAGCATGAAGACGGTCTCGACGGGGTTGGCGCCGTGGAAGGGGGCGTGGCCGGTGGCGGCGAAGACCAGCATCGAGCCCAGCGAGAACACATCGCTGGCGCCGGTCACGCTGCGCGAGTCCTTGGCCTGCTCGGGCGACATGTAGGCGGGTGTACCGACCGCGACATTCGTCATCGTCAAACGAGTGTTCGACACGCCGGAGGCGATACCGAAGTCGATCACGCGCGGCCCGTCCTCGACCACGAGGACGTTCGACGGCTTCAGGTCGCGGTGGACCAGTCCGGCGCCGTGGATGGACTGCAGCGCCTCCGCGACGCCCGCCGCGAGCCAGCGCACCGCCTGGGCCGGCAGCGGCCCGCACTCGGTCACTATCTCCTCGAGCGAGGGCGCCGGTACGTACGCGGTGGCCAGCCACGGCACGGCGGCCCGTGGGTCAGCGTCGACCACGGCGGCCGTGTAGAAGCCGGAGACCGCCCGTGCGGCCTCGACCTCACGCGTGAAGCGGACCCGGAAGAGCTGGTCCTCGGCGAGCTCCGTCCTGACGGTCTTGATCGCCACGCGCCGGCCCGAGGCCGAGCGCGCGAGATAGACCAGCCCCATGCCGCCCGCGCCGAGCCGTCCCAGCACCTCGAACGGTCCGATCCGCCGCGGATCGTGCTGCGTCAGCTGATCCACCACTGCCCTGCCACCTCCCCGTACAGGCCGTGCACCCACGATTTGACCACGGCCCCGTGCAGCGTCTCACCACCCGGTCGGGGTGACGGAACACACCCCTGATTCTTCCTGTCCGGGGCACCGGTTGCGAACCCGTGGGCGGAACGGGGCGCGTCCGGACAAAACAACCCTCCGACCGGACGCACCTCGCCCGCACGGATGGCACCCCCGGCGGATTCGGACCAGAAGCCGACATGGATTTCGTATGAGCACAGTAATTTCGAATCGTCACACTGGACCCACCGCGACGGCAGGCCACAGCAGGCACGCGCTGACGGCTCCCGCTTCGACCACCGCGGCCCCCGACCGCCACGGTCCCGAGGCGCCCATCGCCGAGCAGGTGCTGGCCCCGACCTGCACACGCCGCTCACGCAGGTCCGGGCCACCGCCGAGCAGGTGCCCGGCTGCGCCGGAACCCCGCGGAGCGCAGGTGCCTGCGGAGACGCCCGTATCCCCGAAGCGCGGGTGCCTGCCGGATGCCCGATCCCCCCACGAAGCGCAGGTGCCCCGTCACCTCAGGTCAACACCACCGGCGTCCTCTGCAACACCGCGAACTCCGCTCCCTGGTTGTCGCTCACCACCGCCATCCGCCCGTACGGCACCTCGAAGGGGTCCACCCGGACTCGGCCGCCGAGGCGGGTCACCGCCGCCACCGCGGCCTCGCAGTCCGCCACGCCGAAATGGACCAGGAAATGCGGCGGCATCTCGGCCGGGAACACGTCGGAGACCCGGCGGCGGCAGCCGATCACGGTGTCCGGCGTGGGCTCGGACCCGGCGGGCGACCACATCCGCACCCCCGCTCCGCCGTCCAGCAGGTCCAGTGCGCCAAAGCCGAGGACCCGCTCGTAGAAGGCGTCGACGACGGTCTCCTCGCGCGCGTACACCTCCGTCCACACGACGGAGTCCGTTTCGCGCCACTTCTCGAACCCGGCGCATGCCCCGCCTTCCCACAGGCCGAAGACGGCACCCTCGGGGTCGGCCACCAGCGCCAGCATGCCCTGGGTGCCGACCGGCACGGGGCCCGTGACCAGCTGTCCGCCCTCCTGGCGGACACGCTCGGTGAGCGCGGCGAGGTCCGGGGTGGCGAAGTACACCGTCCAGACCGTGGGCATCCGTCCGTCGCGCTTGGGCGCGAGGGCGGCGACCGTCCGGTCCTCGCTGCGGGCGACCAGATACTCGCGGTAGTGATACTCCCTGTAGCCGGCCCTGCGAATGCCGTATTCGGTATGCGTCTCCTTGTCGAAGGTCCACCCGAAAAGCTCTCCGTAGAAGCGTTTGCCCGCCTCAACATCAGGGAGCATCGCGTCGGCCCAACAGGGCACGCCTTCTCTGAATACGGCCATGTGGTCAAGCTAATGGCCTTTCCGCCGCCGCGCCCGCGGTGGGCGCACTCCCCATTTGCAGTCGGCCGAATCGCGCTCCGATCACCCCTCGGTAAGCTGACGGCATGACAGGACAAGTGCGTACCGTCGACGGCCGCGTGGCCGGTCGGCGCGGGCAGGCGACGCGGCAGAAGCTGCTCGACTGCCTCAGCGAAATGCTCAGCTCGTCCCCTTACCGGGACGTGAAAGTGATCGACGTCGCCCGCAAGGCGGGCACTTCGCCGGCGACCTTCTACCAGTACTTCCCCGACGTCGAAGGCGCGGTACTGGAGATCGCCGAGCAAATGGCCGCGGAGGGCGCCGCTTTGACGCAGCTGCTCGAAGGGCGCTCCTGGGTCGGCAAGGCCGGCTGGCAGACGTCGCAGGACCTCGTCGAGGGGTTCCTGGACTTCTGGCGCAAGAATGACGCGATCCTGCGGGTCGTGGATCTCGGTGCCGCCGAGGGCGACAAGCGGTTCTACAAGATCCGGATGAAGATCCTCAACTCCGTGAACAACTCCCTGGTGGAGACGGTCAAGGAGCTCCAGGCCAAGGGCAGGGTCGACAAGGACCTGAGCCCGCCGGCGATCGCCGGTTCGCTGGTCGCGATGCTCGCGGCGGTGGCGTCCCACCAGAAGGGCTTCACGTCCTGGGGCGTCAAGGCGGCCGAACTCAAGCCCAACCTGGCGCTGTTGGTGCATCTGGGCATCACCGGCAGAAAGCCGACCAAGTGACCGAGTAGTTACGCCCCGCAGCATCAGGTTCCCCCAGTCCTGTCATACAGGCGGCAGTTCACTTACGTGGACTGCCGCCTGCTGCGTTTCCGGGCGGTGTGCGGCTCTGGGGCTTCCTGTACGGATCTGGAAGATCGGCGCGGTCCGCGCGTTCGATCTTGCGACGTACGGCGTGAGTTTCGAGGTTTCCGTGAGCAGTGCGCCTGAGTCACTCTCCGGTTGCCTGAGTGGCATATGTGGTTGATGGTGGTGTCATGGGCCGAGCGTGCGGAGGGCCGGTTGCTCGGCCCTCCCCACAGCGCTTGCGCGCCCCCCACCCTCTCTCCGGCTCACCGCTGAGTAAGGCGGAACACCCGTATCTCGCGGTCGACCCGCGCCTGGTACGTCGCGTACGGCGGCCAGATCTTCAGGGCCTCCCGCCAGGCGGCGGACCGCTCCTCGCCCTGCAGCAGCCGGGCCCTGACCGGGATGTCCCGCCCCTTGAAACTGATCTCGGCGTCCGGGTGCGCGAGCAGGTTCGCGGTCCAGGCGGGGTGCGCCGGGCGGCCGTAGTTGGAGCCGATGACGATCCAGGTACCGGCCGGCTCCGGCAGACAGGCCAGCGGTGTACGGCGCGGCTGCCCGCTCCGCGCACCGGTCGCCGTGAGCACGACCCCGGGCAGCATCTGCGCGCTCAGCTGCACCCGGCCGCGGGTGAACCGGTGCACGGCGAGATCCATGGCGGGGACGACGTAGGGGGCGTACCGGGCGAAGGACGGTGACGACGCCACCTTCTGCAGCAGACGCTTTCCGGGCGGCATCACACCCTCACCTCCGCACCGTGTCCGGCCGTGAACAGTCCCGCGGCGTCGGCGGCGTGCGCCCGCAGCCGGTGCCCCGGCCCGAACAGCAGCTCGTCCCCCGCCGCCCGCTTGAAGTACAGATGGGTCTCGTGCTCCCAGGTGAAGCCGATGCCGCCGTGCAGCTGGATCGCCTCGGCGGCGGCCGTCCGCAGGGCCTCGAGCGCCTGCGCCAGGGCCAGCCCGCCCACGCGTTCGCCACCGCCGACCCCGGCGGACCAGGCAGCGTAGTAGGCGGCGGAGCGGGCTGCCTGCACCTGGACGTAGACGTCCGCGAGCCGGTGCTGCACGGCCTGGAACGACCCGACCGCCCGCCCGAACTGCTCCCGCTGCCGTACGTGCTCCACCGTCCGTTCCAACGCCCGGTCGGCGGCTCCCACGGCCTCGGCGGCGAGCACGGCGGCTGCGGCGTCCCCGGCGGCTGCCAGTTCCCCCGGAACGGCCGTCGCCGCGTCGTCGTCGCCCAGCAACTCGGCGACCACATGGCGCAGTTCTATCCGGGCCCGGGGCCGTGTCTCGTCCAGCGCCGTCTGCCGTACGCGGACGAGGCCCGCCGCGTCCGCCCGTACCAGGAACAGTGGCGTCCGCGAGCGGGCGAAGCCCCCGGTGTGCGCGGCCACCAGCAGCAGCCCGGCACTGTGGCCGTCCAGCACCTGGTCCGCCTGGCCGTAGAGCCGCCAGCCGTCGTCCGTCCGCCGGGCCTGCACCCCGCCCGCGCGCCCGCCGCCCGCCCAGTCGCCCCGGTTGTCGTCGGCCAGGGCCAGCGCGGTGGCGAGTGCCGTGCCCGGTACCGCGAGCGCGGCGGTCAGCTCCCCCGCTGCCAGCCGGGGCAGGAGTTCGGCCCGCTGCCCCTCGGTGCCCAGGGCCCGTACCAGCGGTGCGGTGAGGACCGCCGTGGCAAGCAGGGGCGAGGGAGCGAGTGCCGCGCCGAGTTCCTCCGCGGCGAGGGCGAGTTCGGTGATGGTGCACCCCACGCCGCCGTACGACTCGGCCAGCGCGAGCCCCGGCAGTCCGAGCTGCCCGGCGAGGGCGGACCAGAGCGCGGTGTCGTATCCGGCGGGTGTCAGTACGGCGGCCCGCACCTCTTCCGCCCCGCACCGCTTCAGCAACAACTCCCTTACCGTGCGCCGGATGTCCAGCTGCTCGGCGGTGAGGTTCGTGTCCATGGGCGCGCGCTCCTGTTTTTGTGGCTCGGTTCGCCTCCGGGTCGCCCGTGTCGGTGTCGAGACGCCGACGCGCCCCTTCGGCTCACTCGCCGACCGGCCGCGGATCTGACGGTGCGTCATATTAGGACGGTCTCCCGCGGATGCACAGAGCCGTGACGCCCTTCCGCCGGGACCTCCCTCCCACCCCGCATCTAATGTACCGTCAGATTCCATGACTCCTGGTGCTCCGGGGAACCGCAAGGTCGCCGTGGTCGGCGTCGCACTGTCGGACTGCGGCCGGGTGGACGACGCAACGCCCTACGCCCTGCACGCCCAGGCCGCCCGCCGGGCGCTCGCCGACGCGGGGCTCGGGCGCGAGGCGGTGGACGGGTTCGCCTCGGCGGGCCTCGGCACGCTGGCGCCCATCGAGGTCGCCGAGTATCTGGGCCTCCGGCCGACCTGGGTGGACTCCACCTCGGTGGGGGGATCCACCTGGGAGGTGATGGCGGCGCACGCGGCGGACGCGATAGCCGCCGGCCGCGCCAACGCCGTCCTCCTCGCCTACGGCTCCACCGCCCGCGCCGACCTCAGGGCGGGCCGCCGCACCGCGAACCTGTCCTTCGGGGCCCGCGGCCCCCTGCAGTTCGAGGTCCCGTACGGGCACACCCTGATCGCAAAGTACGCGATGGCGGCCCGTCGCCATATGCACCAGTACGGCACCACCTTGGAACAGCTCGCGTCGGTCGCCGTGCAGGCCCGCGCCAACGCGGCGGCGAATCCCGAGGCGATGTTCCGCACCCCGATCACCGTGGACGAGGTCCTGTCGGGTCCCGTGATCGCGGACCCCTTCACCAAACTCCACTGCTGCATCCGCTCGGACGGCGGTGCGGCGGTGCTGCTGGCCGCCGAGGACCTCGTACGGGACTGCCGTACGCGACCGGTCTGGGTCCTCGGCACCGGCGAACACGTCTCCCACACGACGATGTCCGAGTGGACCGACTTCACCGTCTCGCCCGCGGCCGAGAGCGGACGCCTCGCCTTCGGACGGGCAGGGGTGCGGCCCGAGGAGATCGACCTGGCCGAGATCTACGACGCGTTCACCTACATGACACTGGTGACGCTGGAGGACCTGGGGTTCTGCGAGAAGGGCGAAGGGGGCGCCTTCGTCGAGCTCGCCAAAGGCCGGCTGACGCTCACCGGTGAGCTGCCTGTGAACACGGACGGGGGCGGACTGTCCGCCCAGCACCCGGGCATGCGGGGCCTGTTCCTGCTGGTGGAGGCGGTACGCCAACTACGCGGCGAGGCCGGCGACCGCCAGGTCCGCCGGGCGGGCGGCCGGTTGCCGCAACTCGCCGTGGCCTCCGGCACGGGCGGCTGGTTCTGCTCGTCGGGAACGGTGGTACTGGGGCGAGGCTGAGGGCCCGTCGGCGGCAGGCCGCAGGCCGCAGGCCGCAGGCCGCAGGCCGCAGGCCGCAGGCCGCAGGCCGCAGGCCGCAGGCCGCAGGCCGCAGGCCGCAGGCCGCAGGCCGCAGGCCGCAGGCCGCAGGCCGCAGGCCGCAGGCCGCAGGCCGCAGGCCGCAGGCCGCAGGCCGCAGGCCGCAGGCCGCAGGCCGCAGGCCGCAGGCCGCAGGCCGCAGGCCGCAGGCCGCAGGCCGCAGGCCGCAGGCCGCAGAGGATACTCGGCCCATGGATCACGATCTCGACGCGCTGTTGCGGACGCAGAAGGTGTGGGACACGGAGCTGCCGGAGTTCGACCCGTCGGTCGCGCCGGAGGAACCGCTCGCGTTGTTCGCCGAGTGGTTCGCCGCGGCGGTGGCGGCCGGGCAGACCGAGCCGCACACGATGGCGCTGGCGACGGTCGACGAGGAGGGCGCGCCGGACGTGCGGACGGTGATGCTGCACGGGGCGGACGCTTCCCACGGCTGGTCGTTCGCGACGCACTCGACGAGCCGCAAGGGCCGTCAGCTCGCGGCGGACCCCCGCGCGGCGCTGCACTTCTACTGGGCGGCGCAGGCCCGCCAGATCCGGCTGCGCGGCACGGTCGCCACCGACTCGGCGACCGCGAGCCGGGCGGACCTGCGGGCTCGTTCCCTGGGCGCGCTGGCGTCGGCCCTGGTGGGTCGCCAGAGCGAAGTCCTGTCGTCACTCGACGAGTTGCACAGCGCGTCCGACGCGGCCTGGCAGCGCGCCCAGGAGGAACCGGACGCGGCCGCCCCGAGCTGGACCCTGTACCACCTGCACCCCACGGAGGCGGAGTTCTTCCAGGGCGACGCCCGCAGGCGGCATGTACGCCTGAACTACCGCAAGGTGGGGGGTGTTTGGCGCAGGGAGTTGCTGTGGCCGTGAGGCCGGGGCGGCTGCGGGGTTCACCTTCGGTGGACTTCACCTTCGGTGGAGTTCACCTTCGTTCCGCGGGTCACGGGTCCGCGGGTTCCGGGTCCGTCGCCAGCCGGGCGTGCAGATGGACGTCCCGGAAGGCGTCCTTGCGCCCAGCCTCGAACATCGCCCCGCGGAGGGTGCCTTCGTACGGGAAGCCGCAGCGGTCGGCGACCCGGCAGGAGGCGCCGTTGCCGAGGGCGTGGCCCAGTTCCAGCCGGTGGAGCGGGAGTTCGGCGAAGGCCCAGCGAGTGGCGAGGGTGAGGGCGCGGCGGGCGGCCCCCCGGCCGCGGGCCTCCGGCAGGACCCAGTAGCCGACGCGGGCGTTGCGCATCACCGGGTTGATGTCGTTGACGCCCATGTGGCCGAGGACCGCGCCGCTGTCCGCGTCGGCGATGCAGAAGGAGGCGCTGCCGCCCTGTCGCCGGTCCTCCTCCCGGGCGAGCAGCGTGTCCCGCGCCGCGGCGAGGTTCTCGACCGCCGTCAGCAGGGTGTTCCAGCGCAGGAACTCCGGATCGGTCAGGCCACGCAGCCAGGCTTCGGCATCCACGTCGGACGTGGGGTCCCACGTGCGCAACAGCACTGTGCCGTCGGACAGTTCGGGCAGCGGGCGGATGGTGTGGGGCTCACGCAGATCGGCCATCGGCCCATTGTTTCGCTACGGTCGGACGGGCCGGAACACCGGGACGACGGCCCCCTCCTCTCCGAGGGCCCGGAAGGCCACCTCCAGTCCCATCCCGACCCGCAGATCCTCCTCCGCGCACTCCACCACCTCACTCATCATCCGGGGCCCCTCCGCCAGATCCACCACGGCCGCGACGTACGGCACCCGCTCGCCGAACGGCGGGAGGTCGTTGCGGTGGACGACGGACCAGGTGTAGAGCGTGGCGCGCCCGCTCGCGGGCTCCCAGCCCACGTCGTCGCTCCAGCAGAAGGGACAGAACTCACGCGGGTAGTGATGGGCCCGGTCGCAGGCGCCGCACCGGCGCAGCAGCAGCATGCCCGCGGCCGCGGCGTCCCAGTAGGGCCGGGTGAAGGTGTCGATGTCCGGCAGGTCGAACCGCGTCGCGCGGTGGGCGCCGCTCACTGGAACAACCCGAACACGTCGTCGAGCGACCACGTCTGCCACGACATCGTGAACAGCGCGACCACCGAGATGAGCGCCATCATCGAGTTCTGCCCCTGCTCGGCCCAGTCGTGGATCATGAGGACGAGGTAGAGCAGATTGAGCAGCAGCCCGCCGACCAGGGCGACAGGGGTGAGGAATCCGCTCACCAGGCCGAGTCCGAGGGCGAGTTCGGCGTACACGACGACATACGCCATGGTCTGCGGCCGGGGCGCGACGACCACGTCGAAGCCGCTGCGGACGGCGTTCCACCGGTGCTTGGCCGCGACGTCGGCGGCCCAGGCGATCCCGGTCCCCCGCTGGAACCACCCTTTCTTGTCCTTGTGCCGCCAGCTCTCCAGCCACCACAGCCCGAGGCCGATCCGCAACACGGCAACCCACTCCGCCCCGCTGAGCCAGACCGTGTCCATGCGGCAGCCTCCCGTCGCCCGTCAGGCCAGTATCTGACGGTACGTCAGTTCAGCGGACGGGCGCCACGAGCGCAAGAGGCGTACGCCACCGACACCACACACTTCTCCGCCGGCCGTGATCGATTCGCAATGGTTTCCCGGCTTGACCGAGACCCACCAAGTGAACCGGCGGTTACGCTCCCGCTCATGGCTGACTCCCCCCACTCGTCATCCTCGGGGCACCCGCTCGTGCCGCTCCAGAACGACCGTCCCGTGTATGTCGTCGGCGGCGGTCCCGGCGGGCTGTCCGCGGCGTACGCGCTGCGTGCCCAGGGCGTACGGGCCGTCGTGCTGGAGAAGACCGAGCACGTCGGCGCCTCCTGGCGGAGGCACTACGACCGGCTCCGGCTGCACACCACCCGTCGGCTGTCCGCACTGCCGGGCCTGCCGATGCCGCGCAGGTTCGGACGCTGGGTGTCCCGCGACGACGTCGTGCGCTACCTGGAGAAGTACGCCGAGCACCACGAACTGGAGATCGTCACCGGCGTGGAGGTCACCCGCATCGAGCGCTCCGGCGAGGACTGGGTGCTGCACGCCACCGGCGGCCGGGAACTGACCGGCAGCGCGGTGGTCGTCGCCACCGGCTACAACCACACGCCGAACATCCCGGACTGGCCGGGCCGCGACACCTTCACCGGAGAGTTCCTGCACGCCGGCGAGTACCGCGAACCGACCCCGTACGCCGGCCGCGACGTCCTCGTCGTCGGCGTCGGCAACACGGGCGCGGAGATAGCCGTCAACCTGGTCGAGGGCGGCGCTTCCCGGGTGCGTCTGTCCGTCCGCACCGCGCCCCACATCGTGCGACGCTCGACGGCCGGCTGGGCCGCCCAGTACACGGCCGTCCTCGTGCGGCGGCTGCCGGTCGCGCTCGTCGACCGGCTGGCCAGGCCGATGGCCCGGCTCAGCGTCCCCGATCTGTCCGCACTAGGGCTGCCGCGCCCGGACAGCGGGCTCTACTCGCGCGTCAAGGAAGGCGCGATCCCCGTGCAGGACGTCGGCCTCATCGACGCCGTACGCAAGGGGAAGGTCGAGGTCGTGGCCGCCGTGGAGGGCTTCGAGGACGGGAAGGTGCTGCTCGCGAACGGCGAGCGGATCGGGCCGGACGTCGTGATCGCCGCGACCGGGTACCGGCGGGCGCTGGAGGGCCTCGTCGGGCACCTCGGCGTACTGGACGAGCGAGGGAAGCCGGTGGTGCACGGGGCACACAGCCCCAGGAACGCGCCCGGGCTCTACTTCACCGGCTTCGCCAACCCGATCAGCGGGACGCTCCGCGAGATCGCGCTCGACGCACCGAAGATCGCGAAGGCGGTGGCACGCAACACGTCGCGGGCCTCCCGTCCCGCCGCGCGCTGAAGCGTGCGTATCTGCATGCGCATAGGCGCCTGCAGATACGCGTCTGCCGAACCGCTCTCACATGGCTGGTGCCTCAGGTTGAGCGAGGCCGACGAACACCCGGCGTCTCGCTCAACCTCAGGTTTCGGGCCACGGAGAGGCCCCCGTATCCCGGCAGATCTCAACCCCCGACTCTGCTCAGGGCTGGTGACGACCGTCTTCGAGTCCCATTAGATGAACTCCTACGGGATCCAACGACGAACCACCTGCGGCACACTAGTGTCCTGCGCCAGAAATCCGTCGGTAGATCTGTCTCGTCTCGACGGTCGGATCCCCGGCCGCCGATCAGGCGCGTTGACCGTCGGCGGCTCAGCCGGAACCGCCTAGGAACTTCCGGCGCAGGACACTAGTTCACCGCGAGCACGGAGGTGTTGTTCGTGATGTCCGGATCGAAGGGGAACCCGCTGTTCCCCCAACCGGGATGGATGCTGACGGCGCCGGTCGTGCCGGGCAGGACCGTGTCGATGCGCAGCGTGAAGGCGTACGGGCGTTGCGTGTTCTCCAGCACCCAGTACGGCAGGTCGCAGTCGTATCGCGGGGCGCCCGTCCGGCGTGGGTAGTAGCCGCCGCCCAGAGTGCGCGGTTCACAGCCCGAGGGGACCCCGGTGACGGTGGTGCCCTGCGGCACGATCAGCCTGACCACGGCGACGGCTTCGCCGGAACCGAGGTTGCCCAGCCAGCCGGGGCCGTTGTTCTTGAAGGTCAGCGGGGCGGTGACGGTGGTGCCCGCCGCGCCCGAGACCGCGGCACCGGTCACCGCGAAGTCCGCGGTGTTGTCGACGGCGAAACCGGCCACCACGTAGTTGTCGTCGTCGGAGATGTCGGTGGCTCCGCCACCAGGCTCCACGCTGAGGTCCAGCCGCTCGCCCATGGCGTGCCCGGCGAGCACGACCCGGAGCGGCGCGGGGAGCGCGAAGGAGTCGCCCGGCTCCAGCACCTCGTCGAAGGCGCAGGTCACCTGAGTCATTGGCGCCTCGTCCGTACCCCCGATCCCGGTGTACGAGCACTCGTCGTACTTCGTCGGGAACTCCAGCCCGTAAGACGCGAACATCTTCAGCGTGAAGCCGTTCGCGGCCCCGTTCCCCTTGTTGGTCAGGGCTAACGGCACGGTCTCGGTGGTGCCCGGCTTCGCACCCTTGACCGGTGCGACGTCGGCGAGGGCGAGGTCGGGCCCGGCCGCGATGGTGACCGTGGTGTCGAAACTCTCCCGCGGCGCGGTGAGCGTGCCGTCCGGGCCGCCGACGGCCGTGGCCTCGTAGGTGATCCGTCCCTGCGCCCCGGCCGCGACGCCGTCCGCCGCGCGCACCGCGAGGTGGATCTGCTCGTCGTAGTCGGCCCCGATGGTCGGTACTTCGGGAACGCTGCACACCGCGGTCGTCCCGCTCGGCGCGCAGTTGTCGGGCCAGGTCACCTCGGCGACGCCGGTGAGCCCCGAGATGTCCACGGTGAGGCGGCCGTCGGTCACCGTGAAGTTGTCGTTGTCGTGGTACAACCCGAGGTCGAGCGATCGGGTCTGCGGCGGCCCGCCGTCCACGCCGAGCGGCAGGCTCAGCTCGGAGGGCGCGTCGACCCACAGTTGGTCGGTCTCATCGGCGAATGCCGGGACGGCCGGCGTCAACGCCAGCAGACCGGCCGCCGCGGTGACACAGGCTCCGAGGCGCGCGGTGCGCCCGACGGAGACAGGTCTCATGTCTTCCCCCACAGGCTCGGTGGACCCAAGGTCCGGTGAACTCGGTCCCGTTCACGCGTCGGGTTGTCCGACGCCTTGAGGTGGACGGTCAAGGGTGCGGAACGGTTGTACCGAATTCGCATATCGATGCGTCAAGTACCTCTGGAATCACATTACTTACCGGTCAGTCAAAACTCTGTGCAGGACCGTCCGGATGCACCACAATGCTCGCTCTGAACACCATTCACTTCACACTCGCCTGTACCGCTTACGACGGAGGACGCACGTGGCACGTGAAAGACAGGTCTCCGCGAAGGACTCCGACTCCGGAAGAGCTCCCGCAAGGCTCTCCCGACGCGCGATGCTCGGCGGCGCCGCCGCGACGGGTGTCGTCACCCTCGCCGGCGTGGGCACCGGCACCGCCTCGGCCGCGGCGGCCCGGGAGGCCGACGTCGTCGTCGTCGGCGCCGGGCTCGCGGGGCTCACCGCGGCCCGCGACATCGCGGCGGCCGGCAAGTCCGTCGTCGTCCTGGAGGCCCGGGACCGCGTCGGCGGCCGGGTGGTCAACCTCAAACTGGCCAACGGCGGAGTCACCGAGGGCGGCGGGGAGTTCATCGGCCCCACCCAGGACCGCATCAAGGCGCTCGCCGACAGCCTGGGTGTGGAGACCTTCCCGACGTACAACACCGGCAAGAACCTGCTGTACAAGGACGGTACGAAGACCCCGTACGCCACCGACGGCCTGCTCGGCTCGGTACCGCCGATCGACATCGCGGGCCTCGCCAACGCCGCCGCCGTGCAGGCGATGCTCGACGACATGGCGACCAAGGTGCCGGTGGACGCGCCCTGGACCGCGGAGAAGGCCGTCGAATGGGACGGCCAGACCTTCGAGACCTGGCTGCGGAAGAACGCCGTGATCCCGTCGGCCAAGTTCCTCTTCGACGTGGCCTGCACCTCCATCTTCTCGGCCCAACCCCGCGAACTCTCCCTGCTGTTCGTGCTCTCCTACATCGCCGGTGCGGGCGACGCGTCCAATCCCGGCACTCTGGAACGCCTCACGGACACCGCGAACGGCGCCCAGGAGCTGCGCTTCGTCGGCGGTTCGGGGCTCATCCCGCAGAAGCTGGCGGAGTCGCTGGGCAACAAGGTGGTGCTCGGCGCTCCGGTGCGCTCCATCGCCTCCTCCGGCGGCAAGCTGACCGTCACCGCGGACGGCGTCACCGTCACCGCGCGCCGGGTCGTCGTCGCCGTCCCGCCGCCGCTGGCCTCCCGCATCCAGTACGACCCGCTGCTGCCGGCCCTGCGCGACCAGCTCACCCAGCGCCTCCCGATGGGCTCCATCGGCAAGGCGATCGCCGTCTACGACACCCCGTTCTGGCGCGCGGACGGCCTCAACGGCCAGATCGTCAGCGACACCGGCACGGTCCGCTCCACCTTCGACAACTCCCCGCCGGACGCCTCCTACGGCGCCCTGATGGGCTTCATCGAGGCAGATGAGATGCGCACGCTGGACTCCGCCTCCGTGGACGAGGTCAAGGCGGCCGTCCTCAAGGACTACGTCACCTACTTCGGCGACAAGGCCAAGACCCCCACCTCGTTCGTCCTGCAGCGCTGGAACAACGAGGCCTACTCCCGCGGCGGCCCCGTCGCCTACGCCCCGCCCGGCGTCCTCACCCAGTACGGCAAGGCCCGCCGCACCCCGGTGAACGGCATCCACTGGGCGGGCACGGAGACCTCCGGCTACTGGAACGGCTTCATGGACGGCGCGGTACGGTCCGGCGAGCGGGTGGCGAAGGAGGTCCTGGACGCGCTCTGATCTCTTCGGCGACTCCGGAGTGGGGGGGGGGGGGGGGGGGGGCCCCCCCCCCCCCCCCCCCCCCCGCGGGCGGCGGGGGGGGGGGGGGGGGGGGGGGGGGGGGGG
>NZ_ML137710.1:0-111903 GCF_004023625.1 Streptomyces cavernae | reverse complement strand
GAGCTCTTCGGCCACTCCGGCGGGGGCCGGGTTGGGCGGCGAACCGCCCTCCCGCGCCCCACTCGGAGCGGCGGAAGGCGAGTCGGGCGCGGGCGGGGTTCTTGGGACGTGGACGGTTCAATGCGTCTCAAGGCTGCTCATGTGTGGCCCTCTCTGCCGGCCCAGACGACGATGTGAGTCGTCAGGAGGTGCGAGCGTCGTAGTTCTCGCGGTTTGCGAGGACCTCGGCCATGTGCGTCTGCGCCCAGCTTCTGAGCCCGCGTGTCATGTCGTGGAGCGAGAGACCGAGGTCGGTCAGCTCGTAGGAGACGGTGACAGGGACGGTTGGCGTCACGGTACGGGTGAGCAGACCATCGCGCTCCAGCGACCGTAGCGTCTGGGTCAGCATCTTCTGGCTGACCCCAGCCAGAAGACGAGCAATCTCGGAGTAACGCATCGCCGTCGGAGCGTCCGCGTGTGCTGCACCCGGCCGGCGAGGGCTGGTGTCGCCGCCCAGCGCACACAGGATCAGGACGACCCACTTGTCCGAGATTCGGTCCAGCAACTGCCGGCTGGGACATGCTGCCAGGAACGCGTTGTACTCCACCTTGGTCTGAGCTCTCTGCTGGGCCGCCTTCATCGTCGTCACTGATCGCACCTCTCACCGATGGGTGGGTTACGCACTCCAAAGTGCCTACTTCCCGACAGGAAGTTCCTCTCCAATGCTGATGCACGGACGCAGCAGGAGCCACCCCTCAAGTGCACGACGAAAGGCAACAAGATGAGCACACCCCCCTCCTCTCTACCCGGCGGCACCTGGACTCTGGGTGACCTGACCGTCACCCGGTTCGGCTACGGCGCCATGCAACTGGCCGGCCCGTGGGTCATGGGGCCGCCTGCTGATCGCGAGGGTGCTCTGGCCGTTCTGCGTGAAGCGGTCGACCTCGGTATCACCCACATCGACACCAGCGACGCCTACGGGCCGCGCGTCACCAACGAGCTGATCCGCGAGGCACTGCACCCCTATGCCGAGTCACTGCACATCGTGACCAAGGTGGGCGCGATCCGCGACGAACAGGGTGGCTGGCCTCCGGCCCGACGACCCGAAGATCTGCGCCGCCAGGTTTACGACAACCTCAAGTCCCTCCAGCTCGACGTACTCGACCTGGTCAACCTCCGACTCGGCAACGCCGAAGGTCCCCAGCCCGGTTCGCTCGCCGAGGCGTTCGAGACGCTCGTCGAACTCCAGCAGCAGGGCCTGATCCGCCACCTAGGGGTCAGCAACGCCACCGCGGAGCAGGTCAACGAGGCACAGAGCATCGCGCCGATCGTGTGCGTGCAGAACATGTACAACCTCGCCCACCGCCACGACGACAAGCTCATCGACCGGCTCGCCACCGACGGCGTCGCGTACGTGCCCTTCTTCCCCCTCGGGGGCTTTACCCCGCTTCAGTCCTCGGCGCTCTCGGCGGTCGCCGCTCGACGGGAGGCGACACCGATGTCCGTCGCACTGGCCTGGCTGCTGCAGCGATCACCGAACACCCTGCTCATCCCCGGCACATCATCGACGGCACACCTGCGCGAGAACATCGCCGGCGCGGGACTCATCCTCTCTCATGAGGACTTGACCGAGCTGGACGACATCAGCCGCTGAATGCCCGGCGCGCCTGCCCTGAACCCGCCGGATCAGGCCCTCGGACTGATCGTGCTGCCGCTGGGTGTACGGGCCCGCACGCGCCCAGCGGCAGCACACGACGTCGCACAGGCCCTGGTTCTGTCATCCGGGAGGGAGCGGGCAGGCAAGGTTCGATCACAGCGGCGTATCGGCCTCGCCCAGCCCGGCTCCTACTGGACCCAGGACTTCGGCACGGCCCGTTAGGACCTCCGCGACACCTTGACGAACCGGAGCGGGTCAGCGTCCGGCGGCGTACCGCACGAACGCGACCCACTCCGCGCGCCGGAAGGCGAGTCGGGCGCCGGCGGGGTTCTTGGAGTCGCGGACATGGACGGTGTCGGGGGTTGCGGCCAGCTCGAGGCATTCGCCGCCTTCGTTGCCGCTGTAGCTGCTTTTGAACCAGCTGAGCGGTGTGGGTTCCGCTGTGCTCATCGTTCCCCCAGCAAGTCCTCGATCAAGGCCAGGGACTCCCGCATGGTGAGCGGCTGCCGGGCGGGAGCCACGTGCCGTGGACTCGTCCTCCGGCCAAGGAGTCAGCGGCAGCCGCTCGAAGACAGCCGGGAAGTCGTCCGGCGTGACCGGATCCGGCGACCAGAACTCCTGTGCCGCTACCACCCCATTGGACTCGGAGCACCAGTGCTGCACCGCGGCCCCCATGACACTACGGGGCCTTGCGGCGGCGCTGGAGCAGGTCGTCATTCAAGTCTGCGCGGACCTTGGCTGCCGGCTGCCCCTGCGCGCCGGCAAGGCCTGCTCCGTGAAGATCAACGAGAGCGTCCACGCCGCGTTTCACCGCGCTCGGAGAACGGTTCGGCTACCCCGTTCCTCCGCTGGTGAGGGTTTTGGACATTCAGAGTGACCTGCGCTCTGCCGACCGATCCCGTGTCACCACACCACCAACTCCCCCACCGAGGGTTCCGGTGATGCCCTCTGCGGGTACCAACCTCGCACTCGCCGCTCTTCCTTTGCCTGCAGACCGGTTCCTGACACAGCGTCAGTTCAGTAATCTGACACTGTGTCAGTTACTTGTCCGTAAACTCAGGAGCGGGCGGACCGATGCTTGGATCAACCCACGGCACCCTCACCACCGACTCCCGCCGGGCCCGGGTCATCGCCTGCGGTGAGCAGCCATCGCCCGTCGTGCACGGCAGGCCTGCCGCCACCGACGACCTGGACGTCAGCGGGCGTCCGCTGTACGCCGACGTACCCGATCTCGACCGCTTCTTCCGTCCCGAGTCCGTGGCCGTCATCGGCGCCTCGGACACCGAGGGCCGGCCGAACACCGGAATCACGCGGCAGTTGATCGGCTGGGCCGAACGCGTCGGCGCCCGGCTGCACCCGGTGCACCCCACCCGTCAGTCCGTCTTCGGCATTCCCTGCTCCGCTTCCGTCGCGGACCTGCCGGAACAGGTCGACCTGGCCGTGCTGTTGGTCGGCGACCCCCTTCCCCTGATCGCGGAACTCTCCGAAGGGAAGGTGAAGTTCGCCGTTGCCTTCGCATCCGGGTTCGCCGAGACCGGGGCCGAGGGCGCCGCCGCGCAGGAGCGGCTGGCCGCCGCCGTCGAGCGTTCCGGGGTCCGGCTGCTCGGCCCGAACACCAACCTCAACGCCTTCGAGCGCTTCCGTGACGACCTCGACGGCCCGGCCATAGCCCTGATCACCCAGTCCGGCCACCAGGGCCGGCCCGTCTTCACCCTCCAGGAGCTCGGCGTACGGCTCTCGCACTGGGCGCCCACCGGCAACGAGGCCGACCTCGAGACCGCCGACTTCATCTCCTACTTCGCCGAACAGCCCGAGGTAGGGGCGATCGCCGCCTACGTCGAGGGGCTCAAGGACGGGCGCTCCTTCCTGCTCGCCGCCGACCGGGCCGCCCGGCGGGGGGTGCCGGTCGTCGCCGTCAAGGTCGGGCGGACCGAGACCGGCGCCCGTACCGCCGCCTCACACACCGGCAAGCTGACCGGAGCGGACACGGTGGTGGACGCGGCCATGCGGCAGTTCGGCGTGATCCGCGTCGACGGCCTCGACGAGCTCCAGGACACCGCCACTCTGCTGGCGCGCGCCCGGCCCCCGCGTGCCGACGGTGTGGTCGTCTATTCGATCTCGGGCGGCACGGGCGCGCACTTCGCGGACCTGGCGACGGAGGCCGGGTTGCGTCTGCCCACGCTGTCCGCCGCCAAGCAGGCCGAGCTGCACGAGTGGATACCCGAGTACCTCAACGTCTCCAATCCCGTCGACAACGGCGGGCATCCCGTGGGCGACTGGCGTGGCCGGAAGATCATCGACGCGATCCTCGACGATCCTTCCGTGGGCGTGCTGATCTGCCCCATCACCGGCCCGTTCCCGCCCATGAGCGACAAGCTCGCGCAGGACCTCGTGGACGCGGCGGAGCAGACGGACAAGCTGGTGTGCGTGGTGTGGGGTTCTCCGGTCGGCACCGAGGCCGCCTACCGCGAGACGCTGCTCGGCTCCTCCCGGGTGGCCACCTTCCGCACCTTCGCCAACTGCATCACGGCCGTACGCGCCTACCTCGACCACCACCACTTCGTCAGCGGCTACCGCTCCCCCTTCGACGAGGCACCGCGCATCCCGTCCCCCTCCTACCGCAAGGCGCAGGCGCTGATGATGCCCGGGCGGCAGCTGAGCGAGCACGCGGCGAAGCAACTGCTGCGGGCGTACGGCATCCGCGTACCGCGCGAGCAGCTGGTGACCAGCGCGGCGGCGGCCGTGCGCGCGGCGAGCCTGGTCGGCTACCCGGTGGTGATGAAGGCGTCCGGGGCGCAGATCGCGCACAAGACCGAGCTGGGTCTGGTGAAGGTGGGGCTGACCTCCGCCAGCCAGGTCCGCGACGCCTACCGGGAGTTGACCGACATCGCACGCTACGAGGACATCTCGCTGGACGGCGTGCTGGTGTGCCAGATGGTCGAGCGGGGCGTCGAGATGGTCGTCGGGGTCACGCACGACCAGCTGTTCGGGCCGACGGTCACCGTGGGTCTCGGCGGTGTGCTGGTCGAGGTGCTGCGGGACGCGGCGGTGCGCGTGCCGCCCTTCGGCGAGGACCAGGCGCTGGCGATGCTCTCGGAGTTGCGCGGCAGGGCGCTGCTCGACGGTGTGCGCGGGGGCCCGCCGGTGGACGTCGACGCCCTGATCGAGGTCGTCATGCGGGTGCAGCGCATGGCGCTTGAGCTCGGGGACCAGATCGCCGAACTGGACATCAACCCGCTGATGGTGCTGCCCCGGGGGCAGGGGGCCGTGGCGCTGGACGCGATGGCCGTGTGCCGCTGATGCCGCTGACGGCACTGACGGCGACACCACCGCAAAAGCGACACGACAGCCTGCATGAAAGGGAATGCCCCCATGTCAGAATCCCCCCGCGAATCACCGGAAAAGTCCCTGGACTCATTGGTACTGCACACCACTGACAACGCGGTCTCGTGGATCACCCTCAACCGGCCCGAAACCCTCAACGCCATCACCCCTGACCAGCGGGAACGCCTCATCCAGCTTTTTTCCGAGGCCTCCGCCGACCCCGCCGTCCGGGCCGTCGTCCTCACCGCGACCGGGCGGGGCTTCTGCGCGGGCGCCGATCTGCGTGGCACGGCCGTCCAGGCGGAACGCGTCGCCGGCGACGTGGCCCGCACCATCCGCCTCGGCGCCCAGCGGCTCGTGGCCGCCGTGCTCGACTGCGAGAAACCGGTCGTCGCCGCGGTGAACGGCACCGCCGCCGGTATCGGCGCGCACCTCGCCCTCGCCTGCGATCTCGTCATCGCCGCGGAAGAGGCCAGGTTCATCGAGGTGTTCGTGCGCCGCGGCCTGGTCCCGGACGGCGGCGGCGCCTACCTCCTGCCCCGGCTGGTCGGCCCGCAGCGGGCGAAAGAGCTGATGTTCTTCGGGGACGCTCTGAGCGCGGCCGACGCGGAGCGGCTCGGACTGGTCAACCGGGTCGTGCCCGCAGGGGAGCTGGAAAAGACGGCCCGCGCCTGGGCGGAGCGTCTCGCGGCCGGCCCGACGCGCACCCTCGCCCTCACCAAGCAGTTGGTGAACGCGTCCCTGGACGGGGACCGCACCGCCGCGTTCGCCGCCGAGGCCGCCGCGCAGGAGATCAACATGACGACGGCGGACGCCAGGGAGGGCGTGACGAGTTTCGTGGAGCGGCGGAGTCCCGAATACAAGGGGAAGTGAACCGACAAGCAAGCCGACATGAGGGCCAACACGTAAGCCGACATGAGGGCCGACAAGCAAGCCGACGCGAGGGCCGACACGTAAGCCGGAATGTGGGCCGTCAAGTAGGTCGTGAGGCTTCTAATCTGACGAGCCGTCAGCTTCAATGGAGGTGTGATGGGACACGCAGGAATGGCGGCCACCGCCGTCCGCTACCTCAGGTCGGTCGGCGCCCCGACCGCCGCGGAACCGGTCGAGGTGCTGCCTCGCCCCGACCTCCGCGCGGTGGCCGAGGACGAACGCGCACCCGTCGACGCGGCCGAGTTCCGCCGCGTCCTGGGCAACTTCGCGTCCGGTGTGACCGTGGTGACCGCACCGGCGGCCGACCCCGCCGACGGCCCCGCCGGCTTCGCCTGCCAGTCCTTCTCCTCGCTCTCCCTCGACCCCCCGCTGGTCGTGTTCATGGTCGCCCGTACGTCCACCACCTGGCCCCGGATCGCCCGCGCGGGCGTCTTCTGCGTCAACGTCCTGGGCGCCGGGCAGGGCAAGCTCTGCCGGGCCTTCGCGGTGAGCGGCGCGGACAAGTTCTCGGGAGTCTCCTACGGCGAGGCCCCGTACAGCTCCGCCCCGCGCCTGGCCGGCGCCACCGCGTGGATCGACTGCTCGATCCACGCGGTGCACACGGGCGGGGACCATCTGATCGTGGTGGGGCGGGTGCACGCCCTGGGCACTTCCGACGGCGACGACACCCCGTTGCTCTTCCACAAGGGCCGGTTCATCTGACCACCCGAGGTCGGCGCTCTCACACGGCCACGGCGGGTGCCACCGGACGCCTGCGGATCACCAGCGCCATCAGCGCGGCCGCCGCGCACAGTGCCCCCGAGGCGTACCACATGACGTCGTACGACCCGAAGGTGTCCCGGGCCACTCCGCCGAGGAAGGCCACCACCGCGGCGCCCACCTGGTGGGACGCCAATACCCAGCCGAAGACGATCGCGCTGTCGTCACCGTACTGCTCACGGCACAGGGCGAGGGTGGGCGGCACGGTGGCGACCCAGTCGAGGCCGTAGAACACGATGAAGAACAGCATCGAGGGGCGCACGGACGGATACAGGAGCAGCGGCAGGAAGAGCAGCGAGACGCCACGCAGCGCGTAGTACACCGCGAGCAGCCGGCGCGCGTCGAAGCGGTCCGTGAACCAGCCGGAGGCGATGGTTCCGACCACGTCGAAGACCCCGATGACGGCCAGCAGCGAGGCCGCCGCGGTGATCGGCATCCGCTCGTCGTGCGCCGCGGGCACGAAGTGGGTCTGGATCAGCCCGTTGGTGGAGGCGCCGCAGATCGCGAAGGTACCCGCGAGCAGCCAGAAGGGGCCGGTGCGGACCGCGGAGAGGAGGACCCTGACCGCGCGGGTCGCGGCGCCCGGCGTCGGTGCGGGCTTCTCGACGAACTCCTCAGCCCCGTACGGCTTGAGCCCGACGTCCGCCGGATGGTCCCGCAGCAGCAGCCATACGAAGGGGACGACCGCGAGCGCCGCGAGGGCCACCGTCACCGCGGCGGGGCGCCAGTCGTGGTTCTGCACGATCCAGGACAGCAGTGGCAGGAAGATCAACTGGCCGGAGGCAGACGCCGCGGTCAGGATGCCGGTGACCAGGCCCCGCCGCTCGACGAACCAGCGGTTGGTGACCGTCGCCGCGAACGCCAGCGCCATGGAGCCGGACCCCAGACCGACCAACAGCCCCCAACACAGCAGCAGTTGCCACGCCGCGGTCATCCACACCGTCGCACCCGAGCCGACCGCGATCACGGTCAGCGCCGCCGCGACCACCCGCCGGATCCCGAACCGGTCCATCAGCGCGGCGGCGAAGGGGGCCGTGAGTCCGTAGAGCACGAGGTTGACGGAGACCGCGAGCCCGATCGTTCCCCGCGTCCAGTGGAACTCCTCGTGCAGGGGGTCGATGAGCAGCCCCGGGAGGGAACGGAAGGCGGCGGCTCCGGTGATCGTCACGAAGGTGACGGCGGCGACGAACCAGGCCCAGTGGGGACGGCGGGCGCGGAACCGGGAGCGGCGGGTTCGGAGGGGTCGTGGCCCGTCGGCACCGGACTTTTCGGCGGCGGGCCCAGGCATGGTCGCATCGGTTGGCTGGGTCACGCCGTAGAGCTTCTGTCCTGAGAGATCCCCGATCGAGTGGCCCGAGGGACAGCATTCATTAGGATCGGGCCATGAGCCAGGCCCCCGAACCAGTCACGGACCGACGGCACCGCGTCGTCGTCCTCGCCCTCGACGGTCTCCTCCCCTTCGAACTCGGCATCCCCCAGCGCGTCTTCGGCCGCGCCAGGTCGCAGGTCGACGGCCGTGCGCTGTACGACGTGGTGACCTGCTCCATCCGCCCACCCGGTCCCGTCGAGGCGGAAGCCGACTTCTCGATCCTCGTCGAGAACGGTCCGGAGGCGCTGGCCACCGCCGACACCGTCGTCGTCCCCGCCTCGCACGAGCTCGGTCCGGTGTACGAGGAGGGCGTGCTCACCGGCGAGCTGGCCGCCGCGCTCGCGCACATCCGGCCCGGCACCCGGCTCGTCGCCATCTGCACCGGCGGCTACGTCCTCGCCGCCGCCGGGCACCTCGACGGCCGCCCGGCCGCCACGCACTGGGCCCACGCCGAGCACTTCCAGCGGCTGTTCCCCAGGATCAAGGTCGACGCGGACGTCCTGTTCGTCGACGACGGGGACGTCCTGACCTCGGCCGGTGTCGCCGCCGGCATCGACCTGTGCATCCACATCGTGCGCCGCGACCACGGCACCGCCGTCGCCAACGACGTGGCCCGCCGCACCGTCGTACCGCCCCACCGGGACGGCGGTCAGGCGCAGTACATCCAGCGGCCGGTGCCCGAGCCGCAGCAGGCGACCACGACCGCCGCCCGCGCGTGGGCCCTCGGCCGGCTGCACGAGTCGATCCAGCTGCGGGACATGGCCGAGGTGGAGGCCATGTCCGTACGCACCTTCACGCGCCGGTTCCGCGAGGAGGTCGGCGTCAGCCCCGGCCAGTGGCTCACCCAGCAGCGCGTGGAACGCGCCCGGCACCTACTGGAGTCCAGCGACCTGTCGATCGACCAGGTGGCGCGGGACGCCGGGTTCGGCACCGCCCAGTCGATGCGGCAACACCTGCAGACGGCGCTCGGCGTCACCCCGACCGCGTACCGGCGCACGTTCCGGACCGGCACCACAGCCGCCCAGCCGAACGGGACCGCCCTGAACCGCGACTGACCGGGATCTCACCCGGCCATCCCGCACCGCACCGCCCTAGAACGTCAGCACCCCCCGCGCCACCCGCCCCTCCCGGGCGTCCTCCGCCGCCTTGGTGAAGTCCTCCACCGCATACGTCTGCGTCACCAGTTCGTCGAGCAGCAGTCGTCCGGACCGGTACAGCTCCGCGTACAGCGCGATGTCCCGCTGCGGGCGCGCGGAGCCGTAGCGGCAGCCGAGGATCGACTTGTCCAGGTACATCGAGGAGACGCGGAAGGACGCCTCCGCCGTCGCGGGCGGTACGCCGAGGAGGATCGCCTGGCCGTGGCGGTCGAGCAGATCGATGGCCTGGCGGATCAGTTCGACCCGG
Organism: Streptomyces cavernae; assembly: GCF_004023625.1. Lineage (GTDB taxonomy): Bacteria > Actinomycetota > Actinomycetes > Streptomycetales > Streptomycetaceae > Streptomyces > Streptomyces cavernae. Next base: position 102,478 of record NZ_ML137710.1, on the reverse strand, counting down.
CCCACGCACTCGAAGGCGTGGTCGGCGCCGGTCGGCAGGATGTCCTTCACTCCGTCGGTGGAGGTGAGGAAGTGCGTCGCACCGAACTGCCGGGCCACGCTCTCCTTCGCCGGATTGGCGTCCACGGCGACGATCGTCGACGCGCCGGCGATCCGCGCGCCCTGAAGAACGTTGAGGCCGATCCCGCCGGTGCCGATCACCAGGACACTCTCGCCTCGGTCCACCCGGGCCCGGTTGAGCACCGCGCCGACGCCGGTCAGGACACCGCAGCCGATCAGCGCGGCGGATTCCGGCGGGACGTCGTCGGGGATCCGTACCGCCTGTACGGCCTTCACCACGGTCCGTTCCGCGAAGGCCGAGTTGGACGCGAACTGGAACAGCGGCTCGCCGCCCCGCGAGAACGGCCGCTGCGGCATCCCGATCGCCTTGCGGCACATCGTCGGCCGCCCCCGGTCGCAGTCCGCGCAGGCCCCGCAGTTGGCGAGCGTGGACAGCGAGACGTGGTCGCCGGGCGCGACATGGGTGACGCCCGCCCCCACCGCCTCCACCACGCCCGCGCCCTCGTGGCCCAGCACCACCGGCACGGGAAAGGGGATCGTCCCGTCGACCACGGAGAGGTCGCTGTGGCAGAGCCCGGCCGCGGTGACCGCGACCCGTACCTCGCCCGGCCCCGGGTCCCGTACCTCCAGGTCGTCCACGACCCGGGTCTGCGTACCGTCGAAGATCACACCGCGCATCGGGGCTCCTTCACCTCGGGCATCTCGGGTCCCTCATCTGGGCCCCCTGGGCAGACCGAGCACCCGCTCGGCGATGATGGTGCGCTGGATCTCGTCCGAGCCGCCGTAGATGGTGTCGGCCCGGCTGAAGAGGAACAGGCGTTGCAGCGCGTCCAGTTCGTACGGCGCGTCCGGCGACCAGTCCGCCGCGCCGACCGCGCCGGCCGCGCCCCGCACCCGTATGGCCAGCTCGCCCAGCCGCTGGTGCCAGCGCCCCCACAGCAGCTTGGCGACGCTGGGGGCGCCCGGGTCGCCGCCCGCGTGCGGGTCGGCGCCCGAACCACCCAGCGTGCGCAGGGCGTTGAAACGCATGGTGCGCAACTCGGCCCACTGGCGTACGAGCAGCTCGCGGACGACGGGGTCGTCGACCGCCCCGGAGGAGACGGCCAAGTCCACCACGCGCCCCAGTTCCTCGGCGAACCCGATCTGCTGGGCCAGCGTGGACACCCCCCGCTCGAAGCCGAGCAGTGCCATCGCGACCCGCCAGCCGTTGCCCTCGCCGCCCACCACCTCGGGGGCGACGGCGCCGTCGAAGAACACCTCGTTGAACTCGCTGGTCCCGGTCAGCTGCCGGATGGGGCGCACCTCGATACGGCCGGGCTGGTCCATCGGCACGAGGAGGAAGGACAGTCCGCGGTGGCGGTGGGAGCCGGGTTCCGTGCGGGCGAGCACGAAGCACCAGTCGGCCTCGTGCGCCAGGGAGGTCCAGATCTTCTGTCCGGTGACGCGGTGCGATGCGCCGTCGCGTCCGGCGGTGGTGCGCACTCCCGCGAGGTCGGAGCCCGCGTCGGGTTCGCTGTAGCCCTGGCACCACAGTTCCTCGCCGCGGGCGATGGCCGGCAGGAAGCGCGCCCGCTGTTCGTCCGAGCCGTGGGCGATGAGGGTGGGGGCGAGGAGGTTCTCGCCGATGTGGCCGCAGCGCCCGGGGGCACGGGCGCGGGCGTACTCCTCGGCCCAGACGACCTGTTGGGTGAGCGTGGCCCGCCGGTTGCCGTAGCCGGGCGTGTTCCCGCTGTTCCCGGTGCTCGCGGTGCTCCCGGTACTCCCGGTACTCCCGGTACTCCCGCTGTTCCCGGCGGCCGCCGTGTCCCAGCCGATGCCGATCCAGCCGCCGCGTCCGAGTTCCCGCTCCCAGCCCCGGCGGACGGCCGCGGCTTGGTGCTCACTGCCGGGGCCGCCGCTGCCCACGGCCTCCTGGTAGGAGGCGAGGTGCGTGGCGAGCCACTCCCGCGCCTCGCTGCGGAACGCCTCGTCCTCCGGTCCGAACCCGAACTCCACGGTGTCCTCCCGGACGTCAGGCGTTGGGCCGCTCTTTCGCCTTCGCCGCCCGTGCCATGGCCTGAAGCTGGGCGAGCATGGGCATGGGGTCGACGCCGACCGTCCCGGGCAGGAAGTCCGCGATCTTCTCCGGGGTCCAGGAGCCGTCGGCGTACGCGGCGCGCAGTTCGCGGGGCTGGGCCCAGACCGCGATCTTCGGACCGGCGATGGTGTACACCTGCCCGGTGATCTCCCGGGCCCGGTCGCTCAGCAGGTAGACCACCAGGGCCGCCACGTCCTCGGGTTCGCCGATCTCCTTCAGTTCCATGGGCACGTTCGCCGACATCCGGGTGCGCGCCACGGGGGCGACCGCGTTGGCCGTCACCCCGTACTTGTGCAGTCCGAGGGCCGCGCTGCGCACCAGCGAGATGATGCCGCCCTTGGCCGCGCTGTAGTTGGCCTGGGCGACGGAGCCCTGGTGGTTGCCGCTGGTGAAGCCGAGGAGGGTGCCGGAGCCCTGCTTCCGCATCACCGCGGAGGCGGCGCGGAAGACGGTGAAGGTGCCCTTGAGATGGGTGGCGAGGACCGGGTCCCACTCCTCCTCGGACATGTTGAACAGCATCCGCTCGCGCAGGATCCCGGCGACGCACACCACCCCGTCCAGGCGTCCGTACTCGCCTAGCGCCGTGTCCACGACCCGCTGTCCGCCGGACATGGTGGAGATGTCGTCGGCGACGGCGACCGCCGAGCCACCGGCCTCGGTGATCTCCTTGACCACGCCGAGCGCCACGTCGCTCGTGGGCTCCGCGCCCTCGATCGAGACCCCGTAGTCGTTGACGACGACACTCGCGCCCTCGGCCGCCGCCGCCAGCGCCACCGCCCGCCCGATCCCGCGGCCCGCTCCGGTCACCGCGATCACCTTGTCTGCCAAGAAGTTCCCCACACCGGCCCCTTCCGACCCGAGTGCTCTCCGCCTCTTCCCGCGGTTTCTGACGGACCGTTAGATTTGCGATGGGTTGATTTTATGACCCGTCAGCTGCGTGAAGACAAGCCCCGGGAGGACTCATGTCGCCGCCGGCACTCCATCCTGCGTTCCACGACATCGCCAGGCGCGTGAACAACTGGGGCCGTTGGGGCGCCGACGACGAGATCGGGACGCTCAACCTGATCACCGACGACGTCGTGCGCGAGGCCGCCGCGACCGTCCGCACCGGGCGCCGGATCCCGCTGGCGCTTCCCCTGAAGCAGGACGGCGTCCAGACGGGGATGATCCCCGGCCGGGTCAACCCCCTGCACACGATGGTGCAGATCAATCAGGAGATCTTCGGCGCGGGCACCGTAGCGACCAGCGACGACGCGGTGACCATGGGCCTGCAGGCGGCCACCCACTGGGACGCGCTCACCCATGTCTCGCACTCGGGGAAGCTCTACAACGGGCGCCCGGCCGACTCCATCACCGCGCACGGCGGTGCCGAGTTCAGCGGTATCGACAAACCCCGCCACCTCGTCTCACGCGGTGTCCTGCTGGACGTGGCCCGCGCTCGGGGCCGGGACAGCCTGGACGGCGGCCACGCGGTGACACCGGAGGACCTGGACGCAGCGGAGGAGTTGGCGGGCACGCGGGTGCGCTCCGGTGACATCGTCCTGGTGCGCACCGGGCAGATGCGGGTCTACCTCGCGGGCGACAAGCACGCGTACGCGTACCCGTCGCCGGGCCTGTCCCTGCGCACCCCCGAGTGGTTCCACGCGCGCGATGTGGCGGCCGTCGCCAATGACACCCTGACCTTCGAGATCTTCCCGCCGGAGATCGAGGACCTGTGGCTGCCGGTGCACGCGCTGGATCTGGTCGAGATGGGCATGCTCCAGGGCCAGAACTGGAATCTCGAAGAGTTGTCCACAACCTGTGGAGAAACCGGCCGCTACGCCTTCCTGCTGTCGGCGACCCCGGAGCCCTTCATCGGCGGTACGGGCAGTCCGGTCGCACCGGTCGCGATCCTCTGACCGCGACACCGGAAGGGAGAGAGGGGCCGGACACGGGGCACCCGGACATCGAGGAGAGAGACCGCCGGCTGGCGACGCGCACTGCCCGCCCCGAGCACGGCATGCGCGCCACCATCCGGCTCCGGCGTTCCCGCCCTGCTCCTCGCGGCCCAAGGGACCGATCCCCGGTCCCGAGTGGCCGTCCCGACCCTGAAGGAGCCGACGCCGAACGCGACCCACACTCGCCGAGGGCTCCCGTCACCGAAACCCTCGTCGTCCCCTCACGGCGAATCGCTGCCCACAAGCGTGATCAAACGGACACCTCGCGTCAACACCCGATCGGTGATTTATCGCATACACCCCATTTGTGAGGGCGCGTGCGGGAGCATCTTCCGGCGCGTTCGGCTGCGCGTACCGCTCAGCGCCGACCGGGTCCTTCACGGTCGGCGCGCGCACGGCATGACCGAAGGCGCGATCCCTCCCCCGTGCCATTCGCAATTCCGCGTGCCGTCCGCGCTTCCGCGGGTCATCCGCAATTCCCGCAGACCACCACGCGGGCATCCGTGGACATCCGCAGGTGTCCGCGGACGCGCCTGAGCCGGGCGGCTAGACGGCCGCGCGGGCGAAATCGTCGTACTCCCGTGCGCCCACCTCGTACGCGTTCGCACCGTTCTGGTACGCCGCGGGGCCCGCCGACGCCTCGTACGTGGCGGTCGCCACCGTGGACGCGGGCCGACAGCGGTCCAGTTCGCACCAGATGCGCTTGCCGGTGCCGTCCGGGTCCCAGCCCCAGCGGTCGGCGAGGCCGTCGACCAACTCCAGGCCCCGGCCGCCCGTGTCGTCACCCTCGGCATGCCGGGGAGCGGGGGGCTTGGCGCTGGCGTCGGCGACCTCCAGCCGCACCGTGCCGGACACCGCGCCCGCCGCCGCGCCGGAGACACCCGGCAGCAGCAGCCGCAGGACGGCCGGACAGCCGGTGTGCACCACGGCGTTGGTGACCAGCTCCGAGACGAGCAGGATCAGCGTCTCGGCGAGTGGTTCGTCGTCTCCTATCCCGGATCCCGCGAGCCGCGAACGGGCCCATCTCCGGGCCCGCCCCACCTCCGCGGGGTCGGGCCGGATCTCCAGCTGCACTTGAAGCACCTGCACCGCTCACACCATCCGAACCGGCGGACACATCGCCTCGCGCCTCACCAAGGCCACGATCGTGGCCATGACCAACATGGCCAGAACTGGGGTCACGGAACGTGACTCCCCTGCGAGACAGCATGGTTGACGTACAGTCACCCCAACAAGCGCTTCGGGCATATTCCAGCGCGAAGGAGTACGCGTACGGCATACTGTGCGACGCTTGCGGCGGGGAGTCGAACAGGCGGCTACGCAGGGGTGTGCCGCCCGGCCAGCTGTGGGCGTCGCCCGTTCCGGAGCCGCCTCATGGGCAACACCGTGACGGCTCGACCTCGGAACCACTCGCACCCCACACAAGGTACCGGTTCGTGGCGCCGACTCCACACCGTGACGACCCCTCGAGCGACACGACCCGATATCAACGCTCCGTAATTTCGGTATGCCACGATCTGTGACATTCACAGCATGTGACCGCCGGAGGTGCCCCGGGCGGTGAGCAGATCGGCCGCCAGGGCCTCCTCCGCCCCGGCCGCGGACCCCCCTCTGCGCGACCGCACCCACGCACGCTTCAGATGCAGATGCACGTCTGCTTCCCAGGTGAAGCCCATTCCGCCGTGCACCTGAAGGCAGTCACGGGCCCCCTGCAGGGCCGCCTCGTCGGCGAGCAGCCGGGCCGCCGCGATGTCGAGCGGATCGGCGGTCACCGCCGCCGCGTACACCGCGGCGCGGGCCAGTTCCGTCCGCACGAGCATCTCCGCGCACAGGTGTTTCACCGCCTGGAAGGCCCCGATCGGCTGCCCGAACTGCTCACGCGCCCGGGCGTGTTGCACGGCCAGTTCGCAGGTGCGGGCGGCGGTGCCGAGCTGCTCGGCGGCGGTGAGCAGGGCGGCCGCCGCGACCACGTCGTGTGCGCCGTCGCGTGCGCCGTGGAGGGCGCTGTCGGGCGCCGTCCGGTGCAACGGCGTCAGCGGATCCAGCGACCGCAGGGGTACGGCGGCCAGGGCGTCCTTCTCCACGGTGCGGGCATCACCCACGCGTACGACATCGGCCGCGTCCAGCCACTCCACCAGCGAGCCGTCCACAGACGTGACCACGGTCTCCCCGGTAGCCGCCCCCTCCACCACCCCGGCGGCCAGGTGGGTGGCGACCAGGGGCCCGGGCAGCAGCACCCGCCCGGCCTCCTCGAACAGCAACACCGCCTCCGGCAGCCCGAGTCCGACGCCTCCCTCGTCCTCCGGCAGCCGCAGCGCGAAGAACCCGGCCGCCCCCAGGGCACGCCACAGCGCACGGTCCAGCCCGGGGGTGTCCACCGCGGCCCGCAGCGCTTCCCGGTCGAAGCGCGCCGCCAGTAGCTCTCGTACGCCCGCGCGCAAGGCCCGCTGGTCCTCAGTGAGTTGGAAACGCATACTCACCGCCCCTTGGGGAGGCCGAGGAGGCGCTCGGCCACGATGTTCCGCTGGATCTGCGATGTCCCGGCCGCGATGGTGTAGGAGAGCGACGACAGCCGGTCGATGACCCACTCCCGGCCAAGGTCGAGCGCCTCGGGACCGAGCACCTCGGCCGCCGTGTCGTAGAGGTCCTGCCGGGCCTGCGAATACCTCAGCTTGAAGACCGAACCCCCGGTCCCGGGGACCCCGCCGGTGCCCTCAGCCTCGCTCACGTTCCACTGGGTGAGCCGCCACAGCGCCCGGAACTCGGCGCTCAGCCGGCCGAGGCGGCGGCGCAGGACGGGATCGTCCCAGCGGCCGTTTCGCCGGGCCTCCCCTGCCACCTCGGCGAGCACCCGGCGGCAGGCGACGACCTCGCCGACGAAGGCCGTGCCGCGCTCGAAGGACAGCGTCACCATGGTCACGCGCCAGCCGTCGTTCTCGGCGCCCACCCGGTTCGCGACCGGCACCCGCACCTCGTCGAGGAAGACCTCGGCGAACTCGGTGGAGCCGGCGAGGGTCCGCAGCGGCCGTACGGTGACGCCCGGGGCGTCCATGGGCATCGCCAGCCAGGAGATCCCCCGGTGCTTGGGAGCCGTCGGGTCGGTGCGGACCAACAGTTCGCACCAGTCGGCGGCTTCCGCGTGGGAGGTCCAGATCTTGGACCCGCTCACCACGTAGTCGTCGCCGTCGCGCCACGCGCGCGTTCGCAGCGCCGCGAGGTCCGAGCCGGCGTCCGGTTCGCTGAAGCCCTGGCACCAGACCTCCTCGCCGCGCAGGATGGGCGGCAGCCAGCGGGCCCGCTGCGCGGCCGTCCCCTCGGCGGCGATCGTGGGCCCCGCGTGCAGCAGCCCGACGAAGCCGGCCCCCACGTAGGGCGCGCCGGCGTTCTCGGTCTCCTCCAGGAAGATGAGGTGCTGGGTGGGGGTCGCGCCCTGGCCGCCGGCGTCGACCGGCCAGTGCAGTCCGGCGTACCCGGCGTCGTACAGCATCCGCTGCCAGCCGAGGTCGTACGCGCGTCGGCCCGGCCAGTCGTCCGGTGACGGCTTCGGCGGCAGCGTCGGCAGCACCTTGGCCAGCCACTCCTTCAGCCGTGCCCGGAACTCCTCCTCTTCGGGGGTGTACGAGAGGTCCACTAGCGGTCCCGGTCGAAGTCCAGGTCCAGCATGCGGATGGCGTTGCCGCGCATCAGCTTGTAGACGGTCTCGTCGTCGAGTCCCTTCACATGGTCGAGGGCGACCTCCTTGGTGTGCGGGAAGGTCGAGTCGACGTGCGGGTAGTCGGTCTCGAAGGTCGCGTTGTCGCGGCCGACCACGTCCAGCGAGGCGACGCCGTGCTTGTCGCGGAAGAAGCAGCAGAAGATCTGCCGGTAGTAGTACGACGACGGCGGTTCGGGGATCAGGTCCCTGACCCCGCCCCACGCCCGGTGCTCCTCCCAGACGTCGTCGGCGCGCTCCAGGGCGTACGGGATCCAGCCCATCTGGCCCTCGGAGTAGGCGAGTTTGAGCCGGGGGAACTTCACCAGGACCCCGCTGAACAGGAAGTCCATCATCGAGGCCATGGCGTTGTTGAAGGACAGCGAGGCCTGCACGGCAGGCGGGGCGTCCGGGGAGGCGGCCGGCATCTGGGAGCTGCTGCCGATGTGCATGTTCACGACCGTGCCGGTCTCCTGGCACACCGCGAAGAACGGGTCCCAGTAGCCGGAGTGGATGGACGGCAGCCCCAGGTAGGTGGGGATCTCGGAGAAGGTCACCGCCTTCACCCCGCGGGCGGCGTTGCGCCGGATCTCGGCGACGGCCAGCTCGATGTCCCACAGCGGGATCAGACACAGCGGGATCAGCCGGCCGCCGCTGTCGCCGCACCACTCCTCGACCATCCAGTCGTTGTAGGCGCGGACGCAGGCCAGGGCCACCTCCTTGTCGTGCGCCTCGGCGAAGGTCTGGCCGCAGAAGCGCGGGAAGGTGGGGAAGCAGAGGCTGGCCTCGACGTGGTTGAGGTCCATGTCCTTCAGCCGCTCGACCGGGTCCCAGCAGCCGCGCCGCATCTCCTGGCGGGTGATGCCCTCCAGGGTCATCTCGTCCCGGTCGAAGCCGACGGCGGCGATATTGCGTTTGTAGGGGAACTTCAGGTCCTCGTAGATCCACCAGTCGGTGGGCGGGCCGTCGGGGTCCATGGTGATCTGGTACTTCCCGCCGACGTAGGCGAGTTCCCCGATTCCCGCGGTGAGCGGCCTGGGGCCCCGGTCCTGGTACTTCTTCGGCAGCCAGGTCTCGAAGAGGTGCGCGGGTTCGATGACGTGGTCGTCGACGCTGATGATGCGGGGCAGTTCGCTCATGGGTCCCCTCCGCCTGGCGGGCGCCGTTCGGGCCCCGCCTGGCGGGCGCCGCTCCCGGCCCGTTTCTGATGATCCGTCAGATACTCCTCGACAAGCAGGCTAGCCCCGCACCCCTGGACCGACAAGGCGCCTGGCCCTACGCTCTGGGCACGATCTGACATACCGTCAGCTAGAGGGGGTCAGCCTTGAACGACACCGCTCACGCGTTGGGGGCCTCGCGGACGCTCTGGGAACTGGTGACGCGCCGCGCCGGCCTCACCCCCGACCGTCCCGTCCTCCTCCAGGACGACCGCACCCTGACCTTCGGCGAGCTCGGCGAACGCGCCGAGCGGGTGGCGGCCGGGCTGTACGGGATGGGTGTACGCCCGGGCACGGTGGTCGCCTGGCAGCTGCCCACCCGGATCGAGACCGCGCTGCTCTCCTTCGCGCTGGCCCGCCTCGGTGCCGTGCAGTCCCCGGTGATCCCCTTCTACCGCGACCGCGAGGTCGGCTTCGCACTGCGCGAGTCGAAGGCCGAGTTCTTCGGGGTACCGGGCACATGGCGCGGCTTCGACCACACCGCGATGGCGCGGCGGCTGGGCGCGCGGGGGATCTTCGAGGCGTACGACGCCCTGCCCGACGGCGACCCGTCCGTCCTTCCTCCGCCGCCCGCCGACGGCACCGCGGTCCGCTGGATCTACTGGACCTCGGGCACCACCTCCGACCCCAAGGGCGTGCTGCACACGGACCGTTCGCTGATCGCGGGCGGCTCCTGCCTCGCCCACGCGCTCAGGCTGTCGGCGGACGACGTGGGCTCGATGGCCTTCCCCTACGCGCACATCGCCGGGCCCGACTACACGGTGATGCTGCTGCTGTACGGGTTCCCGGCGGTGATGTTCGAGCAGTTCGCCCTGCCGGACGCGCTGGAGGGCTACCGCAAGCACGGTGTGACGGTGGCGGGCGGTTCGACGGCCTTCTACTCGATGTTCCTCGCGGAGCAGCGCAAACAGCCGGACCAGAAGCTGATCCCCAGTCTGCGGCTGCTCGCGGGCGGCGGGGCCCCGAAGCCGCCCGAGCTGTACCACTCCGTCGTGCGGGAGATGGGGGTGCAGCTCACCCACGGCTACGGCATGACCGAGGTGCCGATGATCACCATGGGGGCGCCGGACGACACGGCGGAGAACCTGGCGACGACGGAGGGGAAGCCGCCGGAGGGCATGGAGATACGGATCACGGGTCCGGACGGGAGGCAGGTGCCGGCCGGGGTCGACGGGGAGGTGCGGCTGCGCGGGGAGGCCGTGTGCCAGGGGTATCTGGACCCCGCCCAGACCGCCGAGGCCTTCGACGCCGACGGGTTCCTCATCACCGGCGACCTCGGACACGTCCTGGACAGCGGCCATCTCGTCCTCACCGGACGACTCAAGGACGTCATCATCCGCAAGGGCGAGAACATCTCCGCGAAGGAGATCGAGGACTTGCTGCACCGGCATCCGGCGGTCGGGGACGTCGCCGTGATCGGGCTGCCGGACGCGGACCGCGGTGAGCGGGTGTGCGCCGTGGTGGAAGCGCGGCCCGGGGCTCCGGCGTTGACGCTGGACGCCGTCGTCGCCCATCTGCGCGCGGAAGGGCTGTCGGTCCACAAGCTGCCGGAACAGCTGGAGGTGGTGGACGCCCTTCCACGCAACGAGACCCTGCGCAAGGTGCTCAAGTACAAGCTGCGGGAACGCTACTCGGACACCTGAGGCGGTGAGTGCCACTCGGGCCTGCGGGTGCGCTACTCGGGCCCGGTGACGTGCGGGTGCGCTACTCGGGCCCGGTGACGTGCGGGTGCGCTACTCGGGCCCGGTGACGTGCGGGTGCGCTACTCGGGCCCGGTGACGTGCGGGTGCGCTACTCGGGCCCGGTGACGTGCGGGTGCGCTACTCGGGCCCGGTGACGTGCGGGTGCGCTACTCGGGCCCGGTGACGTGCGGGTGCGCTACTCGGGCCCGGTGACGTGCGGGTGCGCTACTCGGGCCCGGTGACGTGCGGGTGCGCTACTCGGGCACGGTGAAGTAGCGGGCGAAGGAGTCGACGATGTCCGGTTCGGCGATCCGGCCGTCCTGGTCCGCGTCGAGCGCGCCGACCGCCAGCCGTGCGATGTCCTCGGGCACCCGGAACGCCCTCAGGACCCGGACGGTCTCCTCGGCGGTCGCCGCGCCGTCCCCGTCGCCGTCCGCCGCGGCCAGTACGGCGTGCAGGAAGGGACGAGCGATCTCGGCGAACCGGTCGGGGTTGTCGCGCAGCCGCTTGACGGCGCCGCCCACGAACTCGTCCCGGGAGATGCGCTGGTCACCGTCCCGGTCCGCTATCCCGGCCATACCCTGCCAGAAGGCCTCCGCGCCCGCGTACAGTGCCTGCCCCTTGTCGCAGCGGGCGGCCAGGCCGAACTCGGCGAGCACGGCCTTGGCCGCGGCGCTGAAGTCCTCCCGGTCGATATAGCCGTTGCCGTCCTGGTCGAAAGTGGCGAACCGGGCGGCGATCCGGCGCTCGTAATCACTGCTGGCCATCTGTATCTCGGACCGCCTCACTTCTCGGAGCTCGTGGAGTCGAACTGCGTGTGCACCTGCCCCGGGAGCGTACGACGCCGGACCCCCACCGTGAGCAGGAAAACGACGCTTGTGCCAAGAACGGAGAAATTCCGCGACAACGGCGTGGCCTCGGGCCGTCTCAAGCGGACAGCGGACTGGCCCCTTCGTCCAGAGCCGCGGCGGCGTCGGGATACACGTCGAACAGACGACGGACGCCGAGCGCGGCCATCACGCGGTTGACGTGGGACCCCTCCTCGGCTCCGTGGGCCGGCAGGACCAGCCGCAGCCGGCCCTGGCAGGACCGGATCAGCCGGCGCGTGGCGATCAGCACACCGACGCCGCTGGAGTCGCAGAACCGCACCTGTGAGAGGTCGAGTATCAGGCTGCGGTGGCCGTCGGCGACCGCGTCGTGCACCCGCTGGCGCAACTCGGGCGATGTCACCAGGTCCATCTCGCCCGACACCTCGAGCACGGTCCAGTCGCCGCGCTCGACGCCGGTCACCATGAGTCCCACCGACAATGCCCCTTGTCCGCCGATCCGTCCGCCCTGAAGCTCCGGGGATTCCCCCTGGAACCCCATAAAAAACGGAAGCCTTCCTTACGCTTCCAGTGCTGCTGCCCAAGCCTTGTTCCATGAAACACCGGCCAGCGGTCGGTGATGCACCTCATATCGGACTCGTTCAGGCAGATTTGGTCGACTTCACGCAACACGTCGATCAACTTTGCTCAACAAGCCGGGCGGCGTCATGGGGGTCCGCCCTGCTCATGGGGGTCCCCCCTGCTCATGGGGGTCTCCCCGCTCGAGCGCAGCCGAGAGTGGGGGAGAAGTCGAGAGCTTGGGGAAGCGTGCTCTGGGGGTACCCCCTGCTCGAAGAGCTTGGGGGAGCGTGCCGGGCGTCGCGACGGGGCGAACGTTGCCTGTTGGGGCACTAGCATCCACGCCTCGGCGACGGGCGCACATTGCCGCAAAGGGGCGTGCGTCTTCATCGGTGCCGACTACATTCGTGGTGACGGTGGCAACAGGAACCGGCGCCGGCACGACCAGGTGTGAGGGGGGCAGCATGGCGACGAAGGACGCACCGCCCCGCTGGGACCGCAGGATGCAGCAGCGGCTGGCCCGTGGGGAGGCCGCCGCGCTCGGCGAACTGTACGACCGCTTCGCCTCCTTGGTGCACGGCCTGGCACACCGCGTCCTCTGCGACGAGGAGGCCGCCGACGGCATCACCCGTGAAGTCTTCGTCCACGTCTGGGAGAACCCGGACGCCTACGACCCCAAGCAGGGCCCGCTGCGCTCCTGGGTGGCCACCCTCACCCACCGGCTAGCCGTGCAGCGGCTGCGCGCGACCGAGACGGAGGCGCTCGAGCGCGCCGGACAGGGCTCCAGCGAGGAGTTGGAGCGCAGGGTGCACCGCGCCTCTGTGGCAGCCCGCGCCGACTACATCGTCACCTCCATGCCGACCCCGCTGCGACTCGCCCTGGAGCGGGCCTACTTCCAGCGCCGCGACTACCGCCAGACCGCCGCCGACCTCGGCATCACCGAGGACGAGGCCCGCCGCCGACTCCGCCTCGGCCTGCAACTGCTGTCCACCGCCCACGAGCCCGGCCCGCCGCCCGAATACGGAGGCACCCGATGAGCAGGCCGGAGCGCTTCGACGCGTACGACGGTTCGCACGGCCCGGGCGGTCCACACGGCCCGGGCGGTCCACACGGTTCGGGTGGCGCGCACGGTTCCGGTGGCCGGCACGGTTCGGGCGGTCCATACGGTTCCGCTGGCTCGCACGGTCCTGGTGGCGCGCACGGTTCCGGTGGCTCACACGGTTCGGGCGGTCCCCACGGTTCGGGCGCCGCTCACGAGCCGCGCATACCGATGCCTCGCACCTCCGTGGAGGACGGCGGGCGCCCTCTGCCCGAGCCCGGACTCGTGCTGGAGCACCGCGTCCTGAAGTCACTGCTCGGCGCCTGGGCACTCACGGCCTGCTCGCCGGAGGAGACCGCAGCCGTCGAGGAGCACCTCGGCTCCTGCGGCCCCTGTGCGGACGAGGCCCGCAGGCTGCGCGAGGCCGTCGGGCTGCTGCACACGGAGGAGACGCTCGACCTGGACCCCGCCCTGCGCACCCGCGTCCTGGAGGGCTGCCTCGACCGCCGCCCGCCGCGTATCCCCGTCCCCGAGTGGGCGAGGCCGTACGACGCGGAGACCGCCCGCCTCGACGCCCTGCTGCAGGACTTCGGCGAGGCGGAGTGGCACGCGCCGGTGCGGCTGCGCTGGTTCGAGGCCGACGTCCCGGCGAGCCGGCGCACCACCGTCGCCGGTGTCATCGCTCATCTGCTCACGGTGGACGGCCTGGTGGGAGTCGCCCTCGGCCTGGAGGACCCGCTGGGCGACATCCCGTCCGACGCCCCCACCCCGGCGGGCCGCACCGAGTCGTACTGGCGTGCCGCCCACTTCCCGCCCACCCGCTCCATCCGCCGGCCCTGGCGCGAGCAGAGCCACAACCTCATCCGCACGGCGTCGTTCGCGGGCGGGACGTCCGGGGACCTGACCGTGCGGTACGGCGGCTTCGAACTGCCCCTGCGGGACTCCATGCTGGACCGCGCCTTCGAGTGCTGGGTGCACGCCGACGACATCGCGGAGGCGGTGGACTACCCGTACGAGCCGCCCGCCCCGCGCCATCTCCACCAGATGCTCGACCTGGCGGCCCGCATGCTGCCCACCGTGCTGGCCGCCCGCCGCCGGGCCGGCCTGTCAGGCCTGTCGGCACCCCCGCGCCGCCACCTCGTACCCGCCGGTGCCCCCGGCCGCAGCATCCGCCTGGAGATCGAGGGATCCGGCGGCGGCGAGTGGTTCGTCCCCCTGGACTCCCCCGGCGCGCTGGGCTCCGCCGACCACGAGGTCGCCCACGTGGCCCTGGACGGCGTCGAGTTCTGCCGCCTGGCCGCGGGCCATGTCTCCCCGGAGGACGCGGCCGCGGGCCAGGTCGGCGACCGGGAAGCAATCCGCGAGGTGCTGCTCGCGGCGGCGTCGCTGAGCCGTATGTAGGGAGCGGGCCCGGCGGCATAGGGGACGGGGCCGGCCGTAGGGAGATACGGGACGGGATCCGGCTGTAGGGCCCCGTCCGCGGATCGGGCCCGTCGGCCGGGACCCCGGAGGCCCGGAGGCCCGGAGGCCCGGGGGCCCGGGGGCTCGGGGTGCGACCGTAGGCGCCGCACTCCGGGATCGGGGCCGGAAGGCCGGGACGCCGGGACGCCGGAAGGCAGGAATCGGGGCCGGAAGGCCGGGACGCCGGAATCGGGGCCGCGGTGCGCGCCGTAAGGGCCGGGGCCGGGGTGCAGTCCGGAGGCGCCGGGGTGCGGCCGTGCGGTCTAGGCGAAGACCACCGTCCGCCGCCCGTTCAGCAGGATCCGCCGCTCCGCATGCCACTTCACGGCCCGCGCCAGCGCCTGGCACTCCACGTCACGACCGATCGCCACCAACTGCTCGGGCGTGACCTCGTGCCCCACCCGCTCGACCTCCTGCTCGATGATCGGTCCCTCGTCGAGATCGGCGGTGACGTAGTGCGCGGTGGCACCGATCAGCTTCACGCCCCGAGCGTGCGCCTGGTGATACGGCTTCGCGCCCTTGAAGCTCGGCAGGAACGAGTGGTGGATGTTGATGATCCGCCCACTGAGCTGCTTGCACAGATCGTCGGAGAGGACCTGCATGTAACGCGCCAGCACCACCAGCTCCACGCCCTCCTCCCGCACGATCTGCAGCAGCTGCGCCTCGGCGTCCCCCTTGTTCTCCCTGGAGACCGGGATGTGGTGGAAGGGGATGTCGTACGAGGCCACCAGCTCCGCGAAGTCCGTGTGGTTGGACACCACGGCCGCGATCTCCACCGGCAGCGCCCCGATCCGCGTACGGAAGAGCAGGTCGTTCAGGCAGTGCCCGAACTTGCTCACCATGAGCACGACCCGCATCTTGTCCTCGGCCCGGTGGATCTGCCAGTCCATCTGGAAGGAGTCCCCGACCGCGGCGAAGCTGGCGCGCAGCTTCTCCACAGTCACCGGAGGGTCGGCGGAGAAGTGCACACGCATGAAGAACAGGCCCGTGTCGTGGTCGCCGAACTGCTGGCTGTCCTCGATGTTGCACCCGGTCATGAAGAGATAGCTGGACACGGCGTGCACGATGCCCCGCTTGTCGGGGCAGGACAGGATGAGCACGTACTGATCGGCGCCGGTCGGGCGGGCGGGCTGTTCACTCATGCAGGTCAGGGTCCCACACAGACCTCACGGACGTAGCACCGTCCCGCGCACCGGACCGTGCCACCACCTGCTCGCCCACCACCATCCGACACCCGCCCCCTCAATCGGCGGCGGCGACCGGTCAAGCCGAGCGGGTCAGGATGCGCAGCACCTCGAGCGTCCGCGGCGGGGCGTCGGGGTCCTCGCCGTCCCCCACCGCCAGGCACACGTGCGCGTCACGGGCCGCCCGCAGCGCATCCGGCCACCCCGGGTGGTCCAGATACGCGGACACGGGGGCGTCCGGGCCGACCTGGTGCATGATCCGCAGTACCCGCAGCACCGCCGCATCGACCAGCGCGGCCTCCTGCGCGTCGCGGAAGATCGTGCCCACGTACTTCTCGGCGGACCAGTTGTCCAGCCAGGTGTCCTCGACCAGCCGGTACACGGCGTCGGTGACGTCGCCGTACCCTTCTATCCCGGCCAGCCAGACGTCCCGCTGGAACGCGGCGTCCGAGAGCATGTGCAGCGCGGAGCGCACATTGCTGCGCCAGCGCCACCATGGCATGTCATTGAGTGGCATAGCGCCCATGGTGTAGGAGCGGCGGCCACGACGGGAAGAGTTCTCCGGAGCTTGCACGGTCATCGATCGTACGATCCACGCCCGTCCTCCCGCGCCGCCCCCCGTAATTCACCCCAACGTCACCGTCTGTTGACCCGGGGTCATATGCAAGTTAGGGATGTGACGTAATCGTGCATGTCCATGACCGGCAGGCGTCACATTCCCACCTCCCGTCCCGTCCTCTCTCGCACCGCCAGGGTCTCGGCGCTGGCCGTCGGGGCGCTGGTCACCTGTGTGGCCCTCGTCGCCGGCTGTGGAGCCGTCCCCGGAGTCACAGGGGGATCCGGGGACGACTCCATCACCGTCATGACGCTGGCCCCCGAGAACACCGCCGCCACAAACAAGCCGGGCATGCCCGCGCTGGCGAAGGCGTACGCCCGCTGGGTCAACTCGCAGGGCGGCATCGCGGGCCGCCCGCTCAAGGTCCTCACCTGCAACGACCAGAACGACAGCGTGGCCGCCGCGCACTGCGCGGAACGGGCGGTCGAGGAGAAGGTGCTCGCGGTCGTCGGCTCCTACAGCCAGTACGGCCGGGACGTCCTCTCACCGCTGCAGGGCGCTGGGATCCCCTTCATAGGCGGGTACGGGGTCACCGACGCGGAGTTCAGCAGTCCGCTGTCGTACCCCATCAACGGCGGGCAGCCCGCGCTGCTGGCCGGCCTGGGCAGGCAGCTCGCCAAGCAGTGCGGACCCGTCACCCTCGTCCGGCCCGACACCGTCGCCGGCGACCAGCTCCCCGTGCTGATCGACGCCGGACTGAAGAAGGAACGCCATCCCGAGGCCGTCGACCTGCTCGCCGCGGAGGACGCGACCTCCTACTCGAATCAGGCGCAGCAGGCCCTCGTCAAGGCGTCGTCGAACCCGCAGCGGACCGGGTGCGTGGTCGCCGCGCTCGGCGACCGGACCGCCACCTTCATGGACTCCTTCCGGCGCACCCAGGAGGACTTCCCCAGTGTCCGCACGGCCTCGGTGCTGGGCAGCATCGACCAGTCGGTGATCGACGCGACGGGCGGGAAGTCGGGGCCGTACGAGGGGTCGTACGTCACCGGCTGGTACCCCGTCTCCAGCGACGCGCGCTGGGACCAGATGCGCGCCGTGATCAAGAAGGAAGCCTTCGGCGACAACCGGATCGACCCAACGGACGTCGGCGTGCAGACCACCTGGATCGCCTACACCGTGCTGAAGAAGACCATTGAGTCACTCGGCGACGGGGACGTGAGCTCCAGCGCGGTACGCCGAGTCCTGGACGACGGGCTGAAGATCAGCACGGGCGGTCTGACGCCGACCCTCAGGTGGCGCTTCGAGGACATGCTCGCCGACAGCGACTTCCCCCGCCTGATCAACGCCAAGGTGACGTTCCAGACGGTCCGCTCCGGCAAGCTGACGGCCCAGGGCCGCGGGTTCGTGGACATGGCGCCGACGCTGGAGCAGTCGGACTGAGAGCCCCCGCTCCGTTCCCGGACAGCAGGGCTCGGTCCGGGCCGACGCGTCTGTTCCCGGGCAGAGCGCGCCGGTTCCGGGCAGCGGCACCCGCTCCCGGGCAGCAGCACCCGCTCGCGAACATCGAGGCCCGGAACCGGCATCAGGCTCAGGGGCCTATGCCCGGACAGCGGCACCGGCTCCGGCGTCAGAGCTGTGTGGCCTGCCGCTGGGCCAGCCCGTACTTCGTCGCGATCACGTTCCACAGCCGCGCGGCCTTCACCTTCTCGGCACTGGCCACACCGCTCGCCACATTGCCCGCCTGCTGCTGACCGGTGGAACGGGCCTGACCCTTTCGGCAGCCCTTCTTGTCCGCGACCTGGTCGGCCCAGGCCGCGTAGTGGTTGTCGGCGGAGGCGGACGCCTGCCAGGCCTTGTTGAGCGCGGCGGTCAGCGCGACGTTGTCGGGCAACTTGTCGACGGACAGCCCGGCCAGCCGCTTCACCAGGTCGTTGCGCTGCTGTGCGGCGTTGCGCAGGTCGTTGGCGGCCTGACCGAGGTTGGCGCACACGCGGACGTCGGCGACGGCCCGGATCACCGTGTCACGGCTGTTGTTACTGTCCGCGAGGAGCTTGTCCAGCTCAACGGCCTGCGCCTTGGCCGGATCGCCGGCCGCCGCGGACGTCGTGTCCCCGGACGGCTCGGTGGTCGCCGCGACGGTCTTGTTGTCCTCCTGCTGGTCGTCCCCGCCCCCGCCGAGCAGCGCGCCGGCGCCGACACCGAGCACGGCGATACCGATGCCCACCGCGGCGATCAGCGGAACCTTGCCCCTGCCCCCGCCCCGGCCCCCGGCTCCGCCGCGCGACGCGGCACGCCCGCCTGGAGCCGACGCGCCGCCGGGCGGCTGGAACCGCGGGATCTGCTGGGTGGACCCAGGGGCCTCATTGCGGAAGAGGTTCTCGAACCCGGCGGGCGGCTGCCCTCCCCCGGCGGACGGCCCGGCGGGCACCGGGGGAAGGTACTGGGTGGCCTGCGCGTCCGGGTCGGCGACGGGCGGCAGCGGACCGGCCCCGGCTCCCGGCGCCCACCCCGGAGGCCGAGCGGTGCCGTCGGTGGGCACCTCCGGGGGCAGCGCGCCCGGAACCACCGGCGGAATGTACTGCGTGGCGCCCTCGTCGACCGGCGTCGCGGGTACCGGCGGAATGTACTGCGTGGCACCCTCGTCGACCGGCGCCGCGGGTACCGGCGGAATGTACTGCGTGGCACCCTCGTCGACCGGCGCCGCGGGTACCGGCGGAATGTACTGCGTGGCACCCTCGTCGACCGGCGCCGCCGGTACCGGCGGAATGTACTGCGTGGCGGCCTCCTGCGCCGCCGGGGCAGGACCGTACCCGGCGACGGCTGCGTCCGCCGGTGCGGCGGGCGGCAGCGGGGCGCCCTGGCCGGGGTACTGTCCGGCGCTTCCGTACGCCCCGGCGTCCCCGTAGGGCATCGAGGAGCCGATGGCAGCGTTCCCGTAACCGGGGGCCGCCGCGCCCTCCGGCGGCAGCGGCCCGGCACCGACGGTCGGCTGCTGGAACTGGGGCTGCGGTGCCTGGGGCTGCGCGGTGGACGGCTCCTGGGCGGGCGGCACGCCCCAGGTCTGGTCCTGCGCGGCCCACTCGGGCGCGCCCGGCACCACGGGAGTTCCCTGCGCTCCGGGCATTCCAGGCGTTCCAGGCACCCCGAATGTTCCCGATGCTCCCGATGTTCCAGCTGTTCCTTGTGTTCCGTGTGCTTCAGATGCTCCCGGTGAACCCGAGCCGCCCGGAGCGCCCGCCTCCGGGCCCCAGGCCCGGCCCCACACCTGGCCCTCGGCGGGAGCCGACCGGTCGCCCGTGGTGCCGGGCAACAAGGGCTCGCCGCCGTCCGAGGGCAGCACGATGCCCTCGCGGGCGGGCCGCGACTCGCCCTGTCCGCTCTGCGTCACCGGGACTCCTACACATGGGGGACCTACGGAACCGTCGGTTAACGCTACCGGTTACCCCGGAGCCCTTGAAAAGCAGCTCAGGGCCCCACGGACCGCAGTGACAAAACCCACCTGCGGGACGCTGTTCACGGCTCACCGCACACCCCGCCGCACATCCAACGCACCGGACAGCCGCAGCCAACCTCCCGTTCACTTTCTCCTCCATACCCTCACACCGGCGGCTTCGCCCCCTCACAAGGCAGCCTTGCACCGGCACGAGGCCGCTGCGCACCGGCACGAGGCGCTTCGTAAGCCGACACCGGCGACGCACTCACGCCGCGGCCTGCAGTTCCAGCCGCGCCCCGAACTCCCGTACCACCGCCTCGTCCCGGTAGGGCTCGAGCCGCTGCTGGAAGTCCTCCAGGTACTCCGCGCCACGGTTGGAGCGCAGGGTGCCGAGCAGTTCCACGGCGCGCAGCCCGGTGTGGCACGCCTGCTCCACCTCCCGCTGCTGGACCTGTGCGGCCGCCAGCAGTACGTAGCCGATCGCGCGGCGGCGGGCCCGCGACTCCGGGTGTCCGGCCAGGGACTCCTCGGCGCGGCGCGCGGCGGCCTCGGCCTGGCCCAGGTCCCGGTGGCAGTGCGCCAACTCGTCCGCGAGATAGGCCTCGTCGAAGTGCGCGATCCACGGCGGGTCGTCTCCCGAGTCGGAGTCGGCCTGCTCCAGTGCGCTCACCGCGCGCCCCGACGCGATCTGGGCGGAGCGCGCGTCACCCATCAGCGCGTGCCCGCGGGCCTCGGCGGCGTGGAACATCGCCTCCGCGCGCGGGGTCACCCGCCCGCGGGCGCCCTCCTGCGCGGCCCGGGCCAGCTGGGCGATTTCGCGCGGATTGCCGAGTTGTGCGGCCAGGTGGCTCATGGAGGCGGCCAGGACATACCCGCCGTAGCCGCGGTCACCGGCAGCCTGGGCGAGCCGGAGCGCCTGGATGTAGTAGCGCTGGGCGAGTCCGGGCTGGCCGGTGTCGACGGCCATGTATCCCGCGAGCTCCGTCAACCGGGCGACGGAGGCGAAGAGGTCGCGGCCGACCGCCTCCCGGTAGGAGCCCGCGAGCAGCCCGGACACGACGCTGTTGAGGTAGTGCACGACCACCGGCCGCACATGCCCGCTGCCGTACTGGTGGTCGAGGTCCACCAGCGCCTGGGTCATCGCCTGGACCGCCGTCACGTCGGACCTCCCGACCCTCGGCCCGGCGGCCCGTGCGACCTGCGGATCCGGTGCCGAGATCAACCAGTCGCGGCTCGGCTCGACCAGCGCGGACGCGGCGACCGACGATCCGGACAGGAAGTCCCGGCGCCCCACGTCGCTGCGCCACAGCTCACACACCTGCTCGATGGCGCCGAGGACGGTCGGCGAGAACTGCAGGCCCACCCCCGAGGCGAGGTTCTTGCCGTTGGCCATGCCGATCTCGTCGATCGTGACCGTACGGCCCAGTTTGCGGCCGAGTGCCTCGGCGATGATGGCCGGGGCCCGGCCGCGGGGCTGCTGCCCGCGCAGCCAACGGGCCACGGACGTCTTGTCGTAGCGCAGATCGAGGCCGTGCTCCGCCCCGCACATGTTGACCCGGCGGGCCAGCCCGGCGTTCGAGCACCCCGCTTCCTGGATGAGCGCCTGCAGCCGTTCGTTCGGCTGCCGAGCGACAAGCGGCCTAGCGGCCATGACCTACCCCCTGTTTCACGGCTCGCTCGCCGTGTGATTCCAGTGCCTGCCCACGCACCGAGTTGACGGTTCCTCGCTGAACAATCCGGGTGCTCCGCCGGTCCCTCGCAGGTGGCCGATACGGCGCCCTCGAAGATCGATGCCCGCCGGACATACCGAAGATGCGAGACATACGAGGATTGCCGGGGTAAAGGCGGATGCCCGACCCTTCACCTGGCTACCCAGCGCCCGCTGCCGTTTCCCCTGCGCGCCCCCGACTGTGCACCCATGCGCCCCAGTTGCCGGAACGGTGCTCCTACCCAGCGCGTGAGAACCGCGTAACTCAGGGTGGTGGGGGAAGTTAGAGTGGAGCGTGGAAGAGACGATCGTGGCTGCCGAAGCCCCCCAAATCCCCCAGCAGCGCGGCGAAGCGCTGCTGGACACCGCCGTGCGCTATGCCGAAGAGCGCCACTGGGACGTTTTCCCCGGAACATGGCTCGAAGCCGCGAACGGGGTGCAGCGCTGCTCCTGCGGCGACGCGGCGTGCGCCCTCCCCGGCGCACACCCGGCACGTGAGGACTGGGCGACGCAGGCGACGGGCAGTGCGACGGTCGCGCGCCGTATGTGGTCCAAGCAGCCGACGGCCTCGATCCTGCTGCCCACCGGGCGCACCTTCGACGCGATCGACGTCCCCGAGACGGCCGGCTTCCTCGCGCTGGCCCGCATGGAGCGCATGGAGCTGACGCTGGGTCCGGTGACCCGCTCCCCCGACCGCCGGATGCAGTTCTTCGTACTGCCCGGCGCCGCCACGAAGGTCCCGGAGCTGGTACGGAACCTGGGCTGGTTCCTGGGCTCCCTCGACCTCGTCACCCTCGGCGAGGGCGCGTACGTGGCGGCCCCGCCGACCCGTTACGGCTCGCACGGCGCCGTCCAGTGGGCCTGCCGCCCCACGCCCGCCAACCGCTGGCTGCCCGACGCCGAGGAGCTGATCTCGCCGCTGGCGTACGCCTGCGGACGGGAGGCACGCCGCTGAGCCGGGCGGTCCCCAGGCACCGAGCCAAGGCTCGTGGCGCCGGGCGGACCGAAGCCAGGCGACCAGGGTTCGACGCGGACAGAGTTCAACGCGGACACAGTTGGATGCGGACAGTAGGGCTCGGGGCACTTTCCCCGAGCCCTCAGCATGTTCCTAGACGTTCATAGGCTCGTCATACCGACGGTGTCCGTCTGTGGATATAGCGGGCGGCCTGGAGGCACCCGACCCGTATGGTGCTCGCTGAACGGGGTATGACCGGCCCCGACAACGGGGACAGCGGGAGGCAGTGTGGGCACGAGTGCCGTACGAGTGCAGGGGCTCTGGAAGCGGTTCGGCGAGCAGATCGCGGTCGCAGGCATCGATCTGGAGCTGCCCGCAGGCCAGTTCATCGGCCTCGTCGGACCCAATGGCGCCGGGAAGACCACCACCCTGTCCATGGTCACCGGCCTGCTGCGCCCCGACCAGGGCACCGTCGAAGTCGTCGGGCACGACGTGTGGCGCGACCCGGCCGAAGTCAAGGCCCGCATCGGCGTACTCCCGGAAGGCCTCCGACTCTTCGAACGCCTCTCCGGCCGCGAACTCCTCGCCTACACCGGCAGACTGCGCGGCCTGCCCGGCAGCGAGGTCGACAAGCGCGCCACCCAACTCCTCGACGTCCTGGACCTCGCCGGCGCCCAGCACAAACTCGTCGTCGACTACTCCACCGGCATGCGCAAGAAGATCGGGCTCGCCGCAGCACTCCTGCACAACCCCGAAGTCCTCTTCCTCGACGAGCCCTTCGAAGGAGTCGACCCCGTCTCCGCGCAGACCATCCGCCGCGTCCTGGAGCGCTACACCGGATCCGGCGCCACCGTGGTCTTCTCCTCCCACGTCATGGAACTGGTCGAGTCACTCTGCGACTGGGTCGCCGTGATGGCCGCCGGACGGATCCGCGCCCACGGCCCGCTCACCGAAGTACGCGGCACCGCACCCTCCCTCCAGGAGGCCTTCCTCGAACTGGTCGGCGCGGGCGGCCGCGACACCGGCTCCGACCTGGACTGGCTGGGAGGCGGAGCCCGTTGACCACCACCACCGCCACCACCACGCCCCGGGGCCCCGCACTCACCCCCGTCGTCGTCCGGCTGAAACTGTCGCTCCTGCGCAACGGCCTGCGCCGGTCCGCCGGCCGACGAGCCGCGTACATCGCCTCGATGGTCGTCGTACTCCTTTTCACCGCGCTCCAGTTCCTCGGACTGATCGCGTTGCGCGGCAACTCCCACGCGGGCACGGTCTGCGTGCTGCTGATCGCCCTGCTGGCGCTCGGCTGGGCCGTGATGCCGCTGTTCTTCCCCAGCGGCGACGAAACGCTCGACCCCACCCGCCTCGTGATGCTCCCCCTGCGCCCCCAGCCCCTCGTCAGGGCCCTGCTCACGGCCTCCCTGGTGGGCATAGGGCCCCTGTTCACCCTGTGCATACTGACCGGCTCGGTGATCGCCGTTGCGCACGGCGCGGCGGCGTACGTCATCGCGGCGCCCGCCATCGCGCTCGGACTGCTGGTGTGCGTCGCCCTCGCCCGAGCCGTTGCCGCGGGCAACGTACGCCTGCTCACCAGCCGCAAGGGCCGCGACCTGGCGGTACTCAGCGGACTGGTCATCGCGATCGGCGCACAACTGGTCAACTTCGGCGCCCAACGCCTGGGTTCGTCCGGGCTGGCCACCCTCGACCCGGCGGCCGACGTGGTCCGCTGGATCCCGCCCGCGTCCGCGATCGGCGCGGTCGACTCGATGAGCGACGGGTCATACGGCACCGGCACCGCCCAACTCCTCCTCACCGCGGTGGCGCTGGCCGGACTGCTCAGCTTCTGGTCGCGCAGTCTGACCCGGTTGATGACCTCACCCGACGGATCGACGCTGCAGGCCGCCGAACCGGCGCGGGACAGGGCCGGGCGCTCCTCCGGCCTCGCCCGTCTGCTGCCCGCCGGCCGCACCGGACCCGTCATGGAACGCACCCTGCGCTACGTGTGGCGCGACCCCAAGACCAAGGCCGCCTGGATCACCTCGCTCGCCATCGGACTGATCGTGCCCCTGTTCAACGCCTTCCAGGGCACCGGCTCCATCTACTTCGCCTGCTTCGCGGCCGGGATGCTCGGCATCCAGATGTACAACCAGTTCGGCCAGGACACCTCGGCGTTCTGGATGGTCGCGATGACCATCTCGTCCACCCGGGAGGCCTACGAGGAACTGCGCGCACGGGCACTGGCCCTGCTGGTGATCACTCTTCCCTACGCGACACTGGTGACACTCCTCACGACCGCGGTCCTCGGCGACTGGGACGCACTGGCCGAGGTCCTCGGCCTGTCCTTCGCACTCCTCGGCGCGATGCTGGCGACCGGAGCATGGCTGTCGGCACGCTTCCCGTACTCCATCCCACAAGAGGGCCACAAGAACGTGGCACCCGGCCAGGCCGGGCTGGCCTGGATAGCGATCGTGGGCGGCATGGTCTCGGCCGCCCTGCTGTGCGCCCCGGTCCTGGCCGTCGCGATCTGGCTCCACGTCTCGGCCCACGGCGAGGACTGGACCTGGGTCCTGCTCCCCCTCGGCACGGCCTACGGCGTACTGATCACCTGGGCCGGCCTACACCTCGCGGCCCCCAGGACGGCTTCCCGGCTTCCGGAGATCCTGGCGGCGGTGAGCAAGGGGTAGCCGCCGTTCCGGGGCGGGTGCCGGGGCCGGGTGCAGGTGTGCGGGGGCGACGGGTGCGGGGCCGGGCTGTTCCGGTGCGAGGGCCGACGGGTGCGATCGCCGGGTGCCGACGTGAAGGCCGACGGGTGCGGGCGCCGTTGTGCCGACGTGAAGGCCGACGGATGCGATCGCCGGGTGCCGGCGTGAGAGCCCGGTTCCGGTGTGGAGCCCGGGGCGGCAGGCCCCGGAGTCCTGCAACAGGGGCCGGCACCGGGCTTGAGCGCCAGGTTCAAGGCGCCGGGGCTCAGGCACCGGGGGGCAAGACGCCCGAGGCCGAGACACCGGGTCAAGGCACCGAGGTCAGGCACCGAGGTCAAGGCACTGGGTCAAGGCACCGAGGTCAAGGCGCTGGGGGAACCCGGGCGCTGGGAGACCCCGATGCCCATGCGATCAAGCCGTCAGCACGCCCTCCAGGAACGGCTCGATCGCCGCGCGCCAGGCATCCGGCTGGTCGTAGTGGACCAAATGTCCCGCGTCCGCCACCTCCGCGTACTGGCCGTGCGGCAGCACCCGCACCATCTCCTGAGACTCGGCCCGCCCCAGCTCCCCGTCCAGCCCCCGCACCACCAGGGCCGGGCAGCGGACCTGCGCCAGTTCCTCCCAGTGCGCCTCGTACACCCAGGTCTCCCGGGACTTCAGCATCTGCTCCGGATCGAAGACCGGACGCCAGCCATCGGCAGACTCGGCCATCACCTCGGCGAAGAACTCACCCCGTGCCGGGTTCGGCCGGTCCACCCACGGATCGTCCTCGCCGAACCACTTCCGTACGTCGGCCAGCGTGGCGAACGGAACCGGCCACGACTTGAACCAGTCCTCCCACTCCCGCTGCGACGCGGCACCCAGCGCGGAGGCCCGCATATCGCAGATCACCAGAGCCCGCACCAGGTCCGGACGCTTGGCGGCGAGCTGCCACGCGGTCAGCGCGCCCATGGAATGCCCGATCAGCACGGCCGGAGCGAGACCGAGCTGCTCGAGGGCCGCTTCGGCATCCTCCACATACGCCTCACGGTTGTACGGCCCCCCGGGCGGTTTGTCGCTGCGGCCGTGACCACGCTGGTCGAGCGCGACCGCGCGATGGCGTTCGGCGAGCCAGCGGGCCGTGGAGGCCCAGTGCGAGGCACGGCCCATCAGGCCGTGCAATAACAGGACACCGGGCGTCCGGTCGTCCGGCTCCCCGAACGACCGCGGCCCGTTCCCGGAAGGGCCGCCCGAAGCCCCGTCTCCGCGGCCCCGGTCCGAACCACCCGCGCTTCCGTCACGACCCGGCGCCCCGTCCGCCACGGCGGGAACTCCCCGACCCCGGCCCACCAGGCCACTGCCGGCCGGATCCGTCTTGGGAGGATCGGCGAATTCCCAGGCGGCAAGGCGTACGCCCCCTGCTCCGGTCACGTCGATGCGCCGCGCCATAGGTTCCGGCACCCCCCTGGTTTCGCTCGGACCGCGCTGCTGGGCCGGTCCACTCGTCCTGTCCGTCGTACCGCTGCTCCTGCTCGATGATGACCATCACGCTATCGAACATAGTTTCGGAATCGATGTTTCGGACGGCAACACCCCTCGTTCGAGTGACCACTCCGAGGGATTGGCCGCCCGCACCGCGGGGAGATCTTCAGCGGGAGGCGGGCCGCTCGGGGAAACCGGTCCGCGGGGAATGACCCTGAGAGCTCGGGGCTCCGGGTCAGAACAGGGGGAGGACAGGCCCCGGCGCCACACGGCGCCGGGGCCGTCCCCACGACTGCGGCACATCTTCCCGCCCCCTCCCCAAACCCGACGACACGGGTGTCGCACACGGTCAAGAGCCCTCAGGTCATATGCCTCACGCGACAGCCTCGCACGCAAACGGTCCGAGCGCTGCGATTCCGCACACTGAATCTTTGTTTGCACTTGAACCAATAAGTGGGGCCCAAGAGGCCGGAGTTGTGGCAGTGAGGCCGACGGGAGAGGGAGGAAGGCTAACGCTTCGCCACGAAGACGTGCGACGCCACTCCCGACTCCAACTCGGCAGCCTCACCACCGCTGCCCACCAGCACACCACCCGCGGCCTCGGTGACACTCACCACCGAACCGGGCTGAACCCCCGCACGACGCAGCGTGTACATCAACTGGGCATCCGTCTGGATCGGCTCACCGATACGGCGCACGACGACCGTCTTACCGTCCGTGCCCGGGTCCAGATCGGCCAGCGAGACCATGCCCTCGTCCAGGAACGGATCCGCACCGTCCTTCTCCCCCAGCTCCTCCAGGCCAGGGATCGGGTTCCCGTACGGCGACTCCGTGGGGTGCCGCAGCAACTCGAGCACACGCCGCTCCACGGCCTCGCTCATCACGTGCTCCCAGCGACACGCCTCCGCGTGCACCTGCTCCCACTCCAGACCGATCACGTCGACGAGCAGACACTCGGCGAGACGGTGCTTGCGCATCACACGCGTGGCCAGGCGACGCCCCTCGTCCGTAAGCTCCAGATGACGGTCACTCGCCACGGACACCAGTCCGTCGCGCTCCATCCTCGCGACCGTCTGGCTGACCGTCGGCCCGCTCTGATCGAGCCGCTCGGCGATCCGGGCGCGCATGGGGACCACACCTTCCTCCTCCAGCTCGAGGATGGTGCGGAGATACATCTCCGTGGTGTCGATCAGTCCGGACATACGTGCCCCTCGATGAATTCTGCCGAAGGCTTCGCGGCCTAAGGCGAGTGCGCTGGCCCTGTCCCCAATTCTTACGCATCCCACTGACAACCGTGCCGCGCCGGTGGAACAGTACGGTTTCGTCGGACCCGGCGGTGGGGGGCACCGGACGGAGCGCGGGTACCGGGCGGGAGAACTCGCGCGCCCGTACGCGACCGGGGCCGCGCAGCCGAACCCTACCGGGAGGCGCCGCCGGAGGGACCGGATGTGCGCAAACGCAGACGACCCGCGGGCTCTGGTCCCCTCCGAGGAGGGAGCCGGCCGGACGTACCGGCGAGCCCGCGGGTCGGGTGACTGCGTGGAATTTCGGCCGGCTGCACGCTGAGCTCGCGCGCTGGTCCGGCACCGCACTGCGTGGGGTGGCGGGCCGCTAGCCCGCAGTCACCTCTTCTGTCCGGTTTGAATACATCTGCCGAACCACCTCCCTTCCGAAGTGAGCCCCACACTAGGAAGCGATCGCGCGTGGCTCAACCGGTTTTTTCAGACGGGCACGACCTCCAGCTGGGTGGAGTACCCGTATCCGTCACCGCGCTGCAGAAGCCGCAGGTTCCAGTAGGAGACGTTGATGCGGCCGCTCGGTGTCGCAAGGCTGTGCTGTCCCCGGGCACGAACCGAGATACGTCCGGTCCAGGTACCGGCCCACTTTCCGGTCGGGACCACGGCCCGTACAAGATCTCCTGTGCCGAACCCGAAGTGCTGCTCGGCGCGGGACCGCCGCAGTCGGGGGAATCCGTAGCGGTCCGGGGTGGTGCGGGCGTACGAGCCACGTCAATGACTTGGGCTGGTCACTCTGTGACTGACCGCTGTGCGGCTCAGGCTCCGGTTTGTGGCCGGGGAGCGAGTGACCTCCCTTCTCAGCGGGCGGAAACGACTTCCAGGGACAGGCAAGCGATCATTTCGGCCAGTCTCGGCGGGGGCAGTGAGGGGGCTTCGGGGGGTGTGCCCCTGCGGTTGTGCGGGTGGGCTGTGGCGGGGGTGGGTGGGGCGGCTGCCGGGCTCTTGCGGGATGTTGGTGTTTGTCCTGGTGACTGGGGTGGGCTTGCGGTGGGCAACCTTTTCTTTTGAAGTTGCTGGAACTCGATGTGGCCCTCGTCACGTTCGAGTTGAATGATTTGTAGTGGATGACAAGCGCGCGGTATGTGCGTACGCAGCCTGCAGGGGGTCCAGGTGAGTGCTTCCCGGCGTAGTGGGACCACTGATGAGCTGGGGCCCGGCGAGCCCGAGCGGGATGGTGCCGATTTGCTGGCGGCTCTGCTCGACGGGATGGACGCCGCGTTGTGCGCGTTCGACGCCGACGGGGTCGTCACGCACTGGAACCGGGAGGCGGAGCGGATCCTGGGCTGGAGTGCCGCCGAGGCGGTCGGGCGGCGTGGCTTCGCGGGGTGGGCGGTGCGGACGGCGGACGCCGAGGAGGTCGAGGGGCGGCTGATGTCCGCGATGCATGCGCCCGGACGTCAGGTGCACGAGTTCGCGTTGCTGACCAAGGACGGGGGGCGGGTTTTGGTGCGGACGCAGTCCGCCGCCGTCCGGGGGGCCGATGGGAAGCCCGCGGGTCTGTACTGCGCGTTCAGTGAGGTGCACGCCCAGATAGATCTGGAGCGGTCGATCGCGTTGAGTGAGGCGTTGTTCGAGGATGCCTCGTGGGGTGTGGTGCTCGTCGACGCGGATCTTCGGCCCGCGGTGGTCAACGCTCATGCGGCGCGTGACTTCGGTATGACGCGGACGGCGGTTCTCGGACGTCCGCTGGGGGAGTTGTTGTCCCAGGGTGTGGAGGAGTTGGAGAACGCGCTGGTGCACGTTCTGGCGGAGGGTGCGCCGCCGGCCCCGGCGGAGTTGTGGGTGACGGTGCGGACGCCGGAGGGTGAGAGGCGCCGTTGCTGGCGGAGCGGTTTTCTGCGGTTGGCTTCCCCGTTGGCGGAGGAGCCGGTGCCGTTGGGTGTGGGCTGGCTCTTCCAGGACGTCACGGAGGCCAAGCAGACGGAGCAGGAGGCGGCTCAGTTGCGCTTCCGTTCGAACCAGTTGCATCGGGCGGGTCGTGCGGCCGCGGAATGTGAGGACCCGTATGAGGCGGCGACCGTCCATCTGGACTTCGCGCTCGCGGGTTTCGCCGACCACGCGCTGATCGATCTGGTGGCGGGTGGTGCGGCGGTCGACGGTGAGGGTCCGGTGCGGCTGGTGCGGGCGGCGGCGACGCCGTCCGGTGCGCCGGGGCCGAGTGTGCCGGCGGGTCGGGCGGCGGGGATTCCCGTGCGGTACGAGGAGGGGCATCCGGCGCTGCAGTGCGTGGAGCGTGCGGGGTCGGTGCGGGCCGGTGCGGGTGCGTCGTCTCCGGAGGCCGCTCGTGAGTGGGCGCTGGCCCGGCAGTGGTCGGCCGACAGTGTTCACGCGCTGTGCGCGGTGCTGCGCAGCCGGGGGCGGACGCTGGGTGTCGTGACGTTTCTCAGGGGTGCGAGTCGTACGCAGTTCGAGCGTTCGGACGCTGTCTACGCGGAGGACGTGGCGGTACGGATCGCTTCCGCGCTGGATCTGGCGGGTGTGGGAGCGAGGGCGGCGAGCGGGCCGGGGCGGGGGCAGGGGGCGGCGGCCGGGTAACGCGCGCGGCGATGGGCGCGGTGATGTGCGCGATCGCCGTCGACGTCCGTGCTGGCTTGGCTGCCGGCGGTACCTCGCGTGGTTCTCCGGTCGGTGGGGCGCTGCCGCCCAAAGGCTTCTACCTGCGGTAGAAGATGCGGTCCGCGTACTCCGTGAAGACCCGACCGTTCCACTCGTGTCCTCCGTCGACGTTGCCCGAGCGGAGCATGGGGGGTTCGATGCCGCGTTCGGCGAGGCTGCCCGCGGCCGTGGCCATGACGGACTGGAGCAGGGCGGACGTCACCACCGTGGAGGCGGGGGCGAAGGGGGCGGGGATGGTGTCGAGGGAGAGTTCCGCGTCGCCGATGCCGATCTTCGAGTCGAGCACGACGTCGCAGTGGTCCTTGAGGTAGGTGCCGGATGCGTGGCGTGACTTGGTCTGCGTCGCGTAGGCCACCGAGGTGACGCCGATGACCTTGAGGCCGAGGGCGCGGGCGTTGACGGCCATCTCCACGGGGAGGGCGTTGCGGCCGGAGAGGGAGATGATGACGAGGAGATCGCCGGACCGGGCGGGCGAGGTGTCCAGGACGGCGCCGGCGAGGCCTTCGACGCGCTCCAGGGCGGAGCCCAGTGTGGCGGGCATGACGTCCACGCCCACCGCGCCGGGGACGGCGAGCAGGTTCATCAGGGCGAGGCCGCCCGCGCGGTAGACGATGTCCTGTGCGGCGAGGGAGGAGTGGCCGGCGCCGAAGGCGAAGAGCCGGCCTCCGTCGGCGACGGTGTCCGCGACGAGTGCGCCGGCGGCGGCGATGTTCTCGGCCTCCTCGTCCCGTACGCGTTCCAGCAGTCGGATCGCGGCCCCGAAGAACTCCTCGGCCAGCCCGCCGTCACCCATCCCCGAAGCCCCTTCGTCGCAGTCGGCGCATGGTCCGCTCCGCGGTGTGCGGAAGTGTGCGGATCACGTTGCGGTCTAAACCACTGTGATGTCAATACGGGGGCGGGGGTTGGGCGACGGGGCGGTCGCCGGGGTCAGTGTGCGATGTCCTCGTAGCCCTCGATTTCCTGCGGGTTGCGTGAGCCGGGGCCGATGTAGCGGGCCGAGGGGCGGACGAGGCGGCCGGTGCGCTTCTGTTCGAGGATGTGGGCCGACCAGCCGGCGGTGCGGGCGCAGGTGAACATCGAGGTGAACATGTGCGCCGGGACGTCGGCGAAGTCCAGGACGATGGCGGCCCAGAACTCGACGTTGGTGGCGAGGACGCGGTCCGGTCGGCGGTTGTGGAGTTCTTCCAGGGCCGCCTTCTCCAGTGCTTCGGCGATCTCGAAGCGGGGCGCGCCCAGTTCGCGGGCGGTGCGGCGCAGGACGCGGGCGCGTGGGTCTTCGGCGCGGTAGACGCGGTGGCCGAAGCCCATGAGGCGTTCGCCTCGGTCGAGGGCTTGTTTGACGTAGGCCTCGGCGTCGCCCGTGCGCTCGATCTCCTCGATCATGCCGAGGACCCGGGAGGGGGCGCCGCCGTGCAGCGGGCCGGACATCGCGCCGACGGCGCCGGAGAGGGCGGCGGCGACGTCCGCGCCGGTGGAGGCGATCACGCGGGCGGTGAAGGTGGAGGCGTTCATGCCGTGTTCCGCGGCGGACGTCCAGTAGGCGTCCACGGCCTTGACGTGCTTGGGGTCGGGTTCGCCCCGCCAGCGGATCATGAAGCGTTCGGTGATCGAGTGGGCCTTGTCGATCTCGCGTTGGGGCACCATGGGCAGGCCCTGGCCGCGGGCGGACTGGGCGACGTAGGAGAGGGCCATGACGGCGGCGCGGGCGAGGTCGTCGCGGGCCTGGGCCTCGTCGATGTCGAGGAGTGGTTGGAGGCCCCAGACGGGGGCCAGCATGGCGAGCGCCGACTGGACGTCCACGCGGATGTCGCCGGAGTGCACGGGGATCGGGAAGGGCTCGGCGGGCGGCAGGCCGGGGTTGAAGGCGCCGTCGACGAGCAGCCCCCAGACGTTGCCGAACGAGACGTGGCCGACGAGATCCTCGATGTCGACGCCCCTGTAGCGGAGTGCGCCGCCTTCCTTGTCGGGTTCGGCGATCTCCGTCTCGAACGCGATGACTCCTTCGAGTCCGGGTACGAAGTCGGACATCAGGCGGCTCCTCATGATGTGTACGACAGGTAGGTCGTTCGGGTGATGCGGCGCTGGATCTTGGAGCAGTTCGGATCGGATGTGTGAGGTTTCCGATCGGTTCCACGGCCACTTCGAAGGACTCGTGATCCGATTCGGTCACTCCGGTGATGCCCCGTGCGGCCGGGGGTCACCCAACCGGGACGGCAGCAGCACGATATCCCTGAGTGCCACCTTTGGGGAGAGGTCGCGGCACTGAGTGCCATGCAGTGACGAAGCCCACGCTACCCGGGAGTACGCCGTGGCACCCGGGGGGAGTGCGGCGCGGGCGGAGGGCGCGGATCCTGGGGAGCGCGCCGCGTGACCGCGTGGATACGGCAAGATGACCGCGTGACCGACCGCCTCCCCCCTGATACCGCAGCCACCGCCGCACAGCTGGACCCCGCCGAGATGCGCAAGGCGTATCGCGCGGAGGGCCTGGACGAGTCGAGTCTGGCTCCGGAACCCATGGAGCAGTTCGCACGGTGGTTCGACCAGGCGGCGCTGGCCGCCGCACACGGCTTCGTCCACGAACCGAACGCCATGGTCGTCTCCACGGCCGACGCGGAGGGGCGCCCCAGCTCCCGTACGGTGCTGATGAAGGCGTACGACGCCCAGGGCTTCGTCTTCTACACGAACTACGACTCCCGCAAGGCTCGGGACCTGGCCCGCAACCCGTTCGTCTCGCTGCTCTTCCCCTGGCACGCGATGGCCCGCCAGGTGATCGTGACGGGTACGGCACGGCGCACCGGGCGGGACGAGACGGCCGCGTACTTCCGCACCCGGCCGCATGGCTCCCAGCTCGGCGCCTGGGCCAGCGCACAGTCCTCCGTGATTGCCTCCCGGGCGGAGCTCGACGCCGCGTACGAGGAGCTGAGCACCCGCTACCCGGAGGGGGAACAGGTGCCGGTGCCCCCGAACTGGGGCGGTTTCCGGATCGTTCCCCGGACGATGGAGTTCTGGCAGGGGCGTGCGAACCGGCTCCATGACCGGCTGCTGTACGTGGCGGAGCCGGACGGGTCGTGGCGGGTGGAGCGGCTCAGTCCCTGAGGGGCCGCGTCCATGGGCTCCCGTGGGCTCCCCCGCACAAGGGTGCCCGAAGCAGCACAAACCGCCCTCGGCCCATGGTCCCGTCGCTCGCAGAACCCCGGCCCGTCAGACCCCAGGTCCCGTCACTCTCAGAGCCTCAGGTGCCGTTGCTCTCAGCTCAGGGTCCCGTCCAGGATCCTGGCCCACTGGTCCAACACGCTCTTCCGGCGGGCCGCGTCGTCCGTGAGCAGGTTGGCCAGACCCAGCCCGCGGGCCATGTCCAGCAGACCCTGGACGGTCTCGCGCACGCCGGGGCGGGACTCGTCCGCGCCCAGCAGGTCGACCGCCATACGGTGCGTCTCGCGGCCGAGCCGGGCCTCCAGCTCGGTCACCCGGGACCGCAGCTGCTCCTCGTTCGACGCGGCCACCCACAGCTGGAGCGCGGCCCGGAAGAGCGGTCCGGTGTAGAGGTCGACCAGGGCGGCCACCACCGCCCGGCGGTCCCCCGCGCCCTGCGGGAAGAGCGCGCGGATCGCGGTCGAGCGCTGTTCGGCGACGTACTCGACGGCCGCCGTGAAGAGGTCCTCCCGGGTCGGGAAGTGGTGCTGGGCGGCGCCCCGCGAGACCCCGGCCCGTTCGGCGACCACCGAGACCGTGGAGCCCGCCCAGCCGTGTTCGGCGAGGCAGCACACGGCGGCCTGCAGGAGCCGCTGCCGGGTGGCCCGGCTGCGGTCCTGCTTGGGCACACGATCGCCGGGAGCGCGGTCTGCGGGAGCGCCCCCTGCGGAAGCACGATCGCCGGGAGCACCGGGAGCGCCCTCTGCGGAAGCACCGCCTCCCGAAGCACCGCCTCCCGAAGCACCGTCTCCGGAAGCACCGTCTCCCGAAGCACCGCCTGCGGGAGCGCGGTCTGCGGGAGCGCCCCCTGCGGAAGCACGATCGCCGGGAGCACCGGGAGCGCCCCCTGCGGAAGCACCGCCTCCCGGAGCACCGCCTCCCGAAGCACCGTCTCCGGAAGCACCGCCTGCGGGAGCGTGGTCTCCGGGAGCACCGCCTGCGGCAGTGCGTTCGCCGGAAACACGGTCGACCGCTTTCGTAGCGGCCGTGTTCACTCCGCCCATGGGGGATCCCGTCGTTCGAGGAAGGCTGCCATCCCCTCGCGCGCCTGATCGGATGCGAACAACCGCGCCGACAGTTCGGTCAGGGTCGCCGCGTCGCGGTCGAAGGACTCCAGCACCCTAGCCGTGAGCAGCCGTTTCGTCTCGGCCAGGCCCTGCGGGGAGGAGCGGCGCAGACCGTCCAGGACGGGTGCGAGCGTCGCGTCGGCGTAGTCGCCGGCCTCGGTGAGCAGGCCGACCCGGACCGCCTCCGCCGCGTCGAACTTCTCCCCGGTGAGGTAGTAGCGGGCCAGGGCGCGGGGGTCGGTGCGGGCCAGCAGGGGTAGGGAGATCACCGCGGGGGCGACTCCGATGCGCACCTCCGTGAAGGCGAAGGTGGCCTCGGCGGAGGCGACCGCGATGTCGCAGGCGCCCAGCAGGCCGAGCCCTCCGGCCCGCACATGCCCGGTCACCCGGGCCACCACGGGCTTGGGCAGTTCCACGATCTGCCGCAGCAGCGCCACCAGCGCGTCCGGGTGCGGGGGGTCGCGCAGATCGGCTCCCGCGCAGAACGTGTTGCCGGTGTGGGTGAGGACCACGGCGCGGACGTCGGCGTCCTTGCCGCATCCGGTCAGCGCCTCGGCCAGTTCGGTGACGAGCGGGGCGGAGAGGGCGTTGCGGTTTGCCGGCGAGTCCAGGGTGAGGGTGGTGATGCCCCGTTCGTGTTCGCTGTGCACGAGGGTCACGAGGCGCCCTCCCTCTGCTGCGCCGCGTCCGCCCGCAGTTCGCGGCGGAGGATCTTCCCGGAGGCGGCCCGTGGTACGCCGTCGATGAAGTGGACGGCCCGGACGCGCTTGTAGGGGGCGACGTGTTCGGCTACGTACATAAGGATCTCGTTCTCGGTGAGGTCCGGCGCGGTGGGCTGGCGCACCACGTAGGCGTGGGGCACCTCGTTGTTGGCGTCGTCGTAGACGCCGATCACGGCGGCGTCCGCGATGCCGGGGTGGGTGAGCAGGAGTGCCTCCAGTTCGGCGGGGGCCACCTGGAAGCCCTTGTACTTGATCAGTTCCTTGACGCGGTCGACGACGAACAGCCAGCCGTCGGCGTCGACGTGGCCGACGTCGCCGGTGTGCAGCCAGCCGTTCTCGTCGATCATCGCGGCGGTGGCGTCGGGGCGGCCGAGGTAGCCCTTCATCACCTGCGGGCCGCGGATGGCGATCTCGCCGGACTCGCCGACGCCGACGTCCTTGGCGGGGTCGTCGAGGGACAGGATCCGCATCTCGGTGCGGGGGATCAGCTTGCCGACCGTCCCCGGTGGCGGGTCGACGGCGTCCCGCGGGACGACGTGCGTGCCCGGCGACAGCTCCGTCATCCCGTACGCCTGGCCCACCGGCGGCAGTTGGAGCCGCCGGGAGCAGGCCTCGGCGGTGGCCGCGTCCAGTGGGGCGGCGGCGCTGATGATGTACTTCAGGGAGGACAGGTCGTACTGGGCCACCTTGGGGTGCTTGGCGAGGGCGAGCACAATCGGCGGGGCCACGAACAGGCCGGTGATGCGGTGCTCCTCGATCGCGGCGAGGAAGATGTCGAGGTCGAAGCGGGGCAGCACGACGACCGTGGCGCCCTGCCTGAGCGGCCCGTTCATCAGGGCGGTCAGACCGTAGATGTGGAAGAACGGCAGCACGGCGAGGATGCGGTCGCCGGGATGGAACGGCATCAGCGGCTGGAGCTGTGCGAGGTTGGTGGCGATCGAGCGGTGGGTGAGCATCACGCCCTTGGGGGTGCCGGTGGTGCCTGAGGAGTAAGGAAGGGCGGCGACGTCCTCGGCCGGGTCGATGGCGATCCGGGGTTCGGGGGCGGCGGAGGCCAGCATGTCGATCAGCGAGCGGTGGCCGGGTGCGCTGTCGCAGACGAAGATCTCCTTGATGCCGCCCGCGAGCTCGGCCGCCGCGCGGGCCGTCTGCAGGAGCGGTGAGACGGTGACGACCCAGCGGGCGGCACAGTCGCGCAACTGCTTGCCTAGTTCCTCCGCCGTGGCGAGCGGATGCACGGTGGTGACGGTCGCCCCGGCGCGCGTGGCCGCGTAGAACGCCGTGGGGAAGGCGATGGTGTTGGGGCTGTGCAGGGCGAGGACGTCGCCCTTGCGTACGCCCGCGTCGGCGAACGCGGCGGCCAGCCGCCGGTGGAACCGGTCCAGTTGCTCGTAGGTGACGGTGGTCCCGTCCACCGCGTCGATCAGGGCGGGGGCGTCACCGAACTCGGCGGCCCGGCCCAGGACCGCGTCGTGGATGGGGAGTTCGATCGCCGGGACATCTGCGTACTCGCTGCGGAACACGGTTCCTCCTGGCACGACGTTGTGCTGGGGTGCTTGCGGTGGTTGGGATGTGTGGGGTGCGTGAGGTGGGTGGGAACGACTCAGTACGACTTGGGCAGACCCAGGGTCTGGTGGGAGACGTAGTTGAGGATCATCTCCCGGCTGACCGGCGCGATACGGGACACACGGGACGCCGTGACGAGCGAGGCGAGGCCGAACTCGCGGGTGAGGCCGTTGCCGCCGAGCGTGTGCACGGCCTGGTCGACTGCCTTCACGCACGCCTCTCCTGCCGCGTACTTGGCCATGTTGGCGGCCTCTCCGGCGGCGGCGTCGTCACCCGCGTCGTAGAGGTGGGCGGCCTTCTGCATCATCAGGCGGGCGAGTTCCAGCTCGATGTGCGCCTGGGCCAGCGGGTGCGCGATGGCCTGGTGGGTGCCGATGGGCTCCTTCCAGACGGTGCGCTGCTTCGCGTACTCCACCGCGACGGACAGGGCGTAGCGGCCCATGCCGATCGCGAACGCGGCTGTCATCACCCGTTCCGGGTTGAGGCCGGCGAAGAGCTGGAGCAGGCCGGCGTCCTCGTCGCCGACGAGTGCGTCGGCGGGCAGCCGGACGTCGTCGAGGACCAGCTCGAACTGCTTCTCGGCGCCGCGGAGTTCCATGTCGATGAGGTGGTGCTGGAAGCCGTCGGCGTCGCGGGGGACGATGAACAGGCAGGGCTTGAGGCGGCCGGTGCGGGCGTCCTCGGTGCGGCCGACGATCAGGGTCGCGTCGGCGGTGTCGACGCCGGAGATGAACACCTTGCGGCCGGTGAGCACCCAGTCGCTGCCGTCCCTGCGCGCCGTGGTGGTGATCCGGTGGGAGTTCGATCCGGCGTCGGGTTCGGTGATGCCGAAGGCCATGGTCCGGGTGCCGTCGGCGAGGGAGGGCAGCCACTCCCGTTTCTGGTCCTCGGTGCCGAAGCGGGAGATGACCGTGCCGCAGATCGCCGGGGACACCACCAGCATCAGCAGGGGGCAGCCCGCTGCGCCCAACTCCTCGAGCACGATGGAGAGTTCGGCGATGCCGCCGCCTCCGCCTCCGTGTTCCTCGGGGAGGTTGACCCCGAGGTAGCCGAGTTTGGCTGCCTCCGCCCAGAGTTCGTCGGGGTGGCGGCCCTCGTCGATGACCCGGGTGAGGTAGGCGCGGCCGTAGCGTTTGCCGAGGGCGGCCACCGCCGAACGAAGGGCCTTGTGCTCCTCGGTTTCCAGGGTGGGGTTCATGGCTGTGGTTCCTCCTCGTGTACGACGGCGAGCAGGGCGCCGACCTCGACCTGTTGGCCGGGTACGGCGTGCAGGGCGGTGAGCGTGCCGGAGGCGGGGGCGGCCACGCGGTGTTCCATCTTCATCGCCTCCAGCCACAGCAAGGGTTGCCCCGCCTCGACTTTGGCGCCCTCCGCCAGGCCCTCGGCGACGCGTACGACCGTGCCCGGCATCGGGGCCAGCAGGGAGCCGGGGGCGCGGTCCGCGGTGGGGTCGGGGAAGCGGGGCAGGGCGGTGAGCGTAGTGGTGTTCACGTACACCTGGTCGCCGTGGCGGCTGATCTCGAACGTCCGGCGTACGCCCGCGATTTCGAGAACCACCCGGCCGGTGTCCGCGTGCACCACGGTCACGTCCTCGGCCTCGGCGGTCAGGCCGTCGCGCGTGTGCCGGTAGCGGACCTCGTGTTCCTCGCCTGCCATGAGGTAGCGCTTGGTCCCCGGCTGCGAGGGCAGGTTGCGCCAGCCCCCGCCGAACCGCGAGCGGCCGTGTGCGTCCGCGAGGGCGGCCGCCAGGGGTGCGTACGGGTCGGTGACGGGCGCCGTGAGCTCGTCCAGGTGCCGTTCGTAGAAACCCGTGTCCATCCGGGCCTCGGTGAACTCCGGGTGGCGCAGGGAGCGGACGAGGAGGTCCCGGTTGGTGACGGGGCCGTGGATCGCCGCGCGTTCCAGGGCGCCCGCCAGTTTGCGTACCGCTTCCGCGCGGGTGGGGGCGTGGGCGACGGCCTTGGCGAGCATCGGGTCGTAGTGCACGCCGATCGGGTCGCCGTCCGTGTACCCGGTGTCGAGGCGGACACCGTTCGGTACGGACAGGCGGTGCAGGGTGCCCGTCTGGGGCGCCCAACCCCGCGCGGGGTCCTCCGCGTAGAGGCGGGCCTCAACGGCGTGGCCGTGGGCGCGGGGCGGGTCGGTGTCCAGAGCCGCGCCCTCGGCGACCCGGATCTGCAGTGCCACCAGGTCCACACCGAACACGGCTTCGGTGACGGGGTGTTCGACCTGGAGGCGGGTGTTCATCTCCAGGAAGTGGGCCGTGCCGCCGGCGACCAGGAACTCCACTGTTCCGGCGCCGACGTAGTCGACGGCGCGGGCGGCCCGTACGGACAACTCGTCCAGTGAGGCGCGCAGTTCGGCGCCGAGGCCGGGGGCCGGGGCCTCTTCCATGACCTTCTGGTGGCGGCGCTGCAGGGAGCAGTCGCGGGTTCCCAGTGTCCACACCGTGCCGTGTGTGTCGGCGAGGATCTGCACCTCAACGTGGCGGCCGCCCTCCACATAGGGCTCGACGAACACCTCGTCGTCGCCGAAGGCACCGCGCGCCTCGGCCCGCGCGGCCGTCAACTCGGCTTCCAATTGGTCGAGTTCGCGTACGATCCGCATGCCGCGTCCGCCGCCGCCCGCCGCGGCCTTCACCAGAACCGGCATGTCGTCCGCCGTGACCTGTGCCAGGGGTTCCAGGCCCATCAGTTTCTTGGCGCGCGTCTTGGACGCCATCGCCTCGATGGCCTCCGGTGGCGGGCCGATCCAGGTCAGGCCCGCGTCGAGGACCGAACGTGCGAAGTCGGCGTTCTCGGAGAGGAATCCGTATCCGGGATGGACGGCGTCGGCGTCCGCCGCGAGCGCGGCCTTCACGATCAGTTCGCCGCGCAGATAGGTCTGGGAGGGTGCCCCGCCGGGCAGCCGCACGGCCGCGTCGGCCGTGCGGGTGTGGAGGGCGTTCTCGTCGGGGTCGGAGTGCACGGCGACAGTACGGATGCCCAGTTCACGGCAGGTGCGGAAGATGCGGCAGGCGATCTCGCCGCGGTTGGCGACGAGGACAGAAGTGATCACTTGTGGTCCCTCACATCCGGAAGACGCCGAAGCCACCGCGCGCGCCCTCGTAGGGTGCGGTGTGGATCGCGGACAGGCACAGGCCGAGGACGGTGCGGGTGTCGCGGGGGTCGATGACCCCGTCGTCGTACAGCCGCCCGGACAGGAACATCGGCAGTGACTCGGACTCGATCTGCTGCTCCACCATGGCGCGCAGGGCCGCGTCCGCCTCCTCGTCGTACGGCTGCCCTTTCGCGGCCGCCGACTGCCGGGCGACGATGGAGAGGACGCCCGCGAGCTGTTGTGGGCCCATGACGGCCGACTTGGCGCTCGGCCAGGCGAACAGGAACCGCGGGTCGTAGGCGCGACCGCACATGCCGTAGTGCCCGGCGCCGTACGACGCCCCCATGAGCACGGACAGATGGGGCACCCGGCTGTTGGACACCGCGTTGATCATCATCGCGCCGTGTTTGATGATGCCGCCCTGCTCGTACTCCCGGCCGACCATGTAGCCGGTGGTGTTGTGCAGGAACAGCAGCGGGATGTCGCGCTGGTTGGCCAACTGGATGAACTGGGCGGCCTTCTGGGACTCGGCGCTGAACAGGACACCCTGGGCGTTGGCGAGGATGCCGACCGGGTAGCCGTGCAGCCGCGCCCAGCCCGTGCACAGGCTGGTCCCGTACAGCGGTTTGAACTCGTCGAAGTCGGAGGCGTCGACGATCCGGGCGATGACCTCGCGCGGGTCGAAGGGCACCTTCAGGTCGCCGGGGACGATGCCGAGAAGTTCGTCCGCTTCGTACTTGGGGGGTTCCGCGATGGCCGGATCGGCGTACGCCTTGCGGTGGTTGAGGCGGGCGACGACGCGCCGTGCCTGCCGGATCGCGTCCCGTTCGTCGACGGCGTGGTAGTCCGCGAGGCCCGACACGCGCGCGTGCATGGTGGCGCCGCCCAGCGACTCGTCGTCGCTCTCCTCGCCGGTGGCCATCTTCACCAGCGGCGGCCCGCCGAGGAACACCTTGGCCCGCTCCTTGACCATGATGACGTGGTCGGACATACCGGGGACGTAGGCGCCGCCGGCGGTGGAGTTGCCGAAGACGACGGCGATCGTGGGGATCCCGGCCGCGGACAGCCGGGTGAGGTCGCGGAAGATCGCCCCGCCGGGGATGAAGATCTCCTTCTGGGAGGGCAGGTCCGCGCCGCCCGACTCCACCAGGTTGATGCAGGGCAGCCGGTTGGCGTACGCGATGTCGTTGGCGCGCAGGGCCTTCTTCAGGCTCCAGGGGTTGCTGGCACCGCCGCGGACCGTGGGGTCGTTGGCGGTGATCAGGCATTCCACGCCCTCGACGACGCCGATGCCGGTGACGAGGGAGGCGCCGACGGTGTAGTCGCTGCCCCAGGCGGCCAGCGGCGACAGCTCCAGGAACGGGGTGTCGGGGTCGAGCAGCAGCTCGATCCGCTCGCGCGCGAGCAGCTTGCCGCGCCCCCGGTGCCGGGCGACGTACTTCTCGCCGCCGCCCGCGAGCGCCTTGGCGTGCTCGGCCTCCAGTTCGGCCAGCTTGCCGAGCATCGCGGCGCGGTTGTCGGTGTATTCGTCGCTCGTGGTGTCGAGCGCGGTCGCGAGGACGGTCACAGCAACTCCTCGGTGGTGTCGAGCAGGACCGTCACAGCAGCTCCTCCGGGATGTCGAGGTGACGCGAGCGCAGCCATTCGCCGAGGCCCTTGGCCTGCGGGTCGAAGCGGGGTTGAGCTGCCACGCCCTGGCCGAGGATTCCCCCGACGACGAAGTTCAGGGCGCGCAGCCGCGGCAGCACATGGCGTTCGACGGTCAAGTCAGCCGTCTCCGGGAGGAGTTCGCGGAACTTGTCGACGGTGAGGGTGTGGGCGAGCCAGGGCCAGGCGGCGTCGTCCCGCACCCACACGCCCACGTTGGCGTCCCCGCCCTTGTCCCCGCTGCGGGCGCCCGCGACGAGCCCGAGGGCGGCGCGGCGGGTGGGGCCCTCGGCGGACGGGGGCTCGGGCAGCGGTGGTTCGGCCGCTTCCTCCAGTACGAGGGTGTCCTCGCCGAACGGAACGTCCACGCGCCGGCCGTCGGGCAGCACGGCCGTGTGCCGTACGGTGTCCCGGTCGACGTGGGCGGCCTCGAACACCCCGTAGGGACTGCCCTTTCCGGGCGGGGTGGTGACATGGAAGCCCGGGTAGCTGGCCAGCGCCAGTTCGACGGCGGCCGCGCTGAGGGCGCGGCCGACCGGCTCCTGTTCCCGGTCGCGGACGACGAGCCGGAGCAGCGCGCTCGCGGTCTCCTCGGTGCCGGCGTCCTCGCGGTCGGTGCGGGCGAGTTCCCAGCGCACCTCGGCGGGGCGGGACTTGGCCTCGTCGAAGGCCAGTTCCATCTGCCCCTTGACCAGTTGGGCCTTGGCGTCGATGTCGAGTCCGGTGAGCACGAACACGACCTCGTTGCGGAAGCCGCCGAGCCGGTTGATGCCCACCTTGAGTGTCGGCGGCGGGGCCTCGCCGCGGACGCCGTCGATCCGCACCCGGTCGGGGCCGTCCTGGGTGAGCCGCACCGTGTCCAGGCGGGCGACGGCGTCCGGGCCCGGATAGCGGGCGCCGGACGTCTCGTACAGCAGCTGCGCGGTGACCGTGCCGACGTCGACGACGCCGCCGGTGCCGTCGTGCTTGGTGATGACGCTGGAGCCGTCCTCGTGGATCTCGGCGAGCGGGAAGCCGGGGCGGTGCAGAGCGGCGAGGTCGTGGTCGGTGAAGAAGGCGTAGTTGCCGCCGGTGGCCTGAGTGCCGCACTCCAGCACGTGTCCGGCGACGACGGCGCCCGCGAGGCGGTCGAAGTCGTCCGGGGCCCAGTCGAAGTGGGCGGCGGCGGGGCCGGTGACGAGGGCGGCGTCGGTCACCCGGCCGGTGACCACGATGTCGGCGCCCGCGCGCAGACACTCCGCGATGCCCGCGCCCCCGAGGTAGGCGTGGGCGGTGAGACTGCCCGGGTACCGGCGGGCGAGGTCGTCGCTCTCGACGTGGGCGACCTTGG
The DNA here is from genome assembly GCF_004023625.1 of Streptomyces cavernae. Lineage (GTDB taxonomy): Bacteria > Actinomycetota > Actinomycetes > Streptomycetales > Streptomycetaceae > Streptomyces > Streptomyces cavernae. The sequence goes on along the minus strand of NZ_ML137710.1, from coordinate 59,397 downwards.
CTTCGAGGCCGAGCCTGGTGGTCAACTCCCTTACAGCGGCGGCGAGTCCGGCGGGGTTGAGCCCGCCCGCGTTGGTGACGATCCGCACCCCCCTGTCGAGGGCGGTCCCGAGGGACTCCTCCAACTGCCGCAGGAACGTGCGGGCGTAGCCGGCGCTCGGGTCCTTGGCCCGGTCCCGGCCGAGGATGAGCATGGTCAGTTCGGCGAGGTAGTCCCCGGTGAGGACGTCCAGCGGACCGCCGGTGAGCATCTCGCGCATCGCGTCGAAGCGGTCGCCGTAGAAACCGGAGGCATTTCCGATACGGAGGGGGGGACGGCGCTTCGCGGTCACGGGGCGGCTCCTTCGCGCAGGGGGTGGATCACTCGACGGATCACTCGGCACCTTGAACGTGTCGCTGCGGGCGACCCGTTCCCGGAGGCCCCGCGAAGGCCTGCGCGATGTCCAGCCAGCGGTCGGCGTCCCGGCCCTCGGCCCGTACAGCGAGGTCGGCGCGGTGGGCGCGCCGGGTCACCAGGAGACAGAAGTCGAGCGCGGGACCCGTGACCCGCTGAGCGGCGTCCTCGGGCCCGTACGTCCACAGCTGACCGCCGGGCCCTTCGACCTCCACGCGGAACTCCTCGGCGGGGGCGGGCAGTCCGTGCACCGCGTAGGCGAAGTCGCGGGCGCGGACGCCGATCCGTACGACGTGCCGGAGCCGGTCGGTGGGGGCGCGCACCACGTGCAGCGCGTCGGCGACGTCCTGGCCGTGCGCCCAGGTCTCCATGAGCCGGCCGGTTGCCATGGACGCGGTGGACATGGGCGGCCCGTACCAGGGGAAGCGGGTGCCCGGCGGGGCGGCGCGCAGGGCCTCGTCGAGCTTGTGCCGTCCGGTCCGCCACTCCGCGAGCAGCCGAGCGGGCGGCAGCGCGGCGCCTTCGCGGGCGCCCTCGTCGACCCAGCTGTCGGGGGCCGCCAGCGCCTTGGCCACTTCGGCTGCGAAGGCGTCCGCGTCGGTGACCGCGAGGAAGGCGGCCCGGTCGGTCCAGGCGAGGTGGGCGATCTGGTGCGCGATGGTCCACCCGGCGGCGGGCGTGTCGAGTGCCCACTGCGCGTCGGTCAACTCGCTTACCAGGGAGTCGAGTTCCTCGCTCTCCCGCTGCAGATCGCCGATCACGTCCACGGTGTCCACGGTGACGCTCCCCTGGGGACGACGGTGTTTGGTGGTGTGTGTGCTGGTGCGTGCCGGAGAGCATGCCAGCGCCCGCCGCAGGAAACAAGCAAGCGTGCTTGATTTGATGACGGAGAAGTGGGCGCGGTCGGCGAAGTCGGCTCAGTCAGCGAAGTCGGCGGGTCAGCGAAGTCCCATCGAGATGACCTCTCCATGAAGAGGTTGACCGCTTACATACGGGGCGCGGCCCGGGCCTGGCGTGGGTGCGACGCCGCGGAGATTCATCAGAAGGCCCTGGCGCTAGGCACGCAGTGTGCGCGCCCAGGGTGCGTCGACGGCGGCGGCGTCGATCGCCACCACCACATTGCTGAGCAGGCCGTCCGCGAAGTAGCGGCGGATCTGTTCGTCGGAGGCGCCGGAGACGGCGCGGATGTACTCGACCTGTTTGGCGAAGCAGACGCGAACCGCCTCGCCGATGACCGGCTCACGCGCGCTGCACTGGGCGTGCATGAGGATCATCAGCACGTCCCGGTCGGCGATGACCTCGTCGTACGACGCCGTCAGCGCCCGCAGGACCGCTTCCGGATCGGTGCTCTGCGCCTCCGCCGCGGCGGCGGCCACGGACTCGCGAAGGCGGTCCGAGCAGTAGTCCACCAGGGCCGCGAACAGCGTCTCCTTGTCCTTGAACAGCCTGTAGAGGTAGCCCTGCGAGATGCCCGCCGCCTTGGCCACGTCCATCGTCGAGGTCCCGTAGTACCCGCGCTCGGCGAACGTCTTGATCGCCGTGCGCATGACCGTGGCCCGGCGCTCGTCGGCGGTGGAACGCTGTCGTGTCCTGGTGTCCATGTAAGTAATCAACCAATCCCGCGAAACGGCGTCAAACTGTCCTGAGGCCCTTCGAGCGGCCGGCCGCCGGTCCGCACCGGGCGGGCAGGCGGCCCGGACGGAACCGGCGGACCGGCCGAACCGACATCAGTCGTTGCCGAAGGCCGACACCATGTCGTCAGCACTTCCGCCGAGGGCCTCGAAGGCCACCTGCGGGTTCCAGAAGTCGACGTAGCGGCTGATCTCGCCGTCCCTCGTCTCGACCACGGAGATGTAGGTCTGGTTGTAGGGCCGGTTGGTCGCCAGGGCGATTCCCTTGCTCTTGAACTCCGCGATGACCAGCGACGGGTCGGTGGTCTCGTGGAAGTGCAGATCGGTGAACTCCACGCGGAAGTGCTCGGGGAAGTTCTTCATGTACCCGAGCAGTTCCTCCTTGCCCGCGACCTGCGTCGGGTAGCCCTGCGGGGCGTAGGGGAACTCCAGCGCCCCGTCGTCGGTGAACAGGTCCACCCACTCGGGGATCCGCCCGGAGGACAGGTAGTCCAGATGGTTCCGGAACGCCTGCTGTGCGGCAGCCCGGACGGTGTCGGTGTCCTGGTGAGTGGAGACGGTTTCGCTCATAACTGGTCCTTCACTTTCTCTTGGGTCGATCCGTTGGAGCCGGTGAGTTACGGCAAAATTAAGCGGTTGACCACTTACTAAATGGTCCGGCACTTCGGTCAAGCGCTGGAGAAGCCGGCTCGCCCAGCAGTCACTGATGTGCTCTGACGTCGGATATCACCTCGCGGGGGCGGCATGGTTGCAGCGGTGCCGCCATGCGGTCCGCCTACCGCCCCTCCGTCAGATGTAAGTAATTAACCACTTTCATAAGAGGGCGTCAAGCGCCGCCGCTCGCCTCGCTCGACCGACCCGACGAGCAGGTCTCGAGGGCTAACGCTGAAAAGGCTCGGGCTTGTTGAACGCCCGTCGGCTGTGAACGAGCAACTCGCGCAGGGACGGGTTCTGGGTGCTCTTCCAGATCAGGGCGAGCAGCGCAGGTGTTTCGATGTCATCGATGGTGCGTGCGGTGAGCCGGCCCCGATAGCTCCCGGCCATCGAATCACTGAGGATGGCGACACCGAGCCCCCGGGCGGCGAGGTCGGCGATGGCATCCGCGGCACTGGCCTGCAGCGCGATCGAGGGATGTACGCCCTGTGCGGTGCAGGCACGGTCGAACACCGTGCGCAGACCGGTGCCGGGTGGCATGCACACGATTGGGTAGGCGGCCAGGTCCCGCAGCGTGACCCGCCGCTGTTTCACCAAGGGGTGGCTGTCCGGAACTGCTGCGACGAGCCGCTCGCTGACGATTGTCAGCGCGTCCAGCCCGTCGGGGGTGGTGGTTGCGGTCCCGATGAGAGCCAGGTCGATGGTGCCGGCACGCACCCTCTCGACGAGCCGGTCGGAGTTGTCCTCCAGCAGTGAGATCTCGACACCAGGATGCGCCCGGTGGAACGCGGCGAGGGCGTCGAACAGGGGGGTGAGGGTGCAGCCGGTGACCATGCCGACCGTGAGCCGGCCCCGGATCAGGCCGGTCACCTCACCCACTGCCTGGCCGACCGCACCGGCTGCGGCGAGTGCGGCGCGCGCGTGTCCGAGCGCGGCCTTCCCCGCGACGGTGAGGGTGGCGGTGCGCGCCGACCGGTCGAACAGCTCGGTACCGAGCTCCCGTTCCAGCCGGCGGATCTGGGCGCTGACACCGGACTGGCTGATGTGCACTCGCTCGGCGGCCCGGGTGAAGTTCTGCTCTTCGGCGACTGCGACGAAGTATTCCAGCTGCCTGAGCTCCATGACTGTGGATTCTAGCTACCAGCAAAACCATCTGTTGGACTTCTGAGATGCGGGCGACCACCCTGGGACGCGCCGAAGCCCGACGTCAGGAGGAACCCCATGCCGGAGTACGAGAAGGCCATGCGGCCCGAGGACATCACTCGCCTGTTCGTCGAGCGATCCAACGCCGGTGACGCGGCAGGGGTCGCGGCGCTGTACGAGGAGGATGCGGTGATGGCCTTCCCGCCCGGCGAGCTGACGGTGGGGCGGGAGGCGATCCGCGCGCTGTGGGAGAGGGTGCTGGCCGACCGTCCCCGCTTCGAGCCGGAACAACCGCTGCCGACGCTGAGCAGCGGTGACATCGCCCTCACCTCGACCCCGCCGAAGGACGGGGCCGGCGCCCGGGCGCAGGTCGTCCGGCGCCAGCCCGACGGCAGTTGGCTGCGTCTGCTCGACCAGCCCGAGTTCGTCCTGCCCAGCCGCTGATCTCGCAACGGCACAGGGTCAGCCGACCGGCTTGGCCTTGCCCCGCCCCACCTGCGTGCGCACCGCGCCCATACTGGCCACGATGACCAGGGAGATGGCCAGGGCCTCGGCGGCGGACAGGGTCTGGTCCAGGACGAGGAAGCCGGCGATCGCGGCAAGGGCCGGCTCCAGGCTCATCAGGATCGCGAAGGTGGCGGCGGGCAGCCTGCGCAGGGCGAGCAGTTCCAGGGTGTAGGGGAGGACGGACGACAGGATCGCGACGGCTCCGCCCAGGGCGAGGGCGGTCGGCTCCAGCAGTCGCGTACCGGACTCGACGACACCGAGCGGCAGGAAGGCGATCGCGGCGACACCCATGGCGAGGGCCAGCCCGTCGGCCTGCGGGAAGCGGCGTCCGGTGCGAGCGCTGAAGACGATGTACGTGGCCCACATCGCGCCCGCCCCCAGGGCGAAGGCGGCGCCCAGTGGGTCCAGACGGTCGAAACCGCCGCCACCGCCCAGCAGGAACACGCCCGCGAGGGCCAGGCCCGCCCAGAGGAGGTTGACCGCGCGCCGGGAGGTGAGCACGGAGAGCGCGAGCGGTCCGAGCACTTCGAGCGTGACGGCGGGGCCGAGCGGGATACGGGCGACGGCCTGGTAGAAGAGGCCGTTCATCGCGGCCATGGTCAGGCCGAAGACGACGACGGTTCCCCAGTCCGCGCGGGAGTGACCGTGCAGCCGGGGCCGGCAGACGAGGAGCAGGACGAGCGCGGCGACGGCCAGCCGCAGGGAGACCACCCCGAGGGCGCCCAGCCTGGGGATGAGACTGGCGGCGAGGGCGCCGCCGAACTGCACGGAGATCCCGCCGGCCAGCACCAGTCCGACGGGGCCGAACGCGGCCGGGACCCGGGAGCCCCGCCCCTCGGGTGCCCCCGGGGACGCCGGCACCGATGTCGATGCCGGTTCTGCCGGGGTCCCGGTCGACACGGGGGACGCTTCGGCCGAGGCGGCGGCGACCGGCGCGGACCGGTCGGTTGGGCGGCTGTTCACGGGACCTTCCCGGGGCTTGGGTTCAGGACTCGCTCAGCACACCGTCGGCCATCATTAACCGCTTAGTCCAGCATGCTGCACTCTCCAGTCCACAGTACTGAACCAATCCAGGGGTGTAAACCGCTTTTGCACCTGACTCTGTTTCACGTGCCTGACTCCCCCTTCGGGCGCGGCGTCGCTCAGGAGCTGATTCGAGCGCCTACGGAGTCAACGGCGTCCCCGCAGGGTTTCCGGGGCGTAGCCGTACTCCTGCGGAAACCGGGCCTGCGGATCCGGTGCGTAGACGTACCGGTCGGACGTGAGCGGCGGGAGCCGCAGCTCCGCCGTGTCCGTCACCGTCAGCGGATTGTTCTGGGAGCCGTGCAGACGCGCGTACACCCCGCCCCACGCCAGCAGTTCCTCATGGCGGTCCGTCTCGACGATGCGGCCCTGGTCGACGACGAGGATGCGGTCGGCGTCGGGGGCGAGATTGAGGTCCTGCGTGATCATGATGGTGGTGCGGCCCGCCATCAGTCGGCGCAGGGGTTCGACGATGCGGCGCGGCGATCATGTCCAGGCCGGTGGTCGGCTCGTCCAGGACGAGGACCGGGGCGTCGCGCAGCACGGCCCGGGCGATGGCCAGGCGCTGCAGCTGACCGCCGGACAACCGCGCGGAGCCTGGGTCGACCCGGGTGTCCGAAGAGCAGGATCGCGAAGGTCTCGGCGAGCGCGGCCGGCACGGTGCACGGCCAGAACCCGGAACCGACAAAAGGAGCTGTGAATACCTTGGGAATTCCTGGGTGTTGATTGTCCGTCAGGTGAGGAGACAGGGGAATCCCCAGGTCGGCGCTGGAGTCGGGGGTCTCGGAGCCAGGGCGACGCCTCAGGCCGGATACCTGAGCAACTCACTGACCGCCCGTCCGAAGAACCACCGCCCGGCCGCTCCCGTCACCCCGTCGAACAGTCGGGGGAGGCCCCGCACCCGGGCCTCCTCCCGCCACAGCACTCGAGACCCGCCCCGCCACCGCTCCACCTCGATCTCGGCCCAGCCAAGGACCACCGAGCCGCGCTTCTCCAGGCGGCAGGAACCAGGGGTGTCGTCCGTGGCGGGCTCCCAGTGGACGATCTCCATCGGGTCGTCGAAGGCGGCTCGGCCCACGCCCGTGCGGGCCACGACGAGCGTGCCCGGGCCGACCGGTTCCGGTGCCGGGGGGTCGACGGTGATCTTGGTCAAGGGGACGTACGCGCCGTGACGCGGCCAGTCGGTCACCCGCCGCCAGGCCTCGGGGGCGGTCAGTAGTGTCCGGCGTTCGATCTGGAAGAGGGCCACGGCGAGAGCGTAAGGCTTCGACCACCGGCTTCCGGGCTCTGCCATCCTGGCGATGTGCTGATCGACCCCACGCCCGTCACACCGGACGCGCCCGCCCCGATACGCGCCCCTCTCCTCACCCAGCAGTGGCTCGACCTGGCTTTCCTGCACTGGGCCGTCGAACCCGGCGCCGTGGCCGGGCTGCTGCCGGACGGGACCGTCCCCGACACCCACGAGGGGGTCACGTACGTGGGGCTCGTCGCCTTCCGGATGCACCGGGTCGGGTGGCTGCGGCTGCCCGGGGTGCCGTACCTCGGAACCTTCCCGGAGACCAATGTGCGTCTGTATTCCGTGGACGCGCACGGGCGGCGCGGGGTGGTCTTCCGGTCGATGGACGCCTCCCGGCTGATACCCGTGGTCATGGGCCGCGTCGGCTTCCGGCTGCCGTACGTGTGGTCCCGGATGAGCGTCCGCGCGGACGGCGACACCGTCACCTACACCAGCTCCCGCCGCCGGCCCGGACCGCGCGGCGCGTACAGCCGCATCACCGTCCGGCCCGGTGAACCCATCGCCGAGCCGACCCCGCTGGAGCACTTCCTCACCGCCCGCTGGGGCATGCACAACGCCTTCTTCGGCGGATCGTCACCACTGGCGTATCTGCCGAACGACCACCCGCGCTGGCCCCTGCACCGCGCCGAGTTGCTCGGCTGCGAGGAGAACCTCATAGCGGCGGCCGGACTCCCCGCGCCGAGCGAGCCGCCCACAAGCGTCCTCTACTCCCCCGGCGTACCGGTCCGCCTGGGCCGCCCGGCACGCCCGGCGGGAATCCCCACTCCCTGAGGCGGACACCCCCGGGCGGGTCGCGGGGGAGCACACGACCGGTCCCGGTCCGGTGGACCCGCCGACTACTTCGGCTCCTCCTCGGGCCCCGCACCCAGCGCCTCCGCCAACACCTCCGCCAGATGACGGCCCTGCCGTCCGGTCAGCTGCCGCAGTTGCGTACGGCACGAGAAGCCGTCCGCCAGAATCACCGCGTTCTCCGCCGCCCCGCGCACGGCCGGCAGCAACCGCTCCTCCGCGCAGGCCTTCGACACCTCGTAGTGGCCCTTCTCGAAGCCGAAGTTGCCCGCGAGACCGCAGCAGCCGCCGGCCAACTCGCCGTTCAGTCCGGCGCGTTCGCGCAGTCGGCGGTCGGGGGCGTCGCCGAGGACCGCGTGCTGGTGGCAGTGGGTCTGGCCCACGACCGGGCGGTCGACGGCCGGTGGGTCCCAGTGCGGGGCGTACCGCTCCAGGGCCTCCGCGAAGGTGACCACCGAGGCCGCGAGCCGTGCCGCGCGCGGGTCGTCGTGGAGCAGTTCCGGCAGGTCGGTGCGCAGGGCCGCGGCGCAGCTGGGCTCCAGGACCACGACCGGCTCGCCCAGCAACGGCTCCATCAGGTCGAGCGTGCGGCGCATGACCGCGCGGGCCCGGTCGAGCTGGCCCGTCGATACGTACGTCAGCCCGCAGCAGACCCTGCCGCGGCGCGCGGTGAAGACGTTGACGCCCCAACCGCCGTGCGGCTTGCGTTCGAAGCGGAACGTCGGTGGCAGTACCACCTGCAGGCCGACCGTCTCCAGCACCTGGACGGCGGCACGGCCCACCGAAGGCGAGAAGTACTCGGTGAAGGTGTCCGGCCACAGCGTCACGGTGGGCCCGTCACCGCCCGCCGGCCGGGCATCGGGCCGGCCCTCACGCACGGCGAGCGCCCAGCGGCGCAGCCGCTCGTACCACCACCGGCTGAACGGCTCGCTCGCGATCCGCGGGATCTCGCGCTCCGGCGCGATGCCGCCCAGCCGTCGCGCGACGCCCGCCGACCACCGCATGGAGGAGAAGGTGTTGACCAGGCGCGCGGTACGGGTGGCGGCCACCGCGCGCAGCCACACGGGCAGCCACCCCAGGGCGTAGTGCGCGGCCGGACGGCGGCGGCCCGCGTAGTGGTGGTGGAGGAACTCCGCCTTGTACGTGGCCATGTCGACGCCCACCGGGCAGTCGGAGCGGCAGCCCTTGCAGGACAGGCAGAGGTCGAGGGCGTCGCGGACCTCCGTCGAGCGCCAGCCGTCCGTCACGACCGTGCCCGCGAGCATTTCGTGCAGCAGCCGCGCCCGGCCCCGCGTGGAGTGTTCCTCCTCGCCCGTGGCCCGGAAGGACGGGCACATCACCGCGCCGGAGGACACCGATGTGGTGCGGCACTTGGCGACGCCCACACACCTGCGCACGGCCGCCGAGAAGTCCCCGCCGTCGTGCGGATACCCGAAGGCGACATCCACCGGTTCGCGCGGCAGGACGTCGAAGCGCAGGTTGTCGTCGAGCCGTGCGGGCCGTACCAGGGTCCCGGGGTTCAGCAGGTCGTCCGGGTCCCAGACGGCCTTGACCCCTTCGAAGAGGCGGACCAGTTCGGGTCCGTACATCCTCGGCAGCAGTTCCGCCCGCGCCTGCCCGTCGCCGTGCTCGCCCGACAGGGAGCCGCCGTGCGCCACGACCAGGTCCGCGAGTTCCTCGGAGAAACGGCGGAAGCGGCGCACCCCGTCCCCGGTGATCAGGTCGAAGTCGATACGGACGTGGATGCAGCCGTCGCCGAAGTGCCCGTACGGGGTGCCGCGCAGACCGTGCTGGGTGAGCAGTCCCCGGAAGTCCCGCAGATAGGCGCCGAGCCGGGCGGGCGGCACCGCGCAGTCCTCCCATCCGGGCCAGGCCTCCGTGCCGTCGGGCATCCGGGTCGCCGTCCCGCTCGCGTCCTCACGGATCCGCCACAGGGCGCGCTGTCCGACGGGATCGGTGATGACGACGGCGTCCACGACGTCGGCGGCCCGGACGATCCGCTCGGCCCGCTCGCGCGCCTCGTCCGTCGTGTCCCCGCCCGTCTCCACGAAGAGCCACGCCCTGCCCCGGGGCAGTCCGGCCGTGCCGGGCGGGACGAGGTCGGCCGCCATGCCCTCCACGGTGAGCGGCTGGTAGGTCAGCAGCCCGGCCGCCGCCTCGGCCGCCGCGCTCTCGTCGGGATGCCCCAGCACGGCGAGCGCCCGCGCCCGCGGTGCCTCGACCAGGCGTACGACCGCCTCGGTGAGCACGCCCAGGGTGCCCTCGGAACCGCAGAAGGCGCGCGCCACGTCGGCGCCCTTCTCGGGGAGCAGGGCGTCCAGTGCGTAACCGGAGATACGGCGGGGCAGCTCGGGGAAGCCGGTGCGCAGGAGTCCCAGTTCGCGGTCCGTGAGGTCGCGCAGGCCGTCGGGGGCGCCGGACCAGCCGGGACCCAGCTGCAGGGAGGCGCCCCGGGCGGTGACGACGGACAGCTCGGCGATGTTGTCGGCCGTCGTCCCCCAGGCCACCGAGTGCGAGCCGCAGGAGTTGTTGCCGATCATCCCGCCGAGCGTGCACCGGCTGTGGGTGGAGGGGTCGGGGCCGAAGCGCAGTCCGTGCGGTGCCGCCGCCTCCTGGAGGCGGTCCAGGACGAGTCCGGGCTGGACGACGGCCGTGCGGGCGTCGGGGTCCAGGGAGGTCAGTCGGTTCATGTGCCGGGTGAAGTCCAGTACCACCCCGGTGCCGGTCGCCTGCCCGGCGATCGACGTACCGCCGCCCCGCGGCACCACCGGCACACCGTTCGCCCGGCACACCTCGAGCACCGCGGCCACGTCGTCGGCGTCCCGGGGCGCGACCACGCCCAGCGGTACGCGCCGGTAGTTGGACGCGTCCATCGTGGTGAGGGCCCGCGCGGTGACGGAGAAGTCCACCTCGCCCCGGACGGCGGCCACCAGCGCCGCCCGCAGCGCCGCCGTGTCTGCGGCGTGGTTGGTGCCGGTGGTGCTTGGGATGCCTGAGGTTCGTTTGGTGTCTTTGGGGCTGGTGCCTGAAGTGCTTGAGGTGCCTGAGGTGCCTGAGGTGCCTGAGGTGTCCATGGAACCGATGGAGCCGGTGGGTTCAGAGGAGCCCTTCGCTCCCGCAGTGCCGTTGCCGCCCGTCGTACCCGTCATGGTCCCAGCATGCCCCTCCCCACGGATCCTGCTCGGGCACGCGAGGATCCACGGAGCCTGCCCAGAACGCGCTTACTCAGTCGTCCTTTGCGTCTGATCTCCAAATACGGAGTCAGATCCTTCCCAAACCGATCACGAACTCTCCTATAGTGACGGCCACTTGCAGTTCGAGTGTCGTCTCCCGTCCAGGTCGCAACCGAGGACACGATTCATGACCGCGCCCACCCTCGCTGGCGAACGGCCCACACTGCGTTCCTACGCACTCGCTCCCCTGCTCACCGCCCTGCTGACCGCGTCCGCCTCGGCCGGCGCCGTCGCCGCGGCGCCCCGGGACGCACGGGCGACGGTGGCGTGGGCCACCGGCGCGACCGCGTTGCTGCTGTGTCTCGCGGTCGCCGTCGCAGCCCGTGCCCTCATGGCGAAACAGCTGCTCGAACGGCGCCTTGACGCCGTGTCCCAGGACGCCGGGCGACTGGTACGGGAACGGGCGCGGCTCGCCGAGGAGTTCGCCCAGGAGCGCGACCGCCTGAGGTCCGAAGTCATCCGGGAGAACGGCCGGCTGACCTCGGAGCTGGCGCAGGAGCGGTCCCGGCTGACCGCCGAACTCGACGCGGAGCGCACCCGGCTCACCACCGAACTCGACGCCGAACGGACCCGGCTGACCGCCGAACTCGACGACGAGCGCGCCCGACTCGACGACGAGCGCGCCCGACTCGTCGAGGAGAACGCCCGACTGGCGCGGGACGCACGCCGGTTCTCCGGTGAGCGCGACGCCGCGATCGCCGCCACCGCCAACGCCGCGGGGCGACTGCAGGCGCTCGCCACCGGCACCCTCGCCGACCTGCGCGCGATGGAGGAGCGCCACTCCGACGAGGACGTGCTCGCCGACCTGCTGCACCTCGACCACCGCACCGCGCAGGCCGGACGGCTCGCCGACTCCGTCGCCGTACTGGCCGGCGCGCGCTCCGGTCGCCGCTGGGCCAGGCCGATCGTCATGGAGTCCATCCTGCGCGGCGCCATGGGCCGCATCGGCGGCTACCAGCGGGTGCGTCTGCACTCGGCCAGCGAGGCGGCCATCGCCGGGCACGCGGCCGAGGCCGTGATGCACGCGTTGGCCGAAGTCCTCGACAACGCCGCGAAGTTCTCCCCGCCGACCGCCGAAGTGCACGTCTACGTCGAGGAGGTGCCCGCCGGCGTCATCGTGTCCGTGGAGGACAGCGGACTCGTCATGGGCGAGGCGCAACTGCGCCGCGCCGAACGGGCGGTGAGCGGTGACGCGGGCGGGCTCAGCGGGCTCTCCGGTACCCGGCTGGGACTGGCGGTGGTCGGCCGGCTGGCGCGGAAGTACGGGCTCAAGGTGTCGTTCCGGCCGTCGGCGCGCGGTGGCACGGGCGTGCTGATACTGATCCCGCAGGACCTGCTGGCCCGCCCGGACGCACCCCGCCCGACGTCCCTCGCGGACACGTCCGCCGCTGCGTCCGTCTCGGTCCCCAACTCGGCCTCCACCACGACGCCCACCACGACATCCGCGACGCCCACGACATCCGCGACGCCCGCGACGCCCGACACAATGTCCGCCACGAAGTCCGGTCCTCGGACGGCGGCCGAGGCGTACGACGGCGACTCCGCCGAGCCCGTGTCCCTCCCGGCACGGTCCGAAGCGGGCAAGGGCACGGGGGACACGCAAGGCGTCGCGCAGACCGTACGGACCCGTCCCTACGTCATCGACCTGCCGCCGGGGACCGTCCACCCGGCCGACCAGCCCGCCCCCGAACCGATACCGGGCCACGAACCGATACCCAGCCACGAACCGACCGGCAGGGCATCGGCGACCGACGAGGCATCCGCGCCCGGCGAGGCACCCGCGACCGGCGAGGCATCCGGAGCCGCCACCGTCCGCGGGTCTGCCACCACCGAAAAGGCCACCGAAACGGCCACGGACAAGACCATCGACAAGGCCACCGACAGGGCCTTCGGCGAGGCCGCTCCTCCGCCGGGTCTGCCCAAGCGCCGCCGGGGCAGCACCCTCGCGGCGGCGGAACGCGCCCGGGCCCACGCGAAGCCCCCGGCCGCACCCAAGCCGCCGGAGCCCTGCGACGCCCATCTGCGCGCCTCCCGCTTCAGCACCTTCCGCCAGGCGGTACGAGGCTCCGCCGCGCCCGCCTCCCCCGCCGCCGCCAAGACCACGACACCCACGACAGCCACCACACCCACGACAGCCACCACACCCATCGCCCCCGCGCAAGAGAGCGTCGGCCCCGCGAGCAGGCTCCAGATCCGTGCCCTCGACCCGACCGACTCCGCGGCCACCGTGTACTCGACACGTCTGGCCGACGCCTTCGGCCCCACGGAGACGGGCGACACCCCCGTGCCCCTGCCGGCCACTCCTCCGCCGGCCACTGCCCGGCCGGCCACCCCGCTGTCCGGCACCTCCATCCCCGTCCACTCGGAAGGCGACTCCACCTCATGACCGGCACCCCGGCGACCGCCGACGAGAAGCTCACCTGGTTGCTGGAGAGCCTGCTGGAGCGCACCCCCGGGGCCCGGCACGCGCTCGTGCTGTCCCGGGACGGACTGAAGCTCTGCCGTACGCCGCAGCTCTCCGTGGACCAGGCCGACCAGCTGGCCGCGATCGCGGCCGGCATCCAGTCGCTGTCGCACGGCGCGTCCGTGGAGTTCGGCGACGGCACCGGTGGGGTGCGCTCCGCGATGGCCGAGTTCTACGGCGGGGTGCTGTTCATCGTCGAGGCCGGAGCGGGCGCGCACCTCGCGCTGATCGCCGCGGAGGACGCCGACGCAGGTCTCGTCGGGCACAACATGAGCGAACTCGTGGAGCAGCTGGGCGAGCACCTGGTCGCAGAGCCTCGGACCTCATGAGCCGTCCCGGCCGCGACGACGCGCCCGACCGGCTCTACACCCTCACCGGAGGGCGTACGAAAGCCGGTCCCGACGCCCCCTTCGACCTGGTGACGCTCGTCGTGGCCGAGTCCGGACCGGCACCCGGCATGCAGTCCGAGCACGCCACGATCCTGCGGCTGTGCGAAGCGCCCACCGCGGTCGTGGAGCTCGCCGCGGAGCTGCGGCTGCCGGTCGGCATCACCCGGGTCCTGCTCACCGATCTGCTGGCGGCGGGCCGGATCAGCGCCCGCCATCCGCGGACGGCCACCGCCCAGAGCCTTCTCGACCCCGACATGCTGGAGCAGGTGCTCGTTGGACTCCGTAACCTCTGACCCCGCCGCCTCCGAAAGCCCGGCCGAAAGCCCCGCTGCCCCCCAAGGCCCCGCTGCCTCCCATAGCCACGCCGCGGCCTCCGAAAGCCCCGCCACCTCCGAGGACCCCGCGGAAGACGTTGCCTCCGGTCCCCTTCGGACGCTGAGGACGGACGCCGACAACGGCCTGAAGATCGTGGTCGTCGGCGGCTTCGGTGTCGGCAAGACCACCCTGGTCCGCTCGGTGAGCGAGATACGTCCGCCGAACACCGAGGAGGCGATGGCCCAGGCCGGCGCGGTCGTCGACGACCTCACCGGGGTCACGGGCAAGTCCGCCACCACCGTCGCCTTCGACTTCGGCCGGATCTCGCTCGACGAGCACAACGCCCTCTACCTCTTCGGCGCACCCGGCCAGGAGCGCTTCTGGTTCCTGTGCGACCGGCTGTTCTCCGGCACGCTCGGCGCGGTCGTCCTCGTCGACACCCGCCGGATCGACGACTCCTGGTACGCCATCGACCGCCTGGAGCACCACGGCACCCCGTTCATCGTGGCCCGAAACGACTTCGGCGGCCCGGCGCACACCCCCGAGCAGATCCGCGATGCGCTCGACCTCGATCCGCGGGTCCCACTGATCGACTGCGACGCCCGCTCCCGCGCGTCGAGCAAGCAGGTGCTGATCACGCTGGTCGAGCACCTGAAGACCCTGTACGCCCCGAGACCACCGGAGCCGGCCCTGTGACCCCCGCACCCGCACCCGTGCCCCTGAGCGGGCCCCGGTTCCAGTCCGACCCCACCGAGCTGTACCGGGAGCTCAGGCGCGAGTCCGGCCCCGTGGCCCCCGTGCTGCTCGACGGCGGCATACCGGCGTGGCTGGTGCTCGGCTACCGGGAGCTGCACCAGGTCACCGGCGACCCGGTGCTGTTCAGCCGGGACTCGGACCTGTGGAACCAGTGGGACCGCGTCCCCGACGACTGGCCGCTGCTGCCGATGATCGGCCGCAAGCAGCCCTCCATCCTCTACACGGTCGGGGAGCGCCACCGGCAACGCGCCGCGATGGTCGGCGACGCGCTGGGGGCCGTCGACTCCGTCGAACTGCGCAGGTACGCGGAGAAGTTCGCGGACGAACTGATCGACGCGGTGTGCGTGAAGGGCGAGACGGACATCGTCGCGGACTACGCGATGCTGCTGCCGGTACGCGTCCTCGCGCACTTCTACGGCTTCCCCGACGAGAACGGTCCGGCGCTGGTCACCGCGCTCAACGACATGATCGACGGACGTGAGCGGGCCATCGCGGGCCAGACCCACCTGGTCACGTCCATGACCCGGCTGCTCGCGGACCGTGCGGCGAACCCGGCCGACGACGTGGTCTCCCGAATGGTCCAGGACCCCTCCGGTTTCACCGACGAGGAGATCATCCAGGACCTGATGGTGATGATGGCCGCGGGCCACCAGCCCACCGCCGACTGGATCGGCAACACGCTGCGGCTGATGCTCACCGACGACCGTTTCGCGGCCTCGCTCTTCGGCGGCCGGCACAGCGTCGCCGAGGCCATGAACGAGGTGCTGTGGGAGGACACGCCCACGCAGAACGTGGCCGGGCGCTGGGCTGCGCAGGACACCCGGCTCGGCGGCCGCGTCGTCAAGGCGGGCGATCTGCTGCTGCTCGGTCTGCAGGGCGCGAACTCCGACCCCCAGGTGCGCATCGACGGCTCCGCGCTGACCGGAGGCAACAACGCGCACTTCTCCTTCGGGCACGGCGAGCACCGCTGCCCGTTCCCGGCGCAGGAGATCGCCGAGGTCATCGCCCGTACGGGGATCGAGGTCGTGCTGGACCGGCTGCCCGACATCGACCTGGCGGTCCCGGCCGACACCCTCACCCGCCGCCCCTCCCCGTGGCTGCGGGGCCTGTCCGCGCTGCCCGTGCGCTTCACCCCCGTCCCGCCCGTGCTTTGACGCACTGACGCGTCGCACCGACGGACTGTGCCGCGTATGCGCACCGTGCGCACAGACGCATCGTGCGCACAGACGCATCGTGCCGCGCAGACGCGTCGTGTCGCGCTGACGCATCGTGCCGCACAGACGCATCGTGCCGCGCAGACGCATCGTGCCGCACAGAACACCGTGCGCACTGACTCACCGCGCCGCGCAGAAGCACCGTGTCGCACAGAAGCGCCGTGCCCTACCGCCGCGCCACCGCACCACAGCACCACCGCGCCATCGCACCGTGACGCCCGTTGACCCGGCCTTTGGAGGCAGCCCCGTATGACGACCCGTATCGCCCTGGACCCGTTCGTCTCCGACCTCGAGGGTGAGACCACGAAGCTACGGGAGGCGGGACCGCTCTCCGCGGTGGAGCTACCGGGCGGAGTCCCGGTGTGGGCGGTCACGCACCACGCCGAGGCCCGTGCGCTGCTCACCGGCCCACGGTCCGACGGCCGGGGCCTTCGACATCACCCGCGAGAGCAGGAACCGCCACATCTCCTTCGGGCACGGCCCGCATGTGTGCCCCGGCGCGGCGCTGTCCCGCCTGGAGGCGGCGGTGGCCCTTCCGGCCCTCTACGCCCGCTTCCCGTCCCTGGACCTGGCGGTCCCGGCCTCGGAGCTCCGCAACAAGCCGGTGGTCACGCAGAACGACCTGTTCGAGCTGCCGGTGCGCCTCGGCTAGGCGGGTTCGCTCGCCCCCGCCGCACGGCAGCGCGTCTCACCCGACGGACGACGTTTCCACGAGGTTTCGCAAAAGAGCTAGGCTCGGCCCGTGGCCGACATTGAGATCCCCGCTGACATCAAGCCCGCCGACGGACGCTTCGGCGCGGGCCCCTCCAAGGTGCGGACGCAGGCGCTGGACGCGCTGGCCGCCACCGGCAGTTCGCTGCTGGGGACGTCCCACCGCCAGGCCCCCGTCAAGAACCTCGTCGGCAAGGTCCGCGAGGGCGTGAGCACGCTCTTCTCCCTCCCCGACGGCTACGAGGTCATCCTCGGCAACGGCGGCTCCACCGCCTTCTGGGACATCGCGACCCACGGGCTCATCGAGAACAAGTCGCAGCACCTGTCGTTCGGAGAGTTCTCCTCCAAGTTCGCGAAGGCGTCGAAGCTCGCCCCCTGGCTCACCGAGCCCACCGTGATCTCCTCCGATCCGGGCACCCACCCGGAGCCGCAGGCGGAGGCGGGCGTGGACGTCTACGCCTTCACCCACAACGAGACCTCCACCGGTGTCGCGGCCCCGATCAAGCGGGTCGACGGCGCCGACGAAGGCGCGCTGGTCCTTGTGGACGCGACGAGCGGTGCCGGCGGCCTGCCGGTCGACATCAGCGAGACCGACGTCTACTACTTCGCCCCGCAGAAGTCCTTCGCCTCCGACGGCGGCCTGTGGATCGGCGTCTTCTCCCCGGCCGCGATCGAGCGCGCAGAACGCATCCACGCGAGCGGCCGGCACATCCCGGAGTTCTTCTCGCTGCCCACGGCGATCGACAACTCCCGCAAGAACCAGACGTACAACACCCCGGCCCTCGCCACCCTCTTCCTCCTCAACGAACAGTTGGAGTGGCTCAACGGCCAGGGCGGCCTGGACTGGTCGGTGCGGCGCACGGCGACCTCCTCGCGCACGTTGTACGGCTGGGCGGAGGAGTCGAAGCACGCCACCCCGTTCGTCGCCGACCCCGCCAAGCGTTCCCAGGTCATCGGCACGATCGACTTCTCGGAGGAGATCGACGCCGCCGCCGTCGCCAAGGCCCTGCGCGCCAACGGCATCGTGGACACGGAGCCGTACCGCAAGCTCGGCCGCAACCAGCTCCGGGTCGCGATGTTCCCGGCGGTCGAACCGTCGGACGTCGAGGCGCTGACGAACTGCATCGACTACGTGATCGAGAAGCTGTAACGGCGGGCAGTCCGCAGGACGGCGATTCGGAAGACAACGATTCGCAGGTCGGCGATTCGCAGGACTGTCGGGACTCCCGCGAGTTCCCGCTGTTCGGCCTGTTCGGCGCATCTTCTTCTGACCTGCGGCTCGCCACAGCGAGGGCCGTCATCCCGTACCCGGGGTGGCGGCCCTCGCCGCGTCCGCCTGCTGCGGGCGCCCCTGCGGCTGCCACAGCGGCCCCCCGATCCACCACTTCCTGCGCAAGGCCGAGTTCGTGTGGTCCTGCGTGGCCACCGTGGGACGGACGTCAGCGATCGAAAGATCTGCTTCAGCCAGGCAACCCGACCCACCGCTGACGCGTATAGACGTCGACCGATTCGACTTCTGCGGTGAGGACCAGCAACTTCGCGATGACCCGCTTCCTCAGGTGCCCCGGAGCGAGAGCGATGTCTGCACTGACTGACTCTCAACAGGTAGGCATGCGACGCGAGTTGTCAGGACTGGTCGCTCTGCTTCTGCGCTTCTGCGCTTCTGGAAGGTGAACAAGTGGCAATACTTGATATGAAGAAAGCTGGGGAGGACAGCGCGTCGGCGTCGGCCTCGCCTCGCGCTCTGGAGCGTTTCGCGCGCCGCGGATGGGCAGCGGGCCTCACTCTGGCTATGTCGTTGGGGTTCGCGGCCATCAGTGCGAGCCCGGCGGCCGCATACGTCGGACCCAACCTTCTGCGAAACTGGGAGACGGGGCTCTGCCTGGACAGTGGCCCCGGCGACGAGGGCGGCAGAGGCCAGGTCTACACGAATCCTTGCGACTCACGAAACGACTACCAGACCTGGAACATCCTTTACCAGGGCCGCGACGGCAATGACATTGTCATGATTCAAGACAAGGCGACCGGACTTTGTCTGAGCCGGCAGCTGGACGTTTCCACCCTCCCCTGCAACGGCGGGGACAATGACCAGCGGTGGCTGGCGGTCGGAACGAGCTGGGACAAAGTCCAGCTCAGGCCCTATGGAAGCGGTGCGTGCCTGGACAGCAACCGCAATCGAGAGGTCTACACACTGGGCTGCAACGGCGGCGGGAACCAGCTTTGGAAGTTGGGATTCTGAACCCGACTCCCCCAGAGTGCAGGGCTGATCCACAGCCCGAGTGATCATGCGAGTGCGCAGGTCGCATCTGGTTCGATGAGCCACCGTCGGGAAGGCTGCCACGAACGCAGCGAAGCTGCGGTCGACCGGGGTGCCCCCGCTGAACGACGCCCTGGGGCGCCCGGCACTCGCCGGGCGCCCTTGGTCGTCTGCTCCGGCCCTACCGGCTGAGCCGCTGGAACCGCCGCACCGCGAGCGGAACGAAGACCGCCGTCAGCACCACCGGCCACACCCCGGCCATCAGCAGTGCGTGCTGCTCGACCCAGGAGTCGCCGCTGCCCACCGGGCTGCCGAAGAGTTCGCGGGTGGCCGCGGCCGTGGACGAGACCGGGTTCCAGGCCGCCACGACACCCAGCCAGTCCGGCATCAGCTGGGGTGCCACGTAGATGCTGGAGATCATGGTCAGCGGGAAGGCGACCGCGAACAGTCCGCCCGCCGCCTCCGGGTTGGGGACCAGCAGTCCCAGCCACACCCCGAGCCAGATCAGCGCGAACCGCAGCCACAGCAGCAGGGCGAAGGCGCCGAGGAAGCCCAGGCCGCCGTCGGGCCGCCAGCCCATGGCGAACGCGGTGAGCATCAGGATCGTCAACTCCGCGCAGGCCACGATGAGATCGGTGACACCGCGTCCGGCGACGACCGCGGACGCGGCCATCGGCATGGAGCGGAAGCGGTCGATGACGCCCTTGGTGGAGTCGTACACCACAACCGTCGCCGTGTTGATGAATCCGAAGGCCATGGTCATCACGAACATGCCCGGCATCAGGAAGTCCCGGTAGTCCCCGCCGCCGGGCACCTTCATGGCGCTGCCGAACACATAGCCGTAGAGAAGGACGGACAGGATCGGGAAGCCCAACTGCCAGGCGATGTTGACCGGTTGGCGCTGGTAGTGGGTGAGGCCACGCCGTACGACGTTCCAGCAGTCGGCGAGCGCCCAGTAGACGCGTCCGTGGGACCGCTGTCCGGTCAGCTCCCATGTCTCGCTGCTCATGCCGCGGCCTCCTCCTTCTGTGTCGTAGGGCTCTCGGTGCGGTGGCCCGTCAGGTGCAGGAACACGTCGTCGAGGCTGGGCCTGCGCAGTCCGATGTCCTCGACGGGCACGCCCTCGTCCTGCAGGGTCCGTGCGACCTCCGTCAGGGCGGCCACACGATCCGTGACGGGGGCGTGCACCCGCAAGTCCCCCTCGTCCGCCTCCGGTTCGGCGTCAGTGACCCGGGCGACCACCTTTGCCACGCGGGAGATGTCGGCGCGTTCGGCGACCACGACCTCGATCCGGTCCCCGCCCACCGTGTTCTTCAGTCCGTCCGGGGTGTCGTCCGCGATGGCCCGGCCCTGGTCGATCACGGTGATGCGCGAGGCCAGCTTGTCGGCCTCCTCCAGGTACTGCGTGGTCAGCAGGACGGTCGTCCCGCCCGCCACCAGCGCCCGTACGGACTCCCACACCTCGCCCCGGCTGCGGGGGTCCAGGCCGGTCGTCGGCTCGTCCAGGAACAGCACCGCCGGGGCGAGGATCATCGACGCGGCCAGGTCGAGCCTGCGCCGCATGCCCCCGCTGTACTTGCCCACTCCGTTGTCCGCGGCGTCCGTCAGGTCGAACTGCTCCAGCAGTTCCTCCGCGCGCCGCTTGGCCCGGCGTCCGCCGAGGTGGAAGAGACGGCCGAACATCTCCAGGTTCTGCCGGCCGGTCAGCACCTCGTCCACCGCCGCGTACTGTCCGGTCAGCCCGATCCGGCCGCGCACGTCGCGCGGCCGCCGTGCCACGTCCAGGCCCGCCACCATGGCCCGGCCACCGTCCAGCCGGATCAGGGTGGACAGGATGCGCACGGCCGTCGTCTTGCCCGCGCCGTTCGGACCGAGCAGTCCGTGCACCGTGCCCTCCCTGACCCCGAGTTCGAAGCCGGCCAGCGCGCGCTTCTCCCCGTACCTCTTCTCCAGGCCCTCGGCCCACACCGCATAGCCGTCCACAACAGCCCCTCACCCTGAGCCACCGAGCAACTGAGTACACCGTACCCGATTGAGAGTACACCGTACCCAGTTTCTGTCCAGCGGATTATCCTTACGGCCATGAGCAGCGGCACGGGCAGCACGGAAACCAGCGGCAGCGGCGACATCGTCCGCACCCTCGAACTGCTGTGGGACACGGGCAAACGGCCCAGCCGCGGGCCGAAACCGGGACTGACGCTGGACCGGATCGTGGAAGCGGCCGTCCGGGTCGCGGACACGGACGGCCTGGAGGCGGTGTCGATGCGCCGCATCGCCACGGAGCTGGGCACCGGCACGATGTCGCTGTACCGGTACGTGCCCGGCAAGGGCGAACTCCTGGATCTGATGCTGGACCGGGTGCAGCGCCCGTCCGACGAACCGGAGGGCCTCGGCGACGGCAGCTGGCGCTCGGCCCTGGAGAACCTGGCGCACGCGACCCTCGCGCTCTACCAACGCCACCCCTGGCTGCTACGGGTCAACCAGGCGCGCCCGATCCTCGGCCCGAGCGCGCTGGACGGGATGGAGAAGGTGCTCGCCCTGATCAAGCCCATGGGGCTGAGCGATCCCGAGCTGATCTCGGCGATCATCATGATCGACGGCTATGTGGTCGGCGCCGCCCGTACCCGGCTCTACGAGCAGGAGGCCGAGCGCGGCACCGGCCTGACCGACGCGGAGTTCTGGGAGGCGCAGACCCCCACCCTGGAGAAGGTGCTGTCCTCCGGCCGCTACCCGGTCACGGCCTCCCTCTCCGAGGACGCCTTCGCCCCCGGTTTCGACCACTTCGACTTCGGTCTGCAGCGCATCCTGGACGGTCTGGATGTCCTGGTCGCGCAGCGGCGGGCCGACGACGAGCAAGACGAGTAGGACGAAGAGGCGTAAGAAGAAGACGAGTAAGACGAAGACGAGTGAACGATCAGCCGCGGCGCAGCAGCCGTTTGAAGCCGAGGACGACCGTCAGGCCCAGGGCCAGGACGAGCGCGCCCAGCTTGTAGTCGACGCTCGATCCGTCGCCGCTCTCGCCCGCCTCCCCCGCGGCCGAACCGCCGTCATTCGAGGCGGAGTTCGAGCCCCCGGAAGCGGCCGGGAAGCCACCCGGCTCCACCGTGCTGTTCGCGCCCTCGTTGCCGAACATCAGCTCCGAGCCGTCGGTGGTGTAGGTCAGGGACTCGCCCTGCCCCAGCGAGGGGACGCTCAGCCGTCCCTGTTCCTTGATCTTCCCGTTGTTCCAGGCGTACGCCGTCCCGCCGAAGTAGGCGCGTACGGCGAGCTGCGCGCCGTCCGGGGAGAAGGCCCCGTCGGTGGCCTGGATGTCGATCGCGGCGACGCGCTTGAAGACGTTGGTGCCGCTGGGCGAGAGCTCGGCCGGGCCCTCGTACAGCGATCCGCCCTCCTCCTTCTTGTCCGCGATGTACACCCGCCCGGTCTTCGGGTGCACCATCAGCGCCTCGGCGTCCCGCGGTCCGTCCTCGTACTTCACCACGTACTGGGTGGCCCGGATCGTCCGGTCCTTCAGCTGCTTGGGCTCGGGCAGCCGGTAGATCCAGACGAAGTCCCAGCTGCCGCCGAGGTTGTCGCCGATGTCACCGACGTAGAGCTGGTTGCCCGGACCGATGGAGATCGCCTCGACGTCGCGCGGCCGGCCCACACCCGTCAGGGTGATCGTGGCCACCGTCTCCCCGGTCCTGCTGTCGACCGCGTACAGGAACGCCCCGTCGTCGCTGTCGTTGTGGGTCCAGTAGACGCCGGGGTGCAGCCGCGAGGCGGCGAGGCCGCTGGACTCGGTGATCCTCGGGTCCTTGATGGTGAACCCCTCGTCGTCGGCGACGGCGGGCACGGCCGACGTGAGGAGGAGCACGGCCCCGGCGGCCCCGGCGGCCCCGGCGAGGAACGGAAGCGATGGACGCATGCCCTCAAGCCTGCCATCCCCGCTGGGCGTTCACCGCGCGTGGTCGGTCTCACACCGGAGCGGCCGCCATGATCGAGCGTCATCGACCATGATGAGCGGATGCTTAGGCTGATGCCCGTGGGCGATTCCATGACCATCGGAAGCGCGGGTGAACACACCTGGCGCTACCGGCTGTGGCAGCACCTGCGGACGACGTACGGCGGCCCGTTCGCGATCGTCGGACCGCGCGAGACGCTGTACGACCGGGCCACCGGCACCGCCGACTCGTACGCGTACGCGGACCCCGACTTCCCGCGCGCCCACCTGGCGGGCTGGGGCGAGGGCTGGCTGCACATGGCCCCGCTGATCCGCGAAGCGGTCCGGGACCACCGCGCGGACCTCCTCCTCGTCTCCCTCGGCCTGATCGACCTGGGCTTCTACACGAACGCGACCCAGACGGCGGCGAACGTACGCGAGTTCGTGACCGAGGCACGGCGGGGCAACCCCCGGGTACGCCTGGTACTGCTCCCGGTGATCCCCAACATCAGGGTGGACACGGACCCGGACTTCGCCACCGAAGTGACCTCGTTCAACGAGCTCCTCGCCAAGGCGGCCGCCGACCTCGACGAACCCCGCTCCCCCATCCTGCTGGCCTCGACCCCGCCCTCGTACGACTACAACCTCGACACCTACGACGGCACCCACCCGAACGCGAACGGCGAGCACAAGCTGGCGGCGAGCTTCGCGGAGGCGATGCACCAGGCGTGGGGGTGGGGGGAGCCGTACGCGTACGGCTGAGGACGGCGTGATCGGCGCCCAGGAGGCCACTGCCGGTCAGAAGCCCTCCTGGCGAACGCATGACCGAGGCACAGGGGCCCGACGACGAGCCCCCGAGACCCGGTGACCGTGCGTATCGTTGTACCGCTCGGCTGCGTGCGATCGAGCGGCAGCCGGGGAGGAACGCCACGATGACCGTCCTTGACGACAGGATCGAGATGGCTGAAGAGAACGACGAGCTGACTCTCGATGATCTGTTCGAGTCGCTCGAGCGTATGCCCGCCCCCGAGGGATACAAGGTCGAGATCGTCGAGGGGGCCATCTACATGTCGCCGCAGCGGGACACCCACTGGGAGATCATCCTGGACATCGTCGAGCAACTGCGCACCAAGTACCCCCGACAGCGCGTGAAGTCCGACGTCCGCGTCGACTACCCCGGACACCTCAACGGCTTCGCCTCCGACGTGACGGTGATGACCGAGGGAGCCGAGAAGAACGCGAAGGGACTGTGGCGCTACCAGGACGTCGAATTCGTCGCCGAGGTCATCTCCAAGGGCACAGGGGCCAACGACTACGGCCCGAAGAAGGCCGCCTACGCCACGGCCGAAGTCCCCGTCTACCTCATCGCCGACCCCTATCAGGGCAAGTGCCATGTGTTCACCCAGCCCAAGGAGGGTGACTACCTCTCCGAGACCACCGTGGTGTTCGGCGGTGACCTCGACCTCAGCCGTACTCCAGTCGAACTGACGCTCAACACAGGCGAGTTTCCCCGCGACCAGTAACCGGCGCACGGAGTCCGGCCACCCTTGCCTAGAGCGCACTCCAGGCCGTTGGCTAAGGCCCATGAAGTACACGCAGCTCGGACGCACAGGACTCAAGGTCAGCCGGATCGTGCTCGGGACGATGAACTTCGGGCCGCAGACCGACGAGGGTGACAGCCACACCATCATGGACGCGGCCCTCGACGCGGGCATCAACTTCTTCGACACGGCCAACGTCTACGGCTGGGGCGAGAACAAGGGCCGCACGGAACGCATCATCGGCAACTGGTTCGCGGGAGGCGGCGACCGCCGCGACAAGGTCGTGCTCGCCACCAAGGTGTACGGGAACATGGCCCCGGACGGGGGCGTTCCCTGGCCCAACCACGACAAGCTCTCCGCACTCAACATCCGGCGTGCCGTCGAGGCCAGTCTGAAGCGGCTCCAGACGGACTACATCGACATCTACCAGTTCCACCACATCGACCGCTCGACCCCGTTCGAGGAGATCTGGCAGGCCATCGACACCCTGATCCAGCAGGGCAAGATCCTCTACGCGGGCTCCAGCAACTTCCCCGGCTACAAGATCGCCCAGGCCAACGAGGTCGCCGCCCGGCGCGGTACGTTCGGGCTGGTCAGCGAGCAGTGCCTGTACAACCTCGCCGAGCGCCGCGCCGAGATGGAGGTCATCCCGGCGTCCCAGGAGTACGGGCTCGGGGTCATCCCGTGGTCACCGCTGCACGGCGGACTGCTGGGCGGTGTCCTGAAGAAGGAGAACGAAGGCGCCCGCAGGGTCAGCGGCCGGTCGGCGGACACGCTCGCCAACACTGCCGTACGCGCACAGGTCCAGGCGTACGAGGACCTGCTGGAGAAGCACGGTCTGGAACCGGGTGAGGCCGCGCTCGCCTGGCTGCTGACCCGGCCGGGCATCACCGGGCCCATCGTCGGGCCGCGCACGGCCGGACAGCTGGAATCCGCGCTGCGTGCGGTCGAACTCGAGCTGTCGGACGAGGTCCTCGCCGGGCTGGACGAGATCTTCCCGGGCCCGGGCCCGGCGCCCGAGGCGTTCGCCTGGTGACGGCGGCCATCTGACGGAAGCCGGCCCACGTACGGCAGCCGCCCCATGGAGGGCGGCCGCTCCACGGACGGCAGCCGGCACACAGACGGTGGTGGCGGCCGCGGTCATTTCCCGAGCGCGGCCGCCACGGCGACGACGACGAACATCAGCACGAGCACACCGGCCATGATCCGGTTACGGGTCTTCGGGTCCACGCAGTCGAGGTTAACCGGCCATCCCGAGCCCCTCTCAGGCACCCGCCCCTAGCCCTTCCGGGCCCCGGCCCCGAGCTCCTTCCAGACCTCGGCCTCGAGCCCTTCAGGCCCATCTCCGAGCCCCTTGCCGGGCCATCCCCGAGCCGCTTCCAAGCCCTGGCCCGGAGCCCCTTCAGGCCTCGGCCCCGGCGAGCCCCCTTCCGGCCCCGGCCCCCAAGAGCCCCCTTCAGGCACCCGCCCCCAGTGCCCAAGTCCCCACCGGCTCGTAGCGGGGTTGCTCCCCCGCGATCCCCGACCGGGGCAGATGGCTGCGTACCAGGACCAGCTCGGCGACCTCCCAGGTGCGGCTCGCGAAGGAGTCGAGGGCGGCCACGTACGGCCCGAGATCCACGGAGCCGCGACCGCGGGCCAGCGTGAGGTGCGGACGGTAGCGCCGGTGCTCCTGCATCGTGAGGCCGGCCCTGCGCCCGGCCGCCTCGGCGCGATCGGCGAGCAACCGCATGCTCTCCACCTCCCCGTTCGCCCCGACCCACAGGGCATGCCCCTGCCCGAAGGCGCCCCCGCCCTGTACCAGCAGCGGGAACACCTCCGTACGACGGGCCGCCCGCGCCAGCCGCTCCGACAGTTCGGGAACGGTCTCCTCGGCCACCTCCCCGTAGAAGGCGAGCGTGAAGTGCCAGCCGGGCCGGCCGGTCCAGGTCAGCGCCTCCGCCCCCGGGAGCTTCCGCAGCTCGCCGACCGCGGAGGCGAGGTCCGCGGAGATGTCCGGAGGGGGCAGCAGGGCGGCGAATAGTCTCATGGTGCCAGCCTTCCAGGACCGGGCGCCGACCCGCGAGCCCCGCACAGGCCTCAGGCCATGGCCCGCGCCGGCTGCCGTCGCGGCTCGAGGCGCAGGTGCGGGTGACCGTGGTTCCAGGCGACCGACACGCGGACGCCGCCGACCCGGGTCAGGATCACACCGATCACGACCGCGGCGGTGGTCGAGACGAGACCGCCGACGGCGAAGCCGACCCGGGAGCCGTACACGTCCGTGACCCAGCCGACCAGTGGGGCGCCCAGCGGGGTGCCGCCCATGAAGACCATCATGAAGAGCGCCATGACGCGCCCCCGCATCGCGGGGTCCGTGGCCATCTGGACGGCCGTGTTCGCGGTGACGTTGACGGTGAGACCGGCGATCCCGATCGGCACCATCAGCAGTGCGAACACCCACAGGTTCGGCGCCGCGGCCGCCACGATCTCCAGCACGCCGAAGCCCAGCGCCCCCGCGATGAGCACGCGCAGCCGGGCCGTGCCGCGGCGGGCCGCGAGCAGCGCACCGGCCAGGGAGCCCACCGCCATCAAGGTGTTGAAGAGGCTGTACGAGCCCGCGCCCGCGTGGAAGATGTCGTCCGCGAACGCGGACAGCCACACCGGGAAGTTGAACCCGAAGGTGCCGATGAAGCCGACCAGGACGATCGGCCAGAGCAGTTCGGGACGGCCGGCGACATAGCGCAGGCCCTCCCGCAGCTGTCCCTTGGCCCGTGGTGCCCGCTCGACCACGTGCAGTTCACGGGTGCGCATTAGGAGCAGTCCGGCGATGGGGGCGATGAAGGACAGTCCGTTGAACAGGAACGCCCAGCCGGTGCCGACGCCCGTGATCAGCACACCCGCCACCGCCGGGCCGACCAGGCGGGCCGACTGGAAGTTGGCGGAGTTCAGGCTGACCGCGTTCTGCAGCTGACCGGGGCCGACCATCTCCGAGACGAAGGACTGGCGGGCCGGGTTGTCGACGACGGTGGCGAGCCCGACCGCGAAGGCCGCCACATAGACATGCCAGACCTGGACATGACCGGAGATCGTGAGGAAGGCCAGCAGCAGGCCCGTGACGCCCATCGCCGTCTGTGTGGCGAGCAGCGTGGGCCGCTTGCGCATGCGGTCGACGAGGACACCGCCGTAGAGACCGAACAGCAGCATCGGCAGGAACTGCAGCGCCGTGGTGATGCCCACGGCGGCGGACGACCCGGTGAGACTGAGCACCAGCCAGTCCTGGGCGATGCGCTGCATCCACGTTCCGGTGTTGGAGACGACCTGCCCCAGGAAGAACAGCCGGTAGTTGCGGATCTTGAGCGAGCTGAACATGGAGGACGTGGCGGACTCGGACACCTCGGCGGAGGTCGCCGCCGGTCCAGCAGGGGCCGGAGTCGTCAGCCCGTCCGGCGTTTGCGGACAAGGCCGTTCAGGCCGATGCGGGGGTCCGGGGGCCGCGGCTCCCGGTGACAGGGGACGGGTAGGGGCGGAGGGGGCGAAAATCTCCTGCGCGGCCGGAGCGGCAGGCGTGACATGCGCTGCCGAAGCCGTCCCAGGGGACACCGCGTGCGGACCGGGGCGGCGGGCTCGTTCGAGGGCGGACAGGGTGTAGTGAGGATCAGGTGCGGGGGCGGATTCTGCTCCGGGTCCCGTACTCAAAGGGGTTCGCCTCCTTGGCAGTCACGGACGTCGTGGTCCTCGGGGCGGTCGCTCCGGGCGGCGGCCGGGTGGTCTCATGGATGCGCGGTCCTGTGCGCGGTCCTCCCGGGGCCCGGCGCACGCGTACGCAGGCCCCCGCATCGCGGAGCGCGGCTCACAGGTGCGCGAGCTTCTCGAGGATGGGCGCGGCCTCGCGGAGCTTGGCCCACTCCTCCTCGTCGAGCTCCACCACCAGACCGGCCAGCCACGCGTTCCGCTTGCGGCGGCTCTCCTCGAGCATGGCCTCGGCCTGCTCGGTCTGCGTGACGACCTTCTGGCGGCGGTCCTCGGGATGCGGTTCCAGCCGTACGAGTCCCTTGGCCTCGAGCAGTGCCACGATCCGGGTCATCGAGGGCGGCTGCACGTGCTCCTTGCGGGCCAGCTCACCCGGGGTGGCCGTGCCGCAGCGGGCGAGGGTGCCGAGCACCGACATCTCGGTGGGACTCAGCGACTCGTCGACCCGCTGGTGCTTAAGCCGCCGCGACAGGCGCATGACGGCGGAGCGGAGTGCGTTCACGGCGGCAGCGTCGTCGCCATGGGAAAGATCCGGCATGTTCTTTAGCTTAACTCATTACTCTGTCTAAGGACCACCGGGCTGTCGTGAGACGGACCACTGACGCCCACCGGCCGCAGCGACACGGGGAAACCCCCTGAAGGGGCACATTCACCCATTTGAGTGGTCCACCGCCGAAAGGGGTCCATCGTTCGACGAACCCCCGTGACTCTCGTAGGCATGGGGACCGATGTGCTGAGCCTGCGCATAGACGGAGAGCTGCTGGAACGGCTCCGGGGGCATGCCGCCAAAAGGGGGATGAGCGTTCAGGACTACGTCGTCCGGACGCTCATCCGTGATGACTTCGACCAGCGGTTCCACACCGCGGTGGAAGAGACCGAGAAGTTCTACGGGGTCACGTGAGCCGCCCCGTTTCCGAATGAGGCCCAGGGCGTCGTCGCCGAGGGCGGAGCCTCGCATCTGCTCGTGCAGAGGGCGTGGTCAGGGCGTGGTCAGGGAGGGGTTCACACGGCCCGCGGGGGCTCCCCGGGCGGCGCGAGGGACCCCTCGTAAGCTGTGCGCATGGCCAAGTGGACCCCCAAGCACGAAGCCCCCGAGCCCCTCGAGGGCCCGGTGGTCGGCACGATCACGGGTGGCACGATCCTCTGGTTCGTCCTTTTCCTGGTGCAGCTTCCGTTCTACGGGTGGTTCGACGAGCACGGGCACACCTGGTGGCTGTGGACCTGTCTGGCCGGCGCCGGCCTCGGACTGATCGGCATCTGGTACGTGCGCAGGCGCGACGCCGCACTGAAGCGGGCGGCCTCGGCGGGCCCGGCCGGGACGCCGGGGACGGCACACGACTGACGCGACCGACACGCGGCCGGCACCGTGGAACTCCCTCCCGGGTTCCGCGTAGTACCCCGGCACTACACCGCCACGAAGCGGCTCCTCCCCTGGTCGGATCTTTGGGTCACTCGGCGGGTGAACCCCCAAATCCGCACGTACCGTCGAATGCATGACGCACATCGACGCGGGCGCCGAACTCGATCCTGTGCATCCCAACCACACCCCCGTTCCCGGACGGCGCGGTGGACTGAGCGCCGCCGAGGTCGCCGAGCGGGTGGCCCGCGGCGAGGTCAACGACATCCCCGTACGCAGCAGCCGCTCCACGGCCGAGATCGTCCGCGCCAACGTCTTCACACGCTTCAACGCGATCATCGGTGTGCTCTGGCTGATCATGCTGTTCGTCGCGCCGATCCAGGACAGCCTGTTCGGGTTCGTCATCCTGGCCAACACCGGCATCGGCATCGTCCAGGAGTGGCGGGCCAAGAAGACCCTGGACTCGCTCGCGGTGATCGGCGAGGCCCGGCCCACCGTGCGCAGGGACGGGGTCGCCACCGCGGTGAGCACCTCCGACATCGTGCTCGGGGACCTCATGGAGATCGGACCCGGCGACAAGATCGTGGTCGACGGGGAGTGCGTCGAGGCCGACGGGCTGGAGATCGACGAGTCACTGCTCACCGGTGAGGCCGACCCCGTCGTCAAGAACCCCGGCGACCAGGTGATGTCGGGAAGCTTCGTGGTGGCGGGCGTCGGCGCCTTCACCGCGACCAAGGTGGGCCGGGAGGCGTACGCGGCGCAGCTCGCCGAGGAGGCCAGCCGCTTCACCCTGGTCCGGTCCGAGCTCCGCTCCGGTATCTCCACGATCCTCAAGTACGTGACCTGGATGATGGTCCCGACCGCGATCGGCCTGATCATCAGCCAGCTGGTGGTGAAGGAGAACGACTTCAAGGACTCCGTCGCCCGCACGGCCGGCGGCATCGTGCCGATGGTCCCGGAGGGGCTGGTCCTGCTGACGTCCGTCGCCTTCGCAATCGGGGTCATCCGGCTCGGCCGCCAGCAGTGCCTCGTGCAGGAGCTGCCCGCGATCGAGGGCCTGGCCCGCGTCGACACCGTCTGCCTGGACAAGACGGGCACGCTCACCGAGGGCGGCATGGACGTCACCGAGCTGCGGCCCCTGAACGGCGGCGACGAGGCGTACCTGCGCAAGGTCCTCGGCGCGCTCGGCGAGTCCGATCCGCGCCCCAACGCCTCCCTCCAGGCGATCATCGACGCCTACCCGAACGGCGCCGACGGCACGGGCGGCACGGACGGCGCCGCACAGTGGCGGTGCACGGAGGCGCTGCCGTTCTCCTCGGCGCGCAAGTACAGCGGGGCTTCGTTCACCGAGGGCGACGGGCGGTCCAGCACCTGGTTGCTCGGGGCGCCCGACGTGCTGCTGAGGGACGGGGACCCCGCGCTGGCGGAGACCGACCGCCTCAATGAGGAGGGACTGCGGGTGCTGCTGCTGGCCCGGGCCTCCCGGGAGCTGGGCGACCCGGAGGTGGGGTCCGGCGCACGGCCCGCCGCACTCGTCGTACTGGAGCAGCGGCTGCGGCCCGACGCGGCGGACACGCTGCGCTACTTCGCCGCACAGAACGTGGACGCCAAGGTGCTCTCCGGCGACAACGCGGTCTCCGTGGGTGCGGTCGCCGGAAAGCTGGGGCTGGAGGGCCGGACGGTGGACGCGCGGCGGCTGCCCGCCGAGCGCTCGGAGATGGCCGAGGCGCTGGACGCCGGAACGGTGTTCGGGCGGGTCACCCCGCAGCAGAAGCGGGACATGGTGGGCGCGCTGCAGTCGCGCGGGCACACGGTGGCGATGACGGGCGACGGCGTGAACGACGTGCTGGCCCTGAAGGACGCGGACATCGGGGTGTCGATGGGCTCCGGCTCCGAGGCCACCCGGGCCGTAGCGCAGATCGTGCTGCTCAACAACAGCTTCGCGACGCTGCCGTCGGTGGTGGCGGAGGGCCGTCGGGTGATCGGCAACATCACCCGGGTGGCGACGCTGTTCCTGGTGAAGACGGTGTACTCGGTGCTGCTGGCGGTGCTGGTGGTGTGCTGGCAGGTGGAGTACCCGTTCCTGCCCCGCCATCTGACGCTGCTGTCCACCCTGACGATCGGCGTCCCGGCGTTCTTCCTGGCTCTCGCCCCCAACCAGGAGCGGGCACAACCCAATTTCGTCCGGCGGGTCATGCGCTATGCGATCCCCGGCGGGATCGTGGCCGCGGCCGCCACCTTCGCCACCTATCTGATTGCCCGTCACGAGTACGCCGGGGAAGGGGCGTTGGACGCCGAGACGAGCGCGGCGACGCTGACGCTGTTCCTGGTCTCGATGTGGGTGCTGGCGATCGTCGCGCGCCCCTACACCTGGTGGCGTCTGGCGCTGGTGGCGTCGATGGCGGGAGCCTTCGTCCTGGTGCTGGTGGTGCCCTGGCTCCAGCACTTCTTCGCGCTGAAGCTGGTCGGGGTGACGATGCCCTGGATCGCGGTCGCCATCTCGGCGATGGCGGCGGTCGCCCTCGAGGTGCTGTGGAGGTGGGTCGGCCGCCGCTTCCCCGCGTGAGCTGCGGCTTACTTCACGTCGATGAAGTCGGCGCCGGAGACGACGGCGCCGGTGGTGGAGCTGCCCACGTAGTTGTAACGGAAGTAGCCGTCGGCGGAGGCCTTGACGGTGGTCTTCAGCGCGCCCTTGCTGTCGGTGGTGACGGTCTTGACGGTCTGGTAGGCGCTGGTGCCCTTCTTCAGGAACTGCAGCTGCACCTTCTGGCTGCCGTAGCCGCCGTACTTGGCCGTCTCCCAGTTGACGCGGGTCAGGGCGCCGGTGACCGTGATGGTCCTGCCCTTGGCGACCAGCTCGGGGGAGGCGTTGGTGTTCAGCCTGGCGGCGCGCTTCAGGGAGAAGGTCTTGGCCTTGTCCTTCTGGACGCCGTCACCGTCCTTGGCGGCGGCCAGGGCCCACACCTTCCAGCCACCGGCCAGCGAGTTGCGGTACAGGTCGAATTCCGGGTCGGCGACGAAGGTCTGCGAGCAGGTGGACTTCGTGGCGCTCACCTTCTTGCACTTGGCCTCCTCCTGCTCGGAGATGATCGAGCCGTCGAGGCCCGACTCCGAGAAGCTCGATCCGTGCCAGAGGATGAAGGACCCGAAGACGATCCCCGAGTTGTCGGTGGCGGTCATCGTGACCGTGAACTTCTTCTTCGCGGTGCCGACCGCCACGGGCTTGCCGCCGTTGACGGTGACGCTGGTGATCTTGGTGTTGCCGATCTGCTCGTCGGCCGGCCCGAGGGCGGCGGACGGGACCTTTGCGAGTGCCGCGACGCCGGGGTCTTCCGCGGCCTGCGCGGCCGGGACGGCGAAAGCGGACAGGGCCAGGGCGCCGGTGACGGCGGCCACAGTGGCTCGAATGCGCATGCGTGTTCCCCACGTGAAAAGGGTGCGGCGGTGTCGTCCCCACGCCGCGACCTGGTCATCGGAGTCCGGGTGACTCCGATGACCAGATCCATGACAGCCGTGAATGGTTGTGCGGAGGGTGAAGCTTT
Source organism: Streptomyces cavernae (assembly GCF_004023625.1). Classification (GTDB taxonomy): domain Bacteria; phylum Actinomycetota; class Actinomycetes; order Streptomycetales; family Streptomycetaceae; genus Streptomyces; species Streptomyces cavernae. The sequence goes on along the minus strand of NZ_ML137710.1, from coordinate 26,530 downwards.
TGTGTCGACGTTGCCGAAATCACATCCGCCACAGAACATACACAGCTGATCAGCGAACCAGGGGCGCGGCGCTACTGCACGTCGACGTAGTCACCGGTCGCCGAGACCGCCGGGGTCGTCGAGGTGCCCTCGAAGCGGAAGCGCCAGTAGCCGTCGTAGTTGGCGGTGGTGGTGGTCTTCAGGTCGCCGTACGAGTTCGACGTGATGGTCTTGACTGTGCTGTAGGTGGTTGTGCCCGCCTTGCGGAACTGCAGCTTCACCGACTGGCTGCCGTAGCCCTTGTAAGTGAGGCTCTCCCAGCTGGCGCGGGACAGCTTGCCCGTGACCGTGAGGGTCTTGCCCTTCGCGATCGGCTCCGGCGAGGCGTTGACCGTCAGCTTCGAGGCGCGCTGGACCTTGTGGGTCTTGTATTCGTCGTTCCAGTAGAGCTCGCCATCGCCTGCCACGACGGCGGCGGTCACGTGCCAGCCGCCGGCCAGCGCGTTGGCGTACAGGTCCTCGCCCGGCACGGCCGTGATGGTCAGCTTGCAGGTCGACGTGGTGGCGCTGGACGCGGTGCAGGTGGCGGCGTCCTCGTTCGGCAGCAGCAGGCCGTCGACGTCGGTGTCGGCGTTGGTGCCGTGCCACAGGTGGACGAAGGCGTCCTCGATACCGCTGGCATGGCTGGCGGTCAGCGACACAGTGAAGGTCTTCGCGACCGTGGTGCCGACGACGACGCTCTTGCCGGAATTGATCGTCACGTTGGACACGACGGGCAGGGCCTGAGTGTCGGCCTGCGCAGACGGAAGGACGAGAGCGGAGAGGGCCAGGGCCCCGGAGAGGGCGGCCACAGTGGCTCGAATGCGCATGCGTTCTCCTGGTGGAGAAAGGGGGCCCGGCGGGGAGTCTTCACGTGGGACCCGAGTGATCGTTGAGCCTGGTGACTCCACAATCTGACCTGTGGCGCGGCGGGACGGTTGTACCCGATGTCGGATCTTTACCTCTCCGTTACGAACATCACCGCAAAGCGGTAAAAGTCCAGCGGCGGGCAAAGATCGCGACGGCGGCGGCCTGTGCCGATAACGGGGCACCGGCGGACTTCCGGCGCCGGCCCAAGCCGGCATACGGCTGGGCCACGCGGCGGTCCGCCCACAGGGACCACGCGCCGGTCCGCCATCCGACAGGGGGCCGCGTGGCGGTTCGCCACCCGGCCCCCGGCCTCCCGCCTCCCCGCACATCACACCTCAGTCGAACCAGCGGTCCCGCGCCAGCTCCTCCGTACGGGTCGGGTCCTCCAAGAGAGCGGCGACCTCGAACCGGCGCGGCCACTGCCCGGCCGCCCAGGCGAGCCCGGCGGCCACGCCCTCCAGGGTGGCGGCGTGCACGGTGCCGTCCGGGGTGCGGTGCCAGTCCAGCTCCACGCCGCCCACAAGGAGTTCCTCGTGCTCCACGTACGAGTGGGGGGTCGCCGGGCCCAGCAGGACCCGGACGGACTCCGGCACGGGATGCTCGGCGCCCTGCTCGGTGATCTCGGCGGTGACGACCTCACTGAGCCGCCGCACCTGGAACAGCTCCGCCAACTCCGCGGCGCGCGACGGCCGTACGGGCAGCAGCGCCATCCCTCCGGTGAGCGGGAGCAGATCGGGCGAGTCGGCGACCACGGCGTCGGCGGCGTCCACGACGGTCACCCGCCCGTCGACCACGGCCCGTACCTCGTCGGGCAGGGTGACCTGTTCGGGATCGAGGTCGGCCAAGGCGCCGTACAGAGCGTGCAGCTGAGGGGCCGTCACCTCGCGCTCGGGATCGGCGAGCCGGTCGAGCAGTTCGGCGGCGCCCCCCGGTTCGTCGAGCAGCGCGGCCACGGAGGTCCGCACCCCGAGGGCCCGCAGTACCTGCTCGTCGTCGAAGCCGGTGGCGTCCACCTCGTCGTACAGGCCACGCAGCAGCGGATCGCCGCCCGCCGCCCGCAGTCCGGCGGGCCGCCGGCCGTCCAGCACCGGATGGCCGCGCAGCCACCACGCCGTGTACGGCCGGACGATCTCGTGCGTGCCGTCCGCCAGCAGGATCCGTACGGGCTGGATGATCGCGTCGCGCAGCGGCGGCCGTGACAGCAGCGCGAGGGCCTCCGGCCACCGGTCGTCGTCCACGAGATCCAGGTCCCGTACGGCGATCAGCTCGGTCGCCACCGGAGGCACCGGGCTGTCGGGGAACCGGTCGAGCACGTCCTCGCTCCAGACGTCCACCGCGTCCAGCAGACCGGCGTCGTCGGGCTCCGCGAAGTCCCCGTCGCGGGGCTCCAGTTCGTCCGGGTCGAGGACGACGTCATGGGCCCGTACGAGGGCGAAGTTCGCCAGCACGCCACAGGCGGCCAGCGGCTGTTCGCCCCAGCGCTCGGCCAGCTCCTCGTCCACGGCGGCGAGTTCGCCCTCCCGCATGACCCGCGCGAACGGGCTGCCCGGCAGCACGAGTTCACCCGCCGGGGCGAGCTCGCCCTCCTCGTCCGGCAGGGCGAGCGCGCCCAGCCAGGGCTCGTCACCGGGTTCCAGACCGGCGTCCCGCACCAACGACAGGACGATCTCGGCGAGTTCCTCGGCGTCGAGGCCGTCATCGTCCCAGGCGGGCGCCTCGTCGTCGAGCGACCCCGCGACCGCGACCCGCACCTGAGGAGTCGTCAGAATGGCACGCGGGGTGGCCGGGAGGGCGCCGAGCTTCTCCAGCAGCGGATGCGCCGCGTCGGGGTGGGCGACCTTGAGCCCGAGCCGGGCCAGGGCGTCGGGGGCGGCGGTGGCCCCGTCGGCGGTGGGCAGCAGCACCTGCCGCGGCCCGATGGTGGTCCGGCCGTCCGCGAGGGGCACGGGCAGCCCCGACAGCCGGTCCGGGTCCACTCCGGCAAGGCTGTCGTAGAGCCTGCGCCACCACCCGGGATCCTTCTCCAGTCCGGCGAGCCGGTCGATGGCCTCGCCGAGCGGCAGCCGCGCCACGCCCAGGGTCCGCAGTTCGACCCGCCGCTCCAGCCCGGCCGGCAGCAGGCTCGGCAGCACCTCGGCGAGGACCCGCACCGTCTCGGCCCCGGCACCCTCGACGATCTCGGCGTCGCGAGGCTTCAGCACCAACGGCACCTCGGCCTCGTCACGGTCCTCCTCGGGACCGGCGGCCACACCCCCGGAACCGCCGGGCTCCCCCGCGGGCGGCAGGAACGCCGTGCGCGGCAGCCGCTCCAGCACGGCCCGCCGCAGCGCACCGTCCAGCTCGCCCTTGCCGAGCGGCCCGGGCACCAAGTCGAGGATCCCGGTCCCCACCGGCCGCCAGTCCGCGAGGAGTTCGGCGTACGCATCGGCCGCACGCTCCACCAGGAAGTCGGTGAGCGGACCGGGGGCGGCATGCCGCCGGGTGGTGTCCAGAGGCAGCGAGGCGATCAGCAGCGCCGGCACGCCGAGGGCCTCGTCGCTGGGCGTCGGGGCGTGCACGACGGGCGCGGTACGCGGCAGGGCCGGGGCCCCGTCCTCCCCGACGGGCACGGCCCAGGTCACGGACCAGTGGGGCCGCAACCGCTCCTCCACGGGCCGGTCGGCGAGCAGGGCGGCGTCCAGGGACCCGTGCCGGGCGACGGTACGCCAGTGGGTGACACCGAGCCGGGAGTCCTCGATCCGGACGTCGTGCTCGCCCTCCCGGTGCCGTCGCACGGTCCGCACCTCGTCGCCGATCTCCACGACGACCTCGTCGAGACCGGGCAGGGCCAGCAGCAGGGCGTCGTCGACCGCGCCGAGCAGCCGCTCGGCGAGATCCTCGGCGGCCGCGTCCCGCAGCGGCAGGATCACCACGGTGTCGTACGACTCCGGGGCGGTGCCCTCCGCCGCGAACGGCAGCCGCAGCAGCGGCACATGGCCGTCGCGCCGACGGACCTCGTCGCCCAGTCCGGGGCTGTGCCGGGCGACGTCCGCGGTCAGCTCCCGCGCCTCCGCGAGGGACCAGCGGACACCGCCGTGCCGCCCCACCACGGCGGGTTCGTCGGTCACGGCCAGCACTGCGGCGAACCCGACGCCGAACCGCCCGACGGCGCCCGCCGCCTGACCGTCGCGCTTGGCGGAGGCCCGCAGCGTGGACAGCGACTCCACCCCGGCCGCGTCCAGCGGGGCGCCGGTGTTGGCGGCGACGAGCACCCCGTCCCGCAGCGTGAGCCGGAGCCGCCCGGGCACCTGGGCCCTGGCGGCCGCGTCCGCGGCGTTCTGGGCGAGCTCGACGACGAGCCGGTCCCGATAGCCGCCGAGGACGAGGTCCTCCTCGGCGTTGGCGTCCTCCCGGAAACGGGCCGGGCTGGTGGCCCAGGCGTCCAGCACCCCGCGCCGCAGTCGCGCCGTCCCGAACGGGTCCGCGCCCTCGGCCGCCGGCCGCACGAACTTGGTCACCGTGGTCACACTCCCTCGCACCGCACGCCCCTGCGCTCGGCTTTTGGCTAGCGCCACGAAGGTACCGCGCTCCGCCCCGGTGCTCGCGCCGGGCGGGTGCCCGCCTCCAGTCTCGCTCAGACGAGAGCCCGCAAGCCCGTCCGGCCTGTGAGGACGAGGCCGTTCAGGCCGATAAGAGGGGTCATGGGACGGCGGCCCCCGGGGTCGAGGGACAACAGGAGGGGCCGAAGGGGCGGAGAGGGCAGATGAGGCGAAGGGGGCGAAAACCCGCTACGAGTGCCCCAGTTCCTCCGTCGACTCCTCGCCGGGAGCGGACACGGAACCCGAGTCGGGCGCGGGACGCAGCGGGAACGGCTCCACGATCGTCTCGTCGATCACCGGCGGAGCGGGCCGCGGCGGCTTCGGCATCACCGCCGCCTCCGAGTGGCCACCGCACCCGTAGGCGAGCGAGACCACACGCCCGTCCGCGGGCGAGAACTCATTGGCGCACACCCCGAAGGCCTGCCCCAGCGACCCTCCGATCGGGGCCAGGAACCCACAGCTCAAACAGGACGCGGGTGCCGCCTGCGCCATGGGCGTCTTGGAGCCGTACGACTCCTCCCACCGGTCCGCCGCGGTGTGCAGCCCGTACCGCGACAGCACCCGGGCCCGCCGCATCCCCAGTTCCTCGGCGACCGCCGCGATGGAGCCCCGCGCGGGCGCGGCCGGCAGCTCCGCCGGCACCCGGGCCGTCACCTCGACGTCCTCCGCGTCCACCAGCTCGGCCATCTCCGCGGACACCGCGGCGTTCGGCGCCGGCTCGTCCTCGCCGGTGTACCCCGGCTCCAGCCGGAGGTCGTCCGCCTCCGTCGGCAGCAGGTCGCCGGGGCCCATGTCGCCGGGCCTGAGCCGCTCGCTCCACGGCACCCACTCCGGCGCCAGCAGGGCGTCGGGTCCCGGCAGCAGGACCGTCTCGTCGAGCGTGACCACCTTCGCCCGGGACGCCCGGGCCACCGTCACCGCCCAGCGCCAGCCGCGGTAACCGGGCTCCTTGCACTCGAAGAAGTGCGTGACAACACGGTCTCCCTCGGAGATCAACCCGGCGTGCTCTCCCACGACTCCGGGCGCTGCGGCCTCCTCGGCGGCTGACCGGGCGAGGTCGACGGCCTCGGCGCACAGACGGTCGGGGGTGCGGCTTCGCGTTGTCGCTGCGCTCACAGGTATCGCTTCTCTCCTACGCCGTCTCACGGGTGCGCCATCCCTCGGCGGGGTGCGGACGGAGCGGCCTGGGGGGTCGCCTCCCGGGCCTGCTGGGGCACCGGGGGAGGGCCGCGTCGACGTCCGCGCCTGATCGCGCTCGGGCGCACCTACACCATCCATTCTGCGGTATGGCGGGCAGGCGCGCGGCCGAGAACAACCGCCGCAGGCGCGTTACGCACGCTACCTTCTCCGGGCCCCCGCGCCCACACCGGAGTCGGAGCCGCTCCCGCTCGTTCGCGGCGTCAGGCCGGAGCACCCTCGCGCCCGCCCGGTGTGCAACGCTCACAGCGAACGGACATGGAACCCGCGGCAAACCGCCAACCGGCCGTCAACCGCCCCGAGAACCGTCGGCAAATGATGAAGAAAGCGGGCATATTCCCCGCTTCGCCTGCCCCCGATCCCTCGCTCGTGCCTCTCGTCCCCCGCTCCCCCACAGGGCCATACGTGCCGTAACCGCACTAGTGCCGCCGCCGACGGGGCACTATGACGGGGTGGCAACCGCACGGTCACCCCGGGGTGCCACCGGAACCGGTGGTGCGAGGGGACTCGGCAAGGAGAGCGGATCCGGTCCCGTACGACGGGCCGTCCGCTCGGTAGCCCGTGCCCTGCACCTGCCGTTCACGGGAACGGCTCGCGGGATCCGCCGCGCGACCCACGCCCAGGGCGCCGGCGAATCCGGCCTCGGCAAACTGATCGAACTGCACGCGGTCAACGGCGCGGGCGACGTGATGATCACGGTCGCGCTCGCCTCCACGGTGTTCTTCTCCGTCCCGACGGACGAGGCACGCGGCCGGGTGGCGCTGTACCTCGCCATCACCATGGCCCCCTTCACCCTGCTCGCCCCGGTGATCGGTCCCCTCCTGGACCGGGTGCCGCACGGCCGCCGCGCCGCGATGGCGAGCGCGATGCTGGCTCGGGCGCTGCTCGCCCTGCTGCTGTCCGGGGCAGTCGTCACCGGCAGCATCGAGCTGTATCCGGCGGCGCTCGGCGTGCTGGTCGCCTCGAAGGCGTACGGCGTGGTCAGAAGCGCCGTGGTGCCACGCCTGCTGCCTCCCCGCTTCTCCCTGGTGAAGGCCAACTCCCGGGTCACGCTCGGCGGTCTGCTCGCCACCGGTGTGGCGGCGCCGATCGGTGCGGGCCTGCAGGCGCTGGGCCCCCGCTATCCGCTGTACGGAGCCTTCGTGATCTTCGTAGCGGGAACGTTCCTGTCGTTCTCGCTGGACCCCAAGGTCGACTCCGCCAAGGGCGAGGACAAGGCGCTGCTGGCGGCCGACGAGCAGCATCTGCACGGGCCGCACCGCAAGGAGATCAAACGGCCCGGCCTGCGCACGGTCGGCATCGCCGTCACCCACGCGCTGGCCGCCAACGCCTCGCTGCGCTGTCTGTCCGGTTTCCTGATCTTCTTCCTCGCCTTCCTGCTGCGCGAGCACCCGCTGGGCGGCCAGAGCGCGGCCGTCTCGCTGGGCATAGTCGGGGTAGCGGCGGGCACGGGCAACGCCCTGGGCACGGCGGTCGGGGCCTGGCTGAGATCACGGGCGCCCGAGGTGATCATCGTGACGGTGATCGCGGTGGTGCTCGGGGTGGCGATCGCCTCGGCGGTGTTCTTCAGCGCTTTCCTGTTGGCGGTGCTGGCGGCGTTCGCCGGGTTCGCGCAGGCGCTGTCGAAGCTCTCACTGGACGCCCTGATCCAGCGGGACGTGCCGGAGGTCGTGCGTACCTCGGCCTTCGCGCGGTCCGAGACGCTGCTGCAGATGTCCTGGGTGGTCGGTGGGGCGATCGGCATCGCGCTGCCGTTGAACGGGGTGCTCGGCCTGGCGGTGGCCTCCGGCATCGTGGCCACCGGCTGGCTCACCACGGTCCGCGGCCTGCTCTCCTCGGCCCGCCATGGAGGGGTCTCGCGTACCCGGGTGAGCTGAGCGGGCGGCCGGCCAGTGGCGGGTTCGTTCCGCCCCGCGAACGGGACGGCGCCGGAACGCGACACCCCCACATGGGGAGCCGACCCGACACGCCCGATAGCCTTCGCCCATGACCTCCCTGCGTTTCGCCAACCGCCGCCGGGCCATCGCCGCCGTGGGCGCGGTGTCCGCCGGGCTCCTCGCCCTGTCCGCCTGCGAGAAGCCGACTCCGCTGGCCACCATCACTGTCGGCGACGACTCGGTGAACTCCGAGGCCACCTGCTACGACGACGGCAAGACCCTGCCGAGCGCAGAGCTGGCGAAGTGCCTGAAGAACACGGACATCGAGTCGATCAAGGTCGACCCGGACGCGACCGTGCGGTTCGGCGTCGACCCGGAGATCGCGGACAAGGGCTGGACGATCCTGATGAACGGCCAGCCGCTGACCGACTCCAGCAAGAAGACGTACCGGACGATCCCGGGCAGCGTGTTCTTCAACGCCCAGTACGGCGCCCAGGGCTCCTCCACGCTGGTCTCCGTGAAGGCGGACGGCAAGGACGCCAACAGCGTCAGCGGCCTGTGGAACTACCGGCTCAAGAAGGATTCCTGATCACGCCCTCGGCAGTCCCCGTACGCATCCTCGTCGCCACCGCCGTCCCCGCCGAACGGGACGCGGTGGCGAGGGCGTTCCCGCCCGGCGGCACACTGGGCGCGCCAGGCACATCCGCCACGGCGCCCCGCACACCTGTGGCACCGGGAACGTCAGATGACCCGCATGAGGCACCCGGAGCGCCCGGTCCTTCCGGAGCACTCGGTGCGGCGGGAGCCCCAAGTGCTGCCGGAGCCCCTGGGGCGCCCGCAGCCCTCAATGCAACCGCAGCCGCCGATGCAACCGGAGCCCCCGTTGCATCCGGAGCCCCCGATACCGCCGGAGCCCCCGTTGCATCCGGAGCCCCCGATACCGCCGGAGCCCCCGTTGCATCCGGAGCCCCCGATACCGCCGGAGCCCCCGTTGCATCCGGAGCCCCCGATACAGCCGGAGCCCACGTTGCATCCGGAGCCCCCGATACAGCCGGAGCCCCTGGTGCGCCGGTTGACGCGGTGACCGTGCTCGCCGTCGGCGTCGGTCCGGCCCGCGCCGCCGCCACCACCGCCTCGGCCCTCACCGCCGCCGCGCTCGCCGGCGCCCCGTACTCGCTCGTCGTCTCCGCCGGGATCGCCGGCGGTTTCCAGCCCGGCGCCCCCCTGGGTTCCCTCGTCGTCGCCGACGAGATCACCGCCGCCGACCTCGGGGCCGAGACCCCGGCGGGCTTCGTACCGGTCACCGAGCTGGGCTTCGGAACCGTCAGCCACCGGCCCCCGGATTCCCTCGTACGGGAGATCGCCGCCGCCACCGGAGCGGCCATCGGCACCGTGCTCACCGTTTCCACCGTCACCGGCACCGCCGAACGCGCGGCGGAACTCCGGCGGCGCCATCCCCGCGCCCTGGCCGAGGCCATGGAAGGCTTCGGGGTGGCCGAGGCGGCGGCGGCCCATGGCGTGCCGGTCGTGGAACTGCGCGCCGTCTCCAATCCCGTCGGCCCCCGTGACCGTGCCGCCTGGCGCATCGGGGACGCCCTGGCCGCCCTGGCCGAGGGCTTCGGGAAGATCCGCCCGCTGCTGGAGAGTTGGAAACCGGTATGACACCTGCACAGCCCGGGGAAGCCCTGCAGATCGCCTTCTCGCCCTGTCCGAACGACACCTTCGTCTTCGACGCGTGGGCCCACGGCCGCGTACCGGGTGCGCCCGCGCTCGACGTGACCTTCGCGGACATCGACATCACCAACGCGATGGCCGAGCGCGGCGAGGGCGACGTGCTGAAGGTGTCGTACGCCGTTCTGCCCTACGTCCTCGACGAGTACGCGCTGCTGCCCTGCGGCGGGGCACTGGGGCGGGGCTGCGGTCCGCTGGTGCTGACGCGGGAGCCCGGCGCGGACCTGGTGGGGCGGACGGTGGCCGTGCCCAGCGAGCGCTCGACGGCCTACCTGCTGTTCCGGCTGTGGGCCGCGGACACCGTGCCCGGCCGGGTGGGCGAGATCGTCGTGATGCCGTTCCACGAGATCATGCCGGCCGTGCGGGACGGGAAGGTCGACGCGGGACTGGTCATCCACGAGGCACGCTTCACGTACCAGAACTACGGTCTGGTGAAGCTCGCCGACATGGGCGAGCACTGGGAGGACACCACCGGCCTGCCGATCCCCCTGGGCGCGATCCTCGCCCGGCGCTCGCTGGGCGAGGACACGCTGCGGCGGCTCGCCGAGGCGGCCCGCGCCTCGGTCCGCGCGGCCTGGGACGACCCCGAGGCCTCCCGCCCCTACGTCCTCGAGCACGCCCAGGAGATGGACCCGGCCGTCGCCGACCAGCACATCGGGCTGTACGTCAACGAGTTCACGGCCGACCTGGGCGACGAGGGGTACGCGGCGGTACGCGGCCTGCTCACGCGAGCGGCGGCCGAGGGGCTGGTGCCGCCCCTCGGGCCGGACGCGCTGAGGTTTCCGTAGGGCCGAGCGGACAGGCCGTCACACTTCGAGCGGACACCATCACACGTCGAGCGGGGATCGTCACACGAGGAACGGTGATCGTCACACGTCGAGTTGGTCCGCGACCGCGCGCAGCAGGCCCGCGATCTTCTTGCCGGACGCCTTGTCGGGATAGCGGCCCTTCTCCAGCATCGGGGTGATGTTCTCGAGGAGGGTCGTCAGATCCTGCACGATGGAGGCCAGCTCGTCCGGCTTGCGGCGCTGGGCGGCGGCGACCGACGGGGTCGGGTCCAGCAGGGTCACCGAGAGCGCCTGGTCCCCGCGCTGCCCGGCGACCACACCGAACTCGACGCGCTGACCGGGCTTCAGGGCATCGACTCCGGCGGGCAGGACCGAGGAATGGACGAAGACGTCGCCGCCGTCGTCACGGGAGAGAAAGCCGAAGCCCTTCTCGCTGTTGAACCACTTGACCTTGCCAGTCGGCAAAGCACACGCTCCCTCGATCGCTCCCGGACTGGCCGGACACCCTTGATCTGCCGTTGAGACAGCCTACCGGGGGTCTCTCCAGCCGGACACGCCTTAAAACGAGACTGAGCCCCTACCAGTGAAGGCAGAGGCTCAAAGTGGTGGGGGGAGCGTGAGAGCTAGCCAAGGTGCCGGTACAGGGTGGCGCGGGAGACTCCAAGAGCCTTGGCAATGGCGGTGATGCTCTCCCCCTTGGCCTTACGAGCCTTGGCGACAGTCAGCACGTCCTCAGTGATGACGGACGGACGGCCACCGGTACGCCCCTGAGCCTTGGCGGCGTCCAGACCGGCACGGGTGCGCTCCACGATCATGTCTCGCTCAAGCTCAGCAAAGGCAACCATCATGGTGAAAAAGAACTTTCCCTCTCCCTTAGGGGATGAGCAGAGGCGGAGAGATGAGACAGGCAAGACAGAGGAGAGAGACATGGGACCTGGACAGCCACACGACCTTGACGTAATCGATCGCATGGGAGCCGACACGGCGCAGCGCAGCGAGCAAGGGGCACAGCTAGCCGAGGATGGCGTGCGCAACTTCGTAGGCGCACTGGAGAGCCGTTCAGCAGCGTTCGCACAGGAAGCGCTAGCCGGACGCGCAGCGCCGGTATCTAGCATCGGGAGTGCTTCAAGTACAGCTCCCTAGAGAGTGATCTTGATCACACACTCACCGAATAGCGGACAGGACGAGTAACTATACCTTACATAGCGTGATGAATAGACCCCCCGAGATAACTGATTGTTGATCTCGGGGGTTTTCGCTGCTCAGGGGCGGTCCGGCTCTTACCAACATTGAACGGATACGTGAGATCATTAATACAGAAGGGTGAGGTCGACGGAGAGATAAAACCAATCGACCTACCTGGAGAGTTTCCATGAGCACAACCAACACGGTTGAGATTCCACGTACGACCGTTCCAGCCGTACCCATTTACCAGGTCAAGAACCTGTCCACACACGCGAAAGTCGTGTGGTCTGCATGGCAAATCGGCCTCCCTCTCACTGAAGAGGCATGGGAGGACTACCTGGCCAAGATGCGTGTTCCATTCGTATCCCTCGATGCCTGCAAGGCCGAGCTACGCCGTTCCGGCTGGCTGGCATAGGGGTACGGACATGAGCACAAGCATTGCAGAGATCAGCCCTGAGGCATTCACGGTGCTACACGTTATCCGTGCCCATTACGAGCGTCATGAGTACGTCTCTACGGGTGTACTCGCGCACGAGACACACATGACCCCGGACCACATCAGAGCGTGCCTTAGAGAGCTGTCTGAGTGGCCAGAGAGAGCGCTAGTAGCGTAGAGAAAGGATGAGATGCAAGAGCAGACAGAAGTAATCGAGCTAAGGCGAGAGGCAAGGATCAAGGCCAGAGCAAACATGCTTTGGCTATACCTGAACTCACAAGATGAGGAAGAGGTACTTAGGTTCACCCAGGATGAGCTTTGTGAGGCTCTAGGTCTGGGACTCAATCGAAGAGACCTCAGAGACGCAGTAGCGGAGCTAGAAGACGAGGGAAAGCTTTTTGTGGACCGTAACCACAAGCCACGCCGATACACACAGAACTAGGAGAGACCTATGACCAACACCAACGCATTCACATTCGGCACTCAGGAGCGTTCAGATAACTACTGGGCTCGCGTTACCTACCCTGAGTACCAGGTAGAGAAGAGAGCTAAGCAAGCGGCTTTGGAGGCCGAGCAACACCGCATGGTGGAGCAGTACAAGGAGCAGCAGCGTAGAGAAGCGATTCTCTCGCAGAGTGGTCCCGCCATCGTTGAAATCGTCAAGGGCTTTGATGCCTACGAGAGACCAACCCCAGCAAAGACCAGCGAGGTAGAGCGACAGTTCCAAGAGGTATTCCCTGGTGCTGCGCCTGGTGAGTTCCGTAATGCTCTGGAAGAGCTAAAGGGTACGGGCGTGATTCATGAGGTTACGTCTTCCATCGGTTTCATGGGAGCGCGAGACACGAACCTTCACTACATGGGCGGACGAGAGGGACGAATGAAAGAACTAGAAAGCCTGAGCTTCCCGGCTCAGGCTGTCTATTCCGAGCTGAAACGAACAGGCGAACTCATGAGGCGAGATGAGTTCTTGCAAGAATTCGAAGACGACTACGAAGCAATCATGGAAGAACTCAAGAATGCAGGGCTATACCCCGAGCCGGCTTCGAGTTCTTGGGGGAAACTGAATGGAGTTCTCTTCAGATCCGAGAACAGGAACACTCGATACAGCCTGGAATCCCATTAACGGCAAGAATGATCCAGCGATTCAGGGCACAAACAGAAACCCCCTCTCAGGCTCGCAAAGGCTAAGAGGGGGTTTCTTTGGAATCAGACACGATGAGCTGTGCATTCCAGGGGATTCGAATGGTGCATCAGAAGTGGAACAGAGAAATAAACCAGGTGACCTACGGAAACCGGGTATCCTCGGTGAATTTCCTTTGAAAAACAATTACAGTAGCCTCATTTCTCTATTGAATAAAGGAATTAATGTACCCCAGCCGGCTGAGGTATTCCATTACCAGAGGAATACCAATAGAGAAGTCGGGGGATTCCTAATCAGGTAAAACCAGGGAAACCCAATCCGCCGAAGGCGGGTATTAGTCTCAACCAGGGCTTACCCCAAATCTCTCTCACCCTTGGTCTACCCTCTAGTTTGCCATTTCTCTTAGTATCCTTCCCTTAGTATCTAGTATCTTTCTCTTAGTATTCTTTGGTAGCAGAATCCTGCACGGGCCCCTAGCAGTATTCTGCACACCCCCCTAGCAAGATATTGCTACCCCCCTAGTAGAATCCTGCTAGGGGTCGCTCTGACACCCCTTCCGTGGAACGGCTATCCCTGTTCTTTGAGGAACGCGTCATAGGCTCGCTGCGCCGCACGTGAGTTGTGGGGGATTGCCCTCTGGAAGGCTTCCAGCGTGCCAATGCTTTTGGCCTCTGTCAGATCCCTCTTTCCGGGAGCAGGAGCACCCTTCTTCACTGGGCTAGCACTCTCGCTCTGTGCGGCCGGTAGAGCTGGTCTCTGTGGTGTCTTGCTCTGGAGTGCCTGAGTGTCCCTACGGGCGCTCTGGCTAAGCTCTAGGGCTCTCTGTACGCCTCCCCTTGGAGCCGGTACGTCCTCCCTGGTGTGGTTGTAGCTCAGGGCGTAGCGAGGGGCGATATCGGTTTCCTTGACTTCCAGTGCCGCCCTGGTCTTCTCCATCTTGGGCTTTGGCTTCACTTCAATCTCTTTGGTGGAGCGCTTGTAATCGTCGGTAAGGACATTCAAGCCCTTCGGAATGGTGAGGGTGTATGCATTGCTGTGCTGTCCCGACGAGTCAACAACCTGAGTGACGATTAGCCAGCCCTGGTCTTCCAGCTCATCAATGTAGGTGTCGAGAGCTCGTAGGCTCTTGACGTTCACCAACTCCGCTAGACGCTTCCTCCCTGGGTTGGCAATTCTGTTCTGTTGCGCATGGTCGTCAAGAATGAGCCATAGCTTCAGTGCGGCTGGAGACAAGTCCCAGCTATATAGGAGAGCTTTGCTTCCCTGAAAGTACGCCCCGTCTCTGTATCTGACGCTCGGCCCGTCCAATACGTCTACGGTGATTCTCGTTGTGTCTGTCATTGCTGGTATCCTTGTTCTTAGTGATTGACTTACTGGTACTAGTCGATTGACTCCGGTCTTGTGGAGTTACTCCTCTCGCACACCACCAACTAAAGGAGCCGATACCTCCGAGTTTGGAGATACCGGCTCCGCGCCACTGTAGTTACTACTCTGGATAGTGCATGTTCACGAAGGTGTCCCGCTTAACAGCCATGTTCCCCGCCTTGTACAGACGCAGGATGAGAGCCTTCTTCCCTACCTGGCTCACCGCTTCCTCAATCGCCAGAATCTCGGCAGTTTTGCCGTTCCAGAGCCTCAGATGGTCACCCACTCTCAACTTCCTCGCTGGCTTACGTGGTGGATTGTTGATGTTGTCTACCTCCCTTCCTCAACTTCCCTTCTATCGTCGCACGCGCCACTGACAAACAGACATGAGTCATTCCACTTCGCCCAGTGACCAATCCTTAGTCGGGACCCGACGACTTGTAGCCGTACGCCCATTGGACAGCAGGACTCGGAAGCGCAGGCGGTCCCTGGCAGAAACAGCGCCTGTCGGCACCGTAAAACGGTAGGTCGTGCCGTCCAAAGCGGGTAGAACCGGAGGCGGAGTCCCCCATCTGTTCTTCGGGTCGAATCCTCTGCTGCCCTTCACCAAGCTGAATCGCCGTCTCCCAAACGCTGACTCATAACGGCACAGTTCAATACGCTCAACCGTCACCGGAGTTGTGCCATCGTTGATGAGGCGAAGAACAAACAGGTAGGAAGCCGACTTAGCCTCTTGCTCTGGAACTTGTACACCTGTTCGCCAGAGTCGTACCTTCACTTTGGGCCGTACACGCCTATAGGTGCGGTAGGACACAATCATATTGGCTGCGGTGAATGCGGCACTCACCGACGCAACCACGATGGCAATGACTGGAAGCGACATGCGGAAAGGATGCCCAAGGGAAACCCTGTCGGACCCTGGCTTGAGCAACATCTGCGCTTGGACATGAGAGAGCCCCCAGACAAGGCGTCCAGGGGCTCTCTGAGGGCTTGGGCTACTCCCCCGGCTCCTCGTACGCCGGGAGCCTCTGTGCGCGGCTCTCAGCGATGTTCAGTACGTCCGTCAGGCTCTCGATGAGCCGTCCGGCGATCCACCTCAGCTCATCCGCTGTCAGCTTGGCTTCCTCCCCCACCATCGGCCGCGCCAACTCCACGATCACGGCTGCTGATTCGATCTGCTGAGTCTCGATCTTGTCTGCCAGGAGAGACAGGGGTGTGGGAGTGCCGTCCGTGACGAGATGCGCTGGCTTCCCTTCCGGCCCCTTCCAGGGCAACAGCCGGACATGGCTAGGCTGGCTCACTGTCAACAGCTCCTCATGGCTGGTGGCCACGCCCCCGGACCGTTCGCCCGGTCGCGGGGGTACTTCCGAAGCTGAGGATACGCGCATACGCGTATACGCGGTCGCGTGAATGCGCGTACTCACGGATGCTCGGGCGTATGGATCTTGACCGCAGCAAGCCCGTATGGCCCCAGGTTGCTGCCGAGCTGCGCCGACGACTGGACGCCGGCACATACGCCCCTGGCGAGAGGTTCCCTGCCGTGGTCGACCTTGCTACGGAGTTGGACGTGGCTCCCTCTACCGTCCAAAAAGCCGTAGCGGCTCTCAGGGAAGAGGGGCGGCTCTATACCATCCTGGGACAAGGATCGTTCGTCTCCAAGCCGTAGAAAGCTTTTTAGAGACGGCTACTGCCTCTCCCCTAAGAGACCCTAGGCACGCGAAAGACCGGACCACCCCCAATTGTTATTCAACCGTTAATGGTAGGGGGGGTTGAATTCATAAACGATTCCATAAAAGGAATAAGGCCCCGCCATTTGGCAGGGCCTTTCTTTATTCCCCTCTTTATCGAGCGAACCCCAATGCCTTCCATCGGTATTCTTCGGTGACGTTATGGCTAATCAGCATTCTCGTCATCTTGCCTTTCTTTCCAGGGCGGGTAAGGGCAAGCTCATTAGCCATGGTCTGGATATCCCCCAGGTCCATAACCATTCCCCTCTCGCTTTCGTCCTGCCCCTTATCCCACGCCCAGACCTTTACGCCATAGGTGCGGAGGAATTCTCTACGGTCTTCCTGGTCTTTGGACTCCCAGACTTCCCCGTACTCCTTACCCGTGGCTTTCAGTGTGGGGTTAGCCCTTTCCTCTTCCTGCTTCGCGAGTAGCGCAACCTTTGCCGACAGCCCCTTATGCATACGCCGGTAGGACTCTTCCTGTCCCTCCCCGTCGTACTCACCTGCCAGGAAGTCAGCTTCCAGCTTTTCCAGGCGTGCCCTAGCCGACTGAAGTTCCCTTGCCTGAGAGGGTCCCTTACCGGCTCGCTCGTACATCTCCCACGTGCCTACGCTACCGCGAATCTCCTGGTCAACCCACGTATCGAGCACGTCAGCACGGACGTAAAGACCGCTAGCGCAATCGCCACCCTTGAACTTGTTGGAGCAGCGGTAATACCTGTGTCCGGGAATCCTTTCTCCGTCTTTCCTAGTGTGTCCGGAATTCAGAAGGGAAGTAACCGGCGCTCCACAGTTACCGCACCGAGCAATACCGGCAAGCAGGCTCTTTCCACCGGTACGGCTTTCCGTTCCTACAGGCTTGTGAGCCGGTTTGATTCTGTCGACCAGGTCTGTCCATTCGTCCATGGACGCTAGGGGTTTCTCAGGGAGAATGACCGGCTCTCCCTGGTCGTCTAGAACGGCCTCCCCTTTGTACGTGTAGATACCGGGCACCCAAGAGGAGCGGAGAAACTTATTGATGATGGTCGACTGCCATTGCGTTCCCTTGGTTTCCTCCCCCTTCAACTTCCTAAGATGGTCTCCCCATGTGAGTACGCCCCGGCCGTTGAAGTCTCGGGCAATCCTGTGTGTGGACTGTCCCTCACGGACACGAGTGAAGATCTCTTCTACGTACGGGTGGAAGTCCTGGTCAATCTCCAGAACCTTCCTCCTGCCTCCCTCTACGGCTTTGATGCGGTAGCCGGTAGGCGGAGCGCCCGTAAGCCATGAACGGTTCTCCAGACGGCTCTGTACGCCGTTGAGGATGCGTGCCTGAATGGTGTCCCACTCGGCTTCTGCAAAGACAGCCGTCATGCGAGCCATCATCTTTCCCTGAGGGGTGCTCAGGTCGAACCCCTCTTCAACACAGACGATGAACTTCCCGTTCTGCTGCGCCCACTCCAACAGTTCATTGAAGTGCATCGAGCGACGCGTAAGCCTGTCCATCTTGGCTGCAATGATCACGTCGAACTCATCAGCCTTGGACGTGAGCCAGCGTCCAAGCTTCGGGCGCTTGAAGGGGCTCATCGAGCCGGATACGTCCGTGTCCTCTGCCTCCCCCACCAGGACGCCGGACAGGTGCGGAGAGCTGACGTGGTGTCGGATCACGCCACGCTGCCACTCGATGGACGTCGAGCCGTCCGAGTCGGCAGACAGGCGGAGACAGGCTAGGTAGCGCAGACCAGGTGTCATGAGGGGAGGCTAGCGGAGTCTGTGTGCCTAGGTAACCGGCTTGACCTTGCCGGTAGGCACGTCGGTCCTCGTCCTCGTCCTCGTCGGAAAACTGCTGTGGGAAGTACTGCTGTGGAAACTGCTGCAAACCGCTCTGGACAGCACTACAGCGGGTCGTCGGACCCGCCGGTACCAAGGCTAATGGTCCGGTGGCCGGTGACAAGACGTCGCCGGGCTGTTCCTCTGCGCCAGGAACTACCCTGGTCCGGTGCGCGACAAAACCCAAACGAATTCCGCCGAAGCCGGTGACGGACTGATCCGGGCCGGCGTCATCGTGTTCTTCGTCGGCGCCGTGGCCACGCTGGTCACGGTGGCGCCGCTGCTGCTCGGGACCACGCCTTTCCCGTCGTACATGTTCGCTCTGAGCATGCTCATGGGCGTCGGGTTCCTGATCGCGGGCGCCGGGGTGCTCCGCTCGGCCGCGGCCGGCCGCCGCAGGGCACGGTCGGTTCAGTAGGTCCGGTTCGCGGGGGTGGCCCGGTACTCGTCCCACCACGCGGGGAACGCGGTCAGGTCGGCCAGTACGACATCGGCGCCCGCCCCGTGCAGTTCCTCCGCGTCGCACGGCCCGGTGGCCACCGCGACGGACAGTGCCCGCGCCGTCCGCGCGCCGCGTACGTCACCCGTGTGATCGCCGACGTACACGCTCGCCCCGTGCTCGCGCAGCGCCTCGGCCTTCCGCTCCGCCCACAGCCCGCCCACGACGGCGTCGGGCTCCATGCGCAGATGCTCCAGGTGGAGCTTGGCGTTGGGCTCGTACTTGGCGGTGACCACGACCGCGCGCCCGCCCGCGGCCCGCACCGCCTCGATCGCGGCACGGGCGCCGGGCATCGCGAGCGTGCCGGATATGGCGTATGTGGGATACATCTCACGGTAGAGGTCGGCCATGGCCGGGACCTCGTCGGCCGGGAACCAGTTGATCAGCTCGTCCTCCAGCGGCGGCCCGAGCCGGGTGACGATCAGATCGGCGTCGAGCACCGCCCCCGTACGCGCCGCCAGGGCCGTGTAGCAGGCGTGGATGCCCGGCCGCGAGTCGATCAGGGTCATGTCGAGGTCGAATCCGACGGTCAGCGCGCAGGAAGTCGTGGACGAGGTCATACGGGCCATTGTGCCCAGCCGCGCCAACGGGCCCCGGGCAGCGGCCTCATAGACTTGGTGAAGCCTTGTCGCCGTCCGAACGTCCAACTTCCGAACGCCCAACTTCCGAACGTCCGACTTCCCGAACGTCCAACTTCCGAATTCCGACACTCTGTACGTCCGTCCCGACGTTCAGTCCTTCCGAACATCCTCGTGGAGCTCCATGCCGGCCAGACGTCCCGTCGCGGTGGTGGCGGCCGTTCTGGCCCTGCTGCTCGCGGTCCTGCTGAGTCTCGCCGTCGGCGCCCGCGCGATCGCGCCGAGCGCCGTCCTCGAAGCCCTGCTGAGCGGAAGCGGCGGTCACAGCGCCGACGCCGACGTCGTACGGGGGCTGCGGGTGCCGCGCACGCTCGTCGGGGTGATGGTCGGCGCGGGGCTGGCGCTGGCCGGAACCGTGCTCCAGGGCATCACCCGCAACCCGATCGCCGACCCGGGTGTCCTCGGCATCAGCCAGGGTGCCTCGGTGGGCGTGGTGCTGGCGATCGCCTTCGCCGGTGTGCACACGCTGACCGGGTACGTGTGGTTCGCCTTCGCCGGGGCCGGCATCGCTTCGGTGGCGGTGTACGCGATCGCCACCAGCGGGCGCGGAGGTGCGACTCCGGTGAAGCTGGCCCTCGGTGGGGCCGCGATCAACGCGCTGCTGGTTTCCGTGACCACCGCCGTGCTCACCACCAAGGCCTCCGCATTGGACGAGTTCCGCTTCTGGCAGGTGGGTTCGCTGGCCGGGCGGGACGCCGAGATCGTGGCGCAGGTGTGGCCGTTCCTGCTGGTGGGCGCGGTGCTGGTGCTGTCCGTCGCCCGCGGTCTGGACGCGCTGGCGCTGGGGGACGACGTGGCGCGGGGGCTGGGGCAGCGGGTCGCGATCATCCGTGTCGTGGGCGGGCTCGGCGCCACGATCCTC
The DNA here is from genome assembly GCF_004023625.1 of Streptomyces cavernae. Taxonomy (GTDB): domain Bacteria; phylum Actinomycetota; class Actinomycetes; order Streptomycetales; family Streptomycetaceae; genus Streptomyces; species Streptomyces cavernae. The sequence continues at coordinate 6,809 of NZ_ML137710.1, read as the reverse complement.
ACCGGGGTGGGCGTCGCGGCGGCCGGTCCGCTCGCCTTCGTCGGACTCGCGGTCCCGCACCTGGCCCGGGCGGTCGTGGGCTCCGCGCACCGCTGGGTGCTGCCGATGGCGGCACTGCTCGGGCCGGTGATGCTGCTGCTGTCCGACACCCTCGGGAGGGTCGTCTTCCCGCCCGGCGAGGTACCGGCCGGGGTGATGACGGCACTGGTCGGGGTGCCGTTCCTGGTGGCTCTGGTGCGCCGCAGGGGGGTGGTGGCGTGACCTCCACGGCACCCGGGCCCACCCGGCCCGGCTCCACCCCGCCCGGGACCGCCGGAACACAGGCCGGCGGGACACGGGCTGACGGAACAGGGGCCGGCGGAACACGCGCAGATGGGACACGGCCCGCCGGGTACGGGCTGGTGCGTCCGGGCTCGGGCCGCCTCTCGCTCCTGGTCCACCGCAGGGCACTGCTCACCGCCGTGGCGCTGGGCCTCGTCCTCGCGATGACGAGCCTGGCCTACCTGTGCGTGGGCGAGAGCTTCGTCTCCCCGGTGGAGGCGCTGAAGGTCGTGCTCGGGCAGCCGTCCCCCGACGAACTGGTCGTCGGCACCCTGCGCGAGCCCCGGCTGGTCGTCGGGCTGCTGGTCGGCGCCGCCTTCGGGGTGGCGGGCGGCCTCATCCAGACCGTGTCCCGCAATCCGCTGGCCAGCCCCGACGTCATCGGCATCAGCCAGGGCGCGGGCGCGTTGACCGTGGGCGCGATGACCTTCGGGGTCACGTCGTACGCCGTCCTGCCCTACCTTTCGGTCGCCGGCGGCGTCCTCGCCGCTCTGCTCGTGTACGTCTTCGCCTGGCGCGGCGGGCTGCACGCCTCACGGTTCGTCCTGATCGGCATCGGGATCGCGATCGCGCTCCGCTCGGTCACCTCGCTCCTCATGACCAAGGGCGACTATCTGGTGGCCCAGCAGGCGCAGATCTGGATGACGGGTTCGCTGAACGGTCGCGGCTGGGCGGAGGCCGCGCCGCTCGGCTGGTCGCTGCTGGTGCTCGCGCCCGCCGTGGCGTGGGCCATGCACGCCCAGCGGATGGCGGGGCTCGACGACGACACCGCGGTCGCGTTGGGGGTGCGGCTGGGCCGGGTGCGGCTCGGTCTCACACTGCTGGGCGTGGTCCTCGCCTCGGTGGCGACGGGCGCGGCCGGTCCCGTCGACTTCGTGGCCCTGCTGGCCCCGCAGATCGCCCGCCGCCTGACCCGTACGGCGCAGATCCCGCTGGTGTCCTCGGCGTTGCTGGGCGCGGTGATCGTCGTCCTGGCCGACCTGCTGGCACGACGGCTGTTCTCGCCGACGGAGGTGCCGGTGGGCGTACTCACGGCGGCGGTCGGCGCGCCGTACCTGATCTGGCTCATCGTGCGCAGCCGCAAGGTCCGCTGAGGCCTGCTCCGCGGTCCAGGACGCCAAGGCATAGCTTTCACCTCGAATCATTGCAACGATCGCGCTGATGTTCATTGCATTAAACGGGGACTATTGCAACAATATCTAGCCTGTGAACTGCACTAATTGCGATGTGATGCAACGAGCTTGTTGCGGACTTCAGGAACGCAACGTAGCGTTTCCAGTGTTCGAAACGACGAGCCAGAGGAGAGCATGATGCAGAAGTTCGCCACCCCCGCCCCGATCGCCGCCGTCCTCGACATCCAGGCCGGACGGGTGCAGGTCATCGCAGCCGACCGGGCCGACACCGCGGTCGAGGTCCGGCCCGTGGACCCCTCCAAGGGGCGGGACGTGAAGCTGGCCGAGCAGACCACGGTCGAATACGCCGACGGCACGCTGCGGATCACGGCCACGGCGGCGACGAAGAACCGGATCCTGGGCCCGTCCGGCTCGGTCGAGGTGACCGTCCAACTGCCCGCCGGCTCCCGCATCGACGCGAAGTCGGCCGGCGCCGAGTTCCGGGGAGTCGGACGGCTCGGCGACGTCGCCATCGACGGCGCCCACGGCCAGGTCAAGCTCGACGAGACCGCAGGCGCCCGCCTGGCCGTCCTGGCCGGGGACGTCGAGGTCGGCCGGCTGGGCGGCCCCGCGCAGATCAGCACCCAAAAGGGCGACATCCGCATCGCCGAGGCCCTGCGCGGCACAGTGACGCTGCGCACCGAGCACGGCGCAATCTCGGTCGGCGCCGCCGCCGGAGTCTCCGCCTCCCTGGACGCCGGCACGTCCTACGGCCGGATCCACAACTCACTCAACAACAGCGACGGCGCCGCCGCCGGCCTGAACATCCAAGCCACCACCGCCTACGGCGACATCACCGCGCGCAGCCTCTGAAGGACACTCATCCCGCCCAAGGGCGGCGCACCCCGACACCGCGCCGGCACACGCCGCCCCGTCCGCGCCATCGGCCACTACCCGGACAGAAGCCCCGCCAGGACGCACCTGGCGGGGCTTCGGATATGCGGTCGGGGTCAGTGGAACGAATCACGGACATCAGAAGTCCCATCGTCACTCCACACTCCGACCTCGCCTCCCGGCATGCAGATCACTCGTCTTCCCCCAGGCCCGACAAGCCCCCATGCTTCGTAAGCGTCATCCGCCCGGACGGTCAGGTTCATGCCGCTTTCAAATGCGACGACGAGATCCCCGCCTTCTCCTACATGAGCCTCAGTGATCACGTCACGGGCAAGTCGGACGAGATGAGCCGCCGCGGCCGCCGGGGACTGCGGATCGAACGCCACATGTTCCTCGGTGGAAACCTGGATAACCGCCTCCGTCTCGATACGCAGTTCACAATCCGCGCTGGTCAGGATTGTGACAGTCGCGTCGAAGCAGATACGGGCAACCGCCTGACCTCGAAGGCCCAAGTCCACGTCCACCACCCCGCCGGCATCGAACAGCCCACCACAAACTGTCTCGGAGAACCCACACTTGGATTGCGATTCCAATTCTGCGGCGCGCGCCTTCAGAGCTTCCGCAGTCTCGTCCCAATCGGGACCGAAAGAGAGAAGGTCGGCTGCAGCTTCGCGCAGCAGTGCCGGATCGTCGGGGCGCTGCAAGCAGGCGAGCCGGTAAGCCAGGTTGCGAGCCCAGACCGGGAGAGCCATCCAGTCGTCGGCCAGCGCTTCCCGCAATGCCGACAAGATGTCTTCAGGGTCCGCGAACGTAACTTCTTCGATAAAGTCCCGAACGGCATCCGGAATTCCTGGGGCACCATCCTCGTCGACTGAAAGAATCAAATTCCTCGTCGACTGGTCCAGCTCGGACAAAACCCTGTTCCGAGCTGATGGCTCGGCCGTTCCGTAGTACGGACGAACCGTGCGTGCCAGCTTCCGCTGGATCGCACGGAGGGTTTGGAGACTCGACTCGTCGCTCAGGCCCGTGGTCGTGGACCACTCGAATCCCGAACCTGCGAGATCACTGACGAAGACGATCTCCGTGGCCAGCAACACGCGCGCCCAGTCGACCGGGGCCACCGGAGCGTCTTCCGCGAGTGCGGCACGCAGCCTGCGGCACTGGTCGAGCAGGTCCTGCAGGCCCGCGAACCCCATACCGACAGCGAGCTCGTCGCTGCACCGTGCCGGGCCTCCCCATTCCAACAGGGCGCGCCGCAGCAGGGCGATCTCATCCGCGGTGAGCAGGTCACTCGCCGCCCTGTGCTCTGGCGACATCAATCCAGCCCCTCCCGTTGGCTCACACCGCGCCGCTCGGAGAACTCCCTGGCCAGGCCGACCAGCCGGTCCCCGAACTCCGTGGTTCGCATGCTGGTCACTCAGGCTCACCCAGCGGGTAGGCGGACTCCAGAACGGATCGGACTCCCCTGACCCCGTCCTTCCACCGACCGCTCCTCAGGCTCTCGTGGTCCCATACAACGACTGGTTCGTCCCCCTTCACGCAATAGCCGTAGATCTTGTCCGCGACGTCCTCGGTGAAGAGGTGATCGAAATGGAAGACCCCCTCGAACGCCGACCATGCAATTCCATCCGCGCGCTCGGCAGCTTTCCGCAGACACTGTCGCAGGTAAGGGACGAATTCCCGGCCGACGTCATCGAAGGTGAGATCATACTCCCGGACGACCGCTTGCCTCCCCCCTGGATCAGCGGAGATCGGAAACGTCTCAACCGAATCCGGGCGCATCCCGGCCAATTCGAACTCACTCTCCCGCAGGCGTGCTTCAGCTCGCCCGAGCGTAAAGAGAATGATAACCGCGGGGCCACTCCAGCAGATTGCCTTATCGATCGAACTCACCAGACGTCCCACTTCGTCACGCTCGCGCATGGCTGTCGGTTTTCGAGGTCGCGGACGCGGATTTCAGGCTCGGCTGCACTCCTGTCCGAGCGCGACGAGACGTGGGCCGCGGAACGAGCTATGCACCCTCGTTGTCACCGCGCAGGGAACGGATCATGCTCTGCAGGATCCGGAACGCGTCTGACTGCTCGGTCTCGGTCAGACCGGCCAGCATTCTGGCCTCGACGGACCGGACGGCTGCGCTCGCCTTCTCGAGGCTCCGTCGGCCGCGAGGCGTGAGCCGCGTGGGAAGCACCTTCCCGACGGGTGCCTCCGCGGGCCTGGTCACATAGCCGTCTCGCTCCAGGGCCTGGAGTAGCACGTTCATCGTCTGCCGTGTCACGAACGCGCCTCGCGCGAGCTCGGAGTTCGACAAGCCCGGTCGTTGCGCCAGCAGCTCGAGGCAGGAGTAGTGCGTCACGCTCATCCCGAGCGGCCGCAGCACTTCCTCCATGGCCGCGCGGAGGGCGCTCGACACTTCTTTGAGCAGGTAGCCCAGTGACGTCTCCAGGTCGACGCCGACCCCTTCTTGACCCATGTCAGCATTCTGACATAGGTTGCTGCGTGTCAGAAAACTGACACGAAACGAAGGAACGTCATCATGCCCGCCACCGGCCCCGACTTCATCTCGCTCCAAGTGCGCGACCTCGACGCTTCGCAGGCGTTCTACGAGCAGTACCTGGGCCTCGTCCGCTCGCCGGCCGGACCTCCGCACGCCGTCGTCTTCGAGACGAAGCCGATCGCGTTCGCAGTCCGCGACATCATTCCCGGCACGGACCTCGCATCCGTCGCTCAGCCCGGCATCGGTGCCGCGATCTGGCTCCACGCCACCGACGTCCAGGCCATCCACGACGCGCTCGCCGCCGACGGTCACACCATCGTCTCCGCACCGATCGACGGTCCCTTCGGTCGGACCTTCACCTTCGCCGACCCCGACGGCTACCAGGTCACGCTCCACGACCGCACTTGATCAACCGACCCTGCTGACCCGACGACGTTCTGCCGGCTGGATGACCTCGGCTTGAAAGTCGTCGGCCGGCCGGGCTCGGGGTGTCCTGGCACACCGTCAATGACGCCGTCCCGGCGACCGGCCACCAGTTGCTGATCGCCGACCCGACCCGCTTCGACGGTGTCCGAGTCAAAGGCTTGACATCCTCCCCCTCTCAAAAGAGGGGGATTCCAGCCGATATGGGCTGAGGTTCACGGGTGCTCGAACGGCTGGTGGCCGCTGTCACTCCTCCGGCACCGGCTGCTCGCCGGGGGCGGGGGATCCCGCCCTGTCCTGCCGCGACGTTGATGCTGGCGTTGGTGTCCGCGTTGCAGGTGAAGCCGCAGAAGGAACAGATGAACTCGGCTTGGCTCTTGCGCGAGTTCTTGTCGATCCATCCGCAGGCACTGCACCGCAGGCTGGTGTAGGGGGCGGGCACGTCTTCGACCCGGCCGGGGGCTTTGTGTTCGGTGCGCCGGCGGAGCAGGCCCCAGCCCTGTGCGAGGACAGCGCGGTTCAGGCCGGCCTTCTGTGCCACGTTCCTGCCGGGCTGCTGCTCGGTTCCCTTCGCGGAGCGAGTCATGTTCTTGATATTCAGCTTCTCGAACCGCACCAGGTCATAGGAGCGGGCGAGCATGGTGCTGGTCTTCTCGCACCAGTCCTTACGACGGTTCGCCTCCCGCACCTTGAGCTTGGCCACCTTCGCGTACTCGGCCGCTTTCTGCGGGCTGCCCTTCTTCGCTCGGGCCGCCCGCCGCTGATGCTTGCGGATCCGTGCCCGTTCCCGGGAGGTGAGCTGCGGGCAGTTCAGCTTCCTCCCGTCCGACAAAGCAGCGGTGATCGTGACACCCCGGTCGATGCCGATGGCCTCGCCCGTGCCCGGCGCCGGGATCGGCTCAGGGACGACGGCGAAAGCCACATGCCACTGCCCGCCTCGGAAGGTGACCCGGAACGTCTTCGCCTCCGGCAGCTTCGCGCCCTTGCCCTTCACGCTGAGACGGAACCGGACCCAGCCGCAGCCGGGCACCTTCACCCGAGCCCACCGCCGGTTCAGCTTGCGCACCACGACGGACCGGCCCATGACCTGCTTGCCGGTCTTCGCGTTCAGCTTCGGCGAACCGTCCTCGTGGTACTCGGGCACACGGTCGCTACCGATGACGCGAAAGCCCTCGTGCCGGAACTTCTTGCGCCAGGTCGGCTCACCGAACCCGGAAGTGAAGCGTGCGTTCTTGGCCTTCGCGAAGTCCTTCAGTGCCTGCTGCCGCACATCCGCGTTCCCCGCACGCAGCCATGCGTCGTCACGCCGGGCCTCGGTCAGCTGGCGGCACTGCTCGGCAAACCCGGGCGCGGACCTCCGGCCCGGCTTCCAGTGCGCGTGCTGCTCCACGGCAAGGTTGTCGGGTGGCCGGGGCCCGTCACCGGGTCCCCGGCCCCCTCAGAACCGTACGTGCGGGTCGTCCCCGCATACGGCTCAAGCAGAACCCACGGGCGCGTTTGCTTTGCGTCCGGTCCTCCTGTCATGGGCCTCGTGGTGCTGCCGATGGCAGTCGGCGTGTACGAGC
>NZ_RPDJ01000011.1 GCF_004023625.1 Streptomyces cavernae | reverse complement strand
AGTGCGGCGTCACCGTCTCGAACTTCGCTCGTAACGACCCCGTCGATCCATCAAAGCGCCCCATACCGCATCAACGAGCCCAACTACCACAAGCAACCCACTAATTCATCGACGCCCCCACCTGCGCCGCTGTCAGAGGTCGTTTTCTCCCGATGTTTTATCCCGGAATCTGCTGTTTAGCCTGTGGTGTCGGGTCGCGCCAGGAGATGGTGGCCTCACCAGTGAGGCGGCGGGCCATCAGGTCGGTCATGGCGAGGTTGATCATGGCTTCGGAGCGGGCGGGCAGGGTTTCGTAGTCACGGGCGAGACGTCGGTGGAGCATCAGCCAGCCATAGGTTCGTTCGACCGCCCACCGCTTCGGGATCGGGGTGAATCCCCTGGTCCCAGGGGTGCGGGCGGTGATTTCCATGTCGATGCCGAGGGCGGCTGCGTGCTCGACAAGGTGCTGGCGGTAGCCGCCGTCGACCCACACCTTGCGGATGCCGGGGTGTTCGGCGGCGACCTGGTCCAGGAGGCGGGTGCCAGCTACGGAGTCCTGCACGCTCGCCGCGGTGACCAGCACGGCAAGCAGGAGCCCGATGGTGTCGGTGACGATGTTCCGCTTTCTGCCCACGATCTTCTTCCCTGCGTCGATGCCCTGGCTGGAGGCATGAACGCTGCTGGAGGTCTTGACGCTCTGGGCATCGATCACACAGGCCGATGGCTCGACGTCCCGTCCTTCCTTCTCCCGTAAGAGTTGCCAGAGAAGGCCGTTGAGCTGGGCGAACACTCCTTCTTGTTGCCACTTGGCGAAGTAGCCGTAGACCGTGTTCCAGTGCGGGAAGTCGTGCGGGAGGTAGCGCCATTGCACGCCGGTGCGGTCCACGTACAGGATCGCGTTCATGATTTCGCGCAGGTCGTGCTCGGGCGGCCGGCCAAAGTCCAGGGCCCGGCCGCGGCGCTCGAAGCGCCAGGCCGAGAGCACCGGCTCGATCAACTCCCAGCGGGCATCGGACAGATCACTTGGATACGGGCGTCGCGTCGGCATGCTTCCGGCGTATCGCCGCGGATCGAGTGCGCCCAGGCGCACAGCAGCAGCGACACAAGCGCACAGCCACGAAGACCGGGCGTCCTGGGATGAGACAGGAACAAGCCACATCCTGCCCCACCTGTCACCCCGCCCGGCCCGCAGGCCCCGATTACACCCACTACCTCTTCAGCACCGCAATCCCACACGCCAAGAATCGCCATATAGCCAGGCAGTACAGGTGAAAACGACCTCTCAGTGGGCGGTTCGTAAGGTGATGTCTGTTTCATGATGCACCGCCGACTGGCCCGCGACTACGAGACCAAACCAGGGCACTCCGAGAGCATGATCCGCCTCGCGATGATCTCGAACCTCGCTAAACGAGCAACCGGCGAAAGCACCATAACCTGGCCCAATCCATGAACTAACACGCATGCAAGCGGGACGTCCTCTAAGCGGCTTCGGCGAGCTGCTTGAGACGAGAGGCGAAGGTACTGAGGAACTCCCTGGCTCTGCGCAGTGACGTGTGCTGCAGGTTCACTGTGAGCCGCAGCAGGAGACCGCCTCCCTCGATCGGGTAGACGTACAGCTCGTTCTCACTCACCTGATAGCTCACCTCACCATCCTCGCCGTGCTGTTCGCCGATCCCGCTGATCTCCCGGGGGAAGAAGTTCAGGATGAGCTGGGGGTGGTCTTCGGCGGTGTCTTGGACACCGGTGGAGGCGCTCACCGTCTCGATGAACAGCCAGGGTGTGTGGTAGTAGCGGAGCGCGTCCGACCACGCCGCCCGCGCGACCTGGAGGGCCGAGTCGACGCATTCGAGCTGAGGGTGCCGCAACCGGAACGGCATCCCCGTGGCCATCGAGCCGAGGGTGTTCATGGTGGCATGTGTGCGCCCGCTGTTCTGGCTGCGTATGACGAGGTCCGGGGCTCCGCCGGTGAGTTCGGCGGCCGTAGCGGTCGCCACCGCTAGCAGGATCACGAACGGGGTTGCCTTGAGCCGCCGCGCCAGCTCGTTCAGTGTCGTCAACGAGAGCGAGGAGAAGGTGTTGATGTGGATGCTACCCAGGTGTGCGCCGTCGCCCTCGCCGAAGACCTCGGGGTTGATCCCCTGGTAGGGCGAGGCGCCATCGAGCGTCCTGAGCCAGAACTGTCTGGCGGGGTTGTTCGGTGCTGTCGGATCGAATTCCTGGCGCTGTGCCCTTACCCACTCCTGGAAGTGGCCCGTCCTCTCCTCCGTGTTCACGCCCGAGAGCATCCTGGAACGGAACAGCGTCATCGAGTGCGCGTCGGCGAGGAGGTGATCGAATAGGACCGAGAGGGTGTTGACCGTCCGTCCCGTCTCGTCGGGATGCTCGATGACGGCGAACGTCCAGCGGGGCCCTGCAGCGTCGAAGCCGGCGGAGTGGTGCTCCCGCACGGCCTTGCCGACGTCGTCGGGAGAGGTGCAGCGGACGACTTCGCGGGGGGCCTCAAGGCGATCCGAGTAGGTGGCTGGCTGTGGATCTCCGGGCTTCGCCTCAACGATGCGCAAGACGTCCGCGTTGGCGGCCAACTCCTCAACCCGGTCGATCACCGCACCTGGTTCTGTAAGTCCGGGCACGACGAAGCTGTCGTAGAGCGTCTCGTTCGGACCGTACTCGCTCTCCCACCTCAGTGAATATTCCTGCTGCCATGACAGTGGCCCGGTTGTGCGACCCATGGGAATTGCTCCTTAACCCTTCCGTTTTCGGTGGCCTGATCTGTTTGCCCGATAGCCCGGCTCTGACCTACCGCGATGCTCGGAGGCCAAACGGCAGGGTGGTGTAGCGGGGCGGGCGAGAGCTGGTGCGCGTGGCCGCACTGCTTCTGTGGAAGACGGCGCACGCGGGGACGGCGGCCGGGCGTCAGACCCGCACGCCGAGCACGACACCGGACGCCCAGTGCAGGGGGGTCGCCCGCAGCCCGGTCACCGTCGGCAGTTCCTCCAAGAACTCGCCGACCTGGCGCTGGTAGTCGTCCGGCCAGGTCGGGTCCAACACCATGTCATCGACCACGTACAGGCCACCCACGCGCAGCAGAGCCAGGAGGTCCGCCAGGCGGTGGGACTTGCCGGGAGGGCAGTCCACGAAGGCCAGGTCGAACGGCTCCCCGTCGTAGTCCGACAGCCAGGCGTCCGCATCAGCCGTCGTGAACGTGACCCGTGGATCGCGGCCGAGGTGGTTGAGCGCGACGGCCTGCATCGCGGGGTCCACCTCCACGCTGATCAGCCGCGCATCTGCATCCATCCCATCCAGCAGCCATGCGGCGCCGACCCCGGTTCCGGTGCCCAGTTCCAGGATGCGCCCGCCCGGTTTGGAGGAGGCCAGGGTGGCCAGTAGCGAACCGACGCGCGCCTCACACCACATGGTGAAGCCGATCCGGCCGGAGTCGGCGATGATGCCGGGAAGTGCCGCCGGGCCGGCGGTGGGCAGATCCTGCATGGCTGTGTTTCCCTGTCCGTTCGAGGGCGGCGTGGTGTCTGCCCACGCACTTCCCGGTGAGGTGCAGTTCCGGTCGGAAGTGGCCGGTGGTCCCGGCCAGAAGGGAGTTCCCAAGGCGTGACTCATGACTGCTCCTCGTCTACCGCAGGCCCATCCAGACGGTTTTGAGGTCGGTGTACTTGTCGATCGCATGCCGTGACTTGTCCCGGCCGTACCCGGATTGCTTGACCCCGCCGAAAGGTACGGACAGGTCACCCTCCTCGTAGCAGTTCACCCATACGGTGCCGACGTGTAGCCGACGGGACATCCGGTGCGCGGTGGCCAGGTCCCGGGTCCATACCGCCGCCGCGAGCCCGTACTCGCTGTTGTTGGCCAGGTCGATCGCTTCGTTGGCATCGTCGAACACCAGCACCGAGAGCACGGGGCCGAAGATCTCCTCACGAGCGATGCGCATGTCCGCAGTCACCTGGTCGAAGACAACGGGCTTCACGTAGTGACCCCCCGCGAAGGACGGTTGGTCGGCACCGTGGCGCAGACGAGCTCCCTCGTCGATGCCGACATCAATGTGACGCTGCACCCGCGCGCGCTGTGCGGCCGAGACCATGGGGCCCATCGTGGTGGCCGGGTCGAGCGGGTCACCGCCGACCTGCGCGCTGGCGCTGGTGATGACCCTGTCGACGACCTCGTCGGCTACCGCCCGGTGTACCAGCAGCCGGGACGGGGCTGTGCACATCTGGCCGCTGTTGTAGCAGATCCCCCAGGCGGCGGTATCCGCAGCGACATCGAGATCGGGCGCGTCGGGCAGGATGATGTTGGCAGACTTCCCTCCCAGTTCGAGCCAGACTCGTTTGAGGTTTGACTCTGCTGCGTAGCCGGCAAACGCGCGCCCGACTTCGGTGGAACCGGTGAAGGCAAGCACGTCGACGCCGGGGTGACGGCCGAGCGCTCGTCCCGCCAGTCCGTCCCCGGTGACCACCGTCAGTACTCCGTGCGGCAGGCCTGACTCGGTGGCCAGTTCGGCCAGGCGAAGTGCGGAGAGCGGGGACTGCTCCGCGGGCTTCAGCACCACAGTGCAGCCGACCGCGAGCGCCGGGGCAAGCTTCCAAGCCGCCATGAGTAGCGGGAAGTTCCAGGGCACGACGGCGCCGACCACCCCGGCCGGGTCCCGGGTCACCAGGGCCAGGGCGTCGTCATTGGTTTGGGGTGACTCGTCCACCAGCTTGTCAGCCAACTCGGCGTACCACCGGAAGCAGGCGGCCGTGCCGGGCACTTCGGAGTTGTACGCCTCGGTGATCGGCATACCCATCTCCAGGCTCACCAGGAGGGCAAGCTCCGTGCGGTGCGCGTCCAGCAGCGAGGCCAGGCGGAGCAGAACCTCACGGCGCTCCACCGCGGGCATGCGCGGCCAGGGGCCGTGGTCGAATGCCTCGCGGGCAGCGGCTACGGCTCGGTCCACGTGGTCCGTGCCAGCTGCCGGCACTCGGGTGAGCACCTGGCCGTCACGTGGCGAGGTGACAGCGAACGTGGCGCCGTCGCCGGTCCACGAGGGAAACTTCAGCCGATCTGCACGGGCGATCCAATCCGAGTGCGCGTCGATAGTCTCGTTGCGGTCCATTGTCAACCTTTCCGGCCTTCGCCGTCAGTGGTCGGGTGAAGAGTGGCCTGGCTGCGGTCCGTCAGGTTTTCTGGTTTCCTGTGAGCCGCGGTCGACCTAGTTCTCGAGCGTCAAGGTGATCTCGTGGCCGGGTGAGAACCGATATCCGCTTCGGACTGCTTCGTCATATCCCCGGAACAGCAGATCCCGTCCTGTGAAAGCCGCCGAGAGGGCGAGGTGCGACGACCTTGACGGGTGGAAGCCGGTCATCAAGCCGTTGCACACCCGGAAAGTGAAACCCGGATAGATCGCGAGTTCGGTCCACTCGCTACGCGCGGTCAGCGGCAGTCCGCTCAGGGCTGCTGACTCGACGGCCCGGAGCACCGTCGTCCCCACCGCGACGATGCGCCTGCCGGAGGCCAGCGCGCCATTGATCTTTTCGGCGGCCTCGGCCGATATGGAGTAACGCTCTCCGGGGACGCGGTGCAGGTCGATCCGCTCCTCGTCGATGATGTTCTTTTCGAACGAGGGAAGACCCGCGTGCAGAGTTACTTCGGCGGTGCGGATGCCGTGCTTGCCGAGTTCGTCGAGGAGCGCGCGGGAGAGGATGGAACTTGCGGTGGGGAGCGCGACCGACCTCAGGCGGGATGCGGCCTGCCCCTGCTCCGTCCTGGTGTCGCCGTTGGTGTGCCCGGCTTCCAGGAACGCGTCCATCAACGACTCCTCGCACAGGAACCGAATGATCCAGAGCGGACCGGTGCCGCCCGGAGCCGCTCGGACGATCTCGAAATCGACCGCATCCGCTGCGATGCGGTCGCCCGGCTCCACGGTGACCCGGGAGTCCACGGTGGCCGCCCAGTCGCAGCCGTCGATGAATCCACGCAACTCGATGACGGCCTCCGCCGACCGAATAGTCCCGTGAAAGCCCGTGCGGGCGACCCGACTGTTGTTAAGGACCACGAGGTCGCCTGGATCAAGGTGCTTGAGGAGATCGTCCACATGGCCGAGCCGGACCTCTCCGCTGGCCTTCTCGAACGTAGCCATGCGGGGGACGCCGAAATTCTCTTCGTATGCCGGTCCACCGCAATCGATTTCCGGCGGCATCGGAAAGTCCAGCTCGTCGGGCTTCATCGTTCCTGCCGTCGCCGCCGAGGACGAGCCCTCCTGGGTGGCCGGACGGCAAGCATCATTCGCAAGTGGTCGGGATGGGCTTGCCGATTGGCTCGTGAATCCGGCCCGGGTGGGTGTGAGGGGCCGCTTTCGGACGGGCGGCACTGCCAAGTTGGTCATGAGATTTCGCCTTTCGGTTTTCGGGTGGGGGATCCTTCTCGGTCACTCCGTGGGGAGAATGCGCAGGCCGGCCGCATAGGTTCGTAAGCGGGTGTAGTCGCGATCCACGTGGGCCGGGTCCTGATGGGCCAGCAGCGCCCAGCCGAGGCGTAGGGACGACAACAGGTCGGAGGTCGCCTGGACACGGGTGCCGTTGCGGACGTTGTGGTTCAGACCGCGGCAGGTTGGGAGGGTCTGGATCTGCTCGAAGGCTTCGGCGTTGGTGACAATGCCGCTTTCCCTGGCAAGGAACATGGCCACCTTCACTGCGCGGCGCAGGGTGAATCCATCGGGATGGTCACGTTCTCCCTGCAGGTGCCGCACGAGCAACCGGACTGCGCTGTTGCCGGTTGCCAGTTCGGCGGCGGCGGCCATCCCGCTGCCGGCGATGCGTGAGTTGACCTCGACGAGCCGGGGGCCTTCCGGCGTGAGTATCACCTCGGTGTGTGCCGGTCCGAACCTGAACCCGAGGGCGTCCAGGGCCTGTTGCACGTAGGCGATCAGCTCCGGGACGTGAGGGGCGTCCATCGCCAGGAAGTCCACGTCCTGGTAGACCGCGAAGCTGTCACCGTTGGTCACTTTGGTGTAGCGGCACACGTCGGTTACGAAGTGCCGACCCTCGGCGGTGAAGGTGTTCACGACGTACTCGGGGCCGATCAGGCGCCGTTGGAGGACGACCTCCTCGTTGAGTACGCCGGTGGCGTTGGTCCTGCCGAGCAGTGCCTGGACAGCGGACCGCCAGCCCCGACCGCCGGGAGCCAGCGTCACACCATCACTGGAGACACTGGTCGCTGGTTTGATCACCAGGTCATGTCCGGCGATGTCATCGCGCCGCACGAATCCGGCCGCCTGGTCCGGCTCGCGGACGCAGACGGTGGGGGTGACTGGCAGGCCTACGGCGGCGACTGCGGCCATCATGTGGCCCTTGTGGTGACGGCAGTGGGCGAGTGAAGGGAGATGGGCAGTCGTCGGTGTGAGTTCTGCGGCGAGTTGGTCGGCGAGCCGCACTCCGCTCTCTGAGCCGGGGACCACGGCAGCGACGCCCAGCGGAGCCAGTTGCCGCACGAGGACGTTCGGGTCGGTGTTCTCCACCCAGTGCTTGTCGAAGTCATTCGGGCGGAAGCTGGAGGTGAACTGCTCGGCCGGGAAGGGGGTGGAGCGGACAGCGACGGGTGAGAAACCCGCCCTGCGCAGGGCGGGCGCGTACGAGACTCCGGAGGAGTACGGATCGACGATGACAACCGTGCGCTTCGTCATGCGCCTGGCCCACCCGGGGTCGGCAGCGGCGCTGCCTCCAGGACTGCGAGGAGCGCCCGCCGGTCGATCTTGCCGTTCGGGGAGAGCGGCACCCGAGGGAGGGCGACGACCCGGTCCGGCGACTGCGGTCCGAGCGCCCGCATCAAGGCCTTGCGAACGTCCGACACCGAAACTTCCGGACGGACTTCGACGCACAGCACGATGGTGCCGCCCGTGGCGGGAGCGGTTTGCACGCAGCCGGCCAGCTGGACACCGGGAAGCCGGTTTGCTGCCTCCTCGATGGCGCCGAGGTCGACGAACACCCCGCGCCGTTTGACTCGTGCGTCGAGGCGTCCCTTGATGACCAGGTGACCGTTGTCGTCCAGCGTTCCGAGGTCCTGGCTGTGGAAGACAGTCGTGCCCGCTGTGCGTGTCAGAGCGGCGTGGTCTTCGGGTGACGCTGTGCCCTCCAGGTAGCCGAAGGAGCCGTCGGGGGTTTCGATGCCCACGCGGAAGACGCCGCCTGCGGGTTCGAGGGTCTGCAAGTGCGCTCCGGGCAGGGGTTTGCCGACTGGTTGCAGGCCGGGGCGGCGGTCGTGGGGCACGTGGTAGAAGAATTTGGCCAGTGTCGTCTCTGACGGCCCGTAGAGGTTGCCGACTTCGGTGTGCGGGGCCGCGCCGCGCCAGGCGTCCACGTGGCAGGCGTGCAGCGGTTCGCCGGCGAACAGGGTCCACCGAAGTCGGTCCGGGCGGGCACGGGGAGCCGCTGCGGTCCAGCGTGCCGCCAGGCTGGGGACGGCGTGCACGACGGTGACTTCGTGGTCCTTCAGCCAGGGAAGGACGGCACGCTGGTCGGTGCGGGTGACGGCGTCTGCGGCGATGAGTTGTGCGCCCGCGGTGAGGCCGACGAACAGTTCGCGGAACACGACTTCGAACGTCGGCGGGCTGATCATCGCGATGCGGTCGGCGGGGCGGACAGAGAGAGCCGAGGTTTCCCAGTCGACGAAGTGCAGTACACCGCGTTCCTGGGCGACGATGCCCTTGGGCGGGCCCTGGGTTCCGGAGGTGAAGCCCAGGTAGCCCGCGTCGGCAGGCAGCAGCTTCGGGTTGGGCGCCTGTTCGGCGATTTCGGGGGTGTCGCATACGTCCATCGACAGGGCCGGACGGGCTGCGGCCAGAACCGCTGTGCGGCGGCTTGCGGGGGAATGCGGGTCGATCAGCATCGGCACTAGTCCGGCGGCACGGACGGCGAGGAAGGCGGAGGCGAGGAAAGTGGGGTCCGCCACCCGCAGGGCCACCACGGCCCCAGGGGGTGGCGCGTACCCGCGCAGTAACCCGGTCCAGGCGTCGGCCCTGTCCATCAGGTCGCGGTAGCTGAGGGAGGCCCGCGGCCCGGCGATCGCGATGTTTCCGCCGCGCTCGGCTGCGACTTGGCGTACCCGGCTCATCAGGACGGAGTCCGTTGCCGGGCGATTCGTGGTGAGCATTCCGGTGCTCACGCGGGGTGTCCCGTGGGGGCGAGCAGTGCCGTGTGGATTTCGCGCAGGTCCTCGGACGCGTAGATGGTGAAGACATCCACGCCTAGGCCGAAGCGTTCTTCCAGCAGGAGCGACAGATGAGCAGCTGTCAGCGAGTCGCCGCCTGCGTCGAAGAAGTTGCTGTCTGCGGTGACTTGCTGGTGTCCGACGATTTCCGTGACGAGTTCGATGACCTGGCTGAGGTCGGGGACCGTGTGGCTCATCGGCCTATTCCTCTCCATGAGTGCTGGTGCTGGTGTCGTTGACGGGCAGGTAGCGACGCTGTCGCAGGATGAGCCCGTCGGAGGACAGGGTGAAGACATCGGTGAATTCCACGGCGGCGGCCGGGTGCCGGGTGTAGGCGGTGCCCACTACGGCGACGCGGTGCCGGTCCGCGATGATGTCGTGGATGTGATGCTGGTTCTGTCGCGGAGCCAGTTGCGCGGCGCGATCCAGTACCTGTGTCCGGCCTCGGCCGCGTAGGAAGCCCGGAGCGTCGATCTCCACGTTGGTGTCGAGGAGTGAGCCGTATCCGTCGATGTCGCCGGTATCTGCGTAGTGGTAAGCGAGCTTGATGTGGTCGACTCCGGCTGCGGTCAGGGCCGCCGTCGACGGTTTCAATGTCCGCCTCCGGTCGGTACGCGCAGGTCGTGGGCGGCGAACCGGAGCTCGGAGGTGTACCGCTGTCCGTCGGGGCCGGTGAGCCAGAGCTGGTTCGGGCCGGGGGCCATCTCGGTGAAGGTGAGCGTGGCCGCCTCGTCGGCCGTGCCGTCCTTGGCGGTGCGGCGGGCGCAGGCGGCGAGGAGGTCGATGAAGACGGGTGCGGTGAAGTCGACGTAGAAGGGTTTGGTCTCCACGGGGGACTTGACGAAGACGTGGCGGGGCAAGCCGAGTTGCGAAGCCCAGCGGCGGGCTGCGGCGAACCGTTGGGGCCCTTCCGGCATGCGGGCGAAGTCCAGTTCGCTCGCCGGTACGCGCCAGCCCTCGCGGGCGAGGACGACGTCGTCCACCAGAATCCGAGGGCGGTGGTGCCCGATGGGGAAGAGACTGAAGTGTCGCAGCATCAGGGCTTTCAGTGCCTCACCGAGCAGGTCGATCGCGTCGAATTCCGTGGAGCTGCCCGGTGTGGAGACGACAAGCCGGCCGTCGCGTTCGTGGACGACCGCGTCGGCGGCCAGGACCGTGGTGCCCGCTCGCGGGAGTGGTGTTTGCGGCATGACGGCGAATTGGCAGTCGGTGGGGCGGAAGAGGGCCGGGTGGGACCGCGCGGTGAAGGGCGGACGGCTCTCCGTGGGCAGCACCGGCATGAGCCTCGGCCCGGGGAAGCTGGCGTCGAGGCCGGCGTGCAGGAGGCCCGGTGTGGGGTGGGTGGCGGCTATGGAGATGTAGTCGAGAGAGTTCATCGCGGCGTGAACCTCGCCGAGTACGAGGGTGAATCGTCCCTGGCGGACGTCCTCGTCGCTTTCCGCGGCCACCATCACGTCGGGACAGGACAGTCGGGCCTGGCTCCACCCGGGTCGGGGGGCGTCGAACAGTTCCTTGAGCGCCGGTTCCAGCTCTGCGGCGGTGTAGGCGGCGTGGGGCGCGGCAGGGTCGTGGTTGAGGACGGTGTTCCAGCGCCGGTGGAACTCGGCGACAGTTTCGCGGACCACGGTGTCCATGCGGCCGCCCAGCAGCGGCAGGCAAGCGACCCAGAACGTGGCCGCGTCGACGGCGTCGGCCCCGTGGTGGCGCTCCTGGGCCGACTGGTAGGCCGCACGCAGATCCGGTTCGAGTTGCTCGCGAATCCGCCATGTCAGCCAGCGGATGCTGTCCAGCACGCCGGTGATCGGGCGCATCGCGTGGGTGAACCCGGCTCCCAGTCGCATGACGAGGTCGCGGCGGCACTCCAGGTAGGCGAGCGTTCGGCCGCCGTATGCCTGGCCGTCGTGCCGGGTGCCGTGGGCTCCGGTGAGTTGCTGGAAGATCTGTTCCAGCCGGTCGTACTCGGGCCGCAGCTCGGCAGGTTTGTTCCAGACGGCCTGCAGCCGCCGACGGCCGTCGATCAGCTCGGTGACCTGGCCGACTGTCTCGGCTCGAATAGTTTCGTCGTCGATTCCGCTGAGCAGGGCGAGCAGGTCCTCCTCGGCGGTCAGGGAGGTCGGGAGTTCGAGCCGCCAGATCAGCAAGCGCTTTTGGCGGAGCCGTTCGAACAGGGCGAATGCCTCTGTCTCGTTGGTTACCGCAAGCTCGGCCCGCTCGACCAGGTGCTGGGCGAGCTGTCGGGCGGTCATCATGCCGTCCGCCATGGTCAGCACCCTGGCGGAGCACTCGTCCACCGGTTCGCCGCTGCCGTCGGGCAGGCTGATCCGGTCGCCGTCGAGGCATGCCATGGGGCTGCGCCGTGGGCGCAGCCAGGGCCTCAGGTCGTGCTTCTCCGCCACGCTGCGGGCGAGTGTGTCGACCGCCCACCGCTCAAGGTAGACGGTGGCCTCGGCGACCAGGTCGTTGCCCGGATCGGCGCGCATGACCTCGTCGTCGTCGCCGACCGTGGCCCAGGCCGTCGGCCCGAAGAACCCGATGGACTCGTTCTTGAGGCAGTACCGTTGCCAGTACGTCGCAATGGCCCGTTCCCGTGCACGGCGCTTGTGGTTGGCGGGGCGTTTCTCGGCGCGCTGGCGCAGGAACGGATCGACTGCGGTGTGCAGGAAGTGGGCGTTCTGCCAGCCGACTGCCAACCGGAAGAGCTCGGAGTTGGCCACTTCGGCGAGTTCGTGGCTGGTCCGTTCAGCGGCTTCGTTCCACGCTCGCAGGAAGGCGTCCTGGGAGCCGGCCTCGTCTGTCGCGTCAGCGAGGGCTGCGAGCCGTTCGTCGGCGAGGCGTTGGACGGCCGACGCGGGGAATCCCGCGCCACGGACCATGGCCGTGGGCCACAGGGCCCATTCGCTCTCGCCGATGCGGGCCTGCTGGGGCTCTATCATCGGCTGGCTCCCGCAGGGGCGGGCAACTGGGCGGCAAGGTGGTGGGGTGCGCGGTCTGCAGCGAGGGCGCAGGGCCTGTGGGTCAAGGTGCCGGCGGTCATTGAGAGTTCCTTCCGCTGTCGAGGTGCGGCTGGTGCGGCAGTGGGGAGCGGGGTTCAAGTCCGTCGAAGTGGTTGGCGACGTGGGCGAGGTCGGCCAGCAGTTCGGTGGAGGTCAGTGCGGCCGGTCCAGGACCGGGGCGCAGCGGCATGGCCCCGACCGAGAGCCAGGTCAGCCGTCCGGTCCGGTCGATGCGTGAGACGGCCCGGCCGGGGTTGTCGGGGTGCAGGCAGAACGGCACGTCGAG
Organism: Streptomyces cavernae; assembly: GCF_004023625.1. Lineage (GTDB taxonomy): Bacteria > Actinomycetota > Actinomycetes > Streptomycetales > Streptomycetaceae > Streptomyces > Streptomyces cavernae. Next base: position 337,938 of record NZ_RPDJ01000011.1, on the reverse strand, counting down.
GTAGCCGCGGCGCAGTGCGCCGGTCAGGGCGGCGCCAACGTCCCGGGACAGTTCGAGCGTTGCCTCGATCAAGGTCCGTGCATCGTGCAGGACTGTGTGAATACCGTCGTCGTTTCCGGGTAGGGGGTTGCCCGCTGCCGCTGTGAGATCGTCTGCGGCGTCAAGTAATGCCGTGGTGTTCTCGGCCACTGTCGGAATGCGGTGCGCCTCGGCCCCGGTTTTGACGATCAACCGGTCGGCGTGCCCTTCGACGGCCAGCCGGGCGGCCTGTCTCCTGAGCCGCCGTGCGCCGTCGGCGGTGGCGGGGAACACTCCCATGTACGTGTAGAGCACGATGTGCCAGTCGATGTCGGCGAGGTATTCGCCGGCCAGTGTCCGCAGTGCCGTGAGCGCCTCGCGGTCCTGTGCGTGGTGGGTCTGCTGGGTGTAGCTCAGGGAGACGCTGCGCAGGCCGTGTTGCCGGAAGAAGATTCCTTCCAGGATGCTGACGGCGATGAGGAGTTCCGGCGGGCACAACTGGCCCATGAGGCAGCCGCCGAAGGTCTCCAGGTGTGGCACTGTGTCCGGGCCGTGCAGGGCCGCGAGCAGTTCGCATGTCCTGCGCCAGTTCTCCACGGACTCGGCCGCGGGGAGTCTGCTGTAGGGCAGGCAGTACGACAGCGGGCCGCCTTCGGTCGCGCAGAGGCCGGCGTCCGTCATCGCGCGGACGATGTCGAGCGGCGCTGGGCTGCCGTGGCGCACCTGGATCTGGAAGCCGTCGTCGGCGAGTCCCTGAGTGATCTTCCTGGTGGTCTGCTCCCCAGCGGTGACGAGGGGATAGCCGTTGAGGTTCTCCCCGGCGTCGAGGGCCGAACGCAGGGCGGCGTAGTCCCCCAGCCGGGTGTAGCTGTCGACAGTGATCGTCCCGGCGGTCGCCGCCTTCAATGCGGCCACGGCTGCCAGTCCTGAGCGCATCAGAGCCGGGTCGCTGAACCCCATCCGGGGCTGCACCACGATCTCACCGCGGGCCCGCGCTCTGCGGACGACGCCTCCGAAGTCCTGCTGGGTGGCGGTTGTCATGGCTGGCTTCCCTGCACGGAGTCACGCACGCCGCGCGCGAAGGTCTGGAAGCGTGCGACTGCTGCTGCGCCCTCGAACACCGCGGTGAAACCCGCGCGGGTCAGCCGCCTCCGGCGCGTGGACAGGCCGCTCTCGCCGTCGGTGCCCAGCTTGCCGCCGACAGCGGTCGGCAGCGCGGCCAGTTCCGGCACGGTGCGCAGACGTTTGATCAAGCGCTCCGCGTCGATCGCGCCGTGTCCGTTGACGGAGCTGAGCACCAGCAGATGCGGGTTCCGCGTGCGGCAGGTCTCGATCAGTAACTCGTCGGGAACACATGCGCCGACGTTGTGGACGCGGTAACCGGTCTCGGTGAGCAGCAGCTCGAGGAAGATCAGGTTCCAGGTGTGCGCGTCGGAGGACACCGTACTCACGACGGCGGTAGGGGAGATTGTCCGGGGCATCGTGCACTCCGTACGAATGAGATGGGCGTTGCCGGTCACGACGCGTAGTCAAGGGTTCCGTGCCGGCGGCCGCGCCGGACGAGTGCGGTGACCATGAGCAGACAGAGAGTCAGCCACCCGATACCGACCAGCGCTTCCCACGCCGCCGGGAACAGGGCGGCCTGCCACTGGCCGGTCACGGCGAGACGGACCGCCACCAGCCCGTTGGTCAACGGGAGCACGGATGCCACCCAGCGCATCGGTTCCGGGTAGAAGTCCAGCGGGACGTTCACCCCGCACAAGGTCATCAAAGTGACCAGGCCGACATTGGTGACGATCGTCTGGATCGAGCGGAAGCCCAGGAGCAGGCTGCCGGCAAGGATGCCGAAGCAGTACGCGGAGGCGGCGACCACGGCGATCAGGGCGATCACAATTGCGGCTCGCGGCCAGGGCAGCGGCATGCCGAACAGGTGGGCAGTCACCAGCAGAGCGCCGGAGGCCGACAGGGTGCCGTCAAGGATCAGGTAGGAGCCGCGGGCGGTGAGTACCACCGCTGGATGGGTGGGGCCGGCGGCCAGCAGCGGCAGGGTGCCGGCGTTGCGCTCCCAGCTCACCATGTTGACGGCGTACATCCCCACCATCGCGGCCAGCAACACCGCGTTGCCGACGAGCAGGAACTGTGTCTGGCCGGGATCGCCGAGCATGCGTCCGATCAGGGCGAAGAAGCTGACCTGGGCGACCACCCGGACGAACCAGTTGGTCAGCCAGGTCTTCCACGTGAAGATCGCCGTGTAGTCTCGGGCGCCGAGCCAGAAGGCACGGCGGATGATGAGCAGCAGGTTCATCGCAGCCCCAGCTCTCCGGTGCGGCGCACCTGTCCGAGGATGCGCCGCAGGACGGTGTATCCGGCGGCCAACGCGCACGTCCCGAGCAGCGCGATCATGACCATGCCTCGTACCGGGTGGGGAACCGGGCCGGTGGCGATGCTGGCCCGCAGCAGGTCGGCGGACCAGGACAGGAAGACGGCCTCGGACAGCGGCTGAAGCCAGCCGGGCAGCAGCGCGATGGGCACCAGGATCCCGCTGAGCACGTAGAACGGGAAGCTGGCCGAGTTCGAGAAGGTAACGGCGTTGCGGGCCAGTACAAAGGTGGCAGCCATCAGCAGCGCGGTCGCTGCCATCGCGAACAGGGTGAGCGCGAAGGAGCCGGCGAAGACGCCCCAGTGGCGTACCGCGACGTCGCCACGCAGCACGTAACGGGCGAACAACCAGGTCTCCGCGAACGCCGCGACCCCGGACAGCATGGTTGCGCCGACCCGGCCGAAGACCACCGCCGCGAAGTCGGCCGGCGCGGACACAAGGTATTCAAGGGTGCCCTCCCAGCGGTCCGTCTGGATAATCCATCCGCCGCTGAACAGAGCGAACCACCACAAGGACATGTAGAAGGGGGTGAGTGACACGGCACCGACCAGATCGGTCCGCCCGTTGTACCTCATGATCATTGCGAAGATTCCGCCGTAGAGCGGTGCGGTGAGCAGCGGGACGAGCAGGTCGGGATAGCGGCGGTAGAAACGCATTTGGAGAACAAACCCGGCGCGGACGGTGCCCATGGTCAGACCTCCAGTCCTCGGTCGCCGATGAGCCGCACGTAGACGTCCTCGAGGGAAGGCCTCAGTGTGCGCAGCGACGTGACGCCGTGGTCCGCCAAGAGGTGCAGCAGGCGCGGGAAGTCGTCCTGGGAGCGGACGAGGATCCGGGTGGTCGCGCCGTCGGTGGTGACGGAGGTGACGCCGGGGACCTCGGCCAGGGTGGCAGCGAGGGCGGCATCCGCGCTGTCCAGTTCGAGACCCTGTACGGCCGATACCAATCCCGCCACCGCATGTGGCGAGCGGGTGGCGACGACTGTGCCGTCCCGTACGAAACTCACCCGGTCGCAGAGGCTTTCAGCTTCGGTCATGTCGTGGGTCGCCAACAGGATCGTGCGCTGCTCGTCGCGCAACTCGCCTATGAGCTTGCGGAATTCGCGGGCGGCGACCGGGTCCATTCCCATGGTCGGCTCGTCCAGGAACAGCACCCGGGCGTCCCCTATCAGCCCTCGTGCCAGGTGTAGCCGCTGCTTCATGCCGCGCGAGTACGTCTCGACCCGCGCGTCCGCCTTTGCCGCCAGGCCGAGCCGTTCGAGCAAGTGCTCGGTGCGCGACCGCAGCACCTTGCGGGGGACCTTCTGCAGAGCCCCCCAGAACTCCAGGTTCTGGCGGCCGGTCAACCGGGTGTACAACCCGCGGTCGCCGCCCATCACGACACCGATCAGCTCTCGTACATCACGGCCGTGGCGTACGACGTCATGGCCACAGACGGTGGCCTGACCGGAGGTCGGCAGGAGAATGGTGCTCAGAATCTTGACCAAGGTGGTCTTGCCTGCCCCGTTCGGGCCGAGGAGGCCGTGCACCTCTCCCTGGGCCACGGTCAGGGAGAGGCCCTGGAGCGCACGCACAGGGTCCTTCCTCTTCCGTGGGTACTCCCTGACAAGGTCCACCGCTGCTATCGCGGGGGTCCCCGCGCTGTACTGCAGTTCGGGTTCCGGGACGCCGAACGGGGCGAGCGTCACCGCGTCCCGGGTCACTACGGTCATCGGATTACTCCTTGAGGGCCGTCCCCCGAAGGGGCGCCGAGGTCGGCAGGACTCAATCTCCGGTGTCGCCCTATCGGCCCGGCATCCCAGCACATCCACGGCCGCCGACAGGACCGGGATAGGGCCGTGATAGCGAGGGCATGTGGCCGCGATGGGCACCTGGCCCATGCTGGTCGCAGCAACGCCGGACGGATTGCGGAACGGGTTGCGAGACGAACCGCCACATCGAAGGGGTACCGAAATGGCCGTCAAGAAGTTGTTGGTTGCCGCGGCGGCTGTCGTCGGGCTGGTCCTGGGCGTCGTCGCAGGAGTTCAGCACGGCATGGAGCAGGGCCTGGCCGCCGTGACGCTCGCCGGCGGTACGCCCGATGGCAACACGCCATGGACGTGACGAACTACTCAGGAGCGTTTCCGCAAGCAACGCACGGCCTGGTGCTGGGCATCCAGCGCGTCACCCGCCGCCGTGAGCATGCTGAAGACTCAAGTCCCTTTCTTTAAGCATGGAGACCGATGCATTCCTCGACTGTGATAAAGGGCCCACTTTCCTGGCAGCAGGAAAGGGCTCTCGCGCGGGAGGCTCAAAACGGCCAGGGTGAGGCCTTCGTCACCACTTTCGCCATACCCGATACGGTCACGGATGACGAACTCGGTCGACGGCTCATTCGGATGGTCGACCGGGAACCCAACCTGCGGGCCGTCGATGCCGACGCAGGAGGGATTACCTACGCAAGCAGCGTCGATCCTCCGTTGCGGCACGAACAGTGTTCCGAGGCGCAGGAGATACGCACGTTCATATCTGAGCAGAAGCACATCCGTCTTGAGCGTGGCAAGAGTCCGCTGTGGAACCTCACCGTCGTTCGGCATCAGACGGTGGATGGACGGCCGGTACGTACGGCAATCGCCGTCTTCGACCACCTGATTGCCGACATGGGCAGTGCGGCTCTGCTGCGTCGGGAGCTGTGTACCGGTGCGGAGGGCGCACCCGGGAAGGGTGCAGGCCAGTACCACGCCTGGGTAGCCGAGCAGCGCAGAGAGTTCGATCCCACCGCCGATACGGACGCCCGCAGGTTCTGGCTGTCGCATCTGGGCGGCACATTCCCGACCCACGCGACTCCACTGCCCGGAATCGCCGATGCCGAGCCTGGCCAGGGGAGCGGATCGATTTGCCTCAGTGGCCACGTCCCGGTGTCGTCCGCCGCTCTTCGTGCGGCGTGCCATAAGAACCGGGCGACGCCGTTCATCTTGGTCCTGGGAGCGGTGGCAGCGACAGCAGCGCAGAGTTCGGGCGCTGATGAAATAACACTCCAAGCCGTCACCAGCGGGCGTACGGCCCGATCTGCAGAGACGTTCGGATGTCTAAACAGTTCGATGCCGATCCGACTTCGCCATCCAGATCTCGGCAATTTCGACTCCGCCGTATCGGTGGCAAGCGCTGCCTGGCAACAGGTTCTCCCATACCAACACACTCCTTGGGATTATCTTTGGGAGGTTGCCGATGTATCGGATGGGGCAATGCGTGGATGGGCCGCCTGCCGACGTGAGCTTATTGTGAATTTCATGCCCGCGCCAGTAGAGGGCATCAGCGAGCACGATGTTGCCGACCAGCGGAGCGACCGGATCGTCGAGTACCTTTCGTTCGAGATCTTTCCGCTTGCCTCGGGCGGTTTCATGTTCCGGATGGCTTTCGATCCATCGGACATGGAGGTCGAGAGCGTCCGTGACCTCCTGCAGCGCGTGAAAAATTCCTTCACCGACCGGGTTCAAGCGCTCCACTAAGAGCGTGCCAAAGCGCTTTCCGGACGGAAAACCACGCCTTGCCGGTCTTTAACCTTGGGCCTCGGCGAAGCCCGGTCGCCGTGACCCTCGCCAGCATCACGCCCTCGACAACACGCCGAGGGCGTGACGGACTGGCATTTGCCTGCTGGTGTCAGCCGATTGCCGTCATCGGCTTGCCAATGACGGCAATCATGTCTGCCCGTACAGCGGTGGCCCCGTTGTGGTCACGGATCCGCTCCCGAACCGTGGCTGATTGCGAGTAGTTCTGGACGGCCTGTTCCACTCGGCGCAGATGGACATTGACCCTGCCGAGATCGTGCAGCACATACCCCTCGCCGACCAGGTCGCCGCTCGCCCTGACCATGGCGAGGACCTCAAGCAGGGTCCGTTCCGCAGCCTCGTACTGCTGCTGGTACATCAGCATCTGGCCCAGCCGCCGTAGCGCGAGGGCTTGGCCCCGTTCGAAGCCGACTGACCGGCAGATCCCGAGGGCCTCGTCGAGATAGGAACGGGTTCGCGTGAAGTCTGCTCGCCGCATCGTGATGTGTGCCATCTCGCCGAGCACGTGCGCCCGGCCGATGACGTCCTCCGCCCGCACGAAGTTGCGCTCAGCGTTCTCGTAGAGGACCAGTGCCTGATCGTCATCACCGCGGTGTCGCTTGATGCGCGCCAGGTCACGCAGGCACAGCGCCTGACCGCCTGCCTCCCCGGCACGCTCGAAAATCTCCAAGGCGGCGCTCAGGTAAGGGCTTCCTGCCTCGTGCTCGCCCCGTTGCAGGTACAAAGTACCCAGCGAGCCGAGAACCGCCGCCTGGCCACGTTCGTTGCCCGCCTCCTGTACCGCGGTCAGCGCTACCCGGTGCGTGCGCTCCCAGAGGTCGGGATAGCCACGGGCCTCGAACAGCGTCACCAGAGTGGTGGCCAGCTCCCAACACACCTCGTCCAGCCCGGACCGGGCCGCCAGCTCAACCGCGTTCACCAGACTGCTCTGCTCACCATCCAGCCACTCAAGCGGGTCGCGGAGGGACCGCCGGACGTAGTCCTCCGGCGGATGCCATCGTTCGGCCCGGCCCGACACGATCGTGTACGCACCGCCGTAGATCTCCTTGTGCGCCCGCTCCGCGAGCGCCATCCAGCCGCCCACCATACGCCGCACCGCTCCGGCGCGTTCCGCTTCGGGAATCTCCGCGGTCAGTCGTTCGTGCGCGAAGGACCGTACGATGCGCGACAGTCCGCACCGGAACTCCCCGCCCTGGTCCATGGCGGTGATATCGAGCAGCCGCATGTCGATGAGCGGTTCCAGCAGGTCAGCGGGGTACGGCGTGCGGTCGTCGAGGAGGGCGGCACCCAGCCAGCTCGGAATCACCCTCCCCTCGGCCAGGCTGAGCAGGGACAAGAGGCGACGGTCGGCCGCCGCCAGGCCGTCGTAGCTGAGCGAAAGACTTGCCCGGATTGACAGCTCGCCATATGCCAGCTCGTCCAATCGGCGTTGCTCGTCCTCAAGGCGATGCCACATGGAGGTGAGTGACCAGTGCGGGCGCGCAGCCAGGCGCGCGCCGATAATACGCAGCGCGAGCGGCAGCCCGCCCACCAATCGTATGAGGACCCGCGCCGCCTCCGCTTCCCCTTCCACACGATGCTCCCCGATGATCCGCCCAAGGAGCCGCATTGCCTGCTCCGGGACCAGCGGCTCCACGTCGAACCGGCGTGTCCCCGGCAAAGCCGCGAGCTGACCCCGGCTGGTGACCAGCACGCCGCTGCTGCCGGTCCCGGGCAGCAGCGGCATCACCTGCGACTCACTCACCGCATCATCCAGCAGCACCAGGAGCCGGCGATCGGCCAGAAGACTGCGGTACATCTCCGCACGCTCGTCAAGCGAATCGGGTATGGACTCGCCCGGTATGCCCAGAGCACGGAGGAACCGCCCCAACGCCTGAACCGGATCCACCGGTTGTCCACCCGGCCCTCTAAGTTCACAGTAGAGCTGTCCGTCCGGGAAGTACTCATCGGCCAGTCGGTGCGCCACGTGCGTGGCCAGCGTGCTCTTGCCGACACCAGGCCTGCCAAGCACCAAAACCACGCTTAGCAGTCCCCTTTTCTGCCCTCGAGTGACGGCATCGCAGACCGCCGAAACGATCGTGTCGTCGGCTACGAAATCGCCGATATCGGCGGGCAGTTGCCGGGGCGTGACGACCGGGCCGGGATCCGCACCAGAGTCTTGCACCGCCTGAGAAGGATGCGTCGTCAAGGCAGAAGGCGGTTCGGCCGATTCGGCTAGTACCAGGACGGGGTCCTCGGTCAGGATCGCTTGCGCCAGGTCGCGCAACTCCCTGCTCGGGTCCAGGCCCAGTTCCTCGGTGAGCAATTCGCGGCCCTGGTGGTATGCGTCCAGGGCCTCCGCTTGCCGACCCGAGCGATACAACGCCATCATGAGATGCCCCCGCAGCCGCTCACGCAGCGGATGACTAGCGACAAGCTGGTGAAGCTCGCCCACCAGATGCTCGTGGCGACCCAGCTCCAGCTCCAGCCGCATACAGGTTTCCACTGCTTCCAGGCGGATCTCGTCTAACTTGGCTGCCGTGCCGGCCAGGACTTCACTGGGCACACCGGCTAGGCACCGTCCCCGCCATAGGTTTATCGCCGAGCGGAGCGTTTCCACCGCAGGCGCCTTCAGACCGGCACGGGCCAGGTCCTGTGCCTTGATCACCAAGCGACGGAAGTTGCCGAGGTCGCTTGCGTCCTCCGGCGCCCTCAGGATGTACCCGTGGGCGCGGGTCTCGATGGTGGCATCGACTCCCCCGTCCGACAGCGCCTTACGGAGCCGGGACACGCAGATCTGCACCTGGGTTCGTGCGGTCTTCGGCGGATCATGAGGCCAGATCACATCCACCAGATAGTTCGTCTCCACCACCCGGTTCAGTTCGAGCACCAGTGCCCCGAGGACGATCTCTTGCCGCCCTGGTGCCACGTACACGGCCCACAGCTCGCCGCTCACCTCAAGCGGCCCGAGCACCCGGAAAGGAGCCGCCGCTACGCTGCTGTCGCCGTAGCCTGCCGAGTCTGCCATGCACGACCTGTCTGTGTGGTACCGGCCAGGCCATGCGGCCCGGCTTTGAACAATTTGGCGGAACCCGCAACCGTTGACCCTCATAAGTGCCGCCGCGGTCAGAGATGCGTGCCTGACATGAAAGGTTGCATAACTAGTCGCGGAGATCATCAGTATCTGGCGGTAGGCGGGCGGTGCGTGATCGAGGCCCCGCGGCTGGCACTGGCACCCGTGGTGACCGCCACGCTGCTGGAATGCTCATGGTTCACGGGTTTCTCGTCTTTCGAGTGCGTGGTGTCTACATCAGCTCGCGTTTGCCCCGCCTCCGGACCGGATCGCGTCCAGTGCGGATTCAACCGGATTCGAGGCGCATTGATACCGGCAAACGCCTACCGATAATTCGTCCGCCTCGAATCAGGAAACAGCGTGGTCCAGCTGCGCGACCCACATGGTGGGCAACGGCGACTGACGGCTGCGCGGTGCCGTACTCCGTGTCTCACGGGTGCCACGGGTCACGATCGTGCCAGGCGTGAGCAGCCGTTTCAGCGGCCTGGGCCGTTCAGCGGCTAAGTACAGGGAAACCTGTCGCGAACCGGATGTTCACTGCCGGTCGGGACCCGGAATGGCGGCAGCGACCGTGCGACCGGTACAAGCCCGGCAGCGCAGGGCCTTGCTGTGTCAGAGGGTGCCGGTGAGTACCGAGGCGGCGAGTTCGGTGCGGGAGCGTTTTCCGGTGCGGGCGAACAGCCGGGACAGGCGGTTGGCCACTGCGTCTTCTTTGGTGTGTAGGACGGTGGCGATTTGACGGTTGGTGAGCTGTTCGGCGATCAGCGTGGCAAGCAGGTGGTCGTTCTCGGCGGTGGCCTCTCTGCGGCCGGGGACGGTCAGTCCGGCCTCGCGCAGCGCGGTCCTCGTGTGGAAGCGCCACAAGGCGGCGCCGGTCAGGCCGAACAGTTCATACGCCTCGTGCAGCAGCGCGGCCGGGACCGCACCCGCGGTGGCGGCCGCCACCAGGGTGGTCGCCGTCTCGAACGGCAGGCCGCGGGAGCGGGCCAGTTCCACCGCCTCGCACAGGTGTCCGCAGGCGGTGTCGGGGGCGTCCTGGCGCAGGACCCGGGCCGAGGTCAGGAGATACCTGAGCCGTGCCCGTCCGCTGCCCATCCGGGCGGCGATCCGCTCCAGGCGTTCCAGGCAGGTCAACGCCTCGGCTGTGCGTCCCGCTTCGGCCGTCACCTCGGCGAGCAGGGCCCACAGCGCTTCCGTGCCGTAGACGTGGGCGTGCGTCTGTGCCGTGTCCAGCCCGCGGCGCAGAGTCTTCTCAGCCCCGTCCAGGTCGCCGAGGGTTCTGAGCACCTCTGCTTCGGCGGCGTTTATGGAGTACGCCGGCGGAGCCTCCTGTGGATTCCGTACGCTTTCCAGCACGCGCAGGGCACTGGTGGTACGGCCCCGGGCGAGGAGGATGGCCGCGGTCGGCGCGGGGAGCGGAAAACTGTCCGCCGTAGGAGCCTGGATCTCGTTGTTTGCCAGCAGCGGACGGGCCGACTCCAGGGCCTGGTCCCACCGGCCGGTGAGGTGGTGCCAGAGGAACCGGCTGAGCGGGGGCAGTACCTCCACGGTCAGCCCGCAGGTCTCCAGCAGGGTTTCCGCCGCGGCCAGGTCCCAGCCGTGGGCCAGTTCGTCGAACAGGGCCACGGCATTCGAGTACACCTCCTCGGGGGGCAGCTCCGGCGCCTCCCGCATGGCCAGTTCGTGTCGGAAGGGCTCCGGCCGGCCCAGCGCCAGTTCCGCCGCTGCGCTGAAGATTCTGGGCTTCGCACGGGCAGGTGGGCTGGTGTTCCATACCGGTTCCGTCCGTGAGAGCAGCTCCCGTGCCTCCTGCCACCTCGCCAGCTGGACCAGGGCCAGGGCCTGGCCGCACACCCTGGCCAGGGCGGGTATCGGCAGTTCGTCCCACCAGCGTGCCGTCGCCAGCCGGGACAGCTTCGGCCAGTCCATCGCCTTGGCCGTCTCCGCCACGAAAAGGCAGGCCGCCTCCTGCAGTGCCAGTTCGGTCAGTGCTTCTCCCGGGTTGCGCAGCATCGTTTCCGCGATGGTCCGCCCGGTCTGGTGGTCGCCCGCCGTGTAGGCGGCCCTGACGTAGCGTTGCAGGGCCAGACCGCGGGCCGCGGGCTGCTCGATCAGGTGGGCGGCGGCCCGGAACCACCGGAGCATCCCCCGCCCCTCGGTGTCGGGGACCACCTGTTCGGCGGTGGCCGTCAACTCGGCCACCGCGCGTTCACGGTCGACCAGGATGCCCGCGTCCGCGATCCGGTCCGCCAAGTAGATCTGCGTTTCCGCCTCGTCGAGCAAGGCGGCTGCCCGGCGTATCGCCTGCCCGGCGCGCGCCGCGTCCGCGTCCGCCCAGAGCACCTCGACCGCGATGGCGGACAGCCGGCTGCGTTCCATCGGCCTCAGCCGTTCCCGGACGGTGTGTGCCATCAGGGGAAGGCGGAACGTCCAGCCCCGTGGCGTGGTGCCGTCCGGGCCGGGCAGTTCGTCGACGACCCCCGCCTCGACCAGGCCGCGGACACCGGCGTCGACAGCATCGGCGGACATCCCTGTCCACACCGCGATCAGCTGAAGGGCCGGCCGGCCGAGCGGCCACAGGATGCTCAGCGCCGCGGCCACCGCGCGACACGGCTCGCCCAGCGCGTCCAGTGCCGTGACGAACCGGTCGCCGTCCGGCATCACCGGAACCGGCGCCCTCGCCACGATGAAGGCGTGGCCGTCGGCGACCCGGATCTCGCCCCGCCGTGTCCAGCCGGTGAGCAGGGCGTCGACCGCCCCCGGGACCCCGCGGGTGAGCTCGTGTGCCCGCCGGGCCAGTTCGGCGTCGGGCACCGCCCGCAACCACCGCGCCACCAGCGCGGTCACGTCTTCCGGTCCCAGGCGGGGCAGCACCACCATGCGGACGCCCGCGACGTCTGCCATCTGTTCCACGGCCCCGCCCACTCCGCCCGCGCTCCGCTCGACGTGCCGCGCCGCCGACACCACCAGCCGGACTTCGGGCACGAGCCGCCGGAAATCGATCCCGAGGAGCACGGCCACGGATTCGGGATCGGCATGTTGGGCATCGTCGACCAGCACGGCCACGGGCCCGGACTGGGCAAGAGCGGCGCGGAGCAGCGTGTCCATCGCCCGCCGGTCGCGCCGGTCGACGGCGGACAGCGCCCGCGCGACCGGTTGTCCGGCAGGCAGCCTCCGCTCCGCGGCCAACCGGTGCGCCTCCAGCGCCATGACCAGCCGTAACGCCAGCAGCAGCGGGTGCTCACCGTCGCCCGGCGCACAGTCCACCGCCAGCACGGCAGTCCCTTGCGCACGCAGCCGCTCACCGACCGCCTTCAGGAACGCACTGCGGCCCACGCCGTGTTCGCCCCGCACGAGCACCAGGCGGGGACCGTCAGGGTCGCTCAGGAAGTCGTGGCTCTGCTCCAACTCGCGCTCGCGGCCGAGCAGACTGTCACCGGTGCGGTCCAGGCCCGCGGGCGTACCCCAGCCGATCAGTTCGTTGGTGTCCGACCATGCAGCCACTGTGCGGTACTTCCTTGTTCAGAGATATGCCCGGGCGGACAGTGAACGCGGCCACCTCCGGCTGTGTGCCCGCACCCGGCCTTTCGTCGGTGTGCGGACATTATGAGCGTCGTCGCCACGCCGTGAGCCGCCAGGGCCTGGGCGCGCCAACTTCCGGCGCCAGAAGTGCCGTTCATTTCCGGCCGGGTGGAAGGAACGGAAAGTGGCCAGGAGCCATCTCTCCTCAGGGTTGAGGAGAACGAGCGGAGCGGCACCGTGCGGCAACAGCGTGGAGCGGTCATCGGCAGAGACGGCGCGGTCCGCGACGTAGTGGAGGCCCTGCGCGCCACCGGTGAAGCGGCCCGTGCCCTGCTGGTCACCGCAGAGGCGGGGATGGGCAAGACCGCGGTACTGGAGCAGGCGCAGCGTGCGGCAGCCCAGGCCGGCGCCGCAGTGGTGCGGCTCGGCTGGGAAGACGAAGACGCCGAGGACACGGCCGACGCGACCGTCCTCGACGCAGGCTGCGGCCTGACCGTCGAGGACCCCTACGGCTGCCTGCCACCTCTCACCGCACTCCGCCGAGCACAGTTGCGCACCGCCGCGCGGGAGGGCGGGGCGAGCGCGCTGTCCGCCTTCTCCGAGGCACTGACGGAGGCATCCCGCCAGACCCCGTTCGCGCTGGTAGTCGACAGCGTCGAGCGGATGCCGCAGCACAGCGCCAACGCTTTGGCGCTGCTGCTGCGGGTCTTCCGCCCGCGAGGCATACCCGTGGTGATGGCCGGCCGGCCGAGGCCCGCGGCGGAACCCGTCCGCGCCCGCCTTACGGCCGCAGCCGACCAGGTGCTCGAACTGCCCCCACTGCAGCCTGCCGACGTCGCCACGCTCGTCAACATCCACATCACACGGCGGTTCGGCCGTCCGGCCGAACCCGCGCTGCCGGATGCTGTGTCGCGGGCGCTGGGCACACTGGCGGGCAACCCCCGCGCCGTGCTGTCGGTGCTCGACGCGCTGGACGAGCAGGACCTGCTGGAACTCGACGGCCGCTCATGCCTCGCGCTTCCGGAAAAACGGCTGCGCTTGGCCACCGGGACGGCCGAGCTGCTCCGCTTCGGCTGGCCCGACACGCCCGCGGACTCCAAGACCATCAAGGCGGCGATCGTCACCGCCCATGTACTGGACCACGCTGAAGTGCACATCGACGACGCGTTCACGATGACGCCATCGGCTGGCGCCCGGTCCCTTGAGCACGCACTGGACCGCCTGATCAAGGACGGGATCCTGACCGTGGACCCGCAGGGCCGCCTGTCATTCGCCGTCCCGGCGCTCGCCGCGGCCTTACGGACCCTGCCCATCCAGCGCGACGTGCAGGGCAACTCCGCCCGGTACATCAAGCGGTTGGCTGACGAGCTCGGTGCCGAAGCCACCGGCCGCGGCTACCCGAGGCTGGCCGATCGCGTCGCAGCCTCCGGCCCGCTCCTAGACGATGCCCTCGCCGTGCCGCTGCTGCTGGCCGCAGCCCGCCAGGAGGCCGGGACCAACTGGCCCCGATCGGCCCGCGCTTACGCGGCCGCGCTTCACCGGCTCACACCACAGGACCCGCGCACCCGTGGTGTGCTCCACGAGGCGAGCAGCCTGAGCCTGCGGCACGGCGACCACGAAGGGCTCCTGGCGCTCGGTAAGCCGCTGCTCGCCCTCCTGGACCCACCGCATACCGAACACACCGAGGGCGTCGAGAAACCGGCCTGCCTGTCGAGCATTGCCGCCGCATGGGTGTGGGCAGCCCTTCACGAACACCGAGCCCCTTGCGCCGATAGCATCCACCCTCGCTTCGGCAAGGTCGCTGACCGGTTTCCCGCCGCGGCCGGGCTTGCGGCACTGGGCGGCCTCTACAGCATCGGCCCGCTGACAGCTCGGCCGACAGAGGCCTCCCGCCACATCCTGGACACCTCCGGTCCCGGACACCGCCGCATGCCGCTGCCCAAGCCCACCGAACTCCACCTGATGACCGCCGCGGTCGGCAGCCACACCGAACTGAGCCGCGCGCGGCAGCACATGCCCCCCGACGCCATCGACGACCACACCCTGGACCAGCTGCGCAGCGCCGCCGCATACGCAGACCTGGCCGGCGCTCTCGCAGCAGTCCTCGGCGACCGGTATGTCGCGGCACCCGAGGGCATCGCCGTCCAGTACCGGGGCATGGTGCGCGACTACCTGTCAGGGGATTGGGACGCCGCTCTGGCGGCCGCCCGCCGCATCGAGGTGCGCAGCCGCACCCACGCGGCGGCGGGCACCCCGCACCTGCCACGGGCGCTGGCCGCGGAGATCCACTGCACGCGCGGGGACGTCGCACGCGCCACAACGTGGCTCGACCTGGTCCCCGACACCCTCACTCATCCCTTAGCCGCCCGGGCGCGGCTGGCGGTCCGGTACTGGTCGGGCCGACGAGAGGAGGCGCTGGAGGAAGCCTGGCACGACGCTCGGCAGGCACGAAAGAGCGGCCAGCTCGCCGGTGTCGAGCGGCTGCTGCTGCGCATCCTGTCGCTTGCCGCCGACTCGGATCAGCCGCACACGGTCCAACAGGCCCTGGAGGAAGTGGAAACCCTGCACGAGGAGGCAGCCACCCCCATGACCCACGAGGCCCTCCTCCTCGCACGCGGCATCGCGCACCACGACGCGGACAGTGCACTGACCGCCCACCGGTTGATCAAGCTCCGAGGCGACGTACACCTGAGCGTCATCTGCTGCCTGTGCCTGACACGCATCGCCGACGACCCCCGGCGCTGGCTGACCGAGGCCGTACACAACGCCCACACCCTGGGTCTGGGACGCCCCTTCCGCACCGCAGTCACCCGTGCCGCACAACAGCGCAACATCCCCGTACCGAGACTCCGCCAAGGCCACCACAAGCTGACCGAACCCGACATCGCACTGGTGCGCATGGTCACTGACGGTGCGAGCAACCGGCAGATCGCCGCAGAACTCGCCTGCAGCCCCAAAACGGTGGAACAGCGCCTGACACGACTGTTCCAGCGCACAGGCTCCCGCTCCCGGAGGGAACTCACCGCCGCCTGGCTCAACGGAAGCCTCACCACCTCCGGCACCGTCTGCGATCCTCCCAGCCCCCACAGCGCGGACGACCACTGACCCGGCGGACACCACCCCATGCTCCCGAGCAGGCCCCCACTGACTCTGTTCAGAAAGCAGTCCGCCGTACCGCCGGTTTACGTGCCCCGAAGCCGAATCCCGAACCGACGGCGTCAGCCGGTGCCGCCGGTACGTGTGGGAGGTGCGCAGGCGTTTCGGAGGTTGTACTCAACCAAGCCGTCTTGATCGACGGTGGAGGTGTAACGCAGCGCCGCGCCGACGGACAGGCCGAACAGGTCGCACAGGCGGCGGGGGTCGCCACCGCCAAGTCCTGTCGGTCAGTGAGCCGGGGGTTCCAGCCCGTCACGAGACCAAGAACACATATGACCCAACGTTAAAACAAGCCTGGCCGTACCGCCTTCACGGGTTTTCCTGACCGACGAACTCAAACGTGGCGACGTTCCGGCCGCCGACTCCCTTCGGGCGGGGACCGGCATCCCGCACCAACCCTTGAGCCTTGAGCGTCTTAAGGACGCGCTGCACTTGGCCGGGCTTGAATCCGGACGCCTCAGTAATTTCGGCCATAGAGAAGGGGGCTTCGAGGGCGCGCATGACATCCTCGACAGCCTTCGCGGACTCGCCGGGCTTGTTCCGCTTGGGCGCGTTCGGGTCGACGGGGCGCCGCCCGGCGGGCAGCTTGCTCTTGTAGGTTCCTTTAGCCATGTCGGCGATGTGTGCGGCACGGTCGCTCGTCAGGCCGATCATCGGGCCGATGCGCTCGTACTTGATGCCGTGGCCGCGATGCAGCGCGAGCACGTCGTTCGAGCGAACCCATGCCAGGTGCCGGCTGCCGTCGTTCAGCGCGCCCTGGGAGAGCAGGTACTGAAGTCGCTGGGCCCGCTCCAGCGTGCCGGCGCCTTCCAGGAGTGGCGTGAGGAGCGTGTCGAACGGGGCGGGTAGGACCGCTTTCTCCTCGATGGCGGGGTCTTCTCGGGCCGTCTTGATCAGGCTGTAGACGCGGCCTCGGGTGACGCCGAGGTCGTGGATCAGGTCGTCCACTGTTCTGCCTGCGTCGCGGAGCGCGAGCACGTCGAGAGCGCGCAGGGCACCCATGGACTTCTGTAGGTGGGGCCAGGCGTCGAGGGCGCGAGTGAGGCGCTTGGTTCGGTCGACGAGCTGGTCCACCTCGTCCAGGTTGGGGTCGAGCGCGGTAAGGGGGTCGAAGTAGTCGGCAAAGATTTCGGGCAGCTTCGGGGGCTCCATGTCCACACATTACAACCCACCCGGCGTGCATGTCAATCGGGACTACGCGAATCCATGAAGGTGCGGCCAGACCGACGAGAGTAGCCGACCAGCAGCACCCCCGTACACGATGGACCCCGCCACATCCGCCACCGGAAAAGCGAACAGACGACCCAGCCCGAGCAGGTGTGCGACCTCCGCACCCGCTCGCCACCCGGCTCTACCTGCCTGCGCTTGCGGGCATCACGGCTGGTCCCGACTTCCAGCACTTCCTCAAGGTGGGCATGCCCGCCTCGAGGAAGACCTGGACGAAGCCAGCCACGAAGCGCGGGCGCACCCCTTCAGGGGGCTTGGCAGCCGGGCTCCCGCGTTCCCCGCACCGTGTACGTGCGTCCCGCGCAAGCCGAGAGGAACGACCCGCTCACCCGTATCCCCATACGCAACCCGGCAAGCTGCGAGGCGGCTTGACGGGCCATCAACGAAAGACCCCGCTCCGTGGGAGCGGGGTCCGTCCGTCCCCCGCGAAGCCGATCGCGGGGTACCGTTCTGGTGTCGAAGCAGAACAGGAGCCAGTATGCACGCTCTGCCCGAAGACCACATCGGCGTGCGCATGGCGCGGCTGCGCCGTGAACGCCACCTCACTCAAAAAGCGGCCTCGGAACTGGCCGGGATCCCGTACAGCACGTACACGAAGACAGAGCAGGGTGTCATCCCTGCCACCCCGCACGTCATCGCAGCTTTCGCGCGCGGCCTGCGGATTGAGGTCGCCACAGTGGTGGGCCAGCCCTACGCCGACGAGCTGAGGGCCGACGAACTCGACATCTTGATCAGGCCCATCAGGGAGGCCCTGGACGTCTACGACCTGGGACCCGACCCCGACATCCAGCCGCGGCGACTTGAGGAACTCAACGAAGACGCCGAGGCCCTCTTGGTGGCCGTCCGCGCGGGCGAAATCAAGAAGGCCGCCAGCAACGTTGCCGGGCTGATCGAGGAGGGCACCACGGCGGCCCACTCGTTGAACAGCACGGAAGGATGGCTGACCGTCGCGTCGTTCTACCGCACGGCCTACGACGTCGCCGCCAAGCTCGGATTTTCGGACCTTGCCCAGCTCTCGCTCGCCCGCATGAACTGGGCCGCACAACGAGGTTCCGATGCCGTCCTCGGAGGCATGTACCAGTACCTCCGCGCCCTCAGCTACCTACGCGAGGGCAAGTTCGAGATCGGACAGCGACTCGTCGCCAAGGGACTGTCCACACTCCAGCAGGCAGACGAAACCCGCGAACGCGAGGTCGTCACCGGACAGCTCCACCTCGGCGGCGCCGTGATGGCCGGCCGAGCTCACGACGAGGACAACGCCCTGTCCCACCTCGAAGAGGCGAAGCGGATCGCCGGAGCGACCGGCGAAGCGGTCAAGGTGCATTACCTCACCTTTGGCCCGACCAACGTCCAGGTGCACCGAGTCTCTGTCCTCGCCGAACTCGACCAGTACGGCGAGGCAGTCGAGGCCACGAACGGCCTCGCCATCCCACAGAACTGGCCGAAGTCGCGGACGAGCCACCACCACGCCGAGGTCGCCCGCGCGCAGATGTGGACCAACGACCTGGAAGGTTCCTTCCAGAGCCTCCTCAAGGCCCGCAAGGCGGCCCCGCAGCAAGCCAAGTACCACCCGATGGTGCGGGAGACGTACGCCGGCTTGGAGGCGGCCCACCGCCGCCTGCCCGAAAGCTTCCTGTCGTACGGATCCTGGCTGAGCACAGGGACTGGGCAGGTCGCCTGACGACCCGTCACACCCAGTCAGGCTTTGGCCCCAACTATCATCAACTCATGATAGTTGGGGCCTAGTTGTGGGCCCACCATGTCGTCACTGGCCATTTCGACATGGAGCCGACCATGACGACCCACCTCGCGGACCAGGAGCGCACCCGTCGCCGCGCCCTGGGCACCGCCAATGAACCGAGATGCTTACGAGGCACCGAGACCGCCCGCAAGATTTGCATCGAACGGCGTCTCGACCCGGATAGCGGCGGCCTCTCCGAAGCAGACGCCGCCTGGCCGCAGCGACTGCGCCGCATCCTCCGCGCCAGCCTCACCCACTGGGGCCGCCCCGACCTGGTCGAGACCGCGGAACTGCTTCTCTCCGAACTGGCCACCAACGCCCTTCACTACGGCACCGGTCCCGACATCGGCGTCCGCTTCTCCCTCCAGGGCGACCACCTCAAGATCGACGTGAACGACGGCTCCCCCCTCCGCCCCGAACCTCGCTGCGCTGGACCCGACGACGAGAGCGGCCGCGGGCTACTCCTTGTCGAATCCCTGGCCGATGCCTGGGGCGTGAGCGACGACGGAACAACAACCTGGTTCACCCTCCCCCTGACCGAAGGACCCTCCGACATGGAACCCGCCGCGGCGACCGCGCCGGTCGTGCGCGAGATCCCCTTAGACCTCCCCGCCGATCCCAGCGCCACGGGGTTAGCCCGCGTCCAAGGCCGAACCCGGCTCACCATGCTGAGATGGCCCGGCAACCAGCACCTCGCGGTTGACGTCCTGCACGTCCTCATCAACAACGCCGTGCAGCACGCCCTCACGCCCGAGAAGGAGGGGCAACGCTTCGGCGCCCGCCTCAGCATCACTCAGGCCAACGAGCTGCTCATCGACGTCACAGACCCCAACCCCACGTTCCCCGACTTTGACGAGGCCATCGCCGGTGAACTGGGACGCGGCCTCTGGGCGATCGCCCGCCAGGGCGTGGACATCACCTGGTCCGTGAACTCCGACTTCGACGGCAAGACCGTCCGCGCCACCCTGCGACCCGGCCCGGTGGACCTGTGACCGCCCCGGCCGCGACCGTGCCAGCCGCCGATATGGCCGACCTCGCCGAGGTGATCCGCACCCTCATGGCAGTCGAGGCCCGCCGCGACACCCGCGTACGCCTCGGGGGCAACCTCTTCGACGTCGTCATCACCAGCTCCAGCATGCAGGCACGAGCCGCCGTCGCCCGGATGGACGAGATCCAGGGCGGTTGCGGCCCGGTGATCGAGAACCCCGAGCACGGGTGGTTTTACTGGCTGGTCCCGCCAGGGCCCTCCGACCAGTGGGAGCCGCACACTCACGCCGTGTGCCTCGGCGCTCCTCACACGATGATCCTGCCGTCCCTGAACCGGAGAGTCCCGCCCGGCCCCTTCTGGGTCCGCCCCTCGGCAAGCGACCGGCTCGTCCCGACGGGGCCGCTCCGCGAAGCCCTGGCGCAGTTCCGGCCCGAGCCAACACCGCACGCCGCGCTCGCGGTGCAGCTCGGCATCACCACCTGAGACTCCGTGCTCGCCGGCGCTGGCCCCCCGGACGTCCACGAGCACTGCCAAGCCCCTGCGGCAGGGGCCGGATCCTCCCCGGCCGCAGGCCCTCAACTCGAAGCGAGCACCCATGACGAAGCTGTTCAGGAGGGCGTCATGAGGCTCCAGCCCGTCCCGGTTGACGAGCTCGACGAGCCGCGCCTGTGGTGGAGGCCGACGGAGCCCCGGTTCCGTCCGACCATCGACAGCAGGCTGGACGCCTTACGCCGGAGCGTTTTTGAGGACGCCCTCGCCGCCATCAAACCCGGCCGTCCCATCAAGGTGTCCACGTATGTTCTCGCCAGTCACGGAGTCGACGTCGACGCCACGCACGCCCTCCTGGGCGTGCACGCCCGCTACCGGGGATGGGTCGTGCACCGGGAGCGCTTCACCGACGAAC
This sequence comes from Streptomyces cavernae, assembly GCF_004023625.1. Classification (GTDB taxonomy): domain Bacteria; phylum Actinomycetota; class Actinomycetes; order Streptomycetales; family Streptomycetaceae; genus Streptomyces; species Streptomyces cavernae. The sequence goes on along the minus strand of NZ_RPDJ01000011.1, from coordinate 317,403 downwards.
CCACGGGCGGCCCGCTCTCTGCTCAACCTCAGTTTCACCTCGCGTGCCGTCTCGCCGGATCCGGCTTCGTTGACGGCGTCCTCGCGATCGACAGGACCGCCATGCCCTGCACTGACGAGGCGTACGAGGCATACCTGCACTGGCTGCACTGCCACTACGCCTTCATCGCCTTCCTGCAGCCGACCTACGGGGGAACACCGTGACGAGACTGACCGTGCCGTACGTGACGCCGTGGACGGGGGAAAGCACCTCGCCCCCGCCCGTCACGGTCACCGCGTCCGGCGTCGCATACGCCGATCCCGCGCAGGACGCCCTCGCGCGCGACGTGGACGGCGTGCTGTGGGCCCTGTGCGGCGGCACGGCCACAGGCCGACCTGAGTACGCGGCCGAGCTCCACCCCGAGCGACAACGGACCGCCATGGAGAACCTGCTCTGCGCGTGCTGCAAGAAGCCGGGCGCCCGCGACGAACGCGGCATGCTGTGGGTCCTCCCCCTCCTCGACGACAGCGTGGACGCGCGCTGGGAGGGCGTGCGCTCCGCGATACCGCCCATGTGCGAGGCCTGCGCGAAGACGGCGCCGCGCCTGTGCCCACGGCTGCGCGAGGGGCACGTGAAGCTCCGCGTGCGGGAGGCCGAGCCGATCGGTGTACGCGGAACGCTCTACCCCCGCCCCGGCGAGCAGGGGCCGCAGGATCCCGACGCCCTGGTCCTCTTCGGCTCCGCCGACCTTGCGTTCGTCGTCGCCCGCCAGGCCGTGCGCGAACTGCGCCGCACCACCGTGGTCGCCTTCGCGGCGGCTATCGGCTGACTCCTGTCCGGTGGCCCGGTGCCATACGACCTGGGCCATCGGACAGGGCAAGACCCCCGGCGCGGGACGAACACCCGACTCGTGCTCCCCCACGACCAGGTCCCGCCCCGCGCCGGGCAACCCCGCTCAACCCAACCAACCATGGAGGAACCATGACCAACCTCGGGATACCCACCGTTCCCCAGCAGACGCACAGGGACCTCAGCGGGGGTGTCGGGTACGCGTTCAACGGACAGCACTTCGACGCCCCGTCGGACGTCACCATCGACGACATCGCGAACACGCTCACCGCGCCGCTGTCCGTGATCGTGCAGGTCACCAAGCGCTGCGACTTCGACTGCTCGTTCTGCTCCGAGACTCTGCAGATGCCGGACCCCAGCCTCGACCAGCTCGACACCATGCGGCAGAACCTGCAGGGGGTCAGCCGGGTTTTCCTGTCCGGCGGCGAGCCGCTGATGCGGAAGGACTTCAGCGAGGTCGTCGACATCTTCCACGGGCACCACATCGTCGCCGTGCCCACGAACGCCACGCACGCCCTGGACCACGCGCGGAACATCGCGGGGAAGATCGCCTACGCCAACGTCGGGTTCGAGGGGCCCCGCGCCGCCTTCAAACGCGTCCGCGGCGACTACGACAAGACGATGGCCGGCGTCCGGATCCTTCAGGAACAGGGCATTCCCCTCGCTCTGTCGGCCGTGGTGTACCGCTCCACCCTTTCAGTCCTGCCCTTCACCGTGCAGATCGCCGACGTCTTAGACGCCACGAAGGTGAAGTTGATCCTGCCCCTGCGCAAGGGCAACGCCCTGAGCCTCGCCGACCACGAGTTCATCACCACCGACGAGGCCGAGACCACGTTCGCGCGGCTGAAGGAGCAGCGCGCCGAGATGCAGTGGTCCCCGGCACTTCGGCTGACAGCGTGGACTCCGGAGAACGAAGGGCACATGATCGTCGTGGAGCCGAACGGCGTTGCACGGGCATGGCCGGTCTACGACGCGCCGGACTTGTGGGAGAACCTGGGCAACGTCCTCAAGGAGCCCATCACCGACATCTGGAAGCGGTACCGCTTCAAGAGGAACCACATCTCCAAGTACGTCGGCCGCTCGATCCACGCTGTCACCCAGGGGGTGTGACGTGCTGGAGCGGACCAACCTGGGATGGCCGGAGACCCCCTTCGGCTCGGTCACCGCGCCCGTGCAGAAGCCGGCCACGTGGCTGACCAGCGTCTCTCTGCTCTGGGGAGAGGCCGGTGACGAGCCGATGCTCATGGGCGTCGGCGTGGTGCTGATGAAGATCCACCGCACCCAGTCACTGCCCATCTCCGCCCCGCTCATGCACTTCGGCTACCGGGTCCTCCTCCCGGACGCCATGGGTGAGACTGCGGCGATCGTCAGGCAGCTGGACACCGTGCTCGTCCAGGCCCGTCGAAAGTCGCAAATCATCGTGTGGCACAACGGCGCCGACGATCTGCACGTCCTCCAGCAGCTCCCCCGCACCGAAGGCGAGCCGCGCCGACCGGGCGTGACCGCCATCGCCGGCGCCTGGAAGGACCGCGCGACCCGAGAACGGGGCACCGCCCATTGCGTGGACACCAGCCACGACCTCGGCCCGGCTGGGCTAATCAGCGACACCGCCACCGCGCACGGCCTGGAGCCGCTCAAATCCTTCGCCGGCCAACAGCAGCACGTCAGCGGGCAGGAGGCGTGCGATGCCCTCATGGAGGAGCGGACTGCGGCCTTCTCACCGGACGCTCTGGCCGTCAGCGTCCTGTCCTCAGCTCTCGCCACGGCGCTGCTGGGGGGCAAGCACACTGGCCGGCTGCACTGGGAGGAGCCGCTGAGCATCTTCGACGCCCTATCAGAGGCCGCGTGGGAGGCGGCGCCTTCCTTCCTGGGCGGCGTGGCGTCAGCACGCAGCGAGTAGCGTCCGGCGGGGCCGTGCGCACCGGGCGTACGGCCCCGCTCTACGGCAGGAACACCCATGATCATCAAAAGCAGCTTGCCCCGCGCCCGCTCCCTGCAGCCGCCGCCGCGGCGCTCGGGGACGGTACGCATCGCGTCCATCGACGTCGAGTGGACGAAGAACTACCGGATCAAGAACGGTCAACGCCCCTTCTGCTACAGCGTCACGTGGCTCGACCTGCCCGCCAGCAGCACGCCGGACCTGGTGGGCGTGCCGTTCGAGTGGACCAGCGTGTACGTCGAGGAGCCCGGCGAGATGGACGAACTCATCCGGCACGCCGCGGCGACCGTCGCCGCGGCCGCGGAGACGTCCACGATCATCACCGGGCACCAGTTCTGCGCCGACCTGTCGGTCCTGGAGGCCAACGCCCCCACGGACGCGGCCTCCGCCCTGCAGGAGGCCCGCGCGCAGTGGAAAGACCGCCGCGGCGCCAACCCGGACGAGAGCCACTACGTCGACACCCGGTATGACGCCGGCCATCTCCTCACCGGGACCTCGCGCCGCCTGGTCGACGTGTGCACCGAGCTGGGCCTCGACGTCACCCAGCCCGAGCTCCGCCAGGCGTCCATGCCCGCCTGGCACCGCCGCTGGGTCGAGGACGGCCAGAAGGAGGGCCGGGAGCGCGTGAGCGTCCTCAACCTCCGCCACTCCGTCTCTACCGCCTACGTCGCCGCCCGCACGGCCGGACTCGCCGTATGGGCCGACGAAGGCCTGAACGTCAACCGAATCATCGCCGAGGCCGCGAAAGGCGCCTGGGCCTGGCTGGAAAACCCCATCTTCACCGACCTCCTGGAGGACCCGTGCCCATTCGCGAGTGCCGCGTTATCGCCGTCGAAGGCACCCAGGCCGCGGGCAAAACAACGTTCGTCCACGCGCTGACCGCGCACCTGCGCGAACACAGCATCGGCGTCGCCTGCACTGGCGAGCCCGCCCGGACCAGCCCGTTCATGGAGGACATCGTCCTTCATGGAGAAGGGAACTTCGACTTGGTCGCTGAACTGGACCTGTTCGCCCAGCACTTCACCGTGCCCCTGCGCGCCGCCCGGCACCACCAGGTCCTCGTCACCGACAAGACCCCCGCGAACGTCCTGGCCCTGGCGGGCGTGGTCCTCGACCCGAACGAGCCGGGCACCGCCGCCGTCCTCGCCGCGGCGGAAGCCATGTGCCGGGCCTGGATGCCCACCGCCTACGACGCGATCGTGTACTGCCGGGACCGCTACGACCAGAAAGCCGGCGGCGACCGCATGCGGGAGAAAGTCCTCGGGATCCAGGACGAGTCCGACACCGCCATCTACGAAGCGTGCCGGGCCACGGGCGTGCCGCTGCTCGAAATGCCCACGGGCCTGACGGTCGCCGAGCGTGTCCAGTGGACCGTGACGCACGTTGGAGATATGGGGCTGATCGCGGTCTGATCCCGGCTACAGTCCCCTACCGGCAAGCGCCCCACCGGTCGAAGGACGAAGCACAGTGCCCCAACAGCCCGTGAACGACGTGATGCTCATCCTCGAGCGCGACGGAACCGTATGCCTTGCCGAACGGCGGGGCACCGGCTACGCCGACGGCAAGCTGAATCTGCCCTCCGGCAAGCTCGACGAGGACGAGGACGTGTTCGACGCCGTGATCCGGGAGGCGCGGGAGGAGACCGGCATCGTCGTCGAGCGGGAGGCCCTGCGGGTCGTGCACGTCATGCACTTCCGCAACCCCGAGGGGCAGCCCCGAGTCGGCTGGTTCTTCGTCGCCAGGCATTGGGAGGGCGAGCCGCGGAACATGGAGGAGCACAAGTGCGCCGGCCTCTCCTGGCACCCGATTGGCCAGCTCCCCGACCACACCGTCCCGTACAACGCACTGGGCATCGCCCACTACCTCAAAGGCGAGCCGTTCTCCGTGCACGGCTGGGAGAGGTCCGTGTAGGGCACTGGGTGTAGCAGAACAACGCACCAGAACACGAAGCGGGGCCTGGCGCATTGTGCGCCAGACCCCGCTCTTGCGTGCATTGGGCGGGGTGGAGACGTGCCGCGCTCCGGCCGACGGCCAGCCGGAGCGCGGAAGGGACTCACAGCGAGTACGGCCGGGGCTCGCTCAGCGTCGAGGTACCGTCCTGATGGATGGTGACGGTCGTGATCTGCGTCGCGGCTGTCACCCGGGCGCGGCGGGCCAGTTCCTGGTGCCAGCCCTCGTTATTGTTACGGCGCGCGACTTCCCGCTCTATGGCCGCCTGCAGAGCTTTCTCGGCGGCAGCGTCACGGGCGGCGGTCATCTTGCGCGAGAGTTCGGCCAGGCGCGCGGTCTCCTCGGTAGACTGCCACTCGGTCGGCTGGCGGGAGACCCGCTCGGACGGGGAGCGCAGGGTACGGATGTAGTGCTCAGCCGCGGAGGCCCAGGAGTCGCGGTCAGGGAACACGCGTGTCCTTTCGTCGGGATGGCGGGAGGCGTTCACAGTGCGCGGCCGTGGCGCCGGGCGAGGATGCGCGCGGCCTCGAACTGAAGCGCGGCCAACTGCTTGTCGCTCAGCGCATCGAGGTCCACCGGCACGTCGGTCTTGTGCAGCGGCTCCCATTCGCCGTCGGGCACCCGCGAGACGACCGTGAGGTGCAGGAGGTCGTCAGCCCACTCCTCGGCTGCCTGCTGGCTGCCGTAGTGGAAGAGCTGGGAGGTGACGGCGATGATGCCCCAGTCGCGGGTGTCGTCGGCAGTGGTGGCGGTTGTGGCCATGGGTTCACCAAGGACGAGTGGGCGGTTCGGGTCGGGGTGCCGTGCCCCGGCAGGTCGAGTGCCGGGGCACGGCTGGGAGGCGTCAGGCCTGGCGGAGTCGGCGCTTGTTGACGTACGCGCGGTAGATCGCGTTCCAGGCCAGTCGCGCAGACCCTGCCCGAGCTTGAGCAGCGTCCGCTCGGACATGTCCTCGACGGTGCCGAGGTGGGTGATCTCGCGCGGGAAGGCCAGGCTGACCGCGCAGTTGTCGCCGCGGCCGTCCTGGTGGGCGGCGCCGAGCGTGTAGAACCACACGAGGTAGCCCGACTTGGGGTCGCCGCTGTCGGCGAACGTCCGCAGGACAATGCCGCGGCGGATGCCCGTGGACTTGCCTTCCTGGTAGCGGGGGGCGCGCACAACGGTGCCGGGGGCCAGCGTCTCAGAGGTGGTGGCGGTGGCAGTCATGTCGTCCTCCCGGTTGGTGGGGCCAGCGGTTCCGGCCCGTCCACAAGACCATTATGCATAGGTCCCGACGTGAAATCACGTCTTGCAAAAGCGCTGCGTCCCGGCCAAGTCGAGTGGCCGGGACGCAGCTTCGGGGCGTCAGGCGCCGGGGGTGACCGCCGCGATCGCGGCGGCGAGAGCTGCCTTGCCAGCAGGGAGGACCGTGAAGGTCTTGTCCTCGGCGACCTCGATCAGGCCGCGCTTGGCCAGCGAAGCGCGGGTCCGTCCGTCGGTCGTCTCGCCGAGCTCCAGGGCGGCGGCCATGGCCGGGCCGACAATCCGCTCGGCCGGGTCCTTCGCGACCGTGCGCTTCTTGTAGACCTCCAGACGGAAGTCCCACTTGGCCTTCGCGTCGTTGCGGACCGTCTCATCGTCGCTCTTCAGCAGGTCCATCAGGGTGGCGTAGGAGACGAAGCCCTTGGCGGCCGGGGCCTCCTCGTCGCCCTCCCCAGCGGCCGGCTCGACCGCGGCATCGGCGACCTCGGCCGCAGCCTCTTCGACGCCCTCGACGTCCTCGACAGCCTCGGTGACGTCCTCCTCGGCAACCTCGTCGGCCTCCGACTCGGGAGCCTCGTCGATCCCCTCAGCGGTCTCGGTCTCCTCGTCCTCGGCGAGGACCTCCTCGATGGCCTCGTTGATGTCGACCGCGGGAACGTCGTCGGCGGGGGCGGCCTCGACGACCTCGGTCTCGTAGCGGAGCTTGCCGGTGGGGGTGTAGACGCGGTGGACCAGGCCGGTGTCGGCGGTGAGCTTGTCGGCCAGCTTGTCGGCCGCCTTGCCCTCGCTGCGGACGTCGACCTTGGTGTCGTCGGCGGTGGTGATCGTGTAGATGGTCTTGGTGGCCATTGCGGTGGTCCTTTCGGTCAGTGGGGCCGGTCTTTCCGTGCCCGTTCGCAAGACCAAGTATGCCTGTGTCCCAACGTGAAAGCAAGTCTGGACATTAATATAGGTCGAGGAGCTTCCCCGGCCGGTACGGCGGCCGGGGGTTTCCGCAGCTCAGGCTGCCCGCTCGACCTCCTAACGGGTCATCCGAGAAGCGGCACATGATGGGCAGGCGCGACAGCGGGCTCGGGCTCGTCGGCCGACAACTCCTCGGCGGCCGCGGCCGGGACGGCGGGCGGCGTCTCGCGGACCCGCTCGCCGACGCCGTTGTGCACGTCCCTCATCGGGTTGCCAGACGGGGCGTAGCGGACCGAGACGGTGAACGACCAGCCGGCCTCGGATGTGCGCCGTTCGATGTCGTCGGCGTGCTTGGCGATGACGCGCTCGGCGTGACGGCCGTAGGTCACGACGTACGTGTGGATGCACTCGCTTCGCCGATAGAAGCCGGTGACGGTGAAGTCCTTGCCGCGGCCTTGCTTCAGCCCGAGGCGGCGCAGCTCGCGGGCGATGGCGACCGTGGGGGTGGCGGGAGCTTGGTTCATAAGGCGGCGGTTCCTTTCCGGATGGGCGGGAACCGCGCCCCGGCAAGGTCGAGTTACCGGGACGCGGCGAGAGGGACGGTCAGACGAGCTGGAAGCGCGGGGCGAAGCGCCGGAGCAGCCCCATCCGCAGGGCGTAGGCGCGGGCCTCGTGGGAGCTGGTGAACTCCCGGCCGTCATGGACCGGATGCCAGACGACGACCCCGAGGCCGCCCCTGGCATTCGGGGCCTCGTGGTCCAGGTCGTGCACGTTAAGGACCGCGCCGTTGATACCGCTGCCGACTGTTTGCGAGACGGCCCAAGAGGAGGCGGTCACGTACCTTTCGGCCGGGTCGTAGGCGTCGGCTGCGCGAACGTCGGCAGCGGCCTCGCAGGCCTGGTCCAGCGCGTCCACAGCCTGCTTGCCCTTCCCGCGATGGAAGAGGGCGAGTGCGCGCAGGGCGCGGTCGGCCACGGTCGGCTGGTAGGTGGGACCGTAGGTGAGCATCGGGCGGAGTTCGTTGCGGAGCACGCGGAGCACGGCATAGCGAGTGACGGGCCGCTCGCGGCCGTCAATGGCGAGCTCGGCGGGCATGGTCTCGGCCGTCTGGTGTAACCACGCGTACCAGTTGGCTTCGAACATAGTGACCTCCTCTGGATGTTGGGCCGGGCGGTCCGGCCCCTCAACACGTAGATTACATATGCCCCAACGTGAAAACAAGTCTGGTCAACTAAGCAGAGCTGTGCTCCGGCCGCTTCGAGCAGCCGGCGCACAGCCGGGACGGGTCAGCCAAAGTCGGCCACCAGCACGGTGGCGTTGTCCGGTCGGATGGACCCGTGGTCGATGGCGGCCTCCACGAAGCTGCGCGCGGCCTCATGCACGCCGCCTGTGAGATAGGCGGACAGATCCCGGCAGGAGCCCTCCAGCGGCTCGTACGCGCCGTCAGAAGCCAGCAGCAGCCGCCCCGAATCCGGACCAATCGCCGCCCCGATCTGCGGCAGTTCGCCGGAGTAGCCCAGGAACGAACGCACCACATGCCGCGCGCCCGGGCCGGGGGCCATCCCCATGTCGAGCAGCCGCTGCCGGTCGTTGTGGTCGCTCGTCAGCCGCTCCAACCGCCCACCCTGGTGCAGCACGTAGGCGCGGGCGTCTCCACACCAAGCGACCTGCACCAGCTCTCCGGGGACGACGACCGCGACGACCGCGACCGCGCACGGCTCGCCCGGCGAGTACAAGCCGCGCGCGGCCCGCTCCTCGGCGACTTGGGCGTGGAAGACGCGCAAGCCGACCTCGGCGTCGGCGCGGCGCGCGGCCGCGTGAGCGAGGGGGCGAGCGATGGAGCGGGTCCAGTCGCCCACCTCCTGCTCGTCGCCCATGCCGTCGAGCAGGACGTAGGCGCGGGTCTTGCCTATCGTGTAGGTGGCGGTGGCGTCGCACTGGTACGAACGGCCGCCGATGAGCTGGGCAGTGGCGTGAGTAGGCATGCTTCTCCGAACGGGGATTGCAGGTGGATGGCGGGGAAGGCAGAGCGCCCCGGCCAGGTCGAGGGGCCGGGGCGCAGCGAGGATCAGGCGCGACCGTCGAGGGTCACGAACACGGTGTCGTCACCGACGCTGAGCCGGTACCGCATCCACGAGTCCTCGCTCGTGCCCAGGTGCTCGACACCGACGGTGAACGCGGCGCCTCCCCAGGTGCAGACGTACGGCGAGACGTGACCGCCGCTGTAGTGCGCCGCTTCCCAGTGCTTCGAGTAGTCGGTGAGGGTCCCGACCTGCATCTCGGCCTCGACAAGGAAGACGCACCGGGTCGGCCCGTCGGCGCTGGAGACCGGCTGCCACTGACCCCCGGGCACACGGCTGATGACGGTGAGGTTCTCCACATCGGCGGCCATCTCCTCAGCCACCTGTCGGTCAGCCGTGCCAAGGACGGTGGTCGTGACGGCGATGACCCCCCAGTCGCGGGGCGTTTCGGAGGTGTTGTCCATGTCTGTTACTCCTTCGGTGACTTGGGCTGCTCCCCGCAGCCTCTTGTCGGGCCGGACCGGCCCGACAACAGCAAACCCTTACAGATGTCCCGACGCAAAAACAAGTCGGGACATTGAGCCAAGGTCAGCTCTCGACGAGGGCACGCAGCACGCGTTCGGCCTGCTCGGGCGACAGCCCACGCAGCTCCATACGCGCGTACGCCTCAGTGGTCTTCTTGTCGGCGTCCACGTCCACCCGCGCGGACGGCACCAGGTACGACGATTCCCCGCTCTTCGGCCCGTCCCAGGCCAGGTGATACGCCGTCACCCTCCGGTCGTGGTAGTTCCGTACCGGCTTCGACAGGCCCGGTACCGCCCCCAGGCTGCGGGCCGCCGCTACGCGGGACTGCTCGGCCCTCCGCAGCTCGGCCAGGCGGCGCGCGTATTCGTCGCACGCCTCGGTCAGCTTGGGCAGCACGCGCCGGGTGACCTCGGAGGCCACGCGCCGGGCCGGGGACGTGGCCGAAACGGAGATGTGGCCACGGTCCAGGCCGATCGTGTCGGGCCGTTCGTCTTCGGGCGCGTCCGGCAGCAGTCCCTCCACGTGCAGCCGGCCAGGGTTGCCGTACTCGGGCCCGTACAGGCGGACCCGCCGACCGTCCTGGTGATGCAGTGCCCAGGCATGGGACCAGTCGGCGTCCGGGCACACGTCCCAGGCCGGGCCTAAGAGGCGAGCAACCTCGTGGGCGAGGGCGCCCATGTCCGGCTCGTGCTCGGTAGTCATGAGTGAGGGTTCCCTTCAGGTAGGGGCCGTGCCCTGGCCGGGGCGAGCGGGCCAGAGCACGGCCGGAAAGAAAGCGGGTAAGGACCCCCGCACCGCCGCGGTGGGTTGCTATCGTTTGGTTCAGGTCGTCCGCCGCTTGGTCGAGAAGCGGCGGACGGCCTTATGTGTGGGCCAGTTCAGCTGGCAGGCTGGCGGGTGTAGTGCATCCGCAGGGCGATGACCTCCGGGTGCGCGAGTACCAGCTCCCCGTCGGCCGCGCGCCGGAACGTCACGCTCTCGTCCATGGAAGGACGGCCTTCCGTGCGCAGGACCAGGGCGCGCACCTCGTCGGCCGACATGCCGAGTTCGGCGGCCAGGTCCGCGGCCCTGACGGGCGGGATGACGCAGGTGCACGGCGCGGGGTCGGCGACGAGGCTGGCGATGATCCGCTTGCTCCGTGCTGCGCGGTCGTCGGCGATGAGCAGCAGATTCCTGGCCCTCCACTTCCGGCCGCGCACCTGAAGCACGCTGGCCCGCTTGCGGTCCTCTTCGACCTGCTGGCGCATGTCGTAGATGCTGCCGAGCGCGCAGTAGGCGGCGCAGGAGAAACCGGAGAAGACGGGCTTGCCGCTCCGGGCGAGACCGACCGGGATGAAGCGGCCGCAGTCGTATGTGACCTCATCGGGCCGTTCGCACAGGGGCAGGCCTTCGGGTACGTCGACGGTCGCGCCGCTGGGGAAGGTGAAGGTGGGCATGGTGTCCTTTCGTAGGGTCAATCCGGCAGGGACGGGGACGGGGAGAGCAGCCAGTCGAGAAACTCCCGTGCGCTCATGGGCGACGGGGCTTCCTCGGCGGCCGCAGACGCCTCCTCGGCGGCCTGCTCGGCGTCGGGATCGAAGTACTCGTGGATGTCCGCGAAGATCGGGGCGTCGGGCGACAGGTCGAACTTCACAGGCTCGGGACGGCCGCGGGCCTTGAGGTCTGGGAACGCGGGCGCGGTGAACTTCCGCGCCTGGATGTCCTTCACGCGCTGCCGTGCCGTCTGAGCTTTGATCAGGAGCGGGCCACTGCCGTGGTTACGGGCGGCGGCTTCGGCCTTCCGAGCCGTCTTCTCGGCGGCCGCGAGCGCATCGGCCTTGCCTGCCTCGTGCAGCTCGGTGAGGGCGGCGCGCACGGCCTTGGTGTGCGAGGTCTCCAGCTGTCGGATGGTGCGAACGCGGCCTGTCCGCTCAGTGCGGATGATGCGGGTTACTCCGAAGACGGTGACGGTCGTCTCCTTGAAGTCCATGGTGGTGCGCGTCCTCTCGATGTTGGGGCCGTGCCCCGGCCCGGTCGAGTGGCCGGGGCACGGCTGGGGATGTGGGCCTACAGGCCGTCCACGCTGACCTCCACGACGCGATAAGGCCCTGGTCTCCGTACACGCCGCCCGGCTTCTCGTGCGCCTGGCGCACCTTCGCCACGGCCTCCTCACACGACCGCGCGTAGGTGTAGTGCGTCAGGGAGGCGGCGCCGGGGTGAGCGTCGTTGGTCCGCTGCGCCACGACCCGATACCGGGTCAGCTCGGCAGGTTCCCCGCTGTCCCCCGAAAGGGCGTCGGAAAGTTTCGCCAGCCCCTTCTCCGTGAGGTGGGCGCGGCCGTCACTGTCGATCCGGACGAAGTCCTTCTCCCAGGCTGTCCCGAGCCGGAACCAGTCCCGCTCGCTGCTGCCGATTGCCTCGGCGGACAGCAGGTGCTTGATCATCCGGTTTTCATGCTGCACCGCTTCGAGGTCGCCCCACTTCTCCACAGACATGCAGTCCTCCTACTCGTCCCAGGGACCGCCGGTCGGGCCCCGCAAAAACAGAGTACAAGTGTCCCAGCGTGAATACAAGTAGGGTCGCATACCCAATAGGGCCGACCCGCCCCGGAGGCTCACGCGAGCTACACCACCAGCTCCCGGGTCATCTGCTCCCGGTGCTCCCGCACGTACAGGCGGGCCACGTCCCGATGCTCGGCCATCTTCGACCAGGAGCGGCACGAGCAGCCGACCGCGCTCGACGCGTCGTACACCAGCACCTTCTGACCGACGTTCCGGCCCGAGCCCGGAGGCAGACCGATGTCCGCCGCGTGCACGTAGCCGTTTGGCTCCGTCGTCCGTGTCCGGTGCGCCTGGGCACCCATCGCTAGTCGGGCCGCCAGCGACACCCTCACGGGACGGCGCTGCTCGGACAGGAAGCCGTTCGACGTCGCTGCGTAGGGCTCGCCGAGGACCAGCAGGCCGCCCTCAACCAGCCGCGCCACGGTGCCCGGAGCCAGCGACACGAACCTGGCCCACAGGCGGCCCACACGGGCGCGAAACGGCTGTTCGGCCTGGTTCACCACGTAGGCGTCGGGCGCAGCGAGAACGGCCTCCAGGTCACGCCGTACAGCCGGGGTGAGCCTGTTGACCGGCTTCGCGGGCTCCAGGGCCACGATGTGGTGATCCGGTACCACTCGGCCCCTCCACAGGTCGCGGGTGATGACGATCCCGCCCGTGCGGGTGGCCTCCATGCGGCAGTCGCGGCGGACCGCTTTGCGCAGCAGGGATAAGGCGTATGCCTCAGTGGCCGTGCCATGGCCGGTGCTGCCGTCGGCGTGGGTCACGATCTCGTGGAACATGCGGGCCTCCAGGGCTCGGTAGGTGGTGGGGGCTGCGCCCGGCCCGGTCGAGTGGCCGGGCGCAGCCTTCAGAGGTGTGTCAGTCCTGGCCGTTGTCGACGATCTCGGCATCCGGGCTGAAGCCGTCGCCCTCGCGGACCGCGACGGCCATCACGTTGAAGTAGCTGGTGCCCTTCAGTTCGGCCCTGGCGGGGACGCGGACGATGCCGACGTAGTAGCCCTTCTTCGCGTGGGCGGCGACGCGCCGTTCCTCGGTCTTGGCCTTGGACTCGTTGAACCAGCCGGCGCAGCGGCCGTGCTCGTCGAGGAGCTTCCAGGACCAGCCCCAGCGGCCCTCGACGCGGACCGCGGGGACGAGGTTGCCGTCCAGGTCGAACAGGCCCCGGAAGTTCCACTTGCCGCCCGCCTCAGCGATGTCCGCGGCGAGGAGCTTCAGTCCGGCCATCCGGCCGGACGCCCACTGAGAGAGGAAGCCGTCGATGTCGCAGCGGTCGAAGGACTCGGCGGCGTCGGCGTCGTGCTGGCGGGCTTCGGCGCGCAGCCGGTCGGCCTCGGTCTGGCCGGTGCCGGAGGTGGCGATCATGGTCATTGGCTTCTCCTTGTCGGGTGGGTGCCGCCCCCGGTCAGGTCGAGTGGTCGGGGACGGCGGGTGAGGGCCCGTCAGCGCTTGAAGGCGGCGAGCCGGTGGGACTCGCGAGCCGGGGCCCGGCAGGGTCGAGCGGCCGGGCCCCGGGGATCAGATGAGGCCGCGCTCCCGGCGCCACTGGATGTTCTCCAGGCGGCGGATGGTGCGGCGGAACTGCGGCCCCTTGTCGCCCTCGTCCGCGTAGCGGTGCGGGAGGAGGCGGCTGGAGCTCATGACTCCGTTGGGCTTGCCCGCGCGGTTCTTCTTGCTGTGGTAGCGGCTGCGGCCGGTGCCCGCGACGGGGATGCTCACGGTCGTCCTCCTGGGTTGGTGTCCCGTTGACAAGACTTAGAGTACACCAGACCCAACGTGAAAACAAGTCGGGTGGTTCTATCAATCCCGATCGAGGGCGATGTGGACGCCCCCGACCCGAGCAACAGTGCCCGGCAGGTCGAGTGCCAGGCCCTGCAGGGATCAGCAGCCCCAGAAGGCGGCCCGCAGGCGGTCCTGCTCCTCCTCCCAGGCGTATTGGTCGTTGGTCTCCGCCGCCCGGAGCCAGGCGTTCTCCGCCTCCATCTCCAGGCGGCCCCACCCCTCCTGCTCCTTCGGGCTATAGCGGTCCTCCCAGCACTCGGGCTCGGGCTCCGGTGCGGCGGCAGGTTCGGGGGCGAAGAGGTCGGCGCCGGCCTGGCGGCGGGCGCGAATTTCGCGGGCCGCCTTGCGGGTGCGCTCCAGGTGGACGGGGACCGGGTTGCCCGACTCGAAGCACGGCTGGGTCGGCTCGCTCTGGCAGGTGGGGCAGTAGAACAGCAGGGCAGCGATGATGGCGGCCATGAGGGACTCCTCCAGGGCAGGTCGAGTGTCGGATGGTCGGGCGGGGCGCCGGGCCCTGGCAGGTCGAGCGCCAGGGCCCGGCCGGCCGCCGGTCAGAACGTCGGGTCGCACCAGACCTCCCGCGTCCCTACGTGCAGGAAGGTGGAGCCGCCTTCGCGCTTCCAGCCCTTCTTGGTCAGCCGGTACCAGAAGACGCGCGCCTCGGGGTCCTGGGTGATCTCGTAGCGGGCGGAGCCGCCCTGCTGACTGCCCGAGACGATCTTGTAGTTGTCGGCGCGGACGCCGATCCGGCGCGGCGTGCCCGCCTTCGGGCCGGATTTGAAGGTCTGGACTTCGGCGACGGTGCCGGGCGAGCGGTCGGACCAGCGGAGGAACGTCACTCCGTCGCCGACCTTGACCGTGGCGGTCTTGGTGTTGGTCTGCTGGAGGACGTTGACCAGGCTGCGGCCGTGACTCATGGTGGTTCCCTTCCTGTTAGGGGCGGTGCCCCGTGGACAAGACACAGATTACATATGTCCCAACGTGAAAGCAAGTTCGGTCGCCCCATTCGGGCTGGTCGGGCCACAGCCGCCCCCGGACACGGCTGTGCCCCCGGCCGCTCGACTCGGCCAGGGGCACAGCAGCTCAGGAACGGATCAGCGATCCAGAGGGAGGAAGCGGTCTTCGCCCGTCACGGGCTCCTCGGAGGCCGGCTCCGCCGCGGGCTTCTCCGCATCCACAGCGGCCTCGGCGATCGGCTCGGCGGGAGCTTCCGCGGCCGCCTGCTCCTCGGCTGTCCTACGGCCGCTGACCTCGTCGTACGGGGCCTTCCACGTCCAGTCCAGGTGGCCGTCTCCCTTGCGCACCACGGTCCGCCCAACGCCGTTGTGGATGTGAGGGATCGTCACGGACTTCGGATTGACCCGCAGCACCTCATACCAGGTGCCCCGGTAGTAGACGAAGTCCCCCTTCTTGAAGTCGTCCCTGGACCACACCTTGAAGCCGTCCGCCTCGGCCTGGGCGACGATCCCTCGCCAGTGGTCGATCTGCTCGGTCAGCTCCGCCTTGCGGCGGTTCAGCTCGGCCACGGTGTCAGGGGTGAGCGAGCGGGTGTAGCCCTCGTTCGACTTGCCCGCCAGCCACCGCTCGACGCCGCGCAGTTCGGCCTCGAGCTTGGCGATGCGGCGCAGCGTGCGGGGCGGGTTCTTGCGGAACGCCTCGTAGTGCTCGGCCGCCTGGGCGCGGCCGGCGTAGTGCTCGGCCTTCTTGCCCTCGTCGACGCTCCTGCGCATTCCAGCGTCCATGCGCTCGACGTCCCGGCGGGCCCGGCGCTCGCTGTGGTGGCCCACGAGGATCGGCTGGCCCATGGGGATGCCGTCGGAGATGGCTTTGACCCCGGCGTACGCAGCGTTCGAGCGGGCCGCGGCGTTGCTGGCGTAGTCGTCGAACCGGTCGGCGCGCTCGGCGGCGCGGTCGTAGCGCTCCTGCTCGGCCTCAGCGAACGTGCGGCGGGTGTCCTCGTCGATGTCTATCTCGACGGTCCACCCTTCCTTGCGCAGGGCCGCCGCCGCATGGCGGATGCTCCAGCGGTCGGCCTGCTTGTCGCGGGACTGGCGGATGAACAGAACGCCGGGCAGGGAGCGGCCCCAGGTGAACCGGTGCGGGCGCACCAACTCCCATACGCCGTCGCCCTTGCGGGAGCCTTCGAGCAGGGTGCCGTCGGCACGGGTGTGGGTGATCGTGATGACGCCCTTGCGCGGGGCGTCCTTCTCGGGGTGCAGCACCTCGTTGTGGCACACCTCGTTGGGGCAGTACCAGGTCAGGGAGGTGGGCAGGTCAGTCTCGAAGCGCAGCACCATCGGGCCGTGATGGCGGCACTCGGGGCCTTCGGCAGTGGTGGTCATGTCGGTGTCGGTCACGTGCGTGGCCTTTCGTGGAGGTGGGCGGGGGCCCGTCCCTGGCCAGGTCGAGTGGCAGGGACGGGTTGTTGAGGGGTGGGTCAGTTCCAGTTCTGCGGGGCCGGCCGGTAGAGGCGCTCGTGGCGGGCGATCTGTTCGGGCGTGGCCGGGGTCCAGTCCTTGGTCGCGTCGGCGAGGGACATGCCGACGTTGTCGAACACGGTCTCGACGTAGCCGTCGCGGGCCTCGTAGCTGATCGAGAACCGGCCGACGGAGGTCAGGCGGTAGCAGTCCTCGGTGCCGGGCCAGGTGATGTAGTCGCCTGCCTTCCAGCGGGTCTCAGGCGCCGCGCTCTCCTGGACGGCGCGGGCGGCGCGGCTCCAGTCCTGGTACTCCAGCTCGTTCGGGGTGGCGCCGCACTCGCCACAGCCGTGGCTGCCGTTGCCCCAGTTCGTGCGCTTGGCCTCGGGGTGCGTGCAGAGGTCGCCGTTGTGGTCGAGCAGGGCCGTCAGGGGGCTCCCTTCTGGCGGGGCCGGGTGCCCCGCCAGAACAAATAATACATGCGACCAAGCGTGAAAACAAGTTGGGTCACTGCCTCGGCCCAGGTCGAGTGGCCGGAGGCAGGGTGGGCGGGTCAGTCGGCCAGGCCAGCGCCCGGCCAGTAGGCCACGAGGGCGCTCCGCTTGGGCTCGACGCAGACCCGGCGGGAGACCTCGCCGGCGTCGGCGCCGTGGCCGCCCTCGATGAGGGTCAGCACCAGGGCCTCGAGGAAGGAGTCAAGGCGACCGGCTGGGAGGGTCAGGCCGGGGCCTGCGCCTTCGCGGCCGGGGTGGGCGTCGAGGAGCTGGTAGCCCCAGATGTCGGCCCGCTCGCACGCTTCGGTGAGGTGTTTGCGGGAGAGTCCGAGCGTCACGCGGTGGTCCTTTCGCTGGTGGGGTCTGTTGTCAGAGGCCGGCGATGGCCTGCATGACCTCTTGGGCCATCACCGCCTTGTCGGTCAGGTGGGGGTGGCCGTTCTGGTCGAGCCGGATGAAGTCCTGCTCCCACAGCTCCTGGATCTCGTGGTACTCGCGGTCGGACGGCTCACTGCCGAGCTCCTGCATGATCTTGCGCAGGTGTTCGACCATTCGGTACTCGACGGTGCCCTCGTCCAGCTCGTCGAACTTCTCGATGCGATCCACCGCGGCGCCTCCACTGTCAGTCGTTGGGGCCGGTGGGGCCGGCTCGATGATCCGAACGTACAGGTGTCCCGACGTGAATACAAGTCTAATCCCTCTTGATTTCACGTCGGGACATGTGTACTGTTGGTAATTGCAGGCGGACCGGAACGACCGGCCCGCGATCACCCCGGGAGGGACGGCACATGAACGAGCAGCCGGACATGATCAACCTGGGCGCGGACCAGCCCGACTCCGCGTCGGTCACCTTCCGCGCGAACTGGGCGATGACCCGGCCCGAGGACACCGCCCCCGGGTCCGCGCCCGGCAGCGTCCGGTCGTACGAGATCCCGCCGCTACGCCCGAGCGAGTACTGCGCGCACTGCCAGCACGGCCTGCACGACGTCATCGGCTACGTGGTGGCCTACAGCCACCTCTCGGACGCCGGCGTGCGCTTCACGGACATCGCGTACGTGGGGGGCGCGCAGTCGTACGCGCAGGCCCGCAAGATGCGGGACGAGGCACTCGCGCGGATCCAGCGGGGCGAGGTAAAGGCGACGTACGCGGTGATCCACTGGGTGTACCGCAATTGGCACCGCACCTCCTAATTTGTTCACTCGTCCCGACTTGCATCTAGGTCGGGGCGGATGTATTGCAGGTGTTGTTCGGCCGCACGGGGCGGCCGACGAAGGGAGGCAATCGTGAGCGTTGTCGAGATTCCGCAGGCGTGCGAGCAGGCATGCGAGCACAAGGGGGCCAACTGGAGCGAACCGGTTGGATACGTCATTTACCTGGGTTTTCACGACAACTCCACGCGTGACGTTGCTTACGTGACGGAGGCGGACATGCGCAAGAGCGCGGAGGCGATCGTGAAGCAGGAATGCGTGAAGGCGAACGCCGGCGCGTATCCGAATCTGCGCGAGGTCTACATGACGGCAGCAGCGATCGACAGCGACGGCAAGATCCACACGTGCGGGCGCGCACGGACGTGAATTTTGCTATCGTCCCGACTTGTAAATGAGTCGGGACGGAAGTACTATAGGTCTTGCAGCGGGGCCGGAACAACCGGCCCCACCCAACCCGAAAGGACCACCGCGTGATCATCACTCTCGACCGTCAGGACGTCACCACCGCTCTGGATGCGGCCGGCATCGACGAGGAGGACTACAGCCTCCGGTACGCCTACTCCGGCCGCGGCATGTACGGCTCCGCCTGCGCGGCTGTCGACATCCCGTCCGGCAAGTTCGCGACCTTCGTCACCGCGCTGGCCCTCCAGTTCGCCCAAGGGGGCCGTGACGACCAGGTCCTCGACCTCGCCGAGCACGTCAGGACCGACACGGCGGGCCGCGACGGCATCACCGTCTACTGGCCCGAAGTCACGTTCGCGGACTGACCTCGCACACCATCGCTGCGCTCCGGCTACTCGACCTGGCCGGGGCGCAGCCCGCTACGAGCCCCGACGGGAGAACCTATGGAGAAGCCCTCCACGACCGACTTCGACTACCTCAGCCGTGAGGCGGTCGCCGCCATAAGCCCTGAGAAGCTGGACGCCTTCGCTGCCGCACTCGCCGCGGCGCGCGACCTGGTGGACGACGTCCGCGACGAGCGGACCCCGAGGTCCCACTGCGGACAGTGGGACCACCCCGGCCATCACTGGACCCGATACGGCCGTTCCCGCTACTGCTGGGGCGACGGGCCGTTCCTGGACCGCGAGGCGTACGGGAAGTGCGGCGCGCTCTGGCCCCACCCGGCCCACGCGATGGGCACCTATCAGAGCGACGACCTGAATCGCTGCCCCGGGGTGGGCTCCACCGATTGACCCCGGCTCCGCGCCCCCAGCTGTTCGACCTGGCTGGGGGCGCGGTTTGTTTCATGTCTCCACTTGCTTTCACGTCGGGACGGGTGTACTCTCCAGCTCGCGGACGACGCCGAGACGATCCGCGAGGCCGCGAAGGCTGAGTGGGCGCGCCGCCTGGAGATCTACAAGAAGCGGACGAACGCCAAGGACCCGGCCGAGCGGATCGTCAGCCCGGCCATGGCTGCCGCCCTGGAGCTCGGCGAGACGACCGACGGACGGACCCGCGCGGCCCTGGCCAAGCGCGGCCTGGTCGTGGCCGGTGACGGCCTGGCCTTCACGGTGAACGAGGCTGGCCGCAAGGCTCTGGTGGCCGCTGTGGCGGCGCTGGACGCCACCGACTGACCTCCCTCCTGAGGCTGCGCCCCGGCTACTCGACTTGGCCGGGGCGTTTGCTTTCCCCTCCACTTATTTTCACGTCGGGACGGGTGTACTATAGGTCTTGTCGAACGGGCACGGAAGACCGGCCCCCACGATCCGAGGAGGACCACCATGAACGCCACCATCGCCCCCGAGCTCGTCTTCTCCGCCGTCGCCGGCCTGGGCAACTGGACGCGCACTGGCGTCGAACTGACCGCCGAGGTTGACTACCGCTCCTACACCTGGACGGTCGTGATCTCGCCGTCCACCAGCGGCGAGCTGCCCACGGCCCGGATCGCCGGCCGGTCCGCCAGCGGCAGCACCGAGCCCCTGGACATCACGGCCCCCCTACGGACGACGCTCGACCTTATGGACGCCGCAGCGGACGCCCTCGGCTACTGACCTCCACTGCGCCCGGCCGCTCGGCTCGGCCGGGCACGCGTCCCCGAACTCCAAACCAACCAAGGAAGACCCGATGGCGGACAACACCCCGCTCCTACACAGCTACTGGGACCGCGAGGACGACGAGGCTTCTCGAGAGCTGTTCGACGGCCCGCGGGACACCGTGACCCTGGCCTACGAGCTGGCCGCGACCTTCTCCCCCAACCGCCAGCATCCGCTGCACAAGCGGTTCATGGCCGAGTACAAGTCCGACGGCTGGGGCGGCTGGGTCCGGGGCAACATCTGCCGCGCGCTCGCCGCCCACGGCGTCACCCTCTCCGCCATCAACCGCCGCAAGTCCTGACCCGCCACCGCCCGCCCCGGCCACTCGACCAGGCCGGGGCGCAGCGTGTTCCTGACAGGACTTGTTTTCACGTCGGGACTCCAGTACTATAAGTCTTGTGAACGGGGCACGGACACACCGGCCCCACCGACACGAGGAGCCCGACATGCTGAACCCCCTCACCTCCGACACCGCGAACCAGCAGCAGCGGGTCACCTCGGCAACCGTGCGCTCGGCGCAGCGCGCGAAGATCGGCCGGAAGATAGAGGCCGCGCCGGAGACCTGGGCGCAGCGCCAGGAGCGCGTGAACGCAGAGCGCGCAGCACGGCGGGCACAGCGCGAGCAGACAGCCTCCTGACAGCGAACCGGCGGCCCGGCTCCCCACGAGGGACGCCGGGCTTTCTGCTGCGCCGCGACGCCCCCGGCCGCTCGACCCGACTGGGGACGTCGCACGCCCGCAGGACAGCTCCCGCACGCGAACCACCATGACCTACTGGTGGCGCCCCGACCGTCATGACCTGGGTCCTGGTGGGCTGTTCAGGAGCGGCGGGTGCGGCGTTGGGTGAGGAGTCGAGGGCGGCGGTGGCGGCCGCGTGAGGGGCGTGCGCGGCGTCGTCCGGGATTGGGTCGTTCGCGGAGGCTGAGGTGGATCGCGGCCCAGAGAGAGATGAGGGCGATGAGGGCGGCGGCGGCACCGATGACTCCGGGGTTCATGGGCGGGGGGTGAGGTCGGGCGGGGGGTTACGGGTCACGTGGTCCTCCGCTGGCTGATGGGACGGTGTGTGAGCGCCCAGCCCGTGAAGGTGTCTAAGTTGTCCGTTTCACGGGTGGGGTTTGGTTACGCGCTGTGGCCTTCTGTGCTTGCCGGTAGGCGCGTTCTCCTGCGGCGCATGCCGGGCAGTCCCAGGGGTCTTCGCCGCGGCGTACGTGGGCGGCGAAGCCTGCGTGGTCGCCGTGGCGCTGGCGGCGGCCGTCGAGGAGGCCGGCGTGGCAGGCGAGGTAGACGGCGTGGGCCATGTCGCGGGATTGAGTTTGCGCAGGACGCGTTCGCCGACGTCTTTGGTGCTGCTGTAGGCGTAGTTCAGGCGGGCGGCGAGTGCCATGTAGGTGAGGCCGTTGACCCGGCCTTCGAGGACGGCGAGCTCAACGCTGCTGAGGACTGGGGTGGTTGGGCTGGTGTCGGTGGGGCGGGCTCGTCGGGCGGGCACGGGGGTCTTTCTGCTAGCTGGCGCAGTGGGGGCACTGGTCGCGGTTGTCGGGCAGCGGCGTGCCAGCGATACAGGCTTCGATCTCGGCGTCGGTGGCGTCGCCGATGGTGTGGCCGCAGCCGTTGCAGGCCCGTTTGACGCGAACCGCCCGGCCGCCTGAAGTGAGCGGCCGGGCTGGGGTGTTGGAGCCGGTAGGCGGGATGGGGAACAGTTCGGCCTGCTCGCTCATGTGGCCGTCCCGTCGATGGCGGTCGCGGTGTCCGTGGCCTGTCCGCGGGCCGCCTGCCAGGCCTCGTGTTGCTCGATGCGGCACTCGGCGCACAGCCCGTTGTGTGCTGTACGGGCTTCGCACTGGCGGCACGCGCCGATGGGGTAGAGCGGCGGTGCGCTGCCGTTCATGACGGCCACGCAGATCGGGCACAGTCCGTCAGGGAGCAGGTCGTGGTTACGTACGTCGTCGAGCGGTTCGTCGGGGACGACGGCGAGCCGCCCGCAGCCGGTGAGGAGTAGGCCGGCTTCGGGGTCGCCGAGGAGTTCGGGCCACAGGACGGGAAACAGGTGGCGGTAGCGGTGGTCTGCGTCGGCGTACGGGCTGGGCGGGTTCGGGGTGACGCTGGTTCGGTGCGGGGGTTGCCTGGCCGTCTCGTGCATGGTGTGCGGGAGGGTTTGTTCGTATCGCGCGGTCGCTTCGATGGCGGCGGCGTCGAGGGCGGCGGCCCGAGCTACCTCCGCTTTCCGCTCGGCGGCGACGCGGCGCCATTCGGCGAGTTCCTCGCGCCAGTAGCGGGTGCGGGACGCTCTGAGGTTGGCCCGGTGCTCGGGGGTGTACGGGTACGAGGTGGGGTGCCAGCGTTCCCACAGCACGGCGACGAGCGCGCCGAGTACGGAGGACAGCAGGATGGCGGGGATCGCCCAGCGGACGAGTTCAGGCATGGCGAAACCTCCAATCGGCCGACGGCCGGCCGGATTGTGTGGCAGGGGGAAAAGGGAACGGCCCCCGCGCGGTGCGGGGGCCGGGGAAGGGACGGGGGTTGGGGTCAGAAGCAGTAGTCGCAGGTGCAGTGGATACCGGACAGGCGTTCGATTCCGTTGTCGTCGCGGTGGAAGGTGGAGCGGCAGGCAACGGGGCTGGGCCAGTGCGGGACGGGGAAGCCGGGGCGGCACTGCTCGCAGTCGTCGGGTTTCGGGTTGGTGCGGCTGACGGTGTCGACTTCGGCGCGGGTGAGGGCAGGGACGACGTACGGCATGAGGAGTCTCCTGTCGGGTGGTCAGGTGGCGAGGGTGAGGCTCATCTGGCGGGGGGCGCGCAGCGCGGCGAGAGTCTTCTCGCGCCAGCGCATTGCCCAGCGGATGCAGTTCGAGCAGGCCTTGTGCGTGCCGACGCACTCGGGCAGCGGGCCGGTCCTCAAGGCGGCCCAGCGGGCGTCGGCGGACCAGGCCATGGAGTCGGCGGAGGCGAGCCACTCGGCGCAAGCGGCGAGCGCGTCGCCCTTGAGGCCGTAGCCGTGTAGGCGCAGCCCCATCGCGGCGAGTGTCGACAGAATCGCGAAGGGCTCGCGGATGGTCTTGCGGCGGCAGATGGAGCCGACACCGACCCACGGGTACGCGGTCAGGTCGACGCCGCGCCGTTCGTACAGGTCGACGCAGTGTTCGTAGTCGGCGACCGTCCATCCCTGGACGCTGGGGTAGATCGGCAGTTGGTCGTCGATCGACATGAGGTCGATGAAGTTGCCGACGGTCAGGTCGATGTGCTTCGCGACGGTCAGGCCGGTTTTGGCGATCATGTCGGGCTCGCACATCTCCAGTCCTGCGGTCCGGCCCAGGCGAGGCGGCCGATCTCGTCGCGGTAGCGGCGCAGCTCGCGCACCCACTGGTAGGGGGTGAACGTCCATTCGCCGTGTTCGTCGATCTCGGAGAAGGCGGCGGAGTCGCACATCCAGATCTCGGCGGCCCGCGGCAGAGTGCGGACGTTGGCGAGGGTGTTCCGCGAGACGCACATCGGCACGTTCCAGGTGGACAGCCAGCGGGCGTGGTGTCCACCGAGCCAGAACTGCGGCCCGTTCTCGGGGCTGTCGGACGGGGCGAAGCCGAGACCGTGCTCGCAGCGGCACAGGCAGTCGCCCATGGTGCACCAGCCGCAGTCGAGACACTGGTCGTGGTAGCAGTGGCCGCAGGCGTAGCGGTTCCAGGGGCCGCAGGTGCACGTCTCCGCGTACGTGTCGGTGGGTGTGAGGAGCTGGGTGGTCACCGGTCGCTCCCGGGTGTGAACAGGTCTGTCTGCTCTGCGGCCGCGGCCGGCGGGTGTTGGGCGGCACTCAATATGCCGATATCGCGGGCGCAGATCGGGCGTTGAGTGTGCCGACGGGTCCGGTGCCCTGATCGGTTCGTAGGCGGCGGCACCTTGCCGATGAAGAAGGCCGTGAGCCGGGAGCCAGTGGTGTAGTTGGGGAGAACCGGGGCAGCTCGTCGGCGCGGTGCCGGTGGCCCTGGGGCGGCTTGGTGCTCTTGCGCCCCGCAGGTGTTGAGGGCCAGGGTGCAACACGACCTGCCCCTTTCCTTGCTCGGCCGCGTGGCCGGAGCCTGACGGGATGAATGATGATCGAGGTTGCGGACGCGGTGGCGGCCCGCCGGGCGCTGGCCCGCCGGATACTGCGCTGCCCGGACTGCGGTGCCGCGCTCAAGCCGTGGGGCCGGGCCCGGCCCCGGACCGTCCGCGACCTCGGTGGCGGGCTGGTCACGGCGCGGCCGGACCGGGCCCGGTGCACCGCCTGCCGACGCACGCACGTGGTGCTGGACGCCGGCCTGCTGCCCCGACGCGCGTACACAGTGGCCTTCCTGGGCCAGGCCCTGGCCGGCGCGGCTCGCGGGCATGGACACCGGCAGATCGCCGCCGAACTCGGCGCCCCGGAGGGCACCGTGCGCGGCTGGCTGCGCCGGGCCCGACGCACCGCCGAGGAGCTGCGGTGGATCGGCGTCCAGGCCGTCGTCGTCCTCGATCCCGACGCGCTGCCCACCGCGGACCGCGGGGACCCGCTCGCGCACGCCATCGAGGCGCTGGTGGCCGCTGCCGTGGCCGCTCGCCGTCGCTTCGGCCACGGGCCGCGCGAGATCTGGCCGCGGATCGCGCTGCTGACCCGTGGCCGCCTGCTCGCGCCCTCCCCGACCGGCTGACCGCCGGTGCCGTTCCTGGCTGCCGCCTGCCCGCACACCGACGCTGGCGCGGCCGGACAGAGCACCGCCGCCGCATCGGGAGCCGTCCTACGCATCGGTGCGACACGGAGTGCCGGCAAGAACCGTGTCACCAGCCGCAAACGGCGGTCCTCCGGCTGCCGTGTACTCCATTCGGGTGAAGGGGCAGGGGGTACGGGATCGTGTGTCAGGTCCGAGGAGTCAGCGGTCTGAGATACGACTCCACCTGGCGCTTGCCGCCGTACTCGGCCCAGCCGAGTGGCGTGGCGTGATGTTCGGTGTCCTCGATCGTGAGGTCGGCGCCGAGTTCGATCAGCACACGGGCCGTCTCCACATCGTCGTTCCAGGCCGCCTCGTGCAGTGGGGTGGCCCGGCCGCGGTGGTTGACGTCGAAACCGAGCCCGGCGAGCAACCGGACCGCCGCGGGGTTGCGGTGCTCGGCCGCACGGTTGATCAGCTCGGGGTGTCCGGCCAACGCCCGTGCGAGGGCCTCGGGGCCCAAGGCGGCCACCGCCTCGTGATCGGCGCTCATGCAGGCCGCGGCGAACGCGTCCATCCCGTCCAGAGTTGCCGTCGCGCCTGCCGCGGCAAGGATCTCGGCGACCTCGGTGTGCCCGTGCAGCAGCGCCAGCTCGTACGGGGTGCGGCCGCCGTAGACCGGATGCTCGCCACACTCGTCCGGCTCGGCGCCGTGTGCCAGGAGCAGCCGGGCACGGCGCGGGCCGCCGCGCAGAGCGGCGGTGGCCAGCTCTTCGCGCAGCAGCCGGCGCGGGGACTGCAGGGCCGGGCCCAGCCGGGTCCGCCAGGGCCCGCCGTCGCCCTGTCCCAGGCCGTACTCCAGCAGCAGTTCGAGGTGGGCGGTGCCGGCCTCGTCGTCGGCGAACGCGCCGCCGAGGCCCAGGTTGTACAGGGTCTGGCCGTCGTTGGGATCGGCGCCGGCCCCGAGCAGCAGTCGGGCCAGCTCCATGCCCCGGGGGTGACGCGGCTGGTGGCCTTCGCCGCCCCCGAACGCACCGGTGAGCGCGGTGAACGGCGAGGGGATCCCGTCCCACAGAAAGCCGGCGTTCGGATCGGCGCCGTGGCGCAGCAGCAGCCGGGCGGACGCCACGCTGTCACCAGGGGCCGCCAGGCGCGCGTAGGTCAGATAGAGCAGCGGCTCCCAGCCGAAGGGCCCGCCCTGGGACCGGGCGAGGCCGGGGCCGGCCGCCAGCGCCGCGGCCAGCGGCTCGGCCGAGCCGGTGGCCGCCATCGTGAACACGTCGGCGGTGGCCACCTCGGGATGGCGCGCCAGCAACTGGTCGGCCTCGCCGGTGCGGCCCGGATAGTCGTCGCCGTAGGTGAGGCAGGCGAGCCGCAGGAACTCCCGGGAAAGGTCTTCACCGGGCGGGACTTGGTGAGGCGAGCGGGAGAAGCGCTCCACGATGTCGACGTACTGCTTCAGCCGGGGCCAGCTGGCGAAGCCGTACATGCGCGCGGTGACCAGCTGCGCGTCGGACAGCTTCAGCGCTGTGGGCGGCTGCGGATGGAATTCCGTGACCAGCGCGAGCGCGTTCGGCATCCCCGCCCGCACATGGTGCAGCAGAACCTTGGCCTGCTTGCGCAGACGCTCCAGGCTGGGCTGGTCGGGCAGTCGGTGAACGGGCACGAGGGCCTCCCTTCCGTATCTGCCTGGTGTCCGCTTGATCAGGCCGGAAAAGAGGATGGCTGCGCAGAGCTACGAGCATCAGGTGGGCTTCGCCCTTTCCGCGGACCGGTCGCGCCCTGAGCGCGCACCGGTCAGCATACGCCGCCAGGCGCCGAATCCTCGGCCGGTCCGACGTCTCGCATGACGAGGCCAGCCGTGCGTGGGCGGAGGTGACAGCTGCGCCACTTCGCGCATCACCGCAAGTCACAGGCCTGTTATCGGTGATGACAACGACCTCTCCGACGAGATCCAGAAGTGCTCCGGTGGGCCACCCCGTCCAGCAGATCGCCGACATGTTCGGTGTGCCCCGCTCCACGTTGCACCGGCACCTCGACAAGACCAGACCGTGCCCCACCAGCCCAAGAAGAGCACGGCCACGAAGCCCTGACCGCTCGTCTGCGGCCGGTGACACGGTTCTTACCCGGCACCCCGACACCGTGCCGATGAAAGCGACACCTCGCCGACGATCCCGCCCGATTCGCCGGAATCTTCATCGGCACCGTGAACGCCTGCTTCGTCGGCATTTTCAGCGCCGGGCAACACCGGCGGGGCGTGCTCGGGCTCCTCGTCCGGCAGCGGCTCGGGGTTCCAGTCGATGTGGGAGTTCGCCCAGTTCCTTTCGAGCATGTCGGCGAAGGTGCACAGGTTCCGGTACGGCTTGCCGTGCATGACGGCCGTGAGCGTCCCGTCGGGGTGGAGCGTGCAGTCGAAGGGGCGCATGCCCGGCGAGTGGATGCGGATCTGGCGCGGTTCGGTGGGCAGTTCGATCGGCGCCTGGCCGGGCGCGGTCTCCGGCGCGAGCGTGGGCTGGGGAGAGGTTGCGGCCCGGCTGCCGGGGCTGCTGCGGGGACGGCAGCGGCGGCAGTCACACGTGCCCACGGGGTGGATGGTGATCCAGTCGGCGCTGCGGTAGTGCGCCTGGCGTGCCGTTCTGGGCGCGGTCACGGCTGGTTCGCCTCCTGCGCGTGCGGCTCCTCGTTGTCGGGGAGGTGGGCGGCCACGTGGTTGAGCAGGGCGTCGAGGCCTCGGGGGCGCGGCACACCGGTGGAACGGACGCCTCGAGCGGGGTCGGCTGACGCTTCGGATGCTGTCGCTGTGGCGGCGGACGGCGGCTCGGTGGCGTTCGGGTACGGGATCGGCTCGTCTCCTTCGGCTATCGCCTCGGCGTCGAATCGGGCGGCGACGTTGCGGAGGGCGTACGCGGCGGCGGCCTTGGGCATGCCGCGGGAGCTCGCTTCGACGGTGACGGTGTCGGGGTTGGTGGAGCTGGGGCGGATGATGACGAAGGCGAGCGCGTCCCGCCCGTCGATCATCGCCAGGCGGGTCTCGGGGGTCTCGTCACTGGTCGGGCTGGTCATGAGGCGAGGGGTCCTCTCTGCGGGGGCTGGTGGCGGCCTGGGCCGCCCGGTAGGTATGCGGGCGGGAGCGGCGTTTGCCGGAGGCGATGGCGCGCTGGTCGTGGACGCGGGAGTCGTTGATCGGGCTGGGAGTTGTCCAGGCGCGGGCGGGCCAGCCGGGGCCGGGCTGCGGCTCGGGCAGGCCCATGACGGCTTTGTGGTGGTCTTCGCAGACGTCCATGTGCATGTGGGCGGCCTCGTTGAGGAGTGCGGCCACGGACCTTTGGAACTGGTCTCCCGGCGCCTCGTGGGCGACCGCGAACAGGGCTTTGGTCATGGCGTGGTCGCGATTGGCGAAGGTGGTGATGAAGCGGCGGGCGAACATGCGAGCCGGGCTGTCGGCGGTGCCGGGGCCGGGCGGCTTGATGTACAGGAAGTTGTTCGGGCCGCGGTCGGCGAACTTCGTGCGCAGGGCGTGCGCTCCGACTGTGGCGAACGCGCAGCACACGGTGTACATCTGCGCCGGGCAGCTGGTGGCGATGATGCGGTCGAGGGTTACAGCGGCCTGGTCGACGTCGCCGGAGAGGACGAGCGAGATAGCGCTCATGGTCAGTGCTCGGCGTTCGGTGTTGTCCATGGTGGGGATTGCTCCCGATGCGGTCAGGCGGCCGTTTCGTCGACCGGCTCGGTAGGGACGATGTGGAGGTGCGCGCGGCGGAGCGCGTAGCGTTCGCGGTCGCGTTCGCGTTTGGCTTCGGCGTACTCGTCTTGCCACTCGAAGCGGTCGAGTTCGGCAAGGAGGTCGGCAACGTGCTGGGCCTGCTGGATCGGGGTCCACTCGGCAGGGGCCGGGCGGTCGCCGCCGAACTTGCCGGTCGGAAGGGCTTCGGCCATCAGCCGCTCGTACGGGGTCATTTCGTCGGCGCTCACGGCTGCTCCGGGGACCGGGCTCAGGGGCGGTGGGGCCGCCCCTGAGCGTGCGGGAAGGGGTCAGGTGGCGCCGTGCTGTCGTCGGCGCCAAACGGGGGGCCGGCCGCGGGTCGAGCGGGCCGGACCCCCGAAGGGGATGGGTCAGGCTTCGCGGGTGCTGCGGTGGGAGGTGTGGGAGAACTCAAGGGCTGCTCTCGTGGGGCCGGTGTCCTGCCATGTGCCGCAGGTGCAGGAGGCGCGGTAGTCGTGGCGGCCGGTGCAGCCGGGTTCGACGGCCTTGCCGCGAGGGCTGATCTTGTGGGTGCAGTCCGTGCCGTCGGCGTGCCGGGCGGTTGCGCGGAAGGTGTGCCGGACCTTGGCGGGCTTGGGGGTGTTGTCGCCGTCGAGGAGGTCGGCGGCCTGCTTTGCGGAGAGGTGGCCGCTCCGTTCGACTACGGCGCGGCGGATCACCTCGGCTTCTTCGCTGTGGCCGTGCTGGTCGAGGAGTTCGGCGGCGTGCTTGCCGTGCATGCCGCGCCGGGTCTTGGCGGCCTCCCGGATAAGCTGGGCGGCCGCGGATGCGGTGGTGTCAGTCACGGAGGTCCTCCCTTCTGGAGGTGGGGCGGGGCCCCGGCCAGGTCGAGCGGGCCGGGACCCCGGCAGGGGTGTCAGGGCTGGTCGTTGTAGGCGGTGTAGAGGACGGCCGCGGTGAGGGAGCCGAGGGCGGCCACGACCGCGTTCGTGTCGTGGGAGGTGTTGCTGCCCGGCTCGGGGTTGAGGCCGCGGATCGCCACGGCCCGCGTCTTTGCGCGCACCGTGGCGGCCGAGGGGCGGCGAGACGAGTGCCCGGTGGGGCCCTCGTGGCGGGCGTACGCCACGTCGGCCGTGCGGTGCAGCAGACGGGAGGGCAGCTTGCCGGTGAAGCCGTGCTGGGGGCTCTCCCAGTCTTCGACGAGGAGGCGCACCATCTCGGCCTGCTCGTCCCACGTGGCGTGGACGGCGTAGGCCTCGTAGGCCGCCTCGGTGAGCTTGGCCGGGAAGAAGATTCCGGAGCGTTCGCTCGCCGCCGAGATGGGGTTGATGCCGAGTTCTCGGAGCCGGGTGTTGACCCGGTGGGCGTCCTTGCGGGCCTTGAGGACGTTGCGCGCCAGGAGTTCGTCCTCCTGCTGCTGGCGTTCGGCCTCGGCCTTGACCAACCAGTCCGGGAGGACGGGAGCGGGGGGCTCGAAGTCCGCGTCGTGGTGGTCGACTTCGGCCCCGGCGTTCTGGGGCTCGGTGGCGCTGGAGCTTTCCGTCTTGGGCTCCGGCTTCGTGCTCGGCTTCGCTTCCGGCTTGTTGAGCCAGGCCGGGACAAGGCCGGAGGTGTCGAGTTTGCCGTTCAAGTGTGTTCTCCCTGTTCAGGGGGGTGTGGCAGGGCCACCCTAACCATTTTTCAATGCGCGCGCAATGAAAATGGTGGAGACGAGAACGACCCGGCCCCCGGGGAAGTCCCCCCGAGGGCCGGGCCGTTGGCATTCCTACCTAGAAGGGAGGCTCGTCGGAGGCGTCACCCTGCGAGCCCCACGACCACGCGGCGGTGTTCTGGCCGGCGTCCTGGTTCGCCGCCCACGGGTCATCGGCCGGGGGGCCGGAGCGGGCCTGCTGCTGGCCGTTCCAGCCGCCCTGACCCCTACCTTGGCCGCCGCCCTGGCCGCCCTTGGCGTTCTTCGTGACCTTCGCGGACGCATTGCGCAGGCTCGCCCCGACCTCGTCCACGTCCAGCTCGTACACGGTCCGCTTCACGCCCTCACGGTCTTCGTACGAGCGTTGCTTGAGCCGTCCCTGCACGACCACGCGCATGCCGTGCTGGAGGGACTCCGCGACGTTCTCGGCAACCTGCCGCCACACCGAGCAGGTGAGGAACAGGCTCTCGCCGTCCTTCCACTCCTGGGTGTCCCGGTCAAAGGTGCGAGGGGTGGACGCGACACGGAACTTCGCGACGGCCAGCCCGGAGGGGGTGAAGCGGAGTTCGGGGTCGTCAACGAGGTTGCCGACGACGGTGATTACGGTCTCGCCTGCCATCAGGCTGCCTTTCCTGTCTCGGCCGTCTGGCCTGGTGGGTGTCTTCGGTGGGCTTGGGGTCGAGATGTGTCGACCGGAGCGCGGGCGTGTGGTCAGATGGCGGCGCTCGGGCCGTGGAGGATGGCGCGCAGCCGGGACCCGATCCAGGCGCCGACCTGCGGCGATACGGCATTCCCGAAGCCATCGACCTGGGCGCTGGCGGGGCCCCAGACCTTGAAGCTGCCGCGGTAGTCGTTGAAGTCGACGTCGAAGCCGCAACCGCGGCCGATCTCGGGCGGCTTCATCATCCGGTAGAAGCAGTCTTCGAGCGGCAGGTCGGCGAGCGTGGACTGCCACTGGGCCATGAGCAGCGCGGTCGTGTCGCGGGCGGTGAGGGTGCCGAGCGGGTCGGTGAGCGGGTGAGGCGCGGTTTCGGATCCGGTGGAGCCGTTCTGCTTGTACCAACCGGCGGCCGTCAGCAGCCCTGGGATCTGCTCCGAGGTGAACGTCGGCATCGGCTGGCCGTGCACCGTGGGCACTGTGTTCTTCCGGTACGGGATGACACCGGAGGACACCACCGCGAGGGTCTCCGATCCGACCTGGGTGGGCAGCGGCTCGCGCACACTGCGCGGTGCGCCCTGATAGTTGACGACCGCGAGCGCGGTCGGCGCCATGGTCTGGCCTGCGGGCTGATGCCACAGCGGCTCGACGACCGGGCCCGTCGACAAGACCGCTGTCTCCTGCTGGCTGGTCTGCGTCGCTATCGGCTGCAACGGAAGCCGCTCCCAACCGTGCACGCCCTTCGCTGGCATGAGCACTGGGGGGAAGTCGGCGAACCTTTGGCGGCACCTCTCCGCACGCTCCATCGACGATCGCGCGAGCGGCCCCACGAAGCCGTCCTTGAATGTCTTGATCGGCTTGTCGCCAATGCGGACCCCGAGGTCGGTGAGGTCGAGCGCGGTGAGCGACGGTGCCATCGGGGGGACCACTTCGCGGCGGCAGTGGGGGCACCGGTAGTCGTACTGCTTGCCGTAGCTCACCGACCCGGACAGCGGGATCCCTGTGCGCCACGTCCACACCGCTTCCACGTCCTTGTCGCAGCCGTGGCATCGCGACACCGGCCGGTGCTCCAGGTCGGGCTCGGGCAGGGACTTGTCCCAGAAGATCCAGTAGCCCCGGTTCCGTGACTGCGGCACGCCGAAGAACTGCGAGTTCAGGTACAGCACCTTGTGCCGGTAGCCGAGCTTGTCGAACTCGGCGAGCCACCACCGGTATGTGCTCCCGTCGCCGACCTTCTTGCGCCCGGGAACCGCCGGCCCCCACGAGCTGAGTTCGGTGGTGCACTCGACAAGAATGAGCCGGGGGTGATGCTGGGCGGCGTAGTGGAGGAC
The DNA here is from genome assembly GCF_004023625.1 of Streptomyces cavernae. Classification (GTDB taxonomy): domain Bacteria; phylum Actinomycetota; class Actinomycetes; order Streptomycetales; family Streptomycetaceae; genus Streptomyces; species Streptomyces cavernae. The sequence continues at coordinate 285,486 of NZ_RPDJ01000011.1, read as the reverse complement.
ACAGTTCGCGGTGGCCCGGTCCCGCTCGGACCGCGTCACCCGCGCCTCGTAGTCGGGGTCGTCCAGCTCGAACAGGCCCACGCCCTGCTCGTATGCCCGGAGCGTGTTCGCCTGGCTGTGGTTGACGCAGCTCACGCCCGCGGCCAGAAGGTCGGCCGAGGGGAGGTCTCGGACGGAGTGGTAGTCGGCTGCCTCGGGGTCGACCAGGTTGGCGATCCAGTGCTCGGCGTGCGAGTAGTTCGTCTCGTGGACCTGGACTTTGTACGGGTTGTGATTCGCGGCCATGATCGTGGTGAACCCGGCGTCCTCGATGCCGCCGGTGAGGCCACCGAAGCCGGAGAACAGGTCGCACGCGACGTAGTCGTCGTGGCGGAACCGGCGCCGTCTGGTGGCTGGCCGATGCGTAGCGGTGCGTGGCCGCGTCTTGGACGGGCGGCCCATCAGGCGGTGTTCCTCTCCGGGACGGGCTGGGCGAGGGTGTAGAGGCGTATGAGGGCGCCGGGTTTGTCGAGGGCGTCGGGGTGCTCGCCGGGGTACGTCTTGACGTGGTGGGCCTCGATCACCCGGCTGTCGTCCTCCCACGCCGTGGCCTTGGTGATCGCGTCGAACGTGGACCGCGCGAGCTTGTCGACGTCGGGGTACACGGCCGGGTAGGTGCGTTTCCGCTTCGGCGCGGTCTTCGGCTTGGGCATGGTGAACACGACGTGCGCGTACACGGGGCCGAGGGCCTTGCGGGCGCGGCCGCGGGCGAGGGCCTGGCGGACGATGAGCGTCACCGCGTCCATCCATGCGTCGAGGTATGGGGAGGACTCCGCCATGACGGTGACCAGACGGCCGTTCTTGCCGCGCCGGAAGCCGACGGGGTCCTTGCTGCCCTTGGGGGCGGGTCGGCCGTGGACGACGACGTTGACGGCCGGGACCGCGTCCCACTCGTAGGCAGGTAAGGGGGCCGGGGCGGTCACGAATCCTCCCGGCCGGGCTCGGTCGCCGTGCGGTCGCGCTGCGCTTCGGCGGCCAGGAACGCGTCCGTGACGTCGGTCCAGTCGGTGAACTCGTCCTCGTCGCGGAAGTCGCCGTGCCACCCGGCGCCGGGCTCACCGGTACGGGCCCATCCGATGGCGCGCAGGTGGCCCCGGTCGGGGTGGCGGGTGACGTGCTCGACTCGGAAGTAGGTCGTTACCTCGGGCGCGGTGAAGCCTGTGCCGTTGGTGTAGACGCGGTCGCGCTGGAAGAAGGTGGCGGGCTGCTCGTTGTCCGGGTCAGGCTCAACGAGAAGGAGGCCGAGGGCTTCGCGGTGTTCGTCGTCGAGGAAGAGCGCGACGGGCTGGCCGGTGTCGGTGAGGCAGCAGACGATCGTGTCCGTGTCCTCCCCGCTGGGGTGCGTGACGAGCCGGTCCCAGTGCACGGTGAGCGGGGTCAGGTCTCCGGTGGCGTCCTCGGCGGCAGGCTTGTTGGCGCGCAGCCGCTCGTTCTCGGCTTCGCGGTCCAGGAGGCGGCGTAGGACAGGGGCCATGCGGTCGCCCATGTAGCCCGCGAGGTTGTGGCGGGACAGGTCTTCCCACTGCGGGTGGTCGTTCTCGCGGCGGTCGCGGATCAGCGCGCCGAGAGTCATGACGAGCGAGTCGGGGACGGGCTCGACGTCGCCGAGGAGGGCTGCAAGCTCTGCGCGCTGGTTGGCGTTGAGCGGTCTGGTGCCGTTGTCCGGGGTGGTGGTCATGTTGCTGGGGTCCTTCGGTTGGGGCCGGGCCGCCGCGGTCGAGGTGGCGGCCCGGCGCTGCGGGAGAGTCACGCCGTGGCGGCGTGCTCGGTGTTGCGGTGGGCGAGGGCGATCCGGGCGGCGGTCACGCCGAGGTCGAAGCCCTGGGCCTCGATCCGGTCGGCCCCGGCTCGGGCGGCGTTGTGGAGGCGTTCGGCGTGCGCGTCGAGGGCGGGCAGCGGGTAGCCGCCGGCTGCGGTGTTGAAGGCCCGCTGGAAGGCCGTGCGCATCAGCCGCTCGGCGACGGCGCTTTCCTGGCGGGCGGCGGCCCGGTCGAGCGGGACGAATGCGGGGTGGTTGGTGGGCAGGACAATGAGCCAGAGGCCGGCGCGGTCTACCGTCTCGGTGTTGAGGCGGTAGTAGCGGTGGCCGTCGTCGCTGCGGCACGCGACCAGGTGGCCCGCGCTGGCGAGGTGGGCCAGGTCCTTTCGGGCGACGGCGCGGCTCGGTCCGTCGCCTTCGGGAGTGCGGTACCAGGCGGTCCACACGCTGCTGGTGGTGACGGTGCTGCTGGGGCGGTGGGCTTCGCGGTTGCGGTCCCACTGGTCCCACAGGAGGCGCAGGAGGCGGGCGCGGCGCCGGTTCAGAGGCGGCCGGGTTTCGGGCATGACGGAGGTACTCCTCGCTGGCTGGTGCTGGTGGAGGTGGCCGGGCGGGCGGGAGCACAGTTGGGGGGTGTGCTCGACCGGGCCCCGCCCGGCCTGGGGCCCCGGACTCGACCGGCCAGGGGGAGCCGGGAGTCCGGGGGGTCCGGGGATGGCTAGTCGTCGTGCGGGCGGCAGTGGGCGCAGTGCAGGCGGCCGTTGGTCTCGGTGACGTGCGCGCCGTCGAGGATGTCGCGGCAGTCGTAGCACTGGGCGAGTTCGTGGCCGGGGCTGACTGTGATGCCGAGGGCTGCGGCGGTCGCCCAGGTGATGAGTGCGCGGGTGGCCGCGTCGGTTTCTGTGGGCTCGGGCTCGATGAGTCCGTCAGTGAGTCCGAGGTGGACGAGGGCCCGCTTGGCGAGGGCGCGCTGAGAGGGGGTCAGTTCGACGAGGGCGACGCTATGGCGGGTACGTGAGGTGGGGGACGCTTTGTGCGTGATGGACATTGACGCTCCACTTGGGTTGGTACGCCTGACCTGGGAGACGTGCGTCTTCCCAGGTCAGGCTCCTTGTCGGCGGAGTAAAGCTTACCAGTTTTCAATGCGGCCGCAATTAAAAAGGGTGAGCGGATCCGGGCACCAAGAAGCCCCGGCCGTTGAGGGGGATACGGCCGGGGCTTGACGTACGTGCGGAGCGGTCAGCTTCTTCTCTTGCGTGGCGGCGGGATCTCGGGGTGCCAGCCCCGGTGGATGTCGCGGTGGAACTCCAGGACGGCCGTGAGCGAGACCAGTTCAGCGCGTACGCCGGGACGGCGGTACGTGGCAAGGCCGGAGTCCCGGGCCTTGCGCGCCAGGTCCCGCTCGCTCATGGGGTACGGAGTGCGCTGAGTGGCTGCGGCGGCCTTCGCCCAGGTCGTCAGGTCGTTCGGTATGGACGAGATGAAAGCGCGAGTGGGGCAGCACGGGCCGTCGGTCGGGCGGCTGGGGGTTGCCGGGGGCTTGTCGTTGGAGGCCAGCATGGGAGTGGCGCCTTCTCCAGGGCTTGCGGTGGCGGGTCAGGCGGTCCTGGGGTAGCGGTCGGCGAGGTGATGGGCGGCGATCCGCTCGAGCGTCCATCGTCGCGGCCGGCCGGCGGCGGGCGGCTCAGTGTCCCCCTGGTCGTGCACGGGGTCGGGGTCGTGGGCGCACCGCAGGTTGCAGCATTCGGCTCGCCAACGGCCCTTGCCGCGGCTGGGCACCAGGCTCCAGCACAGACACTTCGGGCAGGAGATGCGCCCGAGGGCGTCATCGCTGTCGCCAAGGGTGAGGGCGACCTGGAGAGAGGAGGCGAGCTGCCGAGTCTCATACTCCGCCGCGGTCTCGGGGTGGCGGACAGCGATGGCAGCCGCGTAGGCGGCCAGGGCGGTGCGGCCGGCGGGGATGTCCTCCGGTCGGCCGTGCGCGCGGGCGAAGTCTTCCAGCGAGGCGTCGTGATCGAGCGCCAGGTCATAGACGGTGAGGTTCAGGGGCTGACCGGCGCTGGTGCGGGTGGCACGCCGGTGGGCCAAGGTCCCCAGGTCGGGTGAGGTCGAACCGGAGGCCACCCAGTAGCGGTCCGCGGCTGCTCGGTAGGCGATGTCGCGTCCGTGCGGTGGAGCATCGGCCTTCTGGCCCGATGCGTCATGCATGACTTATCCCCCCAGATGAAACGATGTCAGCGATCCTGGCGTCCCTCCAGAGCCCGCAAGCGGACTCTGGAGGGCGGACATGCTCGGCAGGAACGCGGGACGGTCTTCCGGTCGCCGATCTTGGTCATGAATGGGTCTGGCAGACCCAACGCCACCAAGGCGAGCCGCCGGCATACCACTTTCCGCAGCGACACGGACACCCCCCGGCGTCCTCAGCAGCTATGCGGTTACCCCCAGGTAGTGTCTGCAGGAGTGAGCGGAGTCGAATCAGCGTCCGCCGCGGGCAGGATGTCCTGGCTCCTTGCGTCCGTGGCTGCCACAGCTCCCCACCACGAGTCTGCGGGCTGGGTGGCGGCCGTGGAGCCGAGGACAAGGAGCGCCCCTCCGAGGGCGACAGCTCCAAGGACGCGGAACAGCTTGGTCTTGATCATCGTGTTTTGCTCCCTGCGTTGGCTGATGATCCATCGCCTGGCCCCGCCACAGGCAGGGACCGTTTCGCGGACCGCCAATCCAACAAAAGCCGAACTAAACCGGCGAGTAAGTTTCTTTGACAAAAGGGAACCTACCTGCCCGGATATGCGTGCTCACTCATGGACGGCGCGTTCCGCTGCTGCATACGCTGGCTGTTCACCGGAAGCAAGATCAAGCCAAGCACGTCTACGGATGTACGAACTTCGGAAACACGAAGGCGCAAAAGTGTTCAAAAACGAACTGCCGGGTCGGTTTCGCAAACTGTCCGACGAGGCGCGCGGGTTGTACGAGCGCATGGCCCAGGGGCTGACTCCGGAGGACGGCGAACCTGGCCTCCAGGAGCTTCTGGACGTCGGGCTGGCATTCTTCGAGCCCATTCACGGCTCGTACGCCCCGACGAATCCGGCGCTAGCTGAGCAGCGGGTCCTCGCCGCTGTACGCGATCAGATCGACCAAGCTCTGGCGCTCACACAGGCGTTCCCAGAGCTCGGCCTTCTCTTTCAGGACGGCAGGCGGCGGAACAGGGGAAGCGAGTTCCTCGAGCCCAAGCTCGTCAACGCGCGCATCGCCGAGTCGATGGACACGGCAAAGGCGGAGATCTACGCGGCACAACCAGGCAGACGCACCGCTGACTCGCTCCAGCGATCCCACGGCCGCGACATGGCGGCCCTGCGCCGCGACGTCACCTGGCGAACCCTCTACAGCAACAACGAACGCACCAACCCAGCCACCCGCCAGCGCGTCGAGACGATGCGCGCTGAAGGCGCGCACGTGCGCACGCTCACTGAGCCCTTCCACCGGTTCATCGTCATCGACCGCCGCGAGGCCTACATCGGTGACTTTTCCCTGGCCGACGCACCGCCGCTTTCAGCCTGGCATATCACCGATGCGGCCGTAGCAGCCTTCCTCGCTGAGCTGTTTGACCAGATGTGGGCACGGGCGGACGACTGGTCGGAATCGGCGCGACCGAAGAGCACGTCTCGCATCGACAAGACGCTCCGAACCATCCTCGACCTGCTGAGCAACGGCTGGACTCAGAAGCAGATCGCCACACGCCTGGGAGTCAGCGACCGGGTAATCAACGGTCATCTCTCCACGCTGCGGCAGGAGCGCGACTTCAACACCAACGCCCAACTTGCCCACTGGTGGGCAACAGCTCCAGAACGGAGAGACGGCTAGGCCTTCCACCCATGGAGGGTAGTAACGCCACCAGGAAGGCCCTTATGCCCGCCGCAAAGCACCGCTGACCCAGACCGAACCCCTGCTGCGCGGTAGCCGACGACTGACCGCTGCGAGGGGCTGCGGAATCATTCCAGGCTCAGTGGCAGCGGCCCTAACGGAGGCCAGCCGCCACCGCGGGCTCGGGAAGGTGAGCGTGGCTGACCACTCCAGCCGCCCCCGCACCAGCGGGCACGATGGCTACCGGCTGCCGGTCATACCCCGTGCAACCGCTGGGGCGGCTTTCATCTCGCGCAGCAGCCCGACCACTTCAGTAGCCCCTGTGTAGTCGATACCGGCCTCAGGGTCCGGGGCCAGGCCTCGCGGCCCGCCGCCTTCCCGCAGGTACAACAGACCGGTCACCATGGCCTCCATCCGCTGCGCCACGATCTTCAGCACGTCCTCGATGGGGGCAGAGTCGTCGAGGCTCAAACCGTACTCGGCGAACACGGACTTCCAGAACTCCGCGGCCTGCGAATCTCCGGTGGTGTCGGGGCGCGGCGGCAGCATACGCCGCCGACTATTGAGGACCACCACGGGAGCGACACGTCCGTCTGAAGGTCCTGATCCCGGAGACTGCGCTGAGGGGTCGACCTCGCTAGCGGGCATGGGGGTGATCTCCGCTTCTCGGGCGCACATCAATCGAGGTAGATGCTGCATGGTCCGCAGCATCAATGATTGCGGGAAGACACCGCCTCCGCACTGACCTATGCCTCCGAAGCGCAACCCTGGTACCCAGTTGATTGTAGACGCAGGTTCCGGCAAAACGGTACTCCCCGCTCGGCGTTGGTGCGGGCCGTACAGCTCTGCACTCTATGGGATACAAGCGTAGAACGCCGCAGTCTGACTCCTCCTTTGACGTACACGGCTAGTACCGACTCGGTGGAGCCTCCGACATCGTTGCCGTCTTCGTCGAGCACGCGCAGTAGCGGACGCAGATCTCCCGCTCGGGGGTCAGCTGACGTAGCGCAGGACCCCGGTGTACACAGCGGCGGGCCGGCTACGCGGCGAAAGGGGCGACGGCGCTGGTCACGCCACTACAGCTCCTCCTGTGTGTCGTAGTGACGCGGCGGCGGGCGTTGCCGCGGCCACGCCGCTCGGTCAACACCGTAGACGTCCGGCATCACGGTCTCCTGATACGACAACCCGTCAAGGTAACTCGATGAATACGGTCGATGGGATCGGTGCCTGCTTTACGTGGCGTACGGACGAGTTGCCGCACATCTGTGCGGTCCCCTCCTCCGGTCAGGGGGCGGCCCGGGATGAACCGGCCTCGCCGGGGATGGGTGAGAGCTTGGCCGGGTCCGGCCACCGCGAGTTCAAGAGGGCGAGTGAGCCATCGAGGCCATCCCGACGACAGGCCCCAGGCGAAGCCTGAAGTTAGCTGAATCTCTACGGCGCTGTCGGTGTCAGGTTGACACCGACAGCGATGGCTCATCTCGCAAAAAGCGCTGAAACATGGGGGGTGTCTCCCCTGTCCTGCTGTCCTGGCGGCGCGTTGACCTGCAGGAACGACCATGACGGGCGGTTAAGGCGACTGTCCCGGCTGTCCCGCCCCCTCCAATGTTTCAGCCAACGGACAGGGCGGTAGGTAGTCACGGGCGCATGGGTGACGGAGGCGCACCGCAGCGTACGGCCTGGCCGTGCGGGACAGCAGGACACGCGAGACAGTCCAGGCGTGAGCGCCGGCAGCACACGGACATACGGATTACCTGCAACCAGCAGTTGGGTAACAAGATTGAAGGCCGAGGCCGCCTGGTCAGCGGCTAATCCCCTTTCGACAGGAAAGAGGATCGTGTTCAACAACGTGCACAATACGGCCGTCTAGCCTCGTGGCGCCGGTACACCAGCCGGAGTTCATCGGCGCACGGGACTTCACCCCGCGGCGTAAGCGTGGGCAATACACGGGCAGATGGACTGCGTCGATCGGCAGAGGGGATAGCTCGAACCTGGGCGATGATCTCCTGACCTGCGTCGTAACGCCTGGAGCCTCCGCCGTGAGCCGTCCACGGCAAGGCGCGACGATGTCCCCCGATTCGATGTCGGTGCAGTAGGCGTCGAACACCTCGGCCGCGGTCAGGGGGCGGAGTCCCTCTCCGCGCAGCCGCCAGCCGTAGACGCGGTCGGTCGTACCGGGGGAACTGGTGCGCATCACCAGGCCTCCCGCGCTTTGGGTGGCGATGCCGAAGGCGAGGACGGTCGTGAACTCCAGGGCTTCCGTCTCGTCGAGCCGGGTCTCGCCGTGGACGTCGTCGTCGGCCTGCAGGACGGCCACGAGGGTCTCGGGTGCCGCCGAGGCGCTGCACACCAGGTGGTGCTCGCCCGGGTCGGCGGTGTCGAGGATCCGCAGGAGCAGGTCCGCGGCGCGGGCGAAGGCGGCGCGGCCGATGTCCTCTCCGCAGGTCGCGCAGGGGCCGAGGCCGGTCAGGACGGTGCTCGCGTAGTGCCAGGTGGCCTGGCGTACGGCCTCGTCGATGAGGTCGGGGACCAGTTCGTCGATGGTCTGTCCCTCGTAGGGAAGGACGGGGCCGGTGGTGGCGAGTTCGGCCGTGTAGCGGGTGCGGCTGGCCGGAGTGTCGGGTTCCAGGCCGGTCTCGTCGCAGAACTCGGCGTATTCCTCGGGGTCGAAGAGGGTCACGGTGGTGTGGCCGCCTTCGGACGCGCGGATCCGGAGCACGGCTTCCACCTGCCGTAGGTAGGACTCGTGGTCGTCGAAGGTGAAGGTGCGGTAGCGCCGCATCGCGGTGAAGTCCTGCTCGTCGGTGAGCAGGCCGATGGTGCCCGCGATCTCGCGGCGCAGGTCGCGGCGCGTGGAGTACTGCGTGGTGTTCGCCATGGGGTCCCCCTGTGCGTGCGGTCGATCACTGTTCACAGACAGTAACCGGCGCTACTGACAACGCCCCGGGATCAGGGCGTCGGGGCTGGTCAGGCGCGTTTGCGGGCCAGGTCCTCGTAGAAGCGCAGGAGGTCCAGGTCGTCCACCGAGCCGGGGTTGACGGCCTTGGCCAGGGGGGTGCCCTGCAGGAGGCGTTTGACGGGTACCTCGATGCGTTTGCCGGTGAGGGTGTGCGGGACTCCGGGTACCTCGATGACCTCGTCGGGTACGTGGCGGGGTGAGAGTTGCTCTCGAATGGTCGTCTTGATGCGCTGGAGGAGGGTGTCGTCCAGTGTGGCGCCGGGGGCGAGGTGGACGAACAGGGGCATCCAGTAGCCGCCGTCGGGTTGTTCGATGCCGATGACGAGGGACTCGCGGATCTCGGGGAGGCGCTCGACGGCTTCGTAGATGTCGGCCGAACCCATGCGGACGCCCTGGCGGTTGAGGGTGGAGTCGGAGCGTCCGTGGATGACGACGGAGCCGCGGGAGGTGACGGTGATCCAGTCGCCGTGGCGCCAGACTCCGGGGTAGGTGTCGAAGTAGCTGTCGTGGTAGCGACTGCCGTCCGGGTCGTTCCAGAAGCGGATGGGCATGGACGGCATGGGGTTGGTGACGACGAGTTCGCCGACCTCGTCGATGAGGGGTTTGCCGCTGGGGTCCCAGGACTGCAGGTCGGTGCCGAGGCCGGGTGCCTGGAGTTCGCCGATGTGCACCGGGAGCGTGGGGACGGCTCCGGCGAAGCAGGAGCAGACGTCGGTGCCGCCGCTGACGGAGGCGATCCAAAGGTCCGCCCCGGCTTCCGCGAACTCGTCGTGCAGCCAGCGGAAGCCGTCGGGCGGGAGGGGGGAGCCGGTGGTGCCGACGCACTGGACGCGGGAGAGGTCGTGGTCGCGGGCGGGGTGGATGCCGGCCTTGCGGCAGGCCATGACGTAGGCGGCGGAGGTGCCGAAGAGGGTGGCTCCGGTGCGTTCGGCGACGCGCCACTGGGCTCCGGTCTCGGGGTATCCGGGGCTGCCGTCGTAGAGGACGATCGTGGTGCCGGTGAGCAGGCCGGAGACGAGGAAGTTCCACATCATCCAGCCGGTGGAGGTGTACCAGAAGAAGCGGTCCTCGGGGCCTAGGTCGCAGTGCAGGCCGAGTTGCTTGAGGTGTTCGACGAGGATGCCGCCCTGGGACTGGACGATGGCCTTGGGCAGGCCGGTCGTGCCGGAGGAGTAGAGCACCCACAGGGGGTGGTCGAACGGGACCTGTTCGAAGACGGGTGCCACGTCGGCGGAGGTCAGCGCGGACCATTCCAGGGCGCCGTCGGGGGCTTCGGTGCCGAGCAGCGGGATGTGTACGACGGCGCGCAGGGTGGGCAGTTCGCGGCGGAGTTCGGAGACGGTGTCGCGGCGGTCGTGCTCCTTGCCGCCGTAGCGGTAGCCGTCGACGGTGAACAGGACGACGGGCTCGACCTGTTGGAAGCGGTCGAGGACGCTGCGGGCGCCGAAGTCGGGGGCGCAGGACGTCCAGACGCCGCCCACTGCGGCGGTGGCGAGGAGCGCGACGACGGCTTGGGGGATGTTGGGGAGGTAGCCGCTGACGCGGTCTCCGGGACGTACGCCGAGGGCGCGCAGTTCGGCGGCGAGGGAGCCTACCTGGCGGTTGAGTTCGGTCCAGCTGACGGGGCGTGGCTGGTGGGTTTCGTCGACGTACAGCAGGGCCGGTTCGTCCGCGCGCGTCGCGGTGGCGCGCAGGGCGTGCTCGGCGTAGTTGAGAGTGGCTCCGGGGAACCACTCGGCGCCCGGCATGGAGCGGTCGCCGATTACGCGCGCGTAGGGCGTCGCGAATCGAACGTCGAACCATTCGGTGACGGCTTTCCAGAACGTGTCCGGTTCGGCCACGGACCAGGCGTGGAGGGCCGGGTAGCCGCCGTCGGCCGGGGCTCCGTGGTGTTCTGCGGCCCAGGCCTGGAAAGCGGTGATGCGTGCCCGGGCAATGCGTTCTGGGTCGGGCTGCCAGAGCGGTGAGGGGTTAGCTGCGGTCATGGTGCGGCTCCCGGACTGTACGCGTCGTGTGCGTGGTGCGCGCATGTGCTGGGTGTGCGCGTCACGCGGCTGACACGGACGATGCCATGTGATCGACTTCGGCACCAGAGCCACGCCAGTCGTGGTGGATCTCGCTCTGTGCGTCCACGTCATGAAGATCTGGCCCTGCAATGGGTGAACGGCAGTTGAACGGCTCACCCTTTCGGGGCGGGCGGTGGCAGGGTGAGCAGCATGGACGGTCGTGACCTGGTGCGTTCGGTGAAGGTGGTCGGCTCGGCGGGGGCGGCGCAGGGGCTGATGCGGGTGCGGGCCGCCTGGCGCAGAAGGCGCGCCGACGCCGCCGGACTTCCCGCGCGCGGAGCCGAGCGGGCCCGGGTGCCCGGCGCGGTGCGGGGCGTGGAGCCGGGGCCGGGCGGCGGTGTCGTGCGGTTCGCCCGTTCGGAACTGCGCGTCATGGTCGCGGTCAACGGTGCCGTCTTCTGGGGCTGGGACGGGGCCACTGCGGAGCCGTCGTACGCGCTGGCGGGCGGGTGTCCGGAGCCGGATCCGCGGGCCGTGCTCGAGCCGGACACGGACGGCGGCTGGCGTGTGGTGGCGGAGCGGGTCACGGTGGCCGTCTCGCGGCACGGCGCGGTCGAGGTGAGCACTCCGGGGGGTGTGACGCTGCGGCGTGAGCTGCCGCCGCGGTGGTGGGAGCCGGTCGGTGGGGGCGCGGCGCGCTGGATGCAGCGCGCCGAGGTGGCCGCGGACGCGCGGTTCTTCGGTCTGGGCGGTCGGGCGTCGGGGCCGCGGTTGCGGGACGGGACGTACCGGCTGTGGAACACCGATCCCGGGCGGGCGTTCGCGCCTGGTGACGATCCGTTGTACATCACCATGCCGGTGCAGGTGGTGGTGGCGGACGCGGCGACGCATCTGGCGTTCTACGACACCACCTGGGACGGCACCCTGGTGCTGCGGGAGGGCGAGGAGGGGGCCGGTTCGGGGCACGACCGGCCGGGGACGAGCGAAGTCCGGGCGGACGGCGGTCCGTTGCGCTGCTGGCTGATGGCGGGCCCGCCCGCGCGCGTGCTGCACACCTGGGCCTCGCTGACGGGTGCGCCGGCGCTGCCGCCGGCCTGGGCGCTGGGCCACCACCACGCGCGGTGGGGCTTCGGTGACGAGCAGGAGGTGCGGCGGATCGTCGACGGCTACCGGGTCCGCGGCCTGCCGCTGGACGCGGTCCACCTGGACATCGACCACTACGAGGCGCACCAGGTGTTCACGGTCGACAAGGAGCGCTTCCCGAAACTGCCGACGCTGGCCGAGGACTTGCGGCGGGAGGGGATCCGTCTGGTCTCGATCGTCGATCCGGCGGTGAAGGCGGAGCGCGGCAATGCCGTGTTCGACGGCGGGAGGGCCGAGAACGCGTTCGTTCGGGAGGCGTCCGGGCGGCTCGCCCGGGGTGTCGTGTGGGCCGGTGAGTCGGTCTATCCGGACTTCACGCACGCGCGCGTGCGTGCGTGGTGGGGTGGGCTGTACGCGGAACGGCTCGCGCAGGGGTTCGCGGGTTTCTGGCACGACATGAACGAACCGGTGTCGTTCACGGCCTTCGGGGAGTCCACGCTGCCGCGTTCGGCCCGGCACGACCTGGAGGGGCGGGGCGGTGACCACCGTGAGGCCCACAACGTGTACGGGCTGTGCATGGCGCGGGCGGGGTACGAGGGGCTGCGGAGGCTGGTCCCCCAGGAGAGGCCGTTTCTGTTCTCGCGTTCCGGGTGGGCCGGGATGCAGCGCTACGGAGGGACCTGGTCCGGGGATGTGGCGACGGGCTGGCCGGGGCTGCGGGCGTCGCTGTCCCTGGTGCTGGGTCTCGGGCTGTGCGGGGTCCCGTACTCGGGCCCCGATGTGGGCGGTTTCGACGGGAGTCCGTCTCCGGAGCTGTATCTGCGCTGGTTGCAGCTGGCCGCGTATCTGCCGCTGTTCCGCACCCATGCTGCGCTGCGCGCTGGGCGGCGGGAGCCCTGGGAGTTCGGGGACGAGGTTCTCGGGCACGCGCGCGTGGCGCTCGTCGAACGCCGGCGGTTGCTGCCGTACTTCATGACGCTGGCGCATCTGGCCCGGCGGACGGGAGCGCCCTATGTGCGACCGGTGTGGTGGGGGGCTCCCGAGGACCGTGCGCTGCGGGACTGCGAGGACGCCTTCCTGCTGGGTGATGCCCTGCTGGTGGCCCCCGTGCTGGGTCCGGGCGCGGACCGGCGTGCGGTGCAGCTGCCGCGCGGGCGCTGGTACGACACCGTGACGGAGCAGGTGTACGACGGTCCCGGGCAGGTGCTCGTCGATGCCCCGTTGTCCCGGATCCCGGTACTCGCGCGCGCGGGTGCGGTGCTGCCGGTGCGGGGTGCGGACGACGGGCTGGAGCTGGAGGCGTGGGCGCCCCGTCGGGGGCGTTCCGGGGGTGGGCTCCTGATGCCGGACAAGGGCGACGGGTGGGACGAGCCGGAGGTCGAACGGTATGTGTCCCGCTGGGAGGGCCGACAGGTGATCGTCGAGCGGGAGGCGGAGGGCGGCGCGGTGGCGCCGTCGTATCCGGTGCGGGTGCGGGGGCTCGGCTAGTGCTGTGGCCGGAAAGGTTTGCCGGATAGCTCGCGGCGTCCGGTGCGGTGCATCGCAAGGCGGAGCATCGCCCGCGTACTGGATGTACTCGGGTGATGCGACAACGCGGCGGTGGTGGCCCCTCCCGCGCGAGCGAAGCCGAGCGTGGGGGGAGCCGTGCCGGGCGTCGCGAGCCGGTGAACCTTTCCGGTCAGGCACTAGGCACAGCTGAAGCCTTGCGGATTCCTCAGGAAGGGCCCTGGGCCGGCCCCGCCACCCGGGTCACTGGTTCGTGCCGCGTCAGACGTACCGTCCCTCGAACCATGCGCGCACGGCGAGGGTGTGCAGGGGGAAGGCGAGTTCGGCCGGCCTGCGCAGCAGGTGCCATCCGTCGGTCTCGTCGGTGGCCGTCGAGGGCGGCAGTTCGGCGGCCGGGCGCTCCGGGAGGAGCCCGAACAGGAGCAGATGGCCGTCAGGGGAGCTCATCGCGTCGGCCAGCCGCACGTCGCGGGCCGCGGCCTCGATGCCGGTCTCCTCCCGGAGCTCGCGGACGACGGCGTGGCGCCAGTCCTCCCGGTGGTCGACGTAGCCGCCGGGCAGGGCGGCGCTGCCGCGCCCGGGAGGGATGGTTCTGGTGATGACGACGAGGGCGGTGCCCCGGGTGTCGTACACGGGCTGCAGGGCGACCGCGACGGGGAGCGGGTTGCGGTAGGCCACCGTGCCGCAGGCGGCACAGGTACGGGGCCAGCCGGAGACGTCTTCCCCGTAGGGCGCCCCGCAGCTCGAGCAGTGCGAGCCGGGTACCGGGTCGACGGGGCGGGCTTGAGAGTCGGACACGCCGCGGACTGTATCCGATCATCGAACGGACGTCTTCAGGGTGGTCGGACCGCGCACGAGGAGGGGCGGCCGGAACCACCCCCGTGGGCCCCGGCCGCCCCTCTCGATACTCCGACGCCGCAGAGCCGTGCGCGGTTCTCGGTGGGCACTGCCGATTTCGCGGAGCCCGTGGCACACTTCTGACGTTCCGTCAGATCCAGTGCCCGTGGAGGGATCTTGTCGCACACACGCACACCGGTGGTGACCGGCTGGTTCGCGGGCGAAGGAGACGATTTCCGGCTGCTCGGCACGCGCTGCGCGGCGTGCACGTCGGTGTTCTTCCCCAGAGAGGACACCTTCTGCCGCAACCCGGGGTGCGACGGGGGCGCGTTGAAGGAGGTGCCGTTGTCCCGGCGCGGGCGGATCTGGTCGTACACGGACAATCGATACCGGCCACCGGCGCCGTACGCCTCGGATCCGGACGTCGAGTGGCAGCCGTACACGTTGATCGCCGTGGAGCTCGCGGCGGAGCGGATCGTGGTGCTCGGACAGGGTGTGCCCGGGGTCACGGTGGACGATCTGGCCGTGGGCATGGAGGTCGAGGCCGTCCCGGGGGTGCTCAACGAGGACGCGAAGGCGACCTGGACGACGTGGCACTGGCGGCCGACGGGGGTGACGGCATGACGGGCGAGGTGGCGGTGCTCGGTGCCGGCATGCACCCCTGGGGCAAGTGGGGGCGCGGCTTCGTCGAGTACGGGGTCGCGGCCGCGCGGGCGGCGCTGGCCGATGCCGGAATCGGGTGGCGCGATGTCGGCTCGGTCGTCGGGGCGGACACCGTGCGCGGCGGATACCCCGGGTATGTGGCCGGGGCGACGTTCGCCCGGGCCCTCGGCTGGCAGGGTGCACGGGTAGCCAGCGTCTACGCGGCCTGCGCGTCCGGGGCACAGGCGATCGGTACGGCGCGTGCGCAGATCCTCGCGGGGCTGGCCGACGTGGTCCTGGTGGTGGGTGCCGACTCGGCGCCCAAGGGGTTCTTCCGCCCGGCGGACGGGGAGCGCCCCGACGATCCGGACTGGCTGCGTTTCCGCGTCCTCGGGGCGACGAACCCGGCCTACTTCGGGCTGTACGCGCGTCGCCGGATGGCGGTCCACGGAGACACACTCGAGGACTTCGCCCAGGTCAAGGTGAAGAACGCCGCCCTGGGCGCGCTGAATCCGAACGCCCGCTACCGCAAGCGGGTGACCGCCGAGGAGGTGGCGGAGTCCGCGGTGGTCGCCGATCCACTGCGACTGCTGGACATCTGCGCGACCTCGGACGGCGGGGCGGCGCTGGTGCTGTCCAGCATGGACTTCGCGCGGCGGCACGGCGCCGCGGACCCCGTACGGATCCGGGCGGTGTCCACCGTGACCCCCCGCTACCCCAGCACCGTGCTGGATCTCCCGGACATCGCGACGGACTCCGCGGTGTCCGTTGAGCCCCCGGCCCACACCTTCCGCGCCTCGGTCGCCCTGGCCGCGTACGAGGAGGCGGGCATCGGGCCCGAGGACCTCTCCCTGGCCGAGGTGTACGACCTCTCCACCGCGCTGGAACTGCAGTGGTACGAGGACCTGGGACTGTGCGGGGAGGGCGAGGCGGCGAAGCTGCTGCGGGAGGGCGCGACGGGGCCCGGCGGGCGGATACCCGTGAACACCAGCGGCGGGCTGGCCTCCTTCGGGGAGGCGGTACCGGCCCAGGCGATCGCCCAGGTGTGCGAGCTGACGTGGCAGCTGCGGGGGCAGGCCGGTGAGCGGCAGGTGCCGGGCGCCCGGGTGGGGATCACCGCGAACCAGGGGCTGTTCGGGCACGGATCGTCAGTGATCGCCGTACGGTGACGCGTCGTACGGTGACGGGCGCCGGCGTTCGCTCCAGGCGGGCCGCGACGCAGCCGCGCGGGCTGCGCAAAGCTCCTGCGGCGCGCCTGCGGATGACTGGCGGTGGCACTACCAGCTGTGGACCAACTGCCGCTGCGACTGCGGCTGCGGCTGCGGCTGCGGCTGCGGCTGCAAGCACACGCACCGTGATCGGCCCGATCACCTCCGTGCGCGCAGTACTCCGCGACGGGACGCTCTGCCATCACCCATGAGTGTGCGCCCGGGAAGGGTCCCGTCTCCGGAGGCGGTGTACACCTCGGCGACGTAAAATGCGATATGTAAACCGTCGTACGGGTTCGTGGTGATCCGTCACTCAGCCGAGCGCGGTTCACCGCAGTCCGTCATGTCCCCTTCGCGCATTCCAACCGTTTCCGTCCACGACCTTGACGACCCCTCAGTGCCGGTGAACACTTCCGGGTGTCAGTCGGCATCGCCGCACTCAAAGGCGCACTCGGGCTTGCGCCACTCCGGGCCCCGCCAGCTCTCAGGGCCGTCCCCCACGGGCGATTCGGCTGCAACGGCACGCTCGTCACCCAGGTCGGGCGGGGCGCGGGCCGTCCCGCCTCGGGGCCGAAGTGACCGGCACACCTGCACGGCACGGACGACCAGGGCAGAGGTCCCGGGCGAGGGCCTAGGAGAGCCGCCATGAGCAACGGAGACATCTTCTTCGGTGAGGTCATAGGGACCGCCATACTGATCCTGTTCGGCGCCGGTGTCTGCGCCGCGGTCACCCTCAGATTCTCGAAGGCCCGGGCCTCGGGCTGGATAGTCATCGCGTTCGGCTGGGG
Organism: Streptomyces cavernae; assembly: GCF_004023625.1. Classification (GTDB taxonomy): domain Bacteria; phylum Actinomycetota; class Actinomycetes; order Streptomycetales; family Streptomycetaceae; genus Streptomyces; species Streptomyces cavernae. The sequence continues at coordinate 268,804 of NZ_RPDJ01000011.1, read as the reverse complement.
TTTCGGCGTCCTGGCCGGCGCGTACACCGCCGCCCCGCTGTCGGGCGGCCACATCAACCCGGCGGTCACCCTCGGGCTCGCGATCGACACGGAGGTATGGGACAAGGTCTGGGTCTACCTGCTGGGACAGATGGTCGGGGCGATGCTCGGCGCCGTCCTCGCGTACCTCGTCTACTTCGCCCAGTTCCAGGCCAACGTCCGCAAGGGCGGGACCACGGAGGGCACGGCGGAGGAACCGGTGCCGACGCTCGGCATCTTCTCGACCATCCCGGAGATCCGGAACCCGGTCGCCAACCTGATGACCGAGATCATCGCCACCGTCGCCCTGGTGCTGCCGCTCCTGGCCCTGGTCGGCAGCGACAGGCACGTCGAGGGCATCGGCATCGGGCAGATTGTGGGCCAGCCCGACGGCATCTACGGCTCCGGCATCGCGATCCTCCTGGTCGCATTCCTGGTCGTCGGCATCGGCCTCTCCCTGGGTGGCCCCACCGGATACGCGATCAACCCGGCACGTGACCTCGGTCCGCGCATCGTGCACCAGTTCCTGCCGATCCCGAACAAGGGCACCTCCGACTGGGGGTACGCCTGGATCCCGGTGGTGGGGCCGGCGGTCGGCGGAATCCTCGGGGGTCTCCTCTACACCGCAGCCTTCTGACCCAGCGACCGACCCAGCGACCAAGGGGTAGCCATGACGGACACCACCCAGAAGTACGTCGCCGCAATCGACCAGGGCACGACCTCCAGCCGCTGCATGATCTTCAACCAGGACGGCGCCATCGTCGCCGTCGACCAGCGCGAGCACCGTCAGATCTTCCCCAAGCCGGGCTGGGTGGAGCATGACGCCACCGAGATCTGGTCGAAGGTACAGGCGGTGGTGGCCGGCGCCCTCGCCAAGGCCGGACTGCGCGCCGACCAGCTCAGCGCGCTGGGCATCACCAACCAGCGCGAGACGACGGTCCTGTGGGACCGCGCCACCGGCAAGCCGGTGCACAACGCGATCGTCTGGCAGGACACCCGTACCGCCGCACTCTGTAACGAGCTGGGTGGCACCGACGGCCAGGACCGCTTCCGCGAACAGACCGGACTGCCGCTGGCCAGCTACTTCTCCGGTCCGAAGGCGGCCTGGCTGCTCGACAACGTGCCGGGGCTGCGGGAGCGGGCCGAGCGCGGCGAGCTCGCCTTCGGGACGATCGACTCCTGGCTCATCTGGAACCTGACCGGCGGCCCGGACGGCGGGCGCCACGTCACCGACGTCACCAACGCCGGCCGGACCATGCTGATGAACCTCGAGACACTGCAGTGGGACTCGTCGATCGCGTCCGCGATGAACGTCCCGGAAGCGATCCTCCCCGAGATCAAGTCGTCCTCGGAGGTGTACGGGACCGCCGTGGGCCAGCTCGCGGGCGTCCCCGTCGCCTCGGCGCTGGGCGACCAGCAGGCCGCGGTGTTCGGCCAGGCCTGCTACGACGTCGGCACGGCGAAGAACACCTACGGAACCGGCAGCTTCCTGCTGCTCAACACCGGCAACCGGCCCGTGCCGTCGAAGAGCGGACTGCTCACCACCATGGGCTACAAGATCGGCGAAGAGGCGGCGGTGTACTGCCTGGAGGGCGCGATCGCCATCACGGGCGCCCTGGTGCAGTGGTTCCGTGACCAGCTCGGCATCATCCGTACCGCCGAGGAGATCGAACCGCTGGCGGCGAGCGTCGAGGACAACGGCGGCGCCTACATCGTGCCGGCATTCTCGGGCCTGTTCGCACCGTACTGGCGCTCCGACGCCCGCGGAGTCATCACCGGGCTCACCCGCTACGTCACCAAGGCGCATCTCGCGCGCGCTGTGCTGGAGGCGACGAGCTGGCAGACCCGTGAGGTCGTCGACGCCATGTACCAGGACTCCGGCGTGCACATCACGAGCCTCAAGGTCGACGGTGGCATGGTCAAGAACAACCTGCTGATGCAGCACCAGGCGGATGTGCTCGACGTTCCGGTGACCCGGCCGAAGGTCTCCGAGACCACATCCCTGGGCGCCGCGTACGCGGCCGGGCTCGCCACCGGAGTGTGGAACGACCTCGACGAGCTGAAGTCGCACTGGCAGGAGGACGTCACCTGGACTCCGCAGATGGAACCCGCCATGCGCGACCGGGAGTACCGCAACTGGCACAAGGCGGTGGAGAAGAGCTTCGGCTGGGTCGAGGACCACGAACACTGACGACCGGACGAGTGAGGAGCACCGACCACGGACGACGACTGAGGAGCACCGACCACGGCCCGTACCCCGGTCGGCGGGGGTACGGGCCGGCCGGTGCTCAGGTACCGACGGTCGCGCGCCGGTCCGTCGCGTACGCCATGGCGTGCTCGACGACGCGGATCAGGACCTCCTTCGCGGACTCCTTCTTCCGTGCGTCGCAGAGCACGACGGGGACTCCGGGATCGAGGTCGAGGGCCTGACGGACGTCCTCGGCGGGGTAACGGGCGGCCCCGTCGAAGCAGTTGACGCCCACGATGAAGGGTATGGAACGCCGCTCGAAGTAGTCGACCGCGGCGAAGCAGTCCTCCAGGCGGCGGGTGTCGGCGAGTACGACGGCACCGAGGGCGCCGGTGGCCAGCTCGTCCCACAGGAACCAGAAGCGGTCCTGTCCGGGCGTCCCGAAGAGGTACAGCACCAGGTCCTCGCGGAGCGTGATGCGCCCGAAGTCCATGGCAACGGTGGTGGTGTGCTTGCCCTCCACCCCGCTGATGTCGTCGACCGGGCGGCCCGCCTCGGTGAGCAGTTCCTCGGTGCGCAGCGGCTTGATCTCGCTGACCGCGCCGACGAGGGTCGTCTTGCCCACGCCGAAACCGCCGGCCACGAGGATCTTCAGCGTGACGGGCTCGAGGGGAGCCTTGCCACGATCAGAACGCCCGAAGATCATCGATCTGTTCTCCTGCTTCCGTGGTGGTGCGCGGTGACGGGCCGTACCCGCCACCGCCGGGGGTTTCGACGACGAGTACGTCGCCTGGGCCGACGTCGGCCGAATCACTGCCGCCGAGCCGGGTGACCGTGCCGTCCGCGCGTTCCACGCGGTTGGCACCGAGTGCTCCGGGGGCTCCCCCCGCCATACCGTAGGGCGGGACCCGGCGGTGCTGGGAGAGGGTGGAGACCGTCATGGGTTCACGGAACCGGATGCGGCGCACCGCGCCGTCCCCGCCGGGCCATTGTCCCGCACCGCCGCTGCCCCGGCGCACGGCGAACTCCTCGAGCCGGACGGGCAGTCGCCACTCCAGCACCTCGGGGTCGGTGAGCCGGGAGTTGGTCATGTGGGTCTGGACGACGGGTGCGCCGGGGAAGCCGTCGCCCGCTCCGGAACCGGAGGCGACGGTCTCGTAGTACTGGTGGTGTTCGTTGCCGAAGGTGACGTTGTTCATGGTTCCGGAGCCCTCGGCCTGCACGCCCAGCGCCGCGTACAGGGCACCCGTGATGGCCTGTGAGGTCTCCACGTTTCCGGCGACGACGGCGGCCGGTGGCTCGGGGGCGAGCATCGAGCCGGGCGGGACGACGATCTTCAGCGGGCGCAGACAGCCGTCGTTGAGCGGGATGTCGTCGGCGACGAGGGTGCGGAAGACGTACAGGACGGCCGCGTTGACGACGGAGAGGGGGGCGTTGAAGTTGGTGTCGAGCTGCGCGGACGTCCCGGTGAAGTCGACCGTGGCGGAGCGGTTCTCGCGGTCCACGCGCACCCGGACGCGGATGACGGCGCCCGAGTCGGTCTCGTAGGCGTACTCGCCGTCGTCCAGGGCGTCGATGACGCGGCGGACCGCTTCCTCCGCGTTGTCCTGCACATGCTTCATGTACGCCTGGACGACGTCGAGGCCGAAGTTCTCGATCATCCGGGCGACTTCGTCGGCACCCTTCTGGTTGGCGGCGATCTGGGCGCGCAGGTCGGCCAGGTTGGTCTTCGGGTTGCGAGAGGGGTGGGGCGCCCCGGTGAGCTGCCGGAGTGTCTCCTCCTCGCGGAAGCGGCCGTTCTCGGCGAGCAGCCAGTTGTCGAAGAGGACGCCCTCCTCGTCGATGGTGCGGCTGTCCGCGGGCATGGATCCGGGGGCGATGCCGCCGATCTCCGCGTGGTGGCCGCGGGAGGCGACGTAGAACAGGACCCGCTCACCCTCCGTGTCGAACACCGGGGTGATCACGGTGACGTCGGGGAGGTGAGTGCCGCCGTGGTAGGGGTCGTTGACCGCGTAGGTGTCTCCCCTGCGCATGCCGGTGCCGCGGCGGCGGATGACCTCCTTGACGCTGGTGCCCATGGAGCCCAGGTGCACGGGGATGTGCGGGGCGTTGGCGACCAGGTTTCCGTCGGGGTCGAAGAGGGCGCAGGAGAAGTCCAGCCGTTCCTTGATGTTGACGGACTGGGCGGTGGACTCCAGCCGGGCGCCCATCTGTTCGGCGATCGACATGAACAGGTTGTTGAAGACCTCGAGGAGAACGGGATCCGCTTCCGTGTCGAGTTCGGAACTCTCCGTAACCGCCACACGTTCCATGACCAGATGCCCGTCGTCGCTCATCGCGGCGCGCCAGCCCTCGTCGACGACGGTGGTGGCGCTCGCCTCGGTGATGATCGCGGGTCCGGTGACGGTCTCGCCGGGCGGCAGCAGCTCGCGGCGGAAGAGGGGTACGTCGCGGCGGGAGCCGCCGGTGTGCAGGCGGACGGTCTCCGGGGCGGCGGGGGCTGAGGCGGGTGGGGCGAGGGCGGAGAGATCGGGGGGTTCGGTGAGACCGGTGGCTTCCACGGAGAGGGCTTCGACGACGACCGGACGGTCGAGGGTGAAGGAGTAGGTGGCGCGGTGGCGGTCTTCGAAGGCGCGGAGCATGGCGTCGGGCTCAGCGAGTTCCACGGTGAGGGCGGTGTCGGTGCCGTCGTAGCGCAGTTGGGCGCGGCGCACGACACGGATGCGGTCCTCGGGCACGTCCTCGGCGCGGAGTTCGGCGCGGGCGGCGCCCTCGAGGTCGTCGGCGGTCCTGCGGACGGCGGGCATCGAGGCGGGTTCCAGTGGGGCCTCGACGGACTGTTCGCGCATGGCGGTGGTGTCGGCGAGTCCGATGCCGAGGGCGGACAGCACACCGGCCATGGGGGGCACGAGGACGGTGCGGATGCCGAGCGAGTCGGCGACCATGCACGCGTGCTGGCCGCCCGCGCCGCCGAAAGTGGTGAGCGCGTAGCGGGTGATGTCGTGGCCCTTCTGTACCGAGATCCGCTTGACGGCCCCCGCGATGTTGGCGACCGCGATCTGGAGGTAGCCCTCGGCGACCTGCTCGGGGGTGCGGTCGTCGCCGGTCTGCTCGCGGATCTCGTGGGCGAGGGCGGTGAAGCGGTCGCGGACCAGGGTGTCGTCGAGGTGCTGGTCGCCGTCGGGGCCGAACACGCGGGGGAAGTGGGCGGGTTGGATCCGCCCGAGCATGACGTTGGCGTCGGTGACGGTGAGCGGGCCGCCACGCCGGTAGCAGGCGGGCCCCGGGTCCGCGCCCGCCGAGTCCGGCCCTACGCGGTAGCGGGAGCCGTCGAAGTGCAGGACCGAGCCGCCACCGGCGGCCACGGTGTGGATGTCGAGCATGGGCGCGCGCAGCCGGACTCCGGCGATCTGCGTGGTGAAGACGCGTTCGTACTCGCCCGCGAAGTGCGAGACGTCGGTGGAGGTGCCGCCCATGTCGAAGCCGATGACGCGGTCGAAGCCGGCGAGCTGGGACATGCGGGCCATTCCGACGATGCCGCCGGCGGGCCCGGAGAGGATGGCGTCCTTGCCGCGGAACTGCCCGGCTTCGGCCAGGCCACCGTTGGACTGCATGAACATCAGCCGGACACCCGTCAGGGCGTCCCCGACGTGCCGGATGTAGCGGCGCAGTACGGGCGAGAGGTAGGCGTCGACGACGGCTGTGTCCCCGCGCGGGACGAGCTTCATCAGGGGGCTGACCTCGCTCGAGAGCGAGATCTGCGGGAAGCCGATGCGTTCGGCGAGCTCGCCGACGGCACGCTCGTGGGCGGGGTGGAGGTGGCTGTGCATACAGACCACGGCGACCGCCCGGATCCCCGCGTCGTGGGCCTCGCGCAGGGGCCCGGCGAGGGCGTCGAGGTCGGGGGCGGTGAGGACGGTGCCGTCGGCGGCGATCCGTTCGTCGACCTCCACCACCCGTTCGTACAGCAGCTCGGGCAGGTCGATGCGGCGGGCGAAGATGTGCGGGCGGTTCTGGTAGGCGATGCGCAGGGCGTCCCGGAAGCCCCGGGTGATGACGAGGAGGGTGCGTTCGCCCTTGCGTTCGAGAAGGGCGTTGGTGGCGACGGTGGTGCCCATGCGGACGGAGTCGACCGGGAGGGGTGTGCCGGAGCCCGGTACCGGATCGCCCGCCTCGGCGAGGAGTTCGCGGATGGCCTCGACGGCGGCGTCGGCGATGGGGCTCCCCCCGTTCGGGCGGAGCCGGGAGTGGGAGAGGGCCGGGTTGTCGGAGAGGAGTTTGCGGGTGAGTATCCGGCCGTCCGGGAGCCGCGCGACGACATCGGTGAAAGTGCCGCCGCGGTCGACCCAGAACTGCCAGCCCGTGGTCACGTCCGTCTCCCCGATCGCGCTCCTTTGAGGACCCTGTCTGCGGTGATGGTGACCATCCGCAGATCGGTGGTCGACGATCGGTCAGATCATATCGGGAGGGTCGGCTCAGTGCCCCGTCCAGACCGGGCGGCGCTTCTCGGCGAACGCGCGCGGGCCTTCCAGGGCGTCCGCGGAGTCGAGGACGGCCCGGTAGCGGGGCAGACCGGGACCGCGGAGGGTGGTGAAGGCGTCCTCGACGCTCTGCCCCTCGGTGGCGCGGGCGATCTCCTTGACGGCGGCCACGGCGAGGGGCGCACTCCGGCAGATCCGCCGGGCCAGGGCGTGTGCGGTCGTGCGGAGCCGTTCGCCGGGGACGACCTGGTTGAGCAGTCCCCAGCGGGCGGCTTCGGGGGCGGTCAGCCGGCGGCCGGTGAGCAGCAGTTCGGTGGCGATCGCCCGGGGCAGGAGCCGGGGCAGCCGCAGTGCGCCACCGGAGTCGGGGACCAGACCGAGCGTCGCCTCGGTGAGGGCGAACTCGGCGTGGTCGGCGGCCACGATCAGGTCGGCGGCCAGGGCGAGCTCGAAACCGCCGCCCAGCGCGAGACCGTTGACGGCGGCGATGACGGGCTTGTCCAGGGCGAAGAACTCGGTCAGTCCGGCGAAACCGCCGGGGCCGTGGTCGGCGTCGACGGCCTCGCCGTTCACGGCGGCCTTCAGGTCCCACCCGGCGCAGAAGAACCGTTCGCCGGCGCCCGTGATGATGCCGACCCGCAGCTGCGGGTCGCTGTGCAGGCGGTGGAAGGCCGCGTAGAGCTCCCTGCTGGTGGCGACGTCGACGGCGTTCGCCTTCGGCCGGTCGAGGGTGATGACCAGGATGCCGTCGTCCGTGGTGCAGTGGACGGCGGGAGATGGGGGCGGGGTGGGGGCGGTGTCAGTCATGGGGTTGGGTCTTCCTCGGCCGGATCTTCCTCGGCCGGACGGCACAGTCGGATCAGTACGTCGGCGGCGCAGACCCCGGAGCCCTCCGGGAGGACGAGCAGTGGGTTGACGTCGAGTTCCTGCAGGTCGCCGGAGTGGTCATGGGCGTACTGCGCGATGGCGGCCACCGCGTCCATCACCGCCTCGGCATCGCCTCGGGGCCGGCCGCGGAAGCCGTCGAGGAGGGGCCGGATCCGCAGGGAGCCGAGTGCGGTGCGGATGTCGTCTCGGGAGGCCGGAAGGAGGACGGTCGACGCGTCGCGGAGCAGTTCGACCAGGATGCCTCCGGCGCCGAGGGTCAGCGCCGGGCCGAACTGGGGATCGCGGTGTACTCCGACGATCAGCTCCGCGACGGGTTCCCGCACCATGCGTTCGACGAGGAAGTGCTCCGGCAGTCCGCGCAGAAGCATGTCGGAGGCGGCGTGGCGCACCTGGTCGGCGTCCGTGAGGTTCAGGCGTACGGCTCCCGCCTCGGTCTTGTGGGTGAGGGTGGTCGAGACGGCTTTGAGGACGACGGGAAAGCCCAGTTCACGGGCGCGGTCCACCGCTTCGGCGGCGGTGCGGGCCTGGGCTCCGTCGGGGACGGCGATCCCCCGGGCGGCGAGGGCACGTTTGCCCTGCCACTCGTCCAGGGTGCGGGTCCGGCCGGCACTCGCCGGTGGCACGGCGGTCAGCGGGCGCATGGCGGAGGCCCGGGTCCGGGCGGCGCCGATGGCCGCGGCCGACGCGACGGCGTCCAGGCAGTCGCCGAGGCCCTGCATGGGGGCGATGCCCTCGGCCAGCAGCCGTGCGCCCGTCTCCTCCGGGAGACCTTCGGGAAGCGAGCTGACCAGGCATGTCGCCCGGCGTTCGGGCGCCCTGCGATGGGCAGTCACGAGCGCTTCCACGGCCGCGCGCCATGCCGTGCCGTCGTCGTTGTCCGCGGGGGAATCCGTGCGCGGCAGGTCGAGGACCAGTAGGTGGGCGTCCGCTTCGGCGCCCAGTACGGCCTCGTAGCACTCGGTCAGTGCGGGCCCGTCGCCCCAGATGTAGGTGTGGTAGTCGAGGGGGTTGGCGACGGTGACGTGGTCGCCCAGGACGGTGCGGAGCCGGGCGCCGACGTGGTCCGGGAGCTCCGGCAGGACCAGTCCGCGCGGCTGCGCCAGATCCGCCACCAGGGACGCCTCGCCGCCGGAGCAGCTCATCGACGCGACTCTCGCGCCGGGCAGGGCGCCGTGCACGGTCAGGAACTTCAGCGTCTCCAGCAGGCCCGGCAGGTCCCGGACCCTGGCCACGCCCAGCCGCCGGAAGAGTACGTCGTACAACGCGTCCGAACCGGTGAGCGAGCTGGTGTGGCTCAGTGCGGCCCGGGCGCCCTGCGGCGAGCTGCCCGCCTTGAGCGCGACCAGCGGAACGCGCCGGTGCAGGGCCTTCAGCGCGACCCGGGAGAAGCCCGCGACGTCGTCCAGGCCCTCGATGTGCAGTCCGATCGCGCTGACCCGTGGGTCGTCGAGCAGCCCCTCGACGATCTCGTGGAGCCCGAGAGCCGCGCCGTTGCCCACGGTGATGAGGTACGACAGCGGCAGCGAGCGACGTTGCATGGTGAGGTTGAGGCCGATGTTGCCGCTCTGAGTGATGATCGCGGGGCCGCGTTCCGTGCGGACGCCGCCGTGCCGGTCCGGCCAGAGCGCGGCGCCGTCCAGGTAGTTGAGTATGCCGTGACAGTTGGGGCCGATGACCGCCATCTCCCCTGCCGCCGCGACGAGTTGCCGCTGGAGCGCGACGCCGGGGCCGCCCGCCTCCGCGAACCCGGACGCGTAGCAGACCGCTCCGCCGGCGCCGCGGTGGGCGAGGGCCGCGACGACGTCGACGGTCGGCTCGCGCGGTACGGCGACGAAGCCGGCGTCGGGCGGCTCGGGCAGGGCGGCGGCGTCGGGGTAGCAGGGCAGTCCCTCGATCGTGCGGCGGGTGGGGTGTACGGGCCAGATCGCGCCGCCGAAGCCGATGCGCCGGCACTGGCGCACCACTTCGGCGGCGTGCCGGCCGCCGAAGACGGCGATGTGGCGGGGGGCGAGGAGGCGGCGGAGGTTGCGGGAGCGGGCGGCGGGGCCGGCATCCCGCTCGGCAGCCGCGGCGGCAGTGGCGACGGCGGCAGTGGCGGTGACAGCAGCAGAGGCGGCGGCAGTGGTGGTCTCCGTGCCTGGGGTGACCGAGGTCATCGCCGGGACTCCTCAGGCCCCGTGCGGGCGCAGCAATGCCCGCGAGATGATGTGGCGTTGGATCTCACTGGTGCCGTCCCAGATGCGTTCCACGCGGGCGTCGCGCCAGTGGCGTTCGATGGAGAGTTCCTGCATCAGGCCCATGCCGCCGCAGATCTGGACGGCGTGGTCGGTGATGCGGCCGAGGGCCTCTGAGGCGTGCAGCTTGGCCATGGCGGCGTCCTGATCGGTCATCCTGCCGCGGCTCAGCTTCCAGGCCGCCAGCAGGGTGAGCAGCTCGGCTGCCTCCAGGTCGGTGGCCATGTCGGCGAGTTTGAACCCGGTGCCCTGGAACCGGCCGATCGGCCGGCCGAACTGCTCGCGTTCGGCTGCCCAGCGCACGGTGGATTCCAGGACGCGTCGTCCGCGGCCGACGCTGGTGGCGGCGACGGTGAGCCGGCTGGCTCCCAGCCACTCCCCCATCAGCTCGAAACCCATGCCCTCCTCGCCGAGCAGCCGGTCCGCCGGGATCCGGCAGTCCGCGAAGGAGAGTTCGCACTGGTGGTAGCCGCGGTGCGAGACACAGCCGGAGCCGCGGCGCACGTCGAGGCCGGGGGTTCCCTTGTCGACGAGGAAGGCACTGATGCGGTTGCGCGGCCCGCGCGGGCCGTCGTCGGTTCCGGTGACCGCGAAGAGGATGACGAAGTCGGCGGTGTCGGCGTGGCTGATGAAGTGCTTGGTGCCGTTGATCACCCAGTCACCGCCCGAGCGCCGGGCGTGGGTGCGCATGGACCGCACGTCCGAGCCGGCGCCGGGTTCGGTCATGGCGAGGCAGTCGTGGCGTTCGCCGCGGACCGTGGGCAGGAGGTAGGTCTCGATCTGGTCGCCGGCACAGCCCTGGAGGATGTTGCTGGGGCGGGCGACCAGCATCTGCAACGCGTAGGAGGCGCGCCCGAGTTCGCGTTCGGCGAGGGTGAGCGAGATCGGGTCGAGTCCACCGCCGCCGAGTTCTTCGGGCATGTTGGCGGCGTACAGCCCGGCGTCGATGGCCTTCTTACGGATCTGGGCGGCCAGTTCGGCGGGGACGTCGTCGAGGCGTTCGACCTCGTCCTCGTACGGGTGGAGTTCGTTCTCGACGAAGGCACGGACGGTGTCGACGACGAGGTCCTGTTCGGGGGTGAGTCCGAAGTCCATGGGTTCTCCTGGGGCCTGTCCGGAGTTTCCCGTCGTCCGTGCGAAGCGCGGCGACGCGGCGTTCGGTGTGTGCGAGCGGCGAGCGGCGAGCGGCGTTCGGTGTGTGCGAGCGGCGAGCGGCGTCTCGGGTCCTGTGGGCGGACACACCAGTCCTGCGGCGCCGTGCGGCGAGCGTGCGTGCCGAACGCCGCGTCGCAGGCGGCGAACTCCGGACCGTCCTAGGACGAGGGCTGTCGGCGTGGGATGCCCATGACGTGGCCCACCGCCTCCGGTACCGGCAGTTGTGCGTGGGCCGCCTTCACGGAGCGCAGGCGTCGGGCGAGTTCCGGTGGGAAGGGCGACACGCGTCCGGCCTTCGTGTCGACGTGCAGGAGCATCTGCTCAGCCGTGGCGAGCAGCGCCCCGGAGTTCTCGTGGTACATCGCGTGGAAGAGGTGCAGTCGCTTCTCGTCGGCGTCGAGGAGCCGAAGCGTGAGCCGCAAGGGGTCCCCCTCGCTCGCCTCACCGAGGTGACGCAGATGGGTCTCGGCCGTGTAGAGGGAGTGCCCCGCGGCACGGTAGGCCTCGTCCACGCCGACCCAGCGGAAGAAGGCGTCGGATCCGTCGCCGAAGATCAGCAGGAAGCAGGACTCGCTGAGGTGACCGTTGTAGTCCACCCACGCCCGGGCGACCGTGGTGCGGTGCAGGTCCAGCGGAGCCGGGATCGGGGCCTTGGGGTCCCAGCCGCCGTGACCCCGGCCCTCGTAAGGGGTGACGATGCCGTGGCTCATGGCCGCACCGCCTCGGTGCTCGCCGGTCGGACCGGGCGGTGGCGCCGAGGCTCCCGGAGGAGACCGGCCGCGGACGGGAGGACGATGGTCATCGGCTTTCGTGCCCTCCGTGGCGGAGCTCGGAGCCGTGCCCCGGCGTGTCCTTCAGCAACCGCCGCGTGTAGGCCGCCGCCGGCCGGTCCAGGACCTCCGCCGTCTCCCCCTCCTCGACGATCCGGCCGTCCGAGAGCACGGCGACGCGGGTCGCCAGCGAACGCACCAGCGCGAGATTGTGGGTGACGAACAGCATCGACAGCCCGCGGCTCTCCCGCAGTTCCTGCAACAGCGTCACGATCGACGCCTGCACGGAGACGTCGAGCGCGGACGTCACCTCGTCGCAGATCAGCAGTTCGGGCTCGCAGGCCAGGGCCCGGGCGATGGCGACCCGCTGGCGTTCGCCGCCCGAGAGCCGCTCCGGCCGCAGGTCGTGCAGGGCGGGCGGGAGCATCACCTGGCCGAGCAGTTCGTGCACGCGCCGGGTGGCGTCCGCGCCCCGCGCCAGGCCGAACAGTTCCAGCGGCCGGCGGATGATCTGCCCCACCGTCATCCGGGGGTTCAGGGCGAGATAAGGGTTCTGGAAGACGTACTGGACCGCCTTGCGCATCTCACGGCTGCGCCGTCGAGCTCCGGGTGGCAGCGTTTCCCCACGGAAGGTGATGGTTCCGTCGAACTCCTCGTGCAGTCCGCCGATGCACCGGGACAGCGTCGACTTGCCGCTTCCGGACTCCCCGACGACGGCCACGCATTCGTTGCGGCCGACCTCCAGGTCCAGTCCGTGCAGGATCGGCCGGGAGCCGTAGCGGGCGGAGAGGTCCCGTACGCGGAGCACCGGTTCGGGCCGCTGCGCGGAACCGGCGGAACCGTCGGGGGAGGCCACGGTGAAGCCCAGGGGCTGGGCGCGGACGTGGCCGGCGCGGCGGCAGCGGGCCAGCACCTCGGAGTCGTCGATCGTGACCAGCGCCGGCTCCGCGTCCGTGCACTCCGGTTCGCGGAACGCGCAACGGTCGTGGAAGCGGCAGCCGGAAGGACGGCGGCCGGGCGAGGGGGCGCTGCCGGGGATGCCCTCGAGGACACGGGGTTCGGTGACGCTGGGGACCGCCGCGAGCAGGGCGCGGGTGTAGGGGTGGGCCGGGGCCCGGAAGATCCGCTCGCGAGGGCCGGTCTCGACTATCCGGCCCGCGTACATCACCGCGACCCGGTGGGCGAACTCGGCGACCACCGCGAGGTCGTGGGTGACGTACACGGCGGCCACGGCGTGCCGCGCGCACAGGTCGCGGACGGTGGCGAGGACATGGGCCTGGGTGGTGACGTCGAGTCCGGTGGTCGGCTCGTCCAGGACCAGCACCCTCGGCCGGAGGGTGAACGCCATGGCGAGGGCGACGCGTTGCAGCTGGCCCCCGGAGAGCTGGTGGGGGTAGCGGCGCAGGAACTCGTCGTCGTCGGGCAGGGCGACCTCGGCGAGTACCTGCCGGACCCGGGCCGTGCGTTCGGCGGGTGTGCCGGCGTGGTGGACGTCGAGCACCTCGCGGATCTGGCGGCCGATCCGCATCACGGGGTTCAGGGACGCCGAGGGGTCCTGGGGTACGTAGGCGACCTCGGAGCCGCGCCGCTTCCTGACCTCAGCGGGGGTTGCGGCGAGCAGGTCGCGGCCGTCGAGAACGACGGTCCCGGCGTCGATGCGGGCGCCGCGCCGGGTGTGCGCGAGCAGGGCGGTGGCCAGGGTGGTCTTCCCGCTGCCGGACTCGCCCACCAGGGCGAGGATCTCGCCCTCGGCGACGTCGAAGGCGATGTCGTCGACGACGTCGGGTCCGCCGCGGCCGAGGACGACCCGCAGTCCGGTGACCGAACAGGCGGGGAGCGGGGTCTTCGTGACGCTCATGAGCTCGCTCCCTCGGTGTGGTCGGCTCCGGCGGCCGCCCGGGAGATCCCGTCGGCGATGAGGTTGGTGCCCAGGGCGAGCACCGCGATGGCGAGGACGGGGGCGAGGATCGCCCAGGGCTGTACGGCGAGCGCCAGCCGGTTCTCGTTGATCATCAGTCCCCAGTCGGCGGCGCTGGGGTCGGAGGCGAAGCCGAGGAAGCCGATGGAGGCCACGAGTCCGACGGAGTACGTCAGGCGCAGCCCGAGTTCGGCGAGGAGGGGCGCGGACATGTTGGGGAGGAGTTCACGCAGCAGGATGCGGGTGCGGCTCTCGCCGAGCGTCTCGGCGGACTGGACGAACTCGCGGGTGGCGAGTCCCGTCGTCATGCCGCGGGTGAGGCGGGCGACGCGCGGCGCGTGGGAGACGCCGACGACGACCACGACCAGCCAGCGTTCCGGGCCCGCCACCGACAGCAGCACCAGCACGAGCACGATCTGCGGAAAGGCGAGGATGACGTCGCAGACCCGCATGATGACCTCGTCGGCCCAGCCCCTGGCGTATCCGGCGGCGAGACCGGCCGCGACGCCCAGGACCATGCCGAGCAGGGTGGCGAGGACCGCGGTGACGACGACCCAGGTGCCGCCCGCGAGGAGCCGGCTCCAGACGTCCTGGCCCAGGTAGTCGGTGCCCAGGAGGGTGGCGGGGGCGGAGTCCGAGTACGGGGCGCCGACGATGTCGTTCTCGCCGTGCGGGGCGAGGAACGGGCCGAGGAAGGCGACACCCGTGACGAGGGTGGTGAGCGCTCCGCCGACCCAGGTCCGGCCGGAGGCCAGTGCGCCGCGCAGCCTGGGGCGCCGGGCGGCCGGCGCGGCCGCGATCCCGGCCGTCGCCTTGCGTGGTACCTCGAAGACGGCCATCACCGCACCCCCGTCCGGAGCTTGGGCGTCACCAGAATGGTCAGGACGTCCGCGATCAGGTTGACCACGACGTAGACGGCGGCGATCAGCAGGGCCAAGGCCTGGATCACCGGGACGTCCCGGTTGCGCACCGCGTCGACGAGAGCGGTGCCGATGCCGGGGTAGAGGAAGAGGCTCTCGACGACCACGACTCCCCCGGCGAGCCAGGCCAGTTGGAGGGCCATCACCTGGATGGCGGGGACGACGGCGTTGCCGAGCGCGTGCCGGGCGACGGCCGACCATTCGGGTACGCCCTTGAGTCGCGCCATGTCCACGTAATCGCTCTCCAGTACCTCGATGAGGCTCGCGCGGAGGATGCGGGCGACGTACGGGACGACGGCCAGGGCGAGGGTGGCGACCGGCAGGATCATGACGACGGGGTCGGTCCAGGGGCTGCCGGTCCAGGAGACGGCCACGGAGGGCAGCCAGGTGAGCACCACGGTGGAGAAGAGCGTGACCAGGAGGATGCCGATGACGAACTCCGGGAGCGCGGCCGTGGTGAGCAGGGCGACCTGGAGGACGTTGTCCGTGGCGCTGTCACGGCGGCGGGCGGAGACGAGGGCGATCACCGCCGAGACCGGGGCGATGATCACGGCGGAGACGGCGACCAGGACCGTACTGTTGACGATCTTCCCGCCGATCAGCGCGGAGACCGGGCCCTTTGTCGCCAGGGAGGTACCGAAGTCGCCGGTGAGGACGCCGCCGAGCCACGACACGTACTGGCGGACGGCGGACCGGTCGAGGCCGAGTTCGGTGCGCAGGGCGGCGAGGCGTTCCGGGGTTGCGGACCGGCCGAGGATGGCCCGGGCGGGGTCGCCCAGGAAGTGGGTGGCGGCGAAGACGAGGAGGGAGATCAGCCAGAGGGTGATCAGGGCGAGGCCGATGCGGCGCAGCAGCCAGCGCGTCCATGCGCGTACGGCGGGGCGTGCCTCACGACGACGGGACATGATCGTCGCGGGTACCGCCGCGGCCTCAGCCGCTGACCGAGACATTGCGGAACTCGTAGTTCGAGAGCGGGAGGTTGCGGTTGGCGGTGAAGCCGGTGACGTTGGCGGCGTAGGCGTCGACCTGGTTCTTGAACCCCCAGATGATGTGTCCGCCGCGGTCGTACTCGGTCCGCTGTGCGGCTTTCAGGAGTTCGTTGCGTTTGCTCGCGTCGGATTCGCGGCGGGCCCGGTCCATGAGGGTGTTGAACTCCGCATCGTTCCAATGTGTCTCGTTGTACGGGGAGGTCTTGAGGGACCCGGCGTCCACCTGGGGCAGGTAGTTGCGGGTGAACCAGTAGTCCTGGGCGAAAGGCCAGCTCAGATAGCGGTCGCCGTAGAAGGTGGCGGAGTCGGTGATGCGGACCTTGACCTTCACCCCGGCGCCCTTGGCCTGCTGGGCGAAGAGCTGAGCGGCCTCGATGGCGCCGGAGCCGATGCCGCCGGAGGTGACGAGTTCGACGGTGAGGTTCTCCTGCCCGGCGGCCTTGAGCAGGGACCTGGCCCGGCCGAGGTCCTGGTGGCGTTGGGGCAGGTCGCTGTTGTAGGCGACGTCGAAGGGGGCGTAGAGGTCGTTGCCGACGCGGCCCTGGCCGCCGAGGACCTGCTTGACCATCTGGGGCCGGTCGACGATCAACCGGAACGCCTGCCGGACCCGTACGTCCTTGAAGGGCGGGGTGTCGACGCGCATGGTGATCGGGTTCCAGGAGCCGGTCTCGGAGATCAGGACCTGGCCACCCTGTTTCTCGATCATGTCGATGTAGGCGGGCGGGAGGTTGTCGATGGCGTGGATCTGCGCGCTGAGCAGGGAGTTGATCTTCGCGGTGTCGTCGGGGAAGTCGATGATGTGCAGTTCGTCGAGGTGGGCGGGCCGCCGCCAGTAGCCGTCGAAGCGGGTGAACGCGGAGCGGTCCCCTGGGGCGAAGGACTTGTACGCGAAGGGCCCGGTGCCCACGGGTTTCCGCAGGTCGAAGTCCTCGGGGACGATGCCGAGGCTGTACTGCGCCAGCAGGTCCTTCAGCAGCGCGTACGGGTGTTTCAGCGGAATCTCGACGGTGGTGGCGTCCACCCTGCGCAGGCGGCCCGCGTCGACGACCGAGAGGCTGGTGGCTCCGGCGGTGGGGGCCTTGGGGTCGACAATGCGGCGCAGGGTCGCGATGACATCGCGGGCGTCGAGGGTCTTGCCGTTGTGGAACTCGACGCCGGCGCGGAGCCTGAGCAGCCAGGTCCTGCCGTCCTTGGACGGTTCCAGTGACTCGGCGAGGAAAGGTTTCAGGCGGTAGGCGGCATCGTGGTGGAAGAGCGGTTCGTACAGGTTCACGACGCGTGCCTGGTCGGGGTACGAGAGCGGGTTGTGCGGGTCGAGGGTGTCCTTGGCGCTGCCGCCGCTGACGCCGACTCGGAGCACCCCGCCGCGCACTGGTCGGCCGGCGGCCGGGGCGACACGGTTCGGTGAGCACGCGGACAGCAGGCCCGCGGCCGGAACGGAGGCGGCGAGCAGGGCGCCTCCGCGAAGGAGATCCCTGCGCTTCATCGCGTGGGGGGTCGCGGGGGGAGGGGAGTGGGTTTCTGGCATGGCTGGCCTCGCCTTCAGAAGCGAAGTTGTTCATATGACGCGATGGCCGCACGGATGCTGAGAAGATAGGGACAGCGTTCAAGTCGGTCAAGGGGTGGAATCCTGTTCGCGGCGCCGCCGAACGCCCAGCACGGGCGGGCGGTGGGCGCCGGGACCCCACCCCACGCGTGTCCTCCCGATTGGTCAGGAGCCCAGGAAGATGTCCATGTCGAAGCCCTCCCGCACTTCCACCGGCAGCGACGGCACCGATGGCGTCACCGGCGCCGGTGGAGCGGACAACGGCGCCGGTGACGCGTACAACATCGCCGGTGGCGCGGACAACGGCTCTGGTGGCGTGGGCAAGGTCGCCGGTGACGCCGCGTCGCGCGCGCCGGAGCCGGGCGGCGGGTCATCGGGCAAGGTCCAGTCGCTGGAGCGGGCGATCACGCTGTTGCAGGCGACGGCGGACAGCACACCGGAAGGCGAGACCGCGTCGAACCTGGCGGCCCAGTGCGGACTCAACCGCGCCACGGCCTGGCGCCTGCTGTCCACGCTGGAGCAGTACGGGCTGGTGGAGCGCAGCCCCGTGACCAACCGCTACACGATCGGCTTCGCGGTCGCCCGGATGGCGTCGGCGGCCGGCTTCGACGGACTGATCCGCCGGGCGCACGGCACGTTGCGCCGGGTCAGCGAGCAGACGGGCGAGACGGCGAATCTGGCGGTGGTGCAGCAGCTGGGGCTGACGTACATCGACGAGGTGACCCCGCCGGTCGTGCTCAGCGCCAAGTGGCTGGGCCGGCAGGTGCCGCTGCACGCCACCTCGACGGGCAAGGCACTGCTTGCCTGGTTGCCCGCGGAGGAGGCGGAGTCCCTGCTGGCCGAGCCGCTGCCCGCGTACACCGACACCACGATCACCGACCGGTCGCGGTTGCGGGAGGACCTGGCGAAGACGCGGGAGCGCGGCTACAGCGTCTGCGTCGGCGAGATGGAGCGGAACCTCTACGGGGTCTCGGCCCCGGTCCTCGGCAGCCGCGGGCGACCGTTCGCCGTGGTGAGCATCTGGGGGCCGCAGGACCGGGTGCCCGAGTCCCGGTTCACGGCGCTGGGTCCGCTGGCACGGGCGGCGGCGGAGGAGATCGCGCGGGCGGCGCGGACGGCGTGAGACCGGGGCCGCTCGGCCCCGCGGGTGTGCCCGTCCGGCACCCGGGCCGCCAGGCAGCCGGGCCGCCAGGCAGCCGGGCCGCCCACGCAGCCGGGTCGGCGCCACGGCGACCTGCGGGATCACCCCGGCGGCACACCCGGGACGGACCCCGCAGACCAGCCCCGCACCACACCGGGCACGGGCCCGACCAGCCGCGCCCCGTACCCGGCGCGGGCCCGGCCCGACCACCCGACACCACACCCGGCGTGGACCCCGCCCGACCACCCGTGACGCGCCCGGCATGGACCTGCCCGACCAGCCCCATAACCCCCAGACACGGGCCTCCGCCCCACGGGTCCACAGACACGGACGCCCGCCCCACTCCCGGCACGGACACCCCGCCCCGACCAGCCCGGCACTGCACCGCACCGCGCCCGGCGTGGACACGGGCCCCCGCCGGGCAGCCCCGCATGGACCCCTTGACGGGAGACGTGCGACCGGAGCATGTTCGTATTGCGCGATGATGGCCCACAATGCGAACAGCATCTCGGGGAGGAACCCGTGACCATGAACCAAGACGTCATCATCACCTGTGCTCTGACCGGCGCCGGTGACACCGTGGGCAGGAGCCCCCACGTCCCCGTCACCCCCGAGCAGATCGCCACCTCGGCGGTGCAGGCCGCCGAGGCCGGTGCCGCCGCCGTGCACATCCATGTGCGGGACCCGGAGACGGGAGCGCCCTCACGTGACCCGCGCCTGTACCGGGAGGTCGTCGAGCGCATCAAGGAGACCGGCACCGACGTCGTCATCAACCTCACCGCGGGCATGGGCGGCGACCTGGTCATCGACCCGGAGCAGCCGCTCAGGCAACTTCCCGGCACCGACCTCGTCGGCGGACTGGAGCGCCTGCCCCACGTCGAGGACCTGCTGCCCGACATCTGCACGCTGGACTGCGGCTCCCTCAACTTCGGCGACGGCTCCAGCCTCTACGTCTCCACGCCCGACATGCTGCGCACCGGAGCGAGGCGCATCCAGGAGCTCGGTGTGCGGCCCGAGCTGGAGATCTTCGACACCGGGCACCTGTGGTTCGCCAAGCAGCTGCGCTCCGAGGGGCTGCTCGACGACCCGACGGTGTTCCAGCTCTGCATGGGCATCCCGTGGGGCGCCCCCGCGAACCCCGGTGTCCTGCAGTCGATGGTCAACATGCTGCCGGACGGCGCCCAGTGGGCCAGTTTCGCGCTCGGCCGGATGCAGATGCCGTGGGTGGCGCAGTCGATCCTGCTGGGCGGCCATGTGCGCGTCGGCCTGGAGGACAACCTGTACCTCGGAAAGGGCGTCAAGGCGACCAACGCCCAGCTCGTCGAGCGTGCGGTGACCATCGTCGAGGCGCTGGGCGCACGGGTCGCGACCCCCGACGAGGCCCGTCTCGCGCTCGGCCTCAAGCCTCGCGGCTGAACCGCTGACCACACCGGCCCGAAGCCTTCAAGGAGCCCTGGATGACAGAGCTTTCCACCCCCACGACCGCCCCCGAGGACGTACGCCGTGTCGCCTGCGTGGGCGCGGGAGTGATCGGCGGCGGCTGGGTCGCCCACTTCCTGGCCCGCGGCTACGACGTGACGGCCTGGGACCCCGCGCCCGATGCCGAGGCACGGCTGCGCCGGCTCGTCGACGCCGCCTGGCCGGCACTGGAGCACCTCGGCCTCGCCGCGGGCGCCTCCGCGGACCGCCTCACGGTGACCGCGACGCTCGAAGAGGCGGTCGCCGAAGCCCAGTTCGTGCAGGAGAGCGCGCCCGAGAAGCTGGACCTCAAACGCGAGCTGCTGGCGAAGCTGGACGCGGCCACGCCCGCCGGGGTCGTCGTCGCCTCGTCCACCTCGGGCTATCCCATGACCGATATGCAGACCGAGGCCGTCACGCCCGGACGGCTGGTCGTGGGGCACCCGTTCAATCCTCCGTACCTGATCCCGCTCGTTGAGGTCGTCGGCGGCGGGCGGACGGACCCGGAGGCGGTGCGCTGGGCCGCCCGCTTCTACGAGGTGGCGGGCAAGTCCGTGATCACCATGGACCGGGAGGTGCCCGGCTTCATCGCCAACCGGCTCCAGGAAGCCCTGTGGCGGGAGGCCCTGCACATGGTCGCCAACGGAGAGGCGACCGTCCGCGAGATCGACCTCTCGATCACCGAGGGGCCGGGACTGCGTTGGGCGATCATGGGTCCGATGCTGACCTTCGCGCTGGCCGGCGGCGAGGGTGGAATGGCCCATATGCTCGACCACTTCGGCCCGTCCCTGAAGTCCCCGTGGACCCGGCTCGAGGCTCCCGAACTGGACCGGGCGCTCTACGACGCGGTCGTGGCCGGCTGCGCCGAGGCCGCGGACGGCCGCTCCATCGCCGACCTGGTGGCCGAGCGCGACCAGGGGGTCATCGACGTGCTGCGCGCCACCGGCCGGCTGCCCCGGGCGGGTGGCGCGTGAACCTCTCGCCGTCCCCACCTCCGCCCCCGCCGCGCCTGCCGCTGTTCCGCGCGACCGTGCGACCCGAGTGGATCGACTACAACGGCCATCTGAGCGAGGCGTACTACGTCCTGGTCTTCGGCCACGCGACCGACGCGCTGATGGACCGTACGGGAATGGGTCCCGAGTACCGCGAGAGCACCGGCTGTTCGCTCTACACGGTCGAAGCGCACATCCGCTATCTCCGGGACGTGCCGGAGGGGGCGTCACTCGCCGTGGACACCCGGGTGTTGGGGATCGCGACCAAGAAGGCGCACTTCGCGCACGAGATGCATGTGGTCGGCGGTCCCCGCGCCGATCCGGAACCGGGCGCCGAACCCGTGGCGACCACCGAGTTGTTCGCACTGCACGTGGACCGGAAGGCGGGCCGCGCGGCACCGTTCCCGGACGAAGTGCGCTTCGCGCTGACCGCGCTCGTGGAGCAGGCCCCTCCCTGGGCGGGCCGGGCGATCGCCCCTGTCTAGCGCCCCAACAGGCAACGCTCGCCTCGGGCAAACGTTGCCTGCCGCAGCACTGTTGCCCCAACAGGCAACGCTCGCCCCGTTCGCGACGCCCGGCACGGCACTGGTCGTGAGGCCTCCGCACGCCCGTCGGGAGCGCGCGGAGGCCGTGGGTCACAGGGCCCGGAGTCCGTCGATCACATCCCTGAGGATGCTTTCGTCCGGCAGCTCCGCGGGCGGCACCGGACGCGACACGTGGACGAGTTCCTCGTCGACCAGGTCTCCGACGAGGACGCGGATCACGCCCACGGGCAGGTCCAGTTCGGCCGCCAGTTCCGCGACCGACTGGGGTGCGTCACGGCAGAGCCCGACGATGTCCACGTGTTCCGGGGACAGCGTGTGGTCCGCCTCGGGGTCGGCCGAGCGTTCCTCGGCGACGACCACCGCGATCAGGTCGAGGCGGTGCTGACCAGGACTGGTGGTCCGGCCGCGGGTCATGGCGTACGGACGGACCACCGGGCCGGCGTCGTCGTCGAACCAGCGGGAGGTCTCCTGACCGTCAGTGCTCATGCCCTTCCACTACCCGCCTGCGGGCAGATCGTTGCGTGGAGCCGCGCCCAAATGCACACCGACCCGCTTGACCAGGAGTGTCATCTCGTAGGCGACCTGTCCGACGTCCGAGTCGGCGTCGGAGAGGACCGCGAGGCAACTGCCGTCGCCCGCGGCCGTGACGAAGAGGAACGCGTCGTCGAGTTCCACCACGGTCTGCCGGACGTTGCCCGCCTCGAAGTGCCGGCCGACGCCCTTGGCGAGGCTGTGGAACCCGGAGGCGACGGCCGCCAGGTGCTCGCTGTCCTCGCGGGTCAGATCCTGGGAGACACCGATGGGCAGCCCGTCGCCGGAGAGCACGACTGCCTTGCGGATGCTGGCGACCCGCACGACCAGGTCGTCCAGCAGCCAGTTGAGCTCACCCGAGCCCCCGTTCGCGGTGGTGTGGCCGGTCTGTGGTGCGGTCATCGACCGTCCCCCTCTGTCGTTCCGTGTGCTGTGCCGCCCTGGGCCTCGTCGCCCGCGGCGTTCTCCTCCCGACCACGCTGCCAGCCGCGCTGCAACGAGGCCATGCGGTTGCGGACCTCGTCGGCGTCGCGCTCGACGACGTCGGGACCGCCCTCGGGCCCGGCCGCCGTGCGCTCGGCGCGCCGGTCGGGGCCGTCCTTCAACTGTGGCGCCAGGCTGGCCTGCCGTACCCGCCGGGGCAAGGGCGCGGCCGGAGTGAGACCGTCCGCGGCCGGGCCCCGGCTGCCGGCCCCGCCTCCGCCTCCGGAGCCGCCGCCGCGCGCCGGCACGTCACGGCGTGCGGACGGCCCGGGCCGGGCGCCGGACGGATCGGATGCCGCTCCGGCACCGCTCGACGGCGACTTCGCGGTCGCCCCCGCCTCCGCGATCCCGCTCTGCTGGCGCCGGCGCCGCGGCAGCTCGCGGGGAGAGTCGGTCCCGGCGGCCGGGCCCGTGGACCGCCGCTCGTCGGCGATCGGCTCCGGGCGCTCATCGGCGACCGGCTCCGCGCGCTCGTCGTGCGTGCCCTCGTGCCACGCCCTGGTCCGGGTGACCGGACGTCCGTGCGAACTCACCAGCTTGGGGGCCCCGCGTCGGGGCAGCGGGGTGCCGGGGTGGTCGGCCTCGCCGGGGCGGGCCGCCGCGTCGCCCTCGCGGGTGTCCCGGGCCTGCTGGTGCTGTTCCACGGGGACCGGGGGAACGTCGGGGACCTCGGCGATGGAGCGGTGCCGGCGGAAGAGACCGCCTCGTTCGCTGTCGGAGTCCCCGAGCGCGTCCGGGAACTCACCGAGCAGGCCGACCGGCGCCTCCAGTTCCACCGGGCCGTCCAGCAGCGACGGGGGCAGTCCCGGCAGCTCGATGGGTCCGTCCGACAGCGCCCTGGCGCGCTGGGCGTCGGTCTCGGGGTCGGCACCGGGCCGCATCCGGTCGAAGCGGAACCCGTTGCCGTTGGTGTCCGGCACGTCGTCGGTGAGCAGCGCGTCGGGGATGAAGACGATCGCGGTGGTGCCGCCGTACGGGGACTGCTGGAGGGAGACGCGGACGTTCTGGCGCTGGGCGAGCCGGCTGACCACGAAGAGACCGAGCCGGTCGGTGTCCGACAGTTCGAATTCGGGTGTCTCGGCGAGCCTCAGGTTGGCGTCCAGCAGGGCCTCGGGGGCCATGCCGAGGCCGCGGTCGTGGATCTCCAGCGTGAAGCCGTTGGCGACCCGCTCGCCGAGGACCTGCACCGCGGTGTGTGGCGGCGAGAACACCGTGGCGTTCTCCAGGAGTTCTGCCACCAGGTGGGTGAGGTCGGCGACGGCGGGGCCGGTGACCGCGATGCGCGGCAGCCTGCGCACCTCGATGCGCTCGTAGTCCTCGACCTCGGCGACGGAGGCCCGTACGACGTCCATGAGCTGGACGGGCTTGCGCCACTGCCGGGAGGGCGCCGCTCCGGACAGGATGACGAGGCCCTCCGCGTGCCGCCGCATACGGGTGGTGAGGTGGTCGAGGCGGAAGAGGTCGGCGAGTTCGTCGGTGTCCTCGGTGCGCCGCTCCATGGCGTCGAGCAGCGTGAGCTGCTTGTGCAGCAGCACCTGGCTGCGCCGGGCGAGGTTGACGAAGACCTCCGAGACACCGTTGCGCAGTTCGGCCTGCTTGACCGCGGCCTCGACGGCGGCGCGCTGGAGGGTGTTGAGGGCCTGGCCGACCTCGCCGATCTCGTTCTTGTCGTACTCGAGTCGGGGGGCCTCGGTCTCCACGTCGACCTGCTCACCGGCGGCCAGCCGGCGCATCACACTGGGCAGTCGCACACCGGACGCCTCATGGGCCTCCAGCCGGAGCCGGCGCAGGTCACGGACGAGGGTGCGGCCGATGCGTACGGACAGGAAGAGCGACAGCACCAGACCGGCGAGGCCGAGGACGGCACCCACGGCGACCCGGGCGACGGCGACGACGCCCGCGGAGCGCAGCCGCTCCTGGAAGCGGTCGCCGACCTGGTCGTCGAGCTTGCCGAGCGCGTCGATGGTTTCACCGGCGGCGCTGTTCCAGCTGTTCGCGCTGACGCCGCGCGGGGTTCCTGCGGCTCCGTCGACGACGGACTGCTCGGCCGCGCGCAGCGGTTTCGTGCTCGGGTCCTTCCAGAACCGCTCGTAGCGTTCCCGTTCCGAGGCGGGCAACAGCGGCAGGTTGACGTCGTAGAGGAGGGTGCGCTGGGCCACGAGGCCTGATATCTCGCGGAGTTCCTCACGGGTGATCCGCTTGACGATCAGCGCGGAGCCCAGCAGCGCGTCCTCGCGGGAGAGCAGTTCGCGGGCGTGCGAGACATGGACGACGGCCCGGGACTGCTTGTCCATCTCCACGTTGTTGTCCAGGCCGTGGAGGTTGCTGAGGAAGACGTAGGCGGGATCGACGAGCGCGTTGTAGAGCTCGAGGGCCCGGACCCGGCCGATTCCGCCCTCTTCCACGTTGCGGCGCAGACCGTCCAGGCCGTCGAGTTCGTTCAGCAACACGGTGAGACGGTCGGACTCGTCCCCGCCCATCGCGTTCCGGACACCGGAGTCGGAGGCGCTCTCGCGCAGTCGTGCCACGACCTCGTCGGTGGCGGTGCGACTGCGCTGAAGCTGGCTGCGGGCTTCGGACGAGCCCGGCTCGGCGAGCTGGACGAGGGTGCGTCGGCGTTCCGTCTGGATGACGTGGATCGTGTCCTCGACGGGGTCCTTGATCTGTGCGCTCACGTCCGCCACGTCCAGGAACTGCATGGCCTCACGCCCCGCGAGTACCGCGGCGAAGCCCCAGATGGCGGTCAGCGACAGCAGCGGTACGAGAAGCAACGCCACGATCTTCCGGCGGATGGACTTCCCGCGAAAGCGCATGGACTCCCCCAGCTCGACCCCCGTCGGGCCCGGGGGTACACATGTGCGTCAACAAACGGCGTGAGCCTACTACCGTGACAAGGTTTACTCGAAGGCGCGTCCGGGTGTGTTCGAACGCCAACCCTAGCCACAGATGCGGAGTTGTCCCCTCATCTGGGGAGATTGCCGCCCTGATTCCGGCTTCCGGATTCTGCTGGAACAGGGCAGGCATGGCTGACCTGTTGGCTGAAATTTATCGTTCCTTGGGAATCTTCGGGGTACTTGATTCGTCATTACCTTCGGGAGCCGGGGCGGAACGGACCGGACGAGACCGGACGCGACACATGGCGCGAACGGGTGTGAAACGGAGCAAGCCGGGCAGTCACAGGGGAGCCGGGGTCGGATGACCACCGGAAGAGAACTGCCGGGCGGTGGGGAGTGACGACGGTGATGGGCACGGCGGAGCGGAGCGGGTCGGCGGAGGGCGGAACCGCGGAGGTGGTGGCGGCCGTGGCGGCGCCACAGGCTCCCAGGACATCGGACGGCCGCCCTGGGACCGGCAGTGGCCGTGGGACGGATGGTGGCCCGGCGAGTCGCCCATCCGCGCATCAGGTGGACGCGGGCGGCGAGTTGTCCAAGCAGCTCTGGATCGAGGAGCCCGCCCGGCGCCGCCGGATGCCCGATCCGGTGCGCACCGCATCGGTGCGCGCGGTGCTCATCATCGCGGTCACGCTGCTCCAGGCGATGATCGCCTTCTTCTGCACCCTGGCGGGCTCCTGGCTGGCCTTCCCCATGGTCCTGAGCAGCGTGGCGAGCACGATCGCGGCGACCTGGGGCGCACTGGACGTATGGGTCACACGCCAGGTGTGGTACCAGCGCCACGGCGTGGTGTCGGTGCCCAGCAGCACCGCGCGCGCCCTGCGCCGTGAGCGCCGTGTGGCCCGCCGCCAGGCGCGCGCGGCGGAACGCGCCCGGGAGCGGATACGCCGGCGCGGCCGTGCGGGGCAGCTGTCGCATCCCTGAACCGGGGGGCGACCGCGGTGGGCCGCGGTCGCTCATCCCCCGGCCGGCGCGGGCCGTTTGAACATCCGTGTCGCGGTGATCTCGCTGTGCACGGCCTCCTCCTCCTGGGCGGGCCGTGGCAGGCCCGGGCGGAGGTGCTCCTCCACGCTGATGTACTTCAGTCCCGCCCGCAGGTCCGCGTCGTTGCGGAGCCGGATGACGAGGGGGAACTCGGCGAGCGCCGTGGTGTCGAACAGGCCGGTGGTGTACAGCAGTTGCACGCCCAGCGCGTCCGAGACCGCCCGCTGGAGCTCCAGGAGGTAGGTCGCGTTGGCGCGGCCGATGGGGTTGTCGAGGAACAGGGTGCCGGCGTGGCGGTGCTTGTCACGGCCCCGGTCGTTCGAACGCAGGGCTGCCATCGTGCAGTACAGGGCGATGGCCGCGGTGAGCAGCTGACCGCCGGAGAACACGTCGCCCATCTGGCCGACGGGTACGCGCTCGGCGCGCAGCACCGCGTCCGGCTTGAGGATCTCCACGGCGACGCCCCGGGGCTGCAGGGCCGCGCCGACCCCTCTGAGGAGCAGCGACATGCCGTCCCGGCGCATGTCGGAGTTCTTCTTCACAGCCGCGCGGGTGGCGTCGTCGATGACCTCGCCGAGCCGCTCGATGAGGGTGGCCTGGTCGGGCTCCTCGAAACGGATCCTGAGGAACTCCTGCCCGGACCACTCCCCCAGGCCTTCCGGCAGCCGGGACAGCCGTTGGGCGGACCGCAGGGTGGCGAGGGCCGACTCGACGAGTCCCCTCAGCCGGTCCACGATCGAGTCCCTGTTGCGTTCCAGTTGCTCCAACTCGTCGGTGAGCACGCGCAGTCGGGGCGCGAAGGCGTCGGCCCACTTCTGCGCGTGCTCGGGCAGGGCGGAGGCAGGCAGCTCGCGGATCTGCTGCCGCGCCGGGGTGCGGACCTGCTCGTAGCGCGTGGAGTTGGCGTGTCGTACGAGGATGTCGCTCGCCTCGCGCACGGCGGCCTCGGCGGCGGACAGGTCGCCGGCGCAGCCGCGCAGCGACCGTCGGGCCTCGGCGGCGGCGTGCCGTGCCTCCTCTAGGGAGCCGGGGTAGGGCTCGGGTTCCTCCTGCTCGTCGTCCATGTGTTCCCGCAGCAGATCCCTGAGCAGGGCGGCCGTCTCGTCGAAGCCGCCGACCGCATCCTCGGCGGCGCGGTGTGCCGCGAGGAGTTCGGCGTGCGCCTCCCGGGCCTGGCGGAGCGCCTCGGTGTGGGCGGCGAGTTCACCGGCTGCGGTGCGCAGCAGCGACTGTGCGTGCTCGGCGTCGCGGGGGATCAGTTCCTCGGGCAGTGCGGTGTGCGCCTCACCGTCCTCAGGGGCGTGCCGCTCGGCCTCGCCGCGTAGCCGGCCGAGCTGCTCGCTGGCGGTGGAGGCCCGGGTCTCCAGCAGTTGGACGAGCTCTTCGGCACGGGCCGCCGCGGCCTGCCGGGAGGGCCCGTCGGAGCCGTCCGGGGACTGAAGCAGCTGCGCGGCCCGGGTGCGCACCTTGTTGCTGAGCCGGTCCAGTTCGGCGAGGGCGGCGCTCTCGTCGCTCTCGGCGCGGGCCTGCTCGGCGCGCAGATCGGCGCCGACGCCGACCTTCTCGTAGACCTGGGAGGCGGCGCGGTAGGCCTCGCGGAGGGCGGGGAGCGAGGGCTTGGCGCTCTGCGTTCGGCGCTTGGGGGGCCTGGCGTCCGTGCCCTGCGTGCCGTCGGCCGGGCCCGGGTGTGTGCCCCCGGTCGTCTCCTCGTCCGTGTCCTCGTCCGGTACGTCGTCCGGGGCGCCGGCGATCTCCGCACGCTCGGCGCGCAGCGCACGGGCCGTACGGCGCGCGTCGTCCGCCGCGCGCTGGGCCGCGCGCCGGTCCTCGTCCGCGGCACGCGCCCGCTCCAGACAGGCCTGGGCGCGGACCTCGGCCTCGGTGGCCTCGTCGGCGAGTTCCCGCAGCTTGACCTGCCAGCCCGCGCGTTCCCGCAGCCGGAAGGCGAGTCCGGCGAGCGCGTCGGCGGCGCGCCTCGCCCGCTGCGCCGCCTCCTGCCGCTCCTCGCGTACGTGGGTGGCCTCCGCAGCGGCCTCGTCGGCCTCGGTCCGTACGGTGCGGGCCTCGGCCAGCTCGGCCTCGGACTCCTCGGCGAACGCCCGCGCCGTGCGGGCCGACTCGCCGAGTTCGGTGAGGCGGCCGGCCGGGCAGCCGGTGCGCCAGGACGCCAGACGTGCCGCCAGCTCGCGGTCCTTGCCGAGCCGGGCGGCGAGTCGGCGGATCTCCTCGTCGCGCTCCGTGGCCCGGGCGCGCAGCGCCTGCCGTTCCTCGTCGGCGGCGTGCTCGTCGTGCATGGCCGGGTTCGGTGGCACGAGGAACACATCTGCGCGGCCGTCGTCCGCGCCGGGCGGCGGGGTCGGCGCGAGCAGCGCGGCGGCGGTTCCGACGGCGACGGCCGACCGGGGCAGCAGCGCGGCCTCGGTGAGTGCCTCGCGGGCCCGTGCGTGGGTGTCCGGGTCGGTGATGATCACACCGTCGACCAGCTCGGGGCGGGCGGCCAGCACGCGCGCGTGGTCCGTCGGGTCGACGGCCTGCGCGAGATAGCGCCACCCGGGCAGCGCGGGGATGCCGTGCTCGCCGAGGTACTCGACGGTGGCCAGGACGTCGGGCCCGGGGGGCAGCAGCCCGCCGTCGCCGAGCGCCCCGAGGATCCGGGCGTCGTCGGCGGCGGCGGTCCGCAGTTCGAACAGCTGCCGCTCGGCGGCGGCCACCGAGTCGTCGAGGAGTTCCCGGAGGTCGTCGGCGGCGGCGTCCAGTTCCTCGGCGGTGAGCGGACTCCGGCCGTCGGACCAGGGGTCGTCGGCTTCCGTGCCGCCGTCGGCGGGGGCCTTGCGCGGCTGCGGCACCCTTGTCCGCCCGGGGCCGGAGGCGCCGGGCAGGCCCAGCAGCTCCGCGAGCCGTTCCTCCGCCGCGAGCGCCTCGGCGGTCCGGCGCTCGGCCTCGTACGCGCGCTCCGCCGCGTCCGCCGCGTCCGCGGCGCGGGCTGCCGTCAGTTCGGCGCGGGACTCGGTGGACGCCGCCTCCCGGGCGTGCTCGGAGGCCCGGTGGGAGGCCTCGCGGGCCGCGTCCCACGCCGCGACCGCGGTCTTCTCCGCGTCGCTGGCCGCGAGCGCGGCCCGTGCCGGGTCCGCGTCCGGCGCCGTGTCGTCGAGCCAGCCCGCGCGGACCGCTTCGGCCGTCTCCTGCTCCACCTCCGTCAGGCGCTGCCGCAGATGGCCGACTTCACTGCGGGCGCGCTGGGCCTGGGTGGCGGCGGCCGTCGAGTCCGCGTGCGCCCGCTCGCCGGCCTCCTGGAGCCCGGCGGACCGCTCCTCCTCCTCGTCGGCGAGGGCCTCGGCGCTCGCGGCGGCACTCTGCAGGGCCCTGACGAGGTCCACGGCGGCTCGGGTCCGGGCGGCCAGCGCCGGTGCCGCGTCGCGCTCGGCCTCGCGGATGGCGGCGGCCACACGCGCGGAACGGTCGGCGGCGGCGCGGTGCCGCAGCACCGCCTCGGCGGCCTGCCAGGCGGAATGCAGGGTTCGGGCGTCGGCGAGTTCGCGTTTCTGCGCGGCTGCTGACTTCTCGGCCCCGGCGAGCGCCAGCGAGGCGTGCCGGTAGGCGAGTTCGGCCGCGACCAGCGCGCTGCGCTCACGGGCGGCCTCGGCCTGTGTGACGGCGTGCGCGGCGGCGGTGACGCGCTGGGCGAGGTCGGTGCCGCGGGCGCGCTCCTGCCCGGCCCGGGCCGAGAGCCGCCGTGCCAGCGTGCGGGTGCGGCGTTCGGCACCCGCGTGGATGTCCCGCGCCCGTGAACGTGCCTCGGCGGCGTCGACGATCCGTCCGAGGAGATCCACGGAGCCCGCCGTGAAGTCCCGCTCGGCGATCAGTTCGGCCCGTCGTCCCAGCTTGTTGCCGAACCCGCTGACCAGGTCGGCGAGCCCGTCGGTGTCCCGGGTGTCGGTGACCGCGCGCAGCAGCAGGTCGGTGAAGTCGGAGTCCTTCTTGACCGCGAAGAGACCGGCCGCCTCACCCTCGTCGGCGTTCATCTCCCGCTGGTAGCGGAAGAGTTCCGGGTCCAGACCGAGCTCTGTGAGGTGTTCGATCCAGCGGTCGTGGATCTCCTCCCAGTGGACCTCCAGATGCGGATACGCTTTGCCCGCCTCGGTCAGCGCGTCGCGGAACCCCTTCATCGTGCGCCGCCGTCCGCGGGCACCGGAGGCTCCCTCGACCGGCGGCCGGACGGCCGTGGACTCGGCGACGGGCAGGCTGTCCAGGCTCAGTCCGGGCCCGGGGCGGAAGGAGTACCAGGCCTCGGCGAACTTCCGCGGGTCGTTGGAGACCTGCCGCCCGCGCCACTCGCTCACCTTGCCGACGACCACGCACTCACCGGTCAGTGTGTGCTGCCACTCCAGGGCGACGTGCCCGCAGTCGTCGGCGAGCAGGAACTTGCGCAGAACGCCGGAGCTGGCTCCGCCGAGCGTGTTGCGGTGTCCCGGCAGCATCACGGAGAAGATCAGCTTGAGCAGCACCGACTTGCCGCCGCCGTTCTCCAGGAAGAGCACGCCCGCGGGCGCGGGCCGGCGCGGTGGCCCGACGGGCTCCTCCTCGAAGAACTCCGCCTGGGTGGGCGCGGGATCGGGCACGGGCTCGCCGACACCCCGCAGGTCCAGCACGGTGTCGGCGTAGCGCGCACCGGCCGGGCCGATGGAGTACAGGCGGACCCGGGACAGCTCGTACATGGCGGGGGAACTCTCGCAGTCGTGAGGGTGGTTCGGAGGGTCAGGAGTGGAACGGCAGCCCGGCCTCGGCCACCAGCTCCAGGTCGTCGGTGTCCTCGGCGGGCAGCAGGGTCGCCGTGCCGTCGGTCACGGGCACTATCCCGAGCTCCACGAGTTCGGCCATGGCGGCGCTGCCCGCCATATCCCGGACCTGGAGTTGGTAGCGGGCCGTCGTGCGGTAGGTCCCGCCGTTGTCGTCGCCCGTGCGCTGCAGGAACCCGGAGTCGGTGAGGAAGGAGACGGCCTTGGCGACTATGCCGGTCGTCGAACCGGCCAGCCGGCGCGCGTCCTTGGTGGCTCCGGTCGCGCTGCGTCGCGCCCAGATGCGCCACGCCGCCTCCAGGCCGGGCGCGTCCGTCGCCGGGTCGGTGTTCTCGCCCTGTTCCTCGGCCCGTTCCTCGATGCGGCGGCAGGCCTGCCGCACGAAGGAGTCGACTCCGTTGACGGTCACGCGTCCGACGTATCCGTCGTCGGCGAGGTCCTCGGGGCGAGGGAAGGCCAGCGCGGCGACGGCGAGGTGGGCGAGGCCGTGCAGGAAACGGTCCCCCGAGTCCGCCGCGGTCCGCCGCGCGTAGTCCCCCATCCGTACGGCGAAGACGGAGTCCTCGGCGGCTGTCACGGCCATGCCCGCGCGCGGGGAGACCTCCAGCACGATCAGCCCGAGCCCGGTCGCGACGGCGTCGGCGAGCCGTGCGAAGGGCGGGTCCTCGCGGTAGCGGCGCAGGAGTTCGGCGTACTCCTGGTCCCGGGAGGGGCCCAGCTTGGGCTGGAGCCCGAAGGCGACGAGCCGCGCCGCGTCGGCGGCGTCGGCGGGTGTGACACCGCCGCTCGCCGGTGCGACGGCGGCCTCCGGCTCACTCCACTCGACGTGCTCGGTCACGGTTGCGGCTCCTTGCTGAGGTGGTTCTCCTGGGTGTCCGGCGAGGTCATGACGCCGTACGTCTGCGCCGCGTCGTCATGACGACGCCCGTCACCGTCATGCCGCCTCCGTCCGGTCGGCGGCCATGCCCACCGCATCCAGCAGGGCCGTGCCCACGATCAGGTCCGCGCCGCCGAACTCGGGGTCGTCCAGCTCCGTCCCGTCGTCGACCGCGAACAGCAGCTTCTCCTCGCCCTGCCGGTAGGCGGTGCCGACCGGCGGACTCGCCGCGTGAACGGCCAGCAGGGCGACCAGATACGGCAGTTCGGGGTCCTGGCGGCGGGCCTCGGCGAGCAGTCCGGACAGCCGCCGGGGTGCGTCGGCGGGCAGGTCGAGCAGTTCCATGGCGGCGGCCAGCTGCTCCTCACTGAACCGGCTGTCGTCCGGAGTGGCGATCAGGTCGGGTTCGGGCATCTCGGCCCCGAGGTGCTCGCGCTCCACGGGCGGAGTCAGCAGCAGGTCGACGAGGTCCCCGACCCGGACGGCCGTGGGCGTCCGCAGTCCCGTACCGCGCGCGAAGAATGCGTCCGTCACGCGCAGCGCCTGTTCGAGCGGGAGCGGCAGCACGGGCGCGACGAGATGGCCGTAGAGGTCGATCCCGGACGTGGTCATGGGGGTGGCGAACGCCTGCCGGTCCTGCTCGGCGCGGAACAGCGGTCCGGCCTCCAGCAACCGGGACTGCAGCTGCGTGTGCCGGCGGATGCAGTCCTTGACGATGTCGACCAGTTCGGCGGCGCGCCGTTTCTGCTCGGGATCCTCGGACTCGTCGCGGGCCTTGCGGATGTTGGTGAGGATCGCGTTCTCGTGGCGGTAGCGGTCGGCGACGTGGTCGAGGGCCTCGGCGATCATGTCGGGCACGGCCTTCAGCCAGTCCACCGCGCGCACGTTGCGCCGGGTCGCGTCGAGGGCCCTGCGCAGCGATTCCGAGTACTGCACGGTCCGGTAACGGGCCTGCTCCGCGGCCAGTTGGGCGTCGGCGAGCCGCCCGCGACTGATCAGCACCTCCAGCTTGACCTCGGCCGCGATCTGCGCGCTGGTGACATCGGTGTCGAGGGCGCCGACGAGGACGTTGACGGCCTCGTCCGTCGTGCGGAGGTAGACCCCGCCGCCGTAACCGGCGACCTCCTCGATCAGCTTGAAGTCGTAGTCGCGGCGCACATAGCTGCCGTCGGGCGCGAAGGTGCCGTACACGGCCCGGAAGCCCCGGTCGACGCTGCCGACGTTGATCAGGTTCTCCAGCACCCAGCGGGCCACCCGTTCGTGCTCGGCGACCGGCCGCTGCGGGGCCTGGGCGGCGATGCGGGGGATCAGCCGGGCCACTATCTGGTCGTGGTCGGCGCCCGTGTCGAAGTCCATGTTCAGGGTGACGAGGTCGATCGCGGCGAGGGCGACCTCCGCCATCCCGTACACCGAGTACTCACCCGCGAGGTTGGCCTTGCGGGTGTCGAGGTCGTGCAGCGGCGCGGTGCACGCCAGCGCGCGCAGCCGCCGCGCCAGCCCTTCGTCGGCGGCCGGCCCCGGAGCGGGGCGCGGCCCCGCGCCGAACTGGGGCGGAACGCTGTCCGTCGATACAGGCGAAGTCACGGTGCACAGACTAGGTCCTCGGTCTGACAGCCACGGAATCGACGCAGGTCAGTGGCTGCGGGGGTGGTCTGTGTCCGCGGCTTTGCGTGCGGCTGGTCGCGACCCGGCGGGAAGCCGGATGATCTTGTGGTCCGCCGGCACCGGGGTCGGCTGGTCCGGCCACACGGAAAACGGATGATCTTACCGTTCCGCCCACACGGGAAGCGGATGATCTTACTGCCCGCACCCCTACGCCTGCTGAGCCACTCGCCGCGTGTACACCTCGACCAGTCCCTTGAGCGAGTCGTCGAGGTACTCCGCCAACAGCCGTTCCGCCCCCGACCGGTCGCCCGCCTGGAGGGCGCCCAGGATCTCGCGGTTACGGGCCAGGTACGGCTCGTGCAGAAGGCGTGGGTCGGCCACCACGTGGAACGCCAGGCGGAGTTCGGCGAAGACGCTGCGCATCAGCTCGTCGATCCGGGCGCTCCCGGCGAGCGCCACCAGCGCGCGGTGGAAGTGGATGTTGGCCGTGGACACCTGCTTCCACTCACCCTCACGCGCCGCGCGCAACCCGCTCTCGACCGCCGCCGCCACGGCCTCCACCGCGAACGGCGGCTCCCCGAGCCCCCGTACGACCGCGCACTCCACCACCCGGCGGGTGCGGTAGATGTCCTCGACGTCCTGGACGGTCAGCACCCGTACGAAGACCCCGCGGTTGAGCTCGTGCACGAGGAGCCGTTCGTGGGTGAGCAGCCGGAACGCCTCGCGCAGTGTGTTGCGGGACACACCGAGCGCCCCGCCGATGCTGTCCTCCGACAGCCGCTGCCCCGGCGGGAAGTACCCGTCGGCGATCCGGCTCCGGAGGATGTCCGACACCCGTTCGGCGGTACTGGTGCGCCCCAGCAGGGCGCGGTCGTCGGCCAATCCCGTCAGCTCTCCCATGCCCGGAATTCAACCCCAGACACAAGAACGAAACAACATGGGTATTGAGGGATCGTTGAACAATCCTCTACGGTGACGAAACGCGGCTCGCCCCGTCAGCTCCCCGTCCCCGCGCGGTTCCCTGGTGCCCGACCCCTGCACGACTCTCCGCACAGCTCCCGATACGGCCTTCCGCAGGCTCCTGGCACGGCTCCCCGCACAGCTCTCCCCGCAACTTCCCGCACTGCTCCACCTGCAAGTCCCCGCACAGCTCTCCCCACAACTCCCGCACGGCTCCCCGTTCCCGCACGGCTCACTCCCCAGCACCCTCCAACTCATCAGTGAGGTGCCCATGAGCACGACCCCACCGCCCCGGACCCTGGCGACCGGAACACAGCACGGCGCAGGTGAACCCACCGCCGACGACGGCGCGTTCGGCTGGCTGCGCGCCCTCGGGCCGCGGGGCCGGCGCGCGTTCGCCGGCGCGTTCGGCGGCTATGCGCTGGACTCGTACGACTACTTCACGCTGCCGCTGAGCATGGTGGCGCTCTCCGCCTACTTCGGCCTGAGCAGCGGCCAGACCGGCCTGTTCACCACGGTCACCCTGGTGGTCTCCGCGATCGGCGGCGCAGCGGCGGGCGTACTCGCCGATCGGATAGGCAGGGTCAAGGCCCTGCTGATCACCGTCATCACGTACGCGGTCTTCACGGTGGCCTGCGGCTTCGCGCCCAACTACGAGACGCTGCTGGTCTTCCGCGCCCTTCAGGGCCTCGGTTTCGGCGGTGAGTGGGCGGTCGGCGCGATCTTGGTGGCCGAGTACGCGAGCGCCAAGAACCGCGGCCGCACGCTCGGCGCGATCCAGAGTTCCTGGGCCGTCGGCTGGGGACTGGCCGCGATCGTCTACACCCTGGTCTTCTCGTTCGTGGACGACGACACCGCCTGGCGCGTGATGTTCTGGACCGGCGCACTGCCCGCGCTGCTGGTGGTCTGGGTACGGCGCAGTGTCCAGGACGCCCCGGAGGCCGCGGCCAAGCGCGAGGCGAGCGCCGAGAAGGGCTCGTTCTCCACGATCTTCAGGCCCGGCACGGCCGCGTCGCCCGGGCTGTTGCGCACCACGGTCTTCGCGGTCCTGCTCTCCACCGGCGTCCAGGGCGGCTACTACACCCTGGCCACCTGGGTGCCCACCTATCTGAAGACGGAGCGCGGTCTGTCGGTCGTCGGTACCGGCGGCTATCTGACCTTCCTGATCTCCGGCGCCTTCGCCGGCTACCTCACCGGCGGCTACCTCACCGACAAACTGGGCCGCAGGCGCAACATCTGGCTCTTCGCGGTCCTCTCGGCGATCTGCATCCTGGCCTACGCGAACATCCCGAGCGGCGCCAACACCCTTCTCCTGGTGCTCGGTTTCCCGCTCGGTTTCTGTATGTCGGCCATCTTCAGCGGCTTCGGCTCGTTCCTCAGCGAGCTGTACCCGACGGCGGTGCGCGGCACCGGCCAGGGGTTCACGTACAACACCGGCCGTGCGGTGGGCGCGGCCTTCCCGACCACCGTCGGTTTCCTCGCCGACAGTTGGGGCGTGGGCGGCGCGCTGGTCTTCGGCGCGATCGGCTACGGCCTGGCGGCACTGGCACTGTTCGGACTGCCCGAAACCCGCGGAAAGGAGCTCGTGTGAACCGGATCGCGCAGAAGCGCCCGCCGAAGCTCGCCGCCCCGGACCGTCCCGAGGCCCTCGCCACCGAGGACCGCGCCCTGGCCCGGCTCGACAACGGGCACGCGCGCGCGTGGAGCCCCAAGGAGGCCCGGCAGCGCTTCCGTTCGGGTCTGGCGGGAGCCACCGCCGGAGTGGCCGCGGGGCACACCCAGGCCAACCTGATCTCGGTGCCCGCCGACTGGGCGTACGACATGCTGCTGTTCTGCCAGCGCAACCCCAAGCCCTGCCCGGTCCTGGACGTCACCGACGCGGGCTCCTGGACCACTCCGCTCGCCGAGGGAGCGGACCTGCGTACGGATCTGCCGCGCTACCGGGTATGGGAGCACGGCGAGCTGGTGGCAGAGCCCACGGACGTGCTGGACGTCTGGCGCGAGGACCTGGTGTCGTTCCTGATCGGCTGCAGCTTCACCTTCGAGTGGGCGCTGACCGAGGCGGGCGTACCACTGCGCCACATCGAGCAGGGCCGCAACGTCCCCATGTACGTCACCGCCCGGCAGTGCCGCCCCGCGGGGCGGCTGCAAGGCCCGATGGTGGTATCCATGCGGCCGGTCCCGCCGCAGCACGTGGCGGCGGCCATCCACCAGAGCAGTCTGCTCCCGGCGGTGCACGGCAGCCCCGTACACTGCGGCGACCCGTCGATCCTCGGCATCGGCGACCTGGGCCGGCCCGACTTCGGCGACCCGGTGGCACCGGACCGGGACGACATCCCGGTGTTCTGGGCCTGCGGGGTGACCCCGCAGGCGGCGGTGATGGAGTCCCGTCCGCCGTTCGCCATCACCCACGCGCCGGGCCAGATGTTCATCACCGACGCCCGCGACGAGCAGTACCGCATCCCCATCGTCGCGGCCTGACCAGGAGGGACCATGATCGATCTGAACGCCGATCTCGGCGAGGGCTTCGGCCGCTGGCGGCTGACGGACGACGAACAGCTGCTCTCGGTCGTCACCAGCGCCAACGTGGCCTGCGGTTTCCACGCCGGGGACGCATCCACCATGCGGCGGGTGTGCGAGCTGGCGGCCGAGCGCGGCGTACGGATCGGCGCCCAGGTCTCCTACCGCGACCTGGCGGGCTTCGGGCGGCGCGCGATGGACGTGCCGCCCGAGGAGCTGGCCGCCGAGGTCGCCTACCAGATCGGCGCCCTGGAGGTGTTCGCGCGGGCGGCGGGCACGCGCGTGGCGTACGTGAAGCCCCACGGCGCGCTGTACAACCGCGTCGTGCGCGACGAGCGGCAGGCCGAGGCCGTCGTCGACGGGGTGCTCCTCGCCGACGACTCCCTGCCCGTGCTCGGGCTGCCCGGATCGTGCTTCCTCGAGGTGGCCGGCAAGGCCGGGCTCCCGGTCGTCACGGAGGCGTTCGCGGACCGCGCGTACACCGACGAGGGCACGCTCGTACCGCGCGGCGAGGACGGTGCGGTGGTCACCGACCCCGACACGGTGGTGGAGCGCTCGGTGGGCATCGCCCGCGACGGCGTCGTCGCCGCGCACTCCGGACGTACCGTCCCCGTACGGGCACGCTCCCTGTGCCTGCACGGTGACACACCCGGCGCGGTCGACCTGGCCCGCCGGGTGCGGTCGCGGCTGGAGTCCGCCGGTGTCGCTGTGGAGGCCTTCGCGTGAGGGTCCTGCCCGTCGGCGACGAAGCACTGCTCGTCGAGGTGTCCTCAGGAGAGGCGGCGCAGGCCCTGCACGCGGAGTTGCTGCGCCGCAGGGCCGCCGGAACGCTGACCGTGCGGGAGATCGTGCCCGCGGCGCGCACGGTGCTCCTGGACGGCCTGCGCGATCCCTCGGGACTCGCGGACCGGCTCGTCACGTGGAAGATCCCGCCCGTCCCCCCGCGCGCGGAGGACGCGATCGAGATCCCCGTACGGTACGACGGCCCCGACCTCCCCGACGTCGCCGCGCTGTGGGGCGTGCCGGTGGAGGAGGTACCGCGGATCCACGCCGCCGCGGATTTCCGGGTCGCGTTCTGCGGGTTCGCGCCCGGCTTCGGTTACCTCACCGGTCTGCCGGATCGCTACGACGTCCCGCGCCGGGCCACCCCGCGCACCACCGTCCCGGCCGGCTCCGTGGCGCTCGCGGGCCCGTACACGGGCGTCTATCCGCGGTCCTCGCCCGGGGGCTGGCAGCTGATCGGCACCACGGACTCCGTGCTGTGGGACCACGCGCGCGTGCCGGCCGCGCTGCTCACGCCGGGCGCGCGGGTCCGTTTCGTACCGCAGGAGTTCGTACCGCAGGAGTTCGTACCGCAGGAGTCTGTACCGCAGGAGTTCCTACCGCAGGAGTCCGTACCGCAGGAGCGCCCATGACCGACTTCGTACCGCTGGGGCGCGCATGAGCGACCGTGCCCTCGCCGTCGTGCGGGCCGGGGCGCTGACCACCGTGCAGGACCTCGGCCGGCCGGGCCATGCCCACCTGGGCGTGCCGCGCTCCGGAGCCCTCGACCAGCCGGCGGCGGCCCTGGTCAACCGGCTCGTCGGCAATCCACCCGGCGCGGCCGTCCTGGAGACCACGCTCAACGGCTGTGCCCTGCGGCCGCGTTCGGAGGTCACGGTGGCGGTCGGCGGCGCCCCCTGTCCGGTCGCGGTGGACGGCCGCCCCGCGCCCTGGGGAGTTCCGGTGCGCATCCCGGCGGACGCGCTGCTGGAGGTCGGAGCGGCCGTCTCCGGAGTACGCAGTTATGTGGCCGTCTCCGGCGGCGTCACCGTCGAACCGGTCCTGGGCAGCCGCTCCACGGACCTGCTGTCCGGCCTCGGCCCGCCGCCCCTCACGGACGGCACGGTGCTCCCGCTGGGACGACCGGCCCGCCCCCACGCGCGCGTAGACGTCGTCCCGCAGCCGCGGCCCCCGGTCGAACTGGTCCTCCGGGTGACACTGGGCCCGCGCGCGGACTGGTTCACCCCCGAGGCCGTCGCCGCCTTCGCTTCGCGCACGTTCCGGGTGTCCTCGGCGAGCAACCGCATCGGCCTGCGCACGGAGGGCCCCGCCCTGGACCGGGCGCTGTCCGGCGAGCTCCCCAGCGAGGGCATGGTGCTGGGCGCGGTCCAGGTGCCCCCGGACGGCAGACCGGTGGTCTTCCTCGCCGACCACCCGACGACCGGGGGCTACCCGGTGATCGCGGTCGTCCGGGCCGCCGACCTCCCGGCCGCCGCGCAGGCCGTGCCGGGGACCCCCGTACGGTTCGTGGCCGTGCGCGGCCGCTGAGCCGCACGGCCCGCAGGCCCTCCGCGCCGACTCACCCTCCACCGCTTCTCGTACCCGTCCGACGGCTCGTACCCGTCCGACGGCTCGGGACCCGACCGCCGGCACACACACGACCGTCGGCTCACACCGCCGGCTCGTACCCGTCGGGCCGCTCCGCGACCGTCAGGGCCGCCAGTGCCGACGCCACCGCGTGGGAGGCGCTGAGGTCCAGGCGGGCGCTGGTGCCGCGGGCCCGGTGCCGTACCTCGGAGGCGGCGAGCCGCAGCAGCTGGGGCAGCAGGTCGGTGCAGCGGCGGGCCACCCAGCCGGTGCCCTGGGTGGCCAGCCACCACAGGCTCGCCGACTTGGTGGGCGCCGCGAACTCCGGCTCGGGCGAGGGCGCCGGGCCCGTCGCGATACCCCGTTCGGCGAGCAGTGCGTGGAAGCGGAGCGCGAGCTGCCGGTGACCGCGCTCGCCGGGGTGCAGCCGGTCGGCGCTCCACATGGCGCGGTCGGTGATCCAGTCGCCCTCGGCGGCGTGGAGGTGGATCGCTCCGTGCCGCTCGGACAGGGCGTGCACGACGGTGTTGACGGCCCGCTGACGCCGGGCGAGCGGTTTCGCGAGCGCCCCGGGCAGTCCCAGCATCGCGCCCGGGTCGGGCAGACAGGCGGTGAGCAGGACCACGCCCCGGTCCCGGAAGGCCGCGTAGACCCGGTCGAGGCGGGTGGCCACCGCGTGGATGTCGAAGGTGCAGCGCAGGGTGTCGTTGACGCCGATGACGACCGAGGCGACATCGGGCCCGTGGGCGAGCGCGGCGGGGGTCTGCCGCTCCAGGACGTCCCGCGTCTGGGAGCCGCTGACGGCCAGGTTGGTGAACTCCACGTCGCGGCCGAGTCCGTCGGCGAGCAGCGCGGCCCAGCCGCGCCACCCGTCTCCGACGGGGTCGCCCACCCCTTCGGTCAGCGAGTCGCCGAGCGCTAGGAACCGCACCGTCCCGGCGGACCCCACCGTCCCGGCCGACCCCGGCGTCCCCGCCGTCCCGGCCGTCCGCACCGTTCTCATCGCGAGCCCTCCGGTGCGGCCCCGCCCGGCACCGCGCCCAGGCGGCCGGGCGCGTCGCCCAGGGCGCCGGGTACCTGCGCGCCCCAGTGGCCGGGCACGGTCAGCCCGGCCGCCGCCTCCCGCGCCGAACGCGCCGGCCCCACGTCGTGCGCCGCGAGGAACGCGTCGACCGCCCGCTTCCAGCCGAAACACTCGGCACGCGCGCGTGCGGCGTGACGGCGCTCGGATTCGGGGCGGGCCAGAAGCGCGTCCACGGCGTCCGCGAAGGCTTCCCCGTCGTCGGCGGCGGCGATCCCGGCGGAGCCGATGACCTCAGGGAGGGCGGAGGAGGCGCTGACGGCCACGGGCGTGCCGCAGCCCATCGCCTCGAGGGCGGCGAGCCCGAACGTCTCGGCGGGCCCCGGTGCCAGCGCCACGTCGGCGCCGGCCTGGAGCGCCCCGAGCAAGCGGCGCTCCCGGACGTGCCCCAGGAAGGTCACCGGGAGCCGCCGCTCGCCCGCCCGCTGTTCCAGACGGGCCCGCAGCGGCCCCTCCCCCGCGACGACGAGCCGCGCCCGACGCCCCCGGCGCAGCAGCGCCTCCAGGGCGTCCAGCGCCGTGCCCGGCCGCTTCTCTACGGACAGCCGTGAGCACATGACGAGCAGCGTCTCGTCCACGCGCGCGTACCGGTCGCGCACCGCCGGGTCCCGCAGCCCGGGGTGGCGGTGCTCCAGGTCGACGCCGAGAGGAGCGCGTACGACGTTGCGCGCTCCGATACGGATGAACTCGCGCTCGGCGAACTCCGTGGTGCACACCACGCGCGCGTAGGAGTGCGCCGTACGGATGTTGAGGGCGTCCGACGCACGCCTCGCCAGGTTCTCGGACAGGCCCCAGGCGCGCAGCACCCCGTCGGCGGTCTCGTGGGAGACCATCACGGCCGGCACCCGGTTTCGCCGCGCCCAGGTGCCGGTCCAGCGCAGCGTCGTGCGGTCGGAGACCTCCAGGCGGTCCGGGGCCAGCTCCTCCAGGAGCGCGGCGACGCGCCGCCTGTCGGTCAGCACGCGGTAGCCGCCCGTACCGGGCAGCAGCGGCCCGGGCAGGGTGATGACCCGGCCCTGTTGGGTCTCGCGGTCATCTGCGCGTCCGCCGGGCATGACGAGTACGGGCCGGTGACCGGCCTCCTGATAACCCTTCCCCAGCTCGCGCAGCGCGGTCCGCAGCCCGCCCGAGGCGGGCGCGACGAAGTTCGCCAGCCGGACGATCGTCAGCGGACCCTGGTTGCGCACGATCCTCCGCACCGAGGTGCTCACGCCGCCACCGCCGTCCGCTCGGCGAGCACCTCGTGGTAGTGCCCGATGAGCTGGTCGCCGATGGACGCCCAGGTCCGTCCCTCGACCATGGTGCGCCCCGCGGCCCCGAAGGCGGCCCGCAGGGCGGAGTCCCCGGCCAGCGTCCGTACGGCGTCCCTTACGGCATCCTGGTCGCGCGGCGGTACGAGGAAGCCGGTGCGCCCGTGCGCGACCAGGTCGACGGGACCGCCGACCGCGGGCGCGACCACGGGGACACCACTGGCCATCGCCTCCTGGACGGTCTGGCAGAAGGTCTCGAAGGGCCCGGTGTGGGCGAAGGCGTCCAGCGAGGCGAAGACCCGGGCGAGGTCGTCACCGGTGCGGCGGCCGAGGAAGACCGCGCCGGGCAGCGCGTCCTCCAGTCCCGGACGGCTCGGTCCGTCGCCCACGACGACGACCTTGACACCGTCCAGACCGCAGACCCCGGCGAGCAGCTCGACCTGCTTCTCCGGAGCGAGCCGGCCGACGTAGCCGACGATCAGCTCGCCGTTCGGGGCGAGTTCCCGGCGCAGGGCCTCGTCGCGGCGGTCGGGGCGGAAGCGGTCCGTGTCCACGCCGCGCGCCCACAGCCGCACCCGGGGCACCCCGTGCTCCTCGAGGTCCTTCAGCGCGGCGCTGGAGGGCGCGAGGGTCCGGTCTGCGGCGGCGTGCACGGAACGGATCCGCCGCCAGGCCGCGGCCTCGCCCGCGCTGATGTAGGTGCGGGCGTAGCCGGCGAGGTCGGTCTGGTAGATGGCCACGGCGGGGATGCCGAGCCGGGCGGCGGCGGCCATCCCGCGGACACCCAGTACGAAGGGGCTGGCGAGGTGCACGATCTGGGCCCGGTGGTCGACGATGGCCGCGGCGACGCGCCTGCTGGGGAGGGCGACGCGGACCTGCGGATAGCCGGGGAGCGGAAGGGAGGGGATCCGGACGACGGGGCAGGGCGCCGAGGCGTCTGCCACCTCGACGGCGGATCCGACTGTGGTGGCCGGGGCCACGACGAGGGGGGCGTGACCGCGCTCGGCGAGATGCCGCGCGGTCTGCAGGGCGCAGTGGGCCACGCCGTTCACATCGGGGGGAAAGGACTCGGTCACGATGACGACACGCATACCCGTGTTGTCCCGGTAGCGGACGTGGCCGCGTCAACGAGGATCTTTCCGGCCAGAGAACGTCCCATGAGCGTTGTGCGCCGGGCGTGCGCTCCTCCGGGCGCACGGCCCTCTTTTCCCGCGCTTTTCCCGCCCATCGCAGCGCCACGGGCGCGTGGTCCGTCTCGTGTCCGCGGGTTGTTCGCGGCTGGTCGCGCCCACACGGCGGAGCCGCATGGAGTCACTGCCCGGCGCCCCTCACCGGGGGCGCGGTCTCCTTCGGGTTCCGCTCACACCTCGGGGCCGATCCTGCTGCGTACCGCCGTCTGTACCTCGGCCTCCTCGGCCGGGTCGGCGGCGAGTCTGCGCAGTTGTTCGACGACACGGGCGTCGCCGGTCTCGGCGTGCCGGGCGGCGAGTTCGCGGGTGGACTCCTCGCAGTCCCAGAGGCACTCGACGGCGAATCCGGTGGGGAAGGAGGGGTCGGTGGCGGCGAGGGCGCGGGCGGCCCGGCCGCGCAGATGGGAGGAGGCGGTTTCGCGGTAGACGTGACGCAGCACGGGGGCGGCGCAGACGATGCCGAGCCGTCCGGCGCCGTCGACGAGGGTCCACAGGGTCGGCGCGTCGGGTCCCTCGCCCCGTACGGCCTCGCGCAACGCGCCCAGCACCAGGTCGCTGTCCTTGGTCCCGCCGTGGCAGGCGAGCATCCGGCCCGCGGCGGCGCCCAGTGGGTCTGGGCGGTGGACCCAGCCGCGCGCCCGGTCCACGGCGGCGATGCTGCGCATGCGCTCGAAGGCGTCCACGGCGGCGTCCACGACGATCGGCGAGCCGGTGCTCACCGCGGCTTCGACGAGATCCAGAACGTCCGGATCCTGACTGTCGGCGAGATAGCGCAGTGCGGTAGAGCGGGCTCCGTCCGTGCCGTTCTTCGCGGCCTCGATGATCTCGGGTCGGTCGTCGGGTCCGGCCACGGCGGAGAGACATCGTGCGGCGGGCACATGGAGCGCGGCTCCGCGTTCGACGCCCTGCTGGGCCCATTCGAAGACGGCCCGGACGCTCCATCCCGGGCGTGGCCCGGTGGATCGCAATTGCCGTTGCCATCGGTCGAAGGAGCCGCGCTCGGTGGCCGCGCGCACCCGGGCGCCGACGGATTCACGGGGATCGTCGGCCCACAGCCGCCAGGGCCTGGGCTCGAAGGAATCGCGGACGGCGGCGGCGAGTTCGGCCCGGCCGTCATCGTCGTCGGGGAACCTGGCGAGGACGGGGGCGGCGAGGGCGCGCAGGCCCGCGTCGTCGTCCCTGAGTGCCAGTTCGTCGAGGGCCCAGGCCCAGTTGGTCCCGTTTGCGGCGTACCGGCGCAGCAGCTCCAGTGCGTCCCGCCTGCCGTACGAGGCCAGGTGCCCGAGCACCGCCAGGGCGAGCCCTGTGCGTGACTCGTCGGTGTCGAGGACGTCCTCGGCATCGAAGAGATGGGCCTCGATGTCGCCGAGGTCGCCGTTCAGCTCCAGGAAGAGCCGGGCGTAGTACAGGGAGCGGTTCTCCACCTGCCAGTCGTTGCGGGGGTCGCTCAGCACACAGTGGTTCAGTGCCGCGAGCGCTTCGGCGCGCGGTGCGGTGAGCGCGTGCAGCGTGCCGTCGCCGCGGCCCCGCTGCAGCAGGCCGAGCAGCGTACCGCTGGGCGCTATGACCGGTTCGAACATGGGAAACAGCCTCACATCAAGCGTCGACGCAACCGGGATCTTGCATTACCTGGCCGCGCGACAACACGTCGGAGCGCCCGCCGTCTTCAGCTTGCTGTAGACCATCTTCCTCTGCCTCTCGTCGGTGACCCGTGCGGGCCGATCACGGTCCGCGCGGTGCGGCAACACCTGCCCAGCCATCGCGTCCGTGAATCACGACGTCATGATGACCCAGCGGTTCTACCTGCCGCGACCGCATTTCCGGCGGCTCCGTACCGCCTCCCCCAAATCCCTTGTTCCGCCTGCTCGGGGCGGCGGTCAACCGGCCCCGAAGAGTTTCAGGAGCTCGGTCTTGCCGAACATGCGCGCCGTGTCGACGGCCGACGGAGTACCGGCCGCCGGGTCGGCGCCGC
Source organism: Streptomyces cavernae (assembly GCF_004023625.1). Taxonomy (GTDB): domain Bacteria; phylum Actinomycetota; class Actinomycetes; order Streptomycetales; family Streptomycetaceae; genus Streptomyces; species Streptomyces cavernae. Next base: position 224,072 of record NZ_RPDJ01000011.1, on the reverse strand, counting down.
CGTCGAGGAGTACTCGGATCACGGCTTCCTCACCCTTGAAGACGGCCCCGGCGATCGGGGTCTGACCCCGGTCGTTGGCGCGGTCCGCGGCGGCACCGCGTTCCAAGAGCGCCCGCACCGCGTCGGCCTGCCCGTGGTACGCGGCGAGCATCACGAGCGTGTCGCCCCGGTCATTGGTGAGGTCGGCCGGAACGCCGGCGTCCACGTACGCCATGAGCGCCTCCGTCTCCCCCCGGCGCGCCAGGTCGAAGATCTTGGTCGCCAGCTCCACGACCTCGGGGTCGGGTGCTTCGCTCATCGAGTGAGCCGCCTTTCACTGTGGGGGGCACGGTCACGAGCGGTGCTCCGCCGTACGAGTGAATCGTCAGGGTACTGCCCGGACCGGCACATGGCGGGCGCCACTCGATGCAGAGATCATCGGGAACCCGCAGAAAAGCGGCTTCGCCGCCCGAACACGCCGACTCCACTACCCCAAACAGGGACTAAATCCCTTAATCCACCCGTTTGCCCCTTTAATCATATGGATACATGCTGTGATCCTGGAAGTACTCATGGTGACCGTCCCCACCAACCAGGAGAACGCACATGATCCTCTCCATCTCCGGCGTCGTTCTGCTCGGCATCATCGTCTTCCTCTTCTTCCGCAAGGACGGCCTCAAGGCCTCACATGCCCTCGTCTGCTCGCTGTTCGGCTTCTACCTCGCGGGCACCGCCATCGCGCCCAGCATCACCGCGGGCGGGGCGAGCCTGGCCAGCCTGCTCGGCGGGATCAAGTTCTGACGCCCCTTCGTACCCACAGGAGACAGCAGTGGCCCGGCGCCCCCTCCCCCGCATGCTGAGCACCGGAACCGCACAGATCGCACGCGGCCGGGAGCTGGCCCGGACGACCGCAGCAAGCGCCACGGACATCCTTCACCCGCTGATCACGGTCTCGCGCGGACTGCGCCGGCTGGCGGCGGCCGGGCGGCGGAGGTGGGCCGGCACGCCCAAGGACCGGCGCGGACCGCTGCTGTTCCTGGTGGGCTCGGCGGTCCTGGTCGTGACTCTCGTCCCGTACGGTCCGGCGCTCGCCGTCATCGCGTTGATGGCGGCGGCGGCCCGGCAGGGCAGGGACGGCGCCACGGCACGGCCCGCGGGCCCCACCGAAGCCCAGGTGCAGCGCCTCGCCTCGCTCTACGAGGCGCTCGTCCCCTACTTCTCGCTCCCCGAGGACCCCCAGCCCCTCTACGCGCACGGCGGCGACTGGACGAAGGCGTTCACGGCCCACGACTTCGACGACACCGGCCGCATCCGACATCTGGTGGTGCGCTACCCGGCGTACTTCGCGGACGGTGAACCGGAATCCAGGGCCCGCGTCGAGCACCTCCTGCACACCAAGTCGGGCCGGGGCCGCGAATACCGTTTCGACTGGAACGAGGAGGCCAACGACCTCACCCTCACCGTCCTCGCGCCCCTCCCCACCGACATCGCCGCCCAGCACTTCGTGACCGCACCCGGCGAAACCGTCCTCGGCTTCACCGACCCGGCCTCGGTCCAGCGCACACTCCCCCTGACGGACGACACCGGCCGGCGTGACGTGCCCCCGGTCATCTGGCGCACCGGCCCCCGCTCCACCGAGCCGCATCTGCTGGTCGTCGGCGAACCGGGCAGTGGCACCACCACGCTCCTGCGCTCCATTGCCCTGCAGGCGCTCCGGCACGGCGACGTACTGATCGTCGAGGGCACCGGCACCGGCGAGTACGCGTGCCTCACCGGACGGGCCGGGGTGCTCGCGGTCGAGTCTGAGACGGCGGGGGCGCTGGCGAGCCTCGAATGGGCCGTCCACGAAACTGAACGCCGCATCGTCACCGCCCAGCACGCCCGCCAGTTCGGCCAGACGCCACCGGACGACATCCGCCGCCCCCTCTGGCTCCTCCTGGACCGCCCCACCGCGCTGGCGGACGCCCAGTCACTGCTCGATGCCCCCCTACGACACGGCCGCGCGGCGGGTGTCACCGTCGTGGTGGCGGACCACTTCGACGCCCTGCCCGCCCTGACCGGCGCCGTCCTCACCCACACCCGCGCCCGCGTAGCCCTGGGTGCCGCCACCCCCGCCCAACTCCAAGCGGCCCTGGGCACACCCCCGCCCACCACTCCCCTCGCCCAGGTCCCCCCGGGCCGCGGCTACGCCCGCCTCGGCCCCCAACTCCACCGCCTCCAGGTCCCCGCCACCCCGGACCCCCAGGACGAAACAGCCCCCACACCCCACCGAGAAGCGGTCCTCTCCCTCCTCCCACCCCACACCGCAGTCCCCCTGGAAGTCACCCCGACCGAAGCGTGACACCCACCACCGACCATCACCCACGACCGCACGGAAACGCGCCGGATCCCCCGCCCGCACCCGCAAACGACCGGAAGGGGACGTGCCAGCCGGGACCTCCACCCACACCCGCAAACAGCCGGAAGGGAACGCGCCAGCCGGGACCTCCACCCACACCCGCAAACAGCCGGAAGGGGACGTGCCGGGTTCTCCGCCCGCAGCGGCTGGCGGTCGGCTTACTTAGACCTCTCCGTAAAACACGCCACCCGCCAGACCGAGGACGGAGAACCCGGCGCGGCCCCGACCCAAGAACCACCAGCAGGCGCAACGGCGCGGAGCCGCCAAAAGGGGGCAGGCGACCACCAACTCAGACCACCAACCCACAGTCAGATCACCCACCCACAGGCAGACCACCCACCCACAGGCAGACCACCCACCCACAGTCAGACCACCAGCCCAAGGCGACCGGCTGCCACAGACCTCACGCCACAAACGACCGAGGCGTCTCCCCCACCCCAACCCCACCCCGCCCGCTCTCCACCAACCGCGCCGCCGCAGCCAACCGAACCGCAGCCTCCTCGGCCACCGCACCCCCCACGGTGAACGGCAGCCGCACATACCCTTCGAAGGCCCCGTCCACCCCGAACCGCGGCCCGGACGGCACCCGCACACCCACCTGCTCCCCCGCCTCGGCCAACCGCGACCCGGACAGCCCTCCGCTGCGCACCCACAACGTGAGCCCGCCGCGCGGCACTTCGAACTCCCAGCCGGGCAACTCCCGCCGCACCGCGGCCACCAGCGCGTCCCGGTTCTCCCTGGCCTGGGCCCGCCGCAGCTCCACGGCCCGCTCCCAACCCCCGGTGCTCAGCAGCCAGTTGACCGCCAACTGCTCCACCACCGGCGTCCCCAGGTCGGCATACGCCCGCGCAGCCACGAGGCTCCGGATCACATCGGGCGCGGCCCGCACCCACCCGATCCGCAACCCCGCCCAGAACGCCTTGCTAGCCGACCCGACCGTGATCACCGTCGACCCGGCCGGGTCGAACCCACACACGGGCCGCGGCATGTCCACATCGGCGTCGAGGTGGAGTTCGCTCATCGTCTCGTCGACAACAAGCACGGTTCCGGCAGACCGCGCAGCCTCCACCATCCCCCGCCGCTGCCCCTCGTCGGCCAGCGCACCGGTCGGGTTGTGGAAGTCCGCTACGACGTACGCGAGCCGCGGCGCCGCCTCCCGCAGCACCTGCCGCCACCGGTCCAGGTCCCACCCCCTGAGGCCCTCGGCCATGGCCACCGGCACCAGCCGCGCCCCGGCCTCCCGCATCAGCTGGAGGATGTTGGCGTAAGAAGGCGACTCCACCGCGATCCGCTCGCCCCTCCCCGCGAAGAGGTGACAGATCGCGTCCATCGCCCCCATCGCCCCCGTGGTGACCATGATCTGCTCCGGCATGGTGGGGATCCCGCGCGCGGTGTACCGATCCGCCAGCATCGACCGCAGAGCGGGCAGCCCGGCCGGGTAGTCCCCATGCGTGTGGGCGTACGGCGGCAGTTCCTCCAGGGCCCCTTGCACGGCCCGGGTCAGCCACGGCTCGGGAGCCGGGAGCGCCGCGCAGCCGAGGTCGATCATGGAGCCGAGCGCCTCGGGCGGCAGCGGTTCGAGCCCGCGCGCGGGCAGCGGGTTGCCGGCCGGCACGGCGGTCCAACTGCCCGCTCCTCGGCGCGACTCCAGAAAGCCCTCGGTCCGCAGCGCCTCGTACGCGGCGGCCACGGTGGTGCGGCTCACCGACAGGGAGAGCGCCAGCTCCCGCTCGGCGGGCAGGCGCGCCGCCACCGGAACGCGCCCTTCGAGCACGAGCAGCCGGATGCCGTCGGCGAGCGCGCGATACGCGGGCGGGCGCCGGTTACCGGGCCCGGCGGGCCGCTCCTGCTGGGAGTTGAGCAGCCGGGCCAGCTGTGCCGCACCCACGGCCGAAGTCCACTGCGCCATGATTCCCAGTCCACCTTCCCCGAATTGGCCATGGATGACATTTCTCCTCAAGCCACAGAGTGACATGGATCAGTCCACCGTCACCACCGGGTGCCACCTCAGGGGGGAATCACGTTGCCGACACCACACCGCCGACTGCCCCGTCGGCTGATCCAGCTGTACATGGGTCTCACCCTGTACGGCGCCAGTTCGGCCCTCCTCCTCTCGGTGGACCTCGGTTTGGAGCCCTGGGGCGTGTTCCACCAGGGCCTGTCGGAGCTGACAGGTCTGACGATCGGCGTGGTGACCACCGTCATCGGTGCAGTCGTCCTGCTGCTGTGGATCCCCCTGCGCCAGCGCCCGGGCCTCGGCACGGTCTCCAACGTGCTGGTGATCGGTGTCGCGATGGACGGCACCCTCGCCGTCCTCCCCGAGGTGCACGCCACGGCCGTCCGCGTGCCGCTGATGGTGGCGGCCATCGTCCTCAACGGATTGGCGACCGGGCTCTACATAGCGGCCGCTTTCGGCCCGGGCCCGCGCGACGGCCTGATGACGGGTCTGCACCGGCGCACGGGCCGCTCCATCCGGTTGATCCGCACGGCCCTCGAACTGGCGGTGGTGACCACGGGCTTCCTCCTGGGCGGCACCGTGGGCGTCGGCACGCTGCTGTACGCGCTGGCGATCGGACCGCTCGCCCAGGTCTTCCTGCGCGTGTTCGCCGTCGAGCGGGCATCCGGCGGCAGCACGGTCGTTGCCACAGGTCAACCGAAGAGGGACATACTGCGGCAGTGAGCACGCGCATACGCCACCCGTACCTGGATCATCCGGGCCCCATCCCCTTCGCCCACCGCGGCGGCGCGGCAGACGGCCTGGAGAACACCGAGGCCGCTTTCCGCCGCGCGGTGGAGGCCGGCTACCGGTACATCGAGACCGATGTGCACACCACCGCCGACGGAAGGCTCGTCGCGTTCCACGACGCGACCCTGGACCGGGTGACGGACGGAGCGGGCCGGATCGCCGACCTGCCCTGGGCCGACGTACGGCAGGCGCGCGTGGCGGGCCGCGAACCCGTGCCCCTCTTCGAGGAGCTGCTGGAGACGTTCCCCGACGTGCGCTGGAACGTCGACATGAAGGCGGAGTCCTCGCTGCTGCCGCTGCTCGACCTGATCCGGCGCACCGACTGCTGGGACCGGATCTGCGTCGGCTCGTTCAACGAGGCCCGGGTGGCCCGTGCCCAGCGACTGGCCGGCCCGCGTCTGGCCACGTCGTACGGCACCAAGGGAGTCCTCGGCCTGCGGCTGCGCTCCTGGGGCTTCCCGGCGGCCCTGCGCCGGTCGGCGGTGTGCGCGCAGGTCCCGCAGGCCCAGTCCGGCATCCCGGTGGTCGATCACCGCTTCATACAGGAGGCCCACGCGCGCGGGCTCCAGGTCCATGTGTGGACGGTCAACGACGCGGTGGCGATGCACCGGCTCCTGGACCTGGGAGTCGATGGCATCATGACCGATCACATCGGAACGCTGCGCGACGTGCTCAAGGACCGGGGGACCTGGACCTGACCACCTGAAGGGCGGCGCCAGAGCCGACACGGCCGACAGGTCACGAACAGCGAGGGGGCACGGGTGGGCACCGACACCGTGCGGGCGCAGGGGCAGGACGACCACGATGCCGCCGCCGAGCGGCGGCGCGAGCAGCACGGCTGGTACTTCTACGACTGGGCGTGCTCGGTCTACTCGACGAGCGTGCTGACCGTGTTCATGGGCCCGTATCTGACGTCGGTCGCCGAGTCGGCGGCGGATGCGGACGGTTTCGTGCACCCGCTCGGGATCCCGGTGCGCGCGGGGTCGTTCTTCGCGTACTCCGTGTCCGCGTCCGTGATCCTGGCGGTCCTCGTGATGCCGCTCGCGGGGGCGGCGGCCGACCGGACGGGCCGCAAGAAGCCGTTGCTGGCCGCCTCCGCCTATCTGGGGGCCGCGGCCACCACGGGCATGTTCTTCCTGGACGGCGACCGCTATCTCCTCGGGGGCCTCCTGCTGATCGTCGCCAACGCCTCGGTGGCCGTGTCGATGGTGCTGTACAACGCGTACCTGCCGCAGATCGCCGCCCCCGAGGAGCGGGACGCCGTCTCGTCCCGGGGCTGGGCGTTCGGCTACGCCTCGGGCGGCCTCGTCCTGCTGCTGAACTTGGTGCTGTTCACGGCCCACGACTCCTTCGGTGTGTCCGAATCCACAGCGGTCCGCATCTGCCTGGCGTCGGCGGGTCTGTGGTGGGGCGCCTTCACCCTCGTCCCCCTCAAGCGGCTCAGGGACCGGGCCGCGGCGCCGGCGGATGCGGCGGGGCACGGGTGGCGGCAACTCGCGGCCACGTTCAAGGACATGCGGCGGCATCCGCTGACGCTCGCTTTCCTGCTGGCGTACCTCGTCTACAACGACGGCATCCAGACGGTGATCTCCCAGGCCTCGGTCTACGGCTCCGAGGAGCTGGAGCTCAGCCAGTCGACGCTGATCGTGGCGGTGCTGCTGGTCCAGGTGCTCGCCGTGGTCGGGGCGCTCGGCATGGGGCGGCTCGCGGCGGTGTACGGCGCGAAACGCACCATTCTCGGCTCGCTGGTCGCCTGGACCGTGACCATCGGGGCCGGGTTCTTCCTGCCGGCCGGGTCTTCCGCGGGGTTCTTCGTGCTGGCGGCGGGGATCGGGCTGGTGCTCGGCGGCAGCCAGGCGCTCTCCCGCTCCCTCTTCTCGCATCTCGTCCCACGCGGCAAGGAGGCCGAGTACTTCTCCGCCTACGAGACGAGCGACCGGGGAATGAGCTGGCTCGGCCCCCTCCTCTTCGGGCTCACGTACCAGCTGACCGGCAGTTATCGGGACGCGATCATCTCGCTGGTGGTGTTCTTCGTGATCGGTTTCGCGCTGCTGGCGAGGGTTCCGGTACGGCGGGCCGTCGAGGAGGCGGGCAACCCGGTACCGGACCGGATTTAGCACCGAGCGGCAAAGGGGGGTAGTGTACGCCTTTGGCCTGCCAGGCGTACCGTTACTGCGCGTCAAAGAAGCCGAAACGCTGGGTGACATCTGCTGTCAGATGTGACAAACCGGGCGCCGGTGGGTACGACATTGGTCGACAAGGCTGCGGCTACGACGGCGACGCATGACCCGGAACGGGACTCGGAACGGGAATCTTTACCGCCGACCGGACGTTGACCGGATGACGACGACAGCGACACCTGTCCTGTGGGCGACAAGCCCGGGAGGCACGATTCATGAGTGAGCGAGCTCTTCGCGGCACGCGCCTCGTGGTGACCAGCTACGAGACGGACCGCGGCATCGACCTGGCCCCGCGCCAGGCCGTGGAGTACGCATGCGAGAAGGGCCACCGATTCGAGATGCCCTTCTCGGTCGAGGCGGAGATTCCGCCGGAGTGGGAGTGCAAGGTCTGCGGGGCCCAGGCACTCCTGGTGGATGGCGACGGCCCCGAGGAGAAGAAGGCCAAGCCGGCGCGTACGCACTGGGACATGCTCATGGAGCGGCGCACCCGTGAGGAACTCGAAGAGGTCCTCGAGGAGCGCCTGGCCGTTCTCCGTTCCGGCGCCATGAACATCGCTGTTCATCCGAGGGACAGCCGGAAGTCCGCGTAGTTCCTCCGGGGGCTGGGCGGCAGACAGAGCACCACAGCACCAGGGCGCACAGCAAGCACAAGACCGCGGGGCGGCACACCGTATGCACGGTGTCCCGCCCCGCGGTGTGCGATATGTGGACGGCTGCGCTTCACATCAGTTACGCGACCACGTGACCTCTGTCACGGTGCCAGGTGACCTCGGTCACCTGGCAGGTTGCCTCGGTCACGGTTCCAGGTGACCTCCGTCACGGTGTCAGGGGCCGACGCGGGCCCGGGTCCGGTCCGTCGGACGCCGGGTCGTCGTCCCGGATGACCTCGCCCTGGACGACCTTGCCGTCCGGGCGGTGGATACGGGCCTGTTGGAAGGCGTCCCCGAAGCCGCCGGGGGTGGCCGCCCGGATCCTGCGCTCGAAGGCCCGCTCCGCGGAACGGCTCAGCACGCGCTGCAGCGGCGGAACCAGCAGCAGCAGCCCGAGGGCGTCCGAGACCAGGCCCGGCAGCATCAGCAGCAGACCGCCGAGCATCATCAGGCCGTTGCCCTCGGTGCCGCCGCCCGTCGGCGCGGTGCCGCTCTGTTGCTGTTGCAGTGCCTCGGTGAGATTGCGGAAGGCCCGGCGGCCGGCGCGCTTGATGACCACGCCGCCGAGCACGATCCCGGCGAGGATCAGCAGGAGGACGGTGCCGCCGCCCGCGGCGCCCGCGACCACGGTGAGCAGCCAGATCTCCAGGACCAGCCAGGCGGCGATGCCCAACGGCAGGAACGTGCCCAGGCGGGAGCGTCTCGGTTTCCGGGCGGGGTAGCCGGGTGTGGCGCCAGTCGTCATGCCCCCAGTGTGCCCGCACCGGGCTCAGTGCGGGATAAGCCCCTGATCAGCGCGGACCGTGCACTACCGGTGGGCGGGTCAGGACAACGGGCCCCGTCGTCCCAGCACCTTGCCGACCCGCTCCCCGACCCCCCATGTGGTCACCCGCCACAGCGCCTCGACGAGGATGTCGCGACTCATCTTGGAGTCGCCCAGTTCCCGCTCGACGAAGGTGATCGGGACCTCGACCACGTGGTATCCGGCCCTGATGGCACGACGGGCCAGGTCGACCTGGAAGCAGTAGCCCTGCGAGGCGACCTCCGCGAGTCCGAGGCCCTCGAGGGTCTCGCGGCGGAAGGCACGGTAGCCGCCGGTCACGTCACGGATCGGCACATCGAGGAGCACGCGCGAGTAGAGGCTGCCGCCGCGGGAGATGAACTCGCGGGACCTGGGCCAGTTCACGACCCGGCCGCCGGGCACCCAGCGGGAGCCCAGCACGAGGTCGGCGCCCCTGAGCGCGGTCAGCAGCCGGGGCAGTTCCTCCGGCTGGTGGGAACCGTCCGCGTCCATCTCGATCAGCACGCCGTAGCCCTGTTCGAGCCCCCAGGCGAACCCGGCGAGATACGCGGCGCCGAGTCCTTCCTTGCCCTTGCGGTGCAACACCTGGACGTGCTCGTCATCGGCCGCGAGTTCGTCGGCCAGCTTGCCGGTGCCGTCGGGGCTGTTGTCGTCGGCGATCAGCACGTGCGCCTCGGGCACGGCGGTCCGCACCCGGCCGACGATGGACTTGATGTTCTCCGCCTCGTTGTAGGTCGGGATGATCACCAAGGCCGTGCCGAGCGGACCGAACTGCCTCCCCTGGGCCTTCGCCTCGAGGGTTCCGTCGCCGTCGTTCACTGCTGCCCCTTCACGTCCGTACGCAGGGGTCCACCTTAGTGGCCGCTGCCTGCGCCATTGTTGCGGCGCGTGCCAGTTGAGCATGCCGATTCCGCAAGAGTCGGCCAAGCGGGCAAGAACCCGGTGAGAGCCGTCGGTACGCGGAAGGAAGTCTCGGCGAATGCGCCACCGAACGGTCCCGGCCGATCACGGATCGGGGCCCGGCGCCCTTCGGGCCGACCTGGGACCCGCTGGCTGCGGATCGACCGAAAGCCGTTGTCTACTGAACGCCTGGGCCCCACCCGGTCACACCTTCCCCCGGCTCGTGGCTTCTCCCCCGCTCAGTTCTCCCCCACTCTCGACAAGGCTCGAGCGGGAGGGACTCCCGGAGCAGAGGGATCCTCCTTGAGCAGGGAGGTACCCCCATCCGGCCGGAACGTTCCCTCGCCCCCGTGGCGCGGGAGCTGGGCCTGGCTCCCAGCGGTGGTGCACCGGTGTGCGGCACACCGCCCCTGACCCAGCGGCGATCGGCGACAGCGCGGGCGTTCTCCGGTCGGCCGTCCGGTGGTGGACCCGGCCGAACCTACCGGCCCCCCGCCGCTCACTGTCAACACCCGTTTGACCTGCGGGTTTTCTCAGCAATGCCTGGTCAGCGGGGAGGATGCGCAGGTCGCACCGGGCCGTGGTGGGCCCCGGCCCGGGCCGCGCCACCCCCGGACATCACTCGCCCGGCCGTACGAACACGGTGTGCCCGTCGACGACCGTGCGCAGGCAGAGCGGGAGCGGTGCGCCGGGGGTCAGGTCGGGCAGCCCGGGGGTGCCGGAGCGCGGGTCGGTGGACCAGCGGGCGACCCGGTCGTCGGGGGCCTGGACGACCAGCGCCTCGGTGCGCCACACGGCGTAGTCGGCGGGTGTCCCGGGGACCAGTACGCCCGCGTCGTCCCGGCCGATCGCCCGCCAGCCGCCCCGCGTATGCGCCGTGAACGCGGCGCGCACGGACACCCGGTGCTCCGGCGTGCGGTGGAAGGCCGCGGCGCGCACGGTGCCCCACGGGTCGAGCGGGGTGACCGGGCTGTCGGAGCCGAAGGCGAGAGGGACACCGGCGCGCAGCAGGCCCGCGAACGGGTTGAGCGTACGGGCCCGTTCGGCGCCCAGCCGCCGCGCGTACATGCCGTCCTCCCCTCCCCACAGCGCGTCGAAGGCGGGCTGGACGGAGGCGGTGAGGCCCAGTTCGGCGAAGCCGGCGATCGTCTCGGGGGTGAGCATCTCGGCGTGTTCTACGCGGTGCCGGGCGGCGCGGATCCGCGGCAGGCCGACCTTCTCCGCGGCGGCGCGGACACCCTCGACGACGGTGGTCACGGCGGCGTCGCCGATGGCGTGGAAGCCGGCCTGCAGACCCGCCTCCGTGCAGGCGACGACATGGGCGGCCACGGCCGCGGTGTCCAGGTAGGCCGTGCCGGTGTGAGAGGCGTCGGCGTACGGCCGGTGCAGGCAGGCGGTGTGCGAGCCGAGGGCGCCGTCGACGAAGAGGTCGCCCGCGGCGCCGGACGCGCCCAGCGCCCGCGCCCTCGCCACGCCGTCCTCGGCCTGTTCGGCCCAGTAGCCGACGACCCGTGGACCGGGTTCGGATGCGGCGAGCCGCAGCAGTCCCGTGAAGTCGCCCTCGGAGGAGATGTCGGGTCCCGCGCACTCGTGCACGGAGCCGATGCCGAGGGAGGCCGCGTGCGCGAGCGCGGCGCGCTGCGCGGTCGTGCGCTGTCCGGGGGTGACGGCGGCGTGCGCGGCGGCGCGTACGGCGTGGTGGGCATCGCGGGTGAGCGGGCCGTCGGTGTAGCCGGGGAGATCGGTGACGCCGGGGACCAGATCGAGCAAGGCGGTGGTGACGACCGCCGAGTGGACGTCGATACGGGTGAGGTAGAGCGGGCGGCCGCCGGTGGCCTCGTCGAGTTCGGCGCGGGTGGGCGGGCGCCCGTCGGGCCAGCGGGCGGCGTCCCAGCCGTGACCGAGCAGGACGCGGTCGGCCGGGTGGGAGCCGGCGTGTTCCCGTACCAGGGTGAGGGCCTCCGCCAGGGAGCGGGCGGCCGACAGGTCGAGGCCGGTCAGGGCGAGGCCGGTGGCCGTGGTGTGCACATGGGCGTCGGTGAAGGCGGGGGTGACGAGGGCACCGTCCAGGTCCACGATCTCCTCGACGCCGTCCGCGAAGGAGTCGGCCGCCCCCTCCGAACCGACCCACGCGATGCGTCCTCTTTCCACGATCATCGCGGTGGCGAAGGGATCGGCGGGACTGTGGACCTCCCCTCGGCGCAGCAGCACGGTGCCTGGGGTCTCGGGGCTCTCACTCATGTGCACAGTTTCCCGTGCGGGACCGGGGGCTCCTCACCTGGGTCCGCACGGCCCGGGCTCGGGCGCGCGAGCCCGGAACCCACGCTCGCGCGGGTCGGTACCACCGGCGCGGGACGGTGCCGCCCGGCGCGGGACAGCCGCGCCCGTCCTCAGAGGCGCGGGACGGTCACCCGTGTCAGATCCGCGGCGGCCGCGCCTCGTACGGCGTCGACAGAACCACCGTCGTCCGCGTCGAGACCCCGGCCAGAGTGCGCAGCCGGGCCAGGAGCTCCTCGAGTTCGTGCGGTGTCGACACGCGGACCTTGAGGATGTAGTTCTCGTCGCCCGCCACGCTGTGGCAGGCCTCGATCTCGGGGACGCCGGCCAGGCGTTCGGCGATGTCGTCCGGGGCGCTGGGGTCGAACGGTTTGACCGAGATGAACGCGGTCAGGGGCAGCCCCACGGCCTCGGGGTCGACGACGGCGGCATAGCCGCGGATGACGCCCCGCTGCTCCAGCCGGCGCACCCGCTGGTGCACGGCCGACGTGGACAGGCCCGTGGCCTTGCCCAGGTCGGTGTAGCTCATCCGCCCGTCCGCGACGAGCAGCTGCACGATTTGTCGGTCCAGCTCCTCCATGACGCAAGAACCTACAGTGCCCTTGATCCCTCCGGATAGCTCAGCGGCGCTGGTCATACCCTGTTTGTGATGTGGCTGCCGGGTTTTCGCGGGGGCCTTTGTCGTGGCGTGTCGGGCGCCCGGACACCTGCATGCGGCATGTGACGAACGCCACAGTGCTCGAACAGGGTTCGTGATGTCGTCGTGATTACCGCCGCGACGACGCGGGAAGTGCTTGCTGTGGCCGAGGCCACGGTGCCTGGCCGGCCCAGCCCGAGGGGGAGAACCCAATGCAGAGTCTCAAGCGCCCTGGTCGCGTCACGTCCAAGCGACGGCAGCCCGTCGTCGAGCTCGCTCCGGAGGGCGTCGAACCGGACGCCCTTGACGACGAGGAGCACGACGCGTACGACACGTTCGAGATGTACCGGGTGATCTGCCCGGACTGCGCGCAGTCGATCGCGCTCCTGGCGGACGAGGCGTTCCTGCCCGAGCACGCGCTGTGCGCCTCGCCGTGGAACCCGTTCGGGCTCACGGTCTGCCCGGGCACGGGCCGCGCGGCGACCGACGCCCGCCCTGCCGACGAGGCTCTTCAGCTCCAGGAGCAGGACAACGCCGTCGTGCTGACGCTGCCTCAGGGGCTCGACTGGCGGATGCAGCCCTTCTCCCACGTCGGCGGCCCGGGTTCGCGCCCCCTGCGGATCCCCGCGATCCGTCGCCAGGCCGTCCGCGCGAGCCGCCCCAGCCGCCAGGCCGCGTGAACCGACTCCGCCGCCAGGCAGCGTGAACCGATACCGTTGTCCGGCCGCGTGACCCGATACCGCCGTCAGGCCGGCTGACCGCCGAGCGGTTCAGCCCCCTGAACTTCTGGACGCCCGTTGAGTCTCCGGACGGCCTCCGGGCCCCGAAGTCTGTGGATCCGCGGAGACCGTGGACCTCCAGAGACTCCGGAGACTGCCGGTCTGCGAAGACCGTCCGCCCCGAAGACCGGGGTGAGATCCGGGTCGATCCTGGCAACCGCCCTGCACCACGGCCCGTACGCCGTCGTGGTGCGGGTCCGGTGTGACCGGGCCACCGCCCGGAGCAGACCACGAACTGACGGTCGATTCACAACCGGGGTGACCTGTCGCCGCATCAGCGCGTTGCCCCGGTATGACCCTTACGTACGCGACCACCGGGCAGTTGTTCCGGCCCTTCGCAGAATCGGTTCCGCCACCCCGCCAGCAGTTGGCCCGTCCGTATCTGGACCCTCCGATCTACCGGGCCCTCATGCGCGTCTGGGCCGAACGCGGCAGGACCCTGCCGGGCCGTCACGACCCGGAATGGGCCCGGCTGACGGCGCCGCCGGTCGGGGTCGGCACGATCAGCGCGAGTCGGGACCCACGAGGTGACGGGCGATGACCATCCGCTGGATCTGATTGGTGCCCTCGACGATCTGCAGCGCCTTGGCCTCGCGCATATAGCGCTCGACGGGGAAGTCCGCCGTGTAGCCGTAGCCGCCGAGCATCTGCACGGCGTCGGTGGTGACCCTCATGGCGGTGTCGGTGCACAGCACCTTGGCCATGGCCGCCTGTTCGACGAACGGTCGGCGCGCGTCGCGCGACCGGGCCGCGGCGAGATACAGCGCGCGGCCCGCCGCGATCTGTGTGGCCATGTCGGCGAGCATGAACCGCAGTCCCTGGAAGTGGGCGATGGGCCGCCCGAACTGCTCGCGTCCGGTGGCGTAGCCGACCGCCTCTTCCAGTGCCGCCTGGGCGACCCCGATCGCGCACGCCGCGATGCCGAGCCGCCCGGAGTCCAGCGCCGAGAGCGCGATCGCGAAGCCCTGCCCCTCCTCGCCGATGCGCCGGTCGTCGGCGACCCGCACACCGTCAAAGGTGACTTGCGCCGTGGGCGAGCCCTTCAGTCCCATCTTCCTCTCGGGTGGTGCGGCGTTCAGCCCCTCCGCGTCCCCGGGCACCAGGAACGCGGTGATGCCGCGGGGCCCCTCGTCGCCGGTGCGGGCGAAGACGGTGTAGAAGTCGGCGATCCCGCCGTGTGTGGTCCAGGCCTTGGTACCGGTGATCATCCAGTGGTCGCCGTCCCGTACCGCTCTCGTGCGCAGGGATGCGGCATCCGATCCCGAGGCGGGTTCGGACAGGCAGTAGGCGCCGAGCAGTCCGCCGCCGAGCATGCCCGGCAGCCGTAGCGCCCGCTGCTCCTCGGTGCCGTAGTGGGCGAGCGCATGGCAGGAGAGCGTGTGCACGCTGACACCCAGGCCGACGGTCAGCCGGGCCGCGGCCAGCTCTTCGAGGACCTGGAGGTAGATCTCGTACGGCTGGTCGCCGCCACCGAGGGCGGAGCCGTACGGGAGGCCGAGCAGTCCCGCCTCGGAGAGCAGACGGAACAGTTCCCGGGGGAAGCGGCCGGCGTCCTCCTCCTCGGCGGCCCGCGGGGCGATCTCCCGCCGCGCGAGTTCACGGACGAGTGAGAACAGGTCCCGGGTCTCGGGCGTGAGCGGCTCACGGTCCACCGGCCGTGGGGCGCGGTGCATGACGGCTCCCTTCCGGAAGCCTCTCGCGCGAAAAGCTCCCTTCCGAGGGTGGCGCTGTGAGTATGCCCGCTCGGCGGGCGGAGCGCGCGCCGGATTGGTACGAACCATTGACCGCTGTGGTCTAGTCCTCCTACAGTTCCGGCAGGCACCCCTCCGTGTTCATGCCAAGTGCACAGCCTTGTCGCAAGCGCAGCCCTGCCAGGAGCGGACACGGAGGGGCGCAGCAGGTCGACGGCACCACTCCCCCACTCTCCCTCCCCCACGAGGAGACACGATGCTCAGACCGCACCGCCTCCGAGGTCTCGTCGCCGCCGTCTGTTGCGCCGTCCTCGGCGCCGGACTCCTCGCCGGCGCCGGCACTGCCGCGGCGGCACCCACACCGCGCGAGGCGACCGCGGCGGCACCCGCACCGCGCGAGGCGGCCGCCGCCTCCAAGGTCGTCGGCTACTTCACCGAATGGGGCGTCTACCAGCGCAATTACCACGTCAACAACATCCGGACGTCGGGTTCCGCAGCCAAGCTGACCCACATCAACTACGCCTTCGGCAACGTCACCGGAGGCAAGTGCGCGATGGGCGACGCCTACGCGGCCACCGACAAGGCGTACACCGCGGACCAGTCGGTCGACGGCGTCGCGGACACCTGGGACCAGCCACTGCGCGGCAACTTCAACCAGTTGCGCAAGCTGAAGAAGCTGTACCCGAACCTCAAGGTGCTGTGGTCCTTCGGCGGCTGGAGCTGGTCGGCCGGTTTCGGTGAGGCGGCACGGAACCCCGCCGCGTTCGCCCAGTCCTGCTACGACCTGGTGGAGAACTCCAAGTGGGCGGACGTCTTCGACGGCATCGACATCGACTGGGAGTACCCCAACGCCTGCGGTGCCACCTGTGACACCAGCGGGCGGGCGGCGTACCGGAACCTGATGGCCGCCGTGCGCGCCAAGTTCGGCTCGTCCGCCCTGGTCACCGCGGCGATCCCGGCCGACGCGACGAGCGGCGGAAAGATCGACGCGGCGGACTACGCGGGCGCCGCCCGGTACGTCGACTGGTACAACCCGATGACGTACGACTTCTTCGGCGCCTGGGACGCGGCCGGCCCGACGGCCCCGCACTCGCCCCTGACCTCGTACTCCGGAATCCCCAAGGCGGAGTGGAACAGCTCGGCCACCATCGCCAAGCTCAAGGGCCTGGGCATCCCGGCGTCCAAGCTGCTGCTCGGGATCGGCTTCTACGGGCGCGGCTGGACCGGTGTCACCCAGACAGCACCCGGCGGCACCGCGACCGGCCCGGCCGCCGGGACGTACGAACAGGGCATCGAGGACTACAAGGTACTGAAGACGAAGTGCCCGGCCACCGGCACCGTCGGCGGGACGGCGTACGCCAAGTGCGGCTCCAACTGGTGGAGTTACGACACCCCGTCGACCATCGCCGGGAAGATGACCTACAAGAACCAGCAGGGGCTGGGCGGCACCTTCTTCTGGGAACTGAGCGGCGACACCACGAACGGCGAGCTGATCCGGGCGATCAACTAGCGCCCCGGCAGGCACCGTTCGCCCGTCGCGCAAACGTTGCCTGCCGGAGCACTAGCGCCGTTCCCCAGGACCTTGGGGTGGGGGACGCCGGACCCCCACCCCAAGCTCGGAACCGGTCGCACCGACGCGCCGCGCGGGACCCGCGGGCCCCGGGTGGCGCGTGCGTTGCGGGCCTGTCCGCTCCGGGCCTGTCCGCTCCAGACCCGTCCGCTCCGATTCCAGACGCCGGGTGCCGACCGGCCCCGGCTCCCCGCGCGGCGGTACCGGGAAGTCCGGCTCGAACTCCTCGATGGTCCGCAGCGTCATCCGCAGCGTGCGCGCCAGCAGCCTCCGGACGGTGTCACGGGGCGGGTCCTGGTGGCCGATCCAGTCCAGCGTGATCCCCTCGACACTGCACAGCCAGCCGAGCAGTGCCAGCCGCGCCACCGCGGGTATCCCGTTCGGGTTCTCTCCCCCGCGGTCCGGGCCGCCCGGCCCGAAGACCGGGGAACCCCAGGCTCCCTCCGCGATCGCCCCGATGATCGCCTCGCGCACTCCTTCCCGGATGGCGTGCACCTCGGCGTCGAAGCCGACGCCGCCGGTGATGATCGTGCGGTAGGCGGCCTGGTGGTGCTCGGCATACCGCAGATAGCCGTCGATGGTGCGGTGCACCCGTTCGTGGGGCGGGAGTTCGGTGCTGCCGGCGGCACGGGAGACCAACTCGTCGACGGAGTCCTCGATGATCGCCAGGTAGTAGCCGCGCTTGGACTTGAAGTAGTAGTAGATCAGCCCCTTGGCGACCCGCGCTTGCTTGGCGATGTCGTCCATCGAGAGCGCGTCGTAGGAGGTGTCCGTGAACAACTTCCGTCCGATGGCGATGAGTTCGGCGCGGCGCGCCAGGGATCGGTCGGTGCCGCGCGACTGCGGGCGGCCGACCCCACGCTGTTGACCACTGCTCAATTCCGGACCAACTCTGCTGCCGTGTGGGGGACACCGGTAGTATGTCAGCCGCAACTGAGGGAGGGTCAGAACAAGCCACGGCCCCAGCGGCGCAGAAGGATCACAGCCATCCGGCCCGGGTGACGAACATCGCGAGGACGACGACGAGGGTCCAGCCCAGGAGATGCTCCAGGATCCGGTGGCCGCGGTCGTCGTCGGGGCCGCCGGTACGTGCTCGGACACGGGCGCCGATGGCGGAGATCGTGGTCATGCCTCGCTCACAGTCGTCTCGCAGTGGACTCCCCCGCCGCTTCGACCACTTTGCCACGACATGCTCGGACGTGGACGAGAGCTTGGTCACGCCGGACAAACCCGCGCCAATCCCGGACGTACTTGGTCAAGGTGAACGAATTTGCATCAATCCGGATGAACAGGGGTCAAGGCGGAGGGATCGCAGCGAAGGACGGCCCCCTCGGAGGAGAGCGAAGGACGGCCCCCCTCGGAGGAGAGGGGCCGTCCTTTTCCCGGGCTCAGCGGATGCCCACCGCCGCCAGCGCAGCGCGCTGACGCGCGGAGGGCTGAGCCGGGAAGTACAGGTAGCAGACGCCTCCGGTGCCGGAGACGATCTTGCCGCTCGCGTTGTACCTCTTGGTCCGGAGCCAGATGGTCTCCCATTCGCGACGGTTGTAAACGCGGCGGACCGCATCGTTATTGGGTGAAGCGGGATCGTTGGCGATTACGTCACCCTCGGCGGTGAAGCCGATGACGGTCATGAGATGGCCGGAAGTGCCGTAACCGGCCCCGGTCAGTTCGGTCTTGAGGAACGACTGGGACGTTATGGCGGGGATCCCGGCGGCGATCAGCGTCTCCAGGTCGGCGAGCGAGCCGAGCCGGGTGACCACACCCTGGAGGTCCCGGTACGTGGCCGCGTAGGCGGAGTTGAACGGCCAGTTGCCACAGCCGCCGTACTGGTAGTCGTAGGTGAAGCGGGCCGCGTGGCACACCTGCGGGTCGGCGTAGGCGGGGTTCACCCAGGACAGGTCCGCGGCGGTGGGCCGCCGGCCCCAGTACTCGATGATCATCTGCGAGGAGGTGGGGCTGCACCAGGCCTCTCCGCCGTTGTCGTACTCCGGGTACTGGCCGATGTGGATCTCCTGCGAGTAGCGCGGGACGACGAGTTCCCGGGCCAGTCGTGGCGTGGAGGCCGGAACGGTGAAGCGGTCCGGGATGTCGGAGCCCATCGCACCGAGCCGCCAGACCCTGGGCGTGGCCGCACTGCCGGGCCGGCGGTGGAGCGTCAGCCGCAGCCGGTACGAGACGAGGCGCAGCCCCGAGGCCGGATCACTGATGGCGAAGGTGTCGGTCCAGATGTCGCTCTTGCCGTCCGACTGGTCGTCGACCGAGGTCCGCTTGATGTCCTCGTCGCCGGAGGCCCAGCGGCCCATCACGTACCACGGGGTTTCCGTGCCGTCGGAGTAGGTGCCGCGCAGATCGACCTGCAGCCAGGTGCCGGGCGGGGTGTGCGCGTTCCAGGAGGCGATGACCTCGGCCGCGGGGACCCTGAGCCGGTGCACCGGGGAGGTCCAGCGGGCGTACTCCCAGGTGGCGGTGGTTCCGGTGTGCGGATCGGAGTATTCGGTGGTGCCGGCCGGTCTGCCGATCACCAGGCCGGGGCGGAGCGCCGCCACCGCACGGGTGCCCTCGGCGCTGCCGGAACGCCAGTCGGCGTACGAGGTCCATGCACGGTTGTCCACGGGGTGGGGAACGGCTTTCCGCGAGGGACCGGTGGCTCGCCCCGCGGCGCTCGCGGCGGCCGTTCCGGTCGGGCCGACGACGGTACCGGTGCCGCCGGCGGCGGCTGTGCCCGTGCTCGCGGCGGCGGTCCCGGTGGTGCCGGCCGCCGCGACGGTGATCGCGGCGGCCAGCACGGTTCTGCGGGACGGCGGTTGTGCTCTGGTCATGAGCGGGTGACCCCCATTAGTCCGGAAGGATCTTCAGGCGCGCGTTGTGGGGCAACTATGGACGCCGGAGCGGGACTTCTGCCAGCACCCCGGGCCCGCACACGCCCACCGATATTGGTTGGGACCATTGATGTGAACCTGACCTGGTACGGCCGACCGGGAGCCGCGCACCGCCCCCGTAGAATGAGAGACCGGAACAGGGCCGTCACCTAGGCCGATCCGGACCGCACCCCCGGGAACCACCATTCGCGAACTGGCCCGCCACCTGCGCCTGCTGCCGCCGTCCTGCGGCCCCGTCCGCCTCGTCGGCGTCGACGGCCACGCCGGATCGGGGAAGACCACGTTCGCCGGGCAGTTGGCCGCGGCCCTCGGCGGTGCGCCCGTGCTGCATCTCGACGACATCGCCACGCACGAGGAGTTCTTCGCCTGGACCGAGCGGCTGCTGACCGAGGTGATCGAGCCGCTGCACCGTGGCGAGACCGCGTGGTACCGGCCGTACGACTGGAACGCCCGTGACTTCGGTACGGCCCGCGCGCTCCCGGCCGCGCCCGTCGTGGTGGTGGAGGGCGTCGGCGCGGGCCGCGCGGCGCTGCGGCCCCATCTCGCCCGGTTGCTGTGGATGGAGCTGCCCGACCAGGAGGCCTGGGCGCGGGGGCGCCGGCGGGACGGCCCTCAGCTGGATGACTTCTGGCGGGGCTGGGTGGCCGAGGAGCGTCGGCATTTCACCGAGGACCCCTCGCGCCCCTTCGCCGACCATCTGGTGCTGCAGGGACCAGAAGGTTATGTGGTGCTGCCGGGGCCTGTTGGTACATCAGGACCGGACCATCCCGTCACACACCGTGACGGACCGTCGCCGGTGTGCTGAACGCGTGAAGACCCTCGCGGACGAAGTTCCCCCATACCTTCAACTCGGCTTGACCCGGAAGCCTTACAGGTCTTACGTTCTCAATGTGCGGCCTTCGAAGCCGCCCGCATACGCGAAGCCCCCGGTTGTTCCCCCGTGATCGGGGGCTTCGTTCTGCCTCCAGGGTGTTATCCGGAAGCCGTCTGCCCCGGTTTATTCACCCTCGGTCACCGCGCCGAGCGTGTCCCGGCCGCGCCCACCTCGGAGAACCCGGCCTGCGGCACCCTTCGGCCCACGCCTGCCGCGCAGGTACGATGCCTCTCGGTGCGACCTTCGGACGGCTGCTCACCGCACCGAAGCAACTCCCGTCCGCGGCACAGCGGTTCGACGAAGGCTGCCGACGGGCACCGGCCCGCCCGGCATTCAACGGGGGCACGGTTTGTGGGGGACGTGATGGACTTCGGCACGCAGGGCTCCGACGCCCCGGCCGACCTCGCCTGGCTGCGAGGGGTCGACGCCTACACCATGGGCGCCTATCCGCAGGCGGAGGAGGAGTTCCGCGCGGCGGTCCGGATGGATCCGGGCATGGCCGACGGCTGGCTCGGGCTGCACGCGCTGCGCGTCGACACGACGACCGCCCTGCTCAGGATGTTCCGGCACCGGGAACGGTTCGGCGAGCAGCGCGCCCGGCACCGGCGGACCCTCAACTCCTGGTACTGGCTCGGCTGGTGGGTGCAGCCGGTGCTGGAGAGCCCGCGCGACCTGCTGCTCGCGCACGCCTCGCACTGGCTCGACGGCCGCCATGTGCCGGAGCTGGACCGGGCGCTCGCGGGGCTGCCGCCCGTGGACACCGATCCCCAGGTCCGCTTTCTGCACGCGTGCCGTGCCTACCTCGTCAAGGACTGGGAGCAGCTGGTCCGGCACACCGATCCACTGATCGACGACCCCATGCTGGGCATCGAGGCGGGACTCTTCGGTGGGATGGCCCGGGTGCGCCTGGAGATGTACGGCCAGGCGGAACCGCTGCTGTCGGCCGCGCTGATGCGCTGTCGCAGTGAGCAGCCGCAGCGCAAGGAGCTGCGGTACTGGCTGGCGCGAGCGCACGAGGGCACGGGGCGCTCCGCCGCCGCCCTCCCGCTGTACCGGGCGGTCCACCGGGTCGACCCCGCGTTCATGGACACTTCGGCGCGACTCGCGGCGATAGCCGAGGGCGACGGATTCGACGACGGCACCGATCTGGCGCCGATCTCGCTCAGCGGGCTCGGGCAGGACGTGCTGGAGGGCCCCGACGGGATCGACACCCTGTTCGTCGCGGGTGGCGGCGAGGGACGTGACCTCAGGCTGTCCGAGCCGGATCTGCCGCCGCCCGGGCCGCTGTCGTCGCAGGCCGCGCAGGGGGGACAGTCCGCTCAGGCCGACCCGGTGCGGGACCCGGTGCGGGCGAAGGACGTACTGCCGACGCAGTCGCTGCCGACCGGGCCGACCGACCCCGCCCTGCTGGAGCAGGCGCTGGCCGAGCTGGAGCGGATGGTAGGCCTGGAACCGGTGAAGCGGCAGGTGAAGGCGCTCTCCGCGCAACTGAACATGGCACGGCTGCGGGCCGGCCAGGGCTTACCGGTGCAGCCCCCCAAGCGCCATTTCGTCTTCTCGGGCCCGTCCGGCACGGGCAAGACCACGGTCGCCCGCATCCTCGGCCGGGTGTTCTACGCCCTCGGGCTGCTCGGCGGCGACCACCTGGTCGAGGCGCAGCGGTCCGATCTCGTGGGTGAATACCTCGGGCAGACGGCGGTCAAGGCGAACGAGCTGATCGACTCGGCGATCGGGGGCGTCCTCTTCGTCGACGAGGCGTACTCGTTGTCGAACTCCGGCTACGGCAAGGGCGACGCCTACGGCGATGAGGCGCTGCAGGTGCTGCTGAAGCGGGCGGAGGACAACCGGGACCACCTCGTGGTCATCCTCGCGGGTTACCCGGAGGGCATGGACCGCCTGCTGGCGGCCAACCCCGGGCTCTCGTCCCGCTTCACGACGCGGGTCGACTTCCCTTCGTACCGTCCTCTCGAACTGACGGCGATCGGCGAGGTGCTGGCGGCGGAGAACGGTGACGTCTGGGACGAGGAGGCGCTCGACGAGCTCCGCTCGATCAGCGGCCACGTCGTCGACCAGGGCTGGATCGACGAACTCGGCAACGGCCGCTTCCTGCGCACGCTGTACGAGAAGAGCTGCGCGTACCGGGACCTGCGGCTCATGGGGTACCCCGGCACGCCTTCCCGTGACGACTTGTCGACACTTCGACTTGCGGACCTGATGCAGGCCTACGGGGAGGTTCTGTCGGGGCGGGGCCCGCAGGATCCCTCCGGGATGTGAGCGGAGGCGGCGGGGGCGGAGAACCCCCGCCGCGACGCGATCAGCTCGCCAGTGCGCTCTCCGGCGCCGGACTCGGGCGGGGGTCGGTCACCCGCAGCGGCGGGGCCGCATCGCGGTGTGCCGGGTTGCGGTGGGCCGGGTCGCGGACTTCGCCGACCAGGAGTTCCAGGACGTCTTCCAGGGCCACCAGGCCGAGGACCTTGCCGGAGGCGTCGGCCACCTGAGCCAGATGGGTGGCGGCCCGGCGCATCACGGTGAGGGCGTCGTCCAGGGGGAGCTCCGCGCGCAGCGTCGTCATGGGGCGCCAGACGTGCTGTGGGATCGCCCGGTCGGAGTCCTCGAGTTCCAGGACGTCCTTGACGTGGAGGTAGCCCATGAAGGCGCCGTTGTCCGCCGCCACCGGGAAGCGGGAGTAGCCCGTCCGCGCGGTGAGGGCCACCACCTGGCCGGGGGTGACCGACGGTCCCACGGTGACGAGGGAGTCCCGGGAGAGCAGGACATCGGTGACCGGGCGGGAGCCGAGCTCCAGGGCGTCCTCCAGGCGTTCCTGCTCCTCGGGTTCCAGCAGGCCCGCCTGCCCTGAGTCCTCCACCAGACGGTTGAGCTGTTCGCTGGTGAAGACCGCCTCGACCTCGTCCTTGGGCTCGACACGGAACAGCCTCAGGATGACGCGGGCGCAGGCCCCGAGGCCCACGGTGACCGGCTTGCACAGGCGGGCGAAGGCGACCAGACCGGGGCTCAGCCACAGCGCCGTCTTCTCGGGTGCCGCCATCGCCAGGTTCTTCGGGAGCATCTCACCGATGACGAGGTGGAGGAAGACCACCACGGCCAGCGCGATCACGTACCCCAGGGGGTGGATCATGCCACGTGGGAGGTGTATCGCCTCGAAGACCGGTTCCAGCAGCCGCGCCACCGTGGGCTCCGCCACCGCGCCCAGTGTCAGTGAGCAGACCGTGATGCCGAACTGCGCCGCCGCCATCATCTGCGGCAGGCGCTCCAGACCGTAGAGGACCTGGCGGGCCCGGGCGGTGCCGAGCGGTTCGATCTGGCTGCGGCGGACGGAGACCAGCGCGAACTCGGCGCCGACGAAGAATCCGTTGGCGAGGACGAGCAGCCCCGCGAAGAGGAGTTGGAGCAGGCTCATCGTGCGGCCTCCGGTTCCCGCGCGGTCTCCTCGGTGTCTGCGCTGCTCACGGTGCTTTCTGCGGCGGTCATGGCCTCTACATCGTTAACGGTGCTCACGGCGTCGACCGCGTTCACGGCATCCACCGCCTTCACCGCGTTCACTGCGGTTACCACGTTCGAGGCGTTCACGGCGTCCACCGCCTTCACGGCGCTCGCGGCATCGACCGCGTTCACGGCCTCTACCGCGTTCACAGTGTTCACAGCGCTCGCGGAGTTCACGGCGTTCGCCCCGCTCGCGGCGTTCACACCCTTTACGGCGTTCCGGAGGTTTCCTGTGCTTCGGGTGCTTGCGGTGAGCGCCCTGCCCGCGACGTCCGCGGCGTCCGCGCAGTCGGCGGGGCCGGCCGTGACCGCCGCGTCACCGGTCTCCGCGGTGCGGACGATCCGCACTCGTTCGGCGCGGTAGTGCCCCACCTGGCGCACCGCGAGCCGCCAGCCGGGAAGCTCCGCCTTGTCGCCGGGGGCGGGGATACGGCCGAGCAGATCGGCCACCAGGCCGGCGACGGTCTCGTAGGGGCCCTCGGGTGTCTCGAGCCCGATGCGCCGGAGGGCGTCGACGCGGCAGCTGCCGTCGACGTCCCAGGCGGGCCGCCCGTCCTCGGGCGGGGCGGGGCACACTTCGGGGCGTTCGTGGCCGTCGTGTTCGTCGCGGACCTCGCCGACGATCTCCTCGACGATGTCCTCCAGCGTCACCACGCCCGCCGTGCCGCCGTACTCGTCGATGACCACGGCGATCGGCTGCTCACTGCGCAGCCGTTCCAGCAGGGGCTGCACGGGAAGGGTCTCGGGGATGAGGAGGGGGGCCTGCGCGATCCGCTCCACGGGGGTGCGCAGCCGGTCCTGTGCGGGCACCGCGAGCGCGTCCTTGAGGTGGACCATCCCGACGATCTCGTCGATCCGCTCGTGGTAGACCGGGAAACGGGACAGGCCGGTGGCCCGGGTCAGGTTGACGACGTCCTCGGCGGTGGCCGAGGACTGCAGCGCGCTGACCTTCACGCGTGGTGTCATGACGTGCTGCGCGGTCAGGTCGCCCAGGGACAGCGTGCGGACGAACAGATCCGCGGTGTCCTGTTCCAGGGCTCCGGCCCGGGCCGAGTGGCGGGCGAGGGAGACCAGTTCCCCGGGGGTGCGGGCCGAGGCCAGCTCTTCGGCGGGCTCGACGCCGAACGTGCGGACGAGACGGTTGGCGACCGCGTTCAGGCCGGCGATCACCGGGCGGAACAGCCGGGAGAAGACGTGCTGGGGTCCCGCGACGAAACGCGCGACCTGCATCGGCCGGGACACCGCCCAGTTCTTGGGCACGAGCTCGCCGATCACCATCTGTACGGCCGAGGCCAGCAGCATGCCGATGACCACGGCGACACCGGAGACGGCGCCGTCGGGGACGCCGATCGCGGTGACCGGGCCGTGCAGCAGCTCCGCGAGCGCCGGTTCGGCGAGCATGCCGACGACGAGCGAGGTGATGGTGATGCCGAGCTGGGTGCCGGAGAGCTGGAAGGACAGCTCCCGCAGGGAGTTCACGACCGTACGGGCACGACGGTCGCCCTCGGCCGCGGCCTTCTCGGCGTCCGGCCGTTCGACCGTCACCAGGCCGAACTCGGCCGCCACGAAGAAACCGTTCGCGAGGATCAGCAGGAACGCCGCCCCAAGGAGCAGCAGGGGGATGGTCATGATGCCGCCGCCTCCGCGTGGCCGCGGACTGCGAGGACGCGGTCCGCGGTATGTCGGGAGGGGGCGGCGCAGGTACTACAGGACGATCCGTCCATCGCCGGAGGGAGTCACTCCTCGGATAGCAGGTGGGGCCCCGGCGCGCCGGGGCGCGCACAGGGGCGGAGGCGCGATGTGCACGCCTCCGCCAACAGATTAATCAAGACATGGGTCATGTCGTCAGGGTGAAAACCTGTGCGCCGACCACGAATATTCCGATTTCATCCCTGCCGGTGTTCCGGATCACGGACGGAGCGGGCCTCGGTGAGCGCGCGCAGGGTGCGTGCGTCGCTGATGGCACGCTGTTTGGCGATGCCGGGCTGGATGCCGAGCGCGGGCAGGCTGGTGCCGTCGCTGAGGTCGAGGAAGACCCACGGGTCGCCGGGACGCAGGTTCACCCGGAGGATCTCCGCCCAGTCCAGCCGGCGCCTGCTGACGATGTTCACCACGGTGACGCCGGACTCGTCGGCGACGACCTTGGGCCGGGAGAGCAGCACCAGCACCCCGGACAGCAGGGCGCCGATGAAGACGAAGCTGATGCGCTCCCCCGGGTTGAGCCTTTCGAGCAGCAGCGCGATGGTCGTTATCACAGCGAAGATCGCGACCGAGGCGGTCAGCAGGACGGCCCGGGTACGGCCGGGCCGGAAGGTGACCGGGAGGGCGGGGAGAACGGGCGGTTCGGGCGAGTCGGGCATGGTGGACGTCTCCTCGGTGGGGTCAGAGACGGCAGGCGTGGATCGCCGTGGTCAGGATGGCCCGGGCACCCAGTTCGTAGAGGTCGTCCATGATCCGCTGGGCCTCCTTGGCGGGGACCATCGCCCGGACGGCCACCCAGCCCTCGTTGTGCAGCGGCGAGACCGTGGGGGACTCCAGCCCCGGGGTGAGCGCCACGGCCTTCTCCAACTGCTCGACACGGCAGTCGTAGTCCATCATCACGTACGTCCGCGCCACCAGGACACCCTGGAGGCGGCGCAGGAACTGCTGGACCTTCGACTCGGTGGCGTCGTCGGTCTCGGCCCCGACCCGGCGGACCACGACGGCCTCGGACTTCATGATGGGCTCGCCGATGACTTCGAGGCCGGCGTTGCGCAGTGAGGTGCCGGTCTCCACCACGTCCGCGATGACCTCGGCGACGCCCAGTTCGATGGCGGTCTCGACGGCGCCGTCGAGGTGGACGACGGAGGCGTCGATGCCGTGGTCGGTGAGGTGCTTGGCGACGATGCCCTCGTAGGAGGTGGCGACGGTCATGCCCGCGAGGTCCTCCACGCCGCCCGCCGTGCCCGGCTTCGTGGCGAAGCGGAAGGTGGAGCGGGCGAAGCCGAGCGGCAGGATCTCCTCGGCGTTGGCGCCGGAGTCGATGAGCAGGTCACGGCCGGTGATGCCGATGTCGAGGCGGCCGGAGGAGACGTAGATCGCGATGTCGCGGGGGCGGAGGTAGAAGAACTCCACCTCGTTCTCCGGGTCGACGATCCGCAGCTCCTTGGACTCCCGGCGCTGCTGATAGCCGGCCTCATGCAGCATCTCCGCCGCAGGGCCGGACAGTGAACCCTTGTTGGGGACGGCGATGCGCAGCATGAGGTCGGCTTCCTTTGCGTGAGGTTCTTCTGGAGTGAACGGGCGAACGAGCGAACGAAGGGGTGAAGGCGTGCGGGGCGAAGGACGAGTGGATCCGAGATCTGAACGCGCTGACCGGAGCGGCCGCTTCTGCAGCGGCCGCTCTAGAGATGCGCGTACACGTCGTCCAGGGTGATGCCGCGCGCCACCATCATCACCTGGACGTGGTAGAGGAGCTGCGAGATCTCCTCGGCGGCGGCTTCCTTGCCCTCGTACTCGGCGGCCATCCACACCTCCGCGGCTTCCTCGACGACCTTCTTGCCGATGGCGTGGACACCCTTGCCGACCAGTTCGGCGGTGCGCGAGGTGGCGGGGTCGCCGTTTGCGGCCTTGTGCTGGAGCTCGGTGAAGAGCTCCTCGAACGTCTTCTTGGACATGGTGGGGCCTACCCTACGCGCACCTGGCGTTTCCTCAGCGCCAGGGTTCGGATACTGAGCGGAGTGTGGTCGCGGTCGCCACAGCGGCGGTCACGGCCTCGTGCCCCTTGTCCTCGTTGGAGCCCGCGAGGCCGGCCCGGTCCAGGGCCTGCTCCTCGGTGTCGCAGGTGAGCACTCCGAAGCCGACGGGGACACCGGTGTCCACGGAGACCTGGGTGAGGCCCTGGGTGACTCCCTGGCACACGTAGTCGAAGTGGGGGGTGCCGCCACGGATGACGACGCCGAGCGCGACGATAGCGTCGTAGCCGCGGC
Source organism: Streptomyces cavernae (assembly GCF_004023625.1). Classification (GTDB taxonomy): domain Bacteria; phylum Actinomycetota; class Actinomycetes; order Streptomycetales; family Streptomycetaceae; genus Streptomyces; species Streptomyces cavernae. The sequence continues at coordinate 196,241 of NZ_RPDJ01000011.1, read as the reverse complement.
CGGCGAGGACCTTGGCGACGACCGGGAGCTCGAAACTGCCGGGGACCCGCAGCAGGGTGGGCTCCTCGATCCCCAGTTCCCTCAGGGCGCGCAGTGCGCCGTCCACCAGACCGTCCATCACCTTCTCGTGCCACTGCGCCGCGACGACGGCGACCCTGAGGTCGCTGCAGTTGCGTACGGACAGTTCGGGTGCGCCCTTGCCGCTCACGTCTCTCCTAAGTCACTTGCTCTTACTGGTTGCCGCATGGGGACACGGTGGTCGTGTCCAGCCAGGGCAGGTCGTGCCCCATTCGGTCCCGCTTGGTGCGCAGGTAGCGCAGGTTGTGCTCGCCCGCCAGCACGGGCATCGGCTCACGGGTGACGACCTTGAGTCCGTGCCGGGTGAGCGCGTCGGTCTTGTCGGGGTTGTTGGTCATCACGCGGACGCTGGTCACGCCCAGGTCCTGGAGGATCTGCGCGCTCGCGCCGTAGTCCCGGGCGTCGGCGGGCAGCCCGAGTTCGAGGTTGGCGTCGAGGGTGTCCCGGCCGCGTTCCTGGAGTTCGTACGCCCGCAGCTTGGACAGCAGGCCGATGCCGCGGCCTTCGTGTCCGCGGAGGTAGACCACGATGCCGCGGCCCTCGGTGTGGATGCGCTCCAGGGCCGTCTCCAGCTGGGGGCCGCAGTCGCAGCGCAGGGAGTGGAAGACGTCGCCGGTGAGGCATTCGGAGTGGACGCGGACCAGGACGTCCTCGCCGTCACCGATGTCGCCGTGGACGAGCGCGACGTGCTCGACGCCGTCGGCGGTGGAGCGGTAGCCGTACGCGGTGAAGTGGCCAAAGGCGGTCGGGAGCCGGACCTCGGCCTCGCGGCGGACGGTGGGCTCGGCGGGTTCGGCCGGTTCGAGGCTACGGCGGTAGGCGATCAGGTCCTCGATGGAGACGATCGTCAGGCCGTGCTTGCGGGCGAACGGGATCAGCTCGGGCAGCCGCAGCATGCTGCCGTCCTCGCCGGCGATCTCGACGATCGCGCCGGCCGGACGCAGCCCGGCGAGCCGGGCCAGGTCGACGGCGGCCTCGGTGTGGCCGTTGCGGGCGAGGACCCCGCCGGGCTTGGCGCGCAGCGGGAAGATGTGGCCGGGGCGCACGAAGTCGTCGGCGTGGGCGGTGCCGCCCGCCAGGAGCTGGAGCGTGGTGGCGCGGTCGGAGGCGGAGATGCCGGTGGTCACACCGTGGGAGCCGGACGCGTCGACGGACACCGTGAACGCGGTCTTCATCGACTCGGTGTTGTCGTCGACCATCTGGGGGAGCCTGAGCCGGTCCAGTTCGTCGCCCTCCATGGGGGCGCAGATCAGCCCTCGGCACTCGCTCATCATGAAGGCGACGATCTCGGGGGTGACCTTCTCGGCGGCGATGACGAGGTCGCCCTCGTTCTCCCGGTCCTCGTCGTCGACGACCACGACCGGGCGGCCGGCCGCGATGTCGGCGATGGCCTGCTCGATGGGGTCGAGCGCGAAGTCCGCGAAGTCCTCGGCGTTCTCGGTGGCGTAATCGGTGCTGTAGAGGATCGGGGCCGCGGTCATGCGGGGGCTCCTTCCAGGGCGGGCTGACCGCTCCGGCGGGAGCGCAGCCACCAGTCGCGCATGCCCCACAGGACGAGCGCGCCGTAGATGACGTAGACGAAACCGGAGAAGGCGTAGCCGTTGGCGAAGTTGAGCGGGACGCCCACGAGGTCGACCAGCAGCCAGGCGAACCAGAACTCGACCATTCCGCGCGCCTGGGCGTACATGGCGACGATCGTGCCGACGAAGATGTACGCGTCCGGCCAGGGGTCCCAGGACAGGGCCGGGTACGCCTGGAACAGCAGGGCCACGGCGACCGTGCCGACGGCGGCGGCGACGGCCAGTGCCGCCCGCTCGCGCCAGGTGGCGAACCGAACGGAGATGTGGCCGTTTTCGCCCTGTTCCTTGCCGCGGTTCCACTGCCACCAGCCGTAGCCGGCGACGGCCATGACGACCGCCTGCTTGCCTGCGCTGCCGGTCAGATGGCCCGCGAAGGCGGCGAAGAGGACGAGGCCCGAGAGGAACTGCACGGGCCAGCTCCATATGGAGCGCCGCCAGCCTAGGGCGAGGGCGGCAAGCCCGAAGATGTTGCCGACCATGTCGGTCCAGATGATGTGCTGGCCGAAGAGAGTGAACGCCTCGGAGTTCAGCCAGTTCACTTGGCCGCCCCCTGACTGCCCAGCAGTCGCTCGACGTACTTGGCGATCACGTCGACCTCCAGGTTGACCGGGTCGCCGGGCTGCTTCAGGCCCAGCGTGGTCAGGTCGAGGGTCGTCGGGATGAGGCTGACGGTGAAGTAGTCGGGGCCGGCGTCGACGACGGTGAGGCTGATGCCGTCGACCGTGATGGACCCCTTCTCGACCACGTAGCGGGTCAGGTCGGCGGGGAGCGAGATCTTCACGATCTCCCAGTTCTCGGACGGCTTGCGTTCGAGGACCGTGCCGGTGCCGTCCACATGGCCCTGGACGATGTGACCGCCGAGGCGGGCGCCGACGGCCATGGGCCGCTCCAGGTTGACGCGGGAGCCGACGCCGAGGGCTCCGAGGCTGGAGCGGTTGAGGGTCTCCGCCATGACGTCGGCGGTGAACTCGTCGCCCTCGTGGTCCACCACCGTCAGGCAGACGCCGTTGACCGCGATGGAGTCGCCGTGGTGGGCGCCTTCGGTGACCACGGGGCCGCGGAGCCGGAAACGGGAGGCGTCGTCGAGGACCTCGACGGCCGTGATCTCGCCCAGTTCTTCGACGATTCCGGTGAACACTTCCCGGGTCCTCCTGCCTCTTCGGGCACGGACTCCGGGGCTGTCGATGTCGACAGACTTCGCGGACCGGCAATCGGAGCATCGCCCCGGCCGGTTTCCGTCCTCGCTGGACGACGACCCGTTACGGCGACGCGCACACATACCCGTCCGCCGCGCACTGCCTCCCATCCGGACTTTAACCGTCGGTCCAGGAATTTCACCTGGTCAACCGGCCGCTGGAAGCGACCGGGTCGCGGACTGTAACCGCCGGTTCGGACTTTCACCGACCCCGGAGTGCGCTGCTTGTGATACGAACACAGTGTGCCACGTCTGATCGGCGGCCATGCGGGTGAACGACTGTGGGCTGGCTCACAGGGAGTCGCCACGCGTTTACAGGGCCCCGCGGACGCCGCCGGAGAGCAGCCGGACAACGGCGGAGGGCGGCTCGGACGTCGGCGCGGCTTCTGGCAGTCTGTGTGAACGTGACGGATGTCGAGGTCTCCGAAAGCCACCGCCCCCGGCTGTTCGGTCTTGCCTACCGTCTGCTGGGCTCGGCCTGGGAGGCCGAGGACGCCGTGCAGGACGCGTATCTGCGCTGGAGCGCCGCCGATCGCACGGACATCGAGCAGCCGGGCGCCTGGCTCGCCAAGGTCGTCACCAATCTCTGTCTGACCAGGCTCACCTCGGCCCGCGCCCGGCGGGAGGAGTACGTCGGGCCCTGGCTGCCGGAGCCGGTGCTGACCTCGGACGGAACACTCGGCCCTCTGGAATCCGCCGAGCAGCGTGACGCCGTCTCCCTGGCACTGCTGACCCTGCTGGAGCGGCTCACCCCGACCGAACGGGCGGTGTACGTGCTGCGGGAGGCCTTCGCCTACGGCCACCGGGAGATCGCCGGCGTCCTGGACATCGGCGAGGCCAACTGCCGTCAGATCTACCGGCGGGCCGTGGTGGCTCACCCCGTACGCAAGTCCGCCCCCCTGGGCGAGCAGCTCGCCCCGTACGCGAGTGGCCCGCCCTGTACCCGGATGGCTCACCCCGCACCCGAGTGGCCCGCCCCGCACCACCCGGATGGCTCGCTCTGCCCGCCCCATACACGGGAGCTCGCCCCATACCCGGATGGCTCGGCCCCGGCCCCGGGGGCTCCACCCTGCTACGGTCTGCCGCCCTCACCGACTCCGAACAACTCGTCCTGCGCCCCCTCCCGTGCCGTGAGCAGCGCCCCGAGCAGGACCGCGCCGCCGCCCAGGGTGCTTGCCCGGACCTCCGTGCGCAGCGGCGACATCGCGGCCAACCGCTCCTCGACGCGGGTGGCCAGTACCTCACCGCCCGCCCGGCCCACATCTCCGGCCAGCACCACGCATCCGGGGTCGAGCACGGCGACCACGGACGCGGCGCCGAGGGCTACCCGGTCGGCGAGGGCGTCGAGGAAGCGGCCGGCCGCTGGGTCCCCGTGTGCCGCCACCGCCTCCCGGACCACGGCCGCGGCATCGTCTGCGGCAGCCGCGGTGCCGGCCCCAGTCCCCGCCCCCGCCCCTGCCGCGAGCCCGTACTCCCCCGCCAGCGCGCATACCGCCGCGGCCCCGGCCAGCGAGTGGTAGCCGCCGTCGCAGCCCGTCGCCGACGGAAGGCCCGCTGTCCCCGGTACCGGCAGGAAGCCGATCTCTCCCGCACCCCCGGAAGCACCCCGCCTCAGTACCCCGTCCAGCATCACGGCCGCGCCGATCCCCTGGCCCAGCCACAGCAGGACGAAGGTGTCCCGGTCGCGCGCGGCGCCGTCGCGCTGTTCCGCGAGTGCCGCCAGATTGGTCTCGTTCTCGACGAGGACGCGCGCGGGGAGCCGTTCCTGGAGGGCCGCCACGAGGCGCCGGTGCCAGGCGGGCAGGCCGGTGGAATCGCGGAGATCCCCGGTCACGGGGTCGATCAGTCCCGGCGCACCGATCCCGATGGTGTGCAGCCGGTCCGCGTCGGCCTCCTTCGCGGCGCGTTCCACCAGCGTCACCGCCTGCTCGACGGCGGCCCCGGTCCCCGCGTCGTCGCCGATCGGCACCGAGGCCCGGACCAGAACCTCGCCCACCAGGTCGGAGACGACGACGGAGACGCCCTCGGTGCGCACGTCCAGCGCGGCCAGGTGTGCGAGGCGGGCGACGATCCCGTAGAGCCGGGCGTTCGGGCCGCGTCGTTGTTCCCCCGACTCCCCCACCACGGTGATCAGTCCGGCGGCCGAGAGACGGTCGACCAGGTCGGCGACGGTCGGCCGGGAAAGGCCGGTGAGCTGTTTCAGTTGTCCGGCCGTCAAGGGGCCTTCCTGCTGCAGCAGGCGCAGGGCGAGCCGGTCGTTGATGGCCCGGGCGGTGCTCGGGGATGCGGGCATGCCGGGATCCTCCCAGATCGGTGGGCACTCAGCCGGGGCGGCTGTCGGCCGTGGCCGATAACCAAGTATCTATCAGGCAGGGTCCCTGCTAGTTTACGGCGGCAGGCCGGCCGGTAACGCTGGGGAGGAGCGACGAAGTGAGCGAAGTGGTCGACGACGAACGCGAGCTGAAGCGGGCACGGTACGCCGTGGCCGCCGTGTTCGCGGTGCACGGCGCGGTGACCGGCTCGTTCGCGACCCGGGTCCCGTGGATCGCGGACCACGCCTCTGTGGGGCCCGGCCAGCTGGGCCTGGCGCTGGCCTTCCCCGCGATCGGCGCGTCCGTGGCGATGCCGCTGGCGGGATGGGTCAGCCACCACTTCGGGGCCCGTTCCGCCCTGCGGGGACTGATCTCCCTGTGGACCCTCGCGCTGGTCCTGCCGTCCCTCGCCCCGAACCTGCTCACTCTCTGCCTGGCGCTGTTCGTGTACGGCGCCACGGCCGGCATGGCGGACGTGGCGATGAACGCGCTCGGTGTCGAGGTCGAGAACCGGCTCGGCAAGTCGATCATGTCCGGGCTGCACGGTATGTGGAGCGCGGGCGCCCTGGTCGGCTCGGCGGCCGGCACCCTCGCCGCGCACCTCGGTTCCGACGCCCGCCTGCACCACGCGCTGGCGGCCGCGACGCTGACGGTGCTGGGTATGACGGCTTGCCGGTGGGTGCTCGACCTGCGGCCCGCGCAGGAGGAGGAGCCACCGCCACGGTTCGCGTTGCCGCCCCGGTCCGCGCTGCTGATCGGCGCCGTCGGCTTCTGCGCGGTGTTCGCGGAGGGCGCCAGCCTGGACTGGTCGGCGGTGTACCTGCGCGACCAGCTCGGCACCTCGGCAGGACTCGCGGCCGCCTCCACCACCGGTTTCACCCTCACCATGGCGCTGGCCCGGTTCGCGGGTGACGCGGTGGTGGACCGGTACGGCGCCGTGCGCACGGTTCGCGTGGGCGGGTTCCTGGCCACGCTGGGCGGGCTGCTGGTGGTCCTCGCCGGCAACCCGGTGGCGGCGCTGACCGGCTTCGCGCTGCTGGGCCTGGGCATCGCCGTGGTGGTACCGCTCGCGTTCGCGGCGGCCGGACGCAGCGGGCCCAATCCGAGCCTGGCGATCGCGGGTGTCGCCACCATCACCTACACCTCGGGGCTGATCGCCCCGTCCGCGATCGGCGCCCTGGCCCAGGCGACCAGCCTGGTGGTGTCGTTCGGGCTGGTGACGGTGCTGGCGGCGGGGCTGACGGTCGGGGCGGGCGTCCTGCGGACGGGGGAACGGCCGGGCACGACCCGGCAGCCGAAGGCGACCGAGCCCTCGGTGCCGGGGCCGCAGGGCTGAGCCTTCGCCGTGCAGCGGGCGGCCTTGGGTGAGGGCCGGCACTCCGAGGAGTCGCTCGCTCCCCTCAGCCCCAGCGGCCGCTCGACCCGCACGCGTCCCCCGCCCCGACCCGTCCCTCCGCCCGGCCCCATCCCTCCGCCCGGACCGTCACTCCGTCCGCACCAGTCGCTCCGCCCGCGGCCTCTTCAGGCCGTGCCTGCGCTCAGCCCCCAGGCCGTGCCTGCGCTCAGCCCCCAGGCGGAACCGGCTCCCAACCCTCAGGCCGTGCCGGCTCTCACCCGGCGAGCGAGTCCAGCTGCTCGGCCGCCGGCCTCAGGAGCCACAGGTCACCACCGGGCGGCGGTTCCAGCCGTGGGACCACGGCCCGCGCCCTGGCATCCCCGGCGTCGGCCGCCGCGTGCACCACGTCGGTGGCCGCGTAGCGACGGAAGTCGAGTTCGGGGTGGGGCCATCGGGCGGCTCCCGAGGCGTAGGGCAGCAGGTAGTCGACGGCCTTGAACACGCTCTGCCCGGCAGGCCCCTCATACGACCACAGGTCCGCGCCCACGTGCTTTCCGATCGCGGCCAGCCGTGTGTACGCGACGAGGTCGAAGGTCGAGTAGTGCCAGCTGCGCGTCCGGGTGAGCTCCTGCGGCTGGCTGCCGTCCGCGGCGATCTGCGGGTCGATGCGCCTGGTGCGGGCGTCCAGGACGGTACGGCGGGCCAGCGCCCTGTCCCCGGTCACATACGCGAGGGCGGCGACCTGCATGTCGTAGAAGGTGCCGTGGTTGTTGGTCGCGGCGGCCTCCTGTTTGCCGAAGTCGCTGGTGACCAGCCAGTCGAGGAAGTCGTCGTTCCAGGCCCGCATGGCCGAGCGGTCCTTGCGGGACCAGCCGGGGGCGCCCGTGTCCAGGATGGCGATCGCGTCCAGGATGCTCGTGTACGACTGCGAGAAGTCGATGATGCCGATGGCCCGGCCGTCGTACTTGCAGGGGATGAACTGGGCGTGGTCCAGGTTGGGGTTCATCCGAGTGGCGCGGTCGAGGAACCAGGTGCGCAGCACGGACGCGGCCTTCTCGGCGTACTTCCGCTTGCCGGTGTAGTACCAGGCGAGGGAGAGGTCGTAGGTGGAGTCGAAGACCTTCTCGACGTCCTGGCGGTCGGTGCCGGTGTCGACCTCCGGGTTGCGCTCGCCGTCGCGCTGGACGTAGGGGCAGCCCCACGGGTTGTCGGTGGTCCTGGGCTGCGAGGGCCACCAGTAGGGCGCCTGGCTGAGGTAGTCGTGGACGTCGCCGCCCGGCGCGGGCCGCGGTTTGTCGACGACGGTCCAGGGTCCCTTGTCGAGCCAGGTGTCGGCGCGTGTGGTGAGCTGCCGGAGCGCCCGCCGCAGGAGGGGATCACCGCGGTCGAGCCGTAATTTGGTCCGCTTGAGCCGTTCGCCGTCGAGGACGGCGGTCTTCGGGACCTCGGGCTCCGGGTGGGCCGAGGCGGTGGGGACGACGACGGCCACGAGCGCCGTCACTGCCGCGAGGAGAGCGGCGAGGCGGGGTCTTGCACTCATCGAGCGCTCCAATCATGTATGTGAACGGAGTTCATGAGTAAGACCGTGTGAGAGTAGAGCCCACCGTTACACGTGACAATCCTTCCGGCAAAGATTCATGAATGCGTTGATTGATCAGAAGGGTGACCGAAAGGCGCGCGCCTTCCGCTCCGTCGACCGCCGGCGCACACGAAGGGCGCACACGGAGGCGGAAAGGGGTAGGCCCACAGGGCTAGGCAGGGCTAGGCCCGCAGGGGACGGCGCGCACACGGGGATCGGACGGGGAGCGCACGACCACCCGCCGCGCTCGCGAAGGGCTCGACAGGGCTTCACAGGGCCCGACTGCGAAGTCGGTGCGCGGAAAGCCGTGGTCCCCCCGCCTCGGGCGGGGGGACCACGGTTTCAGTGCGGTGCGATCGCGGCTATTGCGCCAAATCGTAGGCGTAGTCCGGTGAGAAGGTCCCCGGTGCACCCTTGCAGCCGTCGGACTCGCCCGGCAGTTTCACCCACAGATAGCCGTCGATCCGGGCCTCTCCGGTGGCCAGGGTCGGCGCCTTGCCGAGCGCGCGGCCGGCGGGGTCGCACCATTCGCCGTTGGGCGGTGCGCCGTTCCCGTTGCGGCTGGTGTCAATGACGGCGCCGAGGCTCGCGGGCCCGCCCATCGCGGACAGCACCTGCCGGGTGTAGGCGACCTCCGCACCGGTGGCGTTGAAGTTGGAGACGTTGCTGAAGATTCCGTCCGACGACTCGGCGGACGCGGCGCCCGCCTGCTTCAGGAGCGCCGCGATGGCGCCGGCCGAGTTCCACTCGGAGTGCCCGGCGTCGTAGTAGACCCGGGCGTTGGGGTTGGCCGCCTTCATGACCCGGCCCGCGCGCGCCAACGAGGCGAAGCGGTTCGCCCGGTCACCGTCCGAGAGACAGTCGTCGGCCTGGGCGATCGAGTCCGGCTCGAGTATCACGATCACCTCGCGCGTGCCCAGGCCTGCGGCGAACTTGTCGATCCAGGCGTCGTACGCCCCCAGGTCCGGCGCCCCGCCTTGAGAAGCCCCGCCGCAGTCGCGCCCCGGGATCGTGTACGGGACCACGACCGGAACCCGGCCCTGGTTGGCCGCGGCCGAGGTCACGGCGCGGACCCTGGAGGTGATGTTGTCCGGGGTGTAGTCGGCGAACCAGACGGCGGCCGGCTGGTCCGCTATCCGCGACCTGATGACGGCCGTCCGCGGGTCGTTCGGATTGGACTCGACCCAGTCGACGACCCGGGACTCGGGGTACCGGTAGAGCCCGGCGTACACGGTCCGGGTCGTCGTGGTCCTTTTCTTCTTCGTCTTCGAGGGCGTGGGGCTCGGTTTGGCCGAGGACTTCGAAGGGGAGGGCGAGGCGGAGGTCTTCGACGGCGACGGGGTCGGCACCGCGGGCAGCGGCTCCAGGCTCGGCGACCGGGTCAGCAGCGGACGGGCCTCGTCCGCGCCGTCGTTGTCGTCGAGTGCGGACACCAGCCCCATGGCGGTGCCGACGGCGACCACCACGGAAGCGGCGGCGACCATGGCACCCCGCTGATTGGCGCGTCGGTGCGCGGCCCGGCGTTTGGCCAGGCGCTGGGCACGTTGGCCTGACACCTGAAGTCCCCCCTCCTGTCCACCGGACGTGTCCCCCGTTTCGGGGAAGGGCCCGGCCCGCTGTCACTCGGGCCACCTTAGGCCTGGGACCCTGCCCCCATGGTGCTGTTGGAACAGTCCACGACTCATGTGGACACCGTGGTCTCCCGGATGCGCAGTTTCGCCGAGGAATGGCCGGAAAGGGATGGGCTCGCGGTCTTCAACCGCGTCTACCTCACCGTCACCGAAGAGGTCCGACATCGCCTGGACGCAGGGTACTTCCGGGACGTACGAGCCGCGATGACGCTGGACGTACGGTTCGCGGAGCGCTATCTCGAGGCCGTCGACGCGGTAGCGGAAGGGCGCCGTCCACCGGCCTGCTGGCGGCCGCTCTTCCAGTTTCGCCGCCATCCAGGAGTACGGCCCATGCAGTTCGCGCTGGCGGGCATCAATGCGCACATCGGGCACGACCTGGCGCTGGCCGTCGTAGACACTTGTCGTAGCTTGAACTACGACCCGGTCGAACTGGAAGATGAGTTCGATCGCGTGGGCGAGCTCCTCATCACTCTGGAGGAACGCATCCGCGAAGATCTGATGCCGGGCCCCGACCTGCTCCAGATCGCCGATCCGCTCACGCATCTGCTGGGCGCCTGGAGCCTGGAGCGGGCGCGCGACGGCGCATGGGCGGCGGCACGTGCGCTGTGGGCACTGCGCCGGCTTCCCGAGCTGGCCGAGGATTTCACCGAGCGCCTCGACGCGGCGACGGGACTGGCGAGCCGGATACTGCTCACCCCTCTGCCCGACTGACTCGGAGCGACTCCGGATGTTTCGTCGCCGATGACCTGATCCCGCCAGGCTGGGCGCGGGCCGCGGGGTCCACACGGGCCCGGACGGCCGGGCTCGGACCACCACACCCCGGCTCACCCTGGCCCAAGGCCCGAAGCCGCTCGCCATCACCGGGTTCGGCACCGCGGCCTACCGCGGCGCGGGAGACCGCGGTGGGCGAGTGCTGGAAGTGGTCGAGCACGACCCAGAGACCAAGACCCCCGTACGGCTCAACGGCATATACGAGCGCGACGAGGCCGGCCAGGCCGCATATCTGAGCGAACTGCTGGAGATCTTCGAGACCGAGGGCGTGGACAGCGCATTCGTGTTTCCTGTTCGCCTTGCCCGGCTATCCGCACCGCCCGGACGGCGACCCCAGGGCGACTTGGACCGGGCCGGCCTGGGCATCGTCAAGCTCCTCGAAGGGCGCCGGGGGCAGACCTACCCCGACATGGAATGGGAACCCAAGGCCGCCTCACGGCAGTGGCGCAGCGGTATCGGAGATGACAGGCCCCGCGCACGGTGACCAATGGCTCGGGATCTGCACCGCGGCGCGTGATCCCGAGCAGATGGAAGCGGTATTCGCTCTACCCGCCGCTGACCTCGCCCCGGTCTACCGCCGCCGCGACCTGCGGGCCAACGGAGTGTTGTACCCGCGCGGGTTACTGAAGCCGGGTATTCCGGACAGCTACCGCTAATGTCCGTTCGGATTCTCCCCGAGGGCCGTCCGGGCGAAAACGGGCCAGTACGGACCGGCACGGGCCAGTACGGACCGGCGCCAATACTGGCCAGTACGGGCCAGGCCGAACCGGACCGGCACGGGCCGGCCCGCTCAGTCCTCCGGCAGTTCCACCGGCGCGATCTCGTCGTAGACGTCGCCGGGACCGGGGTTGCCGGGGTCGGTGCTCCCGCCCAGTTGGTGCATGACGCCCCAGACCGCGTTCAGCGCGGTCTGAACGGCGCCCTCGGCCCAGCCGGCCGTCCAGGAGATGTCGTCGCCCGCGAGGAAGATGCCCCGCTTGTCCTCGGGCAGCCGGTCCTGCATGAAGTGCGTGAACAGCCGCCGCTGGTAACGGTAGTGGCCGGGCAGGTTGGCCTTGAACGCGCCCATGAAGTAGGGCTCGTTCTCCCAGGACACGGTCACCGGGTTGCCGATGATGTGCTTCCTGATGTCGACGTTCGGATAGATCTCCGACAGCGACTTCAGCATGACCTCCATCCGCTCGTTCGCGGACAGCGGCAGCCACTTCAGACTGTCGTCGCACCACGTGTACGACAGGCAGATGACGGCGGGCCTGTCCGGGCCGTCGTCGAGGAGGTAGGTTCCGCGCGTCATACGGTCGGTGAGCGTCATCGACATCACGTCGCGGCCGGTGTGCTCGTCCTTGTCCAGCCAGAAGGGCCGGTCCACGGGCACGAAGAGCTTGCTCGACTCCATGTAGTGGGTGCGCTCGATCGCGGTCCAGTGGTCGATCGGGAAGAGCGAGTCGTCACAATCGATCTTCGACAGCAGCATCCAGGACTGGGCCGTGAAGATGGCCGCCCGGTAGGTGCGGATGTCGCCGTTCGCGTCCGTCACCGTGATGCGGTTGCCCGCGGTGCGGTGCAGCCGGGTCACCGCCGGGCGCGGTTCGCCGCCCGGGTGCAGGGCCTTCAGCGAGGTGCCGTACGGCCAGTGCACGATCTTCTCCGGCTCGCGCTCCCACAGTCTGAGGGGGAGCTGCTGGCTGCCGCCGACGATGCCGCGGTGGTGGTCGTCGGCCTCGGTGTAGACGACGCGCAGGATTTCCAGGATCGAGTTGGGGAAGTCGGTGTCCCAGCCGCCGGTGCCGAAGCCGACCTGGCCGAAGATCTCCCGGTGGCGGAAGGACCTGAAGGCCTCGGAGGCGCAGAGGAAGCCGTAGAAGGTCTGGTTGTCGAGCTTCTCCACCAGCCGGGACCAGATCTCCCGGATGCGCGGCACGTCGCGCTCGCGCAGGGCCCGGTTCATGTCGGAGAAGTCGGCGCCCTCCTCCAGGCAGGCGTTCCAGGCGACCGCCACGTCACGGTAGACCTGCGGCAGGTCGTCGATCGTCTCGGCGTAGTGCGACTCGCCCTTGAGGTCGACCACGGTCGACGGCGTCGCCTCCGCGAGCGGGTTGGGGAACGGCCTGGTCTCCAGCCCCACCAGGTCGATGTAGTGCTGCAGCGCCGTGGAGGACGGCGGGAAGCGCATGGCGCCCATCTCGGCGGTGAGCGAGGGGTCGCAGCCGTCGAAGCCGACCGTGCGCAGCCGGCCGCCGATCCGGTCGGCCTCGTAGACGACCGGCTTGAGGCCCATCTTCATCAGCTCGTACGCAGCCACGATCCCGGACAGACCGCCACCGATCACGGCGATCTCGGTGCCGTGCTCGGTCGCCGGAACCTGACCGAGGCCCGCGGGGTGGGCGAGGAAGTCGTCGTACGCGTACGGGAAGTCCGGCCCGAACATGGTGATCGGCGGCAGGTGCGCATCGGTGTGCTGGACGGCGTTGGGCACCGTGGACGTCATGGGGCAGGGGCTCCTTGCGAGAAACTCTTTGAGGGAGGCAGAGGCTTGTCGGCGGCCGTCAGGACAATGCCGAGCGGCCGTCAGGGCGTTGTCGAGCGGCCGTCAGGGCGTTGTCGAGCGATCACCGTCAGAACATTGTCGAGCGACTGTCAGAAGGTTGTTGTTTGAGCGACGGCAGGACGCTGTTGTCGAGCGAACGCCGGGACGTTCGATGCGCGTTGGTCAGATCAGCGAGCCGTACAGGCCCGGACGGCGGTCCCGCAGATACGGGTTCGACTCGCGCGAGGCCGCGAGGAAGGCCGGGTCCGCGTCGGCGAACAGCAGCTCCTCGGCGCGCCCCGCGCGGGCCCGGGCGATGCCGTCGGGACCTGCCAGCGTGGAGAGGCCCACGAAGTCGAACTCCCCTTCCGGGCCGACGCGGTTGACGTACGCGACGTACATCTGGTTCTCGAAGGCGCGCACCGGCACGACGGACTCGGCGACGAACTGGAACGGGTGCATCTGCGCGGTGGGAACGAGGAGGAGATCGGTGCCGGCGAGGGCGTGCGCGCGGACGTTCTCCGGGAACTCCACGTCGTAACAGATCATCAGGCCCACGCACAGGCCGCCCAGTTCCGCCTGGACGACGGGTTGCTCGCCGGGGGTGAAGTGATCGCGCTCGAAGCAGCCGTAGAGGTGTGTCTTGCGGTAGTTGGCGAGGCGGGTGCCGTCCGCGGCGATCAGCTGGGCGGAGTTGAAGACACGCTCCGCCTCGCGCTCGGGATAGCCGTAGGCCAGTGCGATGCCCTGACGTCCCGCGATGTCGGCGATGGCGTCGGCCGAGTCCCCGTCGGCGGGCTCGGCGAGCAACGGCACGTCCGAGCCGATCGCGTACCCGGTCAGGAACATCTCCGGCGCCACCAGCAGCCCGGCGCCGGCGGCCGCGGCACGCCCCGCGGCCTCGTCGAGGACCTTGAGGTTCTCGGCGACCGAGCCGGGGCGGCCGGAGCTCTGGAGCAGGGCGGTGCGCATGCGTGTTCCTCACCGGGGCGGAAGGGGTTGGGGCCAACTAGACGGTAAGGTCGGCGGGCTCAAGGCGACAAGAAGCACCCGTTGCGCACCGCCGAACGAAACGTTGCGTGCACGGTGCCTCCGGCGGCGATTCGTTACGCGCCCCTGCGGACGGAACTCCGTACCCGTCGCCGTCGTCAGATGGGGCGCCGCGCGGGGCCCCGCACGGCGAAGGTGGTGATCACCGCCGCGTGGTCCGAGGGCCAGGCGTTGCCCGCCACGTCCGGCCAGGCCTGCGGGGAGCCGCTGACGAGGGTGCGGGAGCCGAGCACCGTCAGGCCCCGGCCGTTGTGAAGGACGTAGTCGATGCGGTCCTGGGGTTCGGGGCGTCCGCTGCCGTCCTCGTGCTCGGTGTGCACCGGTGACCAGGTGTGGCCCGGCTCCCGTGTCCGGTCGGGGTGGGCCTCCCGGTAGGAGTCGCGCAGCCCCGCCTCCTCGGCCGCCTTCGTCACCGGCCAGGCGACGTCCGGCCAGTCCAGATGCGAAGGGGTGTTGAAGTCGCCGACGAGTACGACGGGCCGGTCGGCGCCGGCCGCCTCGGCGATGCTCCGCAGGGCTTCCCTCATCTGCCCGAGCCGTGCCGCCTCGTGGGCGATCAGCTCGGCGGCAGGGAGTCCGTCGAAGGCGGCTTCGTAGGGCCCGTAGGGCGTGTAGTCGAGGTGGGCCGTCCAGACGTCGACCTCCACCGCCCCGCCGGGCTCCTGCTCGAGCCGGATGCGGGCGCCCGCCGCACCGTAGAAACCGACGTCGGGATCGCCGAGGCCCGCGGTGATCGGATGGCGGCTGATGATGCCGAGGTTCTCCCCGGCCCGGTGGTGGTGCCAGCCGAGGGCCTCGGCGAGTTCCCGGGCCGCGGTGCCGCCGGTCTCCTGGAGGCCGACGACGTCCGCTTCGGCCTCCAGGACGACCTTGACCTGCTTGGCCCGGTGGTCGTCGACCCGGGCGCCGCCGAGCCACAGGTTCCAGGTCATGACGCGTAGTTCGTACCGCGGGGCCGTGTGTCCGACCAGACCGCGCAGTCCTTCCGGCGTGACGCCCTCCAGGCTGGCGAGCACAGTCCGTCCGGGTGCCGCCTCGATCGGCGCGAGCGAGGGCACCGCGAGCACCGTGCAGCCCGCCGCCTCGGCCGAGGAGACTCCCGTGCCGGTGTCCTCGACGGCGACACAGCGGGCGGGATCCACGCCGAGGGCCCGGCAGGCGGCGAGATACGGGTCGGGCGCGGGCTTGGTGCGCTCGGTGTCGTCGGCGGTGACGGAGACCGCGAAGCGCCCGGCGCCGAGGGCGTCCAGCACGGTGTCGGCGACCGTGCGCGGCGAGGCGGTGACCAGGGCCGTCGGCACACCGTCGTGGGCGAGGGCGTCGAGGAGTTCCAGGGCGCCGGGGCGGGGGACGATGCCGGTGCGGACGCGTTCGGCGAACTCCCGGTGCAGTGCGCCGGCGATCGGCGCGTCGGGGCGTCCGGTGACACCGGCCAGCCACCGTGCCGTGTGCTCGACCGCCTGACCGAGGACTTCGGGCTGGTCGGCCGGGGCCAGCGGTCTGCCGAGTGCGGACGCCACCTGTTCCACCGTCTCCCACCAGAGCCGCTCGGTGTCGACGAGCGTGCCGTCCATGTCGAACAGGACGGCCTGGAGCGACTGGTGAGTCACGGTTCTCTCTTTCGTCTTGGGGGGACGTGGCGTGGAGGGGCTTGTGTCGGACAGCGGCTTCGGTGGTTTCAGTTCTTTCGTTCGGCCACCAGTACCGGCCGCTCCGGCAGGCTCACCGTCACCGCGGCTCCCGGCCCGAGCGCGGCGGCCTCGTGCGTGGGCAGGTCGGCCTTGACCTCGGTGCCGTCGCCGAGCCGTACCGTGACGCGGGTCGCCGCGCCGAGGAAGGCCGTTGCCGCGACCCGCCCCGCGCCGCCCTCGTCGGCCCGGACCCGGACCGCCTCGGGCCGCACCAGCACGTCGACCTCCGTGACCGCGGGCGCCTCGCCGTCGACCGGCAGCCGCTGCCCGAGCACCTCCACCGTGTCCCCGCCTTCCGCGGTGAGCTGGCCCCGCACCCGGCTCATCGTGCCGACGAACTCGGCGACGAAGGCGGTGGCGGGGCGGCCGTACAACTCGGCGGGGGCGGCGCACTGCTCGAGCTTCCCGGCGTGCATGACGGCGACCCGGTCCGCCATGGACAGCGCCTCTTCCTGATCGTGCGTCACGAACAGTGTGGTGATGCCCAGTTCCTGCTGAAGGCGGCGGATCTCTTCGCGCAGGGTCAGCCGTACCTTGGCGTCGAGGGCGGAGAGCGGTTCGTCGAGCAGCAGCACGCGCGGGCGCAGGGCGAGGGCGCGGGCGAGCGCGACCCGCTGCTGCTGGCCTCCGGAGAGCTGGTGCGGAAAACTCCCGCCCTTGTCGCCGAGACCGACGAGGTCGAGCAACTCGGCGGCGCGGGCCCGCCGTTCGGTGGTGCGGACCTTGCGCATGCGCAGCCCGAAGGCCACGTTGTCCACGGCGCTGAGGTGCGGGAAGAGGCTGTACGACTGGAAGACCATCCCGGCGTCGCGCCGGTGCGCGGGGACGCGGGTGACGTCCTCGCCGTCGAGCAGCACCTCGCCGGAGTCCGGGTGCTCGAATCCTGCGAGCACCCGGAGGGCGGTGGTCTTGCCGCAGCCGGACGGCCCGAGCAGGGCCAGGAGTTCCCCGGGCCGTACGGTCAGATCGAGTCCGTCGAGGGCGACGGTCGGCCCGAACTCCCGTCGCAGGCCCCGGAATTCGACGGTGGCGGCCTTCTCGGAGACGGCCTTTTCGAGTGTGGTGACGGTCATCTTCATCCCCGGGAAGCGGTACGGGAGCGCCCGCCGACACCGGCGAGCGCGAGGAGGAGTGCCCAGGTGACGAGCAGGCTGAGCACGGAGACGGCGACGGACAGCTGGGCCTGCGAACCGCTGACGTTGACGATCCACACGGCGAACGGCTGGAAGCCCAGCAGCTGCGCCACGGTGAACTCGCCGAGGACCAGCGCCAGGGTGAGGAAGGAGGCGTTGAGCAGCGCGCCCCGCAGATTGGGCAGCACCGCCTGGACCAGCGCCTGCGTCCGGCTCGCCCCGCAACTGCGCGCGGCCTCGACGAGGGTGCGTACGTCGATGGCGCGCAGTCCCGCGTCCAGTGCGCGGTACACGAATGGCAGCGCCATCACCACGTAGGCGAGGACGAGCACCACGGGGAAGTCGGGGTTCTGGATCGCCACGAAGGTCTGGAACAGCGGCGTCCGGGACAGGTGCTCGGGGCCCCACTTCAGGACCGTGCCGATGCCGGCGACGAACGCGATCGGCGGCACGACGAGCGGCAGTGAGCAGACGACCTCCACGACGGGCCGCAGCCGAGGCGCGCCGAGCCTCAGCGCGACCGTGGCGGGCACCATCAGCAACAGCACCACGGCGATGGTCGCGGCGGCGAGCTCCAGTGACAGCAACAGGCTGGAGACGAAGCCCTCGGTGCCGAGGATGCGGGTGTAGGCGTCGAAGGTGACGCCCTGGCCGGGCACGTCGACGGTGAAGACCACCGACGCGGCGAGCGGCACCAGGAAGTACAGTCCGGCGCCGGTGAGGACGGCCCAGCGCCACGGGGCCGGGCGGGCCGGGGTCAGGCGAGCCATCGCGCACTCCGTCGTTGCAGGGGCAGGTACACGGCCATGACGAGGCCCGCCACGAGGACCATGTCGAGGCTGAGCGCGAGCGCCACGTTCTCCTGGCCGACCAGGACGTTGCCGGAGATGGCGTCGGCGATCTGCAGGGTGACCAGCGGAACCGAACTGCCCACCATGGCCGCGGCGGTGGCGTACGCCGCGAACGCGCTGCCGAAGAGCAGTACCAGCCCGCCGAGCAGCGAGGGCGCGAGCACGGGCAGGGCGACGTGCAGCCAGTAACGGAAGGTGGTGGCGCCGTTGTTCTGTGCCGCCTCGCGCCACTGGGCGCGCAGTCCGTCCAGGGCGGGGGTGATGGTGAGGACCATCAGCGGGATGAGGAAGTACAGGTAGACGATCACCAGTCCCCAGAAGCTGTAGAGGTCCCAGCCCTTGTCGGTCAGGCCCAAGTGCCTCGTCAACACTCCGGAGTTGCCGAGTGTGGCGACGAAGGCGAAGGCGAGCGGGACGCCGCCGAAGTTGGCGAGGACTCCGGAGGCGGTGAGCACGGCCTCGCGCAGGGCGCGGAACCGGGAGGTCACCACGGCCTGGGCGAGGGGCAGTCCGAGGACGGCCGCGGTGCCCGCGGAGACGGCGGACAGTTTGACGCTGCCGAGCAGGGCGGTGAGGTAGGCGCCCTGCACGGAGGCGGTCATGTTCCCGGCCGTGTAGGAAGTGGCGCCCGTCGCCTGGTCCTTGACGGTGAAGGCCCCGTTCAGCATGGCGAGGGCGGGGAGCCCGAAGGCCAGCGTCACGAAGGCGAGCAGCGGGACGACGGCGAGCCAGTCGGTCGGGCGGCGCCGCCGCTTCGGGGAAGCGGCGGGCACCTCGTCGGTCCGGGAGAGCGGGGTGCTCGTCTCGAGGGGCGTCATCTCTGGGGGCGTCATCTCGGTGGACGTCATCCGGAGACGGCCTTCCCCCAGCCCTGGGCGAGCACTTCCTTGGCCTTGGCCTGCTGGTCCTCGCTCGGGAACTCGGGGGTTCCGGAGACCTCGGGGAGCTTGGCTGCGGCGGTCTCGTCGAGGTTGCCGGCCTTCTCCATGGCGGTCATCAGGGCCGGGCGGGCGTAGCCCTTGAGCCAGAGGTTCTGGCCCTCTGCGCTGTAGAGGTACTCCTGCCACAGCCGGGCCGCCGCCGGGTGCGGGGCGTCCTTGTTGATGGCCTGGGAGTAGTACTGCGAGAACTTGCCGTCCGACGGGACCGAGACCTTCCAGTCGACGCCCTTGGACTTGAACTCGTCGGCGTACCCGGCGTTGAGGTAATCCCAGTCGATGCTGATGGGGGTCTCGCCCTTCTCGACGGTGGCCGGGGTCGATTCGACGGGCGTGTAGTTGCCGTTCTTCTTGAGCTCGGCGAAGAAGTCCAGGCCGGGCTGGATGTCGTCGAAGGAACCGCCGTTCGCGAGTGCTGCGGCCCACACGCCGCCGAAGGCCGAACCGGACTTGGTGGGGTTGCCGTTGAGGGCGACCTGACCCTTGTACTGCGGCTTCAGCAGATCCGCGAAGGTGCTGGGACAGGTCTTCACGCGCTTCGCGTCGCAGCCGATGGAGATGTAGCCGCCGTAGTCGTTGAACCAGCGGCCCTGCGCGTCCTTCTGCCCCTTCGGTATGTCGTCGAACGCCGCCACCTTGTACGGCGCGAGCAGGCCCTGCTGGGCGGCGGTCAGCGCGAAGGAGCTGCCGAGGTCGAGGACGTCGGGCGCCCGGTCTTGGCCCTTGCGGGAGGTGACGGCGTTGATCTCGTCCTGGCTGGAGCCGTCGGGGTTCTCGACGTCGATCTTGATGTCGTACTTCTTCTCGAACCCGTCGATCAGGGCCCCGTAGTTGGCCCAGTCGCGGGGCAGGGCGATCGCGTTCAGCGTGCCCTCCTTCTTGGCCGCCTTCACCAGGGCGTCCATACCGCCGAAGTCCGCGGCGGAGGTCGCGGTGGCGGCGCTCTTTCCGCCGGCGGTGGTCGACGTGTCGTCGGGGGCGGCGCCGCAGGCGCTGAGGGTGAGTGCGGCGGTGAGGGCGAGGCTGCCGGTGAGGACGGCCGTTCTCGGCAGGGAAACGGTCACGGTCTCTCCAAGGGTGCGCGCGAGGGTTCGCTGAGGCTGGGGAGCAGAGAGCTTGTGCAGAAGTTGTCTGAACAAGTTGGCCCAGTCAACCCCGCTGCCGATATCACCCTGGTAAACACTGGCGAAACCTTGAGCCGTGATTTGGCGGACAATCCGGGGTCATGCGCTCACGGGCGAGCGTCGATTAGGCTGATCGCGCTGTGCACAGCAGCCGACTCAGAGGGGAAGCATGGCGGCGCGACACGAGGAGATCGCGGACGAACTGCGGCGCGCGATCGACCGCGAGGAGTACGCGGTGGGCGGTTTGCTGCCCGCGGAGACCGAACTCGCGGCCCGCTACGGCGTGTCGCGCGGCACGGTCCGCCAGGCCTTCGCGAGCCTCACCGCCGAAGGGCTCATCGGCTCCCGGCAGGGCGCCCGCCGGGTGGTCCTGGCCAGCCGGCGCAGCCAGAGCTTCACAGAACTGCGCAGCTTCGCCCAGTGGGCCGGCGCGATGGGGCGCGAGGCGACGGGGCACGTGGTGGCGCAGGGGTACCGGCCGGCGACCTCCGAGGACGAGGCGCGCCTCCAACTGGAGGTGGGCACTCCGGTGCTGCACGTGCTTCGGGTGCGGGGGCTGGACGGGGAGCCGGTGCTGCTGGAGCGCACGGTGTACGCGGACTGGATCTCCCCCGCGGTCGAGGCGATCGAGCCCGACTGCCCGTCGGTCACCCAGCGGCTCTACGACGACACGGGGCTGGTCTTCGCCTACGGCGAGCACGTCATCGACGCGGTGGCTGCGGGCGCGCAGGACGCCGAACTGCTCGGCGTACGCCGCACCAGCCCGCTGCTGCGGGTGCGGCGGGTCACCACGACGCCGGAGGGGCGTCCGGTGGAGTGGTCGGACGACCGGTACCGGTCCGACGCGGTGAGCTTCAGCGTGCACAACTCGGTGGGGAACAACGCGTTGGCGCGTGCGCTGCGCTGAACCGAGGGGAGGGTGAGTGCGTGGTCGAGCACCTGAGGACGGCTCGCGGCCGTCATGGCCCAGCGCCGCAGTTCCCCGCGCCCCCAGTAGGGATCCCTACCGAGGCAGTAGGGATCCCTACCGAGGCGCCCCGGACGAGTACCTCCGCAGTAGCGGCGACAGCACCAGCACCGACTTGGTCCGTTCCACGAACGGCTCTCCGGCGATGCGTTCCAGGACCCGCTCGAAGTGGCGCATGTCGGAGGCGAACACCTGGACCATCGCGTCCGCCTCACCGGTGACGGTGGAGGCGGACGCGATCTCCTGGTAGCGCTCCAGGCCTCGCTGGATGGTCTCCGGGGAGGTGTTGCGCCGGCAGTAGATCTCGACGAACCCCTCGGTCTCCCAGCCGAGCGCGGCCGGGTCCACGCGGACCGTGAAGCCGGTGATGGCCCCGGTGGCGCGCAGCCGGTCCACACGGCGTTTCACTGCCGGCGCCGACAGGCCGACGAGTTGGCCGATGTCGGCGTAGGAGCGGCGGGCGTCCTCGGCGAGGGCGTGCACGATGCGTTCGTCGAGATCGTTCAGCACTGCGGGTGGTTCACTTCTCTGGAGTCGCGAGTCGGGACCGGCGGTAGCCGTAACTGAAGTAGAACACGAGCCCCGCGGCCATCCAGACCCCGAAGACGGCCCATGTGACGGCGGACAGACTGCCCATCATCCAGACGCAGAAACCGAATCCGAGCACCGGCAGCAGCGGGGACAGCGGCACCCGGAAGGTGCGCGGCATCTCGGGCCGGGTCCGGCGCAGTACCACCACGGCGATGTTGACCAGCGCGAAGGCGAAGAGGGTGCCGATGCTGGTGGCGTCGGCGAGCTGCCCGAGCGGGATCGCCGCGGCGAGCACCGCGCAGAAGACGGACACGATGAGCGTGTTGGCACGCGGCGTACCGGTCCTCGGGTTGACGCGGGCGAAGACCTGCGGGACGAGGCCGTCGCGGGCCATGGCGAAGAGGATGCGGGTCTGTCCGTACAGGACGGTCAGGACGACGCTCGCGATGGCGACGACCGCGCAGGCGGCGAGCAGGGTGCCCCAGAAGGTCTGCCCGGTCACGTCACGCATGATCCCGGCGAGCGCGGCCTCGGAGTCGCTGAACCGCTGCCAGGGCCGGGCACCGACGGCGACGGCCGCGACGAGGACGTACAGCACGGTCACGACGACCAGTGACAGCATGATGGCGCGCGGCAGGTCGCGCTGGGCGTTCTTCGCCTCCTCGCCGGCGGTGGAGGCCGCGTCGAAACCGATGTACGAGAAGAAGAGCGTGGCGCCGGCCGCGCTGACGCCCGCCATGCCGAGCGGCATGAACTCCTCGTAGTTGCCGGAGCGGAAGCCCTGGAAGCCGATCGCGCAGAACAGGAGAAGGGCGACGATCTTCACGATCACCATCACGGTGTTGGCGCGCGCTGACTCCTTCGCGCCGCCCAGCAGGAAGACCATCGCGAGCAGGACGACGATCAGCGCGGGCAGGTTGAAGACACCGCCGTCGCCGGGCGGCGCGGACAGGGCGGCGGGAATGGTGACGCCGACGGTTCCGTCGAGGAGTTCGTTGAGGTACTCGCCCCAGCCGACCGCGACGGCGGCCACCGAGACCCCGTACTCCAGGACCAGGCACCAGCCACAGATCCAGGCGACCAACTCACCCATCGTTGCGTACGCATACGAGTACGAGGAGCCGGATACCGGGATGGTGCCCGAGAGTTCGGCGTAGGAGAGGGCCGAGAACAGGGCGGTGAGGCCGGCGATCACGAAGGAGAGGGTGACGGCGGGCCCGGCCTTGGGGACGGCCTCACCGAGGACGACGAAGATGCCCGTGCCCAGGGTGGCGCCGATGCTGATCATCGTCAGCTGCCAGAGCCCGAGGGAGCGCCGCAGCGACCCTCCCTCGCCCTGGCCACCCTCCGCGACCAGGCGTTCCACCGGCTTGCGGCGCATCAGGCCGGTGCCGGTGGACGGGGGTGGGTCGGGGTGGTACTGCGCGGATGCGCCTGGTGCGCCGCGGTCGAGCACGCGTGTGGCTCCTTGTTCACTGCCGGTCGGTGCGGCGGGCCCGACGGCAGCCCGGACTCAGGGGACCACCGAGCAGGGGGTCCCCGCCACGCTACGTACAGCGCAAAACCCTACGGGCCCGGGTTGGCGACCGTAATGCAGCAACCTTGCGCGCTCTCGCAAGATCATTGCGTTGATCGGGTACTCGCGAGGGTTCGTTGCGCGGACGCTGTGGAGCGTTGCACAGACCGGGCGTACGGCGCTTTCGGGACGCCCCCGGGCTTCGGGACCAGTCCCCCACCAGGACTCGCGGACAGTCCGTCAGTTCCAGCTGGCGTGCAGCGGCTTGCCCTCCGCGTAACCCGCCGCGCTCTGGATCCCCACGATCGCCTTCTCCGCGAACTCCTCCAGGGAGGCGGCGCCCGCATAGGTGCAGGAGGAGCGGACGCCCGCGATGATCGAGTCGATCAGGTCCTCGACGCCCGGGCGGGCGGGGTCCAGATACATCCGCGACGTGGAGATGCCCTCCTCGAACAGCGCCTTGCGGGCGCGGTCGTAGGCCGACTCCTCCGAGGTGCGGTTGCGCACCGCGCGCGCGGAGGCCATGCCGAAGGACTCCTTGTAGAGGCGTCCGTCCGCGTCCTGCTGGAGGTCGCCCGGGGACTCGTAGGTACCCGCGAACCAGGACCCGACCATGACGTTGGACGCTCCCGCGGCGAGCGCCATCGCGACGTCGCGCGGGTGCCGCACACCGCCGTCGGCCCAGACGTGCTTGCCGAGCCTGCGTGCCTCGGCCGCGCACTCCAGGACCGCGGAGAACTGCGGCCTGCCGACGCCGGTCATCATGCGCGTGGTGCACATGGCGCCGGGCCCCACGCCAACCTTGACGATGTCGGCGCCGGCCGCGATCAGGTCCCGTACCCCTTCGGCGGCGACGACGTTGCCCGCGACGACCGGCACCTGCGGATCGAGGCCGCGGACGGCCTTCAGGGCGGCGAGCATCGACTCCTGGTGGCCGTGGGCGGTGTCCACCACGAGCGTGTCGACGCCCGCAGCGAGGAGTTGCTTGGCCTTGCCCGCGACATCGCCGTTGATCCCGACGGCGGCGGCGACGCGCAGCCTGCCCTGGGCGTCCACGGCCGGCGTGTAGAGCGTGGCGCGCAGCGCGCCCTTGCGGGTCAGGATGCCCGCGAGCCTGCCGTCCCGGTCGACGGCTGGGGCGTAGCGGCGGTTGGCGGCGTCGAGCTTGTGGAAGGCCTCGCGGGGCTCGATCTCCGCGTCGATCAGCAGCAGGTCACGTGACATCACCTCGGACAGCTGGGTGAAGCGGTCGACTCCGGAGAGGTCCCGGTCGGTGACGACGCCGACCGGCCGGTGCCCGTCGTCCACCACGACGCCCGCGTTGTGCGCCCGCTTCGGCAGCAGCGAGAGGGCGTCGGCGACGGTCTGGTGCGGGCCGAGGACGATCGGGGTGTCCAGCACCAGGTGGCGGCTCTTCACCCAGGAGATGACCTCGGTGACCACGTCGATCGGGATGTCCTGCGGGATGACCACGAGTCCGCCGCGGCGGGAGACGGTCTCGGCCATGCGGCGGCCGGCGATCGCGGTCATGTTGGCGACGACGAGCGGGATCGTGGTGCCGGTGAGATCCGGCGAGGCCAGGTCCACACCCTGCCGGGAGCCGACCGCGCTGCGGCTCGGGACCATGAAGACGTCGTCGTACGTCAGGTCGTACGGGGGCTGGATGCCATTGAGGAAACGCACGTGCTGCACATCCCAGTGGTTCGTCAGGCGGCCCCCGGACAGGTCAGCCAGGGGGAAGAGCACGTACTTCATTGTCCCATGTCAGGGGCGTACCACTGCTCGGCCGATCATCCAGGCAGGTCGGAGCGGCCCTCGGCGGATCCTCCAAAGGCCGGTGCCAGGCCCGGCACCGGCGGAGGCCGTCAGGGGGTCAGGGGCCGTCCGGATCCTGACGGCCCAGGGCCGAACGCGGCGCCGGGCCGGCGGACATCAGGTAGTCCGCCGCCGATGTGTCGGTGACCAGGCTGGTGACCAGCCCGGAGCGGAGCACCGCGTCGATGGCCGCGGCCTTGCGGCTACCGCCCGCGATCGCGACGACCTCCGGGATGCGCCGCAGCTGGTCCGCCTTGACCGTGATGCACCGCTCCCCCAGATCACGGCCGACCCTGCGGCCCTCCGCGTCGAAGAGGTGCGCCGACATCTCGGCGGCCACGCCCAGCGACGAGTAGTGCGCCCGCTCCTCGTCCGTCAGCATGTCGTGCACCGTGGAGATGCCCGCCTCCCAGGAGCCGATGGAGACGCAGGCCACCGTGACCTTGTCGAAGTACTCGAAGGCGCGGGCGATCCCGGTCTGGTGGCGCAGCGCGGCGGCGGTGGCGGCGTCGGGCAGCAGCATCGGCGCGTAGATGGGGTGGGCGTCGCCGCCCGACACCTGTGCGGCGCGCCGCACCGCCTCCACCGATCCGCGTTCGGCGGTCCCGGCGTCGTACACACCCGTCAACTGCACCACCGTGCACGGTGGCAGCCGGTCCAGGGCCGCCGCCATGTGGATGGTGGACCGGCCCCAAGCCAGCCCAAGGACATCCCCCTCGGTCACCAGTTCGCCAAGCAAGTCCGCCGCGACCTCACCGAGGTTCTCGGGATCGGGCGACTCCTCGGCAGCCTCCGCCGGGGACTCCACGACCACGGCGTGCCTGAGGCCGTAACGGGCGCGCAGCGCGTCGGAGCGCTCGGCGTCCAGTTCGGCCGGCACTCGGATCTCGATGCGTACGAGATCACGTTCGAGGGCGGTCTCCAGGACCCGGGCCACCTTGAAGCGGCTGACGCCGAACTCCTCCGCGATCTGGATCTTGGACTTGCCCTCGAGGTAGAAGCGACGGGCCATGGCCGCCGCCTGCACCAGCTCAGCGGGTCCCATCCGCATGGCTGACCGGCCCGCCGACATACCCGACACGGCCATCTCCTCACTGCTGTTCACACTCTGGATACGCCGTTCATCCTCGCAGATTCGGCGTACTTGATCAGCCCGGATGGGCGCCGTTCACGTTCCCTTGGCCCTGCGGTCGCCGAAAAGGCCGTGCTCACCGGTCGGAAGACCGGTCCGCGGCGGTTCTGCTCAGTGGCCGCAGAACCAGGTCGCGGCCTTCGTCGCGGTCTCCGCGCGGGAACGCAGCGCGCGTACCGCCTCGGCCGGATCGTCGGCCCCGTACACCGCGGATCCCGCGACGAAGACGTCCGCGCCGGCCTCCGCGCAGCGTTCGATGGTGGCGGCCGAGACACCGCCGTCGACCTGGAGCCACAGTTCGAGGCCGTGCTTGCTGATCAACTCGCGGCTGCGGCGGATCTTCGGGAGCATGATGTCGAGAAAGGCCTGTCCCCCGAAGCCCGGCTCGACGGTCATGATCAGCAACATGTCGAGCTCGGGGAGCAGGTCCTCGTACGGCTCGATCGGTGTCGCGGGCTTCAGCGCCATCGAGGCACGGGCGCCCTTCGCCCGGATCTCGCGCGCGAGACGCACGGGTGCGGCGGCGGCCTCCACATGGAAGGTGACAGAACCCGCACCCGCTTCGACGTACTGGGGGGCCCACCGATCGGGGTCCTCGATCATCAGATGGCAGTCCAGCGCAGTGTCCGTCGCCCGCGCCAGCGACTCCACGACCGGCACACCGAGCGTGAGGTTCGGGACGAAATGGTTGTCCATCACATCGACATGGAGCCAGTCGGCCCCTTCGACCGCCCTCGCCTCTTCGGCGAGACGGGCGAAGTCGGCGGACAGGATGCTGGGGTTGATCTGCACGGCCATGCCCCAAGCCTGCCATGCCCGGCACCGGTCGCCTTCGCCGGTCCCGGACCGACGGCCACCCCCGGACCACGGGCGGGCTCCGTTCCGCGGCCGGACACCGGACCCGCACCCAGGACGAATACGGACGGCACCGCGCAACCCGTCACGAACCCTCCCGTGTCGCCGCGGTCCGTGCCATGCTGGACGACCGAGCATGTCGACCGTCTCCATGTACGGCTACGGGAAACGCCATGACGGACGTACGCGGGCACCACCACCAACACCAGCACCATGTGCGGCAGGGAATCTTCGGTTTCGTGTGCGGGCGGCGCACCAAGTGGGTCGTCGTCGTCCTGTGGCTGGTGCTCCTCGTGTTCCTGGCCCCCCTGGCCGGCAAGCTCACCGACGCGCAGGACAACGACGCCCAGTCCTGGCTGCCCGGCTCCGCCGAGTCCACCCAGGTCCTCGACATCTCCACCGACTTCCGCCCGGAGACGATCCCGGCCGTCGTCATCTACGCGCGCGAGGGCGGGCTGACCGCGCAGGACCGGCGCCAGATCGCCGATGACACCCGGGAGATCCGGGCGCTGAGCGACCACGGGATCCGCGGCGACGAGACCCGGGGGCCCGTCTACAACCAGCAGCCCGCCCCCGAGGCCGCCATCATCTACGTGCCGATCACGATGGACGAGAAGGGCTGGGAGCGGATCGCGCCCGCCGTCGACTCCATCCGGGACCGCAGCGGCGAGGGCGGAGACGGGCTCGCGGTGCACATCACCGGGCCCGGTGGCACCTCCGCCGACTTCTCCGAGGCGTTCGAGGGCATCGACTCCACGCTGCTGTTCGCGGCGATGGCCGTCGTGATCGTGATGCTGCTCCTGACCTACCGCAGTCCGACCCTGCTGCTGGTGCCGGTGCTGCCAGTGGTGGCCGCGCTGTTCATCGCCCAAGCGCTGATCTATCTGCTTGCGGAGCATGCCGGGCTCACGGTGAACGGGCAGAGCGCGGGCATCCTCACCGTCCTCGTCTTCGGCGCGGGCACCGACTACGCGCTGCTGCTCGTCGCCCGCTACCGGGAGGAGCTGCGCCGCCACCAGAGCCGGCACGAGGCGATGTCGCTCGCCATGAACCGGGCGGGCCCCGCGGTCCTGGCCTCCGGCGCCACCGTGGTGCTGAGCATGCTGGTCCTGCTCGTCGCCGAGATGAACTCCACCAGCAGCCTCGGCCCCGTCGCCGCGATCGGCGTGGCCGTCGCGCTGCTCGCCATGATGACGCTGTTCCCGGCCCTGCTGCTGATCTTCGGGCGCTGGATCTTCTGGCCGGTGATCCCGCGCTACGGCACGGAGGACCCCACCGAACGGGGTGTGTGGGCGCGGACGGGCCACAGGATCGCCCGCCGCCCGCGGGTCACCTGGGTCTCCACCGCGCTGGCCCTGGCTGTGCTCTCCCTCGGTCTGATCCAGCTCCGCGCGGAGGGCATCAGCAACGCGGACGCGTTCACCGGCAAACCCGACTCGATCACCGGGCAGGAGGTCTCCGAACGGTACTTCCCGGCGGGCGCGGGCGACCCGCTCGTCGTGGTGGCCGAAGAGGACGAGGGCGCGCGGGTAAAGGCCGCGGTCGCCGACACACGCGGAGTCGTGCCACAAAGCATCAACGTGCCGCCCGGGACGAAACCGTCGTTCGAGGGGAAGATCCTGTTCGAGGCGACCATGACGGATCCGGCCGACAGCGAGGCCGCGAAACAGACGGTCGAACGGGTACGGGACCGGGTCCATGCCATCCCCGACGCGGATGCCCAGGTGGGTGGCGGCACAGCGGCCCTGCTCGACATGGACCGGGCGACGACGCACGACAACGTGGTGATCATCCCCGCGGTGCTGGTGGTCGTCCTGCTGATCCTGGCGGTCCTGCTGCGCGCCCTGTTGGCACCCCTCCTGCTCATCGGCACGGTGGTCTTGTCCTTCACGGCGGCGCTCGGGGCGAGCGCGCTCGCCTTCCGCCACATCTTCGACTACGCGGGCGAGACCACCGACTTCCCGCTCTTCGTCTTCGTGTTCCTGGTGGCGCTGGGCATCGACTACAACATCTTCCTGACCACCCGTATCCGCGAGGAGGCAGAACGCCAGGGAACACGTCGAGGTGTGGTCACCGGCCTCACCGCCACCGGCGCGGTGATCACCTCGGCCGGCCTGGTCCTGGCCGGCACCTTCGCCGCGCTGGGCACGCTCCCGATGGTCGCCTTCGCGGAGATCGGCTTCGCGGTGGCCCTGGGCGTCCTCCTGGACACCTTCATCGTCCGCTCCGTCCTGGTGACGGCGCTGTTCCTGGACGTGGGCCCGAAGGTGTGGTGGCCGCATCGACTGGCCCGCGAGAGCGCGGCCCTGGAAAAGGCGCCGGAACCGGCGGCGCAACGACGGTGACCGGGGGCTGGTGACGGGGGCTACCCTCCGGCGGACGGCACGGGCCCCCGGTGCCGCCCGCCGGATCGGTACAGGCCGCCCCGCCTGCTCAGGCCGCCCCCCTGCTCACGCCGCCCCGCCGGATCGGCCACAGCCCGCCCCACCGGGATCAGCTCAGCCCGCCCCACCGGATCGGCTCAGGCCACCCGCCGGATCAGCCCAAGCCGCCCGCCGGAACAGCTCAGGCCGCCCCACCGGAACAGCTCAGCCCGCCCCACCGGATCAGCCCAAGCCACCCGCCGGAACAGCTCAGGCCACCCGCCGGAACAGCCCAAGCCACCCGCCGGAACAGCCCAAGCCACCCGCCGGAACAGCTCAGGCCGTCCGCCGGATCAGTGCCAGATACATCGCGTCGGTCCCGTGCAGATGCGGCCACAGCTGTACGTCCGGGCCGTCGCCGAGCGCCGGCACCCCCGGCAACAAGGGCCGGGCGTCGAGGAGTTCGGCCCCCTGATGCTGCTTGAGGACGTCATCGACGACCGCGCGCGTCTCCGCGAGGTGCGGGGAACAGGTCGCGTACCCGACCACTCCCCCGACCCGCACCGACTCCAGTGCCGTGCGCAGCAGCCCGCGCTGCAACGGGGCGAAGCCGTCGAGGTCCTCCGGGCGTCGCCGCCAGCGGGCCTCGGGACGGCGGCGCAGCGCGCCGAGCCCGGTGCACGGGACGTCCATCAGCACCCGGTCGAAGGTTCCGGGGCGCCACGGCGGCCGGGTTCCGTCCGCGGCGATGACCTGGTAGGGACCGGGGTTCCCGGCGAGCGCCCGCCCCACGAGCCCCGCCCGGTGCGGCTGCTTCTCGGAGGCGAGCAGCATCGCGCCGCGCTCGGCGGCGAGCCCGGCGAGCAGTGCCGCCTTGCCGCCGGGGCCCGCGCAGCCGTCCAGCCACTTCTCGTCGGGGCCGTCCAGCGGCGCGTTCGCGAGCGCCAGCGCCACCAGCTGGCTGCCCTCGTCCTGCACGCCGGCGCGGCCTTCCCGCACGGCCTCGATCGCCCCGGGCTCACCGCCCTCGCTGAGCCGCACGGCGTACGGTGACCAGCGCCCCGGGAGGGCGGCCTCCTCGCCGGAGAGCAGTTCCTCGACGGTGGCCCGCCCCGGCCGGGCGACGAGCGTCACCTCCGGCCGTTCGTTGTCGGCCTCCAGGAGATCCTCGATCCCGGCGCGCCCGCCGCCCAGCGAGTCCCACAACGCCGAGACCACCCAGCGGGGGTGCGAGTGCACCACGGCGAGATGGTCCTCGGGGTCCTCGTCGTACGGCGGCGCGACCCGCTCCAGCCACCCGTCCAGGTCGTCCTGCGCCACCTTCCGCAGCACGGCGTTGACGAACTTGGCCCGCCCGTCGCCGAGGACGACCCGGGCGAGCTCGACCGTGGAGGAGACGGCGGCGTGCGTCGGGATCCGCGTTCCGAGGAGCTGGTGGACCCCCAGGCTCAGCACGTCGAGCACGGGCGGGTCGACCTCGCGCAGCGGCCGGTCGACGCAGGCGGCGATGATCTCGTCGTACGTGCCCTGCTTGCGCAGGGTCCCGTACACCAGCTCGGTGGCCAGCGCCGCGTCCCGCCCGTCGAACCTCTCCGGCCCCTCCTTCTCGCGCGCCTTGCGCAGCAGCGGCGGAAGGACGAGGTTGGCGTAGGCGTCCCGCTCGTCGACGGCCCGCAGCGCCTCGAAGGCGAGGATCCGTACGGGGTCCTTCTTGGGGCGGCGGTAGGGCTTGCCGGGCTTACGGGGTCGGCGGGACTGCTCACTCACGGACAAGGTGCTCCGGGTTCTGGATGACGTAATCCGTTCAGACTACGCCGGGTTCCCCCGCTGGAGCGCCCTGATCACGGCCTGGGCCGGCCGGCGGCACAGCCTCGACCAAGCCTCACGCCCCGAGCGACTCACCGGCGGCGATACGGACCCCCCGGGCCCAGTCCGCGGCACGCATCGGCTTCTTCCCCTGGGCCTGGACCCACAGCAACTCGACGGCGTACGAACCGGTTCCGACGTACACGTTGTTCTTCCCGACGGCGAGGGCCCCCGGAGCGAGACCGGTCCGCTCGGGCACCGGGGCCACCTGTACGAGCTTGAGCCGCTCGCCGCGGAAGACGGTCCAGGCGCCGGGAGCGGGCGTACAGCCACGCACCACCCGGTCGACGCGCAGGGCGGGCGCGGCCCAGTCCACGTGGGCGTCCTCGACGGTGATCTTCGGTGCCAGGGAGACGCCGTCGGCGGGCTGCGGCACGGCCTTCAGGGTCCCGTCCTCGATGCCGTCCATGGTGGCCGAGAGCAGCCCGGCGCCCGCGAAGGCGAGCCGGGTCAGCAGGTCGCCGCTGGTGTCGGTCGGCCGGATCTCCTCGGTGACGGTTCCGTACACGGGCCCGGAGTCGAGGCCTTCCTCGATCAGGAACGTTGACGCCCCGGTGATCTCGTCACCCGCCATGATCGCGTGCTGCACCGGGGCGGCGCCGCGCCAGGCGGGCAGCAGGGAGAAGTGCAGATTGACCCACCCGTGCGCCGGCACGTCGAGCGCGACCCGCGGCAGCAGCGCGCCGTACGCGACGACCGGGCAGCAGTCCGGCGCGATCTCCCGCAGTCGCGCCAGGAACTCCTCGTCCCGCGGCTTCGCCGGCTTGAGCACCTCGATCCCGGCCTCGGCGGCCCGCTCGGCCACGGGGCTGGCGACGAGCCGCCGCCCCCGCCCCGCCGGTGCGTCGGGCCGCGTCACGACCGCGGCGACCTCGTGCCGCCCGGAGTCGATCAGGGCGTCCAGAGCGGGGACGGCGACCTCAGGGGTGCCTGCGAAGACGAGCTTCATGGGGGGCGGTTGGCCTCTCGGACGGGGAGGTGACGGCAGCACACCAGTGTATGGGTCCGGGCGGCGCCGGGGCGCGCGGGTTGTCACCCCGCCGGCAACCGTGAGGGCGGGGCCGCGGCCGGACCCGCCGCCGGCCCCACGCCGGTGCCGATGCCCTTCACAGCCCGACGCCGGTGCCCATGCCCCTTCCCATTCCCAGCCCCACGCCGGTAGCCGATGCCCTGCCCCGCCCCTGCCGGGTGCAGATGCCCTTTCAGGGGCGTAAACACGTACGCGCGCCCCCGGAGCGTGACCACTCACCCAAAAACGCGTTGGTCAAGAAAGAGTTGACCAAGCGGGCCCCATCGCGGCCCGATCCTTTTCACGCCGGTTCGAGAGGCTTGTTCATGGCCGACCACGCAACCCACGACGCCCAGGCTCGGGCCAGCCTGCACTTGCTGGTGCGGGACATCGAGCGGGTCCGCCGGCAGGTGGACGCACTACGCACGCTCACGGCCCAGCTGGGCAACGTCTACCGCCCGCGCCGCTCCGGCCCCGCCACGGGCTTCGTCGTCTACGGACGTGCCCCTGCCCCGACCGTCCGCCTCGCCCAGGAGCTGCGGGACAGCGTCGAGACCCTCGTCACGGCCGCCGTGGACTTCGACCGCTCTCTCGGCTTCTCGTGGGACGCGGTGGGCTCGGCGCTGGGCGTCACCAAACAGGCGGTCCACCGCCGGTACGGTGCCCGCCGCGCGGCGGCCCAGGCAGCCGTCGAGGCGGAGCGCACGGCGGAACCATCGGGCACCCGCCCGGTCGCCGTCGGCACGGGCGTCTCCTCGGTCCCCACGGTCCCCGCGGCCCGTGCCATGCCCGCACAGCCGGCCCCGGCGGCACCTGTGACGCAGGTCGGCCCGGTGGCCCCGGTGGGCTCCGGCTCTGTGGGCCCAGTGGCCCCGGTGGTCCCGGCGCTCCGGGACGACCCCCGGCAGGGAGCGCTTCCGGGCCCGCGTAACGGCTGACCTCAACCACACCTTGACCTCAGCACACTGCTGCCTCCCGGCGCCGGGCTGCCTCCCGGCACTCGGCCGGGAGGCAGCAGTGTGTCCAGGGCGAGACGCTCCGCGGGGACGACCCGTCCGGGAGGCGAAGCACAGGGCCGAGCCCAGCCCCACCATCACCCATGCCCGGCTCGGCCGTCACCCGATGTCCGGCGGATCGATCCGCACCCGGACCCGCATACCCTCGTCGCCGCCACGCGCCATCCGCGCCGCCTGCGCGCTCTTGAGCGCCGCAGCGAGCGCTGCGCCCCGGCCGGGTGGTACCCGCAGCAGGGCCCGTTCCCAGTGCTCGCCTGGCGGGGGCGCCCCGGGCCTGCGGGGGCGGCCCGCCGGCGTCACCGGCAGCGGCACCGGCCCCAACAGCTCGGCCTCCGTGGGCAGTTGGGCATCGGCGAGGAAGGCCGCGACGGCCTCGGCGGGCCCGGAGACCGCGGCCATCCGGGACACCGGTGGAAACCCCAGCTCGGCCCGCTCGGCCAGCTCGCGCACCGCATGCCCGACGGGGTCCCACCGTACGAGCGCCTGCACGGGTCGCAGCGTCGGCTCGGCGACCACCACCACGGTGCCGCCCGCCCCGTGTCCGCGCACCAGCGAGGCCGCCTGGATCCACCGCCGCAACGCGTCCTCCCCGGCGCGCAAATCGGGCCGCCCCAGCATCGCCCAGCCGTCCAGCAGCAGGGCGGCCGCGTACCCGCCCTCGGCGACGGGCTCCGCGCCCGGTGTGCTCACGACGAGCGCGGGCGACGACGGGACCGTGTCGAGGACCTGTTCCCGCCCCGACGTCCGCACCGGCACCGCCGGGAACGCCCGCCCCAACTCCTCGGCGGTGCGCCGTGCCCCGACTACCTGCGCACGCAACCGGGACCCGCCGCACTCGGGGCAGTGCCAGGCGGCCTCGTCGCGTCCGCACCAACCGCACCTCACCGCCCCCGCGCCCGCGTCCTGCTCTCGCGCTTGCAGGGGCCCCGCGCAGTGCCGGCACCGCGCCGGCGCCCGGCAGGTGGCGCACGCCATCCGCGGTACGTATCCGCGCCTGGGCACCTGCACCAGCACCGGGCCGTCGCGCAGCCCGTCCCTGGCCACCTGCCAGGCCAGGCTGGGCAGCCGGGCGGCACGCGCCGCCTCGTCGCGCGCGAGTTCACCGTCGCCGACGGTGCGCACAAGTGGCGCCGCCGCCCGAACCCGCTCCCGGTCCGCGACCAGCGGTCGCGCCCAGCCGCTCTCCACGAGTTGCGCGGCCTCCACCGTGCAGCTCCAACTGCCCAGCAGGAAGGCGCACTTCTCCTGAGCCGCGCGCAACAGCAGTACCTCTCGCGCATGCGGCTGCGGGGCGTGCTGCTCGCTGTGGCTGTCGTCGCCGTCGTCCCAGATCGCGACGAGTCCCAATTTCTGTACGGGGGCGAACATGGCGGCCCGGGTGCCGACGACGGCCCGCACCGAACCTCGCCGTACCGCCAGCCACTCCCGGTACCGCTTCTCGGGCCCGGCGTCGGCGGTGAGCAACGCGTGCCGCCCCACCCCGAGCAAACCCGTCAGCGCGGCGTCCACCCGGCCGGCCGTCCGTCCGTCCGGCACGACCACCAGGGCGCCCCGGCCGGAGGCGAGCGTCGCCGCCACTGCCCGCGCCAGTTCCCCGGCCCACTCGGGCCCGGGCAGCGCGTTCCACACGGCCCGCGGCGATCCGCCGACGGCCAGGGACTCCACGAAGGCCGCGCCGTGCGCATAGCGCCCCCAGGATCCCGGCTCGGGCACGTCCGGCGCGGGCAGCGGCTCGGGGGAGGGCTTTCCCTCGGCGCGTGCGTTGCGTGGCGGGACCGCGAGCTGCAGCACATCGGCCAAGGACCCGGCGTACCGGTCGGCGACGGACCGCGAGAGCCCGAGCAGTTCGGCGCTGAGGACCGGTTCGGGCGACACGACCTGGGCGAGCGCGGCGAGCGGCCCCGAGTAGTCGGACGCGGCGACCCGCTCGACGAGGAACCCGTCGATCAGGCCCCCGCCCTCACGCCGCCCGTCCCGGACGCGGTGCCGCCCGGCCCCGAACCGCACCCGCACCCGTACGCCGGGCTGCGCGTCGGCGTCCAGCTCCGCGGGGACCGCGTAGTCGAAGTACCGGTCCAGGTGGAGGACGCCCTTGTCGACGAGCACCCGCGCCACCGGCAGCTCCCCGGCGAGCGCGGCACCACGCCACGTCCGGGGTTTCGCCCGGGGTTCCTTGGCCCGGCGCACGCTCTCCCGGATGAGCGCGAGCTGCTCCGGCGCGGCGCTGTGCGCGCCACCGTCCCCGGGCCTGTTCTCGCTGCTCACCCTTGCATTCCTACCAGACCCCACCGACAGCGCGGCGCCGCCCGGGACCGGTCGGGAACGTGCCGGGGCCCGGCACGCAAGGTGCGTGCCGGGCCCCGGTGAAGAGCGGAAGGACTACAGTCCGACAGCCTTGCGCAGCTCCTCCACCCGGTCGGTCCGCTCCCAGGTGAAGTCCGGCAGCTCGCGGCCGAAGTGACCGTAGGCGGCCGTCTGGGAGTAGATCGGACGGAGCAGGTCGAGGTCGCGGATGATGGCGGCCGGGCGGAGGTCGAAGACCTCGGTGATGGCGTTCTCGATCTTCTCCGCGTCGACCTTCGCGGTGCCGAAGGTCTCGACGAACAGACCGACGGGCTCGGCCTTGCCGATGGCGTACGCGACCTGCACCTCGCAGCGCGTCGCGAGGCCGGCCGCGACCA
Organism: Streptomyces cavernae; assembly: GCF_004023625.1. Lineage (GTDB taxonomy): Bacteria > Actinomycetota > Actinomycetes > Streptomycetales > Streptomycetaceae > Streptomyces > Streptomyces cavernae. The sequence goes on along the minus strand of NZ_RPDJ01000011.1, from coordinate 160,694 downwards.
CGTTCTTGGCGACCCAGCGCATCGCGTACGCGGCGGAGCGGTCGACCTTGGACGGGTCCTTGCCGGAGAAGGCGCCGCCACCGTGGCGGGCCATGCCGCCGTAGGTGTCAATGATGATCTTCCGGCCGGTGAGGCCCGCGTCACCCATCGGGCCGCCGATCTCGAAGCGGCCGGTGGGGTTGACCAGCAGGCGGTAGCCCTCGGTGTCCAGCTTGATGCCGTCGTCCAGCAGCGCCTTCAGCTCGGCCTCGACCACGAACTCGCGGATGTCGGGGGCCAGCAGGGAGTCGAGGTCGATGTCGCTCGCGTGCTGCGAGGAGACCACCACCGTGTCCAGACGGACCGCCTTGTCACCGTCGTACTCGATGGTGACCTGGGTCTTTCCGTCGGGGCGCAGGTAGGGGATCGTGCCGTTCTTGCGGACCTCCGACAGGCGGCTCGACAAGCGGTGCGCCAGGAAGATCGGCAGCGGCATCAGGGTGGGCGTCTCGTCCGTCGCGTAGCCGAACATTAGGCCCTGGTCGCCCGCGCCCTGCTTGTCGAGCTCGTCCTCATCCCCCTCGACCCGGGACTCGTAGGCGGTGTCCACACCCTGCGCGATGTCCGGCGACTGGGCACCGATCGACACCGAGACACCACAGGAGGCGCCGTCGAAGCCCTTCTTGGAGGAGTCGTAACCGATCTCGAGGATCTTGTCGCGCACCAGCTGCGCGATCGGCGCGTACGCCTGGGTGGTGACCTCACCGGCCACGTGCACCAGACCGGTCGTGATCAGGGTCTCGACCGCGACCCGGGACGTGGGGTCCTCGCGCAGAAGCGCGTCGAGAATGGTGTCACTGATCTGGTCAGCGATCTTGTCGGGGTGGCCCTCGGTCACGGACTCCGAGGTGAACAGGCGACGGGACACAACGCTCCCTGTGGTTGCAGCGGCTGCTGGCTGATCATGGGCGGACGGGACGGGGGCTGCGCCCGGCGTCGTCCGCGAACAGTTTATCGGTCGTGCCCGGCCGCCGGTCCAAGTGTCTCGCCCCTCGGGTGCCGGTGACCTGCGGCACGGGCATTCTGCCAATGCGGTGCGGCCTTCGCCAGGGTCGCCACGCCCCAATGTACGGGCATCAGCGGTCTGATGGACCGAACTTGAACCTTCAGCCCAATCGGCTGAGAACCAGGTCCCACACGGTGTCGGCGAGGGCTTCCTTGGGCCCGTGCGGCACCGGCGTCTCGCTGCCGTCGGCGCCCAGCACCACGGCTTCGTTCTCCTCGGAGCCGAACGTCCTGCGCTCCCCCACCTCGTTCACCACGAGAAGATCACAACCCTTTCGCTCCAGCTTCGCCCGGCCGTTGGCGAGGACGTCGTCGGTCTCCGCGGCGAAGCCGACGATCACCTGGCCGGGGCGGGCGCGCTCGGCCGAGATCTCGGCGAGGACGTCCGGATTGCGCACGAGGGTGATCGGCTCGGGGTCCTGGCCGTCCTTCTTCTTGATCTTTCCGGTGGCGTACGCCGCCGGGCGGAAGTCGGCGACCGCGGCGGCCATAACCACGGCGTCGGCGTCCGGCGCCGCCTTCAGTACCGCCTCGCGGAGCTGAACGGCCGTCCCGACCTGGACGACGTCCACGCCCGCCGGGTCCGGCAGGGTGGTGTTCGCGGCGATCAGTGTGACGCGGGCCCCCCGTGCGGCGGCCGTCCGGGCGAGGGCGTATCCCTGCTTCCCGGAGGAGCGGTTGCCGAGGAAGCGGACGGGGTCGAGGGGTTCCCGGGTACCGCCGGCGCTGACGACGACATGGCGGCCCGCCAGGTCCGGCTCACGTACGCCCCGGGCGAGCACTCGGCGGCAGACGTCGAAGATCTCGGCCGGGTCGGGCAGCCGGCCCTTGCCCGTGTCGACACCCGTCAGCCGGCCCACCGCCGGTTCGATCACGAGGGCGCCGCGGCGGCGGAGCGTCGCCACGTTCTCCTGAGTGGCCGGGTGCTCCCACATCTCGGTGTGCATGGCGGGGGCGAAGACGACGGGGCAGCGGGCGGTGAGCAGGGTGTTGGTGAGGAGGTCGTCGGCGAGGCCGTGTGCCGCCCTGGCCAGCGTGTCAGCCGTCGCCGGGGCCACGACCACCAGGTCGGCCTGCTGTCCGATGCGTACGTGCGGAACCTCGTGGACGTCTTCCCAGACCTCGGTGGAGACCGGGTTGCCGGAGAGCGCGGACCAGGTGGCCGCGCCGACGAAGTGCAGCGCCGAGGCGGTGGGCACGACGCGGACGTCGTGACCCGATTCGGTCAGTCTGCGCAGCAGCTCACAGGCCTTGTACGCGGCGATGCCGCCACTGACCCCCAGCACGACCTTCGGCTTGTCCACCGTCTCTCCCGTCTCGCCCCGGACTCGGCTCCCGTACGAACTCCATGAGACACCACAGGCCTGACAGCCGTGCTGTCAGGCCTGTGGAAAAGACTCAATGAAACTTCTGTGCGGTGAGAAAACTACTGCGCCGGGCCCTCGACGGCCTCGGACGTCAGCAGACCCGCGTTGATCTCGCGCAGGGCGATCGAGAGCGGCTTCTCGTGGACGTGGGTGTCGACGAGCGGACCGACGTACTCGAGGAGGCCCTCGCCGAGCTGCGAGTAGTACGCGTTGATCTGGCGGGCCCGCTTGGCCGCGTAGATCACGAGGCTGTACTTCGAGTCGGTGGCCTCGAGGAGCTCGTCGATCGGCGGGTTGATGATGCCCTCGGGCGCGGTGATGGAAGAGGACACGCTCTACCTTCCGAAAGATGGGATGAGATCAGACATCTTCAGCACTGATCACACAACGTCCATCAAGGCTAGCAGCTCACGCGCCACGTCCTCGACGGAGGTGTTGACCAGGGTGACGTCGAACTCGGGCTCGGCCGCGAGTTCGACCTTGGCCGCCTCCAGACGGCGCTCGATCACCTCGGGCGGCTCGGTGCCCCGTCCGGTGAGTCTGCGCACCAGCTCCTCCCAGGAGGGCGGGGCCAGGAACACCAGCTGGGACTCGGGCATCGACTCGCGGACCTGACGGGCGCCCTGGAGGTCGATCTCCAGGAGCACCGGCTCGCCCGCCTCCAGACGCTCCTGAACGGCGCGGCGAGGGGTCCCGTAGCGGTTGCCGGCGAACTCCGCCCACTCCAGCAGCTCGCCGTTGGCGATCAGCTTGTCCATCTCGTCGTCACTGACGAAGAAATAGTGGACCCCGTGCTGCTCACCGGGGCGGGGCTTGCGGGTCGTCGCCGAGACCGAGAGCCAGACCTCGGGATGTTCCTTGCGCATATGGGCGACGACCGTGCTCTTGCCGACCCCGGAGGGGCCGGAGAGCACGGTCAGCCGCGGACGTTCACTCATGCAGCGATTATTCCAGCAATCCCGACGGCCCAGGAATCAGGCGCCGGTGCTGCCGAATTCACGTTCCAGGGAGGCGATCTGGTTGGAACCGAGCCCCCGCACGCGGCGGCTCTCGGAGATCCCGAGTCGCTCCATGATCTGCTTGGCGCGGACCTTGCCCACGCCCGGCAGGGACTCGAGGAGGGCGGAGACCTTCATCTTGCCGATGACGTCGTTCTCCTGGCCCTGCTTGATGACCTCGTGAAGGGAGGCGCCGGAGTGCTTGAGTCGATTCTTGACCTCGGCCCGCTCCCGGCGAGCCGCGGCGGCCTTTTCGAGCGCGGCTGCGCGCTGTTCAGGGGTAAGGGGCGGAAGAGCCACGCCTACGTCACCTCGGATGTCGAACTGTCGGATACGGACCGGTGAGGAACCTAGTCGCCCCACACCTGAGGAGCTACGAGCAACACGCTTCACCCGTTCTCCCCCACTGCCTTGAGGGGCGTGGGAGGTGCCCCCACTCGTCGGAGACTAGCGGCCAAGTGCGCCGTAGTCAGCGAGAACAGAGGAAAAGTCCTGGTCAGCCTCCACTGAACCCGACATTCCGGGCAAAACTCCCCGGATTTGGGAAGGATTTCAGTCGACGCTCCCTTAAGAGAACCTCAAGAGACGCTTGTGGGAGACCTTCCTGGCAGACAGGCCGGTCACGGCACCTGTGGCGGACATCACGCTCAGCCGACGGTCAGCGCGGCACGTACCTCGTCCGCGAACCGCGCGGCGGCCGCCCGCAGCTCCGCCGCCCCGGGGCCGTGCCGCAGCACCCCCCGGCTGACGTTCGGCACCACGTTGCGCACGGCGGCGCCGAAGACTCCCGGGAGGTCCGCCGGAGCCGCCCCCTGGGCCCCGATGCCGGGCGCGAGCAGCGGACCGTTGATCGCGAGGCCGTAGGAAGAGAGGTCACCGAGCGTGGCGCCCACGACCGCGCCGAAGGAGCCCAGCGGCTCCTCCCCGGCGTTCTCGGCCGCGAGGTGCGCCAGCATCGTCGCCCCGACGCTGCGCCCGTCGGCGGGGCGCACGGCGTGCTGCACCTCGCCGCCCTCGGGGTTGGAGGTCAGCGCGAGCACGAAGAGACCCGCACCGCTCTCCCGCGCCAGCTGAACCGCCGGCTTCAGGGACCCGTAGCCGAGGTACGGCGACACGGTCAGCGCGTCCGAGAACAGCGGCGCGTCCTTGTGCAGGAACGACTCCGCGTACGCGGCCATCGTCGAGCCGATGTCGCCGCGCTTGGCGTCCATGACGACCAGCGCCCCGGCCGCCCGCGCCTCCTCGACCGACTTCTCCAGGACGGCGATCCCGCGCGACCCGAACCGCTCGAAGAAGGCGCTCTGCGGCTTGAGGACCGCCACCCGGTCCGCCAGCGCCTCGACGACCGTGCGACTGAACCGCTCCAGACCCGCGACGTCGTCGTTCAGGCCCCAGTCGGCCAGCAGGGACGCGTGCGGGTCGATGCCGACGCAGAGCGGGCCCCGCTCGTCCATGGCCCGGCGCAGCCGCGCGCCGAAGGGTTCCAGACCGCTCATGCCGCCCTCCCGCTGTTGCTGGTGCTGTCCCTGACATCGGCACCGACCGCGTCGGCGATCGTGGCGTACGGGCTGGTTCGCAGCCGTGCGGCGAGCCCCTTGTGGAGTGCGCGTGCCCAGAACGGGCCCTGGTAGATGAAGGCGCTGTAGCCCTGGACCAGGGTGGCGCCGGCGAGGATCCGCTGCCAGGCGTCCTCGGCGTTCTCGATGCCGCCCACTCCCACGAGGGTGATCCGGTCGCCCACGCGCGCGTAGAGGCGCCTGAGTACCTCCAGGGAGCGTGCTTTCAGCGGCGCGCCGGACAGCCCGCCCGTCTCCTTCACCACGGCCGGTGCGGATCGCAGACCGAGTCCCTCGCGCGCGATGGTGGTGTTCGTGGCGATGATCCCGTCCAGGCCCAGTTCCACGGCGAGGTCGGCGACCGCGTCGACATCCTCGTCGGCCAGGTCGGGCGCGATCTTCACCAGCAGCGGTACCCGTCGCTCGGGGACCGTACGGTCCGCGGCCTCCCGCACCGCTGTCAGCAGCGGTCGCAGCGCCTCGGTGGCCTGCAGGTCACGCAGCCCGGGGGTGTTCGGGGAGCTGACGTTGACCACCAGGTAGTCGGCGTGGCGGGCGAGTCGCTCCGCCGACTTCACATAGTCCCCGACGGCCTCCGCCTCCGGCACGGCCTTGGTCTTGCCGATGTTGACGCCGACGGTCGTACGGAAGACGGCCCGGCGTCCGGCGAGCCGTGCCGCGACGGCCGCCGAGCCCTCGTTGTTGAACCCCATGCGGTTGATCAGCGCCCGGTCCGGCACCAGCCGGAACAGCCGCTGTCTGGGGTTCCCGGGCTGCGGCTCGCCGGTGACCGTGCCGATCTCGACGTGGTCGAACCCGAGCATCGACATGCCGTCGATCGCGACGGCGTTCTTGTCGAAGCCGGCCGCGAGCCCGAACGGTCCGTGCATCCGCAGCCCGAAGGCCTCGGTGCGCAGCTCCTCGTAGCGCGGGGCCAGGGCCGCCGCGACGAAGGTCCGCAGCACCGGGATCCTGGCGGCCAGCCGGATCCAGCCGACCGCCAGGTGGTGGGCCCGCTCGGGGTCCATCCGTTTGAAGATCACGACGAAGAACAGTCGGTACAGTCCGCTCACGGTCATCAGTCCCGCGCCGCCATGAGGTGCTCGGCGTGCTCCTGGAGCGAACGCACGCCCACCCCGCCGTGGTTGAGGGCGTCGATGCCCTGGACGGCCGCGGCGAGCGCCTGGACGGTCGTGAGGCAGGGCACGGACCGTGCCACGGCCGCCGTGCGGATGTCGTAGCCGTCGAGGCGGCCACCGGTGCCGTACGGGGTGTTGACGATGAGGTCGACCTCGCCGTCGTGGATCAGCTGGACGATGGTCTTCTCTCCGTTGGGGCCTTCGCCCTCGAAGTGCTTGCGCACGACCTTGGCGTTGATGCCGTTGCGCTTGAGCACCTCCGCCGTGCCAGAGGTGGCCAGCAGTTCGAAGCCGTGGGCCACCAGCTCGCGCGCCGGGAAGATCATCGAACGCTTGTCGCGGTTGGCGACGGAGATGAACGCGCGGCCCTTGGTGGGCAGCGGGCCGTACGCACCGGCCTGCGACTTGGCGTACGCCGAGCCGAAGACCGAGTCGATGCCCATGACCTCGCCGGTGGAGCGCATCTCCGGGCCGAGCACCGTGTCGACGCCGCGCCCTTGGATGTCGCGGAACCGCGACCACGGCATCACGGCCTCCTTGACGGAGATCGGCGCGTCGAGCGGAAGGGTGCCGCCGTCGCCGTTCGCGGGCAGCAATCCCTCGGCGCGCAGTTCGGCGATGGTCGCGCCCAGCGAGATCCGGGCGGCGGCCTTGGCGAGCGGGACGGCGGTCGCCTTCGAGGTGAAGGGCACGGTCCGGGAGGCGCGCGGGTTGGCCTCCAGCACGTACAGGATGTCGCCCGCCATCGCGAACTGGATGTTGATCAGACCGCGGACCCCGACGCCCTTGGCGATGGCCTCCGTGGAGGCGCGCAGCCGCTTGACGTCGAAGCCGCCCAGGGTGATCGGGGGCAGGGCGCACGCCGAGTCGCCGGAGTGGATGCCGGCCTCCTCGATGTGCTCCATCACGCCGCCGAGGTAGAGCTCCTCGCCGTCGTAGAGGGCATCGACGTCGATCTCGATCGCGTCGTCGAGGAACCGGTCGACGAGCACCGGCCGGGACGGGCTGATCTCGGTGGACTCGGCGATGTACGACTGCAGGCGCGTCTCGTCGTAGACGATCTCCATGCCGCGCCCGCCGAGGACGTAACTGGGCCGTACGAGGACCGGGTAGCCGATCTCGTCGGCGATGGCCTTGGCCTCGGCGAAGGTGGTGGCGGTGCCGTGCTTGGGCGCCGGGAGGCCGGCCTCGGCCAGCACGCGTCCGAAGGCTCCGCGGTCCTCGGCGGCGTGGATGGCCTCGGGCGAGGTGCCGACGATCGGCACGCCGTTGTCCTTCAGGGCCTGCGACAGGCCGAGCGGGGTCTGGCCGCCGAGCTGTACGACCACGCCCGCGACCGGTCCGGCCTGCTGCTCGGCGTGGACGATCTCGAGCACGTCCTCGAGGGTCAGCGGCTCGAAGTACAGCCGGTCGGAGGTGTCGTAGTCCGTGGAGACGGTCTCGGGGTTGCAGTTGACCATCACGGTCTCGTAGCCGGCGTCGTGCAGCGCGAAGGATGCGTGGACGCAGGAGTAGTCGAACTCGATGCCCTGGCCGATGCGGTTGGGGCCGGAGCCCAGGATGATCACCGCGGGCCTGGTCCGGGTCGCGACCTCGGTCTCCTCGTCGTAGGAGGAGTAGAAGTACGGCGTCCTCGCCGCGAACTCGGCGGCGCAGGTGTCGACCGTCTTGTAGACCGGGCGCACACCGAGGGCGTGCCGGACCTCGCGGACGACGTCCTCGCGCAGCCCGCGGATCTCGGCGATCTGCTGGTCGGAGAAGCCGTGCCGCTTGGCCTCGGCGAGCAGTTCGGGGTCGAGCTTGGCGGCGGCGGCCAGTTCGTCCGCGATCTCCTTGATCAGGAAGAGCTGGTCGACGAACCACGGGTCGATCTTCGTGGCCTCGAAGACCTCCTCTGCGGTGGCGCCCGCACGGATGGCCTGCATCACGGTGTTGACGCGGCCGTCGGTGGGGCGAACGGCGTCGCGCAGCAGCTCGGCCTTGTCGCCGGGCTCGCCGACGAAGGTGAACTGGCTGCCCTTCTTCTCCAGTGACCGGAGCGCCTTCTGGAGTGCCTCGGTGAAGTTCCGGCCGATGGCCATCGCCTCGCCGACCGACTTCATCGTGGTGGTCAGCGTGGAGTCGGCCTGCGGGAACTTCTCGAAGGCGAACCGCGGGGCCTTCACGACCACGTAGTCGAGCGTCGGCTCGAAGGAGGCCGGGGTCTGCTCGGTGATGTCGTTGGGGATCTCGTCGAGCGTGTAGCCGACGGCCAGCTTCGCGGCGATCTTCGCGATGGGGAAGCCCGTCGCCTTCGAGGCGAGCGCCGAGGACCGGGACACGCGCGGGTTCATCTCGATGACGATGACCCGGCCGTCCTCGGGGTTGACCGCGAACTGGATGTTGCAGCCGCCGGTGTCGACGCCGACCTCGCGGATGACGGCGATGCCGATGTCGCGCAGGATCTGGTACTCGCGGTCGGTGAGCGTCATCGCGGGCGCGACGGTGATCGAGTCGCCGGTGTGCACGCCCATGGGGTCGAAGTTCTCGATGGAGCAGACGACCACGACGTTGTCGTGCTTGTCGCGCATCAGCTCCAGCTCGTACTCCTTCCAGCCGAGGATCGACTCCTCCAAGAGCACCTCAGTCGTCGGGGAGAGCGTGAGGCCGGTGCCCGCGATGCGGCGCAGCTCCTCCTCGTCGTGGGCGAAGCCGGAGCCGGCGCCGCCCATGGTGAAGGAGGGCCGGACGACGACGGGGTAGCCGCCGAGCTGCTCGACGCCCTTGAGGACGTCGTCCATCGAGTGGCAGATGACAGAGCGTGCGCTCTCGCCGTGCCCGATCTTGCTGTGAACCGCCTCAACCACCAGCTTGAACTGATCGCGGTCTTCACCCTTGTGAATCGCCTCGACGTTGGCACCGATGAGCTCGACGCCGTACTTGGCGAGCACACCGTTCTCATGCAGCGCGATGGCGGTGTTGAGCGCCGTCTGACCGCCCAGGGTGGGCAGCAGGGCGTCCGGGCGCTCCTTGGCGATGATCTTCTCGACGAACTCCGGGGTGATCGGCTCGACGTACGTGGCGTCGGCGATCTCCGGGTCGGTCATGATCGTCGCCGGGTTGGAGTTCACCAGGACGACCCTGAGGCCCTCGGCCTTCAGGACGCGGCACGCCTGGGTGCCGGAGTAGTCGAACTCGGCGGCCTGGCCGATGACGATCGGGCCGGAGCCGATGACCAGGACGGACTGGATATCGGTGCGCTTAGGCACGCTGGCCCTCCATCAGGGATACGAAGCGGTCGAACAGGTAGGCGGCGTCGTGCGGGCCCGCTGCCGCTTCGGGGTGGTACTGGACGCTGAAGGCGGGCTTGTCGAGCAGTTGGAGGCCCTCCACCACGTCGTCGTTGAGGCAGACGTGGGAGACCTCGGCACGGCCGAAGGGGGTGTCGGAGACCTTGTCGAGCGGGGCGTCGACGGCGAAGCCGTGGTTGTGCGCGGTGACCTCCACCTTGCCCGTCGTGCGGTCCTGCACGGGCTGGTTGATGCCGCGGTGGCCGTACTTCAGCTTGTAGGTGCCGAAGCCGAGCGCCCGGCCGAGGAGCTGGTTGCCGAAGCAGATGCCGAACAGTGGTGTGCCGCGCTCCAGGACGCCCCGCATCAGGGACACGGGGTGGTCGGCGGTGGCCGGGTCGCCCGGCCCGTTGGAGAAGAACACGCCGTCCGGGTTGACCGCGTACACGTCCTCGAGCGTGGCCGTGGCCGGCAGCACGTGCACCTCGATGCCGCGTTCGGCCATGCGGTGCGGGGTCATGCCCTTGATGCCGAGGTCTATGGCGGCGACGGTGAATTTCTTCTCGCCGATCGCCGGGACGACGTACGCCTCGTCGACCGTGACCTCCTCGTAGAGGCTCGCGCCCTTCATCTGGGGGGCCTGAAGGACGCGGTCGAGCAACTCGCGGTCGTCCTTGACGGCGTCTCCGCTGAAGATGCCGACGCGCATGGCGCCGCGCTCGCGCAGATGGCGGGTCAGCGCGCGGGTGTCGATGCCGGAGATCCCGACGACGCCCTGCTCGCTGAGTTCGTCGTCGAGCGTGCGCCTGTGCCGCCAGTTGGAGGGAACGCGCGCGGGGTCGCGTACGACGTAGCCCGCGACCCAGATCTGCCGGGATTCGGGGTCCTCGTCGTTGACTCCGGTGTTGCCGACGTGCGGGGCGGTCATCACGACGACCTGGCGGCGGTACGACGGGTCGGTGAGGGTCTCCTGGTAGCCGGTCATGCCGGTGGAGAACACCGCTTCGCCGAAGGTCTCCCCCACGGCCCCGTAGGCACGGCCGCGGAAGATCCGGCCGTCCTCCAGGACGAGTACGGCGGGAGTTTTCGAGGCTCCCCGGGTGGAGGTCGTCATCGTGCGCCTTCCGTCTCGGTGGTCGTCTTGATCATCTGGTTGAGGGTGGCGACCCAGTCGTTGTGCTCGGCCGCGCGGTCGGAGCGGAAGCCGGAGTCGATCAGCTTGTCGCCGTGCGCCCAGGTCACGACGAGCAGTCCGCCCTCGGTGAGGACCTTGCCCGCGATGCCCTTGTCGAGCCGGGCCTCGCGCAACTGCGCGACGGGGATGAAGAAGTCCGCGTCCCCGGGCCGTACGACGTCCAGGCCGGCGTCGGTCAGCGTCAGCTCGACCCGGCTGCGGTTGCCGAGACCGCGCGCCACGATGCGGTCGAGCCACTGTCCGGCGGTGGTGGAGCCGTGGTAGCGGCCCGTCAGCTCCAGTCGCGCGGGACCGGGCTCCTCCGGGGCGAGGGGCAGCTCGGGCAGATCGCCCTGGAGCGTGGCCCGCCACTTCCAGCCCTCGCGCATCAGCCAGTAGACGAGCGCGACGAACAGGGCGAGTCCGACGAGCCAGCCGATGCGCGCGGCCCAGTCGGTCACCTCCGCCGACTTCTCTTCGGCGGCCAGTACGGCCGGTAGTGCTTGGAGTGATGTCACGCGAGCTTCCCGTCGACGAGCGTGGCCCGGCCCCGGAGCCACGTGTGCGTGACACGGCCCGGCAGCTCACGGCCCTCGTAGGGGGTGTTGCGGCTGCGCGAGGCGAAGCCCGCGGGGTCCACGGACCCACGGTAGGTGGTGTCGACGAGGGTGAGGTTGGCGGGCTCACCTGCCGAGACGGGGCGGCCGTGGCCGGCGGCCCGGCCGATCTTCGCGGGCTTGAGCGACATGCGGTCGGCGACGCCGGCCCAGTCGAGCAGCCCGGTGTCGACCATGGTCTCCTGCACCACGGACAGCGCGGTCTCCAGGCCTACCATCCCCATGGCGGCGGCCGCCCACTCGCAGTCCTTGTCCTCGTGGGGATGCGGGGCGTGGTCGGTGGCGACGATATCGATGGTGCCGTCCGCGAGTGCCTGGCGCAGCGCGAGCACGTCGCGCTCGGTGCGCAGCGGCGGGTTGACCTTGTAGACCGGGTTGTAGGAGCGCACCAGCTCGTCGGTGAGCAGCAGGTGGTGTGGGGTGACCTCGGCGGTGACGTCGATGCCGCGGGACTTGGCCCAGCGCACGATCTCCACCGACCCGGCGGTCGACAGGTGGCAGATGTGCACGCGCGATCCGACGTGCTCGGCGAGCAGCACGTCGCGCGCGATGATCGACTCCTCGGCGACGGCGGGCCAGCCGCCGAGACCCAGCTCGGCGGAGACGACGCCCTCGTTCATCTGCGCGCCCTCGGTCAGCCGCGGCTCCTGCGCGTGCTGGGCGACCACACCGCCGAAGGCCTTCACGTACTCCAGCGCACGCCGCATGATCACGGCGTCGTCGACGCACTTGCCGTCGTCGGAGAAGACCGTGACACCGGCCGCCGACTCGTGCATGGCGCCGAGTTCGGCGAGCTTCTTGCCCTCCAGGCCGACCGTGACGGCGCCGATGGGCTGGACGTCGCAGTAGCCGTGGTCCTTGCCGAGCCGGTAGACCTGCTCGACGACGCCTGCGGTGTCCGCGACGGGGAAGGTGTTGGCCATGGCGAACACGGCGGTGTAACCACCGGAGGCCGCGGCCCGCGTCCCGGTCAGGACGGTCTCGGAGTCCTCGCGCCCCGGCTCCCGCAGATGGGTGTGCAGATCGACGAGCCCCGGCAGCAGCACCCTGCCGCCCGCCTCGACGACCTCCGCCCCCTCGTCCGACAGCCCGGCGCCGACGGCCTCGATGACCTCACCGCTGATCAGGACGTCCTGCGGCTCGCCGCCGAGCACCTTCGCACCACGGATCAGGATCTTGCTCATCTGTCTTACTTCTCCTCGGTACGGGTGTGGGTGACGGCGGGGTCCATGCCGCCGAGCAGCAGGTAGAGGACGGCCATGCGAATGGAGACGCCGTTGGCGACCTGCTCGACGGCGGTGCAGCGGTCGGAGTCGGCGACCTCCGCGGTGATCTCCATGCCCCGGACCATCGGGCCGGGGTGCATCACGATGGCGTGCTCGGGCATCCGCGCCATGCGGTCGCCGTCGAGGCCGTAGCGGCGGGTGTACTCGCGCTCGGTCGGGAAGAAGGCCGCGTTCATGCGCTCGCGCTGGACGCGCAGCAGCATCACCGCGTCGGACTTGGGCAGGGTGGCGTCGAGGTCGTAGGAGATCTCGCAGGGCCAGGACTCGACGCCGACGGGCAGCAGGGTGGGCGGCGCGACCAGGGTGACCTCGGCACCGAGGGTGTGCAGCAGATCGACGTTGGAGCGGGCGACCCGGCTGTGCAGGATGTCGCCGACGAGGGTGACGCGCTTGCCACCGAGGTCCTGACCGATCCCCGCGTCCCGGCCGACGAGCCGGCGGCGCATGGTGAAGGCGTCGAGCAGGGCCTGGGTGGGGTGCTGGTGGGTGCCGTCGCCCGCGTTGATGACGACGGCGTCGATCCAGCCCGAGGTGGCGAGCCGGTACGGGGCCCCGGAGGCACCGTGCCGGATGACGACCGCGTCGACGCCCATGGCTTCCAGGGTCTGCGCGGTGTCCTTCAGCGATTCGCCCTTCGACACCGACGACCCCTTGGCGGAGAAGTTGATGACATCGGCGGAGAGGCGCTTCTCGGCGGCCTCGAAGGAGATCCGGGTGCGGGTGGAGTCCTCGAAGAAGAGGTTGACGACGGTGCGGCCGCGCAGGGTGGGCAGTTTCTTGATCGGCCGGTCGGCGACCCGGGCCATCTCCTCGGCGGTGTCGAGGATCTGGACGGCGTCGTCGCGGGTGAGGTCGGCGGCCGAGATGAGATGACGCTGCATCTGTCAGGCTCCGTAAGGCAGTTCAGTTCGTGAGGCGTGGCCCTGCCGGAAGGGCACGCCCGGGCAGGCGGGCGCGCTCGGGCGCACGCGCAGGGCGCACGGCGGTGCCGTGCGCACGGTGCTCAGTGCTGTGCGTCCGGGGTGGTCTGCTTCACGCCGAGCAGCACGGTGTCCCGGCCGTCCTCCTCGGCGAGCTGGACCTTGACCGTCTCCCGCAGCGACGTGGGGAGGTTCTTGCCGACGTAGTCGGCACGGATCGGGAGTTCGCGGTGGCCTCGGTCGACGAGGACCGCGAGCTGGACGGCGCGCGGTCGGCCGATGTCGTTCAGGGCGTCGAGCGCGGCGCGGATGGTGCGGCCGGAGAAGAGCACGTCGTCGACGAGTACGACGAGCCGCCCGTCGACACCGTCACCTGGGATGTCGGTGCGGGCCAGCGCACGCGGGGGGTGCATGCGCAGGTCGTCGCGGTACATGGTGATGTCGAGCGAGCCGACCGGGACCTTGCGGCCGGTGATCTCCTCGAGCTTGGCGGCGAGCCGCTGGGCGAGGAAGACACCTCGGGTCGGAATGCCGAGGAGCACGACGTCGTCGGCGCCCTTGGCGCGTTCGACGATCTCGTGGGCGATGCGGGTCAGCACCCGCGCGATGTCGGGGGCTTCGAGCACGGGCCGGGCATCGGACCGTTGTGTGTCCATACGAAACGGACCTCCTTCTCCGCCTCACGGGACGGACCTTAAAGGACGTCGGAATTGCGCCATCAACGGTACCAGGCGGCCAATGCGCCTGATCACCCCCTCGGGGGTCCTGAAGCCCCGCTTCCACGGGAGGGCCGGTCCGGACCATTCGGCTTGACGGGGGAGAGTAACGCTGCGTAACCTCACAGTGAGTCACCAGCCGCGCGGCGGAGCCGCATGTCTACCCGTGTCCGGGGAGCTATATGTCCAGCGAATACGCCAAACAGCTCGGGGCCAAGCTCCGGGCCATCCGCACCCAGCAGGGCTTGTCTCTCCACGGTGTCGAGGAGAAGTCCCAGGGCCGCTGGAAGGCGGTGGTGGTCGGTTCGTACGAGCGCGGCGACCGCGCCGTTACCGTGCAGCGCCTCGCGGAGCTGGCCGACTTCTACGGTGTCCCCGTGCAGGAACTGCTGCCGGGCACCACTCCGGGCGGGGCCGCCGAGCCGCCGCCGAAGCTGGTCCTGGACCTTGAGCGGCTGGCCACCGTGCCGGCCGAGAAGGCGGGCCCGCTGCAGCGGTACGCGGCGACGATCCAGTCCCAGCGCGGTGACTACAACGGCAAGGTCCTGTCGATCCGCCAGGACGACCTGCGCACACTCGCCGTCATCTACGACCAGTCGCCCTCGGTCCTCACCGAGCAGCTGATCAGCTGGGGTGTCCTGGACGCGGATGCGCGCCGCGCGGTCACCCACGAAGAAGCCTGACCCACCTGTCGCGTCGGTTCCCCGCAGACACTGCAGAAACGTGCCGCCGGGGTGGCCGGAACCCTTCTGGATCCGGCCACCCCGGCGGCTTTCCTACTCCGTCACAGCGCCGGTCGCACCCTTACCGGTACTCTGCGCCCCCGCGCGCGTTCCGGGCCGCCGTACGCGCTCTGGGGCGCCCCGGAGGATGCGCGGAGAAAGGTCGGCGGGCCCGCGGCCACTCACCACGGGCCCGCCGATGACCTCCGGTCGGGGCTGAGCACGCAATTCCCCGCGCCCCTGGAAAACCGGCCCGACAGCCCGAAAACGAACGCTGTCCAGGGCCGGGTAAACACCGCCCCACCGGCCGCCACATGCGGCAGGGAACGCACCCGTGCCCTCAGCCCTACCAGCCGATGCAACCGCCAGCACGCAGCAGGGGACGGGGGGCCGCCGGGGTCCTCCGCCCCCACCGGCCGACAACCACCAGCACGCGACAGAGCACGTCCCCGGGCCCGCCACCCCACCAGCCGACAACCGCCAGCACGCAGCAGGGGACAGGGGGCCACCGGGGTCCCCCGCCCCCACCGGCCGACAACCACCAGCACACAGCAGGGGACAGGGGGCCACCGGGGTCCCCCGCCCCCACCGGCCGACAACCACCAGCACACAGCAGGGGACAGGGGGCCGCCGGGGTCCCCCGCCCCCACCGGCCGACAACCACCAGCACGCAGCAGGGGACAGGGGGCCGCCGGGGTCCCCCGCCCCCACCGGCCGACAACCACCAGCACGCAGCAGGGGACAGGGGGCCGCCGGGGTCCCCCGCCCCCACCGGCCGGCAGCCGCCAGCGTGCGGCAGGGGACGTGCCGGGTTCTCCGCCCGCAGCGGCTGGCGGTCGGACCAGTCCAACCCCCCGTCAGAGCCGGCACCCGCCAGACCGAGGACGGAGAATCCGGCGCGGCCCCGACCCACGAACCGCCGGTAGGCGCGAACCACCGGTAGGCGCGGACCACCGGTAGGCGCGGACCACCGGTAGGCGCGCCAAGCCAGGCACCGGCCCGGCAGCCGCCCCTCCCCAGACCGGCCAACATCGAACGTCAGGCGCCCGGCTCAACCCTCGTCGCGTCGCAGTGTCGGCTTCAGCTCCTTCAGCCGACCGAGCAAGCCGTTCACGAACGCGGGCGACTCGTCCGTCGAGAACTCCTTCGCCAGCTGCACCATCTCGTCCAGCACCACGGCGTCCGGCGTCTCGTCGACCCAGAGCAGCTCGTAGGCTCCGAGGCGCAGGATGTTGCGGTCGACGACCGGCATCCGGTCCAGCGTCCAGCCGACCGCGTACTGCGCCAGCAGCTCGTCGATCCGCTGCACACGCTTCGCGTAGCCCTCGACCAGTTGCATCGTGTACTCGCTCACCGGCGGCTGCCGGGTGTCGGTCCGGGAGTGCCGGATCCAGTCCGCGAGGACCGTCAGGACATCGGCCCCACGTTGGTCGCCCTCGAAGAGGATCTGGAAGGCTCGCTTGCGGGCCGTGTTGCGGGCAGCCACGGTTAGCTGTTCACCCGGCCGAGGTAGTCGCTCGTGCGGGTGTCGACCTTGATCTTCTCACCGGTGGTGATGAAGAGCGGGACCTGGATCTGGTGGCCGGTCTCCAGGGTGGCGGGCTTGGTGCCGCCGGTGGAGCGGTCGCCCTGCACGCCCGGCTCGGTCTCCTGGATGGTCAGCTCGACGGCGGCGGGCAGCTCCACGAAGAGGACCTCGCCCTCGTGCTGCGCGACGGTCGCCTCGAAGCCCTCGACGAGGAAGTTCGCGGCGTCGCCGACGACCTTGCGGTCGATGTGCAGCTGGTCGTAGGTCTCCATGTCCATGAAGACGAAGTACTCGCCGTCCATGTACGAGAACTGCATGTCGCGCTTGTCGACAGTGGCCGTCTCGACCTTGACACCGGCGTTGAAGGTCTTGTCGACGACCTTGCCGGAGAGCACGTTCTTGAGCTTGGTGCGCACGAAGGCGGGGCCCTTGCCGGGCTTGACGTGCTGGAACTCGACGACGGACCACAGCTGGCCCGCGTCGAGCTTGAGCACCATGCCGTTCTTGAGGTCGTTCGTGGAAGCCACGGTTGCGGAATCTCCTGGACTGACGTGGACGACCACGGGGCGGCGCACAGCTCGATGCTCTCGAGGCTAGAGCGCGAGCAGCTCCTTGGTCGTGATGGTGAGTAGCTCGGGTCCGCCGTCCGCCTCGGGGCGTACGACGAGCGTGTCATCGATCCGGACACCGCCCCGGCCCGGGAGGTGGACCCCCGGTTCGACGGTGACCGGCACGCAAGCGTCCAGTTTACCCATGGACGAAGGGGCCAATTGCGGGTCCTCATCGATTTCGAGCCCGACCCCGTGCCCCGTCACAGGTGCGAGGCCTTCACCGTGGCCCGCCGAGTCGAGCACCTGGCGGGCCGCGTGGTCCACGTCACGGTAGGCGGCGCCCGGGGCCAGTGCCTCGCGTCCGGCCCGCTGGGCGGCGAAGACCAGGTCGTACAGCTCGATCTGCCAGTCGGCGGGAGTCGTGCCGATGACGAAGGTACGGCCGATCTCGCAGCGGTAGCCGCGGTAGGCGGCGCCGAGGCAGACGGAGAGGAAGTCTCCCTCCTCGACGCGGCGATCGGTGGGACGGTGGGCTCGGCGTCCGGCGTTGGGTCCGGTGGCGACGGAGGTCGCGAACGCGGGGCCGTCCGCGCCGTGGTCGACGAGCCGGCGCTCCAGCTCCAGAGCGAGATGGCGTTCCGTACGGCCGACGAGGATGGATTCGAGCAGTTCGGCGAGGGCCTGGTCGGCGATCTCCGCCGCGATGCGCAGACAGGAGATCTCCTCCTCGTCCTTGACCACGCGCAGCTGTTCGACGGCGGCGCCGAGGTCGGTGAGGCGCAGTCGACGGGCGACCGAGCGCAGGGCCCGGTGGCGGGCCACCGTCATGTGCTGCTCCTCCACGGCGAGGGTGTCGGCGCCCGCGGCGGTGGCGAGGTCCGCCGCGGCGACTGCGGGGTCGCCTCCCGGCCCGGGCAGCACATGGATCCGCACCGCCTCGTCGGGGCGTCCCTCCGCGGTGTCGCCACTGAGTGGTGCTCCGCAGACCAGTACGTCCGTGGTCCGCCCGAGCAGCAGTACGGCGCCGCGGGGTGCCGCGCCCGCGAGGTAGCGCACGTTGGCGGGCCGGGAGATGAGCGCGGCGGCGCTGCCCCCGGTCATGCATCGCTCCCTCACCCGGTCTCGACGGGCCGCGTACTCCTCTGGCATGCCATCGAGCCTACGAGCGGCCTTTCATCTCGGCCTGCCGAGAGGTCCGGATGGGCGGCGCGCCCGGGGCCGGTGTACCACCGAGCACAACGCCGCCCCCACCGCACAACCCGAACAACCCCCACAGCCCGCACACCTCGCACAGCCCGAGCGGCGCACACAGCACACCACAACCCGAGCGGCCCGAGCCCCACAGCCCGCACAGCACACACAACCCGAGCAGCCACCACAGCCCGAGCAGCCCGCTCAGCGTCCTACCACTTAGGCGGACTCGCGATCGACCGCGCCAGCACCTCGTCGAGCACCCGGGCCGTGCCGGGGACGTCCAGTTGGGAGTTGTCGATGATCGGGAGGCCCGAGCCGTACCAGCCCGCCATCCGGCCGTGGATGCGGGCGACCTCCTCGTCGGTGAGGCGACGGTTCCCGGAGCGTTCCGCGTTGCGCTCCAGGACGATCTCCAGGCCGGGCAGCAGGACGACCGGCAGCAGACCGGGGCCCACATGGCGCTTCCAGCCCCCGAGACCTACCACCGGCCGGTCCGGAAAGACGGCGTCGTCGAGGATGCACGAGATGCCGTTGGCCAGGAAGTTGCGTGCGGCGAAGCCGCAGGTGCGGCGGGCCAGACGATACTGCGCCTCGGAGTGGTCGTTCCACCCCGACTGCGGATCCGCGAAGCCCGCGCGCACCCATTCCCGTACGTCGTCGAGACTGATGTGCGCCGTGGGGACGCGCCTGTGGTCCGCCCAGTACTTCGCGACGCTCGTCTTGCCCGCGCCCGCGGGCCCGATGAGCAGCACCGCGAGTGTGGTGGCCGCGGGATCGGGCCCGCCCGGTGCCGGCGGCGGGCTCGGCATGGCGACCGGTCCGCCCGGTGGCAGCTGCACATGTCCCGTGGTCTCCGGTGCGGGCAGCAGATGCTGTGGGGACACAGGGGCCGCATGGGCGTGCGGAGCGTGTGCGGGCGGTACCGGAGGTCCCGGGGGCGTGTACCCGGGAGGGGGCGGCCCCGCGGGGGCGGGGGGCGGACTCATGGGCGCGGAACCCGGGTGCTGCGGCCCCGGCTGGTGTGCGGCCGGCGAATGGCCGGCGGCCGGTCCGTGCCCCGGCTGAGGGGGCGGCGGCAGCGGAGACCCCACTGCGTGCTGCATCCGGTGCCACTCCGTCTCGTACGGTCAATCGACGCTGGCGAGCGGGGTGTTGTGTCCGCTCTCCCTCACAGCCTAAAGGGCGTGAGGGCGCCCCCAACTGAACGGTACCTTCCCCGGCCGTCGTTGTGTGAACGGCCGGGGAAGCTGAGGAGTGCCCATGGCAGAGGGACGAACCGGGTCGTGTGGGTGTTGCTCCGTCTCGCCGCGGGAGTTACTGCCCCACTTCGCCGTAGGCCGCGAGCAGCACGGCCGGGTCGGGGCCCTCCATTACGGTCGGCTTGGCCAGTCCGTCGAGGACGATGAAGCGCAGCAGGTCGCCGCGCGACTTCTTGTCGACCTTCATCGTCTCCAGCAACTTGGGCCACTGGTCGTAGCGGTAGTGCAGCGGCAGCCCCACCGATTCCAGCACGGTGCGGTGCCGGTCCGCGGTCGCGTCGTCCAACCGGCCCGCGAGACGGCCGAGTTCGGCGGCGAAGTGCATGCCCACGGACACCGCCGCGCCGTGCCGCCACTTGTACCGCTCGTTCTTCTCGATGGCGTGCGCGAGGGTGTGACCGTAGTTGAGGATCTCCCGCAGGCCGGACTCCTTCAGGTCGCCGGAGACCACCTCGGCCTTGACCCTGATGGACCGCTCGATCAGTTCGGCGGTGTGCGGGCCGGCCGGGGTACGGGCGGCCTGCGGGTCGGCCTCGATCAGTTCCAGGATCACCGGGTCGGCAATGAACCCGGCCTTGATGATCTCGGCGAGCCCGGACACGTAGTCGTTGACCGGGAGGGAGTCCAGCGCGGCCAGGTCGCACAGCACTCCGGCCGGAGGGTGGAACGCGCCGACGAGGTTCTTGCCCTCGGCGGTGTTGATGCCGGTCTTGCCGCCGACCGCCGCGTCCACCATGCCGAGCACGGTGGTGGGGATGGCGATCCAGCGCACGCCGCGCAGCCAGGTCGCGGCGACGAACCCGGCGAGGTCGGTGGTGGCCCCGCCGCCGACGCCGACCAGGACGTCGGTGCGGGTGAACCCGGACTGGCCCAGCGCCTTCCAGCAGTAGGCGGCGACCTCGGCGGTCTTCGCCTCCTCCGCGTTCGGCACCTGGATGGCGACGGCCTCGTAGCCCTGCTCGGCGAGGTCGGCGCGCACCGCATCACCGGTCTCGGCCAGTGCTTCGGGGTGCAGGACCGCGACCCGCTTGGCCTTCTCGCCGATCAACCCGCCGAGTTCGCCCAGGAGTTGACGACCCACCAGCACCTCGTACGGCTCGGTGCCCGCGGTCCCGCCGACCTGGATCCGGGTCACCGCCTGCTCGGAAGGCTCGGAATGCTCGGAATGCTGGGTCATGCCTCTTCTTTCAACTCCAGGGCGTCCAGGACCGCCTGTGCGACCTCTTCGGGGCCGCGGCCGTCGGTGGACACCACGGCACGGGCGACTTCGGTGTACAGATGACGGCGTGCCTCCATCAGCTCGCGCCACTGGCGGCGCGGATTGACGGCGAGCAGCGGCCGGGCGACGTTGAGGCCCGTGCGCTTGACCGCCTCCTCGACGTCCATCGACAGGTAGACGACGGGCAGTGCGTCGAGCAGGGCGCGGGTGTCCGAGTCGAGGATGGAGCCGCCGCCGAGGGCGAGGACACCGTCGTGCTCGGCGAGTGCCCGGTGCACCGCCCGCTTCTCGATGGCGCGGAAGGCGGGCTCGCCCTCGTCGACGAAGATGTCGGCGATGCTGCGTCCCTGTTCGGCCACGATGTCCTCGTCGGTGTCGCGGAAGCCGCAGCCCAGCCGGTCGGCCAGCAGTGCGCCCACGGTCGACTTGCCGACCCCCATCGGCCCGACGAGGACGACCCTCGGACCCCTACCGCTCACCGGACGACCAGGTTCTCGAGGTAGGACTCGACGTTCCGCCGGGTCTCGGCCACGGAGTCCCCGCCGAACTTCTCCGCGACGGCGTCCGCCAGTACCAGTGCCACCATCGCCTCGGCGACGATCCCGGCGGCCGGCACCGCGCAGACGTCCGAGCGCTGGTGATGCGCCTGCGTGGGCTCACCCGTGGCCACGTCCACCGTCTGCAGCGCCCGCGGCACCGTCGCGATCGGCTTCATCGCCGCCCGCACCCGGAGCAGCTCGCCCGTGGCCAGCCCGCCCTCGGTGCCGCCGGAGCGTCCGGAGGCCCGCTTGATTCCCTCGTCGGTGGCCAGGATCTCGTCGTGCGCCTTCGAACCCGGTACCCGCGCCAGGTCGAAACCGTCGCCGACCTCGACGCCCTTGATGGCTTGGATGCCCATCAGCGCCGCCGCCAGCCGGGCGTCGAGCCGCCGGTCCCAGTGCACGTGCGAGCCGAGTCCCACCGGCACTCCGTAGGCGAGCACCTCGACGACCCCGCCGAGGGTGTCGCCGTCCTTGTGGGCCTGGTCGATCTCCGCGACCATCGCCTTCGACGCGTCCGCGTCCAGGCAGCGCACCGGGTCAGCGTCGAGCTTCTCGACGTCGGAGGGCTTGGGGTACACGCCGTACGGGGCCTTGGCGGCGGCCAGCTCCACCACGTGCGAGACGATCTCGATCCCGGCCGTCTCCTTCAGGTACGAGCGCGCCACCGCGCCGAGCGCCACCCGGGCCGCGGTCTCGCGTGCCGAGGCCCGCTCCAGGATCGGCCGCGCCTCGTCGAAACCGTACTTCTGCATGCCCGCGAGGTCGGCGTGGCCGGGGCGCGGCCGGGTCAGCGGGGCGTTACGGGCAAGCCCGGCGAGCACCTCCGGGTCGACCGGGTCGGCGGCCATGACCTGCTCCCACTTGGGCCACTCGGTGTTGCCGACCATGATCGCCACCGGGGAGCCCAGGGTCAGGCCGTGGCGGACGCCGCCGATGAAGGTGACCTCGTCGCGCTCGAACTTCATCCGGGCACCGCGCCCATAGCCGAGACGCCGCCGCGCCAGGTGGTCCGCCACCATGTCCGTGGTGATCGGCACGCCGGCGGGAAGGCCCTCCAGCGTCGCGACGAGTGCGGGGCCGTGGGACTCCCCCGCGGTCAGCCAGCGCAACCTGCTCAACGGTGCTCCTCATGACTTCGCGCCCTGGTACTGCGTACTGCCCTGCGTACGCGCGTCCTCGCGTACGGCGACGGCGCGACCGGGTGCGCGGCCCTGGCCCGCCACTCTCGATCCTCCCACGTCCGGGCCCACCGCCCGGACCTGGTCCAGCAGACGGACGGGATCCAGGGCAGGCGGAACACGGGGCGGTCAGGACCGGCTGCTCTCCTGGCGCGGCTGCGGGGCGTAGGCACCGAGGAAGTCGGCACCTCGCGGCTCCTGCCCACTCTGCCGCGCCGGCTCCGGGCGCTGCTGCGGGGC
This sequence comes from Streptomyces cavernae, assembly GCF_004023625.1. Lineage (GTDB taxonomy): Bacteria > Actinomycetota > Actinomycetes > Streptomycetales > Streptomycetaceae > Streptomyces > Streptomyces cavernae. Next base: position 138,175 of record NZ_RPDJ01000011.1, on the reverse strand, counting down.
ATACGCACCCAGAAAGTCGGCACCTCGCGGCTCCTGCCCACTCTGCCGCGCCGGCTCCGGGCGCTGCTGCGGGGCATACGCACCCAGAAAGTCGGCACCTCGCGGCTCCTGCCCACTCTGCCGCGCCGGCTCCGGGCGCTGCTGCGGGGCATACGCACCCAGATAGTCGGCACCCCTGCCCTCGCCCCCGTGCGTGGGCAGGATCGCGTTGACCGCGCGCCGCTGGGCGATCCTGCGCCTGAGCTTGAAGCCCCAGGAGACGAGAACGCCGAGCACCGCCAGAGCGATCGCCGTCCACTGGAGCCAGTCCGGCAGGAAGTTCAGCACGGCCTGGAACATCTCGCTCTTCCACGACGCCTGTGTGGTCATGTCAAAATCCCCCCTTGCTCCGCCCCCTGCGGAACCGGAGTGGATCCTAACGTCCGGCGAGCGCGTGCTCTCCCGCTTTTCGCATGGCCTCCAGGGGCGCCGGGGAGCGGCCCGTCATCTGCTCGACCTGGAGGACGGCCTGGTGCACGAGCAGGTCGAGTCCGCTGACGACGGCGCCGCCGTACGCCGACCAGCGCGCCGCCAGAGCGGTCGGCCAGGGGTCGTACAGCACGTCGAAGAGGGTGGCCGGGCGCTCGGGGACGGCTCCGGAGAGTGCGTCGGTGGTGCCCGCCGGGGTGGTGGCTATCACGAGCGGGGCGCGCAGGGCACGTTCGGCCTCGGACCAGTCGGCGGTGCGCACGTCGATGTCCAGTCGCTCGCCCCACTGGCGCATCTCGGCGGCACGGGCCTCGCTGCGGACGTACGCGACGACTTCTCCGGTGCAGATGCGGGCGAGCGCGGCCAGTGCGGAGGAGGCCGTGGCACCGGCGCCGAGGATCGCGGCGGAGTCGACCTGTTCGATGCCGCGCTCGCGCAGCGCGGCGACCATCCCGGGGATGTCGGTGTTGTCGCCGACGCGCCGCCCGTCCTCGGTGAGGACGACGGTGTTGACGGCCTCGACCGAGGCCGCGGTGTCGCTGATCCCGTCGAGCAGCGGGATCACGGCCCGCTTCAACGGCATGGTCAGCGACAGCCCGGCCCACTCGGGGCCGAGCTCCGCGAGGAAGCCCGGCAGCGCGGCCTCGTCGACTTCGAACCGGTCGTACGACCAGTCGCCCAGTCCCAGTTCGGTGTAGGCGGCACGGTGCAGCACCGGGGAGAGGGAATGGGCGATCGGTGAGCCGAGGACGGCGGCCCTGCTCCGGTCAGCCATTACTCCTCCTCGCCCCTCTACTGCCTGAGAATACGTTGTCACGCATTTGCGACCACATCCGGAATGAACCCTCTTTACCCGAACGGCACTTCATGCATCGATTCACCAAAGGGAACCCGCGCGGACTTCAACTTTGACTTCGTAGAGAACACTGACGTCGACATCCGCGGGTGGATGTACGATCAGCCCGAAGCTTACGACCACGCCTACGGCAACTGGTACTCCACCATCGCCTGAGCATTCTCGCACGGCTGCCTGCAATGCCCCTTTTCATAGGCAGCCGCATCCGCTATTCCTTGTTCAGGGGCCTACTGAAGGCGTCAGCGGGCCCTCGGCGCATCTGCTCAGGGTAAGTCGTGGCGCTCCTTGCCGGACCGCGACCGTGCTCTACTGCCCCTCAAGGTACTTCTCACGGTTACGGTTGTGCTCTTCGTTCGTCTCGGCGAAGAGCGTCTTGTCCTTGCTGATCGAGACGAAGTAGTACCAGTTGCCCTCGGCCGGATCGAGTGTTGCCTCCAGGGCCACCTCGCCGGGGTTGCCAACCGGCCCGGGGGGCAGACCTGTGACCTTGTAGGTGTTGTAGGGATCGTCGATCTTCCGCAGTTCGTCGACCGGCCCTGTGGCCAGCTTGGACTCGCCCTTCAGGTAGTTGACGGTCGAGTCGAATTCGAGCCGACCGACAGTCTCGGTGTTGTTGGGCTTGAGGCGGTTGTAGACAACCCTCGCGACCTTCTCGAAGTCGCTCTTGTTGTAGCCCTCGGCCTGTACAAGGCTCGCTACCGTGAGCAGTTGCAGCGGGCTGTCGAGGCCAAGATCGGCAGCTTTCTTCTCCAGCCCCATTTCCTCGTACTTTGCGTTGGCCTGGGCCACCATTTCCTTCAGCACGTCCGCGGGTTTCATACCTTTGTTGACCGGATAGCTGGAGGGGTAGAGGAAACCCTCTACCGGTTCCTTGATGTCAGGGTTGTCATTGGCCCAGTCCGGCAGGCCGAGCTTCTTCCAGTCCTTCAGAGCGACGTTCCTGGTCGTCCCTTTCTTCACTCCGAGCCGACTGTCGATCATCGCGAAGATTTCGAGCGCTCGCTTGCCCTCGGGAATCACCAGGTTGTTGCGGCTCTTGGGATCCAGCATCAAGGACAACGCGCTCGATGCGGACATCTGCATGTGAAGCGTGTAGACGCCGTCCTGGATGGCTTTTCCCTCCGGATGATCGCCCTGGGCAGCCACGAACGCGTCGACGCTCTTGATGACGCCCGCCTTCTTCAGCAACTGACCGATCGCAGCACCGCCTGACCCCTTGGGGACGGTCACCGTCACGGTCTGACTCGTGCCGTCCCCCGCGTAGTCCGGAGGCGGGCCGAAACGATTCTGGTAGAACTGGTAGCCGTAATATCCGACTCCGCCGACACCGCCGCCGAGGACCAGCAGTACGACCAGACAGGCCATTCCACTGCGGCGTTTTTTGGGCTTTTTCCCGCCCTTGCCGTTGCGGGATTCGGCTTCGTCGTCGCTGTCGTCGTCATCGTCGCGGTCGGAGAAGAAGGCGTGCTCACCCTGGTCCGGTCCGGGGTCCCAGTCGGTTTCGGGCGGCTCCGGTTCGGCGCGGCGCCTGGCGGGCGGTTCCGGCTGTCGCTGCGCCTCGGCCGGGTAGCCGCCGGGCTGCTCGCCGCCGTAGGGAGCGGGCCGTCCTCCGTAGGAGTCGTTCGGGCCGCCGGTGTACTGACCGGGCGCCTGCTCCGGGGCACCGTGCCAGCCACCGTTGTGCTGTTGTCCGCCGTGGGGGTCGTAGCCCTGCTGACCCTGCCCCCCGTATCCCTGCCCTTGGCCGCCGTAGCCCTGCTGACCGTGAGCGCCGTACCCCTGATGATTCGGGTGACCTTGCTGGCCCTGGTGACCCTGGCCGTCGTACCCCTGCTGCCCGTAACCGTGGTAGCCCTGCGGTGCCTGACCGTCCCACTGCTGCTGACCGTGTCCCTGATACGGCTGCCCGTGCCCCTCGTACTGCTGCTGGGCTGTGGTCCCGTAGTGCTGCTGGTCGTACCCGGCCTGTCCGCCCCAGTCGCCGTACTGCTGCTGCGGGTAGTGCTGCTGCTGGCCGCCGTAGGAGGAGTCCTGTCCCCAGTTGCCGTCTCCGTACAACGGGTCTTCGGGGTGCCACGGTTCGGAGCCTGGGCCCCGGCCATAATCAGTCATCGATCCCCTCAGGCCGCAAGGCGGCGGTCGCGAGGCGCTTCTGGCACGGCTTGCGTCCGCCTCTCTGCTGTGCGGTCGCTGTTCGAACACCCACCGCATCTCACGGAACGTTACCGTATCGCGATCAGTTGAGATTCATATCTGCAGTGAGAGATGTTCAGCATCCGCCTGCCCGACTTCCGGCCGCTCAGTCCACCTCATCCGCCCGGCAGGCCTTCTGTTCAGGTCGACGCAGGCCAGGGGCTCTACCCGGCTGCCCGACCACGGACCTGCACCCAGTACCGGTATTCAGTGCGACCATGCGGGGCGAGAGGCCGTACTTCCCGGTATCCGGGAAAACCGCATGATCAGTCAGTCACCTCGACGCCCTCTCCGGGCGCCTGGCCGGAGGCCCGTTCGGCCTCGAGCGCACTCTGCAGGATCACCACCGCGGCCGCCTGGTCGATGACCGATCTGCCCTTCTTGGACCGCACACCGGAGGCGCGCAACCCCTGACTCGCCGTCACCGTCGTCATCCGCTCGTCCACGAGACGCACCGGCACGGACGGCACATTCTGCGCCAGCTCCCGGGCGAAGCCGCGAACCTTGGCCGCGGCCGGGCCCTCGCCGCCCCCGAGGGAGCGGGGAAGCCCGACCACGATCTCGATCGGTTCATACTCCTCGACCAGTTGCTTCAGCCGCCGCTGGGCGGCCGGGACGTCTCGGCCGGGGACCGTTTCGACCGGGGTGGCGAGGATCCCGTCGGGGTCGCAGGAGGCGACCCCGATCCGGGCGTCCCCGACGTCGATCGCGAGGCGACGTCCTCTTCGCATACTTTTGTGGCCGTTTCTTCGTGGATTCTTACTGGGCCGTCTCGGCGACCAGGCGTTCGACGGCGTCGACGGCCTCGCCGACGGCGGCCGGGTTCTGGCCACCGCCCTGGGCGACGTCCGGCTTGCCGCCACCGCCGCCGCCGAGGCTCTTGGCGGCGGTGCGAACCAGGTCACCGGCCTTCAGACCGCGCTCGCGGGCGGCCTCGTTGGTGGCGATGACCGTGAGCGGCTTGCCGTTGTTGACGGTGAACAGGGCGACCACGGCGGCCCGGCCGCCCTGGATCCGGCCGCGCACGTCGAGGACCAGCTTGCGCAGGTCGTCGGCGGTGGTGCCGTCCGGGACCTGACCGGTGACCACGGCCACCCCGCGGACGTCCTTGGCGGACTCGGCCAGACCGGCGGCGGCCTGCAGCACTTTCTCGGCACGGAACTTCTCGATCTCCTTCTCGGCGTCCTTCAGCTTGCCGAGCATGGCGGAGATCTTCTCCGGGAGCTCTTCCGGGCGGCCCTTGACCAGCTCCTGGAGCTGGGCGACGACCGTGTGCTCACGGGCGAGGAAGTTGTAGGCGTCGACGCCGACGAGGGCCTCGATACGGCGCACACCGGAGCCGATCGAGGACTCGCCGAGCAGCTTCACCAGGCCGAGCTGGGCGGTGTTGTGGACGTGGGTGCCACCACACAGCTCCTTGGAGAAGTCACCGATGGTGACGACGCGGACGCGCTCGCCGTACTTCTCGCCGAACTCGGCGATGGCGCCCTGCTTCTTGGCCTCGTCGATACCCATGATCTCGGCGTGCACGTCGAGGTCGCGGGCGAGCACCTCGTTGATCTGCTGCTCGACATCGGTCATCACGGCCGTCGGGACGGCGGACGGGGAGCCGAAGTCGAAGCGGAAACGGCCCGGCTGGTTCTCGGAACCGGCCTGGGCGGCCGTCGGGCCGAGGGCGTCGCGCAGGGCCTGGTGGGTGAGGTGGGTGGCCGAGTGGGCGCGGGCGATGGCCTTGCGGCGGCGTACGTCGATGGAGGCCTGGGCCTTGGCACCGACGGTGACCTCTCCGACCTGGACGACGCCCTTGTGGACGTAGACGCCCGGAACCGGCTTCTGGCAGTCGCGGACCTCGATGACGGCACCGGTGTCCACCTTGATGCGGCCGGTGTCGCCGATCTGGCCGCCGCCCTCGGCGTAGAACGGGGTGCGGTCGAGGACCACCTCGACCTCGTCGCCCTCGGTGGCGGCCGGGGAGGAGAGGCCGTCGACGAGGATGCCGACGATCGTGGACTCGCCCTCGGTCTGGGTGTAGCCCACGAACTCGGTCTCACCGGCGGCGTCGGCGATCTCGCGGTAGGCGCCGAGGTCGGCGTGGCCGGTCTTCTTGGCCTGGGCGTCGGCCTTGGCGCGCTCCCGCTGCTCCTTCATCAGGCGGCGGAAGCCCTCCTCGTCCACGGACAGGCCCTGCTCGGCGGCCATCTCGAGGGTGAGGTCGATCGGGAAGCCCCAGGTGTCGTGGAGCAGGAAGGCCTTGTCGCCGGCCAGGACCGTGCCGCCGGCGGCCTTGGTGTCCGTGACGGCGGTGTCGAGGATGTTGGTGCCGGCCTTCAGGGTCTTCAGGAAGGCGGACTCCTCGGCGAGGGCGACCCGCTCGATGCGCTCGCGGTCGCTGATGAGCTCCGGGTACTGCTGGCCCATCATCTCGATGACGGTGTCGATCAGGTCCTGGACGACCGGGCCCGTGGCACCGAGCAGACGCATGTTGCGGATGGCGCGGCGCATGATGCGGCGCAGGACATAGCCGCGGCCCTCGTTGCCGGGCGTGACGCCGTCGCCGATGAGCATCACGGCGGTGCGGATGTGGTCGGTGACCACGCGCAGGGAGACGTCCGAGGCGTGGGCGTCGCCATAGGCGACACCGGTCAGCTCGGTGGCCTTCTTGATGACGGCCATGGAGGTGTCGATCTCGTACATGTTCTGCACGCCCTGCAGGATCATGGCGAGACGCTCGAGGCCGAGGCCGGTGTCGATGTTCTTGCTGGGCAGCTCACCGAGGATCTCGAAGTCCTCCTTCGAGGTGCCCTCGCCGCGCTCGTACTGCATGAAGACCAGGTTCCAGATCTCCACGTACCGCTCGTCGTTGACGGCGGGGCCGCCCTCGACACCGAACTCGGGGCCGCGGTCGTAGTTGATCTCGGAGCACGGGCCGCAGGGGCCGGGTACGCCCATGGACCAGTAGTTGTCCTTCATGCCGAGGCGCTGGATGCGCTCCTTGGGCACGCCGACGATCTCGTGCCAGATGCGCTCGGCCTCGTCGTCGTCCTTGTAGACGGTGATCCAGAGCTTCTCGGGCTCCAGACCGTAGCCGCCCTTGTCCTGGGGCGTGGTGAGCAGCTCCCAGGCGTATTTGATGGCGCCTTCCTTGAAGTAGTCGCCGAAGGAGAAGTTGCCGCACATCTGGAAGAACGTGCCGTGCCGGGTGGTCTTGCCGACCTCCTCGATGTCCGGCGTGCGGACGCACTTCTGGACGCTCGTGGCACGCGCGAACGACGGCTTGACCTCACCCAGGAAGTAGGGCTTGAACGGCACCATTCCGGCGTTGACCAGGAGCAGAGTCGGGTCGTCCGCGATGAGCGACGCCGAAGGGACGACGGTGTGACCGCGCTCCTCGAAGAAGCTCAACCAGCGGCGACGAATCTCAGCCGACTCCATCAGTGGTCCTCATTCCGGTTGTACGAGTACGTCGACCGCTCGACGTACCTCGGATCCTTGCTGTACTTCGGGTCGTTGGTGTTCTCGATGGCGGCGAAGCGCCGGGGGGACGGAAGCTCGGGTCGCTCGTTCAGACCGAGCACCTCGTCGAGTTCGGCCTCCCGCCGGGCCATGTTGTCGCGGACGTCGTGCGCGAAGCCCACCGCCCGGTCCTTGAAGCGGTGACCCGTCTCGATCGCCTTGTTCGCCGCCGTGGCGGCGAGGCTCTCCGGGGTCAGCTTGCGGAGCGTGCGGTTGACCTTGGTGGTGGCCCACACACCCGCGGCTGCGCCGGCGGTGAACCAGAACGTACGGCGGAACATCGCTGCGTCAGTCCTTCTTCCGCTTTCCCCGCCGTGCGGACGGGACGGTGCGGCCCACGAGCACGGTGCGGCGGGGCGCCTTCGGTTCCACGTTCTCACGACGGCCGCCGATGGCCCGGCGCACTCCGTAGCCGAACGCCGCCACCTTCACCAGCGGGCCGCCGAAGGTGGAGGCGACGGTCGTCGACAGCGCGGACGCGTTCGACGTCACCTCCTGGACGTCCGAGGCGATGGCGTCGACCCGCTCGATCTGGGTCTGGGCCGAGCGGACCGCCGTCGAGGCGTCGGCGAGCAGCGGGACGGCCTGGTCGGTCACGTCCGCCACCAGCTTGGTGGTCGCCTTGAGCGTCTGGGCCAGCCTCGCCAGTGCGACGGCGAGGAAGGAGACCAGGATCGCCCAGAAGACGGCCACCAGGATCCCGGCCACCTCTCCACCGGACACCGCGCACCCGCTCCCTAAACGTGCCTGAACATCGAGAAAAGTCGTTCCCCGAGCCTATCGCGCCCGGGGTACCGCTCCGCACCGGATTTCGCGGTACGCGGCGCACACGGCCGCGGCGGCCTCAGCCGGGGTACGCGAGGGCCCGCCGCCCCGCCCGCCACGAGGCGGGGAGGACGGCGGGCCGGGGCGCGAGGCCGGTGGGTCTACGTCCGCCGCGAAAGGATCAGCGGGCGTAGTACTCGACGACGAGCTGCTCGTCGCAGATCACCGGGATCTCCTTGCGGTTCGGGTCGCGGTCCAGGCGGAAGGCCAGGGCCTTGAGGTTCACCTGGAGGTAGCGCGGGGTCTCGCCGTCGGGGGCGAAGCCGCCCTCACGGGCGATCTGGAACAGGGTCTTGTCCCGGCTGCGCTCGCGGACCATCACGACGTCGTCGGGACGGACGCGGTAGGACGGCTTGTCGACCTTCTGGCCGTTGACCTCGATGTGGCCGTGGACGACCATCTGGCGGGCCTGGTAGATCGTGCGGGCGATGCCCGAACGCAGGACCAGGGCGTCGAGGCGACGCTCCAGCTCGATGATCAGGGCCTCACCGGTCTTGCCCTGGACCTTGGAGGCACGCTCGTAGGCGCGGACGAGCTGGCGCTCGGACACGTCGTACTGCGCGCGCAGGCGCTGCTTCTCGAGCAGACGGACCTTGTAGTCCGAGTTCTGCTTGCGGCCGCGGCCGTGCTCACCCGGCGGGTAGGGGCGGGCCTCGAAGTACTTGACGGCCTTCGGGGTCAGCGCGATGCCGAGGGCACGCGACTTCTTGACCTTGGGGCGGGACTGGTTCGCCATCTGTCTTTGATCTCTTTTCCGAATATCCGGCTTCCACGGTTAGGGGAGGTCGCATCCGCAGCCGGGGAATCCCGCCGGGTCCGCACAGGACCTGCCGGGCAGCCGCTCCCCTGGTCTGGGCACATACGTGCAGCACGCGAGTGGCCCACCTACCGCTCCGGGAGACCGGGTGGTGGTGGGCTGCCCGCGACACCGTTCGCCGGTGCGCGACGCTCCTGGATCCCCGGGCCGTACGCGTACGGTTCCGGGGTTCCGGCTGAATGTCCCGCTGTGGATATGTCAGCACCTCTACGGAGGGAACCTCTGTGGAGGGGCCGGACACGGGACGCAGCACTTCGGGCCATCTTACAGGGCGCTCAGGACCGCTTTCGACCGAGGTGCTTGCGGGTCCACTCGACCGCGTCCGCGTAGCGGGCCTCGGCGCCGTGCCGGGTCGGGGTGTAGTACTCCCGGTCCTTGATGGCTTCGGGCGCGTACTGCTGGGCGGCGATGCCCTCGGGCAGGTCGTGCGGGTACACGTACCCCTGTGCGTGACCGAGCTTCGCCGCGCCCTTGTAGTGCCCGTCGCGCAGGTGCGGCGGAACGGGCCCCGCGAGGCCCTTGCGCACGTCCTCCATGGCGGCGCCGATGGCCGTGGTCGCGGCGTTGGACTTGGGGGCCAGGGCGAGGGCGATGGTGGCGTGGCTGAGGGTCAGTGCGGCCTCGGGGAAGCCGATCATGGCGACGGCCTGGGCGGCGGCCACCGCGATCGGCAGGGCGTTCGGGTCGGCGAGGCCGATGTCCTCGCTGGCGGAGATCATCAGGCGGCGGGCGATGAAGCGGGGGTCCTCGCCGGCCTCGATCATGCGGGCCAGGTAGTGCAGTGCCGCGTCGACGTCGGAGCCGCGGATGGACTTGATGAGGGCGCTGGCCACGTCGTAGTGCTGGTCGCCGGAGCGGTCGTACTTCACGGCGGCGCGGTCGACGGTCTCCTCGAGGGTCGTCAGACCGATCTCCGGCTCCCCCTTGTCCAGCGCGGCTCCGGCGGCGGCCTCCAGTGCGGTCAGCGCCCGGCGGGCGTCGCCGCCGGCGATCCGCAGCAGGTGGTTCTCGGTGTCCTCGGGGAGGGTGACGGCGCCGGCCAGCCCGCGCTCCTCGGTGAGGGCGCGCCGGAGCAGGCCCCGGACGTCGTCGTCGGTGAGCGGTTCGAGCGTGAGCAGCAGGGAGCGGGACAGCAGCGGGGAGATCACCGAGAAGTACGGGTTCTCGGTGGTGGCGGCGATCAGTGTCACCCAGCGGTTCTCGACGGCGGGGAGCAGGGAGTCCTGCTGTGCCTTGCTGAAGCGGTGGATCTCGTCGAGGAAGAGGACGGTCTCCTTGCCGTAGCCGCCGGTGGCCCGGCGGGCGCCGTCGATGACCGCGCGGACCTCCTTGACGCCCGCGGTGATCGCGGAGAGTTCCACGAAGCGCTTGTTGGTGGCCTTGGAGACGACGTACGCGAGGGTCGTCTTGCCGGTGCCGGGCGGGCCCCACAGGATCACCGAGGACGGGCCGGCCGGGCCCGAGTTGCCCTCGCCGACGAGTCGGCGCAGCGGCGAGCCGGGCTTCAGCAGGTGCTGTTGGCCCACCACCTCGTCGAGGGTGCGCGGGCGCATCCGGACCGCCAGGGGGCTGCCTGCCGGGTCCTTCTCCTGGCGTTCCTCGGCCGCGGCGGTGAAGAGGTCGGGTTCCACGTCCAAAAGGCTATGTCACCCGGCTGACAACGCCGCGGGCCCGGTCGGACAACGCCGCGGGCCCCGGACGGAGGACGCCCGGGGCCCGCGGGAAAGGCCGGGATCAGCTGGTCCAGAAGTCCCACCAGCGGGTCAGGATCAGCATGCCGATGATCCCGATGTGCATCACCGGCAGGACCCAGGTGAACTCGCCGAAGAAGTTCTTGACCGGGCGCGGGGCGGGCAGGAAGCCGTTGCGGATGTTGAACGACGTCACGTACCAGAACATGACGATCGTGGCCACCCAGGCCAGGCAGCACCACAGGCACAGCGCGTTGATGCGGTACAGCGACTGGAACATCAGCCAGGCGCAGAAACCGACGCCGAAGAGGGTGCCGGCGTTGAAGGTCAGCCAATACCAGCGCGGGAAGCGGGCCCCGGCGAGCAGACTGACACCCACGCCGATCACCACGGCGTAGGTGACGAGGCCGAGCATCGGGTTGGGGAACCCGAAGACGGAGGCCTGGTCGCTCTCCATCACGCTGCCGCAGGACACCACCGGGTTGAAGCTGCACCCGGGCGTGAACGTCTTGCCCTCGGCCTTGGCCTCGAGGATCTTGAACTTGTCGATGGTGATGATCCATGCGGCGAGCAGACCGGCCGCACCGGTGATCATCAGCAGCAGGGCGAACGCCCGGCTGCCGCCCACCGACCTGGCCGAGTCCGTACGCTCCGCCTCGCGCGGGACGGTGGAGACGTTGACTGTCGTCTTGCTCATCACGCCGATTCCATCACTCGAGATGTGGACCTGCTGGCACCGGTCATTGTGCCGCACACGTGCGTCTGCCCACCGTTCGATGGACGTAAGGAAGTACGCACGGCCGTCCCGGAACGTTCGGTTCGGGACGACGCTCGACGACACGACAACACACGCGAACGAGCTCGCGGTTCAGGTTCGGGGGCTGCGCGAGCGGTACGGCGACGCGACCGCGGTGAACGGCGTCGACCTGGCCATTCGCCACGGAGAGGTCGTCGGGATCCTCGGCCCCGACGGCGCCGGCAGGAGCACCGCGGTGGGGATCCTCCGGGGCACTCGCAGCCGGCCAGGCGGCGAGGTGTCCGGGCTGGGCTCGGACCCGCAGTCCGCTGCGCACGCGTGGCGCTCGCGCGTGGGAATCGTCCGGCAGGACGAATCCGCACCCGCCGAGTTGACGGTTCGGGAAACAGTGCGACATTTCGCACGATATTACCCGAGTCCATGTGATCCCGAGGAGGTCATCGGTCTGGTCGGCCTGGAGGAGAAGGCCGGGCAGCCGGATCAAGGCCCTGTCCGGCACCGATGACGGACTTCACCCCGGCCGCCCGCCGCCGGTTCTGAGCACTGATCCGCAGGCTCACCGACGAGGGCACCACCATCGTGCTGACCAGCCACTACCTGCTACCCGGAGGAGGCCGAGGCGCTCGCGCACCGGCTCGCGGGGCCGGGCTGGCCAAGGGCAAACCCACCGCCCCGCGCGCCCGCTACGGAACCGAGCCCACCGTCGAGAGTGGACCGAGTCCGACGGCGCCCCGCGCAGCGAGCGCACTCGGACCCCAACCCGCACGGTTACCGGGCTGATGCGCCGTTTCGAGTAGAGGTCCTGGCCTGGGGATCAGCCGCCCGTAGCGGATCACCCGTCCCGGGGACCGCGAAAGCGCGAGCGGCGCGCTTCGCGGTCCCCGGACACGGTCACTTCGCGTCGGAGCGGGAGCAGGCGGTGCTGCGGCTGGTGGCGGAGGGGTGCACCAACGCCGAGGTCGGGCGGCGGCTGTCCATCGGCGAGTCGAACGGTCAAGACGCATTCTGCTTGCGGGTGTTCGGCACGTGGGGTGGACGACAGGACGGCCGCGGTGACCACGGCCATGCGTCTGGGTTTGCTGGGCTGGGGTCGCCCCACGAACCTTGCTGCCCCGGGGGCTGCCCCGCAGTGTTTCCGGGTATGCGCGGGTGGGCTGTGCCAGTCGCCCACACCGCGCAGCCGCACGCAGACACAATCCCGCGTCTCCAGCCCGGCCGGCGTTCGAGGCCGAGGCCGTTCAGGCCCGGGCCGATATCCGACTCGGGGTCTGGGACGGCAGCCCGGAAGCCCGCTTGAAACGCCCCGCTCAGCCCAGCCTCGACGCCAGTTCGGACACCACATCGGTCAAAGCGACAGCGTCCTGCTCCCCGGACTCCATGTCCTTGAGCTGCACGACACCCTCGGCGAGATCCCGCTCACCGGCGACCAGAGCGAACCGGGCCCCACTCCGGTTGGCGCTCTTCATGGCCCCCTTGAGCCCCTTCCCGCCGTACGAGAAGTCCGCCGCGACACCTGTCCGGCGCAGCTCGGTGACCACCCTGAAGAGCACCCGCCGGGCCTCCTCCCCCAGCGGAACCGCGAACACGCTGGTGGCGGAGGGCAGTTCGAGCTCGACTCCCTCGGCCTCGAGCGCCAGCACCGTACGGTCCACGCCCAGTGCCCAGCCCACCGACGGCAGCGCGGGGCCGCCGATCATCTCGGACAGGCCGTCGTAGCGGCCACCGCCGCCCACCGCGGACTGGGATCCCAGACCGTCGTGGACGAACTCGAAGGTCGTGCGCGTGTAGTAGTCCAGGCCGCGCACCAGCTTGGGGTCGTCCTCGAAGGACACGCCCGCCGCCGTGATCAGCTCGCGCACCTCCTCGTGGTACGCCTTGCAGGCGTCGCACAGGTAGTCCCGCAGCAACGGGGCGTCACCGAGCTGCTTCTGGACCGACTCACGCTTGTCGTCCAGCACCCGCAGCGGGTTGATCTCGGAGCGGCGAAGGGTGTCCTCGTCGAGGTCCAGGCCGCGCAGGAAGTCCTGGAGCGCGGCCCGGTACACCGGACGGCACTCCTTGTCGCCCAGCGAGTTCAGCAGGATGCGGAAGTCGCTGAGGCCCAGCGACCGGTACGCCTGGTTCGCCAGGATGATCAGCTCGGCGTCCAGCGCCGGGTCCTCAGCTCCGATGGCCTCGGCGCCCACCTGCGAGAAGTGGCGGTAGCGGCCCTTCTGGGGGCGCTCGTAGCGGTAGTACGAGCCCGAGTACCAGAGCTTGACGGGGAGATTGCCCGCCTTGTGGAGGTTGGCCTCCAGCGCCGCGCGCAGCACGGACGCGGTGCCTTCGGGGCGCAGGGCCAGCCTGTCGCCGCCCTTCGTCTCGAAGGCGTACATCTCCTTGGTGACGATGTCGGTGGACTCGCCGACACCGCGCGCGAACAGTTCGACGTTCTCGAAGCCGGGCGTCTCGATGTAGCCGTAGCCGGAGTTGCGCAGGGGGGCGGCGATCGCCTCGCGGACCGCCAGGTACTTCGCGGAGTCCGGCGGCAGCAGGTCGTACGTGCCCTTGGGGGCCTGGAAGGTGCTCACGGAAGGTCTCTCGTCACAATCCTCGTCGGGGAGCGTCCTGGGCGCTGCCCGGTTGGCGGGCAGCGGCCACCTGCCGCAGATAGGGGTTGGTGGCGCGCTCCTGGCCGATGGTCGTCTGGGGGCCGTGGCCGGACAGCACCACGGTCGAGTCGTCGAGCGGCAGGCACACGCGGGCCAGCGACTCGAGCATCTCGTCCATGTCGCCGCCGGGCAGGTCGGTGCGTCCGATGGAGCCGGCGAAGAGCAGGTCGCCCGAGAAGAAGACCTGCGGGATGTCCGCGGCCTCGGGCAGCCTGAAGGTCACCGACCCCTTGGTATGGCCGGGCGCGTGCGCGACGGACAGTTCCAGGCCCGCGAGCCGCAGCTGCGCGCCGTCCGTCAGCTCCTTGACGTCGTTCGGCTCCCCCACGGTGAGTTCGCCCATCAGCGGCATCCCGATCGACCGGCCGAGTGCCTTCTCCGGGTCGCTCATCATGTACCGGTCCTGGGGGTGGATCCACGCGGGCACGTCGTGCGCGCCGCACACGGGGACGACCGAGGCCACGTGGTCGAGGTGGCCGTGGGTGAGGACGACTGCGACGGGCTTGAGGCGGTGCTTGCGAAGCGCTTCCTCGACTCCCGCGGTGGCCTGGTGGCCGGGGTCGATGATCACGCATTCCTCACCCGCGGCGGGGGCGACCAGATAACAATTGGTCCCCCAGGCCCCGGCGGGGAACCCGGCAATGAGCACGATCGTCCTTAGTTGTGTCGTCCGGAGGTGGGACCTAGAGCCTACCGGCGCTGCCGATTCCTCAGCGAACCCATATACCGTACGGGTCACACGCAGGCGGTCTGCTCACAGGCCCCAGGCGTCCCACCCGACGTACGAGACGCATGAGGAGAGAACCCGGTGGTCAGCCAGGAGCAGCGGAAGCGGCAGCTCGCACGGGAGAAGTTCCTGCGGCAGCAGCAGCGGCGCACGGCCGCGCGGCGTAAGGCGAAGGCACGCAACGCGGCGATCGCGTCGGTCCTCGGTGTGATCCTCGTGGGCAGCCTGGTCTCCTACGCGACCGGCGTCTTCAAGGACGACGGCAAGAAGGCGAACGCGGGCGCGGAGGTGACGCCGAGCGCCTCCCCCAGCAAGGCGCCGGACCCGTGCGAGAAGCCGGCCGAGGGCAAGGTGAAGTCGCAGAGCTGGAAGAAGGAGCCGGCGCTGACGATCGACAAGTCCGCGAAGTACACGCTGAAGCTGGCGACCACGTGCGGTGACATAGAGGTCGCGATGAAGACGGCGGCGGCGCCGCGCACCGTGAACTCGTTCGACTTCCTCGCGGGCAAGGGGTTCTTCGACCACACCAAGTGCCACCGGCTGACCACGAACGGCATCTACGTGCTGCAGTGCGGCGACCCGCAGGGCACCGGAACCGGTGGTCCCGGCTACACCATCCCCGACGAGAACCTGAAGGACAAAAGCCTCAAGGGTAACGTCTATCCCGCAGGCACGGTCGCGATGGCGAACACGGGCCAGAAGAACTCCGGCGGCAGCCAGTTCTTCCTCGTGTACGAGGACAGTCAGCTTCCGCCCAGCTACACACCGTTCGGGACCATTTCCGAATCGGGGATGAAGGTTCTCAGGAAGATCGCGGCGGCGGGCGAGAACACCGGCCAGGGCGACGGTGCACCGAACGCGACCGTTGTGATCAACAAGGCAACAGTGACGAAATCCTGACTGTCAACTGCGGAATTTCGGTCGCGCGGGATGCGGACAGCCGCCCCGCCGGTCGCCTATGTTGGCCGTGACGAAACTGTGGACGATGCTCGGGGGCGCTGAGGCCCCTCGCGGGCATCATGTGGAGGAGGCGCTGTGAGCAGCGACCCGTGGGGCCGCGTCGACGAGACGGGGACCGTGTACGTGCGTACGGCCGATGGCGAGCAGGTCGTCGGTTCCTGGCAGGCCGGCACGCCCGAGGAAGCGTTGGCCTATTTCGAGCGCAAGTACGAGGGCCTGGTCGTGGAGATCGGCCTCCTCGAACGGCGGGTGAAGACCACCGACCTGTCCGCGAAGGACGCCCAGACAGCCATCGACCACCTGCGGGAGCAGGTCGACGCGCATCACGCGGTCGGCGACCTCGACGCGCTGCGCGCCCGGCTGGACAAGCTGGTCGAGGCGGTCGAGGCGCGCCGTGAGGAACGCAGGGCACAGAAGGCCCGGCAGTCCGACCAGGCGCGGCACTCCAAGGAGGCGCTGGTCGTCGAGGCCGAGGAGCTGGCGCAGTCCGACCAGTGGCGGGCGGCGGGTGAGCGCCTGCGGGCGCTCGTGGACACCTGGAAGGGTCTGCCGCGCCTGGACCGCAAGTCGGACGACGAGCTGTGGCACCGCTTCTCGCACGCCCGCTCGGCGTTCTCCAAGCGGCGCAAGGCGCACTTCGCGGCCCTGGACGCGCAGCGCGAGGAGGCCCGCAAGACCAAGGAGCGGCTGGTCGCGGAGGCCGAGGCGCTGTCCGGGTCGACGGAGTGGGGTCCGACGGCCGCGCGGTACCGCGAGCTGATGGCGGAGTGGAAGGCGGCGGGCCGTGCCCAGCGTGAGCACGAGGACGACCTGTGGAACCGCTTCCGCGGCGCGCAGGACGTCTTCTTCGCGGCCCGCAGCTCGGTCTTCGCCGAGCGGGACGCGGAGCAGGCGGAGAACCTCAAGCTCAAGGAGGAACTCGCCGAAGAGGCGGAGAAGCTGCTGCCGATCACGGACCTGAAGGCGGCTCGTGCCGCGTTCCGCTCCATCAACGAGCGCTGGGAGGCCATCGGCCATGTGCCGCGGGACGCGCGCCCGAAGGTGGAGGGCCGGATGCACGCGGTGGAGCGGGCCCTGCAGGACTCCGAGGAAGCGGAGTGGCGCCGTACGAACCCGGAGGCACGCGCGCGTGCCGAGGGCCTGACCGGCCAGCTCCAGGCGGCCGTGGACAAGCTCCGGGCCCAGATCGAGTCGGCGCGCGCCCAGGGCAACAACGCCAGGGCCGACAAGCTGGAGAGGGAGCTGGAGGGCCGTCAGGCCCTGCTGGACCAGGCCCTGAAGGGTCTGCAGGAGTTCGGCGGCTGACACCGCTCACCGAACTGCGAAAGGGGCTCCCGTACACCGGTACGGGAGCCCCTCTGCGTGCGTTGTGCCGCACTCCGGCGTGCTGCTGTGCTGCGCTTTTGCGTGCTCTGCCGGACTGCGACCCTGCTGTGCCGACCTAAGACGGCCTGCGCGCCGATGTCACGCGGTACACGTCGTACACGCCCTCCACACCCCGTACCGCCTTCAGGACGTGGCCCAGGTGCTTGGGATCGCCCATCTCGAAGGTGAAGCGGGAGGTGGCGACCCGGTCGCGGGACGTCTGCACGGCCGCCGAGAGGATGTTCACGTGCTGGTCCGACAGGACCCGGGTGACGTCCGACAGCAGCCGGGACCGGTCCAGCGCCTCCACCTGGATCGCGACCAGGAACACCGACGACTGGGTGGGAGCCCACTCGACGTCGAGGATCCGCTCCGGCTCACGGGACAGTGACTCCACGTTGACGCAGTCGCTGCGGTGAACCGATACGCCACTGCCCCGCGTGACGAAGCCGATGATGGGGTCGCCCGGGACGGGCGTACAGCAGCGGGCGAGCTTCACCCACACGTCATCGACGCCCTTGACGACCACGCCGGGGTCGCTGCTGCTGCGGCGCTTACGGCTGCGGCTGCGCGTCGGCGGGACGGACTCGTCGATCTCCTCGCTTGCCGCCTCCTCCCCGCCGAGCGCCTGCACCAGCTTCTGTACGACGTTCTGTGCGGCCACGTGGCCCTCGCCGATCGCCGCGTAGAGCGAGGAGATGTCCGGGTAGCGCATCTCGTGCGCGAGCGTCACCAGCGAGTCGCCGGTCAGGATCCGCTGGATCGGCAGGTTCTGCTTGCGCATCGCGCGCGCGATGGCGTCCTTGCCCTGCTCGATGGCCTCGTCGCGGCGCTCCTTGGAGAACCACGCACGGATCTTGTTGCGGGCCCGGGGGGACTTGACGAAGCCGAGCCAGTCCCGGGACGGGCCCGCGCCCGGTGCCTTGGAGGTGAAGACCTCCACCAGATCGCCGTTGTCCAGGGTGGACTCCAGCGGTACCAGGCGGCCGTTGACCCGTGCTCCTATCGTGCGGTGCCCGACCTCGGTGTGCACCGCGTACGCGAAGTCCACCGGTGTCGCGCCCGCCGGGAGCGCTATGACGTCGCCCTTCGGCGTGAAGACGAAGACCTCGTTGCGGGAGAGGTCGAAGCGCAGCGACTCCAGGAACTCGGACGGGTCCTCGGTCTCCTTCTGCCAGTCCAGCAGCTGGCGCAGCCACGCCATGTCGTTGACGGCGCCCGCGTCCTTGCCGGCCTTGCCGCCGGCGCCGCGCGGGGCGTCGGTGCGCACCTTGGACGCCCCGGCCACCGCCTCCTGCTTGTACTTCCAGTGCGCGGCGATGCCGTACTCGGCGCGGCGGTGCATGTCGAACGTACGGATCTGGAGTTCGACGGGTTTGCCGTTGGGACCGATCACCGTCGTGTGCAGCGACTGGTACATGTTGAACTTGGGCATCGCGATGTAGTCCTTGAACCGCCCAGGAACCGGGTTCCAGCGGGCGTGGACGGTGCCCAGGGCCGCGTAGCAGTCGCGCACGGTGTCGACGAGGACGCGGATGCCCACCAGGTCGTAGATCTCCGCGAAGTCACGGCCGCGGACGATCATCTTCTGGTAGACGCTGTAGTAGTGCTTCGGGCGCCCGGTCACGGTCGCCTTGATGCGGGCGGCGCGCAGGTCGGCCTGCACCTCGTCGGTCACTATGGCGAGGTACTCGTCCCGCTTGGGGGCGCGCTCGGCGACGAGGCGCACGATCTCGTCGTACATCTTGGGGTAGAGGATCGCGAACGCGAGGTCCTCCAGCTCCCACTTGATGGTGTTCATGCCCAGCCGGTGGGCGAGCGGCGCGTAGATCTCCAGCGTCTCGCGTGCCTTCTTCTCCTGCTTCTCGCGCTTGAGGTAGCGCATGGTGCGCATGTTGTGCAGGCGGTCGGCGAGCTTGATGACCAGGACGCGCGGGTCCTTGGCCATGGCGACGACCATCTTGCGCACGGTCTCCGCCTGCGCGGCCTCACCGAACTTGACCTTGTCCAGCTTGGTGACGCCGTCGACGAGGAGGGCCACCTGGTCGCCGAAGTCGCGCCGCAGCGTGTCCAGGCCGTACTCGGTGTCCTCGACGGTGTCGTGCAGCAGCCCCGCCATGAGGGTGGCCGGGTCCATGCCGAGTTCGGCGAGGATGGTGGTGACGGCGAGCGGATGGGTGATGTACGGGTCGCCGCTCTTGCGCTTCTGACCGCGGTGCCAGCGCTCGGCCACCTGGTAGGCGCGCTCGACCTGGCGGAGCGTGGCGGTCTCGATCTTCGGGTCGTTGCTGCGCACTATCCGCAGCAGGGGCTCCAGGACCGGGTTGTAGGGATTGGAGCGCTGCACGCCGAGCCGGGCCAGACGGGCGCGGACGCGGTTGGACGAGCCGCCGGTGCGCGTGGGCGGGGGTGCGGGCCGGGCCACGGGGGTGTTCGCGGGGCGTTCCGCGGGCGCGTGCTGAACGGCCGCGTCGCCGGTGGCGGGCCGGGGACGCTCCGCCGGGGCGCTCTTTTCGGGCGTTGCGGCGGGCGCCGGGCCCTGCTCGGGCTTGGCGGCGGTCAGATGCTGGGCCTCGTCTGGCAAGAGGACTCCTCGTGCGCGATCCGGGTCCCCCGGTCAGGCTCCGGAGCCCCCATGGTAGCGATCCTGGGCTCCGGGCTCCCCTTCGACCGGTGAGACGCCTCTGTGCAGGAGAAACGCACGAGGCGGGCGCCGGATTCCTCCGGGCCCGCCCCAGCGGCCGAACGGGTGACGCTCAGAGCCGCGTCGAACTCCCGTCACACCCTCGTCGGACGTTGGTCAGACGCTCGCCGGAGGTTCGTCAGAGCTGCAGCAGTGCCTCCAGCGGCGCGCCTTCCAGGGCCGGCTCCAGCCGCCCGCGGCCGCCCAGGAAGCCCAGCTCCATCAGCACCGACACGCCCGCCACCTCGGCGCCGGCGCGGCGGATCAGCTGGATCGACGCCTCGGCGGTGCCGCCGGTGGCGAGGACGTCGTCGATGACCATGACGCGGTCGCCCGCCGTCAGGTCCTCGGCGTGCACCTCGATCTCGGCCGAGCCGTACTCCAGGTCGTACGCCTGGCTGAGGGTGGCGCCGGGGAGCTTGCCCGCCTTGCGTACGGGGATGAAGCCGAGGCCCGCGCGGACGGCGGCCGGCGCGCCCAGGATGAACCCGCGGGCCTCCAGGCCGACGACCTTGGTGGCGCCGTGCTTGACGCACAGGTCGGCGAGCGCGCCGGTGAGCGCCGCGAACGCCGACGGGTCGGCCAGCAGCGGGGTGATGTCCTTGAACATCACTCCCGGCTCCGGGTGGTCGGGCACGTCCCGGATGCAGCTGAGCAGCAGTTGCTTGATCTCGGTCATCGGCGCTTCCCCGAGGGACGGCCCCGCCCACGGCCGCGGGCCGCGGGTTGCGAGCGCTGGCCGCGCGGACCGACGACCGCGGGCGTCGCGTCCTCCGGCTCCGCGTCGTAGGACGTCTCGACGGGCTCGGCGCCCTCCGCGACGTCACCCTGCGCCGCGGCCTGCCGCTTGGCCAGGACCCGCTTCTTCAGGCTCCGCATCTGCGGCTCGCGCTCCTTGAGGTCGGCGACGAGCGGCGTGGCGATGAAGATCGAGGAGTAGGCACCGGCCGCGAGGCCGACGAACAGCGACAGCGAGATGTCGTTGAGCATGCCCGCGCCCAGCACTCCGCCGCCGATGAAGAGCAGACCGGCGACCGGCAGCAGGGCGACGACCGTGGTGTTGATGGAGCGCACCAGGGTGCTGTTGATGGACCGGTTGGCGACGTCGCTGTAGGTCCAGCGGGTCTGTTTGGTGAGGTCCTTCGTCTGTTCCTTGAGGCTGTCGAAGACGACGACGGTGTCGTAGAGCGAGTAGCCGAGGATCGTGAGCAGACCGATCACGGTGCCCGGTGTCACTTCGAAGCCGACGAGGGCGTAGATGCCGACCGTGATGGTGATGTCGTGGATGAGGGCCACGAGGGCGGCCAGGGCCATCCGCCATTCGAAGGCGATGGCCAGGTAGATGACCACCAGGACCATGAAGATGCCGAGACCGGTCCATGCCTTGTTGGCGACCTGCTCACCCCAACTGGGGCCGACCAGCTCCGCGTTGATGGACGACGCCTCGACGTTCATGTCGTCGGCGAGTTTCTCCGCGATCTGGTCTGCCTTGTCGGTGTCCACACCGGCCACCTGGATGCGCAGCCCGCCGGTGCCGAGCTTCTGCACGACGGCGTCGTGGCCGGACGCCTCCTCCGCGTACGACCGTGCCTGGCTGACGGAGACGCTGGTCTTGGAGGTGGTGAAGGCGGCACCGCCCTGGAACTCGATGCCCATGTTCAGCCCGCGTACCGCCAGGCCCACGATGGCCGTGATGGTGATCAGGATCGAGATGCCGTACCAGATCTTGCGGTTGCCGACGAAGTCGTAACCGACCTCGCCTCGGTGGAGTCGGGCGCCGAGGTTGCCGAGTTTCGACATCTCTCACGCCTCCTTCGGGTCGACGGCGGCGGAGGGACGGCGGGTGCGGCGCAGCGGGGGTTTGGCGCCGAGCCGCTTCGGGTCGAGCCCGGACCACGGGTGCCCGTTCGCGAAGAATTTGGTGCGGGCGAGGAGGGTCAGCAGCGGCTTGGTGAAGAAGAAGACCACGACCACGTCGAGCACGGTGGTCAGGCCCAGCGTGAACGCGAAGCCCTGGACCTTGCCGACGGTGACGACGAAGAGCACGGCGGCGGCGAGGAAGGACACGAAGTCGGAGACGAGGATCGTGCGCCGGGCGCGCGGCCAGGCCCGCTCGACGGCGGGGCGCAGGGTGCGTCCTTCACGGATCTCGTCCCGGACGCGTTCGAAGTACACGATGAACGAGTCCGCTGTGATGCCGATGGCCACGATGGCACCGCAGACGGCGGGCAGGTTCAGCGCGAACTTGATCGTCGGGCCGAGCAGCGACATGATCACGTAGGTGAGGGCCGCGGAGACGAGCAGCGAGGCGACCGCGATGAGCGACAGGCCTCGGTAGTAGACCACCAGGTAGATGACGACCAGGGCGAGACCGATGGCGCCGGCGATCAGACCGGCGCGCAGCTGCTCACCGCCGAGCGCGGCGTTCACCGTGGTGACGCTGTCCTCCTTGAAGGACAGCGGCAGGGCGCCGTAGGACAGGACGTTGGCGAGGTTCTTGGCCTCGTCCTGGGTGAAGCTGCCGGAGATCTCGGCGCTTCCGCCGGTCAGCGCCTGGTTGACGTAGGGGTCGGAGACCACGTCACCGTCGAGGACGATGGCGAACTGGTTCTGCGGGGACTGGTTCTTGGCCAGCTTGCCGGTGATGGCCGCGAACTTGTCGCTTCCCTTGTCCGTGAAGTTCATCGTGACTTTCCACCCGGCGGAGCTCTGGGTGTCGAACACCGCCTCCGCCTTGTCGACGTCCGTGCCGTCGACCTCGGCCGGGCCGAGGATGTACTTCTGCCACTGCTTCTGCGAGTTCTGACCGCAGGCGAGGGTGGGCTCGTTCGCCTTGACCCCGTCACCGGCCTTGGCGCGCTGCGCCTCCTTGGTGCAGTCGAGCGCGGCGTACGCGGCCTGGAGCTTGGCGGTGTCGTCCGAGGGGGTGCCGCTCGGGGAGGGCGAGGCACTGGCGGACGGCGACGTGCTCGCCTTGGCGGACGCCGACGCGCTGCCGCTCGGTGTGGGGTCGGCCTTCAGGGCGTCGGTGAGCGCGCGGCCCTGGGAGGTGGCGCCGGCCGACGGGGTGGCGGAGCCGGACGGGGTCGCCTTGTCCTTCTCCGTCGGCTTGTCCGAAGGGGACGCCGAGGGGCTGCCGGAAGCGCTCGGGGACGGGCTGGGCGAAGCCGCCGCGCCGGAGACCTCGGTCGCCAGCACCGGGCGGAAGTACAGCTTCGCGGTGGTGCCGACCTGCTCGCGGGCCTGCTTGGAGTCGGTGCCCTTGGGGATGTTGACGATGATGTTGTCGCTGCCCTGGGTCTGGACCTCCGCTTCCGAGACGCCCAGACCGTTGACGCGGCGCTCCATGATGTCGACCGCGGTGTTCATGTTGGTCTCGTTGACCGCGGATTCCTGGCCCTTCTCGGGCACCGCCCGGAGCGTGATGCTCGTACCGCCGGCGAGGTCGATGCCGAGGCGCGGCGTGTTGTGGCCGGAGGCGAACATTCCCCCGGTGAGCGCCACCATGGCGATCAGGATCAGGGCCAAGGTACGCCCTGGTTTGCCCTGGGTGCCCTGACGACTTCGGCCCTTCTTAGGTGCTGCCACCTTCTCGTACTCCCTGTCCATCCGTCCGGCATCGGTCAGGTGCACGGACGGCCATGAGTAATGGTCGGGACTCCTTGCGGATCAACACGTCCCGGGGACCGCGAAGGCGCGAGCGGCGCGCTTCGCGGTCCCCGGAGACGGTCACTTCGCGTCGGACTCGCCGTCGGTCTTCTTCGGCTCTGCTTCGTCGGACTTCGCCTCGGCGGGCTTGTCGGCCGGCTCGTCGTCCGCCGCGTCCTTCTTGCCGAGGTCGATGGGCTTGTCGTCGGAAGAGGCGTCAGCGGCGGGCTCGTCGGTGTCGGTGAGGGAGGAGGCGTCGTCCGGGATGACCGCGCCGTCGGCCTTCAGGTCGTGCTCGATGCCGTGGACGATGCGGTTGTACTCGTCGTCGGAGAGCACGGCGCCGATGGCGTTCTTCGCGAACAGCAACTCGACGCCCGGGCCCGCGTCAAGGAGGACCGTGTCCTCGTTGACCTCCTTCACCGTCGCGTACATGCCCCCGATGGTGCGCACGCCGGAGCCCGGCTGCATGGCGTTGCGCATGTCAGCAGCCTGCTGCTGCTTCTTCTTGGCGGAGCGGGTCATCAGGAACATGGCCCCGATGAGCACGATGAACGGGAGGAGGGTCAACAAGCTCACGGGTCGCAAACTTCCTTCACACGACCGCGTCAGTGAAGCGGCCTGATGGATGGGGGTATGTGCGCCGCTTGTGGAAAGGCGGCATCGGCGGAGTCTAAGCGAGTCCGCACGCAAGGAACAACGCTCAGCATGACACCCGGGTTCCTTGCCCGGCGAGCGCGCTCGCCGTCACGCCCCGAACAGGTCCTGTTGTCCGTTTCCGCCGGTCGACCGCGGGGGCGGGGTGAGACCCAGATGAGCCCATGCGGCCGGTGTGGCGACGCGGCCGCGCGGCGTCCGGGCCAGCAGTCCTTCGCGTACGAGGAAGGGCTCGGCGACCTCCTCGACGGTCTCGCGCTCCTCCCCCACCGCGACCGCGAGCGTGGACAGGCCGACAGGGCCGCCGCCGAACAGCTTCAGCAGTGCCTGCAGTACGGCCCGGTCGAGGCGGTCGAGGCCACGCTCGTCGACCTCGTAGACGGCCAGGGCCGCCGAGGCGATCTCCCTCGTGATGATCCCGTCGGCCTTGACCTGGGCGTAGTCGCGGACGCGGCGCAGCAGGCGGTTGGCGATCCGGGGCGTACCGCGGGAGCGGCCGGCGATCTCGGCGGCGCCTTCGCGGTCGATCTCGACGTCCAGCAGGCTGGCCGAGCGGTGGATGACGCGCTCCAGCTCGGCGGGTTCGTAGAACTCCATGTGTGCGGTGAAGCCGAAGCGGTCCCGCAGCGGGGGCGGCAGCAGGCCCGCGCGCGTGGTGGCGCCGACCAGGGTGAACGGCGGGAGTTCGAGCGGGATGGCGGTGGCGCCGGGGCCCTTGCCGACGATCACGTCGACGCGGAAGTCCTCCATCGCCATGTAGAGCATTTCCTCGGCGGGTCGTGACATCCGGTGGATCTCGTCGAGGAAGAGGACCTCGCCCTCCTGGAGAGAGGAGAGGATCGCCGCGAGGTCGCCGGCGTGCTGGATGGCGGGGCCGCTGGTGATGCGGATCGGGGCGCCCATCTCGGCGGCGATGATCATCGAGAGGGTGGTCTTGCCGAGGCCCGGGGCACCGGAGAGCAGCACGTGGTCGGCGGTGGCACCGCGCGCGCGTGCCGCTCTGAGGACGAGGTCGAGTTGTTCGCGGACCTTCTCCTGGCCGATGAACTCGCCCAGGTCCTTGGGGCGCAGGGCGGCCTCGACCGCCTGGTCCTCACCGTCGGCGACCGAGCCCACCAGCCGCTCCGCGGCGGGTCCGACGAGCCGCTCGTCGGCGGCGCTGTCGGTCGTCTCGTCCCAGTTCATCGCGTGTGCCTCGTCGTAGTTCTGGTGGGGGCTGTGGTTGTTCAGCGGGCTCGGTTAAGGGTCTGCAGGGCGGCCTTCAGCAACTGGCCCACCTGGGGCGTGCCTTCGGCGGCCTCCGCCTGGGGCGCGACCGCGGAGACCGCCTCGTCGGCCTCCCGGGTCGCGTAGCCGAGGCCGATGAGCGCGGCGTGCAGTTGGTCGCGCCAGCCGGCGGTCACCGCCGTGCCGACGGCGGGGGCGCCGATCGGCTCGCCGAGGCGGTCCTTCAGCTCCAGCAACAGCTTCTGGGCGCCCTTCTTGCCGATGCCGGGGACTGCGATGAGGGCCTTCTCGTCACCGGTGGAGACCGCCCGGCGCAGGGCGTCGGGGCTGTGCACGGCGAGCATCGACTGGGCGAGCCGCGGACCGACACCGCTCGCGGTCTGCAGCAGCTCGAAGACCTGGCGTTCGTCGTCGTCGGCGAAGCCGTACAGCGTCAGCGAGTCCTCGCGCACCACGAGGGAGGTGGCGAGCTTGGCCTGCCGGCCCATGCGCAGTCCGGACAGCGTGTTCGGCGTGCACTGGACGGCGATGCCGATCCCGCCCACCTCGACCACCGCTGAGTCCGGGGCGAGGGCGGCGACCGGGCCGCTCACAAAGGCGATCATCCCGTACGGCCTTTCGATGCGTGCAGGGCGACGGCCTGCTGGAGTCGGTTCTGGGCGGGGGTCCGCCAGATGTGGCAGATGGCGAGCGCCAGTGCGTCGGCGGCGTCGGCGGGCTTCGGCGGTGCGCTCAGCCGCAGCAGGCGGGTCACCATGGTTCCGACCTGGTCCTTGTCGGCGCGTCCGCTGCCGGTGACGGCCGCCTTGACCTCGCTGGGGGTGTGCAGGGTGACGGGGATGCCGCGCCGGGCGGCACAGAGGATGGCGACGGCGCTGGCCTGCGCGGTGCCCATCACGGTGCGTACGTTGTGCTGGCTGAACACCCGTTCCACGGCGACGCAGTCGGGCCGGTGCTCGTCCAGCCACGACTCGATGCCCTGCTCAACGGCGACGAGACGGTGGCCCAACTCGGCGTCACCGGGCGTTCGTACGACGCCGACGCCCAGCATCGTGAGTGGCCGGCCCGCGACTCCCTCGACGACACCGATACCGCACCGCGTGAGTCCGGGGTCCACCCCGAGTACCCGCACGCGCCCCTCCCTTCGATCGCCTGCTGTTCAGGTGTTCGTGCAGGCTATCCGGTGCCACCGACAACGAGTCTCAAAGCGACGGGCCGACGGGTGTGTCCCGTCGGCCCGTTGGGTCCGCTCAAGCTCGCGTCGCGGTGGCGTTACGCGTCGACCTTCGCCATGACGTCGTCGCTCACGTCGAAGTTGGCGAAGACGTTCTGGACGTCGTCGCTGTCCTCCAGGGCGTCGATCAGCTTGAAGATCTTCTTGGCACCCTCCTCGTCCAGCTCGACCTGCATGGTCGGGACGAAGTTGGCCTCGGCGGAGTCGTAGTCGATCCCGGCGTCCTGGAGGGCGGTGCGGACCGCGACCAGGTCGGTGGCCTCGCTGATGACCTCGAACGACTCGCCGAGGTCGTTGACCTCCTCGGCGCCCGCGTCGAGCACGGCACCCAGGACGTCGTCCTCGGTGAGCTCGCCCTTGGGGACGATCACGACGCCCTTGCGGTTGAAGAGGTACGACACGGAGCCGGGGTCGGCCATGGAGCCGCCGTTGCGGGTCATGGCCACGCGCACGTCGGAGGCGGCACGGTTGCGGTTGTCGGTGAGGCACTCGATGAGCACCGCGACACCGTTCGGACCGTAGCCCTCGTACATGATCGTCTCGTAGTCGGCGCCACCGGCCTCGAGACCGCCGCCCCGCTTGATCGCGGAGTCGATGTTCTTGTTCGGGACCGACTGCTTCTTGGCCTTCTGAACGGCGTCGTACAGCGTCGGGTTGCCGTCCAGGTCGACACCACCCATGCGGGCGGCGACCTCGATGTTCTTGATCAGCTTCGCGAAGAGCTTGCCGCGCTTGGCGTCGATCACGGCCTTCTTGTGCTTCGTCGTGGCCCATTTAGAGTGGCCGGACATCTGCCTGTCTCCTTCGCGTAACCCGTCTCTGTCCGGGGAGATCCTACAAGGACTCCGCTGTCCGGTTGGCGCGCACCATGTCGACGAACAGGCCGTGCAGGCGGTGGTCACCGGTCAGTTCCGGGTGGAACGACGTGGCCAGCGCGTTGCCCTGGCGCACCGCGACGATGTGGCCGCCGTGCTCGGCGAGCACCTCCGTCTCGGCGCCGACGGACTCGACCCACGGGGCGCGGATGAAGACGCCCTCCACGGGATCGCCCTCGACGCCCTTGACGTCGACGGCCGCCTCGAAGGACTCGTTCTGCCGCCCGAAGGCGTTGCGGCGCACGATCATGTCGATGCCGCCGACGGTCTCCTGGCCCGAGCGCGGGTCGAGGATCTTGTCGGCGAGCATGATCATGCCCGCGCAGGTGCCGTACACGGGTAGGCCGGCGCGGACGCGCGCGCGGAGGGGTTCCATCACTCCGAAGAGGATGGCCAGCTTGGAGATGGTCGTGGACTCGCCGCCGGGGATGACGAGTCCGTCCACCTCGGCGAGTTCCTCGGGGCGCCGGACCGGCCTGGCCACGGCGTCGGCCGCGGCCAGGGCGATCAGGTGCTCCCGGACGTCGCCCTGGAGGGCCAGGACGCCGATGACGGGGGTGCTCATGGGTGTTACCAGCCCCGGTTGGCGTAGCGCTCGGCCTCGGGGAGGGTGTCGCAGTTGATGCCGACCATGGCCTCGCCCAGGTTGCGGGACGCGTCCGCGATGATCTTCGGGTCGTCGTAGAAGGTGGTGGCCTTCACGATGGCGGCGGCGCGCTTGGCGGGGTCGCCGGACTTGAAGATGCCGGAGCCGACGAAGACGCCCTCGGCGCCGAGCTGGCGCATCAGCGCGGCGTCGGCCGGGGTGGCGACACCGCCGGCGGAGAACAGCACCACCGGGAGCTTGCCGAGCTCGGCGACCTCCTTGACGAGCTCGTACGGGGCACGCAGTTCCTTGGCCGCGGCGTACAGCTCGTGGTTGTCGAAGCCGCGCAGGCGGGCGATCTCGTTCTTGATCTGGCGCAGGTGGCGGACGGCTTCGACGACGTTGCCGGTGCCGGCCTCACCCTTGGAGCGGATCATCGCGGCGCCCTCGGCGATGCGGCGCAGGGCCTCGCCGAGGTTGGTGGCGCCACAGACGAACGGGGTCGTGAAGGCCCACTTGTCGGAGTGGTTGACCTCGTCGGCGGGCGTGAGGACCTCGGACTCGTCGATGTAGTCGACGCCGAGGGACTGCAGGACCTGGGCCTCGACGAAGTGGCCGATGCGGGACTTGGCCATCACCGGGATGGAGACCGCCTCGATGATGCCCTCGATCATGTCCGGGTCGGACATACGGGCCACTCCGCCGTCCTTGCGGATGTCTGCGGGGACGCGCTCCAGTGCCATGACGGCGACGGCGCCCGCGTCCTCGGCGATCTTCGCCTGCTCCGGAGTGACGACGTCCATGATCACGCCGCCCTTGAGCTGCTCGGCCATTCCGCGCTTCACGCGGGCGGTGCCGGTTTCCGGGGTGGCGGGGTTCGAGAGCGTGCTGGACACGGGTGTTGACCTCACTCGGGGGAAAGGGTTGCTGCAGCTTCCGAGGGAACTCCCGAGAGCCAGGCCACTGCAAGGGCCAATGGGGAGGCGGTGGCTCGTTTTTCTCCCCCGCCGCCAGGGGCGGGGGGACCGGCGCTCATGCCGTCGTGCGTTCCGCCAGTGCCTGGGGCGGCTCGTCGTCCATCTCGAAGGCCATCGGGAAGGGCGCGTGTCCGGCCAGCCGGAACCAGCGGACCTTGCGGTGACGGCGCAGCGCACGCGCGGCCCGTACCGCGTCGTTGTGGAAGCGGCGGGCCATGGGCACCCTCCGGACCGCCTGCGCCAGCTCCCCCGCGGCCTCCTCCCCCCCGGGAGCCTCCCGCACGGCCTCCACCTGCTGCGCCTCCCCGAAGACGGCGCGCAGGGCCTGGCTCAGCTCGCTCTCGGCCACCTCGCGCTGCTCCTCCTCCGCCTGCCGGGCCGCGTGCGCCGCTTCGTAGAGCACGATCGAGGCGGCCGGATCGAGCACCCCGGAGGTGGCCAGTTCCTGGGCCACCGACGCCCGGCGCAGCAGCTGTGCGTCGAGGGCGGCGCGCGCGGCGTCGATGCGGGCGTGCAGCCGGTCGAGCCGGCCCGCGGTCCAGCTGAGGTAGAGGCCGATGGCGAGGAGGGCGACGAGGATCCAGATGAGGGTTGCGGTCACGGGCGGCAGGCTACCGCCGCCGGTCCCACTGTCCGCCGGCCCGTCCCGCCTGCCCGAGGTCCCAGGCGCGGCGGAAGCCGCCGTGTCCGGACAAGGAGTCCGGGGGGTTACGGGACCGCGCCGCCACCGTCACGCCCCTCCCCCGACGACCCCACCCCCGGCCGTACGGGGACGCACCGGTGCGCGACCGTGGTCCGGTTCCGCGCCCCGGTGCGCGGAACCGGACCGGCATCCCGCGCGTGGGGGGACGTCACGACGGTCCTCGCGCGCGGGGAACACGACGGCCCTCGCGCGGGGAACGCGACGGTTTCCGCCGCGCGCTCAGTCCCGTGCCAGGCCGAGCCGCGCCCGCAGTCCCGTGCGCTCGTCGGCGGCCACGGCGGCCGCGCCGTCGGTCACCGTCTCGTACACGGAGAGGATGTCCGCACCGACCGTCGACCAGTCGAAGCGCCGCACGTGTTCGCGGCCCCGTTCGCGCAGCTCGGCCCGGCGTCCGGGGTCGCCCAGGAGCCGGATCGCCGCGTCGGCCAGCGCGTCCGCGTCCTCGTTGGCGAACAGCTCACCGGCCGCGCCCTGGTCGAGGACCTGGGCGAAGGCGTCCAGGTCGGAGGCGAGCACGGGGGCCCCGGCCGACATCGCCTCGACCAGGATGATCCCGAAGCTCTCGCCGCCGGTGTTGGGCGCCACGTAGAGGTCGACGCTGCGCAGGAACCGCGCCTTGTCCTCGTCGCTGATCATGCCGAGGAACTCCACACGCTGGCGCAGCTCCTCGGGGAGCTTCTCGACGGCCTCCTCCTCGTCGCCGCGACCGGCGACCAGCAGCCGGGTGTCGGGGCGCTCCGCCAGGATCCTCGGCAGTGCCCTCATCAGCACCGGCAGGCCCTTGCGGGGCTCGTCGATGCGTCCGATGAAGCCGATCGTGTCCCCCTGCCACTCGGGCTTGGTCTTCGCGCGGGCGAAGAAGTCCACGTCGACGCCGTTGGGGATGACGACGGCGTCACCGCCCAGGTGTTCGACGAGCGTGCGTCGCGCGTACTCGCTGACCGCGATCCGCGCGCTGATCTTCTCCAGCGCGGGCTGCAGGATCGGATACGCGGCGATCATCGCCCGGGAACGCGGGTTGGAGGTGTGGAAGGTGGCGACGATGGGCCCCTGCGCGGCCCAGCAGGCGAGCAGTCCCAGCGACGGCGAGGTCGGCTCGTGGATGTGGATCACGTCGAAGGTGCCGTCGTGCAGCCAGCGGCGGACCCGGGCGGCGGACAGGAAACCGAAGTTGAGCCGGGCGACCGAGCCGTTGTAGGGCACGGGCACCGCGCGGCCCGCGGAGACGACGTACGGCGGAAGGGGGGTGTCGTCGTCCGCCGGGGCGAGGACGGACACCTCGTGCCCGAGGCGGATGAGGTGGTCGGCCAGGTCGCGGATGT
Source organism: Streptomyces cavernae (assembly GCF_004023625.1). Lineage (GTDB taxonomy): Bacteria > Actinomycetota > Actinomycetes > Streptomycetales > Streptomycetaceae > Streptomyces > Streptomyces cavernae. The sequence goes on along the minus strand of NZ_RPDJ01000011.1, from coordinate 107,440 downwards.
GGAACTGGACGCCACCGGGGACGTCCCAGGAGTACGGGCAGACGATGCCGATCTTCACGGTCGTTCCCCGTCCGGCGGCTCGGGCCTGGGTTCCAGGTCGGCGAGCCACAGCCGTTGCAGCATGTGCCAGTCCTCCGGATGGTCGGCGATCCCCGCGGCGAAGGCGTCGGCCAGCGCCTGTGTCATGACAGACGTCTTCTCGGCGCGCGTACCTGTCTCGGGGACGTCGACGGGTGGGTGGACCTGCCCCTGCATCACGGGCGAGTCGTCGTACCAGAGCGTCACCGGCAGCAGCAGGGCGCCGGTCTGCTGGGCGAGCAGGGCCGGTCCGGCCGGCATCCGGGTGGGCTCGCCGAAGAAGTCGACCTGGACGCCGGACGCCGACAGGTCGCGGTCGGCGACGAGGCAGACCAGGCCGCCCTCGCGCAGCCGCCGGGCGAGCGTGCCGAAGGCGGTGCCGCCGCTGTGCGGGAGCACCTCCATGCCGAGGCCCTCGCGGTAGGCGACGAACCGGTCGTACAGCGTCTCCGGCTTCAGCCGCTCGGCGACCGTGGTGAACGGCGTGCGCAGCTTCGTGGTGACCCACGCGCCCGCGAGGTCCCAGTTGGCCAGGTGCGGAAGGGCCAGTATGACGCCGCGCCCGGAGGCCAGGCCATCGGTGAGGTAGTGCAGGTCCTTCGGGTCGAAGCCCGTGTTGATGCGCTCCTTGCTCCAGGCGGGCAGCCGGAAGGACTCCATCCAGTAGCGCAGGTAGGAGCGCATGCCGGCCCTGGTGAGCTCCGCGAGCCGCTCGGGGCTCGCGTCGGGCAGCACGCGCGCGTAGTTGGCCCGCAGGCGTCGTACGCCCTTGCCCTGCTGCTTGAAGGCGACGTCCGCGATGGTCCTGCCGAGGTGCACGGCGACGGGCTCGGGAAGCGTCTTCACAGTGCTCCAGCCGATGCCGTACAGCCCGTCGGTGAGCTTTTCCTGCAAGCCCTGCAAGCCGCTCACGGCGTGGCCTCGCTCCCCTGGGTGGCGGTGCCCGCGGCGTCCGCCTCCGCGGACTCCCTGCGCACGGTCACGACGCGCTGGATCAGTGTCACCAGGCTACCCACGGCGACGATCCACAAGGCGATCGGCAACAGCACGTCGATGCCCGGCACGCCGAACTTGTGCAGCCCCGCGAACCCTGCCGCGACCAGCGAGATCACCAGCCGCTCGGCACGCTCGACCAGACCGTTGACGGCGACGGGCAGGCCGATCGACTCGCCGCGCGCCTTGGTGTACGAGACGACCTGGCCGCTGGCCAGGCAGAAGATGGAGACCGCGCACAGGATGTTGTCGTCGCCCTTGCCGGCATACCAGAGCGCGAAACCGCCGAAGATGGCGCCGTCGGCGACCCGGTCGAGGGTGGAGTCCAGGAAGGCGCCCCAGCGGCTGGAGCGGCCGAGCTGGCGGGCCATGTTGCCGTCGACGAGGTCGGAGAAGACGAACAGCGTGATGACGACGGTGCCCCAGAAGAACTCGCCCCGCGGGTAGAAGACCAGCGCTCCGACGATGACTCCGGCCGTGCCCAGCAGCGTGACCGTGTCGGGGCTGACTCCCCGCCGGATGAGAAACGCGGCGAACGGTGTGAGAACACGCGTGAAGAAAGCACGCGCGTACTTGTTCAGCATGGCCTTCCCGAGGGTCGGTGTCGCCGCGCGGCCCCTGCTGGCCACCGGCTGGCCCATCGTAGTCACGCGCGCGCGTGTGCGACTGCCGGGCACCCGCGCCCCGGGTCAAGCCGCGATGACATCTCCTCCCCCGGCGATCGCGTCCTTCGTATGGACGCACCGTGACGTCAGTGCAAAGCTCGAAGACACCGCGGGCGTCGCCGGAGCCGCCACTGATCGCGGCGCCGCGTGTCCGCGCCCACAGTGACCTCACCGTGCACGGGAGGACAGGCCATGGGCGACAAGAATGCACACCCCGGGGCCGCCGGCAGGGCAGCGGCGGCCGACCATCCCGCGTCCGTACGGAATGTGGTGCTGGTCGGCCACTCCGGAGCGGGCAAGACAACCTTGGTGGAGGCTCTCGCGCTGACAGCGGGAGCAGTCAACCGGGCGGGCCGCGTGGAGGATGGCGGCACCGTCTCCGACTACGACGAGATCGAGCACCGGCAGCAACGCTCGGTGCAGCTCTCCCTCGTCCCGGTGGAATGGGACGGCTTCAAGATCAATGTTCTGGACACTCCCGGCTATGCCGACTTCGTCGGGGAGCTGAGGGCCGGTCTGCGAGCGGCGGACGCGGCCCTTTTCGTCGTCTCGGCCGCGGACGGCGTGGACGGATCGACCCGCATGGTGTGGGAGGAGTGCGCCGCGGTCGGCATGCCGCGGGCGATCGTGATCACGCACCTGGAGGCCGCCAGGGCGGACTTCGACGAGATGACCCGCGTCTGCGCCGAGGCCTTCGGCGGGGACGATCCGGACGCCGTGCTGCCGCTGTACCTGCCGCTGCACGGAGAGCCGGGCCCGGACGGGCACGCACCGGTGAACGGGCTGATCGGGCTGCTGTCGCAGAAGCTGTTCGACTACTCCTCCGGGGAGCGCAAGGAGTCGGAGCCCGGCCCCGACCAGCTGCCGCTCATCGAGGAGGCCCGCAACCGGCTCATCGAGGGGATCATCTCGGAGAGCGAGGACGAGACCCTCATGGACCGCTACCTGGGCGGTGAGGAGATCGACTTCAAGACGCTGGTGGAGGACCTGGAGCGGGCCGTGGCGCGCGGGGTCTTCTTCCCGGTGCTGGCCGCCGCGCCCGCCGCCGACGGGGCCCGCCAGGGCCTTGGCACGGTGGAACTGCTGGAGCTCGTCACCGGCGGTTTCCCGACCCCACTGGAGCACTGGGCGCCCGAGGTCACCACCCCGGACGGCAAACCGCGCGGGACCACGTCGTGCGACCCGGACGGCCCGCTGGTCGCGGAGGTCGTGAAGACCGCGAGCGACCCGTACGTGGGCCGCATCTCCCTGGTCCGCGTCTTCTCGGGCACGCTCAGGCCCGACGAGACCGTCCACGTCTCCGGGCACGGCCTCGCCGACCGAGGCCACGAGGACCACGACGTCGACGAACGCATCGGCGCGCTGTCCACGCCGTTCGGCAAACAGCAGCGGACCCTGTCTCACTGCATCGCGGGCGACATGGCGTGCGTGGCGAAGCTGAACCGGGCGGAGACCGGGGACACGCTCTCCGCCAAGGACGACCCGCTGCTCATGGAGCCGTGGGAGATGCCCGACCCGCTGCTGCCGCTCGCCATCCAGGCGCACAGCAAGGCGGACGAGGACAAGCTCTCGCAGGGCCTGGCCCGGCTGGTCGCCGAGGACCCGACGATGCGGCTCGAACAGAACCAGGACACCCACCAGGTGGTCCTGTGGTGCCTGGGCGAGGCGCACGCGGACGTGGCCATGGAACGGCTGCGCAGCCGCTACGGCGTCCAGGTCGACGTGGTCCCGCACCGGGTTTCCCTGCGGGAGACGTTCGCGGGGAAGTCCGCGGGGCGCGGCCGGCACGTCAAGCAGTCCGGCGGCCACGGCCAGTACGCCATCTGCGAGATCGAGGTGGAGCCGCTGCCGGGCGGCTCCGGCATCGAGTTCGTGGACAAGGTCGTCGGCGGCGCGGTGCCCCGGCAGTTCATCCCCTCCGTGGAGAAGGGTGTCAGGGCCCAGGCCGCCAAGGGCGTGGCCGCGGGCTATCCGCTCATCGACATCCGGATCACGCTGCGGGACGGCAAGGCGCACTCGGTGGACTCCTCCGACGCCGCCTTCCAGACGGCGGGCGCGCTGGCGCTGCGGGAGGCCGCGGCCGACGCAAGGATCCATCTGCTGGAGCCGGTTGCCGAGGTCTCGGTCCTGGTCGGCGACGACTACGTGGGCCCCGTGATGAGCGATCTGTCGGGACGCCGCGGCCGGGTCGTCGGCACCGAACAGGCGGCCGGGGGGCGCACGCTGGTGCGAGCGGAGGTACCGGAGATCGAGATCGGCCGCTACGCGGTGGATCTGCGCTCCCTGTCGCACGGAACAGCGCGTTTCAACCGCTCGTACGCCCGACATGAGCCGATGCCACCCCAGTTGGCGGAGAAGATCCGCGAACAGAGTCAGAACGGGTCGTAGTTGGGCGTGGAAGCGGGTAGTCATTCGTCGGCGGGCGGCTTGGACCGTCCGCCGACGAATGTCGGTGGGGGCCGTTACGCTGGCCATGATCAGGACGATGACCTGATCAACAGGTGTGCGGGGTAAGGAAGTCGGGAAGGCCGCACAACGAAAGTGCGGCGATGGGGGCGGCAGTGGCGGACGACGCATTCGATCTCACTCCGGGAGCTCAGATCCCGCTGGCGGGCTCCGCGGGACAGACGGCGGCTACGAACGCGCTGGCATCGGCGGCCTACCGCGACAGCCCGGTGGCCGAGATCCTCAAGACCGACAACGAATGGCACAAGTCGACCGTGACCCCCGGCCGCAAGTGGGCCACGATCTTCGCGCCGAACCTGGGCGAGGCCTTCTCCCGGGCCGTGCAGGTCCGGATGCTCGGCGGCGCCCGCAAGCCGCTCATCCAGTCCTTCGGCCTCGAGCCGCAGGTCGTCGTGGAGCACTGTCTGGCCGCCACGCGCATCCGCAAGGAGCGCGACAGCTGGCTCACCGCTGTGATGGTGCTGTGCGGGCTGATCTTCCTGCCCGGGCTGATCGCCTGGCTGCTGGTCTTCCAGATCCGCCGGATGGTGAGCAGGGCGACGGACAAGCGGGCCTCCACCCTGGCCACCGCCCTCCTGGCCGCCGTGGGTGTGCTCGCGGCGATCTTCCTCCTGAAGCTGCCGTTCACCGGCTTCTGGGCCTGGTACGCCCGTGCGGCGATCGTCGCCCCCGTGGTCGGCTGGCTGTGGGCCAAGCAGATCTGTGAGCGCACCGCCAAGGATCTGCGCGACCGCTGGGCCGGTCTGCTGGCCGGCGGTGGTATCGCCGCGAAGATCCCCGAGGCGGTGCCCGGCAGCCCGGGCGAGACGGCGGCCGAGCAGCTGCGCCAGGGGCTGGCCCGGCTCACCGCCGAGCAGCAGTCCAATTCCGTCTTCTACGCCGGCCCCAAGGGCATCCTCGGCATGGGCACCCGCTGGGGCAGCTGGCATCTCGCCGAGGACCTGGTGCCGATCGACCCGGACAAGGAGATCCACCCGTTCCGCAGCTGGGACGTGATCCGAGCGATCCACGACCAGCTGCGGATGCTGGAGCGAGGGCCGCTCAACACCGGCGGTTTCACCCGGCCATCGATCAAACACTGGGTCGTCAAGCCGATCGGTGAGGGCGCCGCTGAGGTGTCCCGGCCCACGGGCACGGACGTCGACGCGTACCAGGTCAAGACGCACGCGATACAGGAGATCTGCAACAAGCAGCAGTTCGGCAGCGGTGACCGGCACTACCTGGGCGTCCAGTGGACGCTCTGGGACGGCCAGTTGGTCATCACCATGATGATCACGGTGACGGTGCTGCACGAGACCTTGCGCATCGAGGTCACCGGGCACGCCCTGGGCCCCGTGCACTCGCTCTTCACCTCGGCGCCGGCCGCCAAGGTGAAGGAGGTCCCCAAGGCCATACGGTTCTGGGAGACCCGCGAGCAGAAGCTGCCGCTGGTCGACTCGGACGAGGTGGTACGGCTCGCGGTCCGCGCGCCCTTCACCTGGTACCCGCCGGTCCTCGACTGGCTCGGCGGCAAGCTGGTGCTCCCCGAGCCGTTCGGGCTGCGCCACGCCTGGGCCGAGCAGCCGTGGCGCCACCGCTTCATGGCGGACGACGCCCTGCGCGCCGCCACTCCCGTGCTGCGCGTAGTGCACTCGGCGGCCATCCGCCTGATGAAGGAGAACGGCGTCGACACGGAGAAGTTCGGCACACGGTCGGGCGTCCTGAGCGGGCTGGTGCAGGACGCGAGCCCCGGGAAGGCCGACCTCTACGACGCGTGAGCCTGCGCCCCCTCGGGGGCGCGGGCGACGCTGCCGCCGGCCAGGCCTGCGCTAGACGGCCTGCCAGGCCTCCGCCAGCATCTTGCGGGTGTCCGCCAGGAGCTGCGGCAGGATCCTGGTGTGGCCGACCACCGGCATGAAGTTGGTGTCTCCGCCCCAGCGCGGGACGACGTGCTGGTGCAGATGGGCCGCGATACCCGCGCCGGCCACCCCGCCCTGGTTCATGCCGATGTTGAAGCCGTGCGCGCCGGAGGCCGTGCGCAGGGCCGTCATCGCCTGCTTGGTCAGCTCGGCCAGTTCGGCGGTCTCCGGTCCGGTGAGCTCGGTGTAGTCGGCGACGTGGCGGTAGGGGACGACCATCAGGTGACCGCCGTTGTACGGGTAGAGGTTGAGCACCGCGTACACCTGCTCGCCACGCCGGACGACGAGCCCGTCCTCGTCGGACTTCCCCGGTATCGAGCAGAACGGGCAGCCGTCGTCGGCCCCGGGGCCGGTCGGCTTGTTCTCGCCCTGGATGTATGCCATCCGGTGGGGCGTCCACAAGCGCTGGAACGCGTCCTGCGTCCCCACTCCGATCTGCTGCTCCGGCTCACTCGTCATGATGTGCAGCATATGGCTTCGTCACGACGCGGCGTGTCGTCGGGGCGCCGACCGGTCCGCCTCCGGCCAAGCTGGTCCGATGGACGACGACAGCCGCGTGGCCCGCTGGGAACGGCGCGCCGAGTTCCCGCTCGGCGTGGCCTGGCTGCTTTACCTCTCCTCGTACGCGGTCCATGTGCTGGCCCGTGATCTGGCACCGGCCTGGCACGACGTCTGCATCGGTGTGATGGTGACGGCCTGGGCGGGCTTCGCCGTCGACTACGCGGTGCGCTGGCGGTTGTGGAGGTCGCCACAGCACGGGGCGAGTCGGCGCGTGGGCTTCGTACGGACCCACTGGCTGGACACGGTGATCGTGGCGCTGCCGCTGTTGCGTCCGCTGAGCCTGGTGCAGGTGCACGAGAAGGTGAACCGTCGCCGGGGGCGCCCTCGCCTGCCCCTGTACACGCGCGTGATGCTCTACGCGGGCCTCGCGGCGCTCTTGCTCGGTTTCGTCGGCGCCCTCGCCGTCTACCAGCAGGAGCACGCGGATCCGAAGGCCACCATCCGCACCTTCGGTGACGCGGTGTGGTGGACCTGTTCGACATTCGCGACGGTCGGCTACGGCGATGTCACGCCCGTGACACCCCTGGGCCGACTGATGGCGGTGGGGGTGATGGCCTGCGGCCTGGGACTGCTCGGGGCTGCTGTCGGGGCGTTCTCGTCCTGGCTTGTGCAGGAGTTCGCACGCGAGGACGAGAAGGCACCGCCGGGCGGCGGGGGGGGGGGGGGGGGGGGGGCCGCCCCCCCCCCCCCCCCCCCCCCCCGCCGCCAGCCGCGCGTCAGACCTGCACCCGCTCCTCCACGACCTTCGCGATCTTCGCGATGGCCTCGTCGACCGGGATGCCGTTCTCCTGCGAGCCGTCGCGGTAGCGGAAGGAGACGGCGCCGTTCGCCATGTCCTCGTCGCCGGCGATGACCATGAAGGGCACCTTCTGCTTCTGCGCGTTGCGGATCTTCTTCTGCATCCGGTCGGAGGACGAGTCGACCTCCACGCGCAGGCCCTTCTTCTTCGCCTCGGTGGCGAACCTCTGCAGGTACTCGACGTGTGCGTCGCCGATCGGGATGCCGACCGCCTGCACGGGCGCCAGCCAGGCCGGGAAGGCACCCGCGTAGTGCTCCAGGAGCACCGCGAAGAAACGCTCGATCGAGCCGAAGAGGGCCCGGTGGATCATGACCGGACGCTGCTTGGCACCGTCGGGACCGGTGTACTCCAGGTCGAAGCGCTCCGGCAGGTTGAAGTCGAGCTGCACGGTCGACATCTGCCAGGTGCGGCCGATGGCGTCCTTGGCCTGGACGGAGATCTTCGGCCCGTAGAACGCGGCGCCGCCCGGGTCCGGGACCAGCGGCAGGCCCTGCTTCTCGGCCACCTGCCGCAGGGTCTCGGTGGCCTCCTCCCAGGCCTCGTCGGAGCCGACGAACTTCTCCGGGTCCTTGGTGGACAGCTCCAGGTAGAAGTCGGTGAGGCCGTAGTCGCGCAGCAGGTTCAGGACGAAGGTGAGCGTCTTGTCGAGCTCGTCGGCCATCTGCTCGCGGGTGCAGTAGATGTGCGCGTCGTCCTGGGTGAAGCCGCGCGCCCGGGTCAGTCCGTGCACCACGCCCGACTTCTCGTACCGGTACACGGTCCCGAACTCGAAGAGGCGCAGCGGCAGTTCACGGTAGGAGCGCCCGCGCGCGTCGAAGATCAGGTTGTGCATCGGGCAGTTCATGGGCTTGAGGTAGTAGTCCACGCCCTCGTCGAGCTGCATGGGCGGGTACATGCCGTCGGCGTACCAGTCCAGGTGGCCCGACACCTCGAAGAGCTTCCCCTTGGTGGCGTGCGGGGTGTAGACGAACTCGTAGCCCTCTTCCTCGTGGCGGCGCCGCGAGTAGTCCTCCATGACCCGGCGGACGATGCCGCCCTTGGGGTGGAAGACGGCGAGGCCTGAGCCGATCTCCTCCGGGATGGAGAACAGGTCCAGCTCGTTGCCCAGCCTGCGGTGGTCGCGCTTCTCGGCCTCGGCGAGGAAGTCGAGGTGCGCCTTCAACTCGTCCTTCGACGGCCAGGCGGTGCCGTAGATGCGCTGCAGCATCGGGTTCTTCTCGCTGCCGCGCCAGTACGCCGCCGCGTTGCGCATCAGCTTGAACGCCGGGATGTGACGGGTGGTCGGCAGGTGCGGCCCCCGGCACAGGTCCTTCCAGCACAGCTCGCCGGTCTTGGCGTCGAGGTTGTCGTAGATGGTCAGCTCGCCGCCGCCCACCTCCGCGTCCGCGCCCTCGGCGGCCTGTGCGGCGTTGCCCTTGAGGCCGATCAGCTCAAGCTTGTAGGGCTCGTTCGCCAGCTCCTCGTGGGCCGCCTCGTCGCTGGTGACGCGGCGGGCGAACCGCTGTCCGCGCCGCTGGATCTCCTGCATCTTCTTCTCGATGGCCTTGAGATCCTCCGGCGTGAACGGCTTGTCCACGTCGAAGTCGTAGTAGAAGCCGTCCTTGACCGGCGGGCCGATGCCCAGCTTGGCCTCGGGGAACAGCTCCTGCACGGCCTGCGCCATGACGTGCGCGGTGGAGTGGCGCAGGATGTTCAGACCGTCCTCGGAGGAGATCTCCACGCCCTCCACGGTCTCGCCGTCCCGCACCTCGTACGCGAGGTCCTTGAGCTCGCCCGCGACGCGCGCGGCGATGATCGAGCGCTCACCGGCGAAGAGGTCGGCGGCCGTAGTGCCCGTCGTCACCACGCGCTCTTCCCGCTCGGAATCGCGTTGGATGATCACACGGACATCTGACACCGGTCTCTCCTGCCTGAAGGGGGCCGCACGCGACTCTCTGTTGCGCGCGCAATAGAAGGGATCGTACCGAGCCGGGGGTGCCCACCGCGAAACGGTTAACCGTTCCCGAGGGCGCCCAACGGGTTTCAGTCCCCTCCGCACGCCTCCCCGAAGAGGGCCGCGATCTCCGCTGTCTCCTGCAGCGACTTCATCAGCCGGTCCCGCTCGGCCTCGTCGACCTCCACCGGCGTCACCCCGGATGCCCCGGTCAGCCGCCGGAAGCCGCCGCGGCTCTCCAGGCGTCCGCGCACCCGCACCGGCAGCCCGAGGAGGTGGGCATGGCCCGCGATCCGGTACGACTCCTCGTCCAGTGTCATGCGGACGTGCGGGATCTCGGCGCCGGCGAGCACCCGCAGCCGTACGGTTCCCTCGCCTCGGGGGCCGGCCCTGCGCAGCCGGGTCACGGCGCCGGTGAGCCGTACCGGCACCGACGGCTCCTCCCTGAGATAGCGGGCGCCTGCGGCCCGCAGCGCGGGCAGGTCGCCGGGCGAGAACTCGACGGGTTCGGAGCGGGTCGCGCAGCCTTCGGGGACACCGGCGGCGGGCGCCCACTCGACGGCGATCCGGGCGCCCGCGGTGCCGCGCACGAGGGCGACCAGCCCTTCGGTGAGGTCGTGGCTGACGCCCGCCTCGACCGCGCCGTCGAAGGCCTCCATGCCGCCCGTCGCGCGCTGGTAGTCGACTGCCTCGCGGGCCGCGTAGAGCGCCTGGTGCAGCAGTACGGCCAGGGGCCGCCCGGTCGCCACGGGCACGAACGCGGTGAGCTGCCGTCCGCCGGGCGCGGCGCCGACGAGGACGTCGTCCAGGGAGGCGGTGGCGGACCGGCGGTGGCGGGCGCCGTGGTAACCGGCCCGGGCGCGCACCGCGAGGGCGCCGGCGAGCATCATCCGGCGGGCGGCGGTGCGCAGCTGCTCCTCGACGGTCCAGGCCGCGACGCCCACCGGGCCGGTCGGTACGTCGCGCCACCAGCGGATCTCGTCGCTGGGCACGGCGAGCGCGACGAGGACCTCGCGGGCGGCGGGCGAGTCGCTGCGGGCCAGCGCGTCGAGGGCCTCACCGAGCAGGTCGTCGCTGTCGGGGAAGGCCCGGGTCTCCGGCACCAGCAGGCTCATGGCGCCGCCGCCGGGTCCGGGCGGCGTCCAGCGGCCGTAGCGTCCGGGTGCTCCGCCGCGGCGCTGCCAGCCGTGCCGGTGGAGCAGGGCGCCGAGCACGGCGGGGTCGACCCGGCCGGGGTCGGGGGGCTGCGACCACACGTCCCGGGGCTCCGCCGGGTGGGGCCTGACGGGGCGTAGGGGCTCGTCGAGCGGGCGGTGTGTCACGGTTTCCCTCCCGTCCCGACCCGCGTCATGATCTCGCACAGCGCCCGGTCGTCGAAGATCCGCGTGGTCGGTATCCGCACGGTGGTCCTGCGCCGGCCGGTGACGGGGTGTCCGGCGAGGTTGGTCCAGTAGCAGCAGTGCCGCAGGTCTAGGCGGTCGTGACTGGCGCGCAGCCAGTCGTCCTGGGAGCGCGGCACGATCATCACGACCAGGATCTTGTGCACCGACACCGGGCTGCGGGCCAGCTTGGTGAGGTGGTCGTTGTCGAGCGTGAAGGAGAAGGCCGGGCCGGGGGGATTGGGCGCTATCTGGTACGTGCACTTGAGCTGCACCTTGATGGTGACCTCGTCGTCGACGGTGTGCCCGGGTGCGCTGTGGCTGACGTGCCAGTCGATGCCGTTGTCCGGAAAGGGCTGCGACAGGGAGCATCCGGCGGCTGCCGCGACGGCGTGCAGATAGCCCACTTGGAGCGTCTCCATGCAGGCGGTGGTGGCGAGCGTGCCTCGGTGCGATGCCGTCTGGGGCAGCAGCCCGCCCTGTTCGGGCTGCGCGAGTGCCATGCCAACAGCCTTTCGAAAGCCGTGAATCCCCGTATCGGGCCTCTGAACTGGCAAGGCCCGTATCTCTGTTGTGTCCACCCTGCGTAGTGCGCAAACAGTACGGGTATCACTAAACGGGCAGGATATTTCACGGAGCGTCAGCGGACGGCGCGTCAACTGCCCTGGGGTGAACGAGGGGTTGTGTAGGTATGACGTGTTGGTACGAGGGGCCCCTGGCGGCGTTCGACACCGAGACCACGGGCGTGGACGTGGAGACCGACCGGATCGTGTCGGCCGCCGTGGTCGTCCAGGACGCTCCGGGCAACCGGCCGCGGGTGCGCCGCTGGCTGGTCAACCCGGGCGTTCCGGTACCCGCCGCGGCGACGGAGGTGCACGGACTGACGGAGGATCATCTGCGGCGCAACGGCCGCTGGCCGTCCCCGGTGATGGACGAGATAGTCAGGGAACTGGCCGAGCACAGTGCGGCGGGGCGCCCGCTCGTGGTGATGAACGCGCCGTTCGATCTGACGCTCCTGGACCGGGAACTGCGCCGGCACCGCGCGTCGTCGCTGAACCGGTGGTTCGAGACGGTGCCGCTGCGTGTGCTGGATCCGCGTGTGCTCGACAAACACCTGGACCGTTACCGCAAGGGCCGGCGCACGCTCACCGATCTGTGCGCGCACTACGGCGTGGAGTTGCAGGGCGCGCACGACGCGGCGGCGGACGCGCTGGCCGCGCTGGATGTCGTACGGGCCGTCGGGCGCCGTTTCGCGGCCCGGCTGGATCGGCTCAGCCCCGGCGAACTGCACACGCTCCAGGCCGTGTGGCACGCGGCGCAGGCTCGCGGCCTGCAGGCGTGGTTCGCCCGCAGTGGCTTGGAGGAGGCGGTGGATCCGGCGTGGCCCCTGCGACCGGAACTGCCCGCGGCCGCCTGAACCCCACCAGCTCGACAAAGGGCCTCCGTCTGGCTCAGGGACACGGGCGGCAAACTCCCACCCCGGCTCGGGGATGTGGGTGGCGAAGCCCCACCTCGGCTCGGGGATGTGGGTGGCGAAGCCCCACCTCGGCTCGGGGGTATGGGCGGCCAACTCCCACCCCGCCCCGGCGACGGCGGGCGGCCAACCCCCACCCCGTCCCGGGGGTGTGGGTGGCGAAGCCCCCACAACGCGCGGCGAAGCCGCGCAGAAAACGACGAAGACGACCCGTGTCCACGCTTTCCGTGGACACGGGTCGCCTTCGACTTCGTGGGCGATACTGGGTTCGAACCAGTGACCTCTTCGGTGTGAACGAAGCGCTCTCCCACTGAGCTAATCGCCCGGGAACGGACTGAACAATACAGGGGCGTGCGGGGTTGGTTCAAACGGCTTGGTTGGTCGCCGCCAGGTGTGCGAGCAGCCCGCGCCGTCCGGCCCGCATCATCAGGGTGTGGTTGGCGCGGAAGAGTGGGCGCCCCGGCACGGCCAACCGCTTCAGCAGCGGCTTGGTCACATCGACCTCCTGGTCGTAGACGGCTCGGGTTCCGCCGTCGGCGGCGGTGAGCGTCCAGCGGGCCCAGCCCTCCAGGTCGCCCGTCATCGCGATGCCCAGGATCCCGGCCACCGGGTCGCGGAGTTCCTCGCGGGCGGTGAGGACGAGGTCGTACGGGAGGACCGAGCGGATCCGCAGGGTGCCGGTGCGGTCGTCGATCCTGGTGACTTCCCGGACCTGGCGCCACCAGCGGGGGTAGTCCTCGGCCCGGGCGAGCACCGCGTACGCGACGGCGGGCGGCACCGGCAGGGCCCACTGGCTGCGGAAGCGGTAGTGGCTCCAGTCGTTCCGGTGTTTCGAGCGCTTCCAGTCCATAAGTGGAGTCTGCCCTCTTCCGTCCGTGGACCGGTGCTTCTGAGTACGGGATGAGTACGCGTGCTCATGCCGGACGAGGTGACGGCCGCCACACTCCGGAGCATGACCACTTTTCCGCCACCGGCCGAAGAGTTGCGGCTGCTGGAGAACGAACTGCGGCAACTGGACGCCCGCCGGGCGCAGTTGCTGGCCCGCCGGGCCTGGCTGCTGAGCGTGCTGGCGCCCCCTTCGCCGACTGCCGGGGGTGAATGGGCCGGTGCCGCGGTCTGGCGTGCCCCGGCACCGACCGGCGACCGTCCCGAGGCGACGGCACCCGGTGTCCAGAATGTGCTGCTGCTCCTCGGCGGCGTTCTGCTCACGATCGCGGCCATGGTGTTCACGCTGGTCAGCTGGGGCCATCTGGGCATCGGCGGCCGCGCGGCGGTCCTCGGCGCGGTGACGCTGGCGACGCTCGGCGCACCCGCGCTGCTGCTGCGCCGCGGCCTGCGCTCCACGGCCGAGTCGGTGGCCGGCCTCGGGATGGCCCTGACGTTGCTGGACGCCTACGCGCTGCACGAGGTGGCGTTCCCGGACTCGGACGGCATCGGATACATGGCGGTGGCCTCGGCGGTACTGGCGGCGACCTGGACTGCGTACGGCCGCGCGCTGGGTGCCCTGCGGCTGCCCCTTCCCGCCGCCCTGGCCGCCGCCCACCTTCCCCTCCTCCTGTGGGTGGTCTCCAACAACGCGGGTCCCTACATGATCACGGGCGCCCTGCTGGCCCCTGCGGCGGCAGACGTCCTGGTGGCGCTGCGGGTCTCGCTCAGGACGGTGCGGATCGTCGCCGTGGCGGGCGGGTGCTCGGTGGGTGCGGGGGCCGTTCTGGTCGCCGGGTCGCTCTCCTGGTCGGCGGCGGGGCCGGGCGACGCGGCCAAGGCGGCGGCCCTGCTCATGCCGGCCGCGGCGATCGCCCTGGCGGCGGCGTGGCAGCCGGGCACCGGACGCGGGGCGCCGGTCGCCGCGGGCGCCTCGGGTCTGCTCCTCGTCGCGGCGGTCGGCGGGATCCCGCGCTCGGTGCTGCCCGGCGACTGGACCGTTCTCGGGTATCTGCTGTGCGGTGTCGCCCTGTTGACCGTGCTGCGCGCTTCCTCCGTGCCCGAAGCGGTGCGGCGCGGTTTCCTCCTGGCCTCGGGAGCCGTGCAGGGTGTCGCCCTGCTCACCACGCTCCTGCCGTTCACGCTCTGCCTCGCGGGCCCGGTCGACTGGACGTCCCGGGTGTGGTCGGGGGCGCCCGCGGACGCGCGGGCGGCGGTCACCGTGGGCACGCCCTGGCTCGCGGACTCGGCGGTGGCCCCGCTGGTCCTGGCCGTCGTCGCCGTCGTCCTGGCCTCGGCGCCCGCCGCCGCCCGGCGTCCCGGGAGTCTGGTCGGCGCCCTGGTCCTGGTCTGGGCGGCGGTGCTGGTCCTTCCGCCCGCGCTGGCACTCCCCTACCCCGCGGCGCTCACGACCGAGGTGCTGGTGACGGCGGCTGCCCTGGCCCTTGCCGCGTATCTCTCGCGGCACCGGCGGCCGCGGTCCGGCGCCACGCCCTCGGAGACCGAACCCGCACCCGCCGCAACGCCGTCGGAGCAGCAGAGCCAGTACCTCGCCGTCACCGCGGCGCTGCTCGCACTCCTGACCTCCCTGAGCCTCGCCTGCCTCGCCCTGGCCGACAGGAGCGCGACGCTCGTCGTGTTCCCCGTACTGGCCGTGCTGTTCGCGGGCGGTGGCTACCTCACCCGGCGGTGGCAGCAAGTGGGTTCGGCCGCCTGCTGCGCGTCGGTCGCCTACGCCACCGGCGTCGCCTGCGCCGCCGGTGCGGCCCTCGGCTGGGAGGCACACTTCGTCGCCCTGCTGGTGCTGCTGGTTCCACTGGCCGTGGCGGTGCTCGCGCCGCGGCTCGCGAACCCCGTTCCGGTGGAGATCGCGGGGGCCGCGGCGGCCGCGTTCGCCGTCGCCCTCACGCTGTCCGAGCCGCCCGTGCTGGCCCTGGTCCTCGCGCTGACCGGGGTGATCGCGGCGGGGACGGCGATCCGCGCCGACCGCCGGGGCGTGGGCTACGCCGCCGGGGCCCTGTTCGTCCTCGCCACCTGGGTCCGGCTGGCGTCGTGGGGCGTCGGCACCCCGGAGGCGTACGCGCTGCCGGCGGCCTTACCGGCGCTGGTCGTCGGCGTACTGCGGCACCTGCGTGACCCGCGGGTCTCGTCCTGGACCGCGTACGGGCCCGGCCTCGCGACCGCGCTCGTGCCTAGTCTGCTCGCGGTCCTGGGCGACCCGGACTGGGTCCGGCCACTGCTGCTCGGCACGGCCGCGCTGCTGATCACCCTGGCTGGTGCGCGGCACCGGCTGCAGGCTCCGCTCCTGCTCGGCGGCGGCACGCTCGCCCTGGTGGCGCTGCACGAACTGTCCCCGTATCTCGTCCAGTTGGCGGGCGTGCTGCCGCGCTGGTTGCCTCCCGCACTCGCCGGTCTTGCGCTGCTCGCGCTGGGTGCCACGTACGAGCAGCGGTTGCGCGACGCACGACGAGTGCGGGAGGTGCTTGGCAGGATGCGCTGAGCCACGGGGCCCGCGCATCGGTGGGCCGGCGCTCGGTTGTCGCCGGGGTTACGGCATTTTGTCCCCGAGCAGCGCCAGGTTCTCGATCGCCGCCAGGCCGTACATCGAGGTGGCGTTGGTGCTGACCCAGGGAGCCTCCTCGCCTGCCACCAGGGCGAGGGGGCCGCTCACCTTCTGTTTGGTCCAGGGCGTGGACGACGTGTAGTCGTCGGAGTTGAAGAACTTCTGCCACGCGCGCTTGGCGAGTGCCTCGTCCCCGGTCTGGACGGCGGCGTACGCGTCGAGCCGCGAGTGGCCCTGGAACAGCAGCAGGGAACCGAAGTCACTGCCGTAGCGGGCCTTCTGTTCGGCCTTGGTGGCGTTGAAGTAGCGGCAATAGTCGAGGTAGGCCTCCTTGAATTTCGGCATGTCGACGAGGCCGATCAGTTCCGCGCACAGTTCGTTCAGGCCGAAGACCGCGGACAGATGGGAGACGGAGACCACCGGCTTGTCGGCGACGGCGAACTTGCCCGTGTCCAGGTCGTACAGGCCGCTGCCCTGGACGAATCCGTTGGGCTGGGCCGCGATCGTCTCCATCGTGGACAGCACGCGGGCCTTGGCCTTGTCCCACTTGGGGCCCTTGCGTTCCCACTCCGTGAGCCACGCGGAGACCAGCCCGCTCCAGTCCGTGCCGAAGCCGACCGACAGGGCGTTGCGGTCGGGTGTGTACGGCTCGGTGCGGATCTTGCGGATGGGGTCGAGGACGAGGAACGTCTCGTCGGAGTCGACGTTGGCGTGCATGAGGTCGCCGACGCGTTCGTCCGCGGTGAGGAAGTAGTAGTAGCGGCGGTAGGTGGTGTTGGCGATGCGCTGCTGTTTGGCGCTGTCGGCGTAGTGCTGGACACCGTGCCGGGTGCCGAGGCCCGCCCACTGGCCGAGGTGGTAGACGTCGACCTCACCGGTGTGACGGGTCATCGCCTCGGCGAAGCGGAAGATGTCCGCACGGCCGGAGCGCAGGTACCCGAACCACAGCCAGAGGTCCGGCGACAGCTCGGAGTTGTCCCAGGCGTAGCCGCCGATGTCGTAGCGCCACTGGTGGCGGGCGGTGTCGTAGGAGTGCATGACGTCGCCGTAGTCCCAGAAGCCGTACCAACGCCGCATCTCCACCTGGTCCTTGTAGTAGGTGAAGAGGAAGTCGAGGTTGTCCTCGATCTTCGCCTTGGCGGGGGTGGAACGATCGGGCTCGGAGAACAGTCCGCCGAAGACCTTGGCCTTGATGAGGTGCTTCGGCGGGGCGGCGAGCTGCGGGAGCACCCGGACGGCCTCGACCTGCTCGGCGAGCTTCTCGGGGCCCGGCGTGGAGGCGTTGGCCCAGAAGAGGAGTTCGGAGGTGCGGGCGATGCCGTAAGGGGTGCCGAAGCCGGGCTCGTAGTCCTCGTAGGTGATGTTGAGGCCTTCGAGCTGTTCGGGGTAGGTGTCCTGGCCCATGCCGTCGTGGTAGAAGCGCAGATCCATGGGCTGCGCCTCGGGGGACCAGAGCCAGAGGGTGACCTCGGCCTCGTCGGTCTGTGCGTCGCGGATGTCGAGCTGGGCCGGGTACTTCTCCCAGAAGTCGCGCAGTCCGAAGGAGAGTCCGCCGCTCGCGCCGCCCACATAGCCGAAGCCGCTGGCCCGGCGGCCGCCGCCGGCGCCGATCCAGCCGTGGCCCTTCTTGGTGCGCTTGCGGACGGTGAAGCCGTCGGCGGAGAGCTGGGAGAGGGTGTAGTCGCCCCACTCGGGGATGTACTGGAGCCGGGTGGTGACGCGCTGGTCCCAGGTCGACGGGTCGGGCAGCTTCTCCCCCTTGAACTGGGCCGCCTGCACGGCCGCTCCGGGGTCGCGGCGCAGTCCGGTGATGCCCTTGACCGCCTCGCGCAGCAGACCGGTGCCCTCGCCGCCGATCCGGATGTGCCGGTCGTAGGCGGCGTCCCGCATCGGTACGGTGAAGCGCACGCCGAGTCCGCGGATGAAGTCTCCGCTCGCCTTGCCCGGCTCCTGCTTCCCGTCGTAGGTGATGGTGTGCACCATGCGGAACGACTCGGCACCCGCGTAGAAGTAGAGGCGGACCGAGAACGGCAGCCAACTGCGCCCGCCCTTGCGGTGTTTGCCGTCGATGCGGACGACGGCGCGGACGGGTCCGTCCTGTTCGACCGCCACCTCGGAGATCGCGCTCTCGAAGCGTTCGTACTTCGCCGCGCCCTGGTCGCCGTCCTCGATCTCGGGCTGCCGGATCAGCACGAGCCGGCCGTCCTTGGCGATCTCGGTGGAGCCCCGCCTGACCGACTTCACCAGGGTGGAGCCGCTCTTGCCGATCTTCGCGGTGATGACCCCAGTCGATATGTCGATGGTTCCGCCGCTCTTGTCGACGGTGACCTTCTTCTCGGGCGCGGCGGGTGTCCCGGCGGTGAGTGTGAGCTTCCCGGCGCCCGCGCCCGCCCCGACCGCGTGGGCGGTCCATTTCAGCGAGCCGTCCGGCCAGTACCCGATGGGCCAGGACTGGACGGGGACGTCCTTGCCGTCGGCGTCTTTCAGCGCGAACGTCTGGCCGGCCTCGTAGGCACCCTTGGGCCAGGGCACGCCGACGGTCGAGCCCGGTGCGGCACCGAGGCCGCCGTCCTCCAGCCAGTCCAGGGTCACCGGGTCCGCGTCGCCGGGCTCGGCTCTCGGCGCCGCCTGTGCTTCCTGGCCGCCGAGGGCCCAGCTGAACTGGGCGGCGGCCCCGGCGACGGCGGCGGCCTTGAGGAGAGACCTGCGGGGGATGGGAGACATGGGAATTCAGCCTTTCCTTTCCGTGCGGGAGGCTTGCGCGTACGCGTGGTCAGGGGCATGACAGATAGAGGTGCGACGCCGTCGGCGCCGACCTGCGAGAACACTCAGCGGCGGCGGTAGCGCTCCTCCACCGCGACGGCCGCCGCCGCGACGGCCCCGAGGACCGGGACCGCCAGCGGTGCGACGAACCAGGCGGAACAGGCCACCACGGCCAGCCCGCCGACGAGCAGGAACGACCCCGCGGGGTCGAGGACCGTACGGCGCCCGGCCGCCGCGAGCAGGACGCGCCAGGCGGCACCGGGCTCCCACACCGCTGCCGCGCGCAGCCCGGCGACAGCCAGCCCGATGAGGGCGAACAGGCCCACGGCTCCGGCGAGCGGGCCACCGGGGAGCCCGGCCCGAACGGCCTGGACGTCCACCCATACCGCGACCGCGGCGGCCCAGCCGGCCAGCCCGGCGAGCCAGCCGCCGCGCACGGCCGACCGGAAATCGGCGACGAACTCCCGCCAGCCGCCGCCCTCATGGGCGACGCGTCGTCGCAGATGCCGGGCTCCGGCGGCGAACGCCGCGGGGTAGGTGACCAGCGGCAGGGCGGCCACCGCGATCCACACCCCCGTCAGCAGGGACTCGGCGAAGAGGGCGAACCTCTCCGCGAGCACCGATTCGCGCGGCGGTCTGCGGGACTTCGCCCGGGCCCGGGCCGCCCGGGCCTCGCTCCGTCCGGCCGTTCGCGTCAGAGCCATGCCGGCCGCCCCTCAGCCCTTGAGCCCGGAGGTCGCCATACCGTCGATCAGGTACCGCTGGAAGGCGAGGAAGAAGACCAGCACGGGCAGCAGCGCCACCAGCGACATGGCGATCATGCCGCCGTAGTTGGCCACGCCCTCCTGGTCCATGAACATCATCATGCCGAGGGAGACGGTGTAGTTGCCGGGCTCGTTGAGGTAGATCAGCGGGCCCATGAAGTCGTTCCAGGCGTTGATGAAGGTGAAGATCGCGCTGGTGATGAGCGCCGGCCGGCACAGCGGCAGGATGATCGACCAGTAGATCCTCAGGTGTCCGCAGCCGTCGAGCCGGGCGGCCTCGTCCAGTTCCTTGGGCAGGTTGCGCATGAACTGGACCATGAGGAAGACGAAGAACGCCTCCGTCGCCAGGTACTTGCCGATCAGCAGCGGAACGTAGGTGTTGATCAGCTCCAGCTTCTGGAACATCACGTACTGCGGGATCAGCAGCACGTGGTACGGCAGCAGCAGCGTGCCGATCATCAACGAGAACATCAGGTTCCGGCCGGCGAACCGGATCCGCGCGAAGGCGTAGGCCGTCAGCGAGCAGGAGACCAGGATGCCGACGACCGCACCGAGCGCGTAGAACAGGGAGTTCTGGAAGAAGGTGGCGATCGGGATGTCGGCTATTCCGTCCGCCAGCCCTTTGAAGTTGGCGACGATCGGCTCCGTCGGGAACAGCTCCAGGCTGCCGACGATCTCCTTGCTGGGCTTGAAGGAGGCACCGATCACCCAGACGACCGGGTAGAGGACGACCACGAGGACCAGCAGGGCGCTGACGTGCCAGACGAGCGAACCGGTACGCCGCCGTCCGAGCCCCGACGGCTCGGGTGAGGTGGGCGCGGTGGCCGAGGTGGCTGTGGTGGTGCTCATCGGGCGTCCTCCTCGTAGTGCACCCATTTCTTCTGCGACCAGAAGAGGACCG
Source organism: Streptomyces cavernae (assembly GCF_004023625.1). GTDB lineage: Bacteria > Actinomycetota > Actinomycetes > Streptomycetales > Streptomycetaceae > Streptomyces > Streptomyces cavernae. Next base: position 87,279 of record NZ_RPDJ01000011.1, on the reverse strand, counting down.
CCGTCACCAGCGCCACGGCAAGCAGCAGCATCCAGGCCATGGCTGAGGCGAAGCCCATCTGGGCCTCGTCGAAGCCCTTCTGGTACAGATAACAGGTATAGACCAGTACGGCGTCGGCCGGTCCGCAGTTCCCGTTGGGTGAGATGACGTACGCCGAGCCGAAGATCTGGAAGGAGTGGATGGTCTCCAGCAGGACGTTGAAGAACACCACCGGCGAGATCATCGGCAGGGTGATGTACCAGAACCTGCGCAGCGGGCCCGCGCCGTCCACCTCGGCCGCCTCGTACAGCTCGCGCGGCACCTGCTTGAGCCCGGCGAGGAAGATGACCATGGGTGCGCCGAACTGCCAGACGGTCAGGGCCACCAGGCAGTAGAGGACCCAGCCCGGGTCGCCGACCCAGCCGCCGATCTCCACGCCGAAGAGCCGCAACGAGCGGTCCACGATGGCGTCGTCGGAGAACAGCGCCCGCCAGACCAGGGCGATGGAGACACTGGCGCCGATGAGCGACGGAGCGTAGAACGCGGCCCGGTAGAAGGCCTGGCCGCGGCGGCTCTGCGCGAGCAACAGGGCCACGCCGAGCGCGAGCAGCAGCTTCAGCGGCGTGCCGATGACCACGTACTTCGCGGTGACCTCGACGGACTTCTGCCAACGCGAGTCGTCGAACATCCGCGTGAAGTTGTCCAGGCCGACCCACTTGGGGCTGCTGAAGAGGTTGTAGTCGGTGAACGCGAAGTAGAGGGAGGCGACCATCGGGCCCGCTGTCAGCAGCAGGAACCCGACGATCCACGGTGACATGAACAGATAGCCGGCGAGGTTCTCCCGACGGCCCCGCCGCCGGGCGGCGGCGGGGGGCGCGGGGCTGGCCTTCACCACGGCGGGTGATTCCTTGACGAGCGTCACTGCTGTTCCTCTTCTCAGGCTTCGAGAGCGCTCTTCGCCTCGGAGAAGAACTGCTTGACGGCCTCGGAGACCTTCGACGTGCCCTGGGACACGTCACCGGCGATGCGCAGGAAGGCGGCCTCGACGGTGTCCGCACCCGCCGGGTGGGGAGTGATCTCCTCCAGCAGACCGGCCTTCGCGACCTGGTCCTCGTACGCGGCGATCTTCTTGGCCTCGGGATCGCTGGGCTGGAACGCCTCGAACTGCTCCGTGGTGGACAGGATTCCGCGGTCGTACCCCATGATCTTTCCGACCTCGGGGTCGTGCACCATGAAGTCGATGAACTGCGCGACTTCCTTGGGGTGCTTGGTGCGCGCGGAGCCGCTCAGCATCAGCGAGGAGAGGTACTGGCCGGTCTTCTTGCCGTCGGTGGTCGGCAGCGGCGCCAGGCTGTAGGTGCTGTCGCCCTCCGTGGCGTAGCGGACCGCGAAGTTGTCCCAGGTGAACTCGCAGGCGGCAAGACCGTCGGCAAGCGCCGATTTGGGCTTGATCTGCTCCACCTTCTTGGGGTCGGCGATGATGCCGGCCTTGACGCGGTTGTAGGCGTCGGTCCACCACTCGGTCAGGTCCGCCTCGGTGAAGCCGAGACCGTCCTTGGTGAAGAACGCCTTGCCGTTCTGCCGCAGGTAGAGGTCGTACAGGTACATGACGCTGTGGTAGCCGGTGTCGCCCGCGACCTTCTCCTTGTCCCGGATCTTCTGGAGCGCGGCGAAGAACTCGTCCCAGGTCCAGCCCTGCTCCGCCTTGACGCCCGCCTTGTCGAAGACCTTCTGGTCGATGACGAGGGACATGGTGTTGGAGCCGACGGGCACGCCGAGCAGTTTGCCGTCGAGCTCGCCCACCTTCTCCAGCCCGGCCCGGAAGCCCTTCATGTTCAGATTGCCCGCGTCGACCTGCGACTTGAGGTCGAGCAGAACGCCGCGCTTGTCGTACTTGGCCACGAAGGCGATCGCGTTCTGGAAGACGTCCGGGGGGTTGCCGCCGGCGGCCTGGGTCTGGAACTTCTCCCAGAACTTCACGTAGTCCGTGAAGTCCGGCTTGATCTTGATCTTGGGGTACTTCTTCTCGAAGAGCGCGATGCTCTGGTTGATCCTCTTGGACCGCTCCTCGGCACCCCACCAGGCGAAGCGGAGTTCGACGGTGCCGTCACCGCCCGAGCCGCCACTGTTGCCGCCACAGCCCGCCGCGGCTAATCCGAGCGCTGCCACCGAGGCGCCGCCCGCCTTGAGCACCGCGCGTCGCTCCACTCTCCCGTTGTCCTGCACAGCCAGGCCTCCCCGCAGCCGCCGTCATGAACCAAGTCATGAATCGTTTCAAGTAAGCGCTTGCTGGCACAAGGTACGGAGGGGTTTGAGGCGCGTCAACGATTCGGACAGAAATTGATGAGGCGCGGTTTGACGTCGCCGACCGGCGGAGTTGAGCGTTCCGGTCCGGGACTGGTGTGGCTTGGGTGGCTGTGAGGGACTCGCGGTGCAGGTGGGGTGGATGTGATCGAGGGGTCGAACGGGATGGTGGTGGTCAGCGGCCTGGTGGTGGGCTGGGTCGGTTGGGAAGAAAAGGTGGACTGGGCGGGTGGCCTGGGGAGGTGGGCTGGGAATGTGGCCCGGGTGGTTGTGGCGAGTGGGTCCGGCGTTGGCGACCGGCCCGCGACGTTGGGACCGGTCTTCGAGAGGCGCCCCTGGAGGGCGGCCGGAGACGGCCTTCGGCGGGCGGAGCCTTCGGAGGGCGGGGCGTGGCGACCACGGGGTCGGAACGATGGTTGGAGGGTGCCCAGTCGTCGAGTGGCACCGGTCGCACGGTGCCAGGTCGAACGGTGCCGGCTGAACGGCACAGGTCGCCGAACAATGCCCGGTCGAGCGATGCCGGTCATCGAAAGATGCCGGTCGCCGAACGATGCCGGTCGCAAAAGGTGCGGTTCACGAGGCTGCGTCGATGTGACGGCTTCAGAGCGCCGGGATGGACGGCCGTACGGGGGCCTCACGGGTCCCGGTGCCCCCATCGACCGTGCAGGGGCCGGAGCCGGGGCCGACGACCCGGCCGACTCCCGCGAGAAGCGACCTGGAGCACCACCCAGCATGCGGAGCCACAAGCCACAAGGAGCCACACGGATTCACGTGGCCAAGAAACGGCGAGGGCGATACTGGGTTCGAACCAGTGACCTCTTCGGTGTGAACGAAGCGCTCTCCCACTGAGCTAATCGCCCGGGCGCACAGAGAACATTACCCCATGTCACGGGGTGCTCCGACCCGCACCAGAGGCGACGCCGGGGCCAACGGGCCGCGCCGTGCGGCCCATGGCGCCTGCTTGCCGGACGGGCTTCACTCCTTGATCTTCCAGGGCATCGCGAAGCCGAATTTCCAGAAGTAAATGGTGAGCAGTACGCCGATGATCACCAGTCCGACCGAGGTCAGAATGATGTTGCGGCGCCGCACCTTGGGGTCGAGCGCCCGCTGTGTCGCCTCGGTCACTTTCCGTTTGGTCCAGCGCAGCACCAACTGTGCCCAGACGAACTCGGTGGCCCAGAGCGCCATGCCGCCGAAGATCACCAGCCAGCCGGGGCCGGGCAGCGGCAGCATGATCACTCCGGCCACGACGACCGCGAGGCCCACCACGAAGACGCCCACCTGCCAGCTGAGGTGAAGCGCCCGGCGGGCCTTGATGAATTCCGGCGCACGCGAGCCGAGCGGCGGCTCCGACTTCGGTTCGTCGGTCACCGCCGCGACCTCCCCCGATTCGTCACTCCCCGTATTCATACGGCCAAACCCTACCTGAAACGTACCGGTGACCGAAATGGTCGTACCCGGCGAACGAATACTGGTCCGGATGAGTTACGTAAACACATGCAAAACGCGCAGAGGGGTTTACAACGGCACCGTAGGTGGCATGTCGATTTCGCTGACGTGCGAATCCCCGAGCGCACACCGAGCGAAAGGCCCTGGCGCTTATGAACACCACGGTGAGCTGTGAGCTGCACCTGCGCCTTGTTGTGTCCAGCGAGTCTTCACTGCCTGTTCCCGCGGGACTCCGGTACGACACGGCCGACCCCTACGCCGTGCACGCCACGTTCCACACCGGAGCCGAGGAGACCGTCGAGTGGGTGTTCGCCCGCGACCTCCTCGCGGAAGGCCTGCACCGGCCCACCGGCACCGGCGACGTCCGCGTCTGGCCGTCCCGCAGCCACGGTCAGGGCGTCGTCTGCATCGCCCTGAGCTCTCCTGAGGGCGAGGCCCTGCTGGAGGCCCCCGCGCGGGCCCTGGAATCGTTCCTGCGACGCACGGACGCTGCCGTGCCGCCCGGTACCGAACACCGCCACTTCGACCTCGACACGGAGCTCTCGCACATCCTGGCGGAAAGCTGAGGCGAGACGACCCCCACCGAGCAGCCCGGCGCCGTCCACTCGGGGAGACGGCTCGGGCCTGGACAACCGCATACGGTAAACATCGGCGCCGTCACCGCGAGGCCTTCCGCGGTGAGGGCGCCGACGTATGCCCGGCCGCGCCCCACTCCGCGCGACCATGTCCCACCGACTCTGCGTCCACGTCCCACACACGGCGCCCGCCCGAGGCGCAGGAGCGGGCCGGCCTCCCTGCCGTCGCGCCACGGCAGGTGCGCTCCTGCCGTGCCGGCGATGGGTTCCGGCCACGTCCCGGCCACTTCCGGCGGCAGTCCGCCCGGAGCCGGCGGCGGACGCGGCCGGCTCCGGGTCCCCCACGGCGCGGAGCCGCTAGGCTCGGCCAGCATCGGCGGGCGTCGGCCCGACCCCCAGGCCAGGGAGCGAAACGTGCTGATCACCCATGACACCCGGTGCGCCCTCGACACCGTGGTCGATCTGGTGAACACCGCGCCGGAGGACGACACCTCCGACGGGCTCGCGGATGTCGCCGCCCTGCACGACTTCGTGCGGAACCACGAGATCAGCGACGTCGGGGTACTCACGGAGCACGACCTCGCCGAGGTTCGCCGGATCCGGGCCCGGTTCGCCACGGTCTTCGCCGCCCCGGACGCCCCCAGTGCCGCGGCGGTGATCAACGAGCTGGTCGCCGCTGCCGGGACCACTCCCCGGCTGACCGATCACGACGGCTACGACTGGCACGTCCACTACTTCGCGCCCGGCGCCTCCGTCGCCGATCATCTCGCGGCCGACTGCGGAATGGCCCTGGCCTTCTTCGTGGTGGCGGGCGAGCGCGAGCGGCTGCGCCGTTGTGAGGCGCCCGACTGCCGCCGTGCCTTCGTCGATCTCTCCCGCAACCGCTCCCGTCGCTACTGCGACAGCCGTACCTGCGGAAACCGGTTGCATGTCGCCGCCTACCGGGCCCGGCGCAAGGAAGCCGCCGGCTGACGGAGCCCTGGGCGGGTGACGCCTCGGGCTCCGTGTACGGCTCAAAGCAGCAGCAGGTCGTGCAGCGAAGCCATGAGCAGCAGACAGCCGATCACCGCCAGGAAGATCATCAGCGGCGGCTGGGACAGTGCGAAGAGACAACCGCGTCGCTCGTCGGGCGCGAAGCGCTCGTCGGGCGTTGGCGCGGAGTCGCTCTGTGTCGTGTCGAGCATCTCGCGGCGATGATGGCGCAGCGAGTACCCTCGCCGCGATCAACACGCCCGAATTGGCCGGGAGTTCAGCAATACCCGTGACTGGTCGGAGCGATCGTGATCGCTTCTGTTGCGAGCATTGATCCTGTGTGTCGTTATCGTCCGTGTCGCTCCGATCGCGATCTCCTGTGACGTTTCAATCGAGGCGTGTTCCGGCTTCCCGAAACGGGGATGGCGAGGATTCCATTCCGTGAACGGGGAAATGGACGAGGGCCACCGTGACCGAACTCAATTCGGTCACGCCGGAGCCACCCGGGTCATATCCCGTGCTTTTTGAGGATGGCCTCGATGTCGCTGAAGTCGTCGGCGGGCTCCGTGGCGCGCGGCTTCGCCGCGGGGCGGGCCACCGGGTGGGTGGCCGGGCCCAGTGAGGGTGCCGACGCCGAGGGAGCCACCGCGTCTTGCTGCGCGGCTCGCGCGGCCTTGCGTTCCTTGCGCGTTCCGCCGCCGCGCCGCTCGACCGCGCGCGTCGTCACGAACAGCAGCCAGGACACGCCCAGCACGCCGAAGCCCGCCCAGGCCACGGGGCTGAACGCGGTGTCCGCCAGCCACTCGACGACTCCCGTCATCACCAGACCGAGCGGGACGAGGGAATAGGCGGCGATGCGGGCCGCGCGAAGGAACCGCTTCCGATAGGCCGTGACCGCGGCGATGCCCAGGCCTGCCGCGGAGACGGCGGAACAGACGGTCTCGGCAATCATCCCGGTCCTCCAGGGCGTAGGGCGGTCGTACGACGCGAGCGCCGGTCCCCTCCATCGTGCACCTCTCGGGGCCCGGTATGCCACGCTCCGGCAGGACCTCAGGGACATATCCGGGTAAGGCTCCTTCCACGGTGCCGGTCCGGGTCCGGGTCCGATTCCGGGTCCGATTCCGGGTCACCGCCAATGGGCTGGGAGACTGTCCGCATGAGCAATCCTTCCCCTGTACTCGACGTCTGGTGCGAACTGCAGTGCCCCGACTGCCGCGAGGCGCTCGACGACCTCCGGGCGCTGCGCGCCCGCTACGGCGACCGGCTCGAACTCCGGCTGCGTCACTTCCCGCTCGACAAGCACCGGCACTCCTTCGCCGCGGCGCAGGCCGCCGAGGAGGCCGCTGAGCAGGGGCAGGGCTGGGCGTACGTCGAGGCGGTGCTCGGCAGGGTGGAGGAACTGTCCCGTAAGGGAGAACCCTTCCTGGTCGAGGTGGCCCGTGAACTCGGGCTGGACGCAGAGGAGTTCGACACCGCCCTGATCGACGGCCGGCACATCCTGATCGTCGACGCCGACCAGGCGGAGGGCAAGGCGATCGGTGTGACGGGCACCCCGACGTATGTCATCGGCGGTGAGCGACTCGACGGCGGCAAGAGCCAGGAGGGGCTGCGGGCGCGCATCGAGGAGATCGTCGACGGGCTGCTCGTCGCACAGGGAGGATGACCAAGGGGGAAGGTGACCACGGAGAGCGTGATCAGCAGGAGGGTGCCGCCGGGGGTGACCGCTGGGCGGCACCGGCCGCGCCGTGCTCAGAGCAGGGGCTTGTACAGGTGCCGGATCGTCGTCTCGTATCCGAGTGACTCGTAGAGACGTTCGGCCGGGGTGTTGCCCGCGAAGACGTTGAGGGCGATGGCCGCGCTGCCGGCGGTGATGGCCTGGGCCTCCGCCAGCAGCATCAAGGAGCGGCCGTGGCCCCGCCCGCGGTACCGGGCGTCGGTCTCCACGTCGTGGACGAAGGCCATGCCGTCGTGGGAACCCAGTTGGAGCGTGCCGACCGGGGTGCCCTCGTGTTCCAGGACACTGAGTGTGACGCCCGCGGTGGCGAGGCCTTCCGGCAGCAGACTGGCGTAGTCCCGCTCGGATTTGGTGCGGGCGTCCGCCTCCGGTACAGCGCAGTTGACCCAGTCCTGCGCGTAGGCCTCCACACTGTGTGCCAGCCAGGGGTCGAACTCGGCCCGGGTCATGGGCCGGCTCCGGCTCCCCGCGGGCAGTTCCGGCGGAATGTCGCCCAGGGTCTTCACCATGCCGCGGCTGCCCAGTACGTAGCCCAGCGCCGTCGCCAGCCTCAGTGCCGCCTCCGCCTCGGCGGGGACGGACGTCTCGATCCGGCGGCAGCCCCAGCCCCGAGCCACCTCCTCCGCGGCGAGCGCGGCCACCGTGCCGCGGCCGCGCCGGCGGTCCGGCTCCCCGATGCGGAGGTCCAGGATCCGGGCGGTGGAGTCACCGAAGACGGGGTGCGTACCGAGGTGTATGACACCCGCCGGACGGCTGTTCACGCACACCTGGTAGCGGCGTGAACGCGTACCGTCCGCCGCCCGCTGGAGCGGCTCGATCGGCCGCAGGGTCGTGGTCATCAGGGTGTTTCTACCCCCTGGACAGTGCCGCGTCTGCCTGGTTCGCAAGGCATTTTTGGATCTTCGCCACGTCGCTGGGAGTCGGCGGTCAGGGATCGAGGTCGTTCCCGGACCGCTCGCCGAAGACCCGCATCGCCTTGGCGGTCACCGGGCCCGGCGCGTCCGCCAGATCACGGCCGTCCACCCGGTGTACGGCCTGGATGTCGCGCAGGGTGGAGGTCAGGAAGATCTCGTCGGCCCGGTCCAGGACGTCCAGAGGCAGGTCGGTCTCCTGCGCGCCCGTCCACTCGACGGTGAGGGCGCGGGTGATGCCCGCGAGGCAGCCGGAGTCGAGCGGAGGCGTGTGGATCTCGCCGTCGAGGACGACGAAGACGTTCGATCCCGTGCCCTCGCACAGCCGGCCGACGGTGTTCCCGAACAGCGCCTCGGAAGCGCCCTGTTCATGGGCGCGGGCGAGGGCCACCACGTTCTCGGCGTACGAGGTGGTCTTCAGTCCGGCGAGCGCGCCCCGCTCGTTGCGGGTCCAGGGAACCGTGATCACGGCGGTGGAGTCGGGGCGCCGGGTGGTCTCACCGACCGCGACGACCAGGGTCGGACCGTGGTCGCCGCGGTCCGAGCCGAGCGGCGAGATGCCTCCGGTGTAGGTGATCCGCAACCGGCCGAGCGCCACGGGGCCGGCCTCCAGGACGGCGGTGCAGGCGCGGCGCACCTCGTCCAGGTCCGGCTCGGGCAACCCCAGACCGCGCGCCGAGCGTGCCAGCCGCTCCAGGTGGCGGGTCAGCGCGAACGGCCGTCCCTCGACCGCCTTCACCGTCTCGAAGACGCCATCACCCACGGTCAGCCCGTGGTCGAGGACGGAGACGCGGGCGGAGTCCAGCTCCTGCAACCCGCCGTCGAGCCAGATCTTCACGTAACGGTCCCTCCACTCGCGTCCTGCTCCCCCTTGTACTCCCCCGACGCTACCGCGAGCAGCCGGGCGGCCTTCAGTTCGGTCTCCAGCCACTCCTGCTCCGGGTCCGAGCCCCAGGTGATGCCTGCGCCGGTACCGAAACGCAGGACGGCCGCGCCCCGGGCGGTCCGGTCAATCCAGAACGTGCGGATGCCGACGGCCAGCTCGCCGGTGCCCCGGTCGGCGTCGACCCAGCCGATGCCGCCGCAGTACGGGCCCCGGGGCGCGGTCTCCAGGGCCTGGATGATGCGCAGCGCGCTGGACTTGGGGGCGCCGGTGACGGAGCCCGGGGGAAAGGCCGCGGCGAGCAGTTCGGGCCAGCCCGCGCCCTCGAAGAGTTCACCGCGGACCGTGGAGACGAGGTGGACCAGGCCCGGGTGCTTCTCCACCACGCACAACTCGGGCACCGTTACGGTTCCGGTGGCGCAGACCCGGCCGATGTCGTTGCGGACCAGGTCCACGATCATCACGTTCTCGGCGTGGTCCTTCTCCAGGAGGTCGGCCTCGGTGCGCCCGGTGCCCTTGATGGGGCCCGACTCGACGGTACGGCCCGTGCGGCGCAGGAAGAGTTCCGGGGACGCGGTGGCGATCTCGACACCGTGCTGCGGCAGGCGAATCGTTCCTGCGTACGGAGCCGGGTTGCCGCGGGCGAGCAGTGCGGTCAGGGCGTCCACGTCGGCGTCGGGGCCGATCGGCGCGGAGAGCACTCGACAGAGGTTGGCCTGGTAGACGTCCCCCGCCGCGATGTGCCCACGGATCCGCCGTACACCCGATGTGTACGCAGCGCGATCGAGGGAGGACGTCCAGTCGCCGACCGCGGGTCCGCGCCAGCGCCCCGCGGTCCCGCCACCGCCACCGCCACCGAGACCGAGACCGGAACCGCCGCTGACACCCGCAGGGCCTCGGACACCGGTGCCGTTGCCCGCGGGAAGGGGCGTCGGCGCGGAGCGGATCTCGCCGAAGCGGGCGCATACCAGGCGGCCCTCGAAGTCGGCGGCGACGGCCCAGAATCCCTCGGAGTCGAGGGCCGCCGGATCGTCCGTGACGTCGAGGAGGCCGGTCGCGAGACGACCGCCGAAACGGGCGAGAGCTGGGAAGTCGGGCACGGAGCCGAGTGTAGGGCGGGTCACCGGCGGGTGCCCGAAGTGTGTCCTGGACCGCACGCAGGGCAGCACGCTGCACAAACGCGTTTTTGTACTGGCACCGGAATCCGCTAGAGTTCAACACGTCGCCGCGACGCGTAAGCGAAGCGGAAACGACAAGCGGACGTAGCTCAGTTGGTAGAGCGCAACCTTGCCAAGGTTGAGGTCGCCAGTTCGAACCTGGTCGTCCGCTCGGACGTGGGGGATCTTCCCGAACCCCCGCAAGCTCCTTGGTGGAGTGGCCGAGAGGCGAGGCAACGGCCTGCAAAGCCGTCTACACGGGTTCAAATCCCGTCTCCACCTCCAAGGACGATTAGCTCAGCGGGAGAGCGCTTCCCTGACACGGAAGAGGTCACTGGTTCAATCCCAGTATCGTCCACTGAGGCCGGGGGGATCCGGAGCACTGCTCACGGGCCGCCGGGCTTCGTCTCGCGCGATTAGCTCAGCGGGAGAGCGCTTCCCTGACACGGAAGAGGTCACTGGTTCAATCCCAGTATCGCGCACGTACCGCCCACGCCCCTCGGGTCGTGGTCCCGAGGACGATTAGCTCAGCGGGAGAGCGCTTCCCTGACACGGAAGAGGTCACTGGTTCAATCCCAGTATCGTCCACACACCGGAAGCCCCCGGCCGTCTCCATACGGCCGGGGGCTTCTTCGTGTGCGCGCTTCGGCGGCAGTGCGCGGCTCAGCTGGAGAACAGCATGTGGCCGAAGCTCTGGTGGCGGTGGTGACCACCGTGATGGCCCCCGTGGTGACCGCCGCCGTGGTGCGGGGCGCCCCAGGCGGGCGCCGGCGCCGCGGGGTAGGCCGGCGGGGCCGGCGGCGGCGGAACATGCTGCGAATACTGGGACTCGAGACGGGTGAGCGCCTCCAGCTCGCCGTAGTCGAGGAAGATGCCGCGACAGCCGCTGCACTGCTCGATTTGGACGCCGTTGCGGTTGTACGTGTGCATCGGCGCATGGCACTTCGGACACTGCATGGTCGGCTCTCCTCGCCGGTCGGTGGCTACGCCAGGACAGACACTGCCCGGCACATGGTCGGTTGCACCTTACTTCGGGAAAGTCCGCGTCAACTGGGGCGGGATGGTGCCCATTCGGTCACACGTGTCGATCACGGCCTGTTCGACTTCGTCCAGGTCACGGCCCGCGGTCACCGACTTGGCTATGGCCAGGGCCGCGGTCTGCACCGTCAGCGCACGGGCCGGGACGTCCAGGGCGGGCCAGGGGTCGCCGTCCGCGGGCACGGCCGGGCCGCCGGAACGCTGGTAGGCGGTGAGGAAGCGGAGCCATTCGTCGGGCGGGAGCAGACCGCAGGCGAACCAGGCGGCGGGGCGCGCGAGATCCCACGCGGGGACGCCGAGCCCCAGGTCGTCGATGTCGATGAGCAGCCAGGGCCCGGTTCGTGCGGGGTACCTCACGAGTTGGCCGAGGTGCAGATCGCCGTGGCAGAGGGTGTCCGCGTACGGCATCGGGGCCTCGGCGCGCGCCCAGGCGGGCAGCACCTCCCAGGCCTGCAGCACCGGCACCGCTGCGGGGTGCGCTCCCACCGCACGCAACCGTGCGACGGCCCGCGCCGCCTTCAGCGGCCCCCGCATCGTCGGCAGCCGCGCCGGCGCGGAGGGCAGCTCGCCGACCGGCACCCGGTGCAACCGGGCGACCAGCTCCCCGGCGGCCTCCCAGGGAGCGGCCTCGGGGTCGTCACGGTCGACCGGAGAGCCGTAGGGCCAGAAGGTGACCGGGCGCCCATGGAGATCGGCCAGGGTGGGGTGGAGGGGCGGGAGGAAGATGGCGCGGGGGGAAGGGTGTACGAGGGTGGCCGGCGGGGTTGGGTTTCCCGGCGGGGGCGTCGGGGTCGTCGGAGGAGGGGCGGGATCCGCCGGGGAGACCGTGGGACCCGCAGGAGGAGGGGCGGGATCCGCCGGGGAGACCGTGGGACCCGCAGGAGGAGGGGCGGGATCCGCCGGGGAGACCGTGCGACCCGCAGGAGGAGGGGCGGGATCCGCCGGGGAGACCGTGCGACCCGCAGGAGGAGGGGCGGGATCCGCCCGGGAGTACGTGGGACCCGCAGGAGGAAGCGTGAGACCCCCCGGAGAAACCGTGGGACCCGCCGCAGGGACCGTAAGGCCCTCCGCAAGGGGCGCCGGACGCGCCGCAGGAACCGCAGAACCCGCCGCAAGGGGCCCGGGACCCGTCGGAGAAACCTTGGGGCCCGCCGCAGGAACCGTAGGTCCCGCCGCGAGGGGTCCGGGACCCGCCGCTGGGGGCGTGGATCCGTCCCGGGGCCCGGCCGGTGGGGCGACTCCTGGGGCGGGCGAGGACGCGTCGTTCGGTCGGGTGGTGCCGGGGCCGGTCGGCGTCGCGCCGTTCGGCGAAACCGAAACCGCACCGACGGTGTCAGCGGCGGCGTCGGCGGCGATGGAGGGTGCGCCCACCTGCGAGGCGGAGCCGGGCGAGGCGGTCCCGGGTACGAGGTGGGTGACGGCGGGGCCGGTCTCCCTCGGGAGTGGCGGGTTGTCCGGACGCTGCGCCGCCTCCGTGCCCAGGCACACCGCCACCGCGAGCCGCAGTGCCAGTTCCTCGTGGTCGCTGTCGGGGCCGTGGGCCTTGGCCACCGTGTCGCCGTGGCGGACCACCGTTCCGTCGGTGCGGTCGGCGAGGGTGCCGTTCTGGGCGGGGCAGCCGCAGGGTGCGTCGTCGGGGTGCGCCGCGCGCCGGGCCCGGGCGGTGAGTGCGGGCAGCACGTGTGCGGTCATGGGTCCCCCAGACGAAGCCGGACGTCCGAGTGAGCGTACGCGGCGGGCGCTGGCACACCGCGGGCCGGGCACAAAAGTAAACGCTCGCGCAGCTCCCCAGCTGCGCGAGCGTTTGTGCCGTCCGCCGCACCCCCGTCCCCACGGGGTTTCATGGCCGGATGTCCCCGCCCGGACCGCTCTTCCGGGCCTGGGGTCGCCGCTCAGCGCCCCAGCATCACGCCCACGGACGACGCTTGTGTGACCACCGCGTCCCAGCCGCCGAAGACGGCTATCAGCAGGGTCGCCAGGGGAAGCACCATGGCCGTGGCCACCAGCGGGTGGCGCTGACCGGACCGGCGGGTACCGAACGCGGCGTACGCCCTGCGTCCTCGTGTGCGGATCATCGTCCGCGGTGCCGTGTCCGCCATGGTCCCTCTCCCGACCGTTCTTCCGAAAAAATCTGATGTTGTGGGAGCGGCGAGTGTCTGACCTCGGGGGACGAGTGCTGCACCCGCCGCTTGACATCAAATCTAGGCGCGGGACCCGCGCCGGTCGTCATGCCCTCGTACCGATTGCCGGGCCTCCCCGAGGATGACCGATCGCACGCCGTGTACTCCCCTGGGTGGAGACGAAGTCCTAGGTCTCGGGGTCTTCCCGGAAGGGACGCCCGGCTTGCCCCGACAGGGACCCCCGCCGAGTGACTTCGCTCACTTCCACCACTCCAGTACGGACCGCCGTCGCCACGCGGCGGGCGGCCGGCTCGCGATCACCTCGTAGGTGCGTGTCCTGTCCCCCGTGACCACGGCGAACTCGGCGCGATCACGCCTCACGATCCAATCCCCCTTCTACGGCGGGCGGTTGGGCACCCCCACGACAGCAAATGGCCTGCATCCGCGAGCCCCTGACCTCCTTTCAATTTTGGCACCGGGCACTGACAATCGATGGGTACCTGAGGGCGCGGCCTCTGCGCGCGCCCGGCCGTGGAAACGTAAGCTGTGGCTCGTCACACGGACCGGGCAGCGGGGATGGACATGGCGATGATGCGCCTGCGGCGCGAGGACCCGCGTGTCGTCGGCTCGTTCAAGCTTCACCGACGACTCGGCCAGGGTGGGATGGGCGTTGTCTACCTGGGATCCGACAAGCGGGGCCAGCGGGTCGCGCTCAAGGTGATCCGGCCGGATCTGGCGGAGGATCAGGAGTTCCGGTCGCGGTTCGCGCGGGAGGTCTCGGCGGCCAGGCGGATCCGGGGCGGGTGCACGGCACGGCTCGTGGCCGCCGATCTGGAGGCGGAGCGCCCGTGGTTCGCCACGCAGTACGTGCCCGGGCCCTCGCTGCACGACAAGGTCGCCGAGGACGGCACGCTGGCGGCCACCGAGGTCGCCGCGATCGGGTCCGCGCTCGCCGAGGGGCTGGTCGCGGTGCACGAGGCGGGTGTCGTCCACCGGGACCTGAAGCCGTCGAACATCCTGCTGTCCCCGAAGGGTCCGCGGATCATCGACTTCGGCATCGCCTGGGCCACCGGGGCCTCCACGCTCACCCATGTCGGCACCGCCGTCGGGTCACCCGGCTTCCTGGCGCCCGAGCAGGTACGGGGAGCCACCGTCACCCCGGCCACGGACGTGTTCGCGCTCGGCGCCACGCTCGCGTACGCGGCGACCGCCGACTCGCCCTTCGGACACGGCAGTTCCGAGGTGATGCTCTACCGGGTGGTCCACGAGGAGCCGCAGCTGCGCGGTGTACCGGACGCGCTCGCCCCGCTGGTCCGCGCCTGCCTGGCGAAGGACCCCGAGGAACGGCCCAGCACGCTGCAGCTCTCCATGCGCCTCAAGGAGATCGCGGCCCGGGAGGCACAGGGGCTCGGCGCACCGCGTCCGCCCGCGCCGCGCTCGCTGGAGGCCGACCGGCCCACGGGCCGTATGGAGCGTTACGACGACCAAGGGGCCCAGGGCGCCGCCCCGGGCACCCAGGGCGGCCAGGGCACCCAAGGCTCCAAGGGAGCTCAGCGCACCCAGCGCAGTACTCGGGGCACCCCGGCACCGCGCAACGGCACCCCGGCATCCCGTAGCGGCACCCCGGCGTCCCGTAGCGGCACTCCTGCGCCCCGTAGCGGCGCATCGGCCCGGTCGGGGTCCCGGCCCGCGCCGCCGCGCTCGTCGGGGGGCCGGCCGGCTCCGCGCAGCGGTTCGGGGCGCCCGGCGCCGCGGCCCACGGGGGCGGGGCGCCGCCCCGCCAATCCCCGGCTGCTGCGGCAGCGCCTCTTCGTGTTCGTGGTGGTGACGCTGCTGGTGGCGCTGGGTATCGCGGCGGCCCAGGGGTGCCAGGGGCCCGCCAACGGATCGTCGCGGCTGCCTGACGGCAGGGATGTCGTTCAGCAGCTGTCCCTGGAGTAGCCGCGGAGATCTCGGGGCCGTGACGAGCGTGTGCTGCTGCGGTCGTCCGTGGTTGATCGCGCCCGCGCCGGACGCGGCCGGATCGCGCGGCGAGCAAGCGGGTCGACACAGCCCCGAGCCAGGGGCGCCAGGCCTTACGACGCCAGGCCTTACGGGGTACAGCCAAGGCGTCCCCGGCTCTTATGGCGCAGCTCAGCCCCGCGGCCGAGGCGCCCCCAGCCTCCAGGGCGCAGTCAGCCCCCGCGGCCGAGGCGCCACAGCCTCCAGGGCGCAGTCAGCCCCCGCGGCCGAGGCGCCACAGCCTCCACGGCGCAGCTCAGCTCTGCGGCCTGCCCGTCGCCACCGCGTAGAACGCCACCGCCGCCGCCGCGCCGACGTTGAGCGAGTCGACCCCGTGGGCCATCGGGATGCGGACCCATTCGTCCGCCGCGACCAGGGCCTGGGTGGACAGGCCGTCGCCCTCCGCGCCGAGCATCAGCGCGACCCGGTCCATCTTGTGCGGGGCCGTCTCGTCGAGGGTCTTCGCCTTCTCGTCGGGGGTGAGCGCGAGCAGGGTGAACCCGGCCTCGCGGACCGACTCGAGGCCCTTGGGCCAGGTTTCGAGGCGGGCGTACGGGACCGAGAAGACCGCTCCCATCGAGACCTTCACCGAGCGGCGGTAGAGCGGGTCCGCGCAGTCCGGTGAGAGCAGCACCGCGTCCATGCCGAGTGCGGCGGCGCTGCGGAAGATCGCGCCGATGTTGGTGTGGTCGTTGACCGACTCCATGACGACCACCCGGCGCGCGGGCCTGAGCAGTTCGTCCGGGGTGGGCAGCGGCTTGCGCTGCATGGAGGCGAGCGCGCCGCGGTGTACGTGGTAACCGGTGACCTGCTCGGCGAGTTCCGGGCTGACCGCGTAGACGGGGGCGGGGAGTTCGTCGATGACGTCGCGCATGACGTCGACCCACTTGGCGGAGAGCAGCATGGAACGCATCTCGTATCCGGCGTCCTTCGCCCGTCTGATGACCTTCTCGCCCTCGGCGATGAACAGCCCCTCGGCGGGCTCGCGCTTGCGGCGCAGTTCCACGTCGGTCAGGCCGGTGTAGTCGCGCAGGCGCGGATCGTCGGGGTTCTCAACGGTGATGAGGTCGGCCACAGAGTGATACTGCCTTGTCCTGGGGGCGGTGCCAACGGCTTTGACGGGGTTGGGTTACCCCGGGTTACTTCTGCGGCTGTCAGGAGCCCTGGGGTACGCCCACGTCGACCACTTCGCCGATCACGATGACCGCCGGGGGCTTCACGTCCTCGGCGCGCACGGCGTCGGCCACCGTCGCGAGGGTGGCGTCCACGCGGCGCTGGGCGGCCGTCGTGCCCTCCTGGACGAGGGCGACCGGGGTGTCGGGGGCCTTGCCGTGGGCCATCAGGGTTTCGGCGATCTTCCCGATCTTGTCGACTCCCATCAGGATCACCAGCGTGCCGCGCAGCTTGGCGAGCGCCGGCCAGTCGACCAACGAACGCTCGTCGTCAGGGGCGACATGACCGCTGACGACGGTGAACTCGTGGGCGACGCCCCGGTGGGTGACCGGAATTCCGGCCGCGCCCGGGACGGAGATCGAGCTCGAGATGCCGGGGACCACCGTGCACGGGATGCCCGCTTCGGCGAGGGCCTGGGCCTCTTCCATGCCGCGGCCGAAGACGAAGGGGTCGCCGCCCTTCAGCCGGACCACGGACTTGCCCTGCTTCGCGTGTTCGATGAGGGCGTTGTTGATGGCTTCCTGCGCCATGAAACGTCCGTACGGGATCTTCGCCGCGTCGATGACCTCGACGTGCGGCGGCAGTTCGGCGAGCAGGTCGCGCGGGCCGAGCCGGTCCGCGATGACGACGTCGGCCTCGGCGAGGAGGCGGCGGCCGCGGACCGTGATCAGATCGGGATCGCCGGGGCCGCCGCCGACCAGGGCGACGCCCGCGGTGCGGGTGCGGTGGTGGGGGGCGACGAGGGTTCCGTCGCGCAGGCCCTCGACCACGGCGTCACGGATCGCGGCGGTGTGGCGCGGGTCGCGGCCGCGCGCGCTGGTGGTGAGCACGGCCACCGTGACGCCCTCGCTGTGGCCCGTCGCCGGGGTCCAGGCCGTCGCGGCGTCGGCATCGTCGGAGCGGACGCACCAGACGCGGTGGCGCTCCGCTTCGGCGGAGGCGGCGGTGTTCGCCTCGGGGTCGCTGGTGGCGATCAGGGCGTACCAGGCGTCCGCGAGGTCGCCGTCCTCGTAGCGGCGCTTCGCCCAGGTGATCTCGCCGGCGTCCGCCATGGCCTCGACGGAGGGGGTCGCCTCGGGCGAGACGAGGAGGATGTCCGCGCCCGCCGCGATGAGCGCGGGGAGGCGGCGCTGGGCGACCTGGCCGCCGCCGAGGACGACCACGGTGCGGCCGGAGAGGCGGAGGCCTACGGGGTAGGCAGGGTGTTCGGCCATGAAGGTGCGGCTCCTCGTCCAGGCGGGCGGTGGGCGCTGCGGCTTCGGAGCGGCCCTGACGTGGGCATTTTATGGGGCGGGGGTATGGGGGCGCCCCGGCCCCCACGCCCACGGCCCCACTTGCCTCACGGTGACGCCGCCCGCCTTCCTGGTGACGCCGCCTGCGATTAGGTGACGCCGTCTACTTCTTCGAGACGCCGTCTCCTACTGCTGGGTGACCCCGTCTTCTACTGCCAAGTGACGCCGCCTACTTCTCGGTGACGCCCGCCGAGTCGAACGTCGCCACCTCGTGCATGGCTCTCGCCGCGCTCTGGACCACCGGGAGGGCCAGCAGGGCGCCCGTGCCCTCCCCCAGGCGGAGGTCCAGGTCCACCAGGGGACGCAGGCCCAGTTTCTTCAGGGCCGCCACATGGCCCGGTTCGGCGCTGCGGTGGCCTGCGATGCAGGCCGCCAGGACCTCGGGGGCGATGGCGCGGGCCACGAGGGCGGCGGCGCCCGCGCTGACGCCGTCCAGGATCACCGGCGTACGCAGGGACGCCCCGCCCAGCAGCAGTCCCACCATCGCGGCGTGTTCCAGGCCGCCGAACGCGGCGAGGACGCCGATGGGGTCGGCCGGGTCCGGCTGGTGGAGTTCGATGGCGCGGCGCACCACCTCGGTCTTGCGGGCCAGCGTCTCGTCGTTGATGCCCGTGCCCCGGCCCGTGACCTCGGAGGGATCCGTGTCGGTGAAGACCGCGATCAGGGCCGCCGAGGCGGTCGTGTTCGCGATGCCCATCTCGCCGGTGAGGAGGGCCTTGTTGCCGGCCGCGACCAGGTCGCGGGCCGTCTCGATGCCGACCTCGATGGCCTTCTTGACCTCCTCCCGGGTCAGCGCGGGACCGGCAGTCATGTCGGCCGTGCCGGCCCTGACCTTGCGCGGGAGAAGGCCCGGGGTGGCCGGGAGGTCCGACGCGACGCCCACGTCGACGACGCAGACCTCGGCGCCGACCTGGTTGGCGAAGGCGTTGCAGACCGCTCCCCCGCCCAGGAAGTTGGCGACCATCTGCGCAGTGACCTCCTGCGGCCAAGGGGTGACGCCCTGCGCGTGCACACCGTGGTCGCCCGCGAAGATCGCGACGGCGGCGGGTTCCGGGATCGGCGGCGGGCACTGCCTGGACAGCCCCGAGAGCTGCGCGGAGATGATCTCCAGCATGCCGAGCGCGCCCGCGGGCTTGGTCATCCGCTTCTGCCGCTCCCACGCCTCGCCGAGCGCCTTGGCGTCCAGCGGGCGGATGTTGGAGACGGTCTCGGCGAGCAGGTCGTGCGGCTCCTCACCGGGCAGGGCGCGGCGGCCGTACGTCTCCTCGTGCACCACCCAGGACAGCGGGCGGCGCTTGGACCAGCCCGCCTGCATCAGCTCGGGCTCCTCAGGGAACTCGTCCACGTACCCGACGCACAGATAAGCGACGACCTCCAGGTGCTCGGGCAGACCGAGCGTGCGGACCATCTCCCGCTCGTCGAAGAAGCTGACCCAGCCGACGCCGAGGCCCTCGGCGCGCGCGGCGAGCCAGAGGTTCTCGACCGCGAGCGCGGAGGAGTAGGGCGCCATCTGCGGCTGCGTGTGCCGGCCCAGGGTGTGCCGGCCGCCGCGCGTCGGGTCGGCGGTGACCACGATGTTCACCGGCGTGTCGAGGATGGCCTCGATCTTCAGTTCCTTGAACTGCTTCGCGCGGCCCTTCGGCAGCGACTTCGCGTACGCGTCGCGCTGGCGCATGGCGAGTTCGTGCATCGTGCGCCGGGTGTCGGCGGAGCGGATGACGACGAAGTCCCAGGGCTGGGAGTGGCCGACCGAGGGGGCCGTGTGGGCGGCCTCCAGGACGCGCAGCAGGACGTCGTGCGGGATGGGGTCGCTGCGGAAGCCGTTGCGAATGTCGCGGCGCTCGCGCATCACGCGCAGCACCGCCTCGCGCTCCGCCTCGGCGTAGCCCGGCGCGGCAGGGCCGGGGGGTTCCGTCGTCTCAGCCACCGCGGCCGCGCTCTCTTCCGTTTCGGCGGCCCTGGTCTCCAGGTCCTCCGCCTGCTGTGCCACCAGGGGTTCCCCGACGGTCGGCTCCGGCACGTCAGGTGCCGCCGGGGCCGGCTGCTCCGCCTCACGCTGAGCGGGAACGCGTACGGGGTCGTCCATGGTGTTCGTGCTGTCCGTACTGTCGGTGTTGTCCGTGGCCGTCTCGAAGCTTTCCGCGCTCTCTTCGGCGCTGTCGGTGGGTTCCTCGGTGCTGTCCGTGCATTCCTCGGTCGCCGTGGGCTCCGGGGTCGAATGGGTCTCCGCAGCGGCCACGGGGTCGGGGGCGGGCTCGGGGGCCGCGTCCAGCTCAGGGGCTTCCGGCTGTACGGCTTCCGGCTGTACGGCTTCCGGGTCTACGACCTGCGGCTCGGCGGCCTCCGGCTGCACGGCCTGCGGCTCCGCGTTCTGCGCGTCCGTGATCTGTGGCTCCGCGTTCTGCGCGTCCGTGATCTGTGGCTCCGCGTTCTGCGCGTCCGTGATCTGTGGCTCCGCGGTCTGCGCGTCCGTGATCTGTGGCTCCGCGAGTGCGGGCTCGGGGGCCTCCACTGCCGGTTCGGTCTCGGCGGGCGCGGGCTCGGGGGCCGTCTGGAGGCCCTCCGGGGCGGCGTGCTGCGCGTGGTCCACGACCTGGGTGAACTGCGGACCCGAGTCCGGGGCCGCCGGGGACGGGGTCTGGGTGGCCGTCTCTTGGGCGTCCGGGGCCGCCGCCACGGCGAGCTCTACCGGGACGGGGTCCGCATCCACGCCCGTGTCCGTGTCCGCCGGGGCCGGCGGTTCGGCGACCGCGGTCACGGACTCGGGCTGCTGCGGAACCTCGCCGTAGGCCTCCGGCTGCTGCGCCTCGGCGAGTGGCAGGGCTTCGGCTTCCGCGAACGGCTCGGCCGAAGCGTCATCGGCGATGTGCGGTGCCGTCTCTGCCTCGGCGAACCGCGGCGGCTCCCCGTCCGGTACCAGGTCCCCGGCCTCGGCGGGGTGGGCCTGCTGCGCGGTGTCCGCAAACTGCGCGAACCGTGCGGCTTCGGGGCTGAACGCGGCCTCGGCGGAGAGGCCGGTTTCGGCGGGGTACGTCGACTGCACCACGTCCGCGGGCTGCACGGGCAGACCGGCGTCCTGCGGGGGCAGTTGCGGACCGCCGTGTGCCATGTCTCCCGCGGCTTCGGCGACTTGCACCTCACCGTCAGCCGGCACGTGGTGGGGCACTTCGGCCTGCGCGAAGTGCGCGTCGGCGGTGTGCGGTTGCTCCTGTGCTTCGCCGTGCGCGGTCGGCTCCTCGGTGTCCGCCGCGGGCTCCGCGTCCGGGGAGCTGTGGGTGTCCGCGGCGGCGTCCGGGAAGGTGACCGGCTCCCCGGCCTCGGGGGCGACCACGGCCTCCGCCGCATCAGCGACCTGCACGCCCGCCTCAGGAACCTGCACGTCCGCCTCAGGAGCCTGCGCACCCGCCCCAGAAGCCTGTACGCCCGCCCCAGGAGACTGCGCGGCCGGCGCGTTCGGTACGTTCTGCGCCTCGGCGGGGGCCTCTTCGCCCCCGGGCACGACCGTTTCTGCATTCGTTGGCGCACCCCAGGGCGTACCGCCCTGCGACGGCACCTCCGCGTGCTGGGGCGCGGGGTGCAGCGTCCTGGAAGCGTGCACGGTGTCGCGCGGGACGTCCAGGTACTCGGGCCCGGTCGTGGGCGGTCCCATGGGGCGTACGGGTGCCCCGGCCGGACCGCGGTCGGCGAGCGAGCGGACCAGGCTGCCGGTGCTGTCCGGGGTGGGCGGCCCCAGGTGCAGTGGGCGGCGCGGAGCCGGCGGCGGGGTGGGTGTTGCGGCGGGCGGCGGTGTACGGACGGCGCTCACGTCGACCGAGCCGCTGTCCCGGCCGGCCGTCTCGTGCGGACCCGGCTCGTGTGCCGCGGGAGCCCCATGCGCCCCGTGCGGGGTGGGGGCCGCCTGGCCCTGCTCGGCCGAGGGCCAGCCACCCTGCACCGTTTCGCCCTGCCCCGTACCACCCTGCGCCTGACCGCCCTGCGCCTGACCGCCCGGTGGAGTGTGTGCCACGGCGCCCGCCTGAGCGGCGCCGTCGTGTCCGGGCGCCGCCGCGTGCGCCGGTGGGGAGTCCACCCAGGCTCCCTGGGCGCCGGGCAGGAGCAGGAGGTCGTCGTCGTCCATGGTGTTCTCGGTGGGGTCGAGGAAGGTGTACGCGGTCGGTGTGGAGACGCCCGGCGGTTCCCCCATGCCTGCGTTCTCCGGCAGTCCCTCGCCCGGGACCTGGCCGGTGTCGGTCATGCGTACCCCTCGCCCATCGGTTGTGCTCCTGCAACCAGCTCGTCCGGGGCGGCGCACCACCGCCCGTATGAAGAACGAGCCTTCCTGCCGTCCGGCACGAACAGTTCAGTCGACAAAGCCACTGAATGGCATTGTCGCCGCCGGTCCGCCCCCTGGGCACCTCCATCCGCCACGGTCTGCTGTGGACTGCGCCACGTTGCCGCGACGTTGCCGCGTCCTTCGATCCTGCCGTACCACAACGCACCACAAACCGGGCGCGCTTTTAGGACATTGAACGACGAACTGCCTGTCGTCCTAGTGCAGTACAACGATCGGCCAGCCTACCGCGCAAGACGGCGTCCGAGGATCGCGGGGCGAGATCGGTCCGGGGTCCGGAGGGTCACGGCGCCAGGTCGGGCAGACGGCCCGTGAGCAGGAACGCGACGCTCCGTTCCTTCTCCGTCCAGAGCTTGGTGTCGAGTTCCACGGACTGCAGGAGTGCGCACTCGACGTGGTAACCGTGCTCGGTCAGGTCGCGCCCGATGAGTTCGGCCGCGTCACGGTTCGCGGCGTGCGTGACGATCCGCTGCGGGCGCCGGTCCGCGACGGCCGAGACGACGGCGGCACCGCCGCCCCCGACCCGTACGACATCGGGCTCGGGAAGGTTCTCCAGGGCGTGCGGGGCGACACCGTGCACGATGTGGAGCTGCACGCCGAAGCGGCGGCCGGCGGCGTCCGTGCGGGCGCAGGCGGCCACGTCCCGGTCGACGGCGATGACGGCGGCACCGCAGCGCGCCGCCTCCGTGGCGAACGCGCCGCTGCCGGAGCCGATGTCCCAGACGAGGTCGCCGGTGCGCGGTCCCAGGTGGGCGAGTTGGGCGGCGCGCAGGAGATCGGTCTCGCCCTCCTGCAGCCGGCCGCCGTACTCCCCGGCGGGCAGCGCCCAGCCGCGCGGGCCGGTGCCGGGGTCGCGGCCGGCGATCCAGCCGCCGTTCTGCGAGGGGACGACGGGGCCGCCGATGACGATGACGACGTTGGGGTCGCGCCAGGTGTGGTCGGCGGCCTTGTCTGAGCTGACGATGGTGACCTGTTCGCGCTCGGTGCCGAGTTCCTCGCAGATCACGAAGGTGCGGTGCACCCCTTCAAGGAGGAGGCCGAGTTCGGCGGGACCGGCGCCGGGCGAGGTCAGGACCGCGACCTTGCCGTGGGCGCGGCAGACGTTGACGGCGCGGCGCAGGGTACGCCGGTGGGCGACCACGACCTGGGCGTCGTCCCAGGGCATCCCGGCGCGCGCGAAGGCGGCGGCCACCGACGAGACGGCCGGGACGACCTCGACCTCCAGGCCGAACTCGGGCGCGCGCAGGGTGCGGACGACGCCGAAGAAGCCGGGATCGCCGTCGGCGAGGACCACGGCGGTGCCGCGGTGCGCGGCGATGCGGCGGGCGGCGAGGGCGACACTGCCGAGCCGGATGCGCTCGGCGGCCAGGGGAACCTCGGGCAGCGCCAGGTGATGGCCCGCGCCGGCCACCAGCGTGGCGGCGCCGAGGGCGGCGCGCGCCGCGGCGGTCAGGGGCGAGCCGTCCCAGCCGATCACCGTGACCCGATCGGCCATCGTCGTCAGTCTCCAGGGGTTTTGCGCAGGTCGTCAGGGAAGGCGCAGCACCGAGAGGGTACCTGGCGAATCCTCCGGCGAAGAGGGCGGGCTGGGCCGGGCGGTTCGGCGACCGTTCAGTTCCAGTCCGCGAACGACGTGAAACCGTCGGAGTCCGCGTGTTGTTCGGCGACGCCTTCCAGGTCCTCGGGCAGCAGGCTCCACACGATGAAGTCGGTGCGCAGATCGGCCCAGCCGCCGGTCTCGGTGCGAGTCCGGGCTATGCAGGCACCCCGCAGCACGCCCTCGCTGATACAGCCGATCTTCTGGGCCACCTGCTGGGAGGCGGTGTTGTCGGCGGCGGTGCGCAGTTCGATGCGCTCGAACTTCTGGTCTCGGAAGAGCCATTGGGCGGTCGCGAGGGCCGCTTCGGAGGCATAGCCCTCGCCGCGGGCCCAGGGGGCGATGATGTACGACATCTCCATCGACCGCACCCGCCAGTCGGCCTTGCTCAACCGAACCACGCCGACCAGGCGTTGGGTGAGGAACTCGGTGACGGCGAAGTCGATGCCGCGGCCCGCGGTGCGCCGGGCGGGGGCTTGCTCGGTGATCCAGGCGTGGGCCTGGTCCTCGCCGTAGGGCTGGGGCACCGCGGTCCAGGCGGCGACCTGCTCGTCGTTCATCATCTCGGCGAGGGCGGGTGCGTCGGGCTCGTCGAGCGCGCGCAGCACCAACCGCTCCGTACTGATGGAGATGTCGGGGAAGGTGGTAGTCATGCGCCGCTCCGTAACCCTCAGAGGCCTGCTGAATGCCCCAGCATGCAGCATCGGGGCGCGTAATCGCACCACGGGGACGCCGTGGGATCCTCGCGCGTTCGCGCGCGGGGACCCCCGGTGCGGTGCGGCGGCGGGGCCGTTCCGGCGGGCCCGCGGAAGAAGGTCCTCGGTTCGGCGGGACGGTCCTCAGGAGGACGCGAGGACCGATCCGTCGTAGGTGTCCTCGATGTACTTCCTCACCTGGGGCGAGGTGAGGAGTTCGGCCAGCTTCTTCACCCGCGGGTCGTCCTCGTTGCCCTCCTTGACGGCGAGGAAGTTGCCGTAGGGGTTGTTGTCGGGGGACTCGAGGACGAGGGCGTCCTCGGCGGGCTTGAGGTCGGCCTCGATGGCGTAGTTGCCGTTGACGACGGCCGCGTCGACGTCGTCGAGTGAGCGCGGGGTCCGGGCCGCCTCCAGCTCCTTGAACTTGAGGTTCTTCGGGTTCTTCGCGATGTCCTTGGGGGTGGCGTCGTCGCCCACGCCGTCCTTGAGGGTGATGAGCCCGTTCGCGCGAGGAGCTTCAGCGCCCGGCCCTCGTTGACGGTGTCGTTGGGGACGGCGACCGTCGCACCGCTCTGCAGCTCGTCGGCCTTCTCGGCCTTGTTCGAGTAGAGGCCGAGCGGCTCCAGGTGCACGGTGGCGACGGGCGCAATGTGGGTGCCCCGCTTCTTGTAAAGAGGGCGCCCGCCAGTTCGGAGCCGGGGCCGGCGAGCAGTTCACCGACCGTGCCGGACTCCACGATGCGGCCCCGCTCCATGAGGGCGGCCGAGTCGCAGACGGGCTTGACCACGTCCATCTCGTGCGTGGTGAGCAGGACGGTCAGGCCGAGCTGCCGGTTGAGGTCGCGCAGCAACTGCAGGATGAAGCGGGTGGTCTCCGGGTCGAGCGCGCTGGTGGCCTCGTCGGAGAGCAGCACCTCGGGGTCGCCGGCGAGGGCGCGGGCGACGCCGACGCTCCCCCAGCGCCTCAAAGGCCTGGGGGGACCCCCAGCTTCTGGCCGCCGGAGAGCTGGGCGGGGTAGGCCCTGGCCTGGTCGGAGAGACCGACCAGTTCGAGCAGTTCCAGCGCCTTGCGGGAGCGTTCCTTCCCCGAGATTCCGAGGATCTCCAGCGGCAGCTCGACGTTTCCTGGACGGCGCGCGCGGACAGCAGGTTGAAGTGCTGGAAGACCATGCCGATACGGCTGCGCGCCCGGCGCGGTTCCCGGCCGGCGCGGGGGCCGGGCCCGGCGAGCGCGGTGAGGTCAAGAAGGCGCACATTCGACACGGACGACACATACAGCGCGCTCCGGGCGTCATGGTCGCCTCGGTCGCCGGGGTGCGGCTGTTCGTCGTGGTCATGCCGCAAGTAAATGAGACGTTACGACGGGACCCGGCATACACTGTCCGACATGTGGACAGTGGTGGACGGTCTCCTGCCGGTCCCCGATGGATCGACGCTTTCTGTCGTGACCAGCACGGACGGCGACAGGAGATCGTGTGCGAAGGCCTCGGCGCCGGTGTGCCGCCTTCGGGGGCTGTGGTCAATGCCACGCCGGCCGGGCGGCGGCCGTATACGGCTCGGGGGTGCGCGCAAGGGGTCGTTTGGGCCGTAATAGGGTCGCCGCATGCTTGCTGCTCTGACCGTGGCGACCGCCGTCGCCGCGCTCCTGCTCGCCGCCTGGTGCGGCTGGGCCGCCTACCGCGATCAGCCGACCAAGGACTGGCACTTCATCGGCATGGCCGTGGTGTCGCTCCTCGCGCTGGTGCAGCTGGGGGTCGGCATCGTGCAGCTGGCGCGCGGCGAGCAGCCGGAGCAGGGCACGACGATCTTCGTGGCGTATCTGCTGGGCGCCTTCGCGTGCATCCCCGCCGCCGGGTTCATGTCACTGGCCGAGCGCACCCGCTGGGGCTCGATCACCGTGGCGGCGGGCGGGATCGTCCTCGCCGTCCTCCAAGTGCGGCTCTACGACATCTGGGGAGGCTGAGATGACGGCCACCAAGGAGAACGGGGCGGGGCCCCGGCGGAACGAGCCCGCGACGGACCGGCCCACGCGGACACGGCTGATCCGCGGGCCCGGCCTGCTGCTGGTCTGGCTCTACGGCGTCATGGTCGTCGGCGCCGTCTCGCGTTCCGTGGTGCAGATCGCCACCGAGTTCGACCATGCCCCGCTGGCCTACTCGCTCTCCGCGGTCGCGGGCGTCGTGTACGGGTTCATCACGTACTCGCTCGTCCGCGGTGGCGAGACGGCGCGGAAGGCCGCTCTGGTCTGCTGCGCCGCCGAACTCGCCGGCGTACTGATCGTGGGCACCTGGACGCTGGTGGAACCGTCCGCCTTCCCCGACGCGACCGTCTGGTCCGACTACGGCATGGGCTACCTCTTCATCCCGGTGCTGCTGCCGGTGTCGGCCATGTACTGGCTGCGCAAGGCCCGCCGGAACCCGTAGCGGGTGCCGGCGGGTGTTCTCAGGACACCCGTGTTCCTAGGCGCTCGCGACGAAGGCCTCCGCGTGGGCGCCCTTCGCCATGGTCACCAGCGTGAGGCGGTCGTGGACGCGCTCGGACGAGACCGTGGCGTAGCCGTGTTTGCGGTAGAGGCGGAGGTTGTGCTCGCTGCGGTGGCCGGTGAAGAGCTGGAAGCGCTTGGCCGCGCCCTCGGTGCGCAGCCGCTCCTCGATGGCCGCGAGCAGCCGTCCGCCCAGGCCGTGGCCCTGCATCCGGGGGTGGACGATCAGCTTGTCGATGCGGGCCGTGCCGTCGGCGTCGACCGCGCCGCGCACCGAGGCCACTACCTCTGCGCCGAGCCGGGCCACCAGTACGGTGCCGCTTTCCAGTTCGCCCTTGAGGGAGTCGAGCGGCTGGGTGAGGGGCTCGATGGAGTAGTCCCCGTACAGTTCGGCCTCGCTCTGGTAGCAGAGGAACTGCAACTTCAGGATCTGCTCGGCGTCCCGCTCGGTCGCCGCAGAGATGGTCACGCTCATGCCCATGTGTGCATGCCTCCCGCTCACCTGTCAGGCCGGTTGTCCCTCACTCCTTTCCCCGCGGTTCACCTGGCGCAACCTCGGCGGCAAGCATTCTGCGCAGACATCCCAGACATCGGGAACGTTCCGGACCCAGACTGCCCTGTGAGATACCCAACTCTCCTGCGATCTCGCGGTAGGTCAGGTCCTGTGGGGAAAGCAGGGCGGCCAGCAGGCGCGGGCAGCGGCCGGGCAGCCGGGGGACGGCGGCGTGCAGGGCACGGCGGCGGGCCGCGGTGAGCGCGATCTGTTCCGGTCCGGGGCGGGCGAAGTCACCGGGCTCCGCGGGGTACGGGAGTTCACGGCGGGCCGTCCGCCGGCTGCGGCGTGCCTCGGAGCGGACGGCGCGGCGCAGCCAGCGCTGGGGGTCGGCCGGCGGGCCTTCCGCCTCCAGTCGCTCCAGCAGGCGCACCCAGACGGCCTGTTCCAGATCACCCGGGTCGGAGCCGGAGCCGGGTGCTTCGGCCGAGGCCTCCGCGGCGAGGAGGGGTCGGAGCGTGGCAACCATGTCGGGGCTCATGCCCGGCGGGACGCGGCCGCCCCGCCCCGGGGTTGCCGGGGCGGGGCGCTGTCACTCCAACTGGTGTGGGTCACTTCGCGGTTGACGCTCGCCGTCGTTCCGAACGCTGCCCGCGTCGTTCCGGCCGTTGTTTCCGAACGCTGCCCGCGTCGTTCCGGCCGTTGTTTCCGGCCGCTGCCCGCGTCGTTCCGCTCCGGGGCGGTTGACGCTCAGCCCTTGAGGAAGTCCGCGCGGGCGAGGAGACCGGTGTCGGGGTGGTCGGTGAAGACTCCGTCGATCCCGGTCGCGAAGTACGTCCTGAAGGCGCCGAAGGCATCCCCGTACGCGTCCGCGTCCGTGCCCTTGCGGAAGTTCGCGGGCAGGAAGGGGTTCTCGTTGCGCATGGTGTACGGGTGCAGGATCAGGCCCTCCGCGTGCGCGTCCCTGACGAGGGTGGTGGGCGTGGTGAGGTTGCCGCTCGAGTCCCTCGGGATGATCAGGTCCAGGGTGGGGCCGATGCCCTGCGCGTACGTGGCGATCTCCTTCAGACCCGCCGGCTTGACGAGGTCGGCCACGGTGCGCGGGTCGCCCGCCTCGACGAAGTCCCAGGGGCGGGTGCTCGCACCGGACAGGAGCACCACCAGCGGGTTGCCGACCAGCTTGTCGAACCGCTGGATGCTGCTCGGCTCGAAGGACTGCAGGATGACGGGCGAGTTCTTCCTGTCCTTGCCGTACCTGCGCAGCAGCTTCGCGACCCGCTCCTCAAGACCGAGGCCCAGCTTGCGGAAGTAGGTGGGGTGCTTGGTCTCGGGGTAGATCCAGACCTGCTTGCCGCGCTTGCGGGTCTGCTCGTCCTGCCACTTCAGGACCTCTTCGAAGGTGGGGATCTCCCAGCGTCCGTTGTAGAGGGTGTTGTGCGGGCGGTTTGCCGGGATGCGCTCGACCGCGCGCAGGGTCTTCAGCTCGGCGAGCGTGAAGTCCTCGGTGAACCAGCCGGTGACGGAGACGCCGTCCAGGAGCTTGGTGGTCTTCCGGCTCGCGAACTCGGGGTGCGACGCGACGTCCGTCGTCCCGCCGATCTCGGGTTCGTGCCGGCAGACGATGTGGCCGTCCTTGGTCGGCACCAGGTCGCCGGCCTCGATCACGTCCGCGCCCATGTCAACGGCGAGTTGGTAGGAGCCGAGGGTGTGCTCCGGCCGGTAGCCGCTGGCGCCGCGGTGCGCGATGACGGTCGGCTTGGGCAGGCTCCGGTAGCCGCCGCCCTGCCGGGTGTCGGCTCCGGCGGTCCCGGGCAGCCCCACGACGGCTCCGCCCGCGCCGAGCACCGCGGCCCCGAGCAGCGCCCGACGGCCGGTCCCCCGTGACCTCGGTCGCGCCCCGTACGACTCCGAATCCTGCGACTCCGACCCCTGCGTCCCCATGAGCGCTCCTCCCGCCGAACACGGCCTGGACCTGTCAAGGCGGGACGATCCTAGGTGGGCGGGTGTGACCGGTGGGAGACCTGAGGCGGAACGGGAGGGTGACGCTTAATGGCTTGTGGGGGCATGGTTGCTGATGGGGCGTCAGTAACATGGGGGCAGACCACCCCACACACCGTCGGTCTTGTTCACATCGTCACGATGGGATGTCATCCGGGCAACGGGGAACCCCCCTAGGTAAACATCGGTCAATTGTGCGTATCCACTCGGTGAAGCCGATGTGCACCGCCACGATGGCCGCGAGTATCCTTCTCACCTGCACAGACTCATGCAGCACCCGTCGACATCCCCTTGACACCGGAGGGCCCGTTGTCCCGCTTCGTGCTCATCAAGGCAGTGCTCGGACCGATCATGCGCCTGATGTTCCGCCCACGGGTGGAAGGTGCGGAGCACATCCCCGGCGACGGCCCGGTGATCCTCGCCGGCAACCACCTCACGTTCATCGACTCGATCGTGCTGCCCCTGGTGACCAAACGCCAGGTGTTCTTCATCGGCAAGGACGAGTACGTCACCGGCAAGGGCCTGAAGGGACGCCTGATGGCGTGGTTCTTCACCGGCGTCGGCATGATCCCGGTCGACCGGGACGGCGCGAGCGGCGGGGTGGCGGCACTGATGACCGGCCGCCGGGTGCTGGAGGAGGGCAGGATCTTCGGCATCTACCCGGAGGGCACCCGCTCCCCCGACGGCCGCCTGTACCGGGGCCGCACCGGCATCGCCCGCCTCACCCTGATGACCGGCGCCCCGGTGGTCCCGTTCGCGATGATCGGCACGGACAAGCTGCAGCCGGGCGGCGCCGGTATCCCGCGCCCCGGCCGGGTCACGGTCCGCTTCGGGGAGGCGATGGAGTTCTCCCGGTACGAGGGAATGGACCGCGACCGCTATGTGCTGCGGGCCGTGACCGACTCGGTGATGACCGAGGTCATGCGGTTGTCCGGCCAGGAGTACGTCGACATGTACGCCACGAAGGCCAAGGCCGCCTGATTCCTCGGGCCGGCTTCACGTGCGGTCTCCGTCCGGGGCTCAACCGGCGGGCTGGAGCTGCGGCAGCGCCGCGTCGTCGGGTCCGTCGGTGGTGAAGGGCTTCGGGTCCTCGGCCGTGCTCTCACCCTCGGTGTTCAGCCGCAGGCCGCGCAGCAGGTACCAGGCTGCGACGGCGGCCAGCAGCAGCACCGCCGCGCCGGCGCCCGTCGCGAGCCGTAGCCCGTCCACGAAGGCCTCGCGCGCTGATTCCAGCAGTGCCTCGGCCGCGGGCGCGGGCAGCCCATCCGCGGCTTCCACTGCGCCGCCGAGCGACTCGTGGGCCGCGGCGGGCGTGCCGGCCGGCGCCTCGAAGCCCCGGTACACCCCCGTCATGACGGAACCGAGCAGCGCGATACCGAGGGCCGCACCGAGTTCATAGGCCGTCTCGGAGACCGCGGACGCGGCGCCCGCCTGCTCCTTGGGCACGCTCGAGAGGATCACGTCGGCGGTCACGGTGAACGAGAAGCCCGCGCCGGCGCCGACGACCAGCAGTACGGTGCCGAGCGTGGTGAAGCCGGTGTGCTGGCCGATCAGGGTGAGCGAGGCCAGGGCGAGGCCCACCGTGGCCAGTCCGCCCGCGACGACCGAGCGCACGGAGAACCGGCGGGCGGCCGCGCCCGCGACCAGTCCGGTGGCGACCGCGCCCACGGCTGCCGGCACCTCGCCCAGTCCCGCCTCGAACGGGCCCATGCCCTGGACGAGTTGCAGGTATTGCGAGAGGAAGAAGACCAGTCCCGACATGCCGAGGACGGTCAGCAGGTCCGCCAGGACCGCCCCGGAGAAGCCCCGGTTGTGGAACAGCCGCATGTCCAGCAGGGGCTTGGGCAGGGTGAGCTGGCGGCGTACGAAGCCGTACAGCGCCCCCGCCCCCAGCACGGCGGCGACGGCCGTGTCATCCGAAGGACCCTGCGCGGCCAGCTCCTTGATCGCGTACACGACACCGATCAGGCCGACGAGCGAGAGTCCGATGCTGGGCAGGTCCCACGGTCCGGGATCGGGGTTCCGGGATTCGGGCAGCACCTTGATGCCGACGACGACGAGCACGATCATCACGGGCAGGTTGGCGAGGAAGACCGAGCCCCACCAGAAGTGTTCGAGCAGGAAACCTCCCGCCATCGGGCCGATCGCGGTGCCTGCTGAGGCCATGGCTCCCCAGATGCCGATGGCGAGGCTGCGCTCCCGCGGGTCGTGGAAGATGTTGCGGATCAGGGCGAGGGTGGAGGGCATCAGGGTCGCGCCGGCGACGCCGAGCAGCGCCCGGGACAGGATCAGCAGTTCCGCGGAGGTCGCGTAGGCGCTGAGCACGGAGACCGCGCCGAACACGGTCGCGCCCACGAGCAGTAGCCGTTTGCGGCCTATGCGGTCACCGAGGCTGCCCATGGAGACGAGCAGTCCCGCGATGACGAACGAGTAGACGTCACCTATCCACAGCATCTGGGTGCCGGAGGGGTGCAGGTCCTCGCCGATGTAGGGGGTCGCGACACCGAGCACGGTGGCGTCGACGGCCACCAGCAGCACGGCGAGGACGAGGACGGCGAGGCCGAGCCAGCGGCTGCGGCTCCGGTCCACCTCCGCCACGGGCGCCGGCTGCACGATGATGGTCATGATTCCTCTCTTCTGAGTGCTCCGCCGAGCAGCAGCTCGACGATCATGTACGGGAACTCGCGGGCCGCGACCCGGCCTTCCTGCACGGCCCAGGCCGCCGAGGCGACCAGTCCGTACAGCGCTTCGGTGAGCCAGGCGGGAGTCAGGTCGATTCGTAGTTCGCCGTTCTCCTGACCGCGCCGGAACAGGGCGGCGATCCGCGCGTCCACCTTGGTCCAGCCCTCGTTCTGCCCCTCGCCCTCGAACAGCTGGCTTTCCGTGTAGAGGAAGGCGAGCAGTCCGGCGACCGGTTCGATCTCCACCACGATCCGGCGCAGGGCGCCCTGGACGGAGCCTTCTTCGAGCCGGGCCGCGTCGAGTGCCGCCTCGCACTCCGCGATGCAGAGCGACTCGAGCGCCCGCACCAGGGCGTCGCGCCCGGAGAACTGGCGGTGCAGCGTGGCCCGGCTGATCCCGGCCGCCTTGGCGACCTCGTCCATGGTGGCGGTGGATTTCCGGGCGAGGAGGGCGGCTGCGCTGCGGAGTACGTGGTCACGGTCGACGGCCATGACACAAAACTAGCGCATTTGATACATCAATGTCTCACCCTGGGTATACAAATAGCCAGAAATGTTCCAGAATTCTCCCTTTTGACGGGCTGATTGTTACCGTTCGTGTTCGATCAGTGCCAGGGGAGTTGTCCCCGACGCTCCCAGTACGCGGTCGGTTCCTCGGCCAGTCCGGCGAGGCGGGCGAGTTGCTCTTCGTCGAGGTCGACGACCGGTGCGTGGAGATTGGAGGCGAGCTGGGTGACGGTGGCGGCGCCGGACAGCACGACTCCCGCCCACGGCTGCCGCAGGACCAGCGCGAGCGCGACCGCGTCGGCACCGAGTCCCTCCGCCTCGGCGACGTCGCGTACGGCGGCCGGTGCGTTCTCGCCGGCCAGTCGGCCGTTGGCCATCCCCTCCTTGACGATCACCGTGAGCCCGGCGTCGTGCGCCTCGGCGAGCGCGGGTCCGGCGGAGGTCTCCAGCACGTTGTACGTCGACTGCACGGTGCGGAAGAGGGGCTCGCCGTCCACCGTCACGCCGAGCGCGGCGCGGATCGCCTCCGCCTGGGCGGGCCCGCTGGTGGAGAAGCCGATGGTGACACCCTGCGCGGCGGCCTCGGCCAGCCTGGCGTGGAGTTCCTTGTCGGTGAGGGCGGGGCTGTCCGGGGTCACCGAGTGGATCTGGTAGAGGTCGAGCCGGTCACCGAGCAGTTCGGCGGTCTCGGCGCGCTGCCGTTCGAAGGTGGCGAGGCTGTGATCCTTGATCTCGTGCGCCTCGGCGTCCGTACGCCAGGCGGCCGTGTAGGTGTACCCCCACTTGCTGCCGATGACCACGTCGGTGACGTCGGGCCGGGCGGTCAGCCAGCCGGCGAGGAACTCCTCGGAGCGGCCGTAGGAGCGGGCCGCGTCGAAGTAGCGCACGCCCTGTGCGTAGGCGGCGTCGAGGAGTTCGTGGGTGCGCTCACGCAGGGCCTCGACACTGCGGTCGGCCGGGAGGTCCCGCTCACGGCCGAGGTTGATGTAGCCGGGGCGGCCGACGGCGGCGAGGCCGAGGCCGATGTGGCAGGTGGGAGTCGTTGCTGAGGCGAGGCGGGCGAAAGGCATCGCGGCTCCACTCCGTTCGGTCGGCTCCTTGCGCTGCCGACCAACGTAACCCGCGGTGCGCCTGTGAGAGCCGATCCAGGCCCACCGGGCCGCGCACACCACGGCACGCACCGCGGCTCACCGGGCCAAACTGCCGCGTGCGCTCGCGGTCCGCCAATCCGCGCATGCCGCGTGGGTTCCGCGGTTCGCCGCGCCGCGTGGGTTCCGCGGTTCGCCGCGCCGCGTGGGTCCGCGTCCGCCGCGCCGCGCATGCCGCGTGGGTCCGCGGTTCGCCGCGTGCGTGCCCCGCCGGGCCTTCCGCGGTCCGCCGCGCGCGTGCCGGCCCACCGCGCCGCGGATACCGCGGCCCACCACGCCGCACGTGCCTTCCGCGCTCCGGCGCACGCGTGCCGGCCCACGCACCACACATACCGCGTGCGTTCCACGGTCCGCCGCGCGCGTGCCGGCCCACCGCGCCGCGGATACCGGGGCCCACCACGCCGCACGTGCCTTCCGCGCCCTCCGTCGCCCCCCGGAAGGCTCGCGTGGCCGCCCGCCCGCTCCCCCGGCTCCGCTGCTCTCCCTCTCTGCCCGCCTACTTCTTCTGCTTGGCGGTGGCCCATGTGTGCTGGGACGCCACGTCCGCCTTTACCTCGGCGAGCTGGACGGCGACCGCAGTGGGAGCGGTGCCTCCGCGGCCGTTGCGGGAGGCCAGGGCGCCGGGGACGTTCAGGACCGTGCGCACCTCGGGGGTGAGGTGGGCGGAGATCTTCGCGAACTGCTCGTCCGTGAGCTGGTCCAGCTCCTTGCCCTCGGCCTCGGCGGCCTTCACGCACTCGCCCGCGACCTCGTGCGCGACGCGGAACGGCACGCCCTGCTTGACCAGCCACTCGGCGATGTCGGTGGCGAGGGAGAACCCGGCCGGGGCCAGCTCTTCCATACGCTCGCGGTGGACGGTGAGCGTCGCCATCATGCCGGTGAAGGCCGGGAGCAGGACCTCCAGCTGGTCGATGGAGTCGAAGACCGGCTCCTTGTCCTCCTGGAGGTCGCGGTTGTAGGCGAGCGGCAGGGCCTTGAGGGTCGCCATCAGGCCGGTGAGGTTGCCGATGAGACGGCCCGACTTGCCGCGCGCCAGCTCCGCGATGTCCGGGTTCTTCTTCTGCGGCATGATCGACGAGCCGGTGGAGAAGGCGTCGTGGAGGGTGACGAAGGAGAACTCCTTCGTGTTCCAGATGATGACCTCCTCCGCGATCCGGGAGAGGTTGACACCGATCATCGCGGTGATGAAGGCGAACTCGGCGACGAAGTCGCGGGATGCCGTGCCGTCGATGGAGTTGGCGGAGCTGCCGTGCTCGAAGCCGAGGTCCTTGGCGACCGCCTCCGGGTCGAGGCCGAGGCTGCTGCCCGCGAGCGCGCCCGAGCCGTACGGCGACACGGCCGTCCGCTCGTCCCACTGGCGCAGGCGCTCGGCGTCCCGGGACAGGGACTGTACGTGTGCGAGGACGTGGTGGGCGAAGAGGACCGGCTGGGCGTGCTGGAGATGGGTGCGGCCGGGCATGGCCACGTCCGGGTGGGCCTCGGCCAGACCGATCAGCGCGTCCTGCAGCTCGGCGATCAGACCGCCGATGGTGCGGGCATGGTCGCGCAGGTACATCCGGAAGAGGGTGGCGACCTGGTCGTTGCGGGAGCGGCCGGCCCTGAGCTTGCCGCCGAGGTCGGGGCCGAGCCGCTCCAGGAGGCCGCGCTCGAGGGCCGTGTGGACGTCCTCGTCGGCGATCGTGCCCACGAAGGTGCCTTCGGCGACGTCCGCTTCGAGCCGGTCGAGTCCCTCGATCATGTGGGTCAGTTCGTCGTCCGTGAGCAGGCCCGCCTTGTGGAGCACACGAGCGTGGGCGCGGGATCCGGCGATGTCGTACGGCGCGAGCCGCCAGTCGAAGTGGACGGACGCGGACAGCTTCGCCAGGGCCTCGGCGGGGCCGTCGGCGAAACGGCCGCCCCAGAGACGGACGTCGCCGCTGTTGCTGCTCACTTGCGTTGCTCCTAGAAGAGGTGTCGATGTGCCACCGCCTCCTCACG
Organism: Streptomyces cavernae; assembly: GCF_004023625.1. Taxonomy (GTDB): domain Bacteria; phylum Actinomycetota; class Actinomycetes; order Streptomycetales; family Streptomycetaceae; genus Streptomyces; species Streptomyces cavernae. The sequence goes on along the minus strand of NZ_RPDJ01000011.1, from coordinate 51,783 downwards.
GCAGGGTGAGGAGGCGGTTGTCAGGCTAGTGCTTGTGAGGTGCCCCCGTGCGGGGCTGTGGATTGCGCCCCGTGTCCGGCTGTGGACGACGCCGGGGACCGGGCGCGGTCCGCGTCAGGCTCCGCCTGCCAGATCACGCCGCGCGGCGATCTTCGACGACAGGCTGTAGATGTCGATGAAGCCCTTGGCCGCGGCCTGGTCGAAGGTGTCGCCGGTGTCGTACGTGGCGAGGTTGAAGTCGTAGAGCGACGTCTCGGACCGCCGGCCGGTGACGACCGCGCGACCACCGTGCAGGGTCATCCGGATGTCGCCGCTGACGTGCTGGTTGGCCTCGTTGATGAAGCCGTCCAGGGCGCGCTTCAGCGGGGAGAACCACTGGCCGTCGTAGACCAGTTCGCCCCAGCGCTGCTCGACCTGCCGCTTGTAGCGGGCGAGTTCGCGCTCGACGGTGACGTTCTCCAGCTCCTGATGGGCGGTGATCAGGGCGATGGCGCCCGGAGCCTCGTACACCTCACGGGACTTGATGCCGACCAGCCGGTCCTCGACCATGTCGATGCGGCCGATGCCCTGGGCTCCGGCGCGCTCATTGAGCTGCTGGATCGCCTGGAGGACGGTGACGGGCCTGCCGTCGAGGGCGACCGGGGCGCCTTCCTTGAAGGTGATGACCACCTCGTCGGCGTCGCGGGGGGTCGCCGGGTTCTGGGTGTACTCGTAGATGTCCTCGATCGGGGCGTTCCAGATGTCCTCGAGGAAGCCGGTCTCGACGGCGCGGCCGAAGACGTTCTGGTCGATGGAGTACGGGGACTTCTTGGTGGTCGCGATCGGGAGGTTCTTCTCCTCACAGAACGCGATGGCCTTGTCCCGGGTCATCGCGTAGTCGCGGACCGGGGCGATGCACTTGAGGTCGGGGGCGAGGGCGACGATGCCGGCCTCGAAGCGGACCTGGTCGTTGCCCTTGCCGGTGCAGCCGTGGGCGACCGTGCTCGCGCCGTGCTTCGCGGCGGCGGCGACGAGGTGCTTGACGATCGTGGGCCGGGAGAGCGCGGAGACGAGGGGGTAGCGGTCCATGTAGAGGGCGTTGGCCTTGATCGCCGGGAGGCAGTACTCCTCGGCGAACTCGTCCTTGGCGTCCGCGACCTCGGCCTCCACGGCGCCGCAGGCGAGCGCGCGCTTGCGGATGACGTCCAGGTCCTCGCCGCCCTGACCGACGTCGACCGCGACGGCGATGACCTCTGCGCCCGTCTCCTCGGCGATCCAGCCGATGGCGACGGAGGTGTCCAGGCCGCCCGAGTAGGCGAGTACGACGCGCTCGGTCACGGGTTTCTCCTCACGGTGCATTCGCTGATATGCATGAGTATGCAGCAGTCCGCATGATTCGTCAATGCGCGGTGGTAGGGCCCGGGCGGGTTTCCCGGCCTCAGCCGCCGTGCTGGGCGGCGGCGCCGGCCGGGGGGATCGGGCTCAGGGCCGCCGGACCGCGACGGAAGTCGGCCGTCGGCTCCGCCCGGACATACTTAAGTATTCGGTCGTCACGCGGAGTGCCCGCCCACGGGCGGGCCCCCGTAGATTGGCGGGACATGCGCCGCATCCACCGCGCCCGCCGGGACTGGGCCGCCGACATCGGACTGCTGCTCTTCGCCGCTTGCTTCGCCGTGGTCACGGCACAGTCCGTGCCGGTCCCGGAGGAGCAGGGGGCGGCGTGGCGGACCGTCGACCGGGCGGTCGGCGGGGTGGGGTGCGCGGCGCTGCTGCTGCGGCGGCGATGGCCGGTCCCCCTGGCGGTGGCGCTGTTGCTGGCGGCCACCGAGACGCACTACCTGGCCGGCCCGGCCATGGTGGCGGTGTTCACGGTCGCCGCCACCCGTCCGTGGCGCTCCACAGCATGGGTGGCGGCGCTGGCCTTCGCACCGCTGCCCGTCTTCCTGTGGCGGTTGCCGGAGCTGCCCGAGGACCGGGCGGGCTCGGCGCTGACCTATTTCGCGCTCATCGCCGGGGCCATCGGGTGGGGGCTGTTCAGGCGGTCCCGGCGGCAGTTGATCGCCTCACTGCGGGAACGCGCCGAACTGGCCGAGGCGGAAGCGGAGTTGAGGGCCGAGCGGGCCAGGCGAGAGGCGCGCGAGGAGATCGCCCGGGAGATGCACGACGTACTGGGGCATCGGCTGTCCCTTCTGACCGTGCACGCCGGGGCGCTGGAGTTCAACGCGCGGGCGCCCCGGGCGGAGATCGCACGGGTCGCCGGGGTCATCCGGGAGAGCGCCCATCGGGCGCTGCGGGATCTGCGCGACATCATCGGGGTGCTGCGGGCGGGCACGGCGGAGGGCGAGCGGCCGCATCCGGAACTGGCGGACCTGGCACGGCTGGTGGCGGAGGCACGGGCGGCGGGCGGCCCGATCGAGCTGACCGGGCCGCCGGACGGGCCGGCGCCGCCGCCCATGGTGGGGCGTACGGCCTACCGGATCGTTCAGGAGGCACTCATCAACGCGCGCAAGCACGCACCCGGCGCGGCGGTCGCCGTCCGGGTGACCGGGAGCCCCGCGGACGGACTGACGGTGGACGTCCACAGCGCACCGCCGCAGCAGCCGGCCCCGACTCCCGGTGTCGACCTGGCGAAGGGCGGCGGGCAGGGGCTGATCGGGCTGGCCGAACGGGCCCGGCTGGCGGGCGGCCGGCTGACGGCGGGTCCCGTGGCCGGTGGGTTCCAGGTGCGTGCCTGGCTGCCCTGGCCGGTGGCGGACACCGTGTCCGCCCCGGGTGGGGGTGAGGAACGACGGCCGGTGTGAAGCGGGACACCCACCGGAGCGCCCGGTGGGTGTCCGGTCACCGGCTGCCCGGGTGCACGGCAGAACCGTCCCGGCAATGCCGAAAGCACCCCAGGTCACGGCCCTTGAGCCGCGCGGAAACCAACTGCTCGGCATTCAAAGCAGATTCATCGGAAGCTCATTGAACATCTGCCCCTGCTTTCCCGTACCTCCCCCTGAACGCAGGCGCCGCGTTTGTAAACGAGGACACGAGGACCAGCCCGTACGGCCGATCGCCGGACGGTGCACCCCCCTGACACCCGAGTGAGGCATTTCATGTCCAGGGCTCTTCCGAAGTACCACAAGCGCCGCGTAGCGATCATCGGTGGCGCCGCCGCCGTGGTGTTGTCCGGAGCGGTGATCGCCGGCTCCGCATTGGCCGGGGAGACGTCCAAGACGAACAACCAGGCCACCACCAAGGCAGCCGCGACGGTGAACTGCCCGGACGTCGCCTCCAAGCTCCCGGCGATCCCCGCCTCCGCCAAGGCCGAGGTCGACCGCAACCTGGCACTGCTCAACACGCAGATCCAGGAGGCCAACAAGCGCATCGTCGACACGGTCGGCCAGGGCGGCCCCAACTTCGTCCAGAACGCGATCCTCGGCCCGCTCAAGGACAAGCGCGTCGCGACGGTCAACCGGATCGCCACGGCGATCGGCCGCACCGCCGCGAAGCCGCAGGGCCTCGATGCGCTGGCCCCCTGCGCGCTCAACCAGGGCGGTGCGGCGGCCGGTGGGGGCGCGGCGGCTCAGCCCAGCGCCCCGGCCGGCGCGTCGCAGCCCGCGGGCAACGCCGGTGGCGGGAACGCCGGTGGCGCGGGTAACGCGGGTGCCGGTGGCGGCAACGCGGGCGGGGGCGGCAACACCGGCGCCGCGGGCACGGTGAACTGCCCGGACGTCGCCTCCAAGCTCCCGGCGATCCCCGCCTCCGCCAAGGCCGAGGTCGACCGCAACCTGGCACTGCTCAACACGCAGATCCAGGAGGCCAACAACCGGATCGCCAACACGGTCGGCCAGGGCGGCCCCAACTTCGTCCAGAACGCGATCCTCGGCCCGCTGGCCGACAAGCGGAAGTCCACCATCGACCGCATCGCGATCTCCATCGGCCGCACCGCCGCGAAGCCGCAGGGCCTGGACTCCCTCGCCACCTGCACGCTGAACAAGTGATCCGCCTCATCTAGGTCCAGTCCGCACAACCACCGTGGCCGCTCCGGGCCCCAACCGGAGCGGCCACGGGGCCGTTTCCGGGGCCGCTTCCGGAGCCGTACGACGCCGCCGGGCCCACTCCTCACCGGGTCGGCCGCTCCCCTCTCCCGGCCAACCCCTCCCGGCACGAATTCGTTAGACGAACAAAAGGCCTTTCCCCGTCGCCGTCGGCCAGCGATAATCGCCAGACGTGGGCAAAACTTACGAGCGCATAGACGGCAGGCTCCGCACGTTCATCGAGCAGCAGCCCCTCTTCTTCACCGCGACCGCTCCCCTCTCCACCGACGGCACCGTCAACCTCTCGCCGAAGGGTCTGGCCGGCTCCTTCGCCGTGATCGACGAACTGACCGTGGCCTACCTCGACTTCGCCGGCAGCAACGCCGAGACCATCGCGCACCTCCGGGAGAACGGCCGTATCACGCTGATGTGGTGCGCCTTCCAGGGCCCGCCCAACATCGTCCGGGTGCACGGGCGCGGCGAACCGGTCTTCCGGGACGATCCGCGGTTCGCGCAACTGCTCGGCCACTTCCCCGACATCGACCCCACGCCACATGGTCTGCGCGCGGTCATCGTCGTCACCGCCGAACTCATCCGCGACTCGTGCGGCTACGCGGTGCCCCTCATGACCTACGACGACGACCGCGATCTGCACGGCAAACGTTTCGCCCGTGAGGACGACACCTCACTGAGTGAGTACTTCGCGAAGAAGGACCACATCGCCACCAGTCTGGACGGGCTGCCGGGGCTGCCGTTGCCACTGCCGCCGAGCTCCGCCTGAGGGTCCTCACCGGGCACCGGCGGGGGCTCCGTCGCCGTTGACACGAGTGAGGGTTACCGCCAGTCACTCCAGTGCGCAGGGGACTCCGCCTGCCTTTGAACACACGGGTGTTCCGCCACGTACTCCAAGGTCGAGGGGCCACCGGCCTCGCCCCCCGTCCACCATGGAGGACCACGGAGGAACCGTGTCCACGATCGCCAGCGGTCGCGCAGCGCGGCGCCAGACAATGCGCCGCATCCGCCCCCGCCGCAACCCCGCCGTCCCGATTCTGCTCGTTGTGGCAGCCGGCGCGGCCGGTGTCCTGTGGATGTGGTGGGACAACACGGCGAACATCGCCGGCACCGAGGCCCAGGTGCTCAACGCGGGCCGGATCACCGGCATTCTCGCCGGTTACCTCATCGCCCTCGTGGTGATCCTGATGGCCCGTGTGCCGGCGCTGGAGCGCCGGGTGGGCTCCGACCGGATCGCCCGGTGGCACGCGATGAGCGGCCGGTACACCATCTGTCTGCTCACCGCCCACGTGGTACTGACGATGTACGCCTACGCGATGCAGGCGAACACCGGCTTTCTCGCCCAGACCATCGACTCGGTGAACACCCTGCCGGACCTCGGCAAGGCCACCATCGGTACCGGTCTGCTGATCCTCATCGGTTTCCTGTCGATGGGCTTCATCCGGCGCCGTATCGGCTACGACACCTGGTACCACATCCACCTGCTGACCTACGCGGGCGTGTTCCTGACGTTCTGGCACCAGCTGTCCCTCGGCACCGAGTACGCCGAGGGCTCCGTCGGACGCACCGTCTGGTACGGGCTCTACGGGGCGGCGACGGTGCTGGTGGTCTGGTACCGGGTGATGATGCCGATCCGGCTCAACCTGCGGCACAAGATGCGGGTCGAGGCGGTCGTGGAGGAGTCGCCGGGTGTGGTGTCGGTGCTGATCACCGGCAAGCGGCTGCACCGGATGGGCGCGGAGGCCGGGCAGTTCTTCCGCTGGCGGTTCCTCGCCCCGGGCATGCGCTTCAGCTCGCACCCGTACTCGCTGTCGGCGGCGCCCCGGCCCGGGCTGCTGCGCATCACCGTCAAGGCGAACGGCGACCACTCCTCCGCGCTGCGCCATCTGGAGCCCGGTACCAGGGTGTGGGCCGAGGGCCCGTACGGGGCGATGACCGCGAGCCGGCGCAGCCGGGGCAAGGTGCTGCTCGTGGCGGGCGGTGTCGGGATCACCCCGATGCGGGCCCTGTTCGAGACGCTGCCCGGCGCGCCCGGTGACATCACCCTCCTGTACCGCGCCAACAGCACCCAGGATCTTGCCCTGTGGGACGAGTTGTCCGTGATCGCCGAGGAGCGCGGCGCACGGCTGATGTACGCGGTCAACAGCCCCGACGGGGAGCGCCCCGACATCTCCGCGGAGACGCTCGGGCGGCGCATCCCCGACATCGACCGGCACGACGTCTTCATGTGCGGTCCCGCCGGCTTCGCCGAAAGCACCTACGACGCACTGCGCGGCGCCGGCGTCCCGGCCCGCCGTATCCACCACGAGTCGTTCGAGTTCTGAGCGGCAACAGCAGGAGCGATTACTTCATGAAGAAGCACCCCTTCCGACGCGCGATACTGGCCACGGTGGCGACCGTCTCCGGCGTGGTGCTGCTGCTGTCACTCAAGCCGGGCGACGACGGGTCGTCATCCGTCCAGGCGCAGGGCCCGGGCGCCGGCGCGGGCGCCGCGGCACAGGGTGGGACGGGCGGCACCGGGACGTTCACCGGTGAGGCGGTCACCACCCAGTACGGGCCGGTCCAGGTCCAGATCACCGTCAGCGGCGGGAAGATCACCGAGGCCAAGACCGTCCAGGCGCCCAAGGGCGGACGCAGCGACCAGATCACCGCCGACGCCGTACCCAAGCTCAACCAGCTGGCGGTGGCCGCGAACAGCGCGGACATCGACGCGGTCTCCGGCGCCACCTACACCAGCGCGGGTTACGAGAAGTCGCTGCAGTCGGCCCTGGACCAGGCGAACGCCGCGGGCGGCGGCCAAGCCGGGGGCGGCGCCGCGGCAGCGGGGACCTTCACCGGCACCGCGGCCAACACCCAGTACGGCGCGGTGCAGGTCCAGATCACCGTGGGCGGCGGCAAGGTCACCGAGGCCAAGACCGTCCAGGCGCCCAAGGGCGGACGCAGCGACCAGATCACCGCCAACGCCGTACCCAAGCTCAACCAGGCCGCAGTCGCGGCGGGCAGCGCCGACATCGACGCGGTCTCCGGCGCCACCTACACCAGCGCCGGGTACAAGCAGTCCCTCCAGTCGGCCCTGGACCAGGCGAACGCCGCGGGCGGCGGCCAAGCCGCGGCCGGCGACTCCTCCGGAAACGCCGCCGGAAACGGCAGCGGCGGCGGCACCGGGAACGCGGAGGCCGTGGCGAAGACCGTCACCGGCACCGCGGTCAACACCCAATACGGCGCCGTGCAGGTCCAGATCACCGTGGGCGGCGGCAAGGTCACCGAGGCCAAGACCGTCCAGGCACCCAAGGGCGGACGCAGCGACCAGATCACCGCCAACGCCGTACCCAAGCTCAACCAGGCCGCCGTCGCGGCGGGCAGCGCCGACATCGACGCGGTCTCCGGCGCCACCTACACCAGCGCCGGGTACAAGCAGTCCCTCCAGTCGGCCCTGGACGAAGCCGGTGTCTGAGCCCGCCGAACCGTCGACCGGGTCCTCCGCGGAGGCCTCCCCCGCCGTCTCCGCGGACACCTCCGCCGAGCCGGCGGCGCTGCGGCACGCCGAGGAGGTCATGGGGACCGTCGTGTCCTTCGACATCCGCGGCGGCGACCCACAGGCCGTACGGAAGGCGCTGGACGAGGCCGTGGCCGGGCTGCACTACGTGGACGAAGTGTTCAGCACCTACCGCAAGGGCAGCCAGGTCTCCCGGCTCGCGCGCGGTGAACTCACCGTCGAGGAGTGCGATCCGGAGGTCGGGGAGGTGCTCAAGCTGTGCGCGGAGGCGGAGCGGTCGAGCGGCGGGTGGTTCAGCGCCCGGCCCTCCGGGGTGCTCGATCCGACCGGCATGGTCAAGGGCTGGTCGGTCGAGCGTGCCGCCCGGCACATCCTCTCCGCCGGGGTGAGCGGGGTGAGCGTGAACGGCGGGGGTGACGTGCAGTTGTACGGCACTCCCGGGCCGCGCCGGCCCTGGCGGATCGGTGTGGCCGACCCCTTGCGTCCGGGGGTGCTGGCCGCCGTCGTCTCGGCGGCGGGGACCGACGAACTGGCGGTGGCCACGTCCGGCAGCGCGGAGCGCGGGGCACACATCCTGGATCCCCGCACGCACCGGGCCGCCGCCACCGACCTGGTGTCCGTCACGGTGGTCGGTCCGCGGCTGACCTGGGCCGACGCCTGGGCTACCGCGGCTTTCGCGATGGGGTCGCGGGAGGGGTTGCGGTGGCTGGAGTCGCTCCCGGACACGGAGGCCCTGCTGATCGCGGCGGGCGGGGAGGTCCGCTGCACGGGGGGCTTGGCTGCGCGGCTGGGCTGAGGGCCGAACCAGGGGACTCACACCTCGGGCATCGCCCGTGCATCGCCCGGGCGTCCCAATGGCACGCCGGGCCGACGTTCCGTCCTGACCGGGCGCACACCCCCGGCCCACCGCCCATCACTCCGCCTGACGCCCGTTCCTCAATGCCGTCCTGAGGCCCGTGCCGAGGCCCGTTCGTCAGCTGTTCGTCGGGCCCGTTCGTCAGCCCTTTTCGTCAGGCCCGTTCGCAGCCCTCTGCGTCAGGCCTGTTCGTCAGGCCCGTTCCTCAGCAACGTTCCTCAACCGCGTTCCCAAGTGCCCTTTGCTCAGTGCCCGTTACTCGGAGCCCGGTGCTCAGAGCCTGTTACTCAGTGCCCGTTCTGGGCCAGGCGCAGCAGGTGGTCCGCCAGCGCCTGCCCGCCGGACGGATCGCGGCTGATCAGCAGGAGGGTGTCATCGCCGGCGATCGTGCCGAGGACGTCGTGGAGTTCCGCCTGGTCGATGGCCGAGGCGAGGAACTGGGCCGCACCGGGCGGGGTGCGCAGGACGACGAGGTTGGCCGAGGCCTCCGCGGAGATCAACAGCTCCGCGGAGAGCCGCCGCATCCGCTCCTCCTTCGCCGACCCTCCCAGCGGCGCACGCGGGGTGCGGAAACCGCCCTCGCTCGGCACCGCGTAGATGAGGTCGCCGTCGGTGTTGCGGATCTTCACCGCGTTCAGCTCGTCGAGGTCCCGGGAGAGTGTCGCCTGGGTGACGCTCAGTCCGTCGTCGGCGAGGAGCTTTGCCAACTGGCTCTGCGAGCGCACCGGTTGCCGGTTGAGGATGTCCACGATCCGGCGGTGGCGGGCGGTGCGGGTCTGCGGTACCGCGGGCCCGGCATGCTCGTTGTCCTGCGCCTGACTCATCGTCGTCTCACTCCGGATCATCGGTCCCCGTCGGCCGCGCCGGCCGCGTCCAGGACGCCGGGGAACGCCTGGAGAAAGGCGTCCACCTCGTCGTCGCCAAGGTTCAGCGGGGGCATCAGCCGTACGACATCGGGTGCGGGCGCGTTCACCAGGAAACCGGCGTCCTGAGCCGCCTGCTGCACCTTCGGCGCGAGCGGCTCCGTGAGCACGATACCCAGCAGGAGGCCCGCGCCCCGGACATGGTCGATCAACGGATGGCGGGAACCTCCGGCGCCCTCGATCCCGTCGCGCAGCTTCTCGCTCTGCCGCTTGACGTTCTCCAGCAGGCCCTCGGCCTGGATGGTCTCCAGGACGGCGAGTCCGGCGGCACAGGCGACGGGGTTGCCGCCGAACGTGGTGCCGTGGTGGCCCGGCTGGAGCAGTTCGGCGGCCCGGCCGAAGGCGACGGTCGCGCCCAGCGGCAGCCCGCCGCCGAGGCCCTTGGCGAGCGTGACGACGTCCGGCAGCACCCCTTCGTGGGCCTGGTACTCGAACCAGTGCCCGGTGCGGCCGACGCCGGTCTGCACCTCGTCGAGGACGAGCAGCGAACCCGTCGCGGCCGTGATGGCGCGGGCCGCCTTCAGATAGCCGGGAGGCGGAACGACCACGCCGTTCTCCCCCTGGATCGGCTCGATGACGACGATGGCCGTGTCCTCGGTGACCGCGGCGGCGAGTGCCTGCGCGTCGCCGTACGGGACGTGGGTGACGTCGCCGGGCAGCGGCAGGAACGGCTCCTGCTTTCCGGGCTGGCCGGTGAGTGCGAGGGCGCCCATGGTGCGGCCGTGGAATCCGCCCTCGGTGGCGACCATCCGCTGACGGCCCGTCAAGCGGCCGATCTTGAAGGCGCCTTCGTTCGCCTCGGCACCGGAGTTGCAGAAGTAGACCTTGCCCTGGCGGCCGAAGAGCTGCAGCAGCCGTTCGGCGAGCGCGACGGGCGGCTCGGCGATGAAGAGGTTCGAGACATGACCGAGGGAGGCGATCTGCGTGCTGACGGCCTCGACGATCGCGGGGTGGGCGTGGCCGAGGGCGTTGACCGCGATACCACCGACGAAGTCGAGGTACTCCTTGTCGTCGGCGTCCCACAGCCTGGCGCCTTGGCCTCGCACGAGCGGGATCCGCGGGGTGCCGTAGTTGTTCATGAGCACGCCCTGCCACCGCTGGGTGAGCTCCTGATTGCCGGTCATTCCTCGGCCCCCTCGTCGTCTTGCTCGTCCGGCACGACCATCGTGCCGATGCCTTCGTCCGTGAAGATCTCCAGCAGGATGGAGTGCTGGACCCGGCCGTCGATGACGCGGGCGGTGTTGACGCCGCCCCGTACGGCGTGCAGACAGCCCTCCATCTTGGGCACCATGCCGCTGGACAACTCCGGCAGCAGCTTCTCCAGTTGGGAGGCGGTGAGGCGGCTGATCACCTCGTCGCTGTTGGGCCAGTCCTCGTAGAGGCCCTCGACGTCCGTGAGGACCATGAGGGTTTCGGCGCCCAGTGCCGCGGCGAGTGCCGCAGCCGCCGTATCGGCATTGACGTTGTAGACATGTCCGTCGTCCTGGCTGCGGGCGATCGACGAGACGACCGGGATGCGGCCGTCGGCGAGCAGCGCCTCGATCGCGCCCGTGTCGATCTGGGTGATCTCGCCCACCCGCCCGATGTCGACCGACTCGCCGTCGATCCGGGGCTGGTGCTTGGTGGCGGTGATGGTGTGCGCGTCCTCGCCGGTGAGTCCGACGGCGAGCGGTCCGTGCTGGTTGAGCAGTCCGACCAGCTCGCGCTGCACCTGTCCGGCGAGCACCATGCGCACGACGTCCATGGCGTCCTCGGTGGTGACCCTGAGGCCCGCCTTGAACTCGCTGACGATGCCGTGCCGGTCGAGGGCGGCGCTGATCTGCGGGCCGCCGCCGTGCACGACGACGGGCTTGAGTCCGGCGTGGTGCAGGAACACCACGTCCTGGGCGAAGGCGGCCTTCAGCTCCTCGTCGATCATGGCGTTGCCGCCGAACTTGATGACGACCGTCTTGCCGTTGTGCCGGACCAGCCAGGGCAGCGCCTCGATGAGGATCTGGGCCTTGGGGAGGGCGGTGTGCTTACGGGTGGAAGACTTTCGCTCTTCTGAGTGATTGACCGTCATAGCCGACTTTCGGAAAGATCTCGGATCAGCCGCCGGGCGGGCGGTGTTGGCCTGCGGAGGCGGCGTAAGACTCATCCCGGACACGTCCGGGATGAGCGGCCGCCTGTGAAACAGGAACCCTCGTCGGCGACGACGAGGACCCGCGACAACCAAGCGGGCACGTCAAGATGAGTACGCGCTGTTCTCGTGGACGTAGTCGGCCGTCAAGTCGTTGGTCCAGATCACCGCGGATTCGCCACCTGCCGCGAGGTCCGCCACGATGTGGACCTCGCGGTAGCGCATGTCGACCTTGTCCCGGTCCTCGCCGACGCCGCCGTTCTTGCACACCCAGATGCCGTTGATGGCGACGTTCAGCCGGTCCGGCTCGAAGGCTGCGTTCGTCGTGCCGATCGCGGAGAGCACGCGGCCCCAGTTGGGGTCCTCACCGTGGATGGCGCACTTGAGGAGGTTGTTCCGGGCGATGGACCGGCCGACCTCGACGGCGTCGTCCTCGGTCGCGGCGCCCACCACCTCGACCTTGATGTCCTTGCTCGCGCCCTCGGCGTCCCGGATGAGCTGCTGGCCCAGGTCGTCACAGACGGCGCGTACGGCTTCGGCGAACTCCTCGTATTCCGGAGTGACTTCAGCGGCCCCGGAGGCGAGCAGCAGCACGGTGTCGTTGGTCGACATACAGCCGTCGGAGTCGACCCGGTCGAAGGTGGTGCGGGTGGCGGCGCGGAGCGCCCGGTCAAGGGTCTCGCTGTCGACGTCGGCGTCGGTGGTGAGGACGACGAGCATGGTGGCGAGGCCGGGGGCGAGCATGCCCGCGCCCTTGGCCATGCCGCCGACGGTCCAGCCGTCTCCCTGGTGCACGGACGTCTTGTGTACGGTGTCGGTGGTCTTGATGGCGATGGCGGCCTTCTCGCCGCCGTGCTCGGAGAGTTGACCGGCGGCCGTCTCGACTCCCGGGAGCAGCTTGTCCATCGGGAGCAGCACGCCGATGAGTCCCGTCGAGGCGACGGCGACCTCGGCGGCGTTCAGACCGAGGGTGTCGGCGACCTTCTCCGCGGTGGCGTGGGTGTCCTGGAAACCCTTGGGGCCGGTACAGGCGTTGGCGCCGCCGGAGTTGAGTATCACGGCGGACACCTGTCCGCCCTTGAGGACCTGTTCGGACCACAGCACGGGGGCGGCCTTCACACGGTTGGAGGTGAAGACACCCGCGGCGGCGAGGCGCGGACCGTTGTTGACCACGAGAGCCAGGTCGGGGTTGCCGTTCTCCTTGATGCCTGCGGCGATACCCGAGGCCGTGAACCCCTTGGCAGCGGTGACACTCACTGCGTCTCCTTGTTGGCTTCTCCGCACGTGCGGCGCGGCGGTGCGGCTTTCGTGGCCGGCTGCAGCCCGGTGGCTGCGCGTGCGTCAGTCACGGTGCGACTCCGATCGTGGAAAGGCCCGTCTCCTCGGGGAGGCCCAGGGCGATGTTCATGCTCTGGACCGCTCCGCCCGCGGTGCCCTTGGTGAGGTTGTCGATGGCGCTGATCGCGATGATCCGGTCCGCGGCCGCGTCGAACGCGACCTGTACCTGAACGGCGTTGGAACCCTGGACGGAGGCCGTGGCGGGCCACTGGTCCTCGGGGAGGAGGTGGACGAACGGTTCGTCGGCGAAGACCTTTTCGTACGCGGCGCGCACGGACTCGGCGGTGACGCCGTCCCTGGCCTTGGCGCTGCACGTGGCGAGGATGCCCCGGGGCATGGGCGCGAGGGTGGGTGTGAAGGAGACGGTGACCGGTTCACCGGCGACGGCGCCGAGATTCTGGCTCATCTCCGGGGTGTGCCGGTGGCCGCCGCCGACGCCGTACGGGGACATGGAGCCCATGACCTCGCTGCCGAGCAGATGCGGCTTGGGCGCCTTGCCCGCGCCTGAGGTGCCGGAGGCGGCGACGATCACGGCCTCGGGCTCGGCGAGCCCCGCGGCGTACGCCGGGAAGAGCGCGAGTGAGGCGGCCGTCGGATAGCAACCGGGCACCGCGATGCGCTTGGACCCCTCCAGCGCAGCGCGGCAACCCGGCAGTTCGGGAAGGCCGTAGGGCCAGGTCCCGGCGTGCGCGGAACCGTAGAAGCGCTCCCAGTCGGCGGCGTTCCGCAGCCGGAAGTCGGCGCCCATGTCGACGACCAGCACTTCGGGCCCGAGCCGCTCGGCGACGGCGGCGGACTGTCCGTGGGGCAGCGCCAGGAAGACGACGTCGTGTCCGGCGAGCGCCTCGGGGGTAGTCTCCGCGAGGACACGGTCGGCGAGTGGGAGGAGATGCGGCTGCAGTGTGCCCAGCCGCTGTCCCGCGTTGGAGTTCCCGGTCAGCGTGCCGATCTCGATCCCGGGGTGCACGAGGAGCAGACGCAGCAGCTCGCCGCCCGCGTACCCGCTCGCTCCGGCCACTGCCGCACGTACCGCCATGACATCCTCCTCCTGATGGCATGACTATACGTTTCGCTGCACTTTTATGCAATCCCCGGTCCGGTCCGCCGCCCGGGGTGCTGTGACGACGATCGACAGCCGGTCCCTCCGATCCCTTGTTGGCCCCGCCTCCGTCCACATACGCGATCGCCGGGCCCGTACGGTCCCGACTCTCGCCGCGCGAGAGGTGGACACGTTCATGGACGACGAGGGCCCAATTACCGAGAGCCTCACGGCGGCATTGATTGTCGATGAGTACCGCCCCCGAGACATGGCAGGAACTGACCAGCCCACTACAGCCTTCTCCTGGGAAACAGCCCATCCTCGACGATCGCAAGCGACAGGGACGCATCCGCGCCTGCCCGGGTCTATGCCACCCGCGGCGATCACATGTTCGCACCGCCGCCCATCGAAGCCGCCCAGCCCCACCACATCCAGAATTCGGGGGAGCCCCCCGCCGCATGTCTGCGTGATCAATGTCGAGGAGAATTCCTGCGAGAGCTGCGCTTCGGGCGGAGCCGCGCGCTCGAGACCGCCAAGTCCTACGCTGGGTGGGAACGACGCCGCCTCGGCCCGCCGGCATCGGTCAGTGGAGTGCCACCGAGACCCTCTTGACTCCCCGCCGCGCAACTGCCATCGTCTATTCCATATTATGGAATACCATTCCACTATGTGGCACGCGGTTTCTCGGGGTGACCCCGCCGAAGTGAGCCGGGGTCCCGAAAGTCGGACAGATGCGAGTAGGCAGCCTCCCCAGCGCCGACCCGGCCGGGCCGGAACGACCGCAGACTGTTCCCTCGCGGCACAGCAGGGGTCGGGCCGGTGTCGCCGCCGCGCCGCCTCAGGGTATGCGGCACCCCCGCTTGTCGTGGGGGTTGGCAGGCTCGACCGATTCGCCAAGGAGACGGTCCACCGTGGACGCCATCGATGAAAAGATCATCGCCGAGCTGACCCGCAACGCCCGCATCTCGCAGTCCGAACTGGCCGGCAAAGTGCTGCTGTCCCGCAATGCGGTGCGCCAGCGCATCGAACGGCTGGAACGCCAGGGCCACATCGCCGGCTACACCATCGTCCGCGCCGGCGACGCCACCGGCGATGTCGTCTCGGCGCTCGTACTCGTCTACCGCCAGGACCGCATGCGTGGCGGCGACGTCCTGGCCGCGCTCAAGCGCATTCCGGAGGTCGTCATCTGCGAGATTCTCAGTGGCGACTTCGACATCATGGTGCGCCTGGAGGCGGCCTCACTGGAACGCATACGGGGCATCTGGGAGGACATCGCCAAGATGCCCGGCGTACGGGACACGGTCACGGCGCTCACCCTGTCCAGCGTGGTCAACCGCCCGCGAGGAGAGCGGCGTTCGGTGACTTTGGGGTGAGCAGCGCGGTGGCCTGCTCCCGGCCGAGCAGCCCGACCTGGACCGCGAGGTCCACCACGACCGTCCCGTCACAAAGGCCTCTTCGGTGCTCCCGCGCAACCCATCGCCCATGGTCCGAACCGCTCCGGCAGGTCGCGCCACTGCCCAGAGAGTCGCGCTCGGCGCGGAAGGCGGTCAATGCACCACGTCGCTGATGTGGTTGACGCAGACGACCTTGGGCTGGGTCATCTCCTCGAAGGCGAAGCGCACGCCTTCGCGGCCCATGCTGCCGTACTTGAATCCGCCGAAGGGCATGGCGTCGAAGCGGTAGTCGGACGAGTCGTTGATCATGACTCCGCCGGCTTCCAGCAGCCGGGCCGCGGTCAGGGCGCGGTCCAGGCGGGAGGTGAAGATGCCGGCGTGGAGGCTGTAGTCGATGGCGTTGGCCTGCTCGATGGCGTCCTCGAAGGAGGTGAACGGCTGCAGCACGACGACCGGGGCGAACACCTCCTCCTGCCAGATCGAGCAGGTCGCCGGGACGTCTTCGAGGACGGCCGGCGCGTACAGGGAGCCGTTGACGGTGTTGCCGCACAGCAGCACCGCGCCCTCGGCCACCGCCGTATCGACCTTGGCCCGGGTGGCGGCCGCGGCCTGCTGGGTGATCATGGGGCCGACGTCGGTGCGCTCGTCGAGCGGGTCACCGACGCGCAGCAGCTCGGTGCGGGCGACGAAGGCGTCGCGGAAGCGCTCGTAGACCTCGGCCGCGATGAGGATGCGCTGGGTGCCGATGCAGTTCTGGCCGGCGGCCCAGAACGCGCCGGAGACACAGGAGGCGACGGCCTCGTCGAGGTCGGCGTCGTCCATGACGATGACGGGGGCGTTGCCGCCCAGGTCCATGGCGAGCTTTTTCAGGCCGGCTGTGCGGGAGATGGCCTCGCCGGTGGCGAATCCGCCGGTGAAGGACACCATGCGCACGTCGGGGGCGGCCACGATCGCGGCGGCGATGTCGGCATTGCCGTTGACGACGGTGACGATCTCCTCGGGCAGGCCGGCCTCGATGAGGGTGTCGACCAGGCGCAGGGCGGACAGCGGTGTCAGGGCGGACGGTTTGAGGATGACCGCGTTGCCACCGGCGATGGCCGGGCCGAGCTTGTGGGCGACCAGGTTGAGGGGGTCGTTGAACGGGGTGATGGCGGCGATGATGCCCAGCGGTTCGCGGGTGAACCAGCCCTGCCGTTTCTCCGAGCCCTCGTAGGAGTCGAAGGGGATGACCTCGCCGGCGTTGCGCCGTGCCTCGGCTCCGGACAGGGACAGGGTGTTGACCGCGCGGGCGACTTCCTTGCGGGCCTGGGTGATGGTCTTGCCGGCCTCGCTGACGATCAGCTGGGCGAAGGACTCGGCGCGCCGCTGGACCAGGCGGGCGGCGCGTTCCAGGACCGCGGCCCGGGAGGCGCGGGAGAGCGCGGCGGCGGTGCGGCGCCCGCATCCGGCCTGCTGCAGGATGCCGCCGATGGCGCCCGCGTCGGCGGTGGGCACCGAGGCGATGACCTCGCCGGTGTAGGGGTTGTGCACGGGCGTGGTGTCGGCGCCGAGTTCGATGCCGGGGGGCACGGCGGTGTCAGACACGGTGGGTCTCCTTCAGAACGGTGCGCGTGAGGGTGGTGTCGTCGTCCGCGTGGCGCTGGTGGATGGCGATGATGTCCGACAGCAGGGCGTAGGCGGTCTCGGTGCGGCCGGCGCCGGGCCCGCAGACCGTGACGGTGCCGAGGAGGTCGGTGTGGAAGGCGACCGCGTTGAGCGGCCCGGAGATCCCGGCGAGCGGGTGGTGTGCGGGCAGGGCGAGGGGGGCGACGCGGGCGTCGACGCTGCCGTCCTCGTGGCGGGTGGCGGAGCCGACCAGCTTCCAGCGCAGCCCCTTCGAGGCGGCGTCCCGAACCTCGTGCGGGGTGAGCGAGGAGATTCCCTCGCAGAAGACGTCCTCGCGGCGCAGGTCGGCGCCGAGGACCTCGTTGGCCAGGATCATGACCTTGAGCTGGACGTCGTGACCCTCGATGTCCGCGGTGGGATCGGCTTCGGCGTACCCGAGTTCCTGGGCTTCCGTGATCGCCGCCGGCAGATCGATGCCCTCTTCGAGGCGGCCTAGGACGTAGTTGGAGGTGCCGTTCATGATGCCCTGGACGCCGGTGATCTCCAGGCCGCCGAACATGCGCTCGGCGGTGCGCAGGATGGGGGTGCCGCTGAGGACCGAGCCCTCGAATTCGAAGCTGACACCACGCTCGGCGGCCAGCCGCTTCAGCGCCCGGGCGGCGAGGGCGACCGGCCCCTTGTTGGTGGTGCACACGTGCTTGCCCGATTCCAGGGCCCAGCGCACATGGGAGAGGGCGGGCTCACCGTCGGCGGGGTTGGTGAACGTCGCCTCCACGACGATGTCGGCCGGGACCTCGCGGATCACCCACTCGTTGCGCGGATCGGCGCTGCCGCCGGCGAGACCCGCGAAGCTCAGCCGGCCGGGCTCGGCGGCCAGCAGCGGCGCCAGATCGATGCCGTCGGTGTCCACCAGGGAACCGGCCCGCAGATCGGTGATCGCCACCACCCGCAGGGCGAAGCCCAGCTCCTTGGCCAGGCGGTCCCCGCTCTGGGATATGAGTTCGGCGAGCGCGCGGTTGACACCGCCGAATCCGATGAGGGCGAGATCGTATCGACCCATGAGAACGCTCCTTCACAGTCCGCCACCTTCACGTGCGGCTGCTCAGAGCCTCGCTTCTCCGCCTGTCACCTGCTCCATGCCGCAACGACCACCCGGCATGCCGATCTGCACCGTTGTCATGACGATTCGCCCATCCCACGTCCGGCGATACGATCGCGGCAGAAAGGACCCCTAAGTCCCCCTAAGTCCGGTATTTACTGCGGCAGCAACCAGACGGGACGTCAAGCAACGTCGGTCCGACAGCCCAGCGGTCACACCGGTTCGGAATCGACTTCGAGCTGGCTTGTCTTGGCCCGCAGCCATGCCGTGAGCCGGCGGACGGGTCCGTCTTGCTCGGGTGATTGACGGCTGAGGAGGTGGTAGCTGGTGCCGTCGGGGACGAAACCGAAGGGTGCGACGAGTTGCCCTCGCTCCAGGTCGTCGCGGGCGACGGCATACGGGGCGATCGCGACCCCGACGCCGGCCGCGGCAGCCTGGAGGGTCAGGTAGAAGTGCTCCAGGGTCTGCTGGGGGGTGGGCTCTGCTTCCATGCCGGTGATACGTCGCCAGTCGTCCCATGCCTGCGGTCGTGTGTCGGTGTGCAGAAGGACTACCTGCGACACACCGGCGGCGCCGGTCAGGCGGGTCGCGAGATCGGGCCGGCAGACGGGTCCGATCCGCTCAGCGAACAAGCGGGTCCGGCTCGCCTCTTCAGGGAACGGGAAGTCGTCTCGGCGGATCGCGAGGTAGATGTCGTCCCGCTCGAAGAAGACAGGGCCGCCGCCTGCGGACAAGCAGGAGCCCCCGGGAACCCGCAAGGAAGGCGGCGCGGAGCGCCCCGCGCGTACGGGAGCGGTCACCGCTTTGCCATCCGGGATGAAGCGGCATCCGCAGGTGCACGAGGACCGGCAAGGTCACGGGCGGGGTGAAGGTTGAGTCACGCGGCCATCCGCAGCCGCCTCACCGCCTCGTTCTCGGGCGGCTCCATGTCCAGGTCCACGTCCCGAAGCGCCCGGTCTTGCCGATGATGTACGGGTTTGACGATGACAGGGTCCACCTCCCGCCCTCCGTCGATGGGGCCGTTGGCCACCTTCAGCCCGGCAGCCTCTTGACTCCCCTTCCGGACAATGCCAGCCTCTGTGCCAGAATCCAGCACATCATTCCACAATGTGGCATAGAGCCGTAATTCCGAGATGCAACGGTTCCGATGCGGTTCTTCCACAGCCGCGGACCCCGTCCAAACCTTCCGGAATCGAACAGCTCACGTCGGAGGCCAGTAAGCGCCCCCGCGGTACGAAAGGAAAGTCCTGTGTCAGCTGCGAGGAAGCGTGTCGCCGTCGTCGGTGTCGGAACGATGGGCAGCCAGGCCGCCTGGCGGCTGGCCACCCGGGGTGCCGAGGTCGTCGGATACGACAGGTTCGCGCCCGGTCACGACCGCAGTGCCGCAGGCGGTGAGACCCGGGTCTTCCGCAGCGTGCAGACGCACGACAGCCGCTATGTGCCGCTCGTCCGGCACGCCGACGCCCTCTGGAAGCAGTTGCAGGCGGAGACCGGGCGGGAACTGCGCCGCCTGACCGGAGCCCTGGTCATGGGGCCGGCCGACGACCCCGAGATACGTACCGTCATGGACGGCATCGCCGAGCACGGCCTCGACCACGAGGTGATCGACACCGAGGCGATGGCGAAGCGTTTCCCGCAGTTCCGCGTCGACGACGGCGACCTGGTGGTCCTCGACTCCAACGCGGGCTTCATCCGCCCCGAGCTGACGGTCCAGACCGCGGCCCGGCGCGCCGAGGAGCTGGGGGCCCGGATCCGCCGCTACACCCCGGTGCGGGAAGTCACTCCCCTCGCCGGGGGAGGCGTGAAGATCCGCACCGACACCGACACCGAGCGCTTCGACGCCGCGGTCGTCACGCCGGGCCCCTGGGCGGGCGACCTGTTGCCCGACCTGCCGTGGGAAGTGAGCGTCTACCGCGCGATCAGCGCCTGGTTCCTGCCCCACGAGGACCACCCGGCAGACGCGGAGCGTCCCGCCTTCATCCGCTGCGGCGACACTCCCTTCTACGGCATCCCGTCCCCGGACGGCCTGGCCGTCAAGCTGGGCCTGCCCCAGCCCCACCACAAGCCCGTGGACGATCCGAACCGGCTGAACCGGACCGTCGCACCGGAGGAACTGGCGGCCTTCACCACGGCGGTGCGACGCCACCTGCCCGGCCTGAACCCCGACCCGGTGCGCCTGTCCGTCTTCATGGAGGGCTACACCGACAGCACCCGCCCGCTGGTCGGCCCCCTGCCGGGCTGCGACGACATCGTCCTGCTGGCCGGCTTCTCCGGCCAGGGCTTCAAGATCTCGCCCGCCATGGGCGACATCGCCGCGGACCTCGCCCTGGAAGGCCGCACCTCCCAGCAGACCGGCTTCATCACCACAAACGGCCGTACCGCGGCCTGAGCTCGAATGACCATCGGCGCGCTGCGGGCCGAGCCCGGCCGGAAGACCCGCGGGAGCCTGCCCGCCGACCTCGGCACCACGACAGTGGAGGTGCCCCTGATCCTCGTCAACGGCTCCCGGCCGGGCCCCAGGGTGGTGATCACCGGTGGTGTCCACGGCGGTGAGGTCATCGGCGTCGACGCCGCCACCCGCCTGGCCGGGCTGCTGGAACCGGACGATGTCGCCGGCCAGGTGGTGATCTGTCCCGTGGCCAATCCGCCGGCCGTTTACGGGGGCAGACTCAACATCTCCCCGCTGGACGGCGTGAACATCAACCGCGTCTTCCCCGGCGACAGGACGGCGGCCCCACCGACCGGATGGCGGCCTGGGCTGTTCGAGCACCTGATCGACGGTGCCGACGCCTATGTGCCTCGACCTTCGTCGCCGACAACGCCGCGAACCGCCGCCCGCTCGCAGCAGGTCCAGGACCTGTGGGTCACCTTCGCCCAGCGGCGGCCAACCCACCACAGGCACCACCACCTGGCCGGCCTACGACACACGCGACCGCTCCACCCTCAGCCTCGACACCGACCTCCGCGCCGAGAACGACCCCTACCCGCTGAGCCGCAAAGCATGGCGGGCCGCCACGTGCCTGGGACAACCTAACGAGCCCGCACCCGTACCGCCCCCGACCCCGCGTAGAACTCCGCGCTGTGCGGCGCCTTGGGCAGTGGGGCCGTCGGTGCTCAGTCACAGTCAGGCGGACCCGTCGCGTCGGCTCTTCAGCCACCACGCCCCTCCGCCGAGGAGGAGGACGGTGGCACCGATACCGATGGCGATGGGCACGGCCGTGGACATGCCGTCGTCTTCCTCACCGCTGTCCGCCGCTGCCTTCGCGGAGGCCGACGGGCTCGCGGGCCGGGTCGTGGTCTGGGGCGTCGGCTCGTCGGATGCGGAGGTGGTGGGCTCCTCGGTGGGTGTGGGGCTGACGGGCTTGGCTCCGGGCTCGGCGGGCTTCAGCTCCAGCCGAGGTGCGGGATGGCCGTGCCCGTGGCCGTCGCCGCCGCTGTCGTTCAGTTCGATCCAGCGGTCGACCTTGCCGTCGCCGTAACTCTGCAGGGTCTTGAAGACCAGCGTCTTGGCGTCGGGCAACTGACGTACGGTCACGACGTACTCGGCGTCCTCGCCCACGGCCAGCTTCGGCCCGGAGACGGTGTAACCGCGACCGGTGGGGGCGAGTTTCCAGCCCTTGGGGCCTTCCTTGTAGGCGATGTCGCTCGGGATGATGCCATCGGGCAGGATCACCTCCAGCTTGCTGATGCCGGCGGACGCGGACTCCGACTCGGCGGAGAAGGTCAGCGCGACGTTCTGGGCGAGGGCGCGGGCGCCTTCGGCTTCGACCTCCGTGTGCGCGGAGGCCGACCCGGCGGTCGCGACGACGGCGGCGAGCGCGACGGCCGTCAGCGCGCCGAGGCGGCGAGCCGCATACGACAGATGGGTGCGGGACACGACGAACTCCTCGCGGAGGGGTACCAGGGCGCACAGGAAGTCGGATCGCCGACGCGAGGAGTTCCTGGGCGATCAAGTGATCCCCGTCACACGGCGTACTCAGGCCACAGCCTGCGCTGGAACACACCCGGCGCCGGAAAACAGCCGGCGCCGGCGCACAGGCTGCTCTGGAACCCGGCGCACATGTTGCTCTGGAGCACGGCCTACTCCGCCCGCAGAAGGAGGCCGTCCCCCATCCGTTCCTCCGGGCCGTCCCCGAGACTTTGCAGGGTCGGCGCCCTGCGCAGGCAGGACGCCCGGACCCGAGGGCACATGGTCCGCTGGGCGGTATGGCTGTCGACAGGCGTACGGCGGTGAAGGTGGCGGCGGTGGGGCTGGGCGCGCTGGGGTTGGGAGGCGGTGGCGGGGGCCGCTGGGACGGCTCCGGAGGCCCTGCGGGCCGTTCGGTGATCACGGTCCAGGGTGAGGCGGCGGTCCGCACGAACATTCCACGGATCCGGGATCGCCGGGCGTCCGGAGGCGCCTTGCTCGCGCTGCGCACCGGGCTGCGTCCGCCGGCGCGGGGCTGGTACGCCACGTATGTGGCCGAGGCGCCCGGTGAGGGCCCGTATCGGCTGGAGGCGGTGGCGACCTCGCCGGTCGAGCAGCCGCACACCGAGGAGACCGGCTCGTACTTCGGGATCGTGGTCAACGACGGCCGGCGGGTGGCGATCGCCCGCTCGCAGCCGTACTGGTACGAGTCCGTGCCCGCGTGGGGCGAGCTGTCCCGGCTGGAGGTGGGCACGGTGGAACTGCGGGAGGGACGGAACACGATCACGTTCACGGTGGACGAGCCGTGCGTGCTGGCGGCGTCCACCGGCTACCGCTTCCTCCTGGACCGGTTCACGCTGACGCCCGTGGCCCGCGTAGGGCTGTCGGGCATCCACCTCGGCGACCCGGCGGACACGATCGGCGTCCACCGGAGCGACGCGCGGGACGGGCCCGCACCGGAGCTGCGTTTCGTCCTGGAGGGGCGGACGCCACGGACCCGCCGGCTGCCCTTCACCGTCACGGACTATTTCGGGGAGCGGGTGGCCTCCGGGACGGTGACCGTTCCGGCGGGACGGGTCGCGGTTTCACTGGCGCTGCCCGAACTCCCGCCCGGGCACTACCGGGTGACGGCGGCAGGGTTGACCGGCTGTTTCGCCGTGCTGCCCGAGCGCCGGCCGGTCGAGGGCGGCCGCTTCGGTGTCAACGCGTACGTCTTCTCCCTCGTGCCGCCGTCCCGGCTCGACGCTTTCGCCTCCGCGATGCGGGACATGGGTGCGGGGTACGTACGCGACGGGATGCCGTGGCCCGCCGCCGAGCCGCATCGCGGGTCGTACGACATCCGGTTGTACGAGGGCGTGCAGCGGACGTTCCGTGCGCATGGTCTCGCCGTGCTCGACGTGCTCACCGCCGCTCCGGAATGGGCGATGACCGAGGCGTCACTGCCGCTGCCCGCCGATCTGCGGGACGTGTACCGCTACACCGCCCGACTCGCCGCCGACTCGCCCGACGCGATCCAGCTGTCGAACGAACCGGACGTCGACCGGACGAGTTCCACGGGGGAGCAGCACGCGGCGTTCGTGAAGGCGGCGGCCCTCGGGATCAGGGACACCAACGGCTCCACGACGGTGGTCCTGCCCGGGATCGCGGACGCGGGCAGCCCCTTCCAGATGCTGATGCTGGAGAACGAGGTGACGCGGTACGCGGACGCCTGGGGGTTCCACGGGTACCCGGACCCGGCCGACCAGGACGAACCCGAGGTGCCCGGATCGGCCGCCGTGCAAAGGGAGTTGCGACGGCTCCACGGAGCGGAGGCACTGCCGATGTGGATGACCGAGTGCGGGGTGTTCCTGGCCGCGCGCCCCGGCAGCGATCTCACCCCCGCCCAACAGGCCGTACAGGCGCGCTACTTGGTGCGCTCGACCGTGCTCAGTCTGGCGGCCGGGACGGAGCGTCACTTCTGGTTCGGGGCGCCGCCGATCCACGACGAGGGCGTCTACTTCGGGCTGCTCAGCCGGGAGTTCCAGCCGTGGCCCGCGTACAGCGCCCATGCCGCACTCGCCTCCCTGCTCGGCGAGGCGCGGTTCGTCGAACGGCTGCCGGGGCGGGCACGGGCCTACGCGTTCGCGGCGGGTACGGGACGGCGGGTCACCGTTGCGTGGGCGGACCCCGGCTCGGGGGTGACGGAGATGGTGGTGCCGGGGCGAGCGCCGGCCGAGGTGTACGACATCATGGGGCGGCGGTCCGGGCGGGTCGCCGCCGGGGGCCGGGTGCGGATGTCGGCGGATCCGGTCTACCTGGTCCAGGACGGAGCGGTGCCCGACGATGTCGCTTCGCCGGACGGCGGCGCACGACCGCTGTCCGCCGCCGAGCGCATCGTGCTCGCCCAGCGCTTCGACGCGGCCGACTCCGCGCCGAACAAGGCCGACGGCGACGCCCGGCCACCCCTCGGCCACCGGCTGAGGACGAGGACCCGGATGTCGGTCGACGTCTACAACTTCAACGACGCCCCGGCGACGGTCACACTGACCCCGCGTGCCTTCGGAGGCTGGACGGTACGGCCGGACCGGCGACCTCAGGTGACGGTCCCCCGGATGGGACGGGTGAGCGTGGACTTCACCGTCGTCGCCGGGAAACAGGTGCGGCGGGGCGTCGACCACCCGTTGGTGTTCGAGGCCGTGCTGGACGGCCATGGGGTTCCACCGTCCGTCTCCCGCATCCAGCGCCGGTCCCGCCGGCGGGGCAGGCCGGTCCCGCTCGCCCCCTCGATCACCGGCGTCACCGCGGACGGCGAACGGCTGGCGGCCAGGATCACCGACGCCCTTTCCGGAGTGGACCCGGCACGCGTCGACGTCGAGGTCGACGGTCGACGCGTGCCGGCGCGCTACGACGTGGCCACGGGACGGCTGACGGCTCACCTGGACCGGCGGCCGGGCCGACACGAGGTCTGGGTCCGCGCGTACAACAGGGCGCACGCGCCCGCGCAGGCCTCGGTGACGTACGAGGTCCCGCGCAGGCCTCGGTGACGTACGAGGTACTGCGCCGCTGACCCGCGATTCGGGACGTGACGGACCCGCGGGCCGGCAGGGCAGCGCCGGGCAGGCGGGCCGGTCAGGCGGTGCGGCAGAGCACCGCTGGGCCGGCCGGTGCCGCGGCGCCGGCCACGGTCGCGTGCACGGGACGGGCTGTACGGTCGCCGGCCACGACCCGCGAGCGGTTCCGTGCGAAGACGACGAGGCGCAGCACCGCGAACCGCGCGACACCGGCGAGTGCGGAGGCGGACAGGTAGACGACCTGCTCGAGCACCGCACCGGGTGCCGCCACCAGCTGCTGCAGGACAACCATCGCCGCGCAGGTCACCGCATAGGCGGCCGCCGCGGACCCGGCCGACTGCGCGTGCTGGCGCCGGGTCGCGCGCCCGCCTGCGCCGAAGGTGAAGCGAGCGTGCAGTTCGGTGGCGAGGAGCGTGGAGACCACGGTGATCAGGGCGTTGGCCAGACCCCAGGGAATCCAGGAGGCGAGGGCCGCCACGGCGAAGCTGGAGGCGAGCCCCACTCCGCCGCCGCAGACAACAAAGCGGGCGAAGGCGGCTAACGCACCGGGTTCCGCCTGCCGCCGGCTCTGTGCCGTCTCCATGATCCGACCCCCTTGATCGCCTACTCCGCGGAACGCGCACCTTTCGAGCTGTGAGACCTTCGCCCCCACGTTTCCCATGACGGAAACGCTACGTTGCATTCATATATCCAGCAACATATTCGTAGCACTGAACCACAATCAGTGCAGGTAGAGTCATGGAAAACGTTG
Organism: Streptomyces cavernae; assembly: GCF_004023625.1. Taxonomy (GTDB): domain Bacteria; phylum Actinomycetota; class Actinomycetes; order Streptomycetales; family Streptomycetaceae; genus Streptomyces; species Streptomyces cavernae. The sequence continues at coordinate 26,196 of NZ_RPDJ01000011.1, read as the reverse complement.
CAATGTTCTTCCATCTAACGCAACACGCGAAAGCCTTGCTCGTTGCAACCATTGAGAGTGAACGCTTCGCGTGGCCGAGGGCGCGCCGGCGCCGGTCAGCCGATCCGACGTGATGGCGTTATGGCGTTATGGCGTTATGGCGTTATGGCATGGTGTGCCGGACTTGGATCGCTGCGGCTAGTACCGCGACAGCGCCCCCGCCTCCAGGCGGAGGTTCCAGCGGCCGTTGCGGCCGGTGACGGTGACCGTGGACAGGGGGCGGACGTCGAGGTTCCAGAAGGTCGCCGGCCGGGCACCCAGCGCGTACACCACGGCGGCCCGCACCACGGACGGCTCGGCCACCGCGACGATCTTGTTGCCGTCGTCCACGGGACGCGTCTCGAGCCACTCGCCCACGCGGCAGATGAAGGACGTCAGTGACTCACCGCCGTGCGGCGCGGCCTCGGGGTCGGCGAGCCACCTGTCCACCGCCGAGGGCTCCCTCGCCATCGCCTCACCCAGCGTGAACCCCCGCCACCGGCCCATGTCGCAGTCGCGCAGCGCGAGCTGGGCGAGCGGAGCGTAGCCGAGCGCGGCACCGGTCTCCCGGCTGCGCGGGGACGGCGAGCAGTAGCGCAGCTCGGCCGCCGCCAGCGACACCAGCTCGGGAGCCACGCGCAGCACCTCGTCCCAGCCGCCCTGGTCCAGCGGCCGGTCGTCCTCGAAGCGCTCGGCGAGCAGCGAGGAGCTGCGCGCCGCCGCGACGAACGTCAGCCGAAGATGCATGCGGCGATCGTGAGCCGGAAGGGTTCGCAGGTCAAGGGGTGTCTCAGGAGCACACCTCGGTGTAGGCCCGGCGGAGTCTGCGAACCCCCTCGGTGATCTCCTCGGTGTTCGCGACGTCGGCGTAGCTCAACCGGAGGTGCCCGGCGGGGGGTTCGGCGCTGAAGTAGGGGCGGCCCGGGGTCACGGCGAGTCCCGCCCGCAGGGCTGACGTCACCAGCGCCGACTCGTCGGTGCCGTCGGGCAGCCGCAGCCAGAGGTGATAGCCGCCGGACGGGACCCGCGGCGGGGCGAGATCGGGCAGGCTCAGCCGCAGCGCGGCCGTCAGGGCGTCGCGGCGGGTCTTCAGTTCGGTCGCGAGGGATCGCAGATGGCGGGGCCAGCCGGGCGAGCCGAGGAGTTCCAGCGCGGCCTCCTGCAGCGGCCGGGGCACGAAGAAGGTGTCGACGACCTGGATGGCCCGCAGCCGTTCCAGGACCGGGCCGCGGGCGGCGAGGCCGCACACCCGGAAGCTGGGCGAGGTCGCCTTGGTGAGCGAGCGGACGTGCACGACCACACCGTCGGGGTCGTCCGCGATCAGCGGGCGCGGCAGGGGCCCCGCGTCCTCGTGCACCAGACGGCGGACGAAGTCGTCCTCGATGACGAACGCGCCCGCTTCCCGGGCGATCCGCACCACCTCGCGGCGGCGCTCGGCGGTGAGGACCGCACCGGTCGGGTTCTGGAACAGCGGCTGGCAGACGAAAACCCGGGCGCGGCTCATCCGGAACGCCTCCGCCAGCAGGTCCGGCCTGACCCCGTCGGCGTCCACGGGGACCGGCACGGGACGCAGGCCCGCCGCGCGGGCGATCGCCAGCATGCCCGGGTAGGTGGGCGATTCGACGAGGACCGGGGCACCGGGCGGGGCGAGCGCGCGCAGCGCGCTGGTCAGCGCGGACTGCCCACCGGCCGTGATCAGGACCTCGCCAGCGGTCAGCGCGCCCCCGAGGTCGCGGGCGAACCAGGCCCGCAGCTCCGGCAGTCCGTCCACGGGCGGTCGCGCCCAGGCGCCGGGGCGGCGGCCCGCCCGCGCCAGGGCCGCCGCCATCGCGCGCTCGGGCTGCAGCGACGGATGCAGATAGCCGCCGCTGAAGTCGATGACTCCGGGCGGCGGGGCGGCGAGGGAGACCAGGACACCCGAGGCGTCGACGGTCCGTGGGACGACTTCCAGGGCGGCATCGGCGCTCAGCGCCACCTCCTGCCAGGAGGTGTCCCCCGCGGGCGCGAGGGCGTTGCGCGGCTCGGCCCGGAAGGCCCCCGCGCCCGGCCGGGTCACCACGAGCCCCTCGGCGGCGAGCTGCGCCAGCGCTCGCGACACCGTCACCGGGCTCACCCGGAAGCGCTCGACGAGCGTCCGACTCGACGGCAGCTTTCCTCCCGGTGAGTAGCGGTCGAGCTCCTGGCGCAGCCGATTCGCCACTTCACCGACACTGCTACTCTCGTTCATGAGAGCTCACGATAGCGCTATCGGCAGCAACGGAATAGCGGTCAGCACGGGCACGGCGGGCACGGGGATCGGACCCGGGAGCGCCGGTCCGAGGACGCATGGGCGGCGCACCCCGAGTAGCACGGGCAGGTCCCGCTCGGGCGCGGTGCAGGCGGCCCTGGGTGTCGTCGCCTTCTCGCTCACCTTCCCGGCCACCGCCTGGGGTCTCGAGGGATTCGGGCCGTGGTCGCTGGTGGCCGTGCGGATCGTGCTCGCGGCGGTGGTGGCCGGCGGGTGTCTGGTCGCGCTGCGGGTGCCGGTGCCCGCCCGCCGGCACCGGGGCGGACTGGCCGTCGTCGCCGCCGGGGTGGTCGTCGGGTTCCCGCTGCTGACCACCCTCGCCCTGCAGACGTCGACGACCGCGCACGCGGCGGTCGTGGTGGGCCTGCTGCCCCTGACCACCGCCGTGTTCTCGGCCCTGCGCACCGGCTCCCGTCCGTCGCGCGCGTTCTGGGGTGCCGCCCTCGCGGGTGCCGGTGTCGTGGTCCTGTTCACCGTGCGGCAGAGCGGCGGTGTGCTCGGCGCCGCCGATCTTTTGCTCTTCGCGGCGCTGCTGGTCTGCGCAGCCGGGTACACCGAGGGCGGCCGGCTCGCCGGGGTCATGCCGGGCTGGCAGGTCATCAGCTGGGCGCTCGTGCTGTGTCTGCCGGTGAGCCTGCCGGGGGCGCTGGTCGCGCTGTCGTACGAACCCGCCCGCCTCACCGCGCACGGTCTGGCGGGACTGTTGTGGGTCGCCGTGGGCTCCCAGTTCCTGGGCCTGGTCGTCTGGTACCGGGGCATGGCCGCCATCGGCATTCCGAGGGCCAGCCAGTTCCAGCTGGCGCAGCCGTTGCTCACCCTCGTCTGGTCGGTGCTGCTGCTCGGCGAGCGGCTGAGCCCGGCCGCTCCGGTGACGGCCGCCGCCGTACTGGTCTGTATCGCGGTCACACAGCGGGCGAGGGGCCGGTGAACGTACGCCGCGCGGTGACCGACGGCCTTCCGGCACGCAGCCCGCCCGGCCCCGGCGTCACCCGAGCGCCTCTCTCGAGGTTCCCATTGCGGCCCGCCGCCCTAGACTGAGGCGCAGGGACCGCTACCCCCGTGCATGACGAGGAGGCCCTCCAGATGCGTGCAGTCAAGGGCGACCAGTTGCTGGTGCACGGCAGGATCGTCGGCCAGCACGACCGGATCGCGGTGATCCTGGAAGTGCTGGGACCGGACGGCACTCCCCCGTATCGCGTCCGTTTCGAGGACGACGGACACGAGGCGCTGATGTCTCCCGGCCCCGACTCCGTCGTACGGCACAAGGAAGACGCATAGACGCCCGGGTACACGGCTCCCGGGCGCACAACCGATCATGGCTCGACCGAGTCGGCGGCCCGGCACTGCCGGGGCCGCCGGGCGGTGCCGCCGAGAGCGAAGACCCCTCGGCGTCCGCTCCTCGGCACATCAACCCTCGGCGCGGAGCTCCCCTTTCGCGTTGAGCGGCGGCGGAGCCGGCCGCCGGTAGTGGTCGGCGACCACGCGTGCCATGGCGCCGATCGGATCGGCACGGACCTCCCGGGCCGAGAAGAAGGCATGCCCTCGTACCTCCGCGTACCGCGACGCGAACGTGAGGTGCCGGGAGAGTTCGGCCGGGTTCCGCCATGCCGCGGGCTGCGCCGGATCCCCCGCCTTGTACAGCGCCTCCCCCACGTACAGCCGGGTGCCGGTGCCCCGCACGACCCGTGCCCACCAGGGCACGAGGGTCGCGTAGTCGGCCGCCTGGAAGCCGATGTTCCAGTACAACTGCGGGCAGATGTAGTCGATCCAGTGCTGCCGCACCCATCTGCGGGTGTCGGCGTACAGGTCGTCGTAGGTCTGCACCCCGGCCCGGGTGGCCGAGCCGAGCGGGTCGGTCGAGGCGTTGCGCCAGACCCCGAACGGGCTGATCCCGAACTGTGTGCCGGGCCTGATGGCCTTGATCCGGGTGGAGGTCTCCAGCACCAGCCGGTTGATGTTGTCGCGCCGCCAGGCGGCCCGGTTCGGGAAGCCCCGGCCGTACCTCGCGTACGCCGCGTCGTCGTTGAAGACCTCTCCGGCGACCGGGTACGGGTAGAAGTAGTCGTCGAAGTGGACCGCGTCGACGGGATATTTGCGGACCGCGTCGAGCATGGCGTCCTGGACGAACCTGCGCACCTCGGGCAGTCCGGGGTTGTAGTAAAGCTTCCCGCCGTAGCGGACGACCCACTCGGGGTGACGGCGCGCGGGGTGGGAGGGGGCGAGCCGGGTCGGATCGGTGTGGCCCGCGACGCGGTAGGGGTTGAACCAGGCGTGCAGTTCCAGGCCGCGGGCGTGCGCCGCCCTGACCGCGGTGCCGAGCGGGTCCCAGCCGGGGTTCCGCCCCTGGGTGCCGGTGAGGTACGCGGACCAGGGCTCGTACGGCGAGGGCCACATCGCGTCGGCGGTGGGGCGCACCTGGAAGATCACCGCGTTCAGCCGCCGTGCCACAGCCGTGTCGATGTGTGCGATCAGCTCGGCGCGCTGCTGGGCCGCGGTCAGTCCCGGCCGGGAGGGCCAGTCGCGGTTGGCGACCGTCGCCAGCCACACCCCTCGCAGGGCGCCGGCGGCCGCCGCCGGTGCTCCCCCGTGTCCGTCGCGGGGCCGGTGGGCCGCGGCGGCCGCGTCCCCGGCCAGCGCGAGCCCCGACAGCATGGCCGCGGTGGTCGCCGCGAATCCGCGGCGCGTCAGACGCCCCATCAGCACACCCCGTTCACTGTATGTGTTCCGTTCCTGCGGTCTGGTGACGGAAGACAGCATGCCCGACCAAGCCCGCGGTCCACCGGTACGACCCGGCCGCCAGGGCACCGGTGGCTCGGGAGTAACGTGCAGGCGAGGCAGCCCCGCACCACGGGAAGTCCGCATCACGGAACGCTGCCTCTCCCATGACCAGCGAAAGGGACGATGTGACGGAGACCTACACCGACATCTCGCGCGTCGGAGTGGTGGGCTGCGGCCAGATGGGAGCGGGCATCGCCGAAGTGTGCGCCCGCGCCGGACTCGAGGTGAAGGTGGCCGAAACCACCGGCGAAGCCCTCGAAATCGGCCGTACCCGGCTGTTCAACTCGCTCTCCAAGGCGGCCGAGCGCGGCAAGATCTCCGCGGACGAGTTGGGGGTGACCCAGGACCGGCTCACCTTCACCACCGACCTCGGCGAGTTCACCGACCGCGACCTGGTGATCGAGGCCGTCGTGGAGAACGAGCAGGTGAAGACCGAGATCTTTCAGGTGCTCGACCAGGTGGTGACCCGCCCGGACGCGATCCTGGCCTCCAACACCTCCTCGATTCCGCTGGTCAAGCTCGCCGTGGCCACCTCGCGCCCGGACCAGGTCATCGGCATCCACTTCTTCAACCCGGCTCCGGTGCAGAAGCTGGTCGAGCTGATCCCCGCGCTGACGACCTCCGAAGGCACCCTCCTGCGGGCGCAGACGTTCACCGAGAAGATCCTGGGCAAGCACGCGATCCGCGCGCAGGATCGTTCCGGCTTCGTGGTGAACGCGCTGCTGATCCCGTATCTGCTCTCCGCCATCCGGATGTTCGAGTCGGGCATCGCCAGCCGCGAGGACATCGACAACGGCATGGAACTGGGCTGCGCGCACCCGATGGGTCCGCTCAAGCTCTCCGACCTGATCGGTCTCGACACCGTCGCGTCGGTCGCCTACAGCATGTACAACGAGTTCAAGGAGCCGCTGTACGCCGCTCCCCCGCTGCTCCAGCGGATGGTGGAGGCGGGCCGGCTCGGCCGCAAGACGGGGTCGGGTTTCTACAACTACCCCTGACGCGTGGTCAGTCGCACGACCGTGGGCCCGGCGCTCGTCCGAGTGCCGGGCCCACGGCATTCACACACCGTGTGCGCGACGGGCCCGCATATGCCCCGCGCACACTCTCCCGCCGTATGTGCGCGGCCTGTTGACTTTGCGTGTGCATGAAATGCAGCGACCGACTACGGAAAGGAGCGGACACGTGACCGCCGACCCCGTGCACCACGTGGTCCCGGGAGAAGTCGCGGAGTTACGCCGCCGTCTCGATGTGGCCCAGGCCCGTGTCGACGGAGGGCTGACCCTGCTCAGCCACCGGGCCGAGCAGACCGCCAAGGACCTCGACGATCTGCAGAGCCGGGTCACCGCCCTCGAACACAACCGCTGGCCCCTGCAGGCCGTCGCGGTCCTCACGGCCGTGGGCGCACTCGCCGTGGCGATCTGGCAGGCTCTGGGCCGTTGAGCCCCGGGAACTGCCAGGGAGTTGACGGGGGTTCGGTCAGGGCAACACGTCCTGCCCGAGCCTGAGGTGGTGCAGCAGGAGCAGCGCAGCAGCCATGTTGGCGGCCGGGACCTCACCGCGGGCGACCATGTCGGGAACGAGCTTGAGAGGTACCCATTCCCGGCGGTCGGACTCGAAGTCGTCCACGGGATGTCCGACGTACGCGCCCTCGTCGGCCCAGAAGATGTGGTGCCGGGCGTCGGTGAGCCCATTGGACGGCTCGACGCTCATCAGATGGCGCAGGGGTCCCGGCCGCCAGCCGGTTTCCTCCTCCAGTTCCCGGGCCGCCGCGACCGCGATGTCCTCGCCGTCCTCGACCACACCCGCGGCGAGTTCCCAGCCCCAGCTGTCGGTGATGAAACGGTGCCGCCACAGCAGCAGCACCTCGTTCGCCTCGTTGACGACGGTGGCCACGGCGACCGGCCGCAGCCGTATCAGGAAGTGGTCGAGATGTCGGCCGTCGGGTAGTTCGACGTCTGCGAGGTTGACACTGAACCAGCGGTTTGCATACACGGTTTGCTCGTTCTGGTTTGTCCACTGCACAGTTCTGCCACCTTCCGCCGAGTAGATGGCAATATCGCAGCAGGAAAAGCGGCAGATCGGACCGCTCAGAGCGCGGCGGCAGGATGCACGCTGCAGCACGAAGGTGCGTGCGATGCCTACGACTCCCGAGTGCCCTACAGCGGCACGCGCAAAGCTCCCTCGATGAGCTCCGCGGCCTCGGCCGTGCCCGCGCAGCCGCTGCGCACCAGGTGCTCACGCACCGCACGCAGTCTCTCGCGCAGCCGCTGGGACTCCATCCCCCGCGCCTGCTCGGCCATTTCGACGGCCGTGGCCGCCGCTTTGTCGGCGTTGCCCTGACGCAGTTCTATCTGGCTGAGCATGGCGAGCCGGTGCACCCGGCCGCGGTCGTGCGCCGGGGTGTCCACCGCCGCGTTGGCGTGCTCGGCCGCGGCCGTCAGATCGCCCAGGCTCAACAGGGCCTCCGCCACCTGCACATTGACCAGGCCGGGCTGCACATAGCCGGTCTCGTCCGGCTCGTGACCGCGGCGGATCCGGTCGGCGGCCGACTCGGCCCGCCGGATGCAGGACAGCGCGCTGGTGCCGTCGCCGAGGTGCGCGTAGGCCTTGGCCTGCATGGCGTACAGATCGGAGGCGAGCGCCGGGGTGATGTGCCGTCCCGCCGCCCGCAGCGCGGCCTCCGCGAAGGCCACCGCCTGCCGGTACTCCTTCATGAACAGCGACTGGTTGACCAGCAGGGCGATGACATAGGCGCCGAGTCCCCGGTCGCCGCTGGCCTTGGCCAGTCTGAGCGCCTGGTGGAAGTAGCGCTGGGCCAGGCCGTGGGCATCGGAGTCGTAGGCGCAGATCCCCGCGATGGCGACCAGTCCACCGGTCGCCCGGTGCAGTTGGCGGCCGGTGGCGTCGGTGTAGCTGCCGCGCAGCAGAGGTGCGGTCTCGGCGTTGAGGAAGCCGACGATCCGGGTGCGGGTCGCGATGCCGCCGGCCTTGCGGTACATCTGCTCGTAGTGGGCCCGGGCCGAGCGCAGCATCTCGATGTCCGCCATGCTGACCTGGTGCCGGCCGCCGCGCGAGACGTCCACGTCCTCGGGCGGGTTCTCCCACTCCCACACCGGCATCACGGCCGGAGTGCCGGTGACCGCCGGGGCGCCCAGGATGTGCGGGCGCTGCTGCTCGTCGGAGCGCCACAGGGCGGTGGCCCGCTCCACGAAACCGCCCAACGAGCCGTGTGAGGCGGCCGGCTCGCCCGGGACGCCGAGGCCGATGTCGTCGAGGGTGACCGTACGGCGCAGCCGCCCGGCGAGCACCTCGCAGATCAGGTCGGGCACCTGGCCACGCGGCCGCTGCCCCTTCAACCAGCGCGCCACGGCGGTGTGTTCGTACCGCAGCACGAGCCCCCGGGCGCGGCCCGCCTGGTTGACATGCGCCGCGAGCCCCGCATGGGAGATACCGGCCTCGTCGAGGATGGCGTCGAGCAGTGTGTTGGGCTGCATGTGCCCTCCGGTGGCTCGGTACGGCTGCCTCTGCCCGGCAGGCCGCAGCGGCCAGACCGTCAGATGCCCGGGCCCCCAGCCGAAGGAGCGGGAAAGCCCGTCTCGTCCGGCAGATTAGCGTGCGGTCGGCCTGTCCGACCCCGTGCTTCACACGGGCCGTTCACACGGGGTGTGAACGGAATGCCCGCATACGGGGCGTGCGTACGCTGTCGCAGCGAGTTTCGGACCTGTTGACTGAAACGCCTCGCAAGAGGCCGGCCGGGCCGTCGGCTCCCCCTCGTACAGTGCGACGGCCCGTTTTCGCGCCGTCCGCCCAGCTGCCTGCCCGACACTCCGTGGCAGGGCGGACGGCGCACGCCGCGCCTAGCGGCAGGTGCGGTGCCGGCGAACGGCGGCGCCGGGCGCATCGCCGGGTACGTGTCGGTCCGCGGCCTCGGCGTCACGTGGGGTGGTGCGCCCGGTGCCGCGTCCGGCGCGGGTGAGGGGGATCGCCGGAAGGGCTGAAGCCACGCGCCGGCGGACGAGAAGGGGCGGGGACGAGAAGAGGCGTGCCCGGAGACCTCCGGGCACGCCTCGATCGCGGTCGCGGCTACGCCCCCCGCAGCACCGCCCCGGTCCGCTCCGCGGCGAGAGAGACCGCGGCGTCACGAGCCGCGGACGCCTCGTCCACGGTCAGCGTGCGGTCGGCGGCACGGAACCGCAACGCGTACGCCAGGGACTTCTTCCCGGCGCCCAGCTGCTCGCTCTCGTAGACGTCGAACAGCCGGATGGACTCGAGGAGTTGACCCGCGCCCTCGTGCAGCGCAGCCTCGACGTCGGCGTGCGGGACCGTCTTGTCGACGACGAGGGCCACGTCCTGGGTGGCGACCGGGAAGGTCGAGATGTGCGGAGCCTTCGGCAGTCCCTCGCCCGCCTCCTCCAGCAGGTCCAGGTCCAGTTCCATCGCGCAGGTGCGCGCGGGCAGGCCCAGGGTCTTCAGGACGCCGGGGTGCAGCTCACCGGCGTACCCGATGACCCGCTCCGTGCCGTCGACGACGACCGCGAGTTCGGCGCACCGGCCGGGGTGCCACGGCCCGTACCGGCCACCGCGGACGATGAGTCGGGCCCCGGCCTCGCCGGCCAGCAGGCGCGCGGCCTCGACGGCGTCGGCCCAGTCGGAGGGACGGCCCTTGCCCCACCAGCCGGCCTGCTCGCGGGCGCCCGCGAGGACCACGGCGGCGTACCGGGGCTGCTCGGGGAGCGCGTCGAGGAGGGTGGTGATCTCGTCGTCGGTGGGCCGCCGGTCGACGGGCAGCCGCCCGGCGACGCTCAGCTCCTCCCGCGGGTGGAACACCAGCCCGGTCTCGAACAGGGCCAGGTCGTGCGAGCCCCGGCCGTCGTTGCGGCGCAGCGCGGCGAGCAGGCCCGGCAGCAGCGTGGTGCGCAGCGCGGGCTCCTCGTCGGAGAGCGGGTTGACCAGCTTGACGACACGGCGCTTGGGGTCGTCGGTGGCGAGGCTGAGCTGGTCGAAGACGTGCTCGCCGAGGAACGGGTAGTTGAGCGCCTCGACGTATCCGGCCCCCGCCAGCGCGCGGCCGACCCGGCGGTGCAGTCGCTGCCGGTCGGTCAGGCCCAGGCCCGCCGGGGGCTTGGGGAGGGTGGAGGGCAGGTTCTCGTAGCCCTCCAGGCGGATGACCTCTTCGGCGAGGTCGTTGGGGTCGGTGAGGTCCGGCCGCCAGGACGGGACGGTGACGATCAGCTCGTCCTGCCCGTAGACGTCGCAGCCGATCTCCTGCAGACGGCGTACGACGGTTTCACGGCCGTAGGCGACGCCCGCGACCTTGTCCGGGTGGTCGGCCGGGATGGTGATGGTGCGCGGCGCGGACGGGGCGATCACCTCGGTGACGCCGGCTTCCGCGGTGCCGCCCGCCAGCAGCACCAGCAGGTCGACCGTGCGCTGGGCGGCAGCGGCGGCGGCCAGCGGGTCGACTCCGCGCTCGAAGCGCTTGGACGCCTCGGAGGACAGCTTGTGGCGGCGGGCCGTGCGCGCGATCGTGATCGGGTCGAAGTGGGCGGCCTCGATGACGACGTCGGTCGTGGTGCCCTCGGTGTCGTCGATCTCGGTGTTGGCGCCGCCCATGACGCCCGCGAGGCCGATGGGGCCGCGGTCGTCGGTGATCACCAGGTCCTCGGCGTCGAGCGTGCGCACCACTCCGTCGAGGGTGGCGAGCTTCTCGCCCTGCTCGGCGCGGCGCACCCCGATGGTGCCCTGGACGCGGCCCCGGTCATAGGCGTGCAGCGGCTGCCCCAGCTCGAGCATCACGTAGTTGGTGATGTCGACGGCGAGCGAGATCGGGCGCATGCCCGCCTTCTGCAGACGGCGCTTGAGCCAGATCGGGGAGCGGGCCTCGGGGTCGAGCCCGGTGACCGTGCGGGCGGTGAAGCGGTCGCAGCCGAGCGGGTCGGAGACCTCGACCGGGTAGCCGAACTCGTTCGGGCCCGGGACGTCGAGCAGCGCCGGGTCGAGCAGCGGCAGCCCGTACGCGGTCGCGGTCTCGCGGGCCACGCCGCGCAGCGACAGCGCGTAGCCGCGGTCGGGGGTGACGGCGATGTCGAGGACCTCGTCGACGAGCTGGAGCAGCTCGATGGCGTCGGTGCCGACCTCGTGCTCGGGCGGCAGCACGATGATGCCCTTGCTGCCGTCGTCGCCCATGCCCAGCTCGTCGGCGGAGCAGATCATGCCGTGCGAGGTCTTGCCGTACGTCTTGCGCGCGGAGATCGCGAAGCCGCCGGGCAGCACGGCGCCCGGGAGGACGACGACGACCTTGTCGCCGACGGCGAAGTTGCGGGCGCCGCAGACGATCTCCTGGGGCTCACCGGTGCCGTTGGCCCGGCCGACGTCGACGGTGCAGAAGCGGATGGGCTTCTTGAAGCCCTCCAGTTCCTCGATGGTCAGCACCTGGCCGACGACGAGGGGGCCCTTGAGGCCGTCGCCGAGCGGCTCGACGGTCTCCACCTCGAGCCCGGCGGAAATGAGCTTGGCCTGGACGTCGCGGCCGGTCTCCGTCGCCGGCAGGTCGACGTACTCCCGCAGCCAAGAAAGCGGGACCCGCATCAGATCTCCATCCCGAACGGCCGGGTGAACCGGACGTCACCCTCGACCATGTCTCGCATGTCTTCGACGTTGTGGCGGAACATGAGCATGCGCTCGATGCCGAACCCGAAGGCGAATCCGCTGTACTTCTCCGGGTCCACACCACAGGCGGTCAGGACGCGCGGGTTGACCATGCCGCAGCCGCCGAGCTCGATCCAGCCCTCGCTGGAGCAGGTGCGGCAGGCGCGGTCGGGGTTGCCGACGGACTCGCCCTTGCACACGTAGCAGAGCATGTCCATCTCGGCGGACGGCTCGGTGAACGGGAAGTAGTTCGGGCGCAGCCGGGTTTTCATGTCCGGGCCGAAGAGCGACTGGACCATGTGGTCGAGGGTGCCCTTGAGGTCGGCCATGGTCAGGCCCTCGTCGACGGCGAGCAGCTCGATCTGGTGGAAGACCGGGGTGTGGGTGGCGTCCAGCTCGTCGGTGCGGAAGACGCGGCCGGGGCAGACGACGTAGACCGGGGGCTCCCGGTCGAGCATGGCGCGAGCCTGCACGGGCGAGGTGTGGGTGCGCAGGACGACACCCGACTCGCCGTGGTCGCCCTTCGGGCCCTCCACGAAGAAGGTGTCCTGCATCTGCCGCGCCGGGTGGTCGGGGCCGAAGTTCAGGGCGTCGAAGTTGAACCACTCCGCCTCGACCTCGGGGCCCTCGGCGATCTCGTAGCCCATGGAGACGAAGACGTCGGCGACCCGCTCCATCATCGTGGTCAGTGGGTGGCGGGCGCCGGACGGTACGCGGTCGTAGGGCAGCGTGACGTCCACGGCCTCCTCGACCAGCACGCGGGCGTCACGTTCGGCCTCCAGCTCCGCCTGGCGGGCGGCGAGGCCCTTGTTCACGGCGCCGCGGGCCTGACCCACGCGCTTGCCGGCGTCGGCCTTGGCGTGCGGGGGCAGGGCGCCGATCTCGCGGTTGGCGAGGGCCAGCGGCGAGGTGCCGCCGGTGTGCGCGACCTTGGCCTCCTGGAGGGCTTCGAGGGAGTCCGCGGCGGCGAAGGCGGCGAGCGCCTCGTCCCGCATGCGCTCGATCTCTTCGGGTTTCAAGGCCTCGACCTCGACTGGGTCGTACGACTTATTGGGTGCCGACATCTCTTCCCGTGCTTCCGGTTGGCTGGCTGGAGGTCCCGTCACCGACTCATGGACGAATCGTCAACGCGTCGTCTGGCGCTTTGGGGACGCATGGGTGCCAAAGGCCGAGTCTAACGGGGGTGGGAACCGCTCTCGGACGCCCACTGACGACCGGGCCCCGAGGCAGACGGAGAAGCCCGCGAGGCTCGGGCCGGATCAGGTCAGATAGGCCGGAGCGCTCACGGGCAGGGTAAATCGGAACTCGGCGCCGCCGCTGGGCGCCCGGCCGACGGTGATGGTTCCGCCGTGCGCTTCCACGATGCCCTTGACGATGTACAGGCCCAGGCCCGTGCCACCGCGCTTGCTGCCCCGCCAGAAGCGGGTGAAGACGCGGTTCATGGATTCCTCCGGGATGCCTGGGCCCTCGTCGCTCACCGTCACGGACGTGCCGGCCTCCTCCCGCTCGCGCGGGGAGGCCGAGGGCGTGATGTCAATGGTGACGGTTCCCTCGCCGTGCCGCACCGCATTTTCCAGAAGATTGCTCAGCACCTGGTCGATCTTGTCTGGGTCGGCCCACAGGTCGGGCAGCGGGTGCTCGATGCGCAGCAGGAAGCGGTCGGCGGACTGTCCGGAGGCGACGTACGCCTGGATGTGCCGTCCGACGGCGGCGCCGATGTCGACGGGCTGGCGGCGCACCTCGAGGCGGCCGGAGTCGATACGGGATATGTCGAGGAGCTCGGCGATGAGGCGTGTCACGCGGTTGGCGTCCGCGTCGACGGTCTCCAGCATGAGTTTCTTCTGGTCGTCGGTGAACCGTTCCCATTTGGCGAGCAGCGTCGCCGTGAACCCCTTCACCGACGTCAGCGGCGAGCGCAGTTCGTGGGCGACCGTGGCGATCAGTTCGGCGTGGCTGCGCTCGGTGCGGCGGCGGGCCTCGGTGTCGCGCAGCGACACCACGACCCGGCGGACGGGGCCGGTGGGTGCGGTACGGACGTACCGGGCGGAGACGAGGACCTCGCGCCCGCCGGGCAGTAGCAGATTGCGCTCCGGCTGCCCGACCCTGATCGCGAGCCCTCCGTAGGGGTCGGTGCACTGCCACCAGCGCCGGCCCTCGAGGTCCTCTAACGGGAGCGCGCGTTCCAGCGGGCTGCCGAGCGCTTCGGCGGCGGGGGTGGCGGTGATACGGGCGGCGGCGACATTGAAGCAGATCACCCGGCCGTGCTCGTCCGCGATGACCAGGCCGTCGGGCAGTTCGTCGGGGTCGACGCCGAGGTCGCCGGGCGAGGGCGCGGGAGGGCTGTCGTGCGGGGGCCCGGCCGTGTCGCAGGACGGGGGCGCGGGTGTGTCCCGCACGTCATGTGCCCCCAGAGTTCCGCTCGTCCCGACACTCATCCCCGTACCCCACCTCTCGGACTGGCCGTGGGCCCCCGAGCCCGTCACCCTACTAGCTGAACGTGACGGTACGGATCCCCCTCAATGGGTGGTACGGGGGGCTCGCTGCGCACGGGCGGACGCATACAGACATACGGCGGCGGCGGTCGCGAGGTTCAGGCTCTCGGCCTTTCCGTGGATGGGCACGCGCACGACGGCGTCGGCCAGCGCGCGCGTCTCCTCCGGGAGCCCCCAGGCCTCGTTGCCGAACACCCAGGCGGTGGGCCCGCCCATGGTCCCCTCGTCGAGTTCGGCGTCGAGGTCGTGATCACCCGCACCGTCCGCCGCGAGGACGCGCACCCCGACGCCCCGCAGCCCGCTGACGACGTGTTCGACGGGAACGCCGACGGCGACGGGCAGATGGAACAGCGATCCGACGGAGGCGCGGACGGCCTTGGGGTTGTAGAGGTCCACGGACGCGTCGGTGAGTACGACGGCGTCGGCTCCCGCGGCGTCCGCGCACCTGAGGACGGTGCCGGCGTTGCCGGGGTCGCGGACGTGGGCCAGGACGGCGACGAGCTTGGGGCGGGCGGCGAGGACGTCCTCGAAGGGGGTGTCGACGAACCGGCAGATCCCGACCAGTCCCTGCGGGGTGACGGTCGTCGAGATATCGTTGATCACCTGCTCGGCGGCGAGGTGGACGCGGGCGCCGGCGCCGCGGGCGTCGCCGACGATGTCGGCGTACCGCTCCGCCGCGTCCAAGGTCACGAACAGTTCGACGAGTGTTCCGTGCCCGTGACCCACCGCTTCCCGCACGGCCTGCGGGCCCTCCGCGAGGAACAGCCGCTCCTTCCCCCGGAAGTTCCGCCTGGCCAGCCGCCGGGCGGCCAGGACACGGGAGGACCGCGGGGAGATCAGCTCCGGGGTGGTCGGGGGCATGGGTTCACCTTTGGGGGTTGCGGGGTGGCGGGGTGGCGGTCTTCAGGCGAACCCACCACCGCTTTTGAACGCACTCGGACCCGCAGGCAGCGGGAAGCCTGCGGGTCCGGTTACACATCCGGCTCGAGCGAGCGCGGCGTCACGCGGCCTTGGGCGCGTTCACGTCCGAAGGCAGCGCCTTCTGGGCGACCTCGACCAGCGCGGCGAACGCGTTCGCGTCGTTGACGGCCAGCTCCGCCAGGATCTTGCGGTCGACCTCGATGTTCGCGGCCTTCAGACCCTGGATGAAGCGGTTGTAGGTGATGCCGTTGGCGCGGGCAGCGGCGTTGATGCGCTGGATCCACAGCTGACGGAAGTCGCCCTTGCGCTTCTTGCGGTCGTTGTAGTTGTAGACCAGCGAGTGGGTGACCTGCTCCTTGGCCTTGCGGTACAGACGCGAACGCTGACCGCGGTAGCCGGAGGCCTGCTCGAGGATCGCCCGGCGCTTCTTGTGGGCGTTGACTGCCCGCTTGACGCGTGCCACTTGTTAACTCCTTGTAGCGGGGCCGTGGTTGTCGTCACACGACCCGGAAACGATTGGGTCCCGGTCCTTGGGTGAGTGCAGGCGCGGTGCGCCGTGGCTCACTTGCCGAGAAGCTTCTTGATCTTCTTGGCGTCGCCCGGGGCCATCTCGGCGTTGCCGGTGAGGCGGCGCGTCACGCGGGACGACTTGTGCTCGAGCAGGTGGCGCTTGCCGGAGCGCTCACGGAGCACCTTGCCGGAGCCGGTGACCTTGAAGCGCTTGCTGGCACCGCTGTGCGACTTGTTCTTCGGCATAGCGCCGTTCTCTCCTCGTCAGTGGCGCTCCGATGCCCGGTCGCGAAACCGGGCACGGCGGAACGTCAGATGTATCGAATGACATCCCTGGACTGGTGTCCCTGGACTCCCCCGACTCGCGTCAGGGGTCCCGGGGCATGCGCCCTGGGATTCAGGCCTCGGCGGAAGCCTCGGCCGGGGCCTCGACGTCGGCCTCGGTATCGGCCGCGTTCTGCGAACGACCCGGGTTGGCCTTCGCCGACGCCTTGCGAGCCGCCTGGGCCTCACGGGCCTCGGCCATCGCCTCGGTCTTCTTCTTGTGCGGACCGAGAACCATGATCATGTTCCGGCCGTCCTGCTTCGGGTTCGACTCGACGAAACCGAGGTCCTGGACATCCTCCGCGAGACGCTGCAGCAGTCGGTAGCCCAGCTCGGGCCGGGACTGCTCGCGACCACGGAACATGATCGTGATCTTGACCTTGTCGCCCTGCTTGAGGAACCGGACGACGTGACCCTTCTTGGTGTCGTAGTCGTGCGGGTCGATCTTCGGCCGGAGCTTCATCTCCTTGATGACCGTGTGCGCCTGGTTCTTGCGCGCCTCACGGGCCTTCATGGCCGACTCGTACTTGAACTTCCCGTAGTCCATGAGCTTGCAGACCGGCGGGCGGGCGTTCGCCGCCACCTCGACCAGGTCGAGGTCGTACTCCTGCGCAAGCTCCAGGGCCTTGGCAAGCGGCACAATGCCCACCTGCTCGCCACTGGGACCGACAAGTCGCACCTCGGGAACGCGAATCCGGTCGTTGATGCGGGGCTCGGCGCTGATGGATCCTCCTCGGTAGCACCACACGGCTGCCTGGAGAGCAGCTCGCGTACGATTCTTTCCTTAGGACCAACCATCGCGGCACATGAAAAATGCCCCGGGACGGGACGCAAGCGGGCTCCAATGCTTCCGGAGCACCGCCGCGGTCACCGCGGGGCGCTTTTTCCGGCGACTCCATCGTCCGTACGGAACGATGGTGGCCGCCTGACCGGTGACCCGCCGTCCAGGAGGACGGTCAGGTGGGAGATCGGAGCCTCCACTTGCGGGCCGGGCACATACGTATCCGGCCGGTCTTCCCACAAGGCTAGCAGCAAGTAAGGGTTGGTGCTAATCGGCCGATACGTCGCCCGCGGTCGGGTCGGGAGGGGCCGGGGCCTATGGTGTGGGACATGAGTGACACCTCCCCCTCGGACCCCTCGGAGTCCCGGGACGCCCGGGAAACCACCCACGAAAACCGGGACGCGCCTCAGGCCACGGGCCACCCGGAGACCACGGAGAACCCCGACTTCGCCGCCATGACCCGGGACATCGCCGAGGTCCCCGCGGTGGAGGTCATCGTGACGGTCGCGGTCAACCTGATGAGCGCGGCAGCCGTGAAGCTCGGCCTGACCGACGAGGGGGACAAGCACAAGGACCTGGACGAGGCGCGCAAGCTGGTGCACGCCTTGGCCGGACTCCTGGACGCGAGCACCACCGAGATCAGCTCCTTCCACGCGGCACCGCTGCGCGACGGTCTGAAGTCGCTGCAGCTGGCGTTCCGCGAGGCGTCACTCGTCCCGGACCAGCCGGGGCAGGGGCCGGGCGAGAAGTACACGGGGCCCGTCTACGGCTAGGGCACCGCTTCTCTACGGCTGGGGCACCGCTCCGCGCTCCCGTGCTCCTGCGCTCCGCCTCGGGGGACCGCTTCTTTGTTGGTGCACCGCTTTTTGCGCTCCTCGGCGCTTTACGGCCGGGTGATTTCCTCGGCTAGGGGAGCCGTACGTACAGGGGCTCGCCCGGTGGTGTCGCCTCGGGCGGCAGCAGGGCAAGGTCGAGGCCGCGCACGAGGCGGGCCCGGAGTGTCTCGTCGGCGGCCAGCCGCTCCGCAACGCCGCGGGCCGCGTCGGCCGCCGGCGCGGAGGGGTCCAGCACGAGGGCCAGGGTGCCGTCGGCCCGGCCGGGCCCGAGGTGGGCGCGCAGGACCGCCGGTTCGCCGGCGACGGCGGCGCGCACGGCCGCCGCGACCGCGGGGTCGGCCAGTGGGTCCGTGCTGGTGCGGCCCTCCGCGAGGGCGAGCAGGGCCGGTCCGGTCAGCTCGTACGGGACGGGCCCCGCGAGGTCCAGCACGATGGTGTCGGCCTTCTCGTGCACGGCGGCCTGCAGGGCCTGGTGCAGCGGTACGGCGACGGGGCGCGCGGCGGGGTCCCAGCGGGCCAGCGCGTCGGTGGAGGTGAAGGCGGGCAGGGCGGTGCGGTTGCCGGCCTTCAGGGTCGGGACGGCCATGTCGCTGGTCTTCTCGCGGCGAAGGCCCTTCTCGTCCTCCTCGACCTCGCCGAGGACGGCCACCACCGGCACCAGCAGCCGGGCGCCCTTGAGCGCCGTCAGGACCGGCTCCACGGCGCTCCTGTCCTCCGCCCAGGCGGCGAGCGCCTCGCTCAGCCGGGGGTCGGCGGAGCCGTCGTCGTCGGAGAAGCCGGGGTCGGGAATGTTCTTCTTCGCCACGGTCACCGACCCTATCCGGGGATCTCCCGCGGCCTTACCGCGGCCCCGAAACCCGCCGTTCACATGACTCACGACTTTCTCAGTGTTCGCTGACAAGGCTCTAACACGCGGCTAACCGTGAGCACAGACGCGGCCACCAGCATCGCGGCATGGATCCCGACACGCCTCCCCTCGGCGCTTCCGCCCCCGCTCCCCCTCCTGCTCCTGCTCCTGCTCCTGCTCCTGCTTCCGCTCCCCTTGCCCGGCGTCGGCGGTTCCTCCGTGCCATGCTGGCGGCGGTCGTGGTGATGGTCGTGGGCGGTTCGGCGGTGGGGGCGGTTCTGGTGCGGGCGGAGGCACACGACGGCACGGGGTCGCGCACAGCGGCGAACACGTCCCCTTCGTCGGCGTCGTCGTCGACGACCTCCCCCATGTCGTCGACGCCATCGGCGGCCACCTCCTCCTCGCCCCCGGCATCGCTCGCATCGCCGGCATTGTCGGCGGCGTCGTCCCTGGCGAGCGAGGAGGCGTCGGTGGAACCCGTGGTGGCCGCGGTGGAGCCGAGCACGTCGCTGGCCGACGCGATGGGCGCGGTCGCCGTGGCGGGGCAAGCCGAGGTGTCCGTGGCGGTCCTGGCCCTCGACTCGGGGGAAACCGCCTCGTACGGCGACGGGTCCTTCGACACCGCGAGCATCGTCAAGGTGAACATCCTCGCGGCCCTGCTGCTCCAGACGCAGGACGCGGACCGGCGGCTGACCGCCGAGGAGCGGGCGTACGCCACGACGATGATCGAGAACAGTGACAACGCCGCGGCCACGGCGCTGTGGAGGTCGATCGGGCGGTCGGCGGGACTGGGCGCGGCGAACGAGCGGTTGGGGCTGCGGGACACCGTGGGCGGTGACGGGCTGCTGTGGGGGCTGACGCAGACGACTGCCGCGGATCAGATCGCGCTGCTGCGGCAGGTGTTCGGCGAGGACGAGGACTCCGCGCTGAGTGCCGACTCGCGGGCGTACGTCCAGGGGCTCATGGGGAACATCGCCGCAGGCCAGGACTGGGGTGTGTCGGCGGCGGCCTCCACGGGGTCCCGGTGAGCGCTCAAGAACGGCTGGTTGCCGCGGAGTGCGACCGGGTTGTGGGACGTCAACAGCATCGGGCGGGTGAGTGCCGCTGGGCGGCTGTTCCTGGTCGCGGTGGTGTCCAAGGGGAGCGGCAGCATGAAGGCGGGGATCGCGATGGTGGAGAGCGCGGCGAAGGCGGCGGTGGGGGTGATGGGGCGGCGGATGTGACGGCACCGGTGATGGGGCGGCGGATGTGACGGCACCGGTGGTGGGCCGGTGGGGCGTCCGACTGTGCGGGCGTGCGTCACACGTGCCGACGGTTTCCCGCGGAGGTCACGCCTGCCGGAGGCTTTCCGGGGAGAGCTGGACGCGGGTGCTCAAGGCGATGCGGAGGGCCGGGGGCGGCGGCCCCGCCAGAGGGTTGCCGCTGTGATCAGCAGGGCCCCGCCCGCTCCGCCAACCAGCAGACCCGCCCAGCCCATCCCGGCGTCGTCGTCCTTCGGAGCGTCGGGCCCGGGGCCGAAGTAGTCGTTGGCGGCGGGTGTCGTCCGCAATCCCTCGGGCCTGAGCTCGGCGGCGGCGCGGATCGCCGCGGCCGGGTCGAGGAAGCCGAAGCCGCGGGAGTCGTCCCGCCCGCCGGGCGGCGCGTCGCTGGCCGTGTCCTCCAGGAGGCGCTTGATCTGGGCCGGTGCCAGCCCCGGCCGCGCGGCCTTGACGAGCGCGACCGCGCCGGAGACGAAGGCGGAGGCGGCGCTGGTGCCCCAGCCCTCGTAGTACTTGCGGTCCGGGTCCGCTATGACGATGTCGACGCCGGGCGCACTTACGGTGGCGTACCAGCGACGGGTGGAGAAGTAGGCGCGGGTGCCGTACTTGTCGACGGCGGTGACGGCGATGACACCCGAGTAGGCGGCCGGGTAGGAGATGTGGTCGCCCGTGTCGCCGCCGTTGCCGGCGGAGGCGACGACGACCGCGCCCTTGCGCAGGGCGTACTGCACGGCTTCGTCCTCGGCGGGTTCGGGGTGCGCGGACTTGGAGTCGTCGCCCAGGGAGAGGTTGATGACGTCGGCGCCGTTGTCGGCGGCCCAGCGGATGCCCTCGGCGAGGGCGTTGCCGCGGGTGTTGCGGGCCTTGGCACGGGCGGGGTCGTCGTCTTCGAGGATGACGCGGACCGGGAGGATCTTTGCCTCCGGGGCGATGCCCATGACCCCGTCGGCGTTGCCGGGTCCGTGGCCGTGTCCGGCGATGATGCCCGCCATGGCGGTGCCGTGGCTGGCCCAGACGGCGTCGCCGCGGCCGGCGCCGAAGCCGACCATGTCCTTGCCGGTGAGGACGTTGCCCTCGAGGTCGGGGTGCTTGTCGTCGACGCCGGTGTCGAGGACGGCGACGGTGATGCCCTTGCCCTTGGTGGTGCGCCAGGCCTCCTCGGCGTTCATGGCCGCCAGGGCCCACTGCTGGGCCCGGATGCCGTCGGCGTGGGCGGCGGTGGAGGGGAGGAGAGCCACGGTCGCGGCGAGAAGCGGGGTGAGCAGGTACCGGGCGCACCGGGCGGCGCGGTTGGTGCCGGTGCCGCGCGTGGCGCAGGTGCCGGGTGCGTGAGTGGCGCGGCTGGCCCGGGTGGCGCCGGTATCGCGGTTGGCGCCGGTGGTGGTGCGGCGGGGGTCGCTCGGACGCGTCGTGGCCGGGCGGCTGGTGGACGGGGTCTCCGTACGCTTCACGAACGTTTCTCCGTGGGCGGGTCGATCTTCTTGCGGAGGCTTCGTTCGATGCGGTCGGCGAGGCCCTGAGCCTCGTGGCCGAGTCCGGACTGGGCGATGTCGGAGGTGGCGCCGTTCTTCATGGCGTCCGCGGCGGGCTCCGGTTCGGTGACGCTCCGGTGGTCGGCGAAGCCGGAGACGGCGTAGACGACCACGGGGGCGTCGGTGAGGACGGAGATCGCCCAGGAAGCCCGCTGGGCCTCCCCGAAGCCCTCGGCGAGGGTGCCTGCGGCGGCGTACGTGCGCGGCATCAGATCGCGTCGGCGGTCGAGTCCCTCCACACGGAAGCGGGTGCTGAGCGAGCGCATCTGGGATTCGTCGCCCTTGGTGAAAAGGAGGCCGATGGTGAGGACGTGACTGCTGGTGGTGTCGGTGTAGCTGGCGCGCAGGAGTCGGAGGCATCCGACGGGGGCGAGGGCCCTGCTCAGGAGCGGGTCGAAGGCGCCGGAGCAGCCCGTGTCGGGGGCGACGGCGATCCTCGTCCAGGTACGGTCCGCTCCCCCGGGCCCGGCGCCCTCGCCTTCGACGGTGGGCGGGAAGAGCTGGTCGACGGGCACGTTGTGCCACAGCTCCGAGGCGCGGCTGTAAGCGCCCCCCGGCTCGTCCCGTCCGCCATCCTGGAGCCAACTGCCTGCCGCCGCTCCGCCGATGAGTCCGATCCCGAGCACGGCACAGGCCGCCGCGGCGGCGGCCCTGCCGCGGATCCGGGCGCCGAGCGGACGGGGCCCAGGGACGTCGGCGTGCCCTGCGGGCCGCACGGGCGCGGCGAGCGAGAAGTCGAACTCCGACCGGGGCTCCCGACCGGGCTCGGGCAGCCAGGCCTCCCCGGTCGTCGGAACAGGAGCGGCAGGAGCAGCGGGAGCAGCGGGAGGGTGCGACGGCTTCGGCGGCACCGACGGCACTGGCGGCGGGGTAACTCCGGGTGCTCGGGCCGGTTGCGGCGGGCCGGTGCCCTGACGGTGCACGGGGTTCCCCGCGGCGGGCGGCGCGTCGGGGAAGCGGGCGGAGGCCGGCGGCGGGGGCGGAGCCACGGGGCTCCGCTCATCGGTGGGACGCAACCGGGGGAAGCGGGGAGCCTTGCCGAACGCCCGGCCCCGGGTTTCCGGGTCGGGCTCGCCATGGGGGAGCCTGAAGGGCCGCTTCACACCGGACGGGACCTTGGCGTCCCGAGGCCGGGCCGACGCGGCGGAGCCCGCGGGGCGGCGTTCGGGTCCCGACTCCGGGGGGCGCTCGCTCCCCCGTCTCCCGGCCGCGGACCCCGATGTCCCGGAGGAACGCCCGGAGTCGTGCTCGGACGACGGCGCCCCGGAAACCGGCCGGGAAGCCCCGTCCGCACGCCCCGGTACGGCAGTCCCCGACTTCGGCGGGGCCTCGGGGCGCGGCGGAACCGAAGCCCGGTCCTGCGCAGCCGGCCGAACCGACGCGGAGGACCGGTCTTGCATGGAAGGCCGCTCCGGCCCGGAAGACCGATCCTGCACGGAAGGCCGAACCGACCCCGAAGACCGATCCTGCGTGGAAAGCGGCTCCGGCCCGGAAGACCGATCCTGCACGGAAGGCCGAACCGACCCCGAAGACCGATCCTGCGTGGAAAGCGGCTCCGGCCCGGAAGACCGATCCTGCACGGAAGGCCGAACCGACCCTGAAGACCAGTCGTCCTGCATGGAAAGCTGCTCCGACCCTGAAGGCCGCCCCGACCCCCGAGGTCCCTCCGGCCCGGAATTCCGCCCCGGCCCGGAAGTCCGCTCCGGCGTGGCGGGCCGCTCCGAGGGCCGGTCCGTCCCAGGAGGTCGCACGGTCTCGGGCCGACGGTCGGTCTCGGGCCGACGGTCGGGGGTCGGGCGTTCCGGCGGTTCGGACGCCGAGCGCACGACGGACGGCGGTCGCTGCCACGCCCCCGGTGCGAACACCCTGCGCCCCGGCCCGCCCTCGGACGGGTGACGGCGCTCCGGCCCCTGTTCCGGCGGTCGGCGTTCCGACCCCGACCCCGACCGCCACCGCTCCGGCCCCCCGGCGTCGGAGCGCGGCCCGGACGGCCGGTGCTCCGGTGGTACGGGACCGCGACGCGGCGGGGTGGGCGGGCGCTCCGGTGGAGTGCCCGGCCGTGCTGCCGACGCGGGGCGTTCCGATGCCCGCTGTGCCGGGCGCTGAGGCTGTGGTTGCATCGGTGTGCGGTCCGGGCGTCGCGGGGCGGGGTTGGTCGTCGACTGGTCCGCGGGATGACGCGGGGGTCCCGGGAAGGAGGCGCGATGCGCGTCCGTGCTCATCGCCCCCCGTTTCGTCGTGGCCCCGGCCAACGGGCGCCCCTCGTCAGGGGGTTACCCCGATCGCCGAGGGCGTGCCCATGTGCCGTGCTGGTCCGTGTGGCCCATACCTTTGCGTCCGCGTCACTCTACGGCTTGACGCGCCCCGAACGGGAACGAGTCCGCGACCCCCGGGTGATCTGCCCGGAACATCCCCTACCCTGCGGTAATCGCATCTGGCAGGCTTCGGACATGACCGCCCGTGCCGCAGACCGGGCCCGCTACGACCGGGCCACCTCTCATCTCGACGCCCCGCTGGCGATCGTGGACCTGGACGCCTTCGACGCCAACGCGGACGATCTCGTCCGCCGGGCGGGGGGCAAGCCGGTCCGGGTCGCGAGCAAGTCCGTCCGCTGCCGGGCCCTGCTCGAGCGCGTACTGGCCCGGGACGGGTTCGCGGGCATCATGTCCTTCACCCTCGCCGAGTCGATCTGGCTCGCCCGGTCCGGTTTCGACGACGTCCTCCTCGCCTACCCCTCCGCCGACAAGCACGGTTTCGCCGAACTCACCGGCGACCCCAAGCTCGCCAACGCCGTCACCGTCATGGTGGACGACCCCGCCCAGCTCCAGCTCATCGACGACGCCCGCGACGGCGGCAGCGAAGTCGTGCGCGTGTGCCTGGAGTTGGACACCTCGCTGAAGCTCCTCGGCGGGCGGGTGCGGGTCGGGGCGCTGCGTTCCCCGTTGCACTCCCCCGCTCAGGTCGCGGAGATGGCCCGTTCGGTGGCCCGGCGGCCCGGGTTCCGGCTGGTGGGCGTCATGGCGTACGAGGGCCATATCGCGGGTGTCGGGGACGCCGTGGCCGGTCGGCCGCTGCGTTCGCGCGCCATCCGGCTGATGCAGTCCACCGCGAAGAAGGAACTCGCGGCTCGGCGGGCCGAGGTGATACGCGCGGTCCGTGCGGTCGCCGGGGACCTGGAGTTCGTCAACGGCGGCGGCACCGGCAGCGTCCAGCACACGGCGGCCGAGGAAGCCGTGACGGAGATCGCGGCCGGTTCCGGGCTGTACGTGCCGCGGCTCTTCGACAACTACACGTCGTTCAGCGCCCGTCCGGCGGCCCTGTTCGCCCAGCCCGTCGTCCGCAGACCCGGCGTCGGCGTCGTCACGGTGCTCGGCGGCGGTTATCCGGCGTCGGGTGCGGCCGGAAAGGACCGGCTGCCGGTTCCGTATCTGCCCGAAGGACTGCGCTACGACCCGCAGGAGGGGCCCGGCGAGGTGCAGACCCCGCTCATCGGCTCCCCCGCCGACGACCTGCTCATCGGTGACAAGGTGTGGTTCCGGCATGCCAAGGCCGGTGAGCTGTGCGAGCGCTTCGAGGTGCTGCACCTCGTCGAGGGGGACGCCGTGACGGCGACGGTGCCGACGTATCGGGGCGAGGGCCACACGTTCCTGTGACCCCCGCGCGGCAAGGCCCCTCCCCGCGAGGAACCCGATCCCCGCGAGGGACCGGATCACCGCGTGGCACCGATCACCGCCAGGAACCGATCGCCGTGAGGGACCGATCCCCGCGAGGAATCGATCCCAGCGAGGAATCGATCACCTCGAAGGACCGATGCTGCTGCCCACGCCGCCGCCCTGGTCCGCGTCGCCGACCGACCGGATCCCCTCGGTGATCCGGTCCATGTCGGCGAGCGGCGGCCCGTCCTTCCCGGCGTCGAACGCGAACCGCACGATGATCGGCGCCTCGGAGCCGACGCTGGAGGGAAAGGCCAGCGACTGGACGTAACCGCCGGGGCCCGCGTCGGTCATGACCCGCCAGCGCACGAAGTATCCGGTGCGGCCGGCCACCGCGACCTGGCCCTGCGCGACCAGTTCGTGGGAGGTGATGCCGTTGTACGGGCGGCGTTTGATGGTGTCGCGGTCGTAGGCCTCGTCGGCGGCGTCCTGGATGTCTCCCTTGGCGAGCGCCTCGGGCGACTTCTCGTCGTTGGCGGTGACGGTGCGTGAGATGACCCGCCCGCGGCGGCAGATGCCCGGGTCGCCGGGGCAGTCGTAGGTGCCGTCGGTGGTCATGACGACGTCTTTCTCGACGACGTTGCGGGGCCGGACCCAGCCGTCGAGCAGCGGGAAGGTGATGCCGTTGAGCTCGTCCGTGACGACGGACGGATCGTCGGCGGACGGTCCGGAGGGCGAGGCCGTGCCCTCGGGTCCGGAGGTGCCGCCGGGCCCGGAAGTGCCGCCCGAAGCGGACGGGGACGGCGGGGGCGCCGTCGGGGTGGTCTGCGCCGCCGGGGCGCCGCCGTCGTTCCGGCCGAGGACGAGGACGCCGGTGACGATCGAGGCGACCAGCACGACACCGGCGGTGCTGAGAGCGACCGCCTTCGCCCGGCCCGCTCCCCTGCCGCCGGGCGGGGGGCCGAATCCCGCCTGGGCCAGGGGCTCCGCGGGCGCCAAGGGCTGCTGCGGCACCTCGGCCGCACGCCGGTGCTCCGTCCACGCGGTCCCGTCCCACCAGCGCTCGCCGAGCGGGTGGGACGGGTCCCGGTACCAGCCGGGCGGGGGCGTCATGCTCATTGAGGCAACTCTAGGGCGTATCCGGCGGAGTGTGTCCCGGTGGCCAGTGCCCCTGTCGGGGCACTACTGAGTTTTTCGTTAGTTCTGTGGGGGCTGATGGTGGATGGTGAGGCCGGTGTTGGTGAGGAAGGACCACGGGAGTTGCTCGCTGGAGCAGACGCGTTGGATGCCTCGTTCGGCTGCGTCAGCGA